>CAZRCD010000001.1:0-207119 GCA_964598485.1 uncultured Candidatus Bathyarchaeia archaeon
TCAGCAAGGAAAAACCACACAACCCACATCGAACCAAGAATTTCTAAACACCCTAACGCGCCTAACCTACTCATAATCTTCGAGGCTGGAGGCATAGGCCCCATAATACCTGTTCTGCCAATATCTGTAGGTGACTCAAGAACGTTCTGGAAAGCCGTGGCAGCCTCAAGCATGCATGACACTATGTCAATATCTCAAGTTGGATACCTCGATTACGGCTTCTTAGGCGCTGCACAAATCGACACGTACGGAAACATAAACACAACAGTCATAGGCCAATGGGAAAAGCCGAAAGTTCGATTGCCGGGAAGCGGAGGAGCAAACGACGTTGGCTCCTTATGCCACAGAACAATCATAACAATGCGGCAGGACAAAAGGAAATTTGTAGAAAAGATTGATTTCCTGACGACACCAGGCTATTTGACGGGGCCTGGAGCAAGAGAAAAGGCTGGTTTGCCAGAAGGCACTGGTCCATATCGAGTTATAACACAATTAGGTGTTTACGGTTTCGACATGGAAACGAAAAGAATGAAGTTGATTTCAGTACACCCCGGAGTAACAGTTGAAGACATCAAAAGTAACACTGGATTCGACTTAATAATTCCTGAGACAGTGACGGAAACTCAACCGCCCTCTAGAAAAGAACTGGAAATTTTGAGGAAGGAGATAGATCCTGCTAGGATTGTGCTTAGATAAGCCTCTAAAATGTTGAGAATGTAATAACTAAGGGAAGCTAGGAGAACCTATGCACAGACTTCTCCTGCTTGGGAATAACATCTCCAAGCTGTCTGGAACTTTGACAGAGACAGAACTCAAAGATACGCGATTCATTATGCCACGTCAGACGAAAAGGATAAAACGATAGAGTGTCTGTCGATTTTGGTGCTGTTGAAGTGATTGAATGGAACAGAAAGAAAACCAAAAAATTGTTGGAACTTTTTCTGTAGCGTCTTTTTTGAATGATCTTGGTTCAGATATGATTTATCCTATTTGGCCCTTATTTGTGACTTCTATCCTGGGTGCAAACATGGCTGTTCTTGGTTTCATCGACGGACTAGGAGAAGCTATAGTTTCTTTGTCGCAAGCAGGCTCGGGTTATCTTTCAGATAGATTAAGGAAAAGAAAGGTTTTCATATGGACTGGTTATTTCTTGGGCGCCATATCTAGGATAGGATACGCTTTATCGGTGGTATGGCAACATTTAATTCCATTCAGAATTTTGGACAGGACTGGAAAAATCAGAGGCTCCCCTAGAGATGCGATCGTCGCCGATGTATCCACAAAGGAAAATAGAGGAAGGAATTTTGGTTTGCTGAGGGCAATGGACAATTTGGGCGCCGTTTTTGGCATTTTAACTTGTTTCTTGTTGTTCAGTTACTTAGGATATAAAAAATTGTTTTTTCTCGCATCTATTCCATCTCTAATCAGCGCCGTATTAGTTCTTGCGTTCATAAAAGAGAGAAAAACTAAGAGGATTTATAAGGGGCTTTCTTTAAAAGATTTGACTCCTAATTTCAAGTTGTTTTTGTTATTAAGCGCCTTGTTTGCCCTCGGTTCCTTCAGTTATTCCTTCTTGTTAGTTTACGCCAAGGAATTCGGTTTTGAAGAGACTCACACTATAATTTTGTATCTTGAGTTTACTGCCATAGCTTCACTGATGTCTTTGCCTTTTGGGAAACTTGCAGACAAACTAAAAAGAAAAACAGTTCTAATTCTGTCCTACTTCCTGTTTGGATTAATGTGTTTCGGTTTTATTTTCGTGAAATCCTACTGGGGAATCATAGTACTATTTGCTGTATACGGTTTGCATAAGGCCGCAATAGATCCCGTACAAAGAACCCTCGTTTCTGAGTTATCTCCTTTGAAATATAGAGCAAGCACGCTGGGAGCGTTTCAAATGGTCACTGGCCTATGCGCCCTGCCCGCTTCATTGTTAGCAGGGCTACTCTGGGTTAATTTTGGAAAATCTGTGCCATTCTACTTTTCCTCAAGTCTAACGGTTCTAGCAACAATCTTAATGCTATTCATAGAAGAACCTTAGAGCTATTTGAGAAATTGTCCATTGCCCAGCAGACTCCACGTACTCTCACATCGTTTTCATCAGTCGGTTTATTATTGTCAGCTTCTGCATCTCCGAAGTTCCCTCATATATTTCCGTTATTTTTGCACAACGATGAAAACGTTCAACATGATAATCCGCCAAATACCCGTATCCACCATAAACTTGGATTGCCTCGTCCGTAACTTCCATAGCAACTCTACCCGCGAAGGCTTTCGCCATAGAAGTCGCCACTGGATCAAGTCTTCCTTGGTCGAACAACCAAGCCGCCTTATGAGTTAACATTCTTGCAGCTTCGATTTTAATTGCCATGTCAGCCAGTTTGAAGGATATCCCTTGAAACTTGATTATGGGCGAACCAAACTGTTTTCTAGTTTTAGCATATTGAAACGCCCGTTCAAAGGCTCCCTGAGACATGCCGACAGCTTGGGCGGCAACCGTGATTCTTGTTTCGTCGAAAAGTTCAAGAGCATAATAGAAGCCTTTGCTTAGTTCACCTGCCACATTGTTTTCATTCACTTTGACATCGCTTAGTGCAAGGGAACCCGTTACGCATGGTCGGATGCCCATCTTTCTTTTCAGCTTTGTTGCTTCCAGCCCCGGGGTACCTTTCTCTATGAGGAATATGCTTTGACCCCTATGCGATGGTGTGATGTCTGGGTCTGTTTGGCAAAGCACTATAAACGTGTCTGCGATCGGGGCGTTTGTTATGAATTCTTTGCTGCCGTTAATGATCCATTCGTTTCCACTTTTTGCGGCTGTTGTGTCCATGCGTGTTATGTCGCTTCCATGCTCAGGCTCTGAGAAAGCTGCTGCAGATATGGCGTCGCCTCTAGCCAATGGCGGAATATACTCTTTCTTTTGCTCTTCGGTTCCATGTTTTAGAAGGATGTCTGGAATCATTAGGTTTCCAAGCGAAACTGCAGCTCCCAATCCCGGGTCTACCCTGCACATTTCCTCAACTACTATGCAGTCTTCGAAAAGGCCATAACCCTGTCCATCATAATCTTCGGGAATCCTCATGCTTGTGAATCCTAGTTTGGCTGCTTTTTTGTAGATTTCCATGGGAAATTTTTCTTTTTCATCATATTCTAGGGCTAGTTCTGGTGTGAACTCTTTTTCGCAGAATTCTTTAATGGCTCTTTTAATTTCCTTCTGTTCCTCATTTAATTCAAAATGCATTTTTCCATCTCTTCTTTTCAGTTTAGAACTATGTCTTTCGTCCTTTTAACTCATATACTTTACTTTTCAGCGGAGACACTATTTTGAACAAGTCTTCAACAACACCGTAGTCAGCGAAGCTGAAGATAGGAGCGTTAGAATCCTTGTTTACCGCTATAATGAGATCTGAATTCTTCATTCCTAAAACATGTTGGAAGGCTCCGCTTATTCCAAGGGCAATATAAAGCTTAGGCTTCACAGTTTTTCCTGAAGTACCTACTTGACGGTCAGTTGGAAGCCACCCCTTATCCACAATTGGACGAGAGCAAGCAAGCACCCCTCCGAAGGCCTTCGCCAACTCCTCAACCATTGGCATGTTACTTTCATCTTTTATTCCACGTCCAATGCCAATCAGCACGTCTGCGGCTGTTATGTCAACTCCGCCCGGAGAAGGTAAAACATACTGGATGAAGCGTTTCTTGGTTATTTCCTCGGAAAGTGGAGACAGCGTTTCTATGATTTCTCCGTTCAATGCTGGTTTTTGAACTGCGAAGGCTGCTTGACGAACAGTAACAATGTAACTTTCGGCTTTGTGGACCGTTGCTTTGACGTTTACTTTGCCGCCGTACATTTGCCTTGTTATGACGAGTGTTTCACCTTCAAACTCTAGTTCTATGCAGTCTGTTGCAAGCGGCAGTTTTAATGCAGCTGCAAGGCTTGGGGCTAAATCCACACCGAAGCTTGTGTGTCCTATCATTGTTAGTAGTGGCTTATGTTCGTTGATTAGGGTTGATAGCGCTTTGTGGTAAGCTTCAGAATTGAAATTCTCCAATTTGGCATCTTCAACGAGCAGAACCTTTTTTGCATACTGTGAAAGAGTTTCAGCCTGTTCCTTAACTTCTTTGCCTAACAAAACCGCTGTCAAATCCGAGTTAGTTTTTTCAGCAAGTTCTCTTCCCTTCGTTAACATTTCGAAGGTTATGTCTCTGATTTGTCCCTGTCTGTGCTCTGCCAGAACGAATATTTCTTTCATTTATATCAGCCCTCTCGATTTGATGATTTCACCAATTTTAGCTGCAACTTCTTCCGGGGTTCCTTTAATGAATTCTGCTTGTTTCTCCACTGGAGGCACAAACATCTTTTCTATCTTTATCCATGAACCTGCTTCGCCAACATCGTTTTCGCTTAAGTCCGTGTCAGCTAGGCTTAGAATCTTTATTTCCTTCTTCATGGCTTTTCTAATGCCTAAGATGGAAACGTATCTCGGCTCGTTTATTCCCGTCTGAACTGTGAGAACGGCAGGCAATTTCACTTCGACTATTTCTTCCAAGCCTCCTTCTAGTTCGCGGTTAACTTTGGCAACACTGTCGCCTAGCTCGATTTTCTTAATCATTGTTGCGTGGGGGATCTCAAGCATTTCTGCAAGTATGGGTCCAACCATTGTGTAGTCGTCGTCGCCGGCTAGCGCTCCTGTTAATATCAAGTCGAAGGGCAAACCTTTAATCGCACTGTGCAAAATTTTCGCGATGGCATAACCGTCGGAACCCTCAAACTTTACATCTGCTAGTCTTACGGCTTTGTCTGCACCTCTCGCTAAACACTTTCTTAATGTGCTATCGGCATCCTCCGAACCCACTGTAACAGCTGTAACTGTACCGCCATGTTTTTCTTTGATACGAACTGCCTCCTCCAGAGCATAGTCGTCCCATTCATTTATGTCAAACACAAGCCCAGTTTTCTCGATAGCCCTGCCAGAAGCATCAATTTTTATCTCGGCCTCAGCAGTTTCCGGAACGTGCTTTACACAAACAATTATATCCAAACCCTTTTCCTCCAAACGCCAAGCTTCCATTAAACACTATTGTTTCTTCCGTCTATTTCCTTTTGATTTCTATATAGTTTTTGTTGTAAAACTTGGTAGAATAAGCTTGAGAAACAAAGAAATCAGTGGACAGCAAGTAGAGCTTAATATTCAATTTTGGCGATCATCAGGTCTCGACCTTAGTTTTCTGCGAAGGCAATTGCCACGATTTGGTCTGACATTTTTTGTCACAATATCTATTTGGCGCGCGCGACATTTGGTGAGGTGATAGCAAGCAAAAACTTATTTTGGCATTATGGAAAATAGAGACTTTCAAGAGGTGATGAATTTTGTCTAAAATGTGTCCGTTTGCGTTTTCCGGCGGTGTGCCAGGTAAAAGGATAGTTGGTAAAGGAGTGCCGCGTGACTGCCAAGAAGACAAGTGTGCATGGTGGACAGGCACAGAATGTGCTGTCTTGAGGATTGCTAAGAACTTGAAAAAGCAACCTTAGTGTTGCGCATGGATTAAAAAAGGGAGTTGCGGAATAGCTCCATTTCAACTTGTAATGCGGTCCGTGACATAATACAAGGATTTATGACATAATGGTTGCAAGGTTATTTTCGTCTTCGAAAGATCCCTTCCTATTGTATTCTTTAAAGGGGAATTTCTTGAAATTCATGCGGAAAGCTTCTCGTGGAATTGTGCAAGAACTGGTGTGTGTTGTTGTTGATAGGGGGAGGGGGTCTACAACAACAAATTATGAAGGATTAATGATGAGGGTGAGTTGTGACACAAAAAGGGTGAACATGATGGTTAGAACGTGTTTGGAAGTAGTCGTCCATTGCCCTGAGGAAAGCGACTACTTCCTGACTCTTGGTAGTCTGTTAGTTTTGCTTGTTATGAAGAAAAATAAGTTGATCTTATGGAAGGATTAGCTAACTAATGCGCAAAATGGAATCGACTACATTGTTGACTGAAGTGCAAGATATTCAGAAGTTCACCAAGAACAGGCAACAGAAAAATGGGGGGTTTGCGGGAGACATCTCCATTTGTCCTGCGTTTAAATCCCCGCAACTCCACCAGAAATTCCGCCGGATGTTGCTGGCAAACTCCCGCGCACAATCTCAAGTTTAGTAGTTGTTATTTTTTTCCTACAAGAAGAAAAAACAACTACTGCAATCTTCCAGCCCTCTACCTTATGGTAACTACGCTTATAAACCATATATGCGGTGACTTAACAGCCTTGTTTTGCTTTTGTGCATACGGCTTCTTCCAGTGCGCAGTTGTTCCACTCGTTTATGCCGTAGACTAAACCTTTTTTTCTATGGCTTTGCCTGTTGAGCCAAATTTTAGTTCTGCTTCCGCTGTTTCTGGGACATGCTTAACACAAATAATTACGTCCAAGCTCTCTTTCCTCCTCAACGATAGGTTCACGTTCAATATTACTACTTTTTCCATCTATTTCCCCCTCAATTTCCACATAATTTTTGCTGTCAACTGCTTCACAACAAGGTTAAAGCTTGAATAAAGAAAAAATGAGTCAACTCGATAACGGAAGATTTTCAAACATCTGGTTTTCTTAACCAAACAAAGATTTACTTTTTCTCTGAAACCTTCGAAACGTCAAGATGAAAAGTGGTCTTGAAGCCAGTGTCTTGGTTTTTGGCACATCCTTTTCTTTGCAAAGCTGACCGCAAGCATTGTAAGGATCATAGACAGTGATAGAATCATGACTGATGGGAATTCCGGGATGACCTCTGTGCCTTTTATTTTGATTGCATTAGTGCTGCAAGCATATGGAATGTAGATGAATGTGTATGTATCATTTCCAGTTATGCTACATGACGTAGTGCACTCGGTGGTGTTAACATATATTGTCCAGTCGCCCCACAGAAGGTCTTTGGGAATCGTAACGTTGCAATAACCCATGTTATACGGAGGGCCTGTTACATTGAAGCTTATTTGCTTTAGTGTTTCGTTGAAATTAAAATCCGATATTGTAGAATTGCTTATCATGGTAACTTCAAACGAGTATCCATCTTCAACAGTGAAAACGGCTGGCCACATCTCAGTCAATGTCACCTTCCAGCGTGTTGACATATTTAGGTAATAATGCGTCATGTTGACCGTTAACGACATTGCACAGGATATGTCTTCTTCAAGCAAGAACCCGGTCTTCTTGTCCCAGTAAAAACTCATGTTCCAACCGCCGTAAGTAACATTGTCGTATATCATGGGGTATGTAATGTTCACATAATTTACCTGTCTGTTTGCGCCTGCATAATTTCTTGTGGTGGTGCCGTTTACAAAAAGTTTCAATGGTTCCTCAGTGTACCATGTAAGATTTGCTGGAATTTCATCACCTGCGTCAAGATTGGATGGAATGATCACGACGCTAAGGTTTCCTTCACCTGTCGCTATATCCCCCCAGTTTACATACTCCTCTACTGTTCCGTTTGTATACATTACGGCTGATTGAACTGTGATATTGCTATCATGAACCTCAAGGACCTCCATCTTCATCCATGACATGTTCATCCCGCTAGGTGGCTCTTCGTATCCAGGCCAGTTTGACACCCACTCAAAGTACGCGTCGTTAGTTCCCACCCAATCACCAATTTTTACACCCACATCTACTTCTGGAGTGAAGGTGCCGACAACTGCTCTAATCATGAAATCCTTGTATTCCTCTGCATCCCAAACTGTTCCGTTCCAACGCCAACTTCGATCAGATGGATTAGTCGTATCCTCTCCGAGATCCGGGTTATAACTAACGATCCACTCCATTCCCAGATAAAAATCAACTCCTTCATTTACATTTATGCCGTAAGAAGAGAGGTCAACATCAAACCATCCTTCAGAGGTTGGCGTTACATTAAACGGAGTGACTATGTCATTGCGATTTTCGTCCATGACGTGAACTTTGAACGTATTCGACTGGTATGAAGAAAGATCGTACATGTAATAGCGAGCCGTGAGGAGCTGATCAGAAAAGAGAGGTGTAAATCTCACAGCGTCCATACGCCCTGCACTTTCTGAATGCGATTGAGGGTTTCCATGATCATAAGCATACTCCAATTTCTCTACACTTCCCACAGCTCTAAGAGTGCCATTACCCAAAACAGTCATCATAGTAGACATAGCGTTTTCATCTGACACTGTGACACCGTCAGTTGTTTCCCAACGAACGAACGTGTAGCCTCCGCTATATGTGACCACGTAACTGCCGTTCACGACATCTATATCCGTTGGAAGTGAGAACACATAATCTGCGCAGGTTACAAGCCCTAAATTAGCTGTGGCTCCCGTGTCTTGAACAGATTCAAGGTGAACTACAAAAACTGGCTTTGTAGAATATTCAACTTCTAATTTTGGTCTGTTGTCGCCTTCCCTTGACTGGAAAACCGCGTATCCGTCTCCTGTTTTACTCTCAAACTTTAACACTTCCGTTAGGGTTCCTGATGGTAACGCCGTCCTCACGTCATCAATTACATTCCAGGTCTTGTATCTCTTCACGTAGTATATGATGGAAAAGGACCATGCGTCTGTAGGCTCCGTATTGAAACTTGGCTTGTTGTCCCATATAATTCCAAGTTCCATCCAAGAATCATCTGAACAATAATACGCACCAATTGTGTCGGCTGGATACCAGTATATATCTCCGCCTGTTGAAGAAAGATATACCTTGAGTTTAGCCGATATGATGTTAGCGTCCGGCGGTATGCTGGACAAGTTAAACATAACATATGTAAAGTCTTGTTCTGAGTTGGCGCTAACATATAGAGAATCTATGTCGCCGTAGTTTGTGTCTGGACTGGAAGAGTTTACATAGGCATCTGCCACCGAATAGACCGTTGTGGTCGTAGAGCCGATGGCTGGACTCGCTGTAACATGAGAGAGAGAGAAATATGTTGGCAACATGCTTAAAAGTAGAATGAACAGAATTAAAATTCCCTTTCTTTCCATTTTTCTCACAGCTACTTATATTTGAACGTTTCATTTTTATGCTTTTCTGCATGGCACCAATTTGAAAATAAATGATGTGTCTTTGTTAGCTTTCACCAGTGGAATGAACGCAACTGCGATAATCATTTCACAAGTTTTATTACTTTAGATAAGATATTCAACCTATTGCAAGAGAAGGTTTCAAATATGAAGTCAAAGATTACTGAAAAGCCGGAGAAAATTGTTGGATACGTGTTGCTGACCGTCGGATTTATCGTGGTAATAATACCCACCTATTTCGGCATCTCAATTATTTTCACAGGAGCCTCTGCCATACCAAAAATCCTTGAGACTCCTGTCCTTTCTAACGCCACAACTCCTATGGGTAACGCGACCATTGTTCTTCCAATCTCCACGGCTGACATAAACGAAATAATAGAGAAGACCTTTCCAACAGTCAACCTGGGTCTATTTCTTGCACTCTCTGTCATCCTAATATCTGCAGGCAGTGTAATAATGGGTAAAGGTGTGGGTCTTATAAAAGAAATAAAACTTAAGGCTGTGAGAGAGGCTGTCAAAGAAATCGACCAAGAAATAAAAGTTGAAAAGGAAGAAAAGGCAGAGAAAAAAGAAAAATAGAGAATCTATAACATCCAGGGGACTCTCGTTTTCAATGCTAAAACTGGAGCGCGCGCTCTGTTTACCCAAATTTTTCTACAACTTAGATCTTTGTTCAGCTTAGAATCTTCTGCTTAATAGTCTCGCGTTTTTCAGCAGGTAACGGACCAAATTTTTTGATTCTATCCGTAAACCTCGTGAACAAATCTGCTGCTTTCTTGTAGACTGGTAGCGGCACATAGCTGTAGCGAACTCGCATGCTTTTTATTTTAAACTCTGCAAGTGAACGCCCCATCTCAATCATCCGTTTCTTTGTAAACTTTTCATCTACGTCCTGTTGCCCCTCAATCACTAGGATGCCGTCAGCTCCAAAAGCAAAAGCATAAAGCAAATGTTTCAAGCCTAGAATAGCTGTTGATGGAACAGGCACAATTCGAATGTTTTCAGGATAGTCAACGCGATCCAACCCCAAAAAGTCCATGCCTGTATATCCAACATTCTTTTCAACGAACGCAACTATCCTAACTTCGTCTGGTTCCTTATCACTGAGAACTCCTTTCAAGTGAGCAATTATCTGCTTAGTTGTTGAATTCTTGAAATCAATAGCTTCTCTTGGACAGACTGGTATGCATGCACCGCAGCCAATGCACATGAAAGGGTTGATTTTGGCTTTTCCCTCTTGCATGGTTATCGCGTTCAACGGACATGTTTGGATGCAGATACGACAGCCGTCGCATAACTCTGGAATTACATAGGCTTTTTCAGGACTTGTAGTGATGTATTCGCTTTTGAGAAACAAAGAAGCCTTAGCAGCAGCTCCCAAGGCATCAGAAACCGTGTCACGAACATCCTTTGGACTTAAGGCGCATCCACACGCAAAAACTCCTGTGATCAGCGAGTCAACTGGATCAAGTTTTGGATGCTTCTCTTGTATGAAGCCGTCTTCACCTAAAGAAAGCCTCATTTTTTCTGCAAGTTCCTTAAGCCCAGCAGGTGCAACCATAGGCGTAGCCAAAGCAACCAAATCAAATTCTTGTTCCGAAACGTCACTAGTTAATGTGTCTTCAGCCAAAACAACAAGCTTTCCATTTTTACTTTTCCACACTTCAGCCACTTTGCCTCTTACAAAAACAACCCCTTCTTCCTGATCTCGCCAATAAAGCTCTTCATAACCTTTACCAGTAGCCCTAATATCTGTATAGTAAATGTGAACGTCTATTCCAAGCATTTTCTTAAGCACAAAAGCCTGCTTCAAGGCATACATGCAACAAATGCGACTGCAATAAGAAATGTGATTTTTATCCCTTGAGCCAGCACAGAGGACAATTGCCATTTTTCTTACATCACTACCGTCAGCCCTCTTCACGTAACCGCTTGTTGGTCCCGAGGCTGAAGTAAGCCTCTCCAAATCCAACATAGTTATGACATCTTTGTAAACGCCATATCCGTAATTCTCAAGCTTTCGAGCGTCATAAAGTTCATACCCCGTAGCCATAAGAACCGCGCCTACGGTCAAATCAACTGTTCTTCCTTCATCTTCCAGGTTTATAGCTTTGGATGGACAGAGCTGCTCGCATTTTCCACACTTTGTGCAAGCGTTAAAATCTATTACGTAAGCAGATGGCACAGCTTGCGGAAACTCTATGTAAGCCGCTTTTCTCTGTGACAAACCTTCATTAAACTCGTCTGCCACATTCACCGGACACACTTTCATGCATACGCCGCAGCTTCTGCACTTATCCACGTCCACGCCTCTGGGTTTCATGAAAACCTTAACGTTGAAGTTGCCCGGGCGCCCACTAACCTCTTGAACTTCAGCGTAAGTGAGTAAGTTCACGTTTGGATTTCTTCCAACTTCAGCCATTCTTGGCGTAAGTATACATTGGGCACAGTCAAGGGTTGGGAAAACTTTTGTTAGTTTTGCCATGTTGCCTCCTATGCTGGGTCTTCTCTCTACGACGTGAACCTTAAAGTCTAAGTAGCCAAGTTCAAGGGCTGCGGTTATTCCAGCTATGCCTCCGCCTATGATTAGGATTTCTCTTGAGCCTTTTTCGCTTATGGTTTCTAGGGGTTCAAGTTCTCGGCTTCGTTCGTAGCCGCCTCTGATTAGGGTTATGGCTTTTTTTGTGGCTTCTGTAGAAGGTTTTGGACCGTGAGCCCATGAGCATTGCTCCCTTATGTTTACAAATTCAAGCATATAGGGATTCAAGCCTGCACGTTCTAGAACGCTTTGAAAAGTGGCAAGATGCATTCTTGGCGTGCAGCTGGCAACCACGACTCTGTCTAAATTGTTCTTTTTTATTGCTTGTATTATCATCTCTTGGGCTGGCTTGGAACACAAATACTCGTCCTGTTTGGCTACGGCAACGGCTTCCCAGTTTTTAGCGGCTTCAACAACAGCCTTCACATCTACAACATCGCCTATGTTTCCGCCACACTCGCAAACAAAAATTCCGATTCTCGACGGATTTTTCTCCATCAATAGCAATCTCCGTTTTCCTTGGTTCGTTTTGATTGATACGAGGAAAACGCTTAAAAAATCTTATGTTCCATTTTAGGCAAACGTGACATAAAGAATGAACGCTCAAGAGCTTGTTCAAAAACATAAATTGCTTGAATGTATCCAGTGTGGAATGTGTACTGGAAGTTGCCCAGTTTCCAGAAAAGCCAATTTGAACATTAGAAAGTACATGCGGGAGGCTGCCTTAACAGGCAAGTTGACTATTCACCCGCAAGACGAGTTGTGGAGCTGCACAACCTGTTCAACATGCGGTGTCCGATGCCCAAAGGATTTAAACCCATACGAATTTTTGATTGACGTACGAAGCATGGCTGTTGAAGGGGGACAAATTCCGCCTACGATTCGAGATGCGTTGGAAAGCATTTTTAAAAACGGCAACCCTTGGGGAAGAATCAGAAGCAAAAGGTCTGAGTGGGCAGAAGGCTTAAACGTTAAGCATATTTCACAGGGCGCTGAAATCCTGTATTTCGTTGGTTGCACATCAGCTTATGACCCAAGGGTGCAAGATATAGCGAAGAGTCTTGTGAAATGTTTTGAGAACGCTGGAGTGGACTTTGGAACTTTGGGCGATGAGGAAAACTGTTGTGGAAGCGAAGTTTACGGGATGGGTGAAAAGGGCTTATTCGAGTTTCTGGTTGAGGAGAACATGAAAAGCTTCAACAAATACAACGTAAAGCAAGTTGTTACAAGCTGTCCCCATGCTTTTCACGCCTTTAAAAACCGATACGGACAAACAAGCTTCGAAGTTCAGCATCACACACAACTGCTTGCCAATCTAATCGAAAATGGAAAACTCAGCTTTTCAAAGGAAGTGAACAAAAAAGTCATCTATCACGACCCATGCTTCCTAGGTAAACAAAACGGCATTTATGACGAGCCGAGAAAGGTTATTGAAAGCGTATCAGGCGTAACGCTGTTGGAGTTTGACCGTTCAAGATCGCGAAGCCTCTGCTGTGAAGGCGGTGGTGGAAGGATGTGGATTGACATACCTGGGGAACGCTTAGCGGAAATCCGTGTTAAGGATGCTGTGGATTCTGAAGCAGAAATATTGGCGACTGCTTGTCCCTTCTGTCTCTTAACCCTTGAAGACGCTGTTAAAACAGCAGGATTTGAAGGAAAAATTAAGGTTATGGACATAGCGGAACTGCTTTCGCTTGCTCTCTAACATCCCCCTTTTCCGCAAACAGTTTTTTGTGGCGCACGCTTGAAACTTTCTTCCAAAATTTGATATTATATGTGTTATAAAAAAAAGTGTGGTTAGAGGGCTGATGTGCCGATGAGGCTTTTTACTATTTGGAAGTCTTGGCCATCCACTATGCCGTCATCGTTTAAGTCAGCGTTCGGATTCCATTTGGGACTGCCAGGCATTGAAGGCACAGCAATTTTCACTAATTGATAGTCTTGACCGTCAACAATATAATCGCCGTTTAAATCACCTAGACAGGAGACTATAACAAAGCCGTCTATGAGCGTGTTGTCTGTTGTGTTTGTTTCGTCTGAAACTGGGGTGGCATAAGCGCTTATGGTGTAGTTGCCTTTGGCTACGCCTGTTGTGTTCCATGTGAAGGTGATGGTTGTGGATTTTCTGCTTGTGAGGGTTGTTTGTGTCTGAGTGATTGCAGTTGTGTAGGCGTAAATAGTAATGGTGAATGTTTCGGTGTTGATGCCGTAGTTTAGTATTTTTGCGGTCATGTTTAGCTGGTAGCCTTGACCGACTACTGTTTTGGATGTTGTGATGTTGGTTATTCCTATGTCGTGTGGGCTGAAAGGCTTTACTAGGGGATATCTGTCGATGTTATTGGCAACAATCGTGTATTGGGTGTCGAAGATGCCGTCGCTGCCTGGTTCATTTTGATTTGGACCGCTGCACAGGTCTGTGCTGATGTGGTTGCTCCAGTAGTTTCCGCCGTCCGGGTAATCGTTGTCCCAGATGTTCATGGATGTTTCGGTGATGACTTGAACGCTGTTGTCGATGAAGTTGTTCCAGTAAATGGTGTTGATGATTGAAGACTCGGTTAAGTTGATGGCGACGTTGTTTTCTTGGAATATGTTTCCGTAGATTTTACAGTCGCTAGAATTGACGATGAGCATGCCTTGGTCCCAGTGTGTTATTACAAAATTTATGATGGTGACTTCGGACGTGTCAGTTATGATGACGGCGATTCCAGATCCACCGCCCTCATGGACAGGGCCGCTTCCCGTTCTACCGATGATCGTCAAGGTCTTGTTGATGACCAGGGACTCGTGGTAGACGCCTGGAGCGATTATGATGGTGGCTCCTGGATCAGCAGCGTCAATTGCCTCCTGTATCGTCGGGTAATCTTCTGGAACCCTAATAACATTTCCAAACGCGTACACAACGTGGTCATATGAGCCTACGAAAACCATACCATCCGCAACAGCAGGAGAAGACTCTACGCAGTCTCCTGTTGTATAGCTCCATACGTGTGCTCCGGTCGCAGCGTCGAGACAGTAAACCTTGTTGTCCTTTGATCCTACGTAGACCTTGCCATCAGCAACAGCAGGAGAAGAAGACACCAAGTTGCTTGTTGGGTAGTTCCATATGAAGGTACCAGTTGAAGCATCAAGACAATAAGTCTTGTTATCCCTTGATCCCACATAGACCTTACCATCAGCAACAGCAGGAGAAGAATACACACGGTCGCCTGTTGAGTAGTTCCATATGTGCGCTCCAGTGTGTTGGTCTAGGGCATACACGTTGCCGTCGTTAGAGCCTACGAAAACCATACCATCCGCAACAGCAGGAGAAGATGTGATCCAGTCACCTGTTGTATAATTCCATATATGTGCACCAGTTGCAACGTCCAAACAGTAAACCTTGCCATCACCTGATCCTATGTAGACTTTACCATCGGCAACAGCTGGAGAAGACCAGCCTAGGCCGCCTGTTGAGTAGTTCCATATGTGTTCTCCGGTTGCAGCGTCAAGACAGTAGACCTTGCCATCAAAAGATCCCACAAAGACTTTGCCATCAGCAACAGCAGGAGAAGATGTGATCCAGTCACCTGTTGTATAATTCCATATATGTGCACCAGTGTATTGGTCTAGCGCATACACCTTGCTGTCGTTGGAACCTACGTAGACCTTACCATCAGCAACAGCAGGAGAAGACATCACAGCACTGCCTGTTGAGTAGTTCCATATGTGCGCTCCAGTGTGTTGGTCTAGGGCATACACGTTGCCGTCGTTAGAGCCTACGAAAACCATACCATCCGCAACAGCTGGAGAAGAATATACATTGCCGCTTGTTGTGTAGGTCCATTGTGTTTGGTTTGTGTTTGGCGCTGGGCTTTCGGTGTAGCCTGTGTGTCTGGGGTTGTGACGGAACATGGACCAGGGATACTGGGTGGAGTGCACGCGAAGATATTTATAGAAGATGTCTGAGTCGCTTCCAGAACCAGCATAGTCAGTGGCATCTTCCCAAGCTATGTGTACGTTTCTAGCTAGGTCAACAGTCAAAGAAGGATATCTGGAGTGTGCTTTGCTTTCTGTTGATACAACCTCGGTGGTTGTCCAGCCAACGCCAACTTCATATCGTTTATAGAAGATGTCAGCGTCAAGGCCATACCCAACATAGTCCGTGTAATCGTGCCAGGCTATGTGTATGTTTCCGCTGGAGTCAACAGCCAAAGAAGGATAGAAACAGTTGCCGTCGCTTTCTGTTGATACAACCTCGGTGGTTGTCCAGCCAACGCCAACTTCATATCGTTTATAGAAGATGTCAGCGTCGGTCCCAGAACCACCATAATCAGTCCAGTCTTGCCAGGCTATGTGTATGTTTCCGCTGGAGTCAACAGCCAAGGAAGGATCGTAAGAGTCGCTGGTGCTTTCTGTTGATACAACCTCGGTGGTTGTCCAGCCCGAGTCAATCTCAAACCTCCTGTAGAAGATGTCAGCGTCAGCTTCAGATCCAGCATAGGGGGTGAAATCGTCCCAGACTATGTGTATGTTTCCAGCCAAGTCAACAGCCAAAGAAGGATTGCAAGAGATCCATGCGGTTCCCGTTGATACAACCTCGGTGGTTGTCCAGCCAACGCCAACTTCATATCGTTTATAGAAGATGTCAGCGTCGGTCCCAGAACCACCATAATCAGTCCAGTCTTGCCAGGCTATGTGTATGTTTCCGCTGGAGTCAACAGCCAAGGAAGGATCGTAAGAGTCGCTGGTGCTTTCTGTTGATACAACCTCGGTGGTTGTCCAGCCCGAGTCAATCTCAAACCTCTTACAGAAGATGTCCAAGTCACCTCCACAACCCGTATAGTTAGTGGCATCTTGCCAGGCTATGTGTATGTTTCCGCTGGAGTCAACAGCCAAGGAAGGATCGTAAGAGTCGCTGGTGCTTTCTGTTGATACAACTTCGGTTGTTGTCCACCCGTTGCCTGGCACATACTTCTTGTAGAAGATGTCATTGTCGGTTCCAGAACCACCATAATCAGTTTGGTCGTGCCATGCTATGTGTATGTTTCCGCTGGAGTCAACAGCCAAAGAAGCACTGAAAGAGTTTGCGGTGCTTTCTGTTGAAACTACTTGTGTCATTCTGTCTTCGTAACAATACGCGCGCATGAGGGGATATCTATCTGTGTTGTTTGCATCAATTGTGTATGGAATATCTCCTATTCCATCGCTACCTGTCTCATTCTGATATGGACCGCTGTATAAGTCTAAGCCCGTATAGTCGCTCCAGTAGTTCCCACCAGAAGGATAACCATGGTCCCAAATGTTAAAGCGAGACGGTTGGATACGTACCTGCCAAGCGTTGTCTATGAAGTTGTTATGGTAAATGGTGTTGTTCTCAGACGAAACAAGCGTGACGCCAGCCGCGTTGTTTATTATGTAGTTTCCAGAAATGTTGTTAGCGAAAGAATTCTCAAGCCGGATGCCACAGTAGTTTTCGGATATTGTGTTGCCGAATATTTCTGTTCTATTGGCTTGATTCATGACGCGGATACCAGTGTTCGTGTTTGAACTGATATCGTTATTGTAGATTATGTTATCAGTTGAAGGCCAGTCTATGTGGATGCCTGCTCCTCTGTTGGAATGGACCGTGTTGTTGTAAATGCGGTTGTAGGAGCCTTGGTTTGTAGCTATACCCCATTGATTGAAGTATGCTATATTGTTGTATATTGTGTTGTTGTCGCTATAAATGGCTTCGATACCGCCGTAAGCGCTGCTGTTGTGTACAACGTTATTATAGGCTTTGTTATTATCTCCACTTGCGAAAACGATTCCTCTGTCACCTGTGAAGCATACAATGTTATCGTGGACTTCACAATATTGTCTCTCCTCGACTTCTATGCCTTGGTGTAAAGCATTTGTCACTGTGAACCCGCTCATGTCCACGTTGTCTGCTACTATTGTGACAAGAGCTCCGGTATAATTCAATCCATTGCCATTGATAATTGTGTTACTTCTGCTTTCACCAATAAGAGTCAAAGCCTTGTTTATGACTACGTTTTCATAGTATGTCCCAGCGTCAACTGAAATAGTGTGTCCATCCAAGGTTTCATTGGCATCTATGGCTTCCTGAATTGTAGCGTAGTCTAATCCTGTGTTAATGCTATGTACTGGGGGAGGATTCCATGGCTCCATGAGTGGATAGTTATCCCAATTATTCTCATCAATAACGTAAGATGTATCTCCTATTCCATCGCTTCCAGTCTCATTTTGATATGGACCGCTGTAGAAGTCTGTACCGTTGTAGTCACTCCAGTAATTACCGCCAGAAGGATAACCATCATCCCACTCATTCGGATAGTACTGACCATCCCTCGCCTGATATTGCGTATTGTTCACAAGCATATTATGGTATATTTTATTGTACCCTCCAGGGGAGTTAGGGTCATATGCATAGATGCCAATTCCGTTTAAGTATACATTACAATCAGTGATTGTGTTATATCTAGCTGTGCCAAAACTATATATCACGATGCCAGCGTCATTAAACCAGACATCACAGTTTTCAACTCTAGCATACCAGCAACTATCAAGCACAATGCCCCCCCGAGTACAGTTCCACGCTTTACAGTTCTTCACTAGGTTGTAATGGCCCCAACCCACATGAAAGCCCATCCCAGAATAGCTTGCGTTACAGTTTTCATAGGTGTTGTGAGCGGATGTAGTCCACAGTGCGATTCCTGCATACGTGCAATTTGTTAGGCTACAGTTTACGATGAGGTTATAATCAGACCAAGCAAGGTCTATTCCAATAGTGTGGTTTAATATTATGTTGTTGCTTATTATATCATGGTTAGTATACCATAGCCGGATGCCGATTTCCCCGTACTGTATTGTAAATCCAGTAATGTTGACGTTATCGGTCGTTACATCAATCACGTATCCAGTTCCACTTCCGTCGATGATGGTGGCTGCAGGGTCTTCCCCAATAAGCTGAATGGACTTACCGACAACCACATTCTCATAGTATGTTCCGTTGTATACGTATATCGTGTCTCCCGGACTTGCTGCGTTTATGGCTTCTTGTATTGTTGGGTAGTCATCTGGAACTACGATTGTTGCAGGCTCTGATATAACTAGTTGAACGTTAAACGCGAATGTTAACATACTTAATATTAATAATGTCAGCATCACTCCAACGATCATTTTCCTTCTCAATTTCAACTCATCTCTCAGCATACTCTTAAGGTGTCAATGACATATTAAATTTTCAGTAACTTTATTCTATTAAAAAGTATCATTACTTATTTACAGTTAGCACTATAAACGTTACATGATGAAAGCATAGAATCTAGAAATAGCAACACCACGCGCGCATAAAACGAAAACGATGTTGAAAATTCAATACCATGAGCCAGCGCTTCTGAATTTTTATATCCTAGATATACCAAATTAATATTGAATCATGACCCTTAGTGATTAGATTGACAACAAACAAGAAAATTTTCTTGTTAACCTTAATTTCATTTCTCCTTTTGCCAACTGTATTTGGCATACAGGTCAACGTGTCTGTAACTGCGTTTTCTAACGTTATTCGGCTTAAAGAAAATTACTCGATGGCCCAGGAGGCTACTGATGCTGCGAGTTCAGGGAGCATTGAAGTTGATCAAACAGTTGCTAGGTCTTTTCAACAGAATTTAACCGGGACTATCCAAGGAGGGTATCAAATGTTGCGAGTTTCTTCTGCTTCTAATTCTGCTTCGTTTAGTCGGCACATGATGTGCAAGGATTATGAAGAATATTGGGATGGAAAAGAAAAGAGATACAATCCGATCGATCCCACAACAATTTTCAGGCCAAGCGATACTAAGGCGGTATGCTTGACAACCGTTTCAATCAATGATACAATCGAATTTAGATGGTATTACAGGAGTAATTCATCCAAGACTTGGGTTTACACTGACTATAACTGGAGCCAGCGCGTGCTATTCCCTGGGGAATACGACTACGTGTCTTGGCTTCTGATAGCGGAGCATTGGTTATATTACCCTAGGGCATATAAAGTTGACGTTTACTTGGATGGCACCCGCGCATTTTCAGAGTTCTTCGAAATAACCAACGGTGGGTTAAATAGCCCTCGCATGTGCGAATATGTTGACGTAAATGGACATCCAGTCAATATGAAATCACGGTTTACAATAGGTGTGGACACGAAAGCATACCATCCTTTAAGCTTTGACAAAATTGCCTACTTCAACGAGGAGCTGGAATGCTGTCACAACTTCACAACTGTTTGGATTCAACCCAATGGCAGCACATATAAGACGTACTCAGGTAGCTTCACTGATTACAAGGATAACAATGTCAGTTGGAACTATTGGAAAGACAGATCTGCATACGATTACATTTCCATCAATTCAAGCACTCCTGTTGGAAACTGGAAGGTGGAAGTCTATCTGGACAGCTATTATTTTAATAACACATGGATGCGTTATGGACCCATTACAACTACCCCATTTATTGTTGGAAACGAACCTGTCGCAGATTGGACATTTATGGTCTATCTTGATGCAGACGTCGATAAAAGCGGGACAGAAGAGTCTGCCATCGGAATTTTCTTGAAACTGGCTAGTGTTGATTCCTCATCTTGGGTAAACGTCGTTGTACAAATGGATAGAATCGAAGGCTGGTCTGAGTATCCTGACGAAAGTGGAGATTGGACAGATTGCAAACGATTCTGTATCACTAAAGGCATGACTCCCACGTCTGAAAATGCAGCTCAAAATTTAAGCGAGGTGAACATGGGAGACCCTGACACGTTAAAGGATTTTGTCAACTGGACAATACACTATTACCCAGCGAACTACTACTTCTTAGTGCTCTGGGATCATGGAACTGGCTGCATGGGCCTTTGTTTCGATAGCAGTACACCCCCGCCAATAGACTTTTTATCTCTTCCAGAACTCAGCCAAGCTCTAAGCGGGCTCCCGGCAATAATGGATGTAGTACTCATCGACGCTTGCAGCATGAGCATGACAGAGATAGCTTATCAGATTAAAGACTATGCGAACGTGCTAGTTGGCCCAGAAGGACTTGGTTATGCACCAGCCCCTTATGACGATTACCTTTCAACCTTAACTAGCAACCCATCGATAACGCCAAGCACGTTTGCTAGGGAGGTAGTCACGAATTACATGGATTGGTGTATCCGCGCGCCCATTAGTAATGTTCCAAATGCAACGATGTCGGCAACGGACCTAACTGAGATTACGAGTTTGATAGCAGCAATCGACGACTTCGCTCTAAAATTGAAGGAAAAAGAAACGCTCTACCATGAACAGATAAGCCTAGCCAGAAACCTAACTGCGGGATATCAAGGACCATACGCAAACCAGACTGGCAATTACATTGATCTCTACCATTTTGCTCAGTTAACCTATCAATACGTTCAGGATGAAGAACTTCGAAACACTGCCGATCAAGTGATGACTGCGCTTTCAATCGGGAACGCAATAATTATAGAAGCGGATAAAGCCCATCCAGATTCTCATGGTTTGTCAATATCTTTCCCAGATGAAAAGGAAAAATATGAAAACTTTAGAAGTGCGTATGAAGAGACAACCTTTGCAGAAGACACCACATGGAAGGAATTTGTGAAACACCACCTAGATATACAGACATCTGGACACGTCTTAACGATACAGACGCCTTACCCTGACATTGCAGTAAAAGTTGACGAAGAAGCATATACAACAGATACTGAAGGAAAACTCCGAGTGTTTGTTTTAACTGATTCTTACACCGTCAACGTCCCAACCCCTGTTCTAACCGAACCCGGTTCGCGTGGAGTCTTTACAAAATGGAACGATAGCGACACGTCAAATCCAAAAACCCTTCTTGTAAACACAAAATTAACACTGGAAGCTGAATACGAGACTCGATATCGACTAATCATGGATGCAAACTTCGGTACGACAGATCCGTCTGTTGGGGAGTACTGGTACAAAGCTGATTCAACCTTCTGGATTAATGCAACAGCCTTAAACGCCACTTCAGGTGAACGATACGTCTGGCTTGGTTGGACCGGAATAGGCAACGGCAGCTACGGCAGCACGGACATCCCAGCTTCCATAACCATAAACGGACCTATCAACGAGACGGCTGTCTGGAGACACGAATACTACTTAAACGTAACTTCTCTCTATAGTTCATCTACGCCCACGAGCGGTTGGTTTGAAGCTGGGAAATCCATCACCGCGTCGGTCACCTCTCCCGTTTCGGGACCAGTTGGCACTCAATACGTATGCACCGGGTGGACTGGAACTGGTAGTGTTTCTACGTTTGGAACAAATACATCCGTAACCTTCACGATGAACGAACCTTCAAGCATAACGTGGAATTGGAAAATCCAATATCCCTTTTTGCAAATTATCCTAGGATTTGTGGGAATAGTGCTTACTGTCGCATTAGTTAGAACTGCATGGGTCAGAACTCGTAGAAAAAGGCGCGTCATCAAAGCGCCCGCCGAACCTGAAGTAATTGCGATTCTCCCAGGCCGCATTACTACTGGATCTGGGGATCTTGACAAGTTGTTGTTTGGCGGGATACCCAAAAATTATGCGGTCATATTAACCTCACCTTCCTGCGACGAAAGAGATTTGCTGATTAAGAAGTTTCTTGAAACAGGGGCAAAAAAAGGTGAAGTCACATTTTATGTCACCATCGACCCGGGTGAAATAAAATCCCTCGCGGAAGAATTTCAGTCAAACTTCTACCTCTTCATATGTAATCCCCAAGCAGACAGAATAATTAAAAGCTTACTCAACATATTCAAAATAAAAGGCGTTGAAAACCTAACCGAAATCAGTATTGCATTAACCAAAGCTTTTCGCAGATTAGACACATCAATAACTGGACCAAAAAGAGCTTGCATAGGAATCATCTCAGACGTTTTGCTGCAGCATCATGCTGTTCAAACCAGAAGATGGCTAACAGACCTTATTCCAGAACTGAAATCAAGAGGTTTCACTATATTAGCAGTAATGAACCCCCAGATGCATCCTTCAGAAGAAGTTCATGCAATTCTAGATCTTTTCGAAGGAGAGATCAACATCTACGAGAAAGAAACCGAAAAAGGGTTGGAAAAATTCCTGAAGATCAAGAAAATGTACAATCAAAGATATTTAGAGAGCGAACTACCTCTGAAAAAAGGAAAAACTGGAACATGAAAGAAGTAGGAAGGAACAGTTCGATTCAAGCGCGCGAGGTTTTTACCCAAGCTGGGGCGCTGAAGAAGAAATACGTGGGTAAAGGTTATAGATCTATATGAACAAGCTTTAGCGTGCACTAATTAACTTCTCCGTGGCATAGAACACGCGCACTTCGCACGGGAGAGAAATCCGTGTTAGAGATGCTGTGGATTCTGGTGCAGAAATATTGGCGACTGCTTGTCCCTTCTGCCTCTTAACTCTTGAAAACGCTGGTGAAACCACCGAATTTGAAGAAAAAAATTAAAGTCATGGATATAGTAGAACTGCTTTCACTTGTCTTATAGCATCCGTCTTTTCCACAAGCTGGTTTTTCACACATAGCCTTTTTCATAACGCACGCTTGAAACTTTCTAAATTTGATGTTACATAAGTGTTGCAAAGAAAGGGTGGTTAGGGGGCTGTTGTGCCGATGAGCTTTTTTACTGTTTGGAACTCTTGGCCATCCACTATGCCGTCATCGTTTAAGTCAGCGTTCGGATTCCAGTTGGGACTGCCAGGCATTGAAGGCACAGCAATTTTCACTAATTGACAGTCCTGGCCGTCGACAATGAAGTCACCGTTCAAATCGCCTAAACAGGATATTAAGACGATGCCGTTTACTTCTATGTTGTCTGCTAAGTCTGTTTCGCCTAGAACGGAGGTGGCGTAGGTACTCACAGTGTAGTTGCCCTTAGCAAAGCCTGAAGTGTTCCATGTGAAGGTGATGGTTGTAGAGTTTCCGCTCGTTAGGGTGATGTTTGTAAGCGTATCGATGATTGTTGTGTTGGCGTAGGTGGTTACGTTAAAGATTTCAGGACAGTCGCCCTGATTTGTGACTGTTACATTTATGTTTAGGCTATAGCCCTGTCCGCCAATGGTTTTGGAAGGCGTAACATTTGTTACAGCTATGTCGTGTACGTAGACTGGGACGTTTTTCCATGCGGTGTCGTTTAGTTCTTCACTGTCTGTAATGGTTAAGGTGATGTTGTAGGTTGCAGATAAGTTGTAGGCGTGAGTTATGATTGGGGTGGTTACAGTGGTGGTGTTTCCGTCGCCAAAGTTCCAAGCGTAGCTGGTTAGGGTTCCTCCGTCTGGGGTTGAAAGTGATGCATTAAAAGTGACTGCCTGGTTTGGGGCTGGATAATCGGGCGAATAGGCGAAGTGAGCCTTAGGAGGTGTTACTATTTTTACTGTGCCGTCGACTTTCGTGTTGTCGGCTATGTCTGTTTCCCCCTCAACTGTGCTTGCTACAGCTTTTATTATGTATATGTCGGGTGCCATATCCGTTGTGTTCCAGCTGAACGTTAGGATTGTTTGGGCGTCTGGAGCTAGGTTAGTGACGGCCTGAGTTTGGATGATGGTTTCGTTGTAGTACGCGGTGACATTGAAGCTTTCGGTTACAATTCCTTCGTTTTGAACAAGAACCGTGATGTTGACGCTTTGCCCTACGTGTACCTCTGCAGAAGAACACTGGAGGCTGATTACAGCTACATCATGTACAATCAATATCGTGAAGTAAACTTCTTCTGAAGGACCCACATTACCAGAAGTATCATTTGCGTAAACTATTATGCTGTATAAACCGTCAACTAGATCAGCTACAGTTGTGTTCCCAGCAATAGATACGTTTTCCACATTATTTAGACTATAACCCATCCAACTTGTTCTTTCGTTGACTGTGAAAATTAAGGGAATAGACTCCATCTTATATGTTACGTTTTCTGGGGACGAGAGGTGTATCACGGGCGGGGTCAAGTCTTCAGGGCCGATGTAGAACTCTGTGCTCTCACCGTCAATCAGGCTTCCATCTACCCACACAAACGCGTCCGCTGTCGCAATGCCGACAAAAGCCCAGCTAGGTATAAAAGTGCTCATGATGTAATATGTAGAAACATTGGGAGGAATAGTGTCGTAAAGCTGATCTGAGCCTATAGGAACACCTAATTCGTCTTGGACGGATAAGTGTACGGAGGCATTTTTCGGGTCATACACAAGATTTCTTACACTTATGTTAAAGTAAGCTGTCGTTTTTTTTGGAAAGTAATCCTGCGGGTCGCCTGATGCATCACATGGGTAAAAATCGGTTATCAGCATATCGGCTCCTTCGCTTGTTCCATATGGTAGGTTAAATCTTACAAGCAACAACAACAAAATAAGAATGAGAATTGCACACGTGCAACCACGTCGTTCCAATCCTTTATGCGTTTTATATTTAATAATTGTGAAAACGGCTGTTAAGATTGCTACTAGGGGTAGGTAAAGTGTTAAGGGCTTTGCTGTTGTGTATCCTTTTATTGGGAAAGAGTAGCCTCCTACTGGTATTCTAAAATAAACTTGGAAACTAATCGTGTCCCATACAGTTTTTTCAGCTATTTCAACGATAGAAATAGCTGTCCATGTTCCGTTACTACTAAGAATGACAGGTATCCTAAAACTTATTATCGCCAAGCCATTTTCGTCTGTTATGGCTGTTTCTATCAACACAGTTTCATCAATGGGATTTCGAACTTGAAAGGCGACTAACTTTTGCTGCACCGGATCACTGTTATATGTTACTCGAGAAACTAGATGCACTATTTGGCCTGTCATGAATTCTCCACCTTCCTCGTTTGGACCTACCCCGGCTTTTTGAGTGTAAAGGTCTAATAATCGGTCTTCCTCAGGAGGGTCAGGTTGCATCGATTTCCAGAAGTACACAGCACCAACTGAATCATGAGCAATTGGGATTAATGCAGAGTTGAAGAGCAAAGTTTGCTGAAGAACTAAAGGACTGCTAACACATGATTCTGGACCTTGAACTACTCTAAAACTGATCCATGCTAAAGTTCCATTACCACTTCTGGGAGTTTCTGAATCCGCAAGTGACATATTGATTCTAACGAAACCAAGTGACTCGTTCTTTTCGATTTCAAAGTATGACCTCGGAGGTGGAGGAAAGAATGGGCCTTGGACAACTTGCGCAACATCTACGAGAGATTTGTTGTAGGTTACAGTGAACTCAAGGCTACGCAAGTTTTCGACTCCAGAAATGTTTACGGCTACATCAAAAAGTTCACCTATTTCCCTTGCAACGTACATTGGAGGAGTTATGAAAAGATATGGTTCTGCAGACTCTCCATAGGCGATGGGATTAAATTGATTAATTGCGAGTAGAGATAGTACTGAAATCATGAATAAAACTTGGTAAGCCTTTAGGTGGTGCAACATAAGCCTGAAACGCAAGATCATCACACGTGCACTAGTAGTAGCGTTCATCGAAGCAATTAAAATTTACGGAGAGATTTTCTAGAACATTGCTACAAGTGTCGATGATTATGTTGCATGAATTATGCTTCTAAAACCAACATCCTAGCGTGTGCTTAGACCAAAAAAAGGAGGGCTATGGGGCTGATGTGCCGATGAGGCTTTTTACTATTTGGAAGTCTTGGCCATCCACTATGCCGTCATCGTTTAAGTCAGCGTTCGGATTCCATTTGGGACTGCCAGGCATTGAAGGCACAGCAATTTTCACTAATTGATAGTCTTGACCGTCAACAATATAATCGCCGTTTAAATCACCTAGACAGGAGACTATAACAAAGCCGTCTATGAGCGTGTTGTCTGTTGTGTTTGTTTCGTCTGAAACTGGGGTGGCATAAGCGCTTATGGTGTAGTTGCCTTTGGCTACGCCTGTTGTGTTCCATGTGAAGGTGATGGTTGTGGAGTTTCCGCTTGTTAGGGTGACGTTTTTTGTTTGGATTTTTCCATAAAGCATCATGTTTGCTACGATTTCTTCTTCGCTTAGAGCTCTATTGTAGATTTTTACTTCATCTATTCTGCCGTTGAAAGGAGCTTGGTTAGCCGCATTAACAATACCAATTTTCAATGGTTGAGCAGAATTATAAATCCCTCCCGTATGAGTAGTTGAATCAATGTAACTTCCATTTACATAAAGTTTTGTGGTTGAATCTGAACTAGAATATGTAGCAACGATATGGTACCATTGGTCTATGTTGAGAGTATAAGTGGAAGTAAGGTGTGTCCTTCCAGTTGTACCACCATCACTCGATAAAATAAACCCTATTTCTCCTTCTGATATGTACAGCGCATATGCCTCATCTGCTGATGGGTAATCAAACTTTGAAACGATTACTTGGTCTGTACCTGTCCAACCGTCTGTTTTAACCCAAGCCTCGATTGTGATGTCGTTGGTAACATCCAGAGAATCTGAATCTGCAACCCTTACATAATCGTCAACTCCATCAAAGCTCAAGGCTTTTCCATATTTTCCTTCAACCCAAGTAGGGCCATTGCACAAAGTTCCATTGTTATTGTAGCCAGAGCTGTCGTAGGCTGTTGTACCTGAGCCTTCATCAAAATTCCAATAGCCAACTAAGCTTGGAGGCTGGCTGTAGACTGTGACGTTAAAGGTTTCAGCATACACGCCTTGATTTTCTACTGTTACGTTAATGGATACAGAATAGCCTTGTCCCACCACAGTTTTAGAAAGAGTGACATTTGTAACGGCTATATCGGGGGTTGGCTCAACCAGAAATGTGTGATCGAGGAGGCAATCAAGAGTCTTATTTTGAATCACGGCCGCATCACCAGCATGTTCCCAATAAAATGTGGAATTCATTAACAGGGGTTCGCTATCATAATATCCATTCACGCGAGCAATTATGCGCACCTCAGCGGGATAAGGTGTCATTGCGAGCGGTACGTTTGCGGGAAGTCCAGTCATTTGAATGGTGAAGTTGTAGTCATAGATGTCACAGGGAGGGCTGTGTTCTATTTGTACCAGTAACTCTGCGTGGTCTATATTTTCACCGGTTATATTATCTTTGACGGTCAAATATAGGTACCCGCCTGGTATTGGAGGTGTTTTTGGTCTGTTTGTTTTATCTAACCATGAGGTGAACCCTACAGGCTCCCCTGAAGCGTATTGTCCATCATTGTTTGTGTCATTATATGCTCCGTGCAAAATGAATATGTGGTCTAATGCTGTGGTGTCTATACCTGGCGTCGAATGAAAGGCGTCATATACCTCCTTCACATTTCCCCGACCAACGGGGTTGTTTAATACAGCCCATAATGTTTTTAACGGTAGCTGTATGTTGTCACTATATTTATGATATGACGTATCGAACTCTTCTTTGATACCGTCATATAGATCCCAAAGTATTCCAGCCACAGCAAATTCTTCCGTTCGAGTGACGTTGAAGTTACGCTCCAGATTAAAGAAATTACCAAAAGCCATGTAGACTTGCGGATATGCATCATCGGTCATAGTGTCAGAAATCACCATGGACATGAACTCAGCAAAGCCTTCCACCCATGAATCAGATGAATTAGGATTAGCATAGCCACCATGATTTTTGCAGCCTGCCATCGAAGGAAGTCTGCCAGAGCCTCCAATGTCAGAAACAGTCATTATATGGTGGCTGTATTCATGAAACTCGCGATTATCTGGTCTGTCAGGACCACCACGACCCTCACGATACTTCACGATTTGTTGTGTGGTTTTATTTCGATATTCCGCCTGGACCTCTACCTCGTTTGGTTCCAAAAACGGACTATCTATTTCATCAATGTAGATGGTTTTAGCGCTCGGAGAATATGCAGTTTGCACATTGCGTTTTCTTATCCTATACTCATAACCCGGTTCTCGTGTGTCTTTCCAAGCTGTCCAACTCCCCCAAGTGGGGGTGCCTTTCACAAACGCGTAGACTTTTACCTTACCATTTGAATTTGCTAAGGTCAAGTTCAAATGGTCCTTAGCAAATTTAGCAGCCATATAAGTATAATAGTAAATAGCTGCAAGATCACTAACTTTAGGATATTCCCCCATAACGTTTGTCGAATGAAATTTAGTTGTTAATGCATTGATGGTTCGGTTGAGGTCTGCCTCGGAATCTATCGTAAAATTCTTAGTTCTGAACCAAACAGGATTATTTCTATCACTGCTATCGTCAAAAACTCTTATAATATCATCTTTAGCAGAAAGCTCCACTTGGAGGTATCCTTCCTTGCCAGAGCCAATACGATCGAGCACAGCGAATTTAAATTTGCCACCCTCGTCAGTGTGCTTACTGAATAGTTTTCCACCCCAATTCAATGTTACATTCACTTTTTTTAGCAAATGTTTAACTTTTTTACCACTGTAAATGTCAAAACGCCCATCAGTAACATTCCCTTTGATTTCAATTACATCCACATCATTAATCACCTCTATGTCCTCTGGACTCGTAACTTCTGATGGCAGGATAAAAATATTGTTTTTATCAGGATAGGGTTCATAGTGAACGTTGTTGTACCATAGAGCATCCGAATTTTTATCATGAAAAACATCATGACTGAAATATATAAGACTTTCACCATGCTCGGCAGGCGAACAAGTTGAATTATACGGCTTTATAAGATAAGAACTTGTAAAATCATCTATGTTAAATTTTTGAAATCCTTTATCGAGTTGTGTTACCTTCTTCAGATCTACATAGCCTGGTTCTTTGATGCTCGGGGGAAACTCCCTAAAGGTTACAGTTTCTGGGTCAAAATCCCCTCTTTTATAAAGGCCTACCTGCATATATCCATTAAAGTAAAGATCTGGAACAATGTTCATCCAGTAAGGACCTTCCGCTGTCTCTTGAACTCCTGGTTTATATTTCCAAACTGTTTGTCTAAATCGATATCCGATGCCCCACAATTCGCTAAAAAGTTCAACCCACCTTCCATCAAATCTCATATACCATTCTGGACGTTTCGGATAAAAATAAGGACTATAACACATCATAACATTATCGAAAGCCGTAGTTTTTCTCATCCTGTATATCGTTTTGCCTGAGCGAATGAAATAGGGGCTATCGAATGACCTAAGGGCAGCAATAGCATCAGGACAACCATGCTGGAATGGAGCTTCGTTTGCAATATGGGGGCCGGTAGATATCGATTTTAAATTTGATGATGATATAACATACTCTAGATTTCCATGTATATCTTTTGTCGCCGTTATTCCTGACAAATTGTAAAATTTAGGAGGAAATGCATCACCAGCCCAGTCACCAGAAGGTCTTGCTACAACATCTTGATCCCATAGTGGGAAACCTGGATCGTAAAAGCAGTATTTGTATATTGTATTGTTGCCCTTTGTAACGCCTGCCACAACGTCGTTAATTCTTGAAAGCACATAGTTTGTATCGCTATTCTTTTTTAAAAAATTGAGGTGTCTATCCCACGCATACAGAGTCTTATCGTCAAATGAAACATAGAGTCTAGACTGTTCAGGGTATGTAGGGTCTGCATAATAAGCTACACCAAGAGGAGAAGCCCCGATCTCACCTCCAGTTTCATTATACAACGAAGTGTTAAAGATAACAGCATTCTCCGAGTGCCCATCCATCAACGCCCGAGTTAAATTGATTCCATAAAGCTTTTTCGTTGCACTATCCACAACAAGAAGATCGGCTTGACCCACATCGATTGGTGTAGTAGATGAGGACCCCTCTATAATTACTTCTGCAGGGTTAAATACACCGATAACGGCAACTGAAGAAAGAAAGACCATAAAAAACAATGAAATTATCTTTTTATTAATCTCTCACACCCCCAACCGATCCATCAGCCCTGATATAAATAGTTCCACCAGCCCCAACCAACCCAACATCCATCACCAAACCCAACACACTCGCCAAAAGCAACATAACCAAGACAAAACCAACCCGCAACTTTCCCTCCATCACCCCCTCTCCCTCTCAGCCAAACAAACCAAGAATGTATATGTGTTCAACAACTATTAAACTTTTCGAATAACCATGATTCTTCACCCTTTGTATTTGCTATGGTGTAGCCATGATATCCCAAATCCCGCCTCACCCTATAACAAGAAAGAAAACGTCCCGTCAACACCAACAAACCATAGTATACTATTAATATATGCAGAAGCCACATGTTTCTATTCTATCACAAAACTCGTTCCGTCCCGTTCAAACCTGATTTCAACCTTTTCAAAAACATCTAACCGACCCAACACATAAGGAATGCTTTCCACCTCAGAAAATGCAACCCGAACATAAAAGCTAAAGTCCCAAATCCTCAGCCCAACCCTATGAATCCGAACGCGAATCTCCTCACCCGTCGCACTCCTGACACTCGCCCTTCTACCATCCTCAAAAACCAATCCCAGAAGGTCACATATGCTTCGAGGAAAGATCGAAATCATAGCACCGCTATCAACGATAACATCAACGCCTATCTCCTCTCGTCCACAAAGAAAAATCTTGGCAACGGGAATCAAAACTTCTCCAAAAACATCAGACTTTACGTGTTTATAAGGAAAGAAAAACTTCCTTAAATAATGAGCTCTTCCTCTCTCGGAATAAAAGCCAAAGTAACCTTCGAGTCCGGATACTTCTTCTTCGCCATCTCATACGCCTCCTTCGCAGAATCCCCATACCCAACCACCCTCTTTCTCCAAATAGCCACATGCCTCCTCCTATAACCCTCGAAAACCTCGGGATTCTCCACATACCAGACGAAATCCTCATCGATGGCTTCAACATTACCCATAGGCTCACCACACAAATCTAGTGTAAAGGATGCTTAAATCCTTTCTCATAAACAGCCTTCACCTAAAAAGAAGACAGTACTGCTTCTCAGTTGGTAAGTAAAAGACGTAAACACCATCCCCACCTAGTTACCACCAAGCTTCTGTTTAATCTTTTCAACAAACTTCTCAAGTTCCTTGATCATTCCAACACCCAGAGAAAAATTTTCCTCAACTTTAAATAGTTTGGCACAAGAAAGAAAACATAGCCTTCAACACCAAACAAACCATACATATACTAATGCTATCCTTAACTGGCGGTTGAACACACAATCCTTTGCTTATGGAAGAGAAATTCTTAATAGAAGCAGAACAGAGTAGTCATGAAAGCAGTGTCATGGTGACAGAAATGGTTGAAATCGCCTTTACCGAGGAAGACAGAAGACACCTAAAAACCCTAGCAGAAGAAATGCCAAAACTTCGATCCCTCGTAGAAAGCCTCATTGAAACCCTGGAAATCCTCGGTGACGAGGAGCTCATGGAAAGCATCAGAAGAAGCGAAAAAGACGTTCAGGAAGGCAGACTACTCGGCTTCAAAGAGCTCCTCAAAGAGTTAGATATAAATGAAACCGAAATTTGAGCTCGTATTCACTAAAGAATTTTTACGCAGACTCGAACAACTCGATAAAAAAACGCAAATCCGAATTCTCAAAAAGCTAAGAACCCTTGAAGAAAACTCCTTCGCTGACAAACGCCTAACAGGACACCTCACAGGACTATCTCGCTACGAATAGGCAACAGAATAATCTACCAACTCTCAGAAAACAAGATAATAATTCGAACAGTTGGCCACCGCAAGACGATTTACAAACGATAAACATCCAAGCTTCGTTATACGGCACCTCACCATAACAAGAAAAAAAGTCCTATGGATTAATTTATTTATAGAAAACTCCTATAGAACTATTTAACTAGATTAAAATAAGGGGTGAGGGCTAAACCGTATGCCCTACATTAAAAAAATAGAACTTAAAGGCTTCAAAAACTTCGGACACAAAACCGTAAAAGTAACTCTAGACAAGGGCTTCACAGCAATCACAGGCCCAAACGGAAGCGGAAAAACAAACATTGTAGACGCAGCACTGTTCGCCCTAGGCGAATTAAGCACAAGAAGGCTCCGCGCAGAAAACGCCGCCAAACTGATTTTCCACGGCCCCGAGCAAGCCGGACTAGAAAAAGCGAAAAAGGCTAAGGTCGTAGTTCAGTTTGACAACACAGACGGACGCATACCAGTTGACACGACAACTGTCACAATCTCCCGTGAAGTTAGTAGAAACGGCCAAAGTGTGTACAGGCTTAATGGCAGAAGAATCTCAAGAACCTATATACTAGAAGTTCTCTCCATGGCAGGAATAAGCTCCACAAGCCAAAACATAATTTTACAAGGCACAATAACTCGCTTAACCGAAATATCCTCTCCTGAGCGCAGAAAAATCATTGAGAACTTGGTCGGCATAGCCCAATATGACGCTGAAAAGGCTGATGCCGAAGAAAAATTGCGGACAGCAGACATTTCAATACGCACAGCCATGGGCAGAATAGACGAAGTACAAAAGAGAGTAGACACTCTTGAAAGAGAACGAAACGAACTCTTAAGGTACGCCTTCATAGAAAACGAAATAAAAAAGTTCGAAGCCGTGAAGCTGTCCCACGACATAGCACAAATACAAAAACAAATGAAACAAACCTCCTCCCAAACTAGTAAAGTCAAAACAAGAGTTGAAAAATTAAGACAGTTACGCGAGAAACTCAGGTTCAAGAGAAGAGAGATAGAAGGCGAATGGCGAAAACTAAGCTCAGAAATGGTTGAAGAAGGCGGATCACAAGTACTAAAGGTTCAAATAAAAATCGGCGAATTGAAGGCAAAAACAACAGAACTAACAACAAAAATAAGCTCCGAAACGGCAAGCCTTGAAGGCTTAAAGCGGATCAGAGAAAATAATCTTGAACAGTACCAATCTATTAGGAAGGAAATTCACGAAAACCGCCTGAAAATCCGCCGTTTAAGACGTAAACATGACCGAGCATCCAACGAGATCAACGAAAAACAGGCAGAACACGACACTCTCGCAGAAGAATCAGCTCAGCTCTGGGAAAAAATCGGAGACAACAGCAGAAAAATCCATGAAATCGAGCATAAACTTGACGAAGACTACAAGAAGCTAACATACTTGAAGTCTGAAAACGCAAAAAGCCATGAAGCCACTAAAATCCGTAGAGGAAGGCTCAAAAACTTAACTGTACGCAAACAAAGTCTAACGGCAACACTTGGTGAGCTGGAAAAATCATTAGATGAGCTTAAAAAAGTGCAGAAGGAGCAGAATACTCGATTAAGAAACTTGGAGCGAACACTTGAACGAAGAATTGCGCAAAAAGAAGCTGCAAAAACGGAGATTACTGAAGCGGGAAAAATAGCTAAATCAGCCCGAGAAGCAGTCGTGGAGTTTGCAACTCAAAGGGAACTTGCAGCAACAGTGGCATCGGAAGAGAAAGCCCTAAGAAGCATAGAAGAATTGGGCGAGTTAGGCGTTATCCAAGGCGTTTACGGTAGGTTACGCAACCTGATCAAAATAGACGGGACGTATAAGCAGGCGATAGAAGCTGCAGCGTCAGGATGGCTTGATGCGCTAGTAGTGAAGGATTTTGACTCAGCTTTCACGTGCACAGAAATATTGAGGAAAATGAAGCTTGGAAGAGTTAAGATAATTCTAACTGAAGGAGTATTAAACCCCAAGTCTCTGGAAATCCCAGAAAAGAGAGGAGTTGACGGAGCAGCCTCATTCTTTGTAAAATGTGCGAAGCGGTATGAGCCAGCCGTCCATTTCGTCTTCGGCGACACATTGGTGGTCTCAAACGACAAGACTGCACTAGCCATATCCAATGAAGGCTACCGTGCCGTCACAGTCAACGGAGACCTATACGAAGCTGGCGGTGCATTGGAAAGCGGTTACTATCGTGCTCCAATAGATTTCTCCACCATTATCCCAAGCGAAGCAGCAATAAAAAGCCTTGACGAAGCTGTTGCAGCCCTTCAGCAGCATCTCTCAAGAAGAAGCAGTGACATAACTTCTTTTGAGGAGGACATTGACAAGACTCGCGTTGAAATTGCCCGATTGTCAGAAGCCATAACTACACTTGGCAGTGAAATAACTAGAGTCAAAAGAAGCCTTAGAAGATCAAAAGCCAACATCAAACGAGTAGGCAATCGAATTAAACGTTTTGAGAAGGAAATTGAAAACGAGAAATCGCAAATGTGGATTCACAGAGCTGAAAGAAGTTCTACTCAAAAAGAAATGCGAAAACTCCAGAAGGAACTGGCTGAGCTAAGAAAGAAGGCAGATCCCGCTCACATCCAAGAAATGGAGATTAAAAGGGAGAAACGAGCCGAAGAAATGATCACTTTAAGGCAGAAACTAGGCACTATTCAAACAGAAATATCAACGCTTCAATCACAATTCGACAATGTTTTAAGGGCTGGATACAAAAACGCGAAAATTCAACTCTCAAAAGTTGAACAACAACTGAGAAGAGTTGAAAAAGAAGTAGGGGTCGCACTGCAGGAGAGAGAATCACTGAATCAAGAGGTAACAGAACTGGAAAAAACCCGCATTGAACTCTCCAAGACTGTTTTGTCAGCAAGAGAAGAGACTAAGAAATTCACAGTGGAAATAGATGACATAGACAAAGAACTGCGTAAGCTTGACTCAGAATATGAACCAGCTGACCGTTTGCTGAACCAGCTTCAGCTAAAAATTCAAACATCGTTGCTGCATCTTGAGCAACATCAAAATCAACTTAGACAATTTGGTTACGAGCAGCCGTTAGAGGTGACTCTGAAGCAGGTTGAAGAAGCCGAAACATCCATGAGAATGATGCAGTTTGAACTTGAAAGAATAGGCGCAGTAAACCAGCTTGCCTTATCCCACTACGCCGAACAAATTTCACGCTACAAAGAACTCTCATTAAGGTTAAATGAGCTTGAAAGGGAAAAACAGGTAATCGTACAGTTCATGGATGAAGTTGAACGCAAAAAACGCAAGGTCTTCATGGAAGCCTTCGAAAAAATCAATCGAAATCTCCAAGAATACTTCTCAAAGCTCACTGGAGGTGGAAACGTCACTTTGAAGCTTGAAAACGTGGATGATCCCTTCTCAGGTGGCACGGACATGATTGTGCAGTTTCCAAACAAACCTTCGATAGTTGTAAGCGGTGCCAGCGGTGGCGAACGTTCAGTTGCCGCTGTTGCCTTCATATTAGCTCTCAAGGAGTTTACTCCCGCCTCCTTCTACATTCTCGACGAGATAGACGCACATTTGGATGCTTTCCACGTGTCAAAACTAGCTGACCTGCTCTTAGAAGAGTCAGAGAGAAATCAGTTCATAGTTGTCACATTGAAACCTGAAATGGTGAGTAAAGCGCAAAAAGTTTATGGAGTTTATGGACGCAATGGAGTTGCAAACGTTATTTCAGCAAAGTTCCTAGAGGTGCCAAGTTAATGGCTGTAACCATTAAAAAGCCGTTTTATATGCGGCCTCCATGGAACATCCTCTTCGAATTTCGCAAACTTGAAAAGCTTACACCTTGGAACATCAACATTGCATATTTGCTTACGTCATTTCTTGAAGAAATGGAAAAGACTGGGCAGGTAGACTTCAGGGCGTCAGGTGTAGCCTTGGATTCTTCAGCTCTCATATACTTAATGAAGTCGAAGCTTCTGCTGAAACTTCAAGAACCTCCGCCGCTACCAAAGCCTCCAAAGGACTTTCTTCCTCCACCCTTGTTTCTACCGTTGAGGCATGAGTTAACTTCAACAACCATACGGCATCTGTTGGAAGTTTTAGATGACGTTTTGAAAGGTGAGAAGCTCGCGTGTCTGCAAAAGGCTGTTTCAGAACCTATCCTCCCAACTCCTTCGGAAATTCTGCCGCAACTAGACTTGTACTTGATGCAAATTGAACTGCAAATGGAAAAGCTTTACACTTCTCTTTCGCAGAAGGTGAAAGGCACTGGAATAATACAGTTTTCAACTCTGGTCAAAGGCGTGAAGCGGCTGGAAGCCATTCGCACATTCATTCTGTTACTGTTTCTGGCGCAAGAGGCAAGGGTAAATCTATGGCAGGATGAAGAATCCGAAGAGATATACATAACTATTAACCTCATTTCCTTAGAATCTGAACAGCCGTAAGCTACATTGAAAGGGTTCGGGCATTCTGACGCCAATGGAATAAGTTCAAACAGTTGTTTAAAGGCTTGGGAAGGGTTTTAAACCAATCTTCATTCAAGAGATAAACCACGGAGAAATAATATGATGGTAAAAAGTTTGGTTTTGTATTCTTCTGTTACAGGAAATACGGAAAAGGTTGCTAAGCGAATAGCAGAAGTATTGAGAAGGAAGGGACACAATGTAGCGATCGTTAAAGTTGATGAGGAAACAAACGTGGACTTGCTCGCGTATGACGTTGTTTTTCTCGGCTCAGCCGTACATCAATGGCTTCCAACCAACATGCTGATGAACTACGTTAAACGCATGCTAAAAACATATTTCACCTCCAGCGTTATCGTTCCCTGCTGTCCTATAAGACCAGGCAAATACGCTGTTTGCTTCTGCACCTACTCTGGCCCCCACACAGGCCTAAGCGAAGCCATCCCCGCAACTAAATGGATGAGAGCATTCCTGGAGCACGTGGGATTTACGGTTCTAGAAGAATTGCACACTATTGGGGAGTTTAAAAACAGCGAAGAAAACTCGACTAAGGGAAGACTTAGAAACATTAAAGGAAGACCAGATGAGCATGACCTCGCTGAAATTCAAAACAGAGTAATCGGAATTCTAAACTCCTTGAAACTATGTGATTTCAGTTTTTAGATGTTTGAAGTTGCGTTTAAATATAACAGCCATAACCATTGTATAACGAGCTTGGGGGTGCTTGCAGTCGAAAAAATCATTGTAACAACAGCCCTAATATATGCAAACGGCGAAATCCATTTAGGACATATAACTTCCACTTATCTGCCAGCCGATATATTTGTAAGATTCTGCAGACTCAGAGGCAACAACATAATTCATGTAGGCGCCACAGACGACTTCGGGACTCCCATACTTGTTGAAGCTGAACGAAAGAGAGTAAGCCCAGAAGAATTTGTGGATTATTGGAACAAGAGAGACCTAAAAGACTTCAACGACCTAGGAATATCATTTGACATATTCTCCAAAACAAGCTCCAAAGAAAACATTGAGCTCACACAACATTTCTTTGAAAAACTCTACGAAAAGGGCTACATCTATAAACAAATCATATGGCAACCATACTGCGAAAACTGCAAAAAGTTCCTCCCAGACCGCTACGTCAAGGGCACATGTCCCTACTGCGGCGCAACTGAGCAATATTCAGACAGCTGCGAAGAATGTGGAAGAATATTTCAATCAGGAGAAATCTTAGACCCTCACTGCGCCATCTGTGGTTCAAAACCCATGAGTAAGCAAAGTGAACATTATTTCTTCAAGCTCAGTGATTTCTCAGGTAAGCTTGAGAAGTGGCTGGTGGAAAACGAGAACCTTCAGTCAGAAGTCAAAAATTATGTGTTAAACTGGGTAAGAGGAGGCTTGAAAGACTGGGATATCAGCCGTGACTTGGGTTGGGGCATACCCGTTCCTCTGGAAGAAGCGAAGGGAAAAGTGCTTTACGTTTGGTTTAACAATCACCTTGGCTACATTTCAACTGCACTGAAATACTTTGAGGAAAAAGGGATTGATGGAAATGAAGCTTGGAACTCATCGAGGATTTATCATTTCATCGGGAAAGACATAGTGTATCATCATTACTTGTTTTTGCCCGCCATGAGAATGGGAGAGGAAAGGTTCAAGCTTCCAGAGTTCATTCCGACAAGAGGTTACTTCACGCTTGAGGGACGAAAATTCTCGAAGAGTCGAGAATGGTACATAAGTGTAAGAGAGTTCCTAGACAAGTTCCCTCCAGACTATCTGAGGTACTATTTAGCCGCGATTACTCCTTACAGTCAATCAGATGTGAACTTCAACTGGGAACACTTTCAAAAAAGGATAAACAACGAACTCATAGCCAACGTCGGCAACTTTATACATCGAGTTCTAACTTTTGTCTGGTCAAACTATGATGGAAAAGTGCCTGAAACTGACACTTTTGACGAGTTGGATCGAGAACTGGTTGAGAAACTTAGAGCAGCGGTGATAGACGTGGCCCAAGAAATCGATAGAATAGAATTGAGCAGAGGGCTGAGGAAAATCATTGAATTCTCGACTTTCTGTAACCAATACTTTCAGCGGAAAAAACCGTGGGTCAACAAGGATGAAGCGAAGACAGCCCTTTACCTATGCGTCAACGTAGTTAGAAGTCTAGCCATCCTATTGGAACCCTACATACCTTTCTCGGCTGAAAACCTTTGGAAACAATTGAACTTGGAAGGAACTTTGCATGAACAAAACTGGAACACAGCTTCGGAATTAAGGGTTCCTAGTGGACACGAAATTAACAAACCCACCGTGCTCTTTAAGAAAGTGGAAGATGAAGACATAAGGACGGAACGAGAAAAACTGCAAAGACTGAGCAAAAAAACATAAAAAATTAGATTCTAGAGCGCCTTTAACGGCTTTAACGTTAAATCTTATTACAGACATACATAGTTATTGGAGATTTTGAGCGGTGCACAAAATGGAAAAACAGACATCTGAGCCAAATGAAAGTGTCGAACAGAAGCAAGCCTTAGAAAAAATGCAAAGAGAGCTTGCTCTGGTGGAGGCTGCACTGTATGTTACGGGTCGCCCGTTAGACCTTAATGAATTGTGTTCAGTTTTGAAAACGCGTTCAAAAAACAAAACTCGAAAGCTTGTAAGAATGCTTATGAAAGAATATGCAAACAGAAAGACAGCCCTTGAAATTTTAGAGTTGAAGGATGAAAGATATGTTTTGCAGTTGAGGACTGAATTCACGCCTTATGTTAAGAAGCTTGTTAAGAAGCCGTTGCTTTCCACAGGTCCGTTGAAGACTCTTGCTTACATTGCTTACAGGCAACCAGTTTCCCAAAAGAGGGTTGCTGAAATGCGAGGACATCATTCTTATGGTCATATTAAACAGTTAAAGGAGATGGATTTGATTATAGGCGAAAGAAAGCGGCGTTCAACGTTTCTGAGAACGACCGAGTATTTTGCTGATTACTTCGGTTTAAGCCATGAGCTTTCAGCCATGAAAAGACAGCTAAGGAAGGTTTTTGAACAGAAGATCATGCCTAAGGAGAAGTGAAAGGTTTCCAGAACAAGATGGATAGGTTTATATTTTAAATAGCGATGATACTCAACACTTGAGTTTAGCAAAACATGGAGAAGTGAAAAATGTCGGTTTGGCACGGTGACTCGCACAAGAAAAAGCCTTCAGGCGGCAGAAAAAGAGGCTGTAGAAAAAAGAGGAAGTTTGAGCAAGGCTTGTTTCCTGCTGAAACGATCTTAGGTGAGACAAAACGAAAAGTTAAACGCCAAAAAGGTGGAAACATAAAGGTCAAGGTTTTGAGAGACAAATATGCATGTGTGACAGATCCTAAAAGTGGAAAGACAGAGAAAGTTGAAGTTAAACGTGTTATTAGGAACCCGGCAAATGTTGATTACGACCGCAGAGGCGTAATAACGAAAGGGGCAATAATTGAAACGCCTAAAGGCTTGGCACGTGTCACTTCGCGTCCGGGACAAACTGGCGTAATGAACGCTATCCTAATCGGCGAAGAAAAGATTGGGTAGTTTTCAATTCATTTTAGAATGCGATGCGAATTCTTTACGAACAATGAATCCTATGGCTTCCATTTCTGTCATTTGTGGGTTCAGTGTTAGGGCGTTCCGTATTTTTGCTTCAAGCTCTTTTATTCCAAGTGATTTCACAAACTCTTTGACAATTACCAGTTTGCTGAGTTCTGATCTGCCAAAGTTACAAATCAGATATTTTCGTTCAATATCACCGATGTCGTATTTCATACCTTGAACGGGATTTCCCATAAGATGTTTCTTTGTTTCCAAGTCTAAAATCGATCCATTCAACTCTGCTTCAAATGCTTTTCTTACAGAATTAGGTTGAGTTTTTTCCCGTTGTAAGCCCGCCCGCTCTGCCGAGTCTTTAATAACACGCCAGATGCTTGAAACAGCCATTCTGTCTCCAAAAGGCACGTTTTTTCCTTCAGAAGCAAATAAGGGACTGTTGTCCGTTAACTCTCTTACATCAGCTCCTTTCTCCCTCATTTTCCGTGTTTTTCTTTTTCTTTCGGTGACATATGCTCTCAAAGCATTGCAAGCCTCAGCCCCAAAAAAAGCAAAAAACGGCACCTGCGAAGCTTTCTTATTGATGCGAGATGTAATATGCATTCGTATGGGAATTCTATTGTTTTCAAGCTGATTTTTGATGCGCCCATAATCGAGATTCCGTAACGCAGTTATCCCAAGTCCACTCTGATACATACACAGAATTATAGCTCGGTTTCGAAGAAAACCAGCGTAGTCAGCCATAGCGTAAACTTGATCTTTGCTGAGAATAACCTCTTCTTTTTTGGCCTGTCTAGAAATGCGTTCAAGTTCCAGAGAGATGCCGTTCGCTTTAAAAAAAGATGTCAGACAGGTCCTTACGTGTCTTGCTCTTTCTCGTTTACCAGAACTTAATAGTTCATTTATGAAGTCTTGCACAAGCTTTGTGGTTGCAGGAGTTGCGGAAGTCGGTTCTTCTCGCGGCTCAATTTTTTTAGCAGTAGACCCAATGGCGATCAACTCGTTCGGGCTCTTGCCTGAGTATTTAGTGAACTTATATAAGGTTCTGAGAAAACTGGGAATAGTTGTTCTCCATCCTGCTTTCTTTTTTAAATTCATGGTCCATTTTTTGACGCTTTCGTCTTTTAGCAACGATTTATATTCGGGAGCCTTGCTGACGAAATAGCCGCGTTTACTTCGTTCACGCCAGTCTTCTTTTAACATTTCATTATTCACAGTTTAATTATTTAGAGTCTAATTCTTTCTTTTGGATCTGTAATCACTAATCTGTATGCGATGTGTTTTCCAGCTGTGGGGCTTTTTCTAGCCACCTTAATGATATCTCCAGGCTTTGCGCCTACTGCAATTACAGCGACATCTGATGCTTCAATTCGGGGAAGTTGATGCGGCTCTATATGATACTTTTCTAAAAGGTCTTTCGCTTTTTCAGGTGGAAGAATTTCATGTTTCGGCACCAACTTGTGTTTGAAAATGTTGAAGGATGGAAAAACCCTGGGAATTAACTCAATACCATACTTCTTTGCTTCTCTCTTAGCCGCCCAAGTGTATCGTACGTTAGCAACTATAACTCCTTTTTCAACTCCAATTTCGTCCATAAGCTTTCTCAGGTTTCTAACAAAGGCTACCCCTACTACTTTTCGGTTCGGCATGCACAAAATAACTGCCCTTTTTCCCTTACGAAGTTTAACGATAAACTTGATAGTATCCTCTTGCTCCTCGCGTTTCATCAGCTTATAACCTCTAAGCTTCATAAGGATTAGAGCTTTTCTTTCCTCAAGTGTTTGATCTTCAATGGAAGACTCACGCTTGCGGTTCTTTATAACGTCACCTCCAAAAAAAGGGAAAATAAAGGTATTGCAACGTAAAATTCTCCAGATTTACCTCAACTGCTGTCTGAGAAGTTCTGCAACAACTTCTGACGGCGTTTTGTTCGCTGTGTCCGCTTTTGTCTTTAGCTTTCTCATTAAATCTGCATCTAAGCTAACTTCTAGCTTCGAAGTAGATGGTTGTGGTGTAGTCAACGTTTTCACCTTTTACCTCGCCACGGTATTTGTAAGAATTGCTATATAAGATTTGCTATTTTTCATTTAAATCGAAAGTCTTTTAAATTCCCAGACCCAACATAAATGGTTGTCAAGGTGAAAAGCGTGAGCGATAGAACAATGCGTGCAGTGATACTTGCTGCTGGATGTGGAGAACGGCTACTTCCACTCACAAAAACCTCTCCGAAACCTCTCACTCCAGTTTTAGGGAAACCACTACTAAGATACACCATTGAAACCCTAAAAGAGGCCGCGGTAGAAGACATAATCATCGTCACAGGCTATCTAAGCCATTCTATACAAGAATATTTTGGTGACGGGTCAAAATTCCATGTAAAAATAAGATACGCATATAATCCTGTCTACAAAAACGGAAACGGCACTTCGTTAAAAGTTGCACAAGCACTACTAGCTAAAGATGAAGCTTTTCTGCTGTTGATGTCAGACCATCTCATTGACGTAAACATCGTGAATAAAGCCTTACGAAACATCGAACATAGACCGCTACTTTGTGTAGATCGAGAACCACGTTATCCCTCGCAGATTAAAGATGCAACTAGGGTGCTTGTGAACTCGAAAGGATACATAGTAAATATCGGCAAAGAGATTAAATGCTGGAACGGTGTTGACACAGGAGTCTTTCTCTTAGACAACAATGTCTTTGAAATGATGGAGCAAACCGAGAAATCATCACATTTGGCTACAACTAGTAGTTGCATAAGAAGAATGATTGCAAATGGAAAGCCCCTATGGGCTTGCGACGTTTCGAGACTCTTCTGGCTCGACATCGACACGGTTGATGACTTGAAAAATGCGGAATTAATATTACAGGAAGAAAAGTGAATGCCGAAAGAATGGGACGGCATAATCTCTCAAGTCATCAATAGAAAGTTCTCTCGTCCCACTGCACGTTTCTTAGCAGATCATACAAAAGCAACACCGAATCAGATGACTATTCTAAGTTTTCTCGTAGGAGTTGCATCTGGATTCTTTTTCTACGATCATCCATTGACTGGAGGATTACTAGCTCAAATCAGCTCCATTTTGGATGGTGTGGATGGTGATCTTGCCATTTTTACTGAACAAACATCTTCTTTCGGAGGGTTTATGGATTCTCTACTTGACCGTTATGCTGATGCGGCTATTTTGATAGGAATGACTTATCATATTTTCTCGAAGCAAACAACTGTCACAAGCATATTTGTAGGATTCGCTGCTTTGGCGGGTTCATTTATGGTTAGTTACACCAGAACACGAGCGAAAAGTGATTTAGGTGTCGTTTTTGAATCAGGTATATCAGGATACGCCGCCAATCGGGATGTACGCCTTTTCATTGTGATGCTTGGAGGCATCTTTAATCAAGTTTTCGTATGCCTCGTAGTGTTAGCGGTTTTAACAAACTTTGTTGTCGTAACAAGAATGTGGAATCTCTACGGTCGTTCAGGTGATGAATCATGATGTTGGGGGTAGCGAATTCCATCGGTCTCAACATGCCGCTCGCCGATTTTCTAGATTTTGCTACAGGGCTGAAAGTCAGATTTGTAGAAATCAAGATGGATGAACCCTATTTACTGTCTGCACTCTCCAAAACTAAAGATAGAAAATCGATAAAAGACATCGTTAAGTCCTTTGATTTCAAGTATTCCGTACATGCGCCCTACATTGGCATCAACCTGGCCAGCATAAACCAAACCCTTAGAAAAGCCTCTGAAAAATCGATACTTGAAAGCATAGTATTTGCCGCTGATATTGATGCAAAAATGGTTGTGTCCCATGTTGGTCGCTTGTCGAGGGACTACCCAAAACAGATGATTACTCAATCTTTGAAAAATACGATACCCTGTTTAAGAAAACTTACAAACGCGTCTAAAGACCATGGAATCATATTCACCATAGAAAACGACCATAGATCAAACGATCAAATCCTCGCTGGTTATCCTGAACAGCTGATGTTTCTTATCCAAGAAGCTGGATGTAAATTTACCCTCGACGTCGGTCACGCGAACACTATAACAAAAATCGAAGCCTTCATAGGCACGCTAGCAGAACACATAGTCAACCTTCACTTGCACGACAATGACGGTGAACAAGATGCGCATCTATCTCTCGGAAAGGGAAACATAAATTTCTCAGCAGTCTTAGCAAACCTAAGAAAAATACAATACAAAGGTCCATTAACAGTCGAAGTTCATTCGTCTTCAGGGTTAAAAGAAAGCGTGACACTACTGGATGTACTTTTCGAACGTATACATTCGTTTAAAACAAACGCATATGGTGAGGAGAAAAGACATATATGAAGATACAAGACATGATAGAACTTATTCTCTTCGTAATTTTTGCACTTTTCACGGTAACATTGGGTGGATTAGCTTGGCTTACTGTTGAAACGTTAGAGAGGATAAATCGACTGGTAAATCGTATTTGCAAGTCTACAAGACTACCACAAAAGAGAGTTTTAAGAAATGAGGACTAAAGTTAGGGCGCGCGATATTCTTGAAAAAAGTCTTGGAAAGACTGTGTTTGTAAAGTTAAAAAACCGCAAAAGCCTAAGAGGAAGATTGGAAGGATTTGATGAACACCTAAACTTGGTCCTTAGGGATGCTGAGTACATAAGCGATGCTGCCAACGTTAAAAAGCTCGGCTCAATAATACTGCGCGGAGACAACATAGTGACTGTTTCGCCTTCCAGATAATTATATATTTGATGAAGAGTACGCGTGGTGACTTTAAGGTGCAAAACTCTTTCATTTCAGTAGTAACAGCAACGAGGAACAGAGAAGGGTTTCTAATGGATCTTCTAGAATCCCTGTGCAATCAGTCCTTTCAAGACTTTGAGGTTATTATAGTTGATGATAGCGATAGATCGAGAAGAAAAGAAAGAATGGCAGACATCGTTGAAACGTATTCCGGTAAACTAAAAATTAATATATTACACAACCCCCGCAACATAGGATTGCCATTATCATTAAACCGCGGAGTTTCTAAAGCAAACGGAGATATTATTGTTTTCACCGATGACGATTGCATTGCAGATAAAAATTGGCTATCACACATTGTCGAACGGTATAAATCTCCCAAAATAGGCGGTGTTGGAGGAAGAGTAGTTCCAATTGAACGAGACGCCTTATGGCTTCCTACGAAAACGAAGCGTACTCATTTAGTAGGTCGATTAAGTTGGGATCGAAATGTAATAAGCAACTTTGAATTAGGACAAAAGCCTGTTTTTGTGGATTTTTTGTCAGGTGCAAACATGTCTTTCAGAAGAGAACTAATTGAAAAAGTAGGAGGCTTTTCACCTGTTTATAAAGGAAATACGTATCGCTTTGAAACTGGTCTCTCGTTAAAAGTAAAGAAACTCGGTTTTAAGATAATATTTGATCCTAACGCAATTGTTTTCCATCGACGGGCAAATAAGGGCGGATGCAGAGTTAACGTTTATGACTGGAACTACTGGTTTAGCCGTAATCACACCTTGTTTGTCCTAAGATGTCTAAAAGGAAAAGTTGTTAAGGTGCTTTTGTTTACACTTGAACAATTATTGAGAATACTAAGACATCGAAGGGCTTGTCCTTACGCAAAACCAAAGAAATGGCATCTTGTTCTACAGATGTTTATCAAGGGTTTATTGTATGGGCTTCGGACAGGAGGGCTAACGTCAGCGCGCTAATTGTTGGTGTTAGAGGCTTATTTGAAACATTAGACGTTTTACGAGCTCTTTGTAACGGTTTCGGATGGTAACCTCAGTTACTTGAGCCATCTCAGCTATTTCTCTCTGTGTCGTCCTTTCCCCTGATAGCACGGACGCTATGTAGCTTGCCGCGGCGGCCATGCCCATGGGGCCTCGTCCTGAAGTGAGTTTCAACTCTTTTGCGGCTGCTAAAATTTTGTGAGCTAATTCCTCAGTTTTCCCCTGCATTGTCAGCTGGCTTGAAATTTTTGCTATGTACCGGCTTGGCTTAACGAGCGGGATAGAGTAGTCAAGCTTTTTGATTAGGAAACGGTAGTTGCGACCGACTTCTTTCTTGTTCATGTTTGACGCTTGTGCTATTTCTTCTAATGTTCTGAGCAGTTTGCATTGTCTGCAAGCTAAATAGATTGCTGCGGCAGTTATGCCTTGAATTGATCTGCCACGTATTACCCGTTCCTTAAGGGCTTTTCGATATATAACGGAGGCTGTTTCAAGGATGTTTTTGGGAAGGTTTAGGTTGTTACCGATTTTGCTCATTTCAGATAAGGCAAAGGTGAGGTTACGTTCTGTTGCGTCTGAAACTCTTATGCGGCGGTGCCATTTTCTAAGGCGGTACATCTGTGCCTTCTGTCCATATGACAAGCTTTTTCCACGACCGTCTCGGTCGTGCCAGTCAATTATTGTGGATAACCCTTTATCATGAATTGTGTACGTTAACGGAGCGCCAACTCTTGTGCGTTTCGCCCTTTGTTCACTGGTGAAAGCTCTCCATTCCGGTCCCCTGTCAGCTATCTTTGCTGCTATTACGAAGCCGCAGGCCATGCAAACTATTTCGGCGCACCTATGATCACTCATAAGTCTTTTGCTACCACATTCTGGGCAACGTTGAACTCTCACACGTTCAACTTGTGATTTTGGTTCAGGATCAGAATTTTTGTCCCTTGCTTTTTCGCCAAAATTCATTGTTTTCTCCTTTCTCCTCTTTGAGGGGAGTACATACAACACTTTATCGTCAATTTTTCAGATTCTCGTTTTCAATTCTTATTCGCGCGTGATTGGAGGATCATCTGTGGCGTCTGTAATCAGGTTTGTATTGACCGTTTCTGCCCAAAACGAAGCGTTTATGATATCACTTACAGTTGTTAACTCTTGGACCCGAAGAGCTTCTCTTTTTTGACTCTATTTTAGGAGTTATAGATCTAACTTTGCCCGCCTTAGACAACGCACCATGCGAAGGCACATTCTCACCTCCTTACCAATCACCATTTTTCTATTACATTCTTACTATCTGAAAGGGAAAACAAGGCTGTCTTTACATCAACAATCTTCGGACCCTTTGAATGTGACTAAGACTTTAGTCGTCCGCTACGGTGCTTAGGAAAGTCTGTCGCGGTCGACTTCGTGTTTTGTTGAAAGAAAAGTGAGGTATTCGCCGACTGATACTTTGTTTCGCAGTGTTTTCCTACTCTTTCGTAAGCGTTATTTCCATTGTTGAAACCATTCTCGTTCTGTTCTCGCCTTCTCTCGCTGGCATCTCCTCTGTTCCTATGGAGATTTTACTTACTTTCAAGTCGTTGATGAAGCGCCTTCTAGTTATTTCAGCCGTGTCAACAGCTGTTGTTATTGCTCGTCCTCGGGCTTTCAAGGTTACTTCTTTAGCGTTAGATGCTGACAGGCTTGTGATGACCGCTAGAACATAATTCATAGGCGGTTTTCCACCAATGAACACCGTGTTTTGAGCACCTCGCTGCTTCTGCGGTGCTTCCGTGGTCTTTTCTTCTTTAACAGTTTCTTCCGCTGGTTTCTTTTCTTCTGTCATATTATCCAACCTTTTTCAAGCTTTCTCTACATATTGTAAGCACCTCAAATAGGTTGAACAGGTTTAAAAGATTTTCGATTTAAATGAAAAATAGCAAGTTTTATATGGTGCTAACTACAAATGACAGCTAAAGAGTTTATGATCGAGCAGTAGCTCATTTGGAGATTTGCTGTTTCGTCTTTAAACGTTTGGAGGTGAATTTATGAGTGTAAGAAAGCAGGCGCCTGCTGGCGAAGAACCGAAGGGTAAGGAGAAAGAAGTAGAAGAATTTGGGGCAGAAATGTATCTAGAATCTGCAAAGGCCTTAAGACAAGTGGGTGCAAGAGTAGTTCTTTCGGTCGGTGCAGCGATACTTATTTGGATTTTTGGAGAAATGCTTTTCCTACCGATTGCGAAGGAGATGATCCAAGAGTTCATGGGTTATCCAGTGCACTCGATTATCAGCTTAATCATCGTAGTTGCTTTGGCAATTATAATCTTCACGGTGTTCATTGATATCCGCCGGCTCACTGGTGGTGCAGCTGGGGTCATAGCGTATCATTTCGGAAAGGTAAGCGGCGAAGTGAGTGTTGACACATACAGGAACTATAGAACAGCCTTAGGTGGCATATTATATGTGATCGTAGTATCTTTGGCGTACATGCTGTTCGCAAACTACCTAGCTGAAATTCATCCAGCCATTCCAGCAATAGTCTTAATACTGATAGTAATATGGGCAATCTTTGCTCTATGGAGAAGCTGCAGAGCAATCGCTACGGTAATTGGCAAATACACGTCAGAATGGGCTGAAGAACTGGAGAAAAAGGCTAAAAAAGCATAGCCCTCAACCACCCCATTTTTTATAATGACACAGTAACTTCAAAAAGGGTTGTAAAAGATGAATGGTTCATTTAAGGAAGATATAGAAAATTTTCAAGAGTGTTTAAAGACTTATGGTGCAGAAACTGTTCAGAACCTCTCAGCGGCTTTTCTAGTATGGCTTTTCGGCAATTTAGTGTTCATTCCATTAGCTAGCACGTTAAACTGGCAAACCAAGACCTTTTGCTCCTTAACTTTGTTTATCGCCTTTACGCTCCTCGTTACAAGAGCCCTTCCAAGTCTCAAGAGGCTGATTGACACGTTTTCCATTTTTCCTGCAAGGAAATACGGCATAAAAAAGAAACTGAGTTACGAAAATTCTTTGATTTTGTTTCGGCATGTTTTGTACATAATCTCCATTATAGTTATTTACTTGTTATATTTCCCGTTTCTAACAAACTTTCATCCTTCCATCAGCGGAATCGTTCTAATATTAATGTTGATTTGGATTTTCTTCCTTACATTAAGAATCCTAACTATTTTGTCCCAAAAGATATTGGAATGGCTGTACACGTAACAAAATAGAGCGCGCGGTTAGGGAAGAATTATAGTTTACGCGCGCGCTCTTATCTCATGTATCATACTTAGTGCCGCCGCGAGGGGAAATGTATGAAGAAAATGGGATTTGTCGTTGAATATTTACATGAGATTCCGTGCGCTTTTCTGATTCTATTAACATAAACTTGCTCTTTAGTGTGTGGTATCAACCATAGTGAACATTCCATGATGAGAATTGGACAGTATGAGACAAGGAAAAAGTAAAAAGCTAGTTTGCTTCAAATATATGGATGAGGTTGTGTCATGTCACAGGTTGTAGTAAAAGGGTCGAGACACGGTTTACAGGGTGAGCAAAACTTTATTGAAAAGATTCTGGTTGCGCTTGATGGTTCCGAATCTGCAGACAAAACTTTGGATTTCGCACTTGATTTAGCTCAGAAATATCCTGCAAGCATTGTATTATTGAGTGTCATCCAGCCTGTCATTGTGCCGATGATTTCATATCCAGCTTCAGGTGTGTCCCCCGTTCCTCCTGCAGCCATAAGATTCTACACAAAAGGATTTAGAGCCGGCCACAAAAAAGTACTGTCCCAAGCTCTTAAAAAAGCCAAGAAAATTAAACCTATCTTGAAAGTTTCAACGAAGCTGGTGGAGGGGCGACCATCTGACAAGATAATTGAAACTGCTAAAGAAGGAAACTTCGACATCATAGTCATGGGAAGCCGGGGATTGGGCGGCATCAAAGAATTCTTCTTAGGAAGCGTCAGCGACAGAGTTGCCGACGAAGCACCGTGTCCAGTGTTGATAGTTAAATAATCTTTTGTTGATGGAATAGTCAAAACCCTTTTTGGTGAGACCGCAACAAGAGATCGTGCACCAGCACGATTTCCTACCTGCATTTTTATTGCACTTCAAAGTTCTGTTAACGGAAACCGTATTCGTCGTAGATAAGTCTTAGCAAATTCAGGCTTGTGCTCTTTGCTCCTCAGAATTTGGCTATCAAGACGATCCAAAGCCATGCGAAAAGTTTGCTCTACCCCCCAACCTTCGCTGGAGCTGAAGAAAGAGCCTTTTCTTGTTCTCAGTTGAAGGTGGCAGTGAGTAAGCTGATCTCCCTTGTAGTTTGTGCCGTGAGTTTTCATGTAGACGAAAAGTGTTCCGGCTTCAAGCGTTTCTTTGTATCTGCGTGCGAAGGATTTGAAATCATCCATTATGAATCCTCGTTGAGTTTCGTTTATTTTCACGTCTTTGACGGAAAACTGCACGGTAAGTCTTCGTCTCACCATTTCCATTTGAGTTATCGGCTCAAGAAAGTCCCGTTTTGTCACTATGCCCACGGGCCTTCTTTTTCTGACAACTACCAACGAGGAAATGTCGAATTTGTGCATTTTCTTCGCTGTATCTTTTAGTTTGGTTTCTGGTAAAATGGTAATGACGGGTTTTGTCATTATGCCCTTCACTGGAATGCTTAGAACTGGAACTTTTTCTCCAACTATCTCCCCAACCGTTTGGCGTTGTCTCGGTTGAAAAATATGCACAATAAAGTCGTGGATGCTTATCATCCCCGCAAGCTTTCCGTCGCTGACTACTGGAGCGTGAGAGATACCTTGTTCTCTAAAGAGGCTTAACACTGCTCCTGCAGACTCGTCTCCTTCAACAACAAAGGGTTTTTTAGTCATTATTTCTTCAGCAGTAGTGTTGCCCCATTTATCCATCACAGCTCTATGAATGATGTCTTCATCCGTAACAAACCCTAGGAGTTTTTCTCCGCTGTAGACTGGAAGCTGTCTAATCTCACTCTCTATCATGAGTCTAGCAGCCTTGCTGAGAGAATCATGCAGTGTGATGGTTGGCGCTGGGCGTAGCAAGGTGCTTACTTTAGTTGTAGAGGGGTTAAGCCTCGATCTGATTATCCATCTTCGCGAAATTACACCCTTGTATTTGCCTTCGCTGTTCAAAACAGCCAAGACTGGCGGCATCTCCTTTTTAAAGAGCGAGAGACAACTGGAGAGCGTGTCGTCTTCACGGACGCTCGCAAAGCCCTTTGAAAAAACATCTTTCACGATACGTGAAACCATAACCCAACTCCTCTGTACATTCTATTCTGTAAAGCATACGCGTGAGCTACAATCTATACAGTGGCTTTCGCAGCTTTAATTGAATTACGGTTAAATTCGTATTTCTTTCCACCCGGTATCTTCAGGTAAGCTACAATTTTTGAGCCCTCGATGTTGATAATACTGTAAGTGTTTTTGTAAAATCCTCTAAACCTATCTGTCGAAACAGTACCAGCGTGAATAATGGGTAGGTTTCCAAGCTCCCATATCCAAGGTCTGTGGCGATGTCCACACAATACTAGGTTAACTCCACCAGAGGTTAACGTCCAGAGGAGATCTCCAGCATCACAGACGATGTTCTGCTCCATACCCGTATCTGGAACAGGGATTAGGTGGTGGTGCAAAGCGATTATTTTGAAAACACCATCAAAAGCATCAAGCTGTTGCTTCATCCAGAGACCCTGATTGTAACCGATTTCGCCATCCTGCCGGTCAGGTCTGGAAGAGTTCAACATAACTATAACGGTGTCCTCAAGCTGTGTTGCTGAAGAAGGTTCGCCGAAAAACTTTGGGAAAAGAAGGTACCCAGTCGTCCTAGAATCGTGGTTGCCGCTTCCCACAATCAGACGTTTACATTTCAATTGGTCAAGGTAACGTTTGGCCTCCTGAAACTCCGCGACCAAACCCTCTTCAGTGAGGTCTCCCGTCACAATCACAACGTCGGGGCCCATACTGTTGATTTCATCGACGGCCTTTTGAAGAGGTTCCCTCTTTAATCTGGGTCCACAGTGAAGATCTGACATATGGATAATTAACATTTCGTAAACTCCCTTGGCTACTATCCCTTTATCACCGCTAGAGGAGCTAGACGAACCACCCTGGTGGCGATTCCAAGTTTGTCGCTCACTTCAGCTATTCGGTTCACATCTTTGTAGACTGGGTCAGCTTCTTCGGCCAAAATCACCTGAGACGCGGATCTGATCACCATGCCCCGCTCCTCTAAAGTCTTCTTGACGTCTCCACCCCAGAATTGTCTCTTGGCGGCTGATCGGCTCATGGTGCGACCTGCTCCATGGGCTGTGGATCCGAAGGAGACTTCCATGGACTTCGGAGCGCCCACCAAAACCCAGGAATTGGTTCCCATGGAGCCGGGGATGAACACGGGTTGGCCCACTGCTCTGTAGTCTGCAGGTAACTTTTCATGCCCGGATGGGAAGGCTCTGGTGGCGCCTTTCCGGTGGATCCAAACTTTCGTCCGTTTGTTGTTGACTCTGTGTTCCTCTATCTTTGCGATGTTGTGGGCCACATCGTAGACTAAGTTTAGCTCCAGTTCCTCTGCATGTTTTTTGAAGATTTGTTGTTGTTTTTTCCGGATCATATACATGTATTGCCGCGCACGCCTACGCAAGAGTTTAGCACGCAATTGTCTACTTTTGATTCTTGATAGTTATTTTGTTGGTTTTGTGAATGTCTCGTAGGCTTGTGTAGCTTTTTGATCCATTCCCCTAAGCTCGGTTGCTACCATTCGCTTGATCATAGCGGTTGTCGTTCCTTCTTGCACTTTACCCGCAACTGCTTCAGTTATCCTTGTTGCGTGTTCCTCTTCGGCTCCAGCTTTTTTCAGAGAAGCTTTGAGTTTAGCCTTATCAAAGTCCTGCATGGAGCCAGAACGTTTCTTGACCTTAACCAAATAATCACCTCCAAATCGATTTAAACAAGCTAAGATGCATTGCGCGCACAAAATCCGTCTCTACGTTTGGATACACACGCGCAAACATAACATTCTCAGCATCACTTATATAGGTTGGCTGGCTTAGGTATAGCATTGCTATCAGCTTTTGCACGTTTGTGAATCTTTATAAGACACCCTTGTTTTAAGACCGTTAGGTCGAAGAAAGCTTAAGGCATGTTGTTTTTGCAGATCAGACAAAACGTCTGTCTCTCAACTTGATTCTAACGTGATAAAAAAATGGTGTTGGTAATCAGATTTCTGACACCCTTAACCCAAGTTAGCCTCCCAAGAAAAAGAAGCATGTTTCCATCTTTCGGAGTACCATATGTCTCTCGAGTTTTATCTGTGTCCTCTGGTTCACAATTTTGCGGATTATACCGTGCTGGGTCCACCCCGTTCCAGACAACGCTTATTTTTGATCGGTGCCAACCGTGGCGCGTTAAATCATCTCGCATTGCATGGCTAACCGTGATTATTCTGTCCGCATGCTGACCTGTTGCCCATTCAAAATGTGAAACTACACTTGACCCTTGTCCTCCACTCCTTCCCCACTCGGTACTATGGACGTGAAAGACTACCGGAATCTTTGTTTCGTTTTTAACTATGAGTCTTGAAATACTGCTTAACCAGTCATGCACGCAAACTATGTCAAAACTATATCCCTCTTTCTTAATTAAGTCATTTATGATTTTTGTTGCACTTAATATGTTGTAGATGAATATGTTGTTGAACAAACGCATGTTTGTCCCCCATTTTTCAAGTCGTCAATGACAAACATTGGAAAAACATTGCTTGCATCCTCAATCAAAGGCCTATGAACTTCTACGCCATCAAAATCAGCTTCAAAAGCTCTGTGCTTAATGTTAGCTCTCAAAAGAAAGGATTTTTTGAGTGCCGCGCAGATGTCAAAATCTCCTTTATTGTTGAGAAAATAAATGGTTGAATCTAGCGGCACTTTAGACTAGAATGTACAGAGGAATAGCACACAAAAAAATTGTCCGAAACCCTTAAAAAAGCAGAACACGAAACCCAGCATAAAAGTTTCAACGAAGCTGGAAGAAGGAAGCCGTCAGAGATGAGGATTGCTGAAGACAGAAATTTCGACTTAATTGTGATGGGAAGCCAGAGCCTGAGGGGGCATTAAGTTCTTTTTGGGAGTGTTTCTGATAGAGTTGCTGATCAAGCTTCATGTATGGTGCTGATAGTTAAATAATCTATGCCGACGCCGTAAGAGAGTTAGATTTTGACTGATCCACGAAACCTTTCCAAGCAGCGACATTTTGCCTAAACTTGTAAGCATTCTCTTTGGCAAATTTGGGTGCAAGAAATAGTAAAGCCCACAGTTCATTCTTGTACTGCTTATGTTTCGAAGGGTTAAGAAATAATTGGATAATAGATGCAAATAGCCATCTGAAAACGAAAAGGGTTATGAATGAATGCCCAGTTTTGGCGTGAGAGTAGACAAATCGAAAAATATCTCGGAGAACATTGGTGTTTGTGTGGTTTTGAGAAAACTCTCTTCGGTGGTCCACTATGAAGTGGTTGTCGCGAATGGCAATTTCGTTTTCGCCAAGAAAACTTTTTAGATCCAGCGCGTATGCGTGGTCTTCACCTCTTGCAACATAAGGATCGAAGGGAACAACGTGGAAGACCTTCTTACTCAGGATAAGTGCGCCTCCTAACATGTGGGGGGGCATTATTTTGAATCGTTCTTTTTTAACCATAAATGATTTCCTTAGGAAGGCGTCCATTCCACGAAGAGTTCTGACTATTTTCTTTGAGATATGATGTTCAGAAGATTCTTTCTGTTCGAATTTCAAGAGATCCTTGTAAAGCCCAGAGACTGCTAGAATGATTTTTTGGTTTATTTTCGTTCCCATCAATCGAAGCTGACTTTCAAGTCTTTCTGGACGGAGAATTAAACAGTCATCATCTAAGAACAAGATTATTTTTGGATTGAAGAATCTTACAGTGCAATAAATGCCCAGATTCCTGGCGGGAGAATAAGGTGCAAACTGTAAACCGCTACTTATCAGGTCTGATTTCAGTTTGTTTACTTCAAGGAATCGTTCTACATACCGGCAAAACGGAGAGGATAACCCTGTACAATTTTTTATGAACTTCCTTTCGTTCGCGGTGAAATTTACTTTTTCCAGAGTTTTTTTAACATATCTTCCTGCTTGAAGGGAGCTAAATTGTTTAAATGGTATTGAATGCGATCGAAGAAAACTCCTAGTGTGCAGGAAATTACTAGTGTTACTATCGTCTATTATAACTAGCGAGAAGGAATCCAACTTTGCTTTAAGGATGGAATTTATTAGATTTCTTACCATTCGAGGGCGGTCTTTAGTTATGATTATGAATGTGACTTTCATGAGTTACCACTACTAATGTAGTACGTTATCCATATAGTAATAGCTCTAGCTGGTATAGGTTGTGCAAACAAGATTTATACAATCATACAGGTTACTTTTATAAAATCTATAAAAGTTTCCCTGCGTATGGTTTTGTGTAGGATAGGGTGTGGATTTTGCGAATAGCCTATGTTCGTTCCTCTTTGCATACTGGTTCTGGCTTAGTTAAGCACATAATGGAAATTGCCAGAAGAATAAAGCGTGCTGGAAACGAAGTGGCTATTATTTCTCGCGAAACCGAAATCAGATCGAAAGATGTACCAATCTATGAATTGAGGTTTACAGGGGACAACATACCCTTCTTAAGAAATCTCATTTTTCCTTTCAAAAGTCTGAGGATTTTAGAGAAGTTTGACTTAATACATACTCAGTATCATCCAGGCATTTTTGTAGGTAACACCGCAACCAAGTTTCGGAAAAAACCACACGTATTTACCTACCATGGTTTCGCTCCAATAAGAACTTGGCGTAGCTCTAAGCAAAAACTGAAGATGATCGATCACAGACTGGGAACTTTTTTAGCCCTTCGTTCAAGAGTGCATAAGATAATCACTGTGAGCCACTTTTTGAAAGAAGGGTTGATAGAAAGGTATTTTGTCCAAGAAGATAAAATCCAGGTTATCTACAATGGAGTAGATACAGAAAGATTTAATCCCAACGTGGACGGGAACAGTATAAGAAAGATTTACAAATTGGAAAACTGTCCAGTTGTTCTATATCTTGGCAGGTTAGCTCCGTATAAGGGCGTACAGTTCTTGATTGAGGCGATTCCAGAGGTTTTAAGAGAATTGCCTGAGGCTAAATTTTTGATAAGTGGAGCCATGCGTTACGATATACCGAACCTAAATAAACTGGTGAAGAGTTTGAAGGTAGAGAACTCGATTGTTTTCACCGGTTACGTTCCTGATGAAGACGTTCCCAAGCTTTACGCTTGTTGTGATGTGTTTTGTTATCCTAGTCTCTGGGAAGGGTTTGGACTGACACCCGCAGAAGCACAATCCTGCGGAAAACCTGTAGTAGCCTTCAATACTTGTGCCGTACCTGAGGTTGTTAAAAATAAGCACACGGGATTGCTGGTGGAACCAAGAAACGTTGAAGCAATCGCAAAAGCACTAGTTTCTCTATTACAGAATAAAGAACTTCGCTTTCGTATGGGATTAGAGGCGAGGGAAAGAGTGTTGCAGCTTTTTTCTTGGGATAAGGCCGCGGAACAGACATTACAAATTTATCATGAGGTCCTTTCATGAGGTGGTTAGCTGTTTTAGATATGGACGGAACTATTTTGGAGCGCCGTACAGTTGATGTGTTATGTGAAAAGTTGGATCTCACTGAGAAGCTGAGAGAAATCGATAGGAAATCTAAATCTATGGAAGCTTATGAAGTTAGTGCAAGAATTGCGGAGTTGTTTTCCGGCATTAAAGCTTCGAGAATGGAAGAAGTTTTTGACACCATAGTCCTTGTGAGAGGCGCAAGGGAGTTTGTAGATTTTCTTAGATCGAGGGATTTTGTGACCGCTATAGTGACCGATTCTTACGTTTTTTTGGCGTCTAGGCTTGCTCGAAAACTAGATATAGACGCAGTGAGAGGTAACAAGTTAGAGTTGGTTAATGGAGTTGTAACGGGCAAGGTTACCATGCTGCTTGGATGGGAAGAAGAAAAACGGGAAAATTGTCGGAGAAAAGCTGTTTGTAAACTGCATGTGATGAATGATCTGATCAGGGAATATTCAATCCAAGGCAATAAAACCCTTGCTGTAGGCGACTCTCAAAACGATTTCTGCATAATTCAGAAAGCCCGAGTGGGAGTTGCTTTTAGACCTAAAAATGAGTCGATAATAAAAGTGGCGGACGTAGTTGTTCGAACAGATTTTTACGACTTAATAAATCGATTGAAAACTTTTTTAGACGGGCTTAACAATTAGCAAAGGGTATAAAATGTTTTCAAAAGAAAGCAAAGTGTTAGATTTGGGTGATTACCAAAAATTCGACTTTGGAGATTGTATTAAAGAGAAATTTAACACTTCTGTGTTGGATGAAGGCGGATTATCTTCTCCTTTATCTATTTCTCTCGTTATTCCCACAAAATTTGAGGCCAAAGGCATTCTAGAAATTGAAGAAGATACGCTGCATCGAATCCTAGCGCAATGTAGCGAGTTGGTTGACGCTGGATACTTAGATGAAATAATCGTTATGGGCGCCACACAAGACGAAGAAGGAGAACCCGATTTTGGTATTCTCCAAAACATAGTGAAAATTGCTTATGAAGAACTTGGACTTTTCAAGGAGCAAGTTGACTTGCTTAACAAGTATGGAAGCCAAAATGAAAAAGCTAAACGAGGACTTATAGATTTCTTCTTGAAAGTGGTTCATCAATTTGACAAAAACCTCTCAAAGCTGCTTGCAAAATACGGCGTATTTGGTGCCACTGGATATTTCGGCATACTTCCAGGCAAAGGCTCCGGAATTTGGCTCTCAGTTCCCATCACGCAAGGGGACATCATATGTTTTGTCGACGCGGACATCATGAACTTCAAGAAAGAGTTCATCACTGGACTTTGCCACCCGATCATTTACTCTTGGAAAATTCAGGAAGCAGCCGTAAAATTCGTTAAGGCACATTACACCAGGGTAACTGTCACTAAAACGGATCCTCAGACCACTATTCTTGGAGGACGCATCTGCCGTCTTCTCGCCGTTCCACTCTTGAAATCTATTGTGGATACTTTTAAGCTTTATGTTGGTCTAGAAAGTGTAAAATACCCTCTGGCTGGAGAGTTCGCTGTTTCCCGTGACATAATAGAGCAAATAAATTTTCCTAATACCTATGCAATAGAAACTTCTTTACTATTTCAAACATATGACTTAATTGGCCCTTCATCGATAGCTCAACTGGACTTGGATATTTATCGGCATATAGGACAACCATTTGAAAACCTAGAAACAATGGCTTATCAAATAGTAGATTCGGCTCTCCGAGTAGTTGATGAAAAACTGAACAGACCATTAACAAACGAAGAAAAAGAGCAACTGATTGTTTCATATCAAGAAAATATCGACCGCCTCACAGGCGAATATAAGAAAACGGCTTTCCGCCTTAAGAAAACAGAAGAAAATATAATTTACTCTCAAGAGAGCGACATAGAGAAAATACAGTATCTGAAAAAAGTTATCCACGATGTTTTAACGGGAAAGTCGAAAGAAAGAAGACCCCGTTATTTTAGTTCTCCTTCTTGGAGAAGAATAAATGAAAGAACCGGAAACTATTTCGTTCTTAAAGAGATGCTTAGGCGCAGAACCAATCAAAGTACATGGTCCAGATTAAGGGAATGCGGGCTTCTAAAAAGATAGAAGCAAGTAGATTTATGACGAACTCTCTAAGATATGTCTTAAGCCTTTATCGTCTCTAATTTTGGGCATGTAACTTGACCATTTCTTCTGGAACTCAAAGTAATCCAAGCAATGTTCTCTGGCGAAGCGAAGTGCAGATGGAATCTGACATATATTACGCATAAACTCTCTGAAGCTTTTCAGATTCTCCCATAGAACCGAATGCAAGCAGTTTAGACAACTCGACGCCGCAAATTTGCAGACGGCTCTTGAACCTAAAAAGTAACCTGGATACGGTTTAAGCGCATCGATTGAGACACAGCTCATATCTCTGATATCTTTCCGAGAGAGCATTTTCTGTCTCATGTAAAGAAATCTATACAAGTCTTGTCTCATTTCAGACCATCGACTCTTCGTTTCTCCTGGAAGGTGTATCACCCTAAGTTTGGTGTCTAGCATAAATTTGAAGCCCAACATCTTAGTGTTCACAAGCAAATCCATGTCTTCCCCACGAGATATGTAAGGGTCAAAAGGAACATTTTCGAACATTTTCCAGTGAAGAACCATGTTGCCACCGAATGCGAAAGTTGTTTCTATCAGCCGCCGTTGGCTCTCTATAATGTTAAAGGCTTCGTTCATCTTTCTCTCCTTAGGCCAACCTGTTTTCCACCATGCTTTTGGGTCAACATCCAAGTGATAACCACCGTCTTTGTTTAGATAGTAACCAGCGATTCCGCCAAGTAATCTTTCGCCTACCTTCTCTCCAACATATTTTTGCGCTTTATGAAAGTATTTTTGATCATTGACAACCACGTCATCGTCCAAGAAAACAAGTATGTCTGAGTTCAGAATTTGGGCGACTGTTATGCCAATGTTGCGTACATTCGAGTACCCATAGAGACTGAGGAGCTGAGCTAAATTCTGATCCTTACAATTTATTTTCGTCAAGGTGGCTGCTGAAAATTGCTTAATGCCAAAGCAGTTTTTGTAGTTGCTTAGGATTTTTTTGATTTTTTCTTTTGCCTTTTCTTCCAGTGCTTGATGGGTAACTGCAATTATTACGGTTATTGTCGTTGACTCTTCGGGTATATCTGTGCTTTTTAGACTGTTCAGCAGTCTTGGCAGAGTGCTTTGTGATTCTAGTGGCGTCGGGTGATCGTAAATGGCGTCGGGGGTCTTATTTTGGACTATGGGATTGGAGGAAGTCCAATAAGTGGGTATGACCACGGAAATTTTCACTAAAATGCCTCAACTATGGAATATTATCGTTAAAGTAGCGGCATTATCTTTTTGAGAACAATGGATTCCCAATCGTATTTCTCCACCACTTTGTCGAAATTATTGTCAACAGTGCTTCCCAACATCAGTCGGTATATCCTAAAAGCAATATCCTCAGGTGGATTTTTCAAGTCGAACATGTAACCTTCTATGTCTTCTCTAATCAGCTCTTGAAAAGGCGGAATTCTTGAACAAAAAACCGGTTTCCTAGCTGCGCCAGCTTCTATTACCGGAAGCCCAAAACCTTCCTCCTTACTTGGAATGAAAACAAGATCAGCTAGGTTATAAACATCTGCGACGCTCCATTTGACTATTTTGTTATTGGAAAACTGCCTCTTAAAGCTGATTAAATCATGGCAAAATATAACAGAGTCCTGTAATCTCCGCATTTTTACGATTTTTCTAAGCTTAGCCTCATAAGCAACCGATTCGGGATCAGCACCAGGAGGTCCAGTGATCAGAAGCTTTATTTTCTTTCTCTTTCCAGAGATGTGAACCAACTCGTGAACCACATTAAGTGCCAGTTCGATATTCTTTCGAGGCAACACTCTTACAGGTGTGACTACAATGAAATCATCAAACGAAAAACCAAGTCGCCTCATCAACTGTTTAGTGATTTCATCTATCTTCAAATATTCCTCCACACTAACACCATTAGAAACTACTTTCATTCTGGAAATCATATAGGGTTCCTTTAGCGAAGCAAACTGTTTTGCCCTGAAAGACGTGGGTGTGACAAAAGTTATCCTTTTGTTTTTATGATGAAGCAGCGTCAAAGGAAACTTATCAATAGAATCTTGCCATTCCTCCCTCACAAGAATCGTGTCGTGTAACCAAAAAATAAAACGCGTCTTCATATCATCCGCAAGTTCATTAATGGCTGCGGTGGCTGCAAAGTTGAATGGCATAGAAGGAATATTATGAATGATGCAGGATTTAAGATCAGAAAAAAGTTTCCTCAACTCTTGCTTTATGTCATCTTTTAGTTTTTCAAATTCTTCGATTTTCTTGTGTTTTTCAAGTATTTCCTTCTGCACTTTTTGAACTCGCGGGTTTTCCGGTGAAAGTAGTGGAACCTCAAATTCCTCTAGGTTTTTATAATTTAATCCTCCTCCACTTCCAAAGATTAGGCGGATATCGTAACCATGTTTAATTAGAATCCTTGAATGGTAATCGATCACGACTTCTACGCCTGCGACTTTCCTCGGCGGTGCGGTATAATGTACAATTCCTATTTTAGACGTTCAACCAGCCTCCTGATTTCAGCTCTCTGGATTTACACTAACTAGATGGAAATACTACTAATAAAGTATTTAACAGATAATGTGTAAAACCTTGCTACAATTGTTCCTGTATGGGGCCTTGCTATGAAAAAAGATAGTAATTCTACCTTATCATCTCATGCTTGGAAACATCTGAGAAACATCAAAACAGCTGATATCTTAGTTGGAATTCCATCTTACAACAATGCTCATACGATTAACTACGTCATATATCAAGCCGCCAAAGGTCTCGAAACTGATTTTCCAAATCTGAAATCAGTAATTTTTGTTTCTGACGGCAATTCAACCGATGGAACCCTAGCAACAGTGGAGGCAACGCGTCTCCCTTTTCAAGTCGATGTCATTCCCGTCACTTATGTTGGCATCTCCGGAAAAGGTTCGGCTGTAAAAGCCATCTTCGAAGCTGCAAGATCTCTTGAAGTCAAGGCAGTTGCCCTCGTTGATTCGGATTTGCGCAGTATTACTCCAGAGTGGATTAGACTGTTGATTTCGCCTACGTTGACGGGAACTGGGCTTGTAACACCTTTCTACGTTAGACACAAGTATGACGGCACAATTACCAACTTTCTTTGTTATCCCGTTACTTCGAGTCTTTATGGCAAAGAAATTAGACAGCCGATAGGCGGGGATTTTGGGCTGTCAATAGAACTTGTTAAAGAACTTTTGGAATCCCCACTATGGCAAACATCCTACGTACCACGTTTTGGGATAGACATATTTGAGACACATACTGCGTTAGCTAAGGGATTCGAGGTAAAACAAGCGTTTCTGGGAACTAAGGCTCATGACGCAAAGGACCCATCTAAGCATTTAGGATCTATGTTTAGGCAAGTAGTAGGCTCTATGTTTATTTGTATTGAACGTTACGAAAAGGTTTGGAAAGAAATTCGTAACTTTCGTACGGTGGAAATTGTAGGTGAGGAAAAATACGTGGGAACACCAGAAGCAGTCTCCATAGACCTACAAAATATTGTAAGAATCTACAAAAGTGGTTTTGATAGTCATAGACGAATTTACCGAGCAATCTTAAGCAATGGTGTGTTTAAAGAGGTTGAAGAACTGAAAAAGATGGTTGATATAAAGCCTTCTTTTCCACCAGAAACTTGGGCAAAGATAGTCTATTCATTTGTTGCTAACTTTAAAATTGGAGAACGGGCTAGAAGAGAAAATCTGCTGGATGCCTTGCGAATACTTTGGATTGGAAAGGTTGCGACTTTTATAAAGGAAACATTGGAAGTGGATAATCAGAAAGCGGAAAAGAAGATTAAAGAAGAAGTAAGAGTTTTTGAAGGATTGAAACCTTACTTTTTAGACATTTTCTGACAAGGAGCCTTTGTCATATGACTCTCTTACGATTTGGCGCGCCACTACGAATTTTAGCAATAAAATGGAGAAAATTCTCAGAATTAAGGAGCGCGCGGGGGAATTAAATAATTCTGCCTGATTCTGCCCCGTTGCTGCCCACCGGCTGATTTAAGTAGTGGATAAGCCTATTTCTGGGCGTGCACCGGGTGCACAGCCCAAAAACCGTCCATTTCCTCCCCGTTACCCGTCCAACGCGCCCCAGCAGGTGAAAACTCAACAATTATTGAATTCACCCACGCGTGTTTTTCGCAAAAATGTCTTTTCCTGAAATCGATACACGCGCGCATATGCATGTGCCTATTAGTTAGTTTGGTTGCTAGCTATTTTCACAGTGAGAGGTCATGCGTGTGCATCAAGCAGTAATGGAACTAGAAGAAGAAACCAGTTAATCAGGTATTTCTAGGCGCAACTGTGTCTTCAAACTCTTATACCGGTTTCTCACAGTGACTTCTGTTACTCCTGCAGCCTCAGCAATCTCCTTCTGTGTTTTCTTCTCATCGCTCTGCAAACAAGCAATATACAGTGCCGCAGCAGCCAAACCCGTTGGGTCCTTGCCAGCGGCAGCCCTTCTCCTCTTTGCTTCCCGAAGAATTTGTATGGCGAGTCCTTGGGTTTTACCAGAAATTTCTGTTCTTTCAGCAATCTTTGAGACGTAGGTAAGCGGGTCAGCTATGGGCATCTGTACATCAAGTTCACGAAGCAAAAGCCGATAACAACGCGCAACGTCCTTCTTTTCAACTAAGCTGGCTTCCGCAATTTCGCGGAGGGTTCTCGGGGTTCCGCTTCGACGGCAAGCCGCATAAAGCGCAGCGGCAGAGATAGCTGCAATAGATCTGCCACGCACCAAACCCTTGTCCAAAGCCTTACGATAAATGACTGCAGCCTTTTCCTTGACAGGTCTAGGAATGTAGGTTTTGTCAGAAAGGCGATCCAGCTCCGTCATGGCCTGAGCGAGGTTTCTGTAAATTGAAGAGTTCATTCTTGAACGTATCTGCCATTTCCTTAATCGCCACATCTGAAGCCTTGTGGAAAGAGGAAGTTTACGTCCAAAGGCATCACGGTTCACGCGTCCTATGGTCGTGGACAACCCTTTATCGTAGACAGAATATGAAGTAGGCATCCCCACACGACTTCTAGACGCTTTTTCCTGTAGCGTGAAAGCCCGCCACTCTGGACCTTTATCCATCACTTGTTTCCGAAGAACTAGGCCGCAATCTCCACAGATGGTCTCCCCCGTGTCATAGTCGCGGACAAGGTTTAAGCTACCGCATTCAGGACACTTTTCCACAGTTCGCAACAGGATTTCTTTTCTTTGCATAATTTTCCACTCCGTGATTTTGACGCGAAAAAACCATCACTATTGTGGTTCTTCATCATGATCAGAATCAAAAACCGTACATCTGGCACGCGCATTTTTAATATTCTCAGCATGTTTTATAAAGATTTTCTCAAGACATAAGACATCTTTCAATGCACGTGCTTTTGTTGTTCTGAGTAAAATATGCACTCGTCTTTCTCCAGCCGTTGACGAAGCCGGTCGACGGCCCGATACACATGCTCCTCCTTCTTTGCGCCCGTACAGACCAGCTTTCCACTTGAGAATAGAAGAATCACTGCCTTGGCTCCTTCATCCTGTAGATCAAACCTGGGAATTGTTCCGGCTCGTACATCATTCTTCCACCAAGACTCTGGGACTCGTACCATCCCACAAGGTCTACCTTCCCACCAAGGTTAGCGGAAGCCACAATATTCTGTATCTTGGTAGAGAGCCTACCCAAAATGACTATACCAGCATCCTTAAGCTTCCTAATCACTCTCCTCAAGGCCCTCCGAGCTTCACTTGCTGATTTAGCTCCGGTACACACCATCTTACCCGACCCAAAGATTAGAATGGCGGTTCTAGGCTTCTTCAACCGGAAGACTAGACCTGGGAACTGGTCTGGATGATACTTCATCTTCGGAAACGCCCTCGCCACATCTCTTAGGTCAATTCCATGTTTCAGGGTGGCAGCTGCCACAACGTTTTCGATCTTAACCAACCGATCAACCATTTCCATACAATGCTCCCAAGTTAGTTGTAAAAGAGCCTTCCCACTATGAATTTAAAGAACCTACCAATTCCCGAAGGTATTTCACATTCTTTCGTAGAGCCTTCATTTCCTTTTTCAGGCTTCTAACTCTCTTTCTAGCAGTCTTCTCCAGTTTTTTAGCTTGTAAAAGGAGATCTGCCGTTTCAGTTTGTAACTTCCTTAATCTTTCTTGCAAATCTTTTAGTGAGGGCTCTGCTTCAACCTTGTCCTTTTCAACTTTCTCAACCAAGCCGTAGACCACCCTCTTTTCTCTTAATAACCTTGGGACATCGTTAAAAGCGACTTGTTTTGCTTGATCTGCGCGGGTAGCTCTATTGTATCTTCGATAACCATTCTGTAACGCCGATTTCTGTGTCCTCCTGCCTTCATAAGAAAGCCACGGTTAACCATTCTAGAAAGGTATGTTGAAACCGTGCTAAGCTGAATTGGTTCTTTGAATATTTTTTCGTAGGCGTTTTGGATGTCTTTTGACGAAAACCAACCTTGGGGAAAGTTTCTTTCGATGAGTAGACGTGTTTTGCCGTATTTTGACAGGCTTGATGTTTGTTGTGGCCATTCAACTCTCTTTTTGCGTATAACTCCAAGCAGTTCTGCAAGATCCAAAAGGTGAACAGCTTTTTCCCTTGTGACATTCCCCTCGAAATTTATAGTATAACAGTCTCCGTTTTCGTCATGCATTTTGACTCGCATCTTTCTGGCAGGCATTTAAAGGCGCCTTAAAATAAACTGTTCAAAGTCAACCTTTCAATCGGTCTTATTACGTCTTTAATTTGACCTTTTCTTTTATGGAAACTTCGGCAGGTAACTCCGGAAGCTTCTTCTTGATTCTCTGCTCTGCAACTGATGCTGCTTCCTCTAAGATTTTTGTTGCTTCCTCATTTGCTGCTTCAAAATTCACCGGTAAGCCGGTGGTTTGACTAGTAGATGAGACGATCTCGGTTAGCAATTTTCCAACATCCCCTAATTCTTTATCCGCCTCTGGAACGATGTTAGTCATTCTAGATTTTATATTGTTCAGCACACTTACCGCGGGAGTTAGTACAGTAAGGACATCACCAAGCCCTAAGACGGTTTTTAATCTTAAAGAAATGCTTTCTAAGGCAAGCTTTGTTTGCATTAACATTTTTTCAACTTTCCGTATCTCAGCTAGTTCGTTGGCAAGAACATTTGCACGAAGCCTATCATGTGTTGCATATGATTTTACAACACGCTTAAAAATTGCCTTGTCACGTTTTGAAAAACGTTCGAGAGCTCTATCCATAGTTTGAATTTTTGACCTGATACGTGTAATCGCTAAGTTAAGACGCTGTTTCAGTCGACCTGAAGGCTTAATAGCTTCCTTAATTTTTGTAGTGAAAAGTGTTTTACTTCTTTTTTCTTTAAATTTTTCAACGAATTTATCAGAGAAAGTGGTTCACCCCAAAAGTTCGAGTTTTTGAACGGTTATTTATGTGGGAGTATGGCATGACGACTTATAAGGTTTGCTATTTTCGATTTAAATCGAAACTAGTAATACTTATATACGCCTCTAACAAATAGTGCATTAAAGTGAAAATCCAGCGCCCGCGGAATAACTTTAAATGGGTTACGTTATACTCAATCGTTTAAGCGAGCAAGACAAAACCTGACTATAGACGCAAAGGTGACATGCTTCGGGTTTTCAGTCTCGAAGAGAGAGGCGCTGGATGAGCGTTCAATGCCCCATCCTCCCAAATTGGAGCATAAAGAGAAACTACAGTTGCAAGAGGTTGCATAAGTGCCAATATCGAGACAACCCAAATGCGGGATGAAGGTTTACAGGAATCGGAAAAGGATTCGAGAATCTAATCACAAGTAAGGGGTTGTATGTGGGCATGGGCATCATATGTACCTGTCATGTCAGGTTTATTTCTCGGAGGTGAAGAAATGACTGAGCAAGAACAGACGTCTGGGTCTGAGGTAAAAAAGACAGAAGAAACGCCACCTTATCTTTGGTTAGATGAGATCTCTCTTAGAGAGAAGTTACGTAAGCATGGTGCAACAGGATAGGACTGACATTGGTGGTAAACAATTATCAAGAAAAGGTATAGCAAAAGGCTTGTCAAGAGGCCAGCATCTTAAAGAGGCGATTGATAAATTGAAAAAGGATCATCCTAAGTTTGAGCCGATGTTTGACGAAGACTTCTTCAAAATCCCAAAAAAGGGTTTTTTACAAAACTGACGAAATACATTAGATTTTTGACGAAAGAATAGAACTCCTTCAAAATTTCTTCTCATCCAGCATCATCTATCAAAATCTCCTTCCCTGAACAAAACTGATCTATCCCATAACCTAAATCATCAACGGGAGAGCGAGGAAAAGTTAGCTGTAAAAAGTGTCTGTATATTACCAACCACTAGGATCCGGATGGTTCTTGAAGCAATTTTTCAACATCGCCTAATTACTTTGACTATTCATGGAGTTGTGTACTGCTAGAAGCTGCATGAGGTCGTTTTCCAGAAATCTTGTCCAACCACGTTCAAGATGGAACGAGGCGTTATCGCTGATTAGCCTGATCTTGCAAGAGTAATGACCATTGGAATCTTTGCCCTTACAATCAGACTCCTTTTTGGGAGTGTAACCACACTTGGTTTGACATAAATCATCAATGTAATCACGTATTGTCAGATAGAGTTCCTGCGGTTTAAGCAAGTGTGTGAACTTCTCTGATACCATCTGAATGCCTTTTCGGCTCATTTCTCTCTTTGCTGCTTCCGAAAACCTCTTGCTGATGAGAACTCCTTTATCATAATTCTCACGCTTCATCGTTTCAGTCATCTTCCTAACAGAGTCTACACCAACAACCTCAGATTTCGTTTTTGGCTCGGTTACAACGCGCAACAATATCTTGACATCTGACTTGGCATCTGAAGCAGTAAAATCTATCCCTTCATCCCATCTTTGTCTTTCTTCGCATTCATAATCTTTGATCGCCATGACTAGCTCCGCCTTCAATTCCAGACTCATTTAACATCTACACCTCCACACCACTTTCTATCGACACCTTACTATCTGAAAGGGAAACAATGTTGTCTTTGCATCAACAGCCTTCGAACTTAAGTGCCTAAGACTTTAATCGTGTTACCCATTCTTGTTAATATAATTCTCAGAATGATTAAAAAGGCTTGCTATTTTTCATCTAAACCGAAAATCTTTTTAATTTTCTCGACATACCATACATGATTACAATGCAGAGACAATTCTCACGTCATCGAAAACAATACTTAGTGTTAAAAGCCAAAGGCTTAGAGTTCCTTGAAACATGGTTTGGGACACTGAAATGCGTACCTCCCAACTTCACGAAGCTGTATCAGCTGCTATTACATATGGTTACAATGAAAGGAACGGTTCCTGTATACTTAGCGCTTAAAATCGGATACACAATCAAAGTCATCGACGAAGCTGTGACAAAGGGATATGTTGAGTCAAGCCCTGTACCTAAAAAACCTTCAAAAGAAATCTTAAAGCGAATCAGAAAGATCATAGGAAAACCTCCGCGCGAAATGTGTGGTTGAAGGTTACTTAATCTTTTGAAAGTGAGACAAAAATGATTGATGTTGGTGATTATGTTTCATGTCCTGTCTGCGGCGGTAAAGCCCGTGTTGTTCACATCAGCCGAGATGTAAAGCAATGCATCGTCAAGTGTTCGCAACGGCACACTTATGGCTTAAAGAGTGTAAAAGGATTATTTTTTCTTGTTGATAATTCAGAAGTTAGCAAAATTGAGTCCCATCTCTTAAAGCTAAGAAAACCCGTGAGATTTAAACGTGCAAGAAATGATAAAGTTTAATATCGGTCAAGATGGCAATGTCCGTGCAAATACCCCCTTCTGTCCTAAATCTGTGTTGCGCGCGCTATCAAGGTGATAAGAATAGTTAAATATCTACATGACTAACACTATATCGAGTCGCCCTAAGATGATAAGAAGACTTGTCCTAGATGTCTTGAAGCCACATAAACCGGGTGTAGTTGAAGTTTCTGAAGCGCTCAGCCATTTGGAAGGCGTAGAAGGGGTAAACGTAATTATTTACGAGATAGACCAACAAGTGGAGAACGCAAAGATTATAATTGCTGGGAGCAGCATAGACTTCGAAAGTATCAAAAAGAAGTTAGAAGAGATGGGGGCTACAATTCATTCCGTTGATGAAGTTGCGGCTGGCAAAAGGATCGTTGAGGAAGTAAGAACGCCTCAGGATAGGTCTGCCCGAATGTAAGATGGGTTAAGACTTTTATGAAGTTTCTTGAAAAGATAAGAAGATACATGAAGATCAGCGAAGTTGCCCTGATAAGTAGAAGATACTTTATAATGAATGCGTTTGACGGAGCCACCACTGTTTTGGGCATCGTGATAGGTGCGTATGCAGCCGAAATAACCAACGAGTCTTGGGTGATTTGGTCAGGTTTAGGCGTAAGTCTAGCCATGGGTTTGTCCGGCTTTGTTGGAGCATATATGACTGAGGAAGCTGAACGTGAGAAGAAACTTAACGCCTTGGAAAAGGCGATGCTCACGGAGTTAACAGATAGTGTGGTAGGTAAGGCGAGTCGTTTCGCTTCTCTATGGGCTGGAATAGTGGACGGTGTGTCTCCAGCTCTTGCAGCTTTGGTTTGTTTGACGCCCTTTTTTCTTTCATCCCATGGCTTGTTTTCAATTAATTCTGCAATCCAGCTCTCCGTTGCAATGGCCTTGTCGATAATGTTTTTGTTGGGTGTTTTCCTTGGAAAAATATCAAATAGAAACATGCTCTTTCACGGAGCCAAAATGTTATTTGTAGGTTTAATCATCACATTCATTTTCCTCGTGCTTAAGATAACCCAATAAACACCTACGTCCTCCTTGTTCTAGCTAGTTTGAACAGCAAAAAAACGCGTGCCTGCTTCATACCCAAAATTGGCCGCTATTTTTTCTTGATTCTACTGTCAAAGGCAAACCATTCGTCTTAAGTCGGCAAATTATATGGTAAACCTTTTTATATGAGCCTTGCTACTGAGGGGGTCTGTCACAATTACTCATGCTTGAAAGAAGCTTTTGAAGGCTTTTGAAAATTGCGTGCAGAATTTTTGTGATCGGAGGTATGAAACATATGGAAATAAGATGCTTTGAAGATTTGCCGTTAAGTCAAGAAATCATTAACGGCATTGAAGAGCTTGGATTCAGGAATCTTTTCCCAATTCAGGCTCAGGCGATAATGCCTTTGCTTGAGGGCAAAGATGTTATTGGACAGGCACAGACTGGAACTGGTAAGACTGCGGCTTTCGGAATTCCGATGGTTGAACGTTTAAACCCGAAAATCAAAAGTGTTCAAGGTCTAGTTTTGGAGCCAACACGTGAACTCGCCATACAAGTTGCAGAGCACATAAGCCGAATTGGCAAATACGCATCATTCAAGGTCTTACCAATCTACGGCGGAAAACCTATCCAAAACCAAATATATGCGTTGGAAAGAGGCGTCCACATTGTTGTGGGCACGCCAGGTCGCATAATAGATCATTTGAAACGAGGAACACTGGATCTTGCGTCGGTGAAGGTTGTTGTTCTGGATGAGGCTGATAGAATGCTCGACATGGGTTTCATAGATGATATCGAATACATACTTTCAAACGTGCCGACAGATAGGCAGACAAGCCTTTTCTCGGCAACAATTGACCAGTCAGTAATGAATGTATGTGACAGATACATGAGGAAACCCGAAAAAATACTGGTGAGTAAAGACGAAATAGCCCTTACACAGATGGACCAGTATTATATGGTTGTCAACCCTAGAAACAAGTTTCAGGTCCTATGCAACGTTTTAGACGAAAACCACATAGAACGAGCCATAATATTCTGCAAGACGCGCATAGGAACGAACATGCTAGCGGACAGGTTAGAGAGGCAAGGATATGACGCGAAACCGTTACACGGTGGTTTTACGCAAGCGCAAAGGGATTCGGTTAGTGACTCTTTCAGGAAAGGAAGACTCAAGTTGCTTGTTGCAACGGATGTTGCTGCAAGAGGTTTGGACATTCAAGGAATAACTCACATAATAAACTATGACATTCCATTGGACGCATTAGTATATTTTCACAGGATTGGAAGAACAGCTAGAATGGGAGGCGAAGGAACTGCTATAACACTTGTGGGCTACGGAGAAATACCAGAACTGGACCGAATAAAAGCATTAACAAAAACTTCAATAGAACAAATGGAAAGTGACATTCAGGTATCGTATAGAGAACCCACAGAGACACACAAAGCAATCTGCACCGATTGCGGAAACGAATGCGAGGTTCCATTCAAACCTGACCCAAACAGACCTGTTTACTGCCGAGAATGCTGGACAAAACGAAAATCCGTGATACAAAGACTTTAATGCAAAAGCTTGCGGGATTGCGGTATTTGAGACTATTTCATAGTACCCACAAAGAATGAGAAGTTTGCGAGAGATATTGCCAGCGCTGCTGCATGAACATGCACGCGGGGACGACTCTCCAGCCACAATTTGTGATTACAACACGTGCGTCGCCTTTTAAACTCTCCACAACACATTGGTAATCGAGGAGGTTACGTAGTGCTTATTCGCAAAATTCAGAAGATTTACAGCGAGTATCCCAGAAACTTTTGGACTGTAATCGGTGCGCTGTTCATAGACCGCCTCGGCGGTGCCCTTATCTTTCCATTCATCGCTTTGTTTATTACATCAAAATTCGAAGTAGGCATGACAGAGGTTGGTCAGCTCTTTTTTGTCGTCGCAATTGCCAGTGTCTTCGGCAGCATGATCGGTGGCGCCATGACCGACAAGTTTGGACGTAAAGACATGATCATCTTTGGTCTGGTTGCCAGTGCTCTCAGTGCCTTGTTATTGGGCTTTGCCGAAGATCTTAACATGATCTATCTTGGTGGTATGGTTGTTGGGCTGTTTGGCAACATCGGCGGTCCTGCCCAGCAGGCTATCATCGCGGATTTGTTACCTGAAGAGAAACGTGCCGATGGTTTCGGTCTTCTTCGTATCGCCGCCAACCTAGCTGTAACGATTGGTCCGGCTATTGGCGGAATTCTAGCAACGAATTCCTATCTTTGGCTCTTCCTCATCGATGCCGTTGCCAGCACCATTACGGCGGTAATCGTGTTTTTCGTGATCCCAGAGACCAAACCCGAAGTATCAGCGGACAAGCCTAGTGAGAGTTTGATACAAGCCGTGGGAGGCTACTTCAAGGTGGCTCGCGATGGCATTTTTATGGCCTTCATTCTCACCTCTATTGTGATGGCACTGGTTTACATACAGATGAACAGCACTCTATCTGTTTACCTGCGTGACGTTCATGCCATTCCGGATCAAGGTTTCGGCTACATCCTCAGCCTTAACGCTGGTATAGTGGTGCTCTTCCAGTTCTGGATCACCCGCCGCATAAAGCATCTACCGCCAATGATCGCAATGGCTCTCGGCACGTTTTTTTATGCCGTAGGTTTTTCCATGTACGGCTTTGTCTCTTCTTATGTCCTCTTCATGCTGGCAATGGTTGTCATCACCATTGGTGAAATGTTCGTTGCTCCGGTTGGTCAGGCGTTGGTCGCTAATTTTGCTCCTGAGGATATGCGCGGTCGTTACATGGCGATGTATGGCTTCAGTTGGACAATTCCTTTTGCATTTGGTCCTTGGGCTGCTGGGTTGATTATGGACAACTACAACCCCGATTGGGTCTGGTATGCCTGTGGACTCCTCTCTATGATTGCCATTGCTGGCTACCTGTTCCTACACTTCCGCATTCGCAAGCGTGATGCTGAATGAGCACGTGTTCACTAAAAAGATGAGGGGTTGCGGGAGATATCTCCATTTGCTTTTGTAATATAGGTTAAGTCCTATTTTCTTCGGTATCACTTCGAATTTTCAACAATTGCTTACCAATCTTTCTAATCACTTTCTCCTTAGATTCCTTCTTCGTAACCAAAAGCATACCAGTTTTCAGCCACGGAGTCTTCGGATAACCAGCATCCAAAACAACTTCACAGCTCAAACCTATTTTTTTCACAGCTTCCTTTATCTCCAAGACTTTTGGAGAAGACACAGCCAAACGTTTAGGAACGCGCCTTCCGTCACCTCTCGTTTTTGTCGAATCGAAATATGCTGGCCATATGATGATTTTGTCTTGTTTGCGCATATCCTTCTACCTTCCTTATCATCTGTGAGCGCAGTAAGCAGTTAACTTCATATTAACCTCGTCAACTCTCACGAAGCCGAACCTTTCAAACTGTATTACATCATCTGGCTTCAACCCTTTACAAGCACTTTCCGCGATTCCCTCAGCAACAGTTGCGTCTGGCATAACAACTTGACAAGGCAAGTCAGCCCCAATAGGTATCCAATGAATCAACGACGCCCCAACCTTTCTAGCTTCTTCGTACGGTTCGCTGACGAAGGACGCCCCAGCGGAATATACATCTGTCTTTCCTATTTTTATGTTGAACAACTCCATGAGACGCACAATTTTTCCAGATTTCAAGGCGTCTATGTCACTTGTTGAAACCCATAAAGCTACCGCATTATCCGCTCCTTCTGGCTTTATTGTGTATTCTCTGAATCCCCTTTCAGGATAGTCAGGATGTAAACGAAGTTTCGGTGTGAAAACTTTAGGGATATTCTTGACCGTTAGTTGTGTTGGATTATGAACAAAGAAATATCTGTCTGCTTTTGGGTCCAATATTTTGCGGTTATGAGCGTACAAGTTTTCCCAGCTTAAAACCACATCCGAAGTTTTGGGTCCAACATCAACAATCAACCTTTTTATCGCTTCAGGCGTAATCCCACGCCTTCTCAAAGCAGCAAAAGTAGCCAACCGCGGATCATCCCAGCTCTTATAGACACCAGTTCTCATTCCCTCAACAATCTTCGACTTACTCAAAGAAGCCCCAGTGATCTTAAGCCTCCCATAATGTATAGCCTCAGGATACTCCCAGCCTAGATACTTATACATGTATTTTTGCCGAACCTCATTCGTCAAATGCTCTTTTCCACGGATTATATGCGAAACACCCATCAAATGATCATCAATGCCACAAGCAAAATTGTAAAGAGGCCAAACATGATACTTGCTTCCAACACGTGGATGCGGATACTTCTTAGAATCTATAACCCTGAGCGCAGGCCAGTCCCGAACAGCCGGGTTAGGATGATTCAAATCCGTCTTAACCCGAACCACGGCGTCACCTTCCCTGTAACCGCCCTCCAGCATATGCTTCCACCGCTTGAGATGCTCCTCAGAAGGTAAATCTCGACATTCACAAGGTTCACTAGCCAAAGTCTTTTCACGGAATTGCTCCCGATCACACGTGCAAATATAAGCATAACCATCCTTCAGCAGGCTTTCAGCATACTCATAATAAGCGGCAATTCGGTCACTCTGAATATACTCCTCGTCCAGTTTGCATCCAAGCCAATCCAAGTCTTCTCTGATGCGGTCATAAAACTCCAAAACAGGTCTCTTCAATTTCGGGTCCGTATCTTCAAAACGCAGAATAAATTTACCTTTATACATGCGTGCATACTCATAACATAAAACTATGGCTCGAGCTGAACCCAAATGCAAAACACAATTCGGGTTCGGCGAAAAACGCGTAACAACCTTAGTATACTTATCTACATTGGGTAAAGGCGGAAGACGCTTCTCCTCCTCAACCTTCTTTTTCACAAGAGCTTCTGGCCACCTCTCCTCAACAATGCCCTTTTGCTCGCTTAATGAAAGACTGTTAACTTCCTGAACAACTTCGCCAACAAGACGAGCAATTTCCTTAGCTTTAGATCTTAACTCTGGCTTTTCACCTAGAAGCTTTCCAACAACCGAGCCTGTTTGTGCTTTGCCATCATGCCTAACAGCGTTTAACAAAGCGAGTTTTCGAATAAACTCTCTAAGCTCAGCGTCTCCTTTAGGATTCAAATGGCTTAACGCTCTTTTACAGTCTAAATTTTCCTTTCAATCAAGAACTTTGCGAAGGCTTTTAATTTTTCCTTTGCATCTGAAGCTGGCAGAAGGTTTCCGACTTCTCTCCAGCTGTCTTCAACCATTTTTCTGGCAAACTCTTTAACGTATTCTATGGAGCCATATTTTTGCATTATTGCAATGGCTTTGTCCCTAAGTTTCTGGTCTGAAGTGTGCATTTTCAGGATTTCAACGAGCCTTTCTCTGTCTTTGGCGTCTGCAACCTTCAAGGTGTGGATAACTATTAGGCTTCTTTTTCCTTCAGTTATGTCTTGTCCGTGCCCACCTTTCTTTTCTGTAAACTCTGTGCTAGTTAGATCTAAAAGGTCGTCTTGCATCTGGAAGGCTACGCCTATGCTTTCAGCGAAACGTCCAAGCTTTTCAACGAGTTCATCGTTCGCATCCGACAGTACAGCGGCAATTTTTGCAGCCATTCTTGCCAAGGTTCCAGTCTTGTAAGCACACATCTGCAAATAGTCTCTTTCATCTATTCCATCCGCGTTTGCAATGCCTCTGTGCCACGCTATATCCATTGCTTGACCAAGACTTAGGCTAATCATCTCTTTCACGTAAACCTCGTAAATCTTGCAAAGTTTCTCAGTGGAAACCTTTTCCCTGTTTTCTATCAGTGGCAACAAAGGTAGGTAATACATGGCGTTTCCAGCGTTTATGGCTATGTCCAAGCCATAAATCTTGTATGTACACGGTCTTCCTCTTCGAAATTCAGATGAATCCTCTATGTCATCTATCATTATTGTACCATTGTGAATTACTTCAGGAATTATAGCGAAATCAACATAATCCTCTGGGTTTTTACCCAAGACTTCACAGATTAACAGGAAAAGGCTTGGTCGCCACCTTTTCCCACCTCTATCAAGAAACTCCCAGATAGGCTCAGCAACTGCTTTGTTTAAGGCTTCCGAGTCATAGGCATAGTGCGGCGGGTTGATCCTGAAAAGAACTGCGTTTTTAGAGAAAATTCTCGGGATATACTTCTCGATAACCTTATCTATCAGGACAGCTTTCTCTTCAAGAAAATTCTCAATATCCAAAGTTTAATTCCTCCCTCTCCGCGCATATCTTTCTACGTCAAACCCCCTGACCCCCAACCATTCCGCTGTTCTATCTGTTATCACAAGGGAAACCTCACGCAAGGTTTCAACTGAATCTGCTCCCACAAGAAACATAACATTCCTCAATTCCTCTGTTAAAAGTGAAAGCACATGTTCAGTTTCTTTTACGCCTTTAACTGCAGCCTGCAACACTGGTTGAGAAAGACTTGTCAGGCTTGCACCTAGGGCTAAAGCTTTGGCCACGTCCACTCCGTTGCGTATTCCTCCGGAAGCAATAACTGGAATCCTTACTGTTTGTGAAACCTCAACGATGCTTATCGCTGTGGAGATGCCCCAGTCCCAGAAAACATCGCCTAATCTGCGTTGGAAACTGTTTCCACGATTTTTCGCCCGGTAGTACTCAACCGCTGCCCAACTTGTACCACCTGCCCCGCTCACATCTATGCCTTCGACACCCATGTCCTCGAGTTTCTTCGCGTCTTCACCAGCAATGCCAGCACCTGTTTCCTTCACAATTACAGGCTTATCTAGTTCTCTGGAGATTTCACCTATTTTCTTGAGAACTCCTTGGAAGTTTGTTTGACCTTCTGGTTGAACAGCCTCTTGTAGTGGATTTAGGTGTATCGCAATGGCATCTGCTTCAATCATTTTTATTGCTTTTTTCACTTCTTTCACGCCGTACCCGTTGACAAGCTGAACTCCACCGATGTTCGCGATTAGAAAAGCAGTCGGAGCCTTTTTTCTGGCTACTGCGAAGGTTTTCTCAAGTTTTTTATCTTCTATTGCTGCTCGTTGGCTTCCAACGCCCATTCCTAAACCCAGTTTTTCCACGGCTTCAGCTATTGTTGCATTGATTTTCGTTGCTTCCATCGTTCCGCCAGTTATAGCACCTACAATTAATGGTGCTGCAAACTTGTGGCCAAAAACGGTTGTGGATAAGTCTATTTTTTGTTTGTCAATTTCTGGCAAAGCCTTATGAATAAAATGGATATCTTCGAAGCCCGTTGTTGTTTTTCTTGCTTGAACGTTCTGGTTTAGCGAGATCTTAATATGGTCTGATTTACGCTTTCTCGTTTCCTTAGTCAACTTCATTCCTTCTCTAACAAAGCGCTTTTCACCTTTTCTCTTTAAGAGCTTTATAAATAAAGTTTGGTTTTTGTAGTATCTGGGGAACAGGTTATCGAAGCAGCCTTCACTTCTCTATTCTGACTACATCATTTTGTAATCGAACTATGTCTCCTGTCTCAATTTTCGAAATGTCAATCTTGTCAATGCAAGGAATTTCCGAGATTATTGCTCCTACGGCAACCACGGTTTCACATTCCTCGTTTATGATCCCAGCAGGAGCCGTATCATTCTTCTTCATCCTGTAAAGAGTGTAGGATCCAACGGTTGACCCTTTACCGTTCGGGAAAACCAGTATTTTGTCCGTCACCTTCTTTCCCTCAAGTTCGTGCCCCTTTTCTATGATCACACCGGTGTCGGGGTCTACTCCACCGTAAAACGAGATTGGTTGCGAGGTGGTTAAGGCTTCTCCTTCCGCAACTCCTTTTGAGATTATTCTTCCTTTCAGCTCCATTTTCCTCTCACCGCAGTCTCTATGCACTCTTCTAGGCTTCCCAGTTTTGTCTTCATGCCGTTGTGTCTTGAATAGTAACATCCTTTTGCAGAGGTTGTTGCAACTGCCCTGAACCTTCCTTTCAATGGAGCCACTGCCATACAAGTGTCGCAAGCAAATTTTCCCCCAAAGTTCTCAATTATTTCCGTGTAGCCTCTTTTGTCAGCGAGTTGTTTCATTAGCCTTGAGGTTGCAACCCAGAATTCAGTGTTCGAAGATACTTTCTTATTTTTTGACAGCTTTGCTATTTCAGCGATTTCCTTAATTGAACAGTGGGGACAGCCTATACAGACGAAGTCTATAATGTCAACATCATCGTTAATGCTTTCATACGCTTTTTTTATGTCCACATCTTCGATGGTGACCTTCTCTTTCGGCAGTTGATGTCTTTCAGATCCAGGGGTTATCCCCTTCATAAAGAACAACGGTTTTGAACCATAAGTCACCACTGAAGCACAGAACGATTTCAACTCATCCAAATCAGCGTCTTTCACGCCTGTTATGTATGGTATCTTGTTTCCAAGTTTTTTACCAATACACCACCCAAGGGCTCCCCAATCTGATATTTTTTTAAGATTAACCCTCACGTCTACATGAACGTCTGGCACCCTGTTCTCTTCCAAGTGAAGCCCGTAGGACGGCGTTTTACCCACAAAAGCAGCTGCAAGCGCTGACGGACCACCCTCCCTGTTGGTCTTTGCCCCAATAACAGAGTTAGCGAAAGTAACTGCAGACGACTCAGACCAAGCAATATGCCTCCCATACGTTGGTAGACTCCCTATCAGGTATGGGGTACACGTGCAAGAGATAATTATACCCATTTTTCTGAAGGCCTCTATCACTAGGTTTTGTTTTTCAGCGAACTCTTTGGAGATTCCAAGTTTTTTCCAATTCTCCAAATCCATTCCTGCAGGGTTCAAGGTTGTGAGAACCTTGACTTTTCCGTCCCTTGCTAGTTCATCTAGAAATTCCAGACCAGCATCTCCTAGGTTGTGGTATGACACGCCTGCCACTTGAACAGAATCTATGTTTATGAGTTTTTCAGCACCGTAGATGTCTCCTAAGGCAACGAGTATCTCCATGGATTTTTTTACTGTGTAACCTTCTTCTCCATTCAGCATTCTTTCTTCTTCTTTTGTGAGATACATAAGAATCACAAGAACTTTTTCAGATCAACCCTTCTGTATTCCTCTTTTTTAAACCCTTTACCTGTTTTTTGGAAAGGAATCGTTGCGTCTAACCCCATCTTACAAGTTGTCGCTTTTTTTCCTTCAGTTAAATCTCCAGATGGGTCAAGAGAAGACCCTCTTTGTTCTGGAAAGATGACAGCGTCTTTGTCTGCTTGAAATCTCGTTGCAATCGCCCACTCGACGTCGTTTGGGTCGTAGATGTTTATGTCGTCATCTACAACAACACAGTGTTTCAATGAGCGGTGACCTTTAAAAGCTGCTTCAATCGCTTTCTTTCCGTCATCTGGGTTCTGTTTCTTTATTTGCACCACGGCGTGGAGCCAGCTGCAACCGCCAGGGGTTATGTAGACATCTTTGCATTCGCAGACCTTGTTCACTTCGTTGAAAATTGTTGGTGCTTTGGGCATTCCCATTAGGAACTTGTGTTCGTTTCTTCCGGCAAGTATGGTTTGGTAAATTGGGTTTTCTCTGTGAGTTATGCACTTGATTTTTATCACTGGTTGCTGTCTCACTCTATCGACAATTCCCGTCAGGTCTAAGAACGGTCCCTCTGATGTTCTTTCTTTTGTTATCCTTCCTTCTAACACAATCTCGCAGTCTTTCGGAACCTCAACGTCAATGGTTTTGCACTTCACTAACTCTGTTTTTTCCAGTGCATTAGCCATTCCCATTTCGTCAACGTCTTTTGGTAGAGACGTGGAAGCCGCGAGGAGAACAGCTGTTGAGTTGCCTATGCAAATTGCGATGTCAAGTTCACCGCCAGACTTCTTGAGGGCAGTGTCGGTTCCCCTCTCTTCAACGATTCTGGCTACGAACCTGTTTTTATCTAGTAGCATCAATCTGTGGAAACATGTGTTTCTACCCAATTCAGGATCTTTTATTACGCAGATAGCGGATGCAATATATTTTCCACCGTCTTTTTCTGTGTACCTCATTATGGGAAGCTTTGTTAAGTCAACGTCCTTTTCAACTATTTCTTGGCATTCTCCCTTCTCCACAACATTGGGGCGTACAGGGTTTTCTATGGCATTGGATAATTTGGGCAATAATTGTTCTTTCTCTATGTTCAAGGCTTTGGCAATCAGTTCTTTAGAAGAGACGAGGCCGCCTGCAACAGGGATGTTTGATTCTTTCACTTTCTCGAAGAATACTGGTTTCTCGCCGAGAGCATCTATAATCCCCGCCATTTCATACTCGGTTGACACTTCTTTTTTTATTTTTATCAATTCTCTACTTTTGTCAAGTTGTTCCAGAAAACTTCTAAAACTCAATCTTCTCCCTTCTATAAAGGTAATTTCTTGTTTCTAATAAGGCTGTTTTCTTTATATTTTTTGAATCCCGATCTTTGCTTTCAGTACGTTGAATCCCTCTTTTTTCATTGCTGTGGCAACTGCTTCTTGCAGTTCTTTTCCCGGCGTTAGCGCTATCATGCAGCCTCCACCTCCGCCGCCAGTTAGTTTTGCTCCAAACGCGCCTTGCTCCAGAGTTAGATTGATGAGATAGTCTAATTCTTTGCAGGAAACTTCAATTTCTTGCAGTAAGCCATGATTTTCGTTCATTAGCCTCCCGATTTTCCTTAAATCAAAGTCTTCTAAGGCTTTTCTCGCTTGGAACGCCAACGATTCTGCTTGATTGAACAATGGATCGTATTTTTCTGGATTTTCTTTCTTTCTTTCCGCAACGCCTGCAACCATTTTTTTTGTGTCAGCGACAACTCCCGTGTTGCCTATGACAATTTCAACGGGCTTCCTTATGCTTAATCTTTCAATTGTGTTTGGGCCTCCACTTAAATTCCTTCTGAACCAGATTAATCCTCCGTAGGTTGCGGCAGTGTTGTCGATGCCCGAGGGTGTTCCAGCGTAAGCTTTCTCAGCTTCATAAGCGATTTCGTTGATTCTTTCATCTGATAAAATCATTTCTAACTCTTCTGCTATGGCTCTGGCAATTGCAACGCTGCTTGCTGCAGAAGCACCGATTCCGCTGAAACTTGGGAGATTTCCTCCTAACCAAATCTCTAAGAATGCTTTTCCCAAATCGATTCCCATGGTTTTAAGCATTCTCTCAATTGATTCTTTCTGTTGCGTTCGTTTCTTTTCAGTGTAACCTTTTGCACCCCTTCTTTCATCTTTTATAGTGATTCCTTCTCCAAATTTTCTCACTTCAGCGTGAGCCGTCAAATCAATTGCAGAAACAATTCCCGGCACGCCGTGAACAACGAAATGTTCGCCAAACAAAATGACTTTTCCGAAACCTGTACCTCTTCCCATCGCAGCCACCTAAATAATCAATCATTTCCAAGAATTTAAATAAATGGATTATGCAGACTTCGAAGTTGAAATAATCAAAGAGGCTAAAGGCTCTCTGGGAAGCGGTTAGGGAAGTTTTCAAGCTTGTAGGTAGAGCGGGTGGAATCTGCCGAGAAACGTATACCGCGCGCTTTGAAGTTTTCAGGGGCAAATGCGAATTGGGAACATGTATTTGAGGTTAACAAAGTTTATTTTTGACGATATAACGTGTCGTAATATACAATAAAATGGTGCTCTTATGAGCAAAACTGTTCAGACATTTAAACCACGTGTCCTCTTAGGCAAACCTCCGAAAGTAACAATCCAGCATCTAGTAGTGGAGGATCCTGAACTCTATACTCTGCTTTCTCAAGAAAAAGAGGAGGAACGGCTAACCTTCGTGAAAAGAGCCATAACAATGGGAGCTATAGCTCTCAAGAGCATAGTGTTACAGCAGAAGTTAGACTACGTGAAGACCACATTTAAGGGAATGACCGTGAAGTTGAATAACATCTTAACTCTTAACAAGAACGAGATGGAAGGAAAACTTGACAAAGCCTTTGGAAAAAATGGGGAACTCGAACTCATGCTTGACAGGCATTTTGGCGAAGATGGAAAGCTGATGGATATACTTGACATGGACAACATGAAATCTCCTATAGGAAGGCTACGTGCACAAATAGAATCCTTCTTCGTTGGAAAGGACAGCACGGTCTATGGTGTACTAGACCCCTACAGAAAGGACTCACCAGCGTTCCAGCTCAGAGAGGAAATAATGAAGGAGCTTAGAAGCATAGAGACTATGATAAAAGAGCAGTTAGTAAGAGAAGAGGTCGAGAAGGTAACTCCTATCAAGGGGGCGAAATTCGAGAACGTAGTTGAAACATTCCTTCAACGCGTAACAAAACCTTTCAATGATTTGGTAGAAAGAGTGACAAAAGAGACTGGAAAAATGGAGATGAAAAAGGGAGACTTCATTATAGTAATTAATGATCCCTCAATCAAGCAGAACCGTCCAAGAATTGTCGTAGAGGCAAAGAGTGTGAAGCGTGTAGCCATTACAAGGAAGGGGTTACTAGGTTATCTGGACGGAGCCATGACAAACAGAGAAGCGAAATTCGCAATAGCTGTATCAGAAGTACCCCTTCCAATAAGCGTAGGACATTACAGAGAGTATGAGCAGAACAAGATTGTCTGCGAGTTTGGAGAAGATGGCTTACCATTCGAAGTTGCATACAAGGTCGCTAGAGCTCGAGTCCTAATAGAAATGTATGGTGAGGTTGAGGGGGTCGATGTGGCAAAGATGAATGCAATATTAAAACAGATAGAGACTGACTTGAACTCTATCCAAGGCATAAAAACAAAGGTTTCGCGGGTTCAGAACGTCTCGAGAGAAATCTCTGCGGACATTACCAATTTAGAGGACAAGATACGGGCGAGGCTTTCTGATTTGCAACGACTTCTAGTGACATCAGCAAAATAAATGTGTGCTAACCTGAATTATAACCATTGACAACAATCTTCGTTTACATTCTTGAAATCCTCCCAAGTTAGCCAACCCAGCCTCTTGGACATGCTTTGACAATCGAGATTTTTTCTATGAGGCAGATCCTGACCTAAAGAGTACGGCTTGTTCTTATAATTATTAAATTTGTAACCGTATAGACGGCTTGTTGGGTTTTCTTTAAAAAGTCTCGGCGTAACCAGCAAAAACAGGGTTCTTTCTGGCTCTCTTTTATTTAGTGGATAGCAAAGAGTATCGTTTTTCTCCAGCATGACATCAATGTTGCGGGCAATTTGATTGCGCATGACATCGTACGTGATTTCATAGGACATGTCTGATAGCACTTTTGCTTCAATTATCACTGCAAATCCATTTCCTGAATTCAAAAGTATAGCATCAACATTTGTGGGACCTTCAAGATTCTTTTTGCTGTTGGCACTATCCAGGATATATGGGATCAATTGTCTTTTGGCGATGTTTTTTGATAACCATTCTTTGTAGATTTTGGGAGATGGCAAATTAGCTTCGAAAAATAGGTGTAATTTACCCTTAAAGCATTCTTTCCAACTGCTAATTCCTTCAATTGGAGGCTCATTGCCGTAGGCGTCTTTGAATAAACGAGCATATTTCTGTGTTCTTTTTTTACTGTGGAAAATTGTCATCATGCACGCTGCAGTCCAGAATCTTTCATCTCTTTCTATTTGGCACGGCAATTTCATCTCTTTCAGAGGTTTTCCAAGTCTGTTAGGGTTTCCAGCAAGATATGTTACATATCTTTCAACACTGTTTTTGAAGTATTTAAGGTGATTAACATTCTTAATACACTCGTCATTTCGTCTGACATCAGCAAAATGCGACAACAATTGTTGTTCAGTGAATGGCAAGTATTCTCGATGCATAACAACTTTCATTTGGTTCCACTTCATCGTATTCTTTCAAGTGTCGCTTATAATTATTGCGCGCGCTAGAGTTCAAACGTTCTGTTTTCTGTCGTCCCTTGATCGAACTTGATGGTATGATTTAAATAAACGGTATCTACCCAGGCGTGGCCAACCAGATTTGGCATATTTTAGTTTGTCTGGGTTTTTCTTCAGCCAGTTCATCATGTGGAAGAAGCTCTTCGCCCTCTTCTTGTCTCTCTCCTTCAGCGGCTCATAGCCCAAGTTTCTTATTTCGTCAAGGTACGCTGTTTCCGTGAGGCGTTGTGGCTCCCCAGTCACTTTAACTCTGCGAATTCGGTCGCTGCCATATGTCTTTCCCAAGTCCTCAACAGCTTGGTCAAAGATATAGCCCCTGCAGATGCAGATTGGTTCCTCTGCTTTGAGTTTGAGTTTGTCTAGTAGACGGGATACGATTCTTGAAGCTTGCGTCAGATACTCTTTTCTGCGGAACCGTTGAATTCTGAAATACTTGACATCCAAGAGTCCGTATCTGAATTCTTGGGTCTCATTGCGAAAGGCCCCTATGACCACGCCAGAAAGGAGGTCTCCAACACCAGCGTCATCTATGGTTATTGTCATTTAAATACCGCTCCATTCTGCAGGAGGATGTGTCGCGCGCGTATTTAATCAAATTTTCCACCGCTTCTCACACTTTCAGCCTTCGGCCTAAAAGGTCTTCTTGACTTTGGTTTGCTATACTTGGGACATCGCCTAACACAAACCCAAAATCCTTTTCTCATCTCCCAAACGCATCCACATAGATCAGTTAATCTCTCAGTCTTCATGTTCACGTCTCCAATTCCTAGTCGCGCGAGCTAAGGTTTTTCTCTCATTTTTTCTGAGAGTGACTTTAGTCTTCCATGTTCTTTAATCCTTATGGTGGTCTTCAGTCTAACCCTTAAGCCCATTTTTCTGAGGAGGTAATAGAGTTCCTGACCAGAAACGTGTGTTATTTTACCAGAAGAAGCTAATTGGACAAGAATATTTCTCAACTTTTCGGCAATTTCCGGATATTGAGCTTGTGTGGCGTTGAAAACTTCCCAAGCACGATCAACAAAGACTCTTTTGAGCACATTTTGTTTGTTTCCTTCCTCTTTTTTCTTCCCCTCTGTCAAGAAACGTTTGCCCAATTGAGCAAGTCTTTGTCTTCTTAGTCTCTCGAGTTCGTGGTCACTCATAGCCTTTCTCCGTATTATTGTCAAGTAATTAAACTGATGCCTCTGCGTGTGCTTTCTTTGATGCAACAGCGCGCTGCTTTGTCCCTAAATTCCTGAAGTGTACGCGAATTTGTTAAATAGGATGCTGGGCCTGGTAGCTTAATCTTCGCTTTTCTTTCCTTATGTTACGGGCGAGAGCCAAATAACGTGGGAAAACAAGAAACAAGCTTATTTTGTCCCGTGCACCAGGTGCACAGACTTTTCACGGCGACTTTTCCAAACTCACTAGAAGACGCACACATAAATAAGCTAATTTAGGGACAAGCCAGCGCGCGACATATTATAAGCCAAATAGAGCTGACAAAAAAATAGGGGGGGTATCCCGTATTGCTTGAAAAAAACGCCAAAAAACTCGCGCGTTCATGGACGTAAATTCAATAACTCTTTCAGATAGATTGAAAGAACTGGAAAAATACTGTTTAATCCAAAGAGAAGCACTCGCAGAAACACCTCCAAGAGTTAAATACTCTCTTAAGCGCGCGGTCTATCCAACTCGCTATTCCTTCTCTATTAAAGTGCCTTTAACTTTTTCCCCTTTAAGAGCTTTGTAAACATAGTTTGGCTTCGAGGCATTAACAACAGTTACTGGAATTCCTTGTTCTACGACTTTGGAAAGCTCAGCCATTTTTCCGAACATGCCACCCGTAACATCACACGCAGCTGGCTTGTCAAGCTTGCTCTGGAGTTCCTGCAACTCCTCTAATGATAAATGCTTAAACATTTTTGCAGATTTCTTAACCTTCGGGTCACAATCATATAATCCATCTACGTCAACCCCTATTATGACACGTTCCGCACCCAGCTTCGTAGCGAGCACCGAAACAAGTTGGTCACCAGACAATATTGTGAAACCCAATTTTGAATCCAAAACTGCATCTCCATAGAGAACCGGAAAGAAACCCATTTTCAACTGCATCTTCAAAGGCGCATCTTCAAAGTGTTGAATTCTGCCATTTTTCGTTATTATGCACGAGGAAGGAGTGATGCTTACTGCGGGGATGTTGCGCCATATTAGTGCATCCATGAACAGCCCATTAAGCACAGTCATGACATGATGTGTTTCTGAAAAACCAATTTTCTGCATTTCTTCCTTAAATCCTTCCACTATAGCGTACCGTTGTGCAACGGGATGCCCGAAACCTCCTCCACCATGCACAATTATCAGACTATCAACGTTTGCCCGTTGTATCTCTTCTGCCAAACGATTTATGACTTGCATTCGCACCTGAAGCTCTTCATTCTTATCTGTGATTACGGAACCACCTATCTTCAAAATCGTTAATTCAGATTCCCTCAACCTTCACACCTTCATCCGTTTTTCTAGCTATGAAAGGACTTCCACCAGCCCTTTGAATGGCTTCCAAAACTTGTTTAAGCCTTTCATTTTCTGCCAACGCTATCATACATCCACCGCCACCAGCACCAGTCAATTTTGCCCCCAAGGCACTAGCTTTTCGCGCAGCATTTATAAGCCACTCTAACGATTCATCTGAAATTCCTAATCCACAAAGCAAGGCATGGTTAATGTTCATCAAATCTCCAAGAGTCTCCAAATCACTATCTCTGAGAGCATCTATTGCTCTTAAAACAATCTCACGCGCAGCCTTCATCACGTGATCAATAACTCTTGAGTACTTACCCCTTACATCTCGCACCTTTGCAACTTGAACACGCGTAGACCTTTCAACACCAGTATACCCGACCACAAGTGAAACATCAGCCTCAACATCCAACGGTCTAAATCCGGTGTCCATCTGAAACAGAAGAGTGCCGCCAAACGTTGAAACTGCAGGGTCTACCTCCGACGGTGTGCCATGCACAATCTTCTCAGCTTCATAAGAAATGCGGAAAACTGATTCTTTTGACATTGCAACTTTCAACAGAGCGCCAACAGCCGCTGTAACAGCAGCCGCCACCGCTGCTGAAGAACCCAAACCCGCAGCAACAGGAACCGTCGAGTTGACTTCAACATCTAAACCAACAGTCTCTCCGTATATTTCTAGAACTTTTTCCACAGCAAGCTTCAACGGTTCAAATTTCAACTTCGCCTCTTTTGCGTCGCCTTGTTGGACCTTGAGAAATCCATTTTCAAAATATCCTGCAAGATTGAGGTTTACTGAATGTAAATGCAATCGTTTGTCTTGGCGTAGTTCCGATTTTGCATAGGCTCTTTTATCTATAGCCATTACTATGGCTGGTTCACCGTAAACTACGAAGTGCTCTCCAAAAAGTATCACTTTCGCGGGAGCTGACGCAATAACCCCCATACATACATCACTATTTCTTGAAGCACACGGCGGCGTACCCAACCACACTTGAGTAGTCGCCAATAACATCTCCACTGGTCTTATAACATAATAATTTTGCCTCTTTCGCACCCAAAATCTTAGCGGCAGTAATTAAAGCAGCTATTGGACCATAACCGCAAGCACTAATGCGGTGAGCCTCAATAACCGAATAGAGTTTAGCTTCATCCATTGCTTCTACGGCTTCAAGGACCATTTTATCCTTTCTCTTTGCGCTTTCTTGAGGCTCGTAGTGCGTCATGTCTGAAGAGGCTATAATAACTCCATTTTTTCCAGCTAAAACCTTGGCCACTGCCTCTCCAACCTCTCTGGCTGAGGACAAATCCTGCATCAGAAAACAAATGGGCACAATCTTGAATTTTGAACCATAAAGATATTGAAGGAAGGGAAGCTGAACCTCAATTGAATGCTCAATACGGTGAGCAGAATCGTCAACATCAACAATACCTGATTCATGCATAACCTGGTTAGCAGATTCACTATCTATTTCAACATCACCCAAAGGCGTACGCCAAAAACCATCATTCATGACAGCCAAACCACTACCATAACCCCCATGGTTCGGACCGAAAAGAAAAACGACGTCAGGTTTACCGTCTAAAGCCAGCTTATAATAGGCGTGGGCTGCCACAGCACCCGAAAACATGTAACCTGCATGTGGACAAACAAAGCCTATCATCTGTCTCTGACCTTCCTCAATAATTTCTGGAATTTTTCCGGGTCCAAGCTTGTGGAGAAAACAGTTTTCTATTTGTGTTTTCAATGATTTGGCTGTTCCCGCATAGAAGCCTCCGGCTTGGCATGGACGCCGAATCTTCACTGCTCGTTATCCTCCTCCTCTTCCCTTGAAATCTTGGTTTCAAAATCCTCAACTGTTAGTGGTAAATCCTTATCCGGCGGCAACTCACCCTTCTCTCGCAGTGTTTGTCTCGCTAAAAGCCAGTAAATAATGGCTAAGGCTCTTCTACCCTTATTGTTTGTTGAAATCACCAAGTCTACGCCTGAAAAGTCGTTGTCTGTACTGCATAAGGCTATTAGGGGTATGCCCACTGAAGACGCTTCTTTAACCGCTTGAGAATCCGCTCTTGGATCAGAAACTAACAAAACATCTGGCTCGATGCGGCTAGGATGTAAGGGATTTGATAAAAGTCCTGGAATAAAGCGTCCAACAATAGGAACCGCTCCAGTTACCTCGCAGAATTTTCTAACGGGTTCTTGCGCGTAAAGTCTAGCTGCTGCAACAGCGATTTTTGACGGTTCAAATCTGGCTAGAAACTTTGCAGTTATCCTTATACGTTCATCAGTCTTCTTGACATCCAAGACAAATAGACCGTCAGGTCTGACACGGTATATGAATTGCTCCATGTCTCTTGTTTTCATTCTTGTTCCAATGTGTGTTCCCGCAGAGAGAAGTGTGTCTCGTGGTAACAGAAGCTCTTCCTCTGTGGTGACATTTGTTGTTTCTCCTTCCTTTTCTGATTTTTCGTCTTTAACTTCTGACAATATCTTCCAGCTCCCTAAAACATTTGCAGTTCAGCCATTTTAGCTCTATCCCCCAAAAACTCCTCTACCCTTATTAACTCGTTCAATTTTGCTATTCTCGCTCCCTCAACAACTCCCGTCTTTATTACTGGGCATCTAAATGCCACAGCCAAATGGGCTATGTGCCAATCACATGTACTGCCCGAACGATGCGACATCACTGGGACACATCCAGCTCCCTTCGCCATTTCAATGGTTTCCCAAGCATCTGTGAGTGTGCCGACTTGATTCACCTTTATTATAATCGCGTTGGCTGCGTGCAATTTTATTCCACGGCTTAATCTTTCAGTGTTTGTGACAAATAGGTCGTCACCGCAAACTAAACAGTTCTTCACTTTTTTGGTGAGTTCTGCGGAACTCCTATAGTCTTCTTCGTGGAATGGGTCTTCCACATACACGAGATGATATTTTTTGACGAGTTTGCGAATGAATTCTAACTGCTCTCCTGAATCTCGTTTTTTGCCTTCTCTCGGGTAGACGTAAGTTTTCTTTCTAGCATTCCACATGGATGATGCTGCAACGTCAACGCCTAAACCACATTCGAAACCCAATTCGTTACCCACTTCTTCACACGCTTCGGCTAACACTTCCAAAGCATCTAGATTTCCAATGTTTGCAATCCAAGCTCCTTCATCACTTCTTCCACCACCAAAGAGCCTGTCCTTTTTCTTTAGCATGTCGCCAATTCTTCTGTGGATTTTAGTGTTAGCGTCAGCGGCTTCTAAAAAGGATTCAGCTCCATAGGGAAGAACCAGAAATTCTTGTATGTCCGGAATTTTTCCCTTGCCGTGTTTTCCACCGCTTATCACGTTTCCAAGGGGATATGGGAGTTCATGGACGATATATCCGCCTAAATAATGGAATAGAAGTAAGCCGTAAGAATTCGCTGCAGCCTCGACACTTGCCAGCGAAATGGAGAAGGCTGTGTTTCCGCCCAAAATCTTAAAATTTCTTGTGCCGTCAATTTCATGCAGTGTTTTGTCAATTTCTTCTTGGAAATCCACGTTTAACCCGATTAGTTCTGGAGCTATCACCTCTTCAACTTTTTTGATTGCTTGGTCCACTCCGCCTTGAGGATAAGAAACTACTTCAGCTTTTCCTCGACTTTTTCCAGCTGGAGCCGAGGCTCTCCCAAAACTTGAGGTTGTTACAACATCAACTTCTATTGTTTCTTCTCCACGGCTGTTAAAAACCTTTCTTGCAATTATGTCTTCAATAACTGTTGACATGCTTTCTCCTTCCATTGCTTAATAGTTGTTTCGTGCCTCTCTTCTCTTCTCTGCCACTTCGTAAAATCGTAGAACTTCGTCAATGATTTCCACGTGAGACAACAGCATTCGCCTGCAACAGTATCTTTTGATGCCCAAGCTGTCCAAGACCTCGCCGGGTTCCTCTCTGGCTTTCACTCTTCTCGCGAATTCTTCCCACTTGTCTCCGATTAATTTGCCACAGGTAAAGCATCTTACAGGTATAATCATTTTTAATCAGCCTCCCTTTATCTGTAGCTTTTCTGGTCTCTGGCTCTTGCCCCCGGGCCTCCGAACTTTTTAGGTTCTTTACGTCTCGGGTCTCCAACAACCATTGTTCTGTCATACTCGACAAAAACTCTGCGTAGACGTGAACTCTTCGTCCATTTCAACAAAGCGTTTGCTATTACCATTCTTGAGGCTTCAGCCTGTCCCATGTATCCGCCACCTGAAACTTTGACATCTACGTCCAATTGCTTCAACACATCATTCCCGGCCTGCATGAGCGGTTCCATTATTTTTTCCCGTGCAATTTCTGGTTCATAAATTTCTAGGGGGATTCTGTTTATGCGTATCCTTCCAATTCCAGGCTTAACAACGGCCCGTGCTGTAGCTGTTTTTCTTTTTCCACTGATAACCAAAACTTTTTTAGCTGGCATAACTATTCACCAAGGTTCCATCCTATTTCTTTTGCGAGTTCACCAATCGTGAAATACGGGCATTTCAGTTTTTCAGCGCGAGCTTCCGCTAGAGTTTCCGTTTTCTGTTCTTTGAGTTCTTCCGGCGTTCCAATGGATACTTTAAGCCGTTTATATGCTTGTTTACCCTTGGGCTGTTTATACGGAAGCATACCTCTCACGGTTTTTCGAACTATTCTGTCGGGTCTTCTGTAATGAAATGGACCCTTTTTTGGATGCCCTACTTCAAGGAACTCCTTTGCTTCTTTTACTTTGCTTTTCTTTTTACCAGAAAGCACAGCTTTTTCAGCGTTTACAATTATTATCCTTTCGCTCTCTAGCAGTCGTTTAGCAACTATGCTAGCCATTCTGCCAAGAATTAGGCCTTCTGCGTTTATTATTGTGATTGTTTGATTTATAGTCTTCATTTTTTCACCCGATTATCTTAACGTTTGAACCCTTCGGATTTTTCTTGATAAGTTGAAGAAGTGATATGGTTTTTCCCCTTGCAACCTTTATCTTTTCTTTCGCCTTTTCTGAAAAGGAGAAGGCTGCCACGGTTATTGGATGATCAATTTTGCCTGTGCCTATCACTTTACCCGGAACCACAACCGTTTCCTTTTTCTCAGTGTATCTGTTCAATCGGCTTACGTTCACAGCTATACGCTTTCTCCTCGGCTTTGCTAAACGTTCTGCAACATCCTTCCAAATTCTGACATTGTTTTCTCTACTCTGCTTTCTTAGGAAGCGCATAAGCATGATAAGCTCTGGATTTGTCGTTTTAGCCTTTTTCACTTTTCTTCACCTTGACTTGACCTATGAACTCCTTCAACTGTTCATTTAGGATTTTAACAGCTTCATTCATCATTCTTTCCGGAGAAAGCACGCCTGTGGATTCCATGTTGAATATAAAGGTGTCCTCTTTCCAGCTTACTTCTATCGCTGGGGGATTTATTGGGCAAACGTCAACGCAGTCTTCACACAGAGTGCAAGCCATCAAATCGCGAATCTCTATTTTGTCTCCAGCTTTGATCAAAACTTTCTTTGGACAGATTTCTACGCATTTTCCGCATGCATCGCATTGTTTGCTTATTTTGATTTGTGGGAAATACTTGTATGTGCACATTGAAACTGGTTGCCATTTCGCGTGGTTTTTTCCTTTTCCAAGTCTCGCGTAGGCTTCAAGCTTCAGGTATTGTTCTTTAGCTAGTTTTACTATGGGTATTTTGTCGCTCACAGGAGTTATATCTGGGTTCTCTGAGATCAGCTCCCCTGAATAAACAGTTCTCGTTTCTTCTTTTGCTTCTGCATCAAGCGTAAGTGAGACCCTGCAAAGGTTACATCCAAATTCGCTTTTGCATGGGCACTCTTCTGGTAAATTGTAGCCGTCCAAGTCAGTTTTGAGAGGGATCAGCCCGAGTCTATGGGCTACGATTTCATCCTGTAATATAGAAGAGTTCTCAAGTATTACAACTTCATCTATCGCCATGCACGGAACTTCCGCCAGTATGATCCTTCTTAAGGCATTCATAAACGGAACATCAGCTCCCCGAATAAGTAAACGCATGCTCATATCATTTTTTTCAAGCACTTTTATTTCCACTTACTTGAACACTCCACAAGGTCTACCATGAATACTGTGCCGTTCAAAAGAATATTGGTGCATTATTTCAACTTTTCTATCAAAAGTGAAAGCACAAATTAACATGGGTTAGACTAGACCCTTCTTCCTCTTCTGCCACCTGGTCTTCGTGTTCCATCATGAGGAATGGGTGTAACCTCTTCTATGCGCCCTATGCGGAATCCTGATCTTGCCAGAGCTCTTATGGCTGCTTGTGCACCTGCACCAGGAGTTCTTGGTCCTGAGCCTCCTGGAGCCCTTACCTTAATGTTGATTGCCCTTATTCCCTTGTCTCTGGCCACTCCTGCGGCTGCAGAGGCGGCTCGCATGGCTGCGTAAGCCGAGGACTCCATTCTACCTTCTTTCACAGACATCCCGCCGGATGTTCTCGCTATGGTTTCCGCGCCTGAGATGTCTGTTATGTGAACTATCGTGTTGTTGTAAGAACTGTAAATATGTACGACGCCCCACCTCTCAGGTTTCTTGCTCTGACCACCACTGCTACTCATCTTACGTCTCCTCTGTTTTCTTCTCCGTTGTCGGTACAGCTGCTATTGTTTGACGTAGAGAGTGACTTGGATTTGCAAAGGGGCTTTGGGGGATATATGTTATTTGGTTTTCTTCTTTCGTTGGGACTAGATAACTTGGAACAGTTACTCGCTGGTCTCCTATGACTATGTGCCCATGAGTTACGAGTTGACGAGCTTGGTAAATCGACTTAGCTAGACCTTTTCGAAAAATGATTGTTTGAAGTCTTCTTTCAAGTATATCTTCAATCGTTGAGTCCAGAATGTCGTCAAGAACTGCGGTTTCATGTATTATGCCGAGTTTTTTCAAACGCGCGAGAAGCATCTCATCCATTCTTTTGCGTTCTTCAGGTGTTTTTCCTATAAGGGAACGGGCTATTCCTCTGAACTTTGACAGCATTGTTTCATGTCGCCATAATTCACGTTTGTTCCTTAAACCATATTGGCCCAAAAGTTTAAGCTCTTCTTGTAAGACATCTACTCGCCACGGAAAACGTGGACTTTCATATTTCTTTCTCTGTTTTTTAGGATCACCCATGAATGTTACATCCTTCCCTTCTTCATCTTCTTCACTTTCACTCCGACAGCCTTACCTTTTCTTCCAGTAGTTCTTGTTCTTTGCCCACGCACCTTTAGTCCGTAAGCGTGACGATATCCTCGCCACGATTTTATCTCTTTCATCTGTTTAATATCCGTCTTTGTACTTAAATCGAGATCCGCTCTAATGAGGTGCAAATCTTTCCCAGTCTCGAGATCTTTTCTTCTGTTTAGAAGCCAGTTTGGCAGCTCAAACTTTGTTGGGTCTTTTATTATTTGTTCTAACCTTTCAACCTCTGATTCTGTTAGAAAACCTGCCCTTTTCTCCGGGTTTGTTCCTGCTTTTTTTAATATTGCGTTTGCGAGGGTTAGGTTTACTCCTTTAATTCTCTTTAGGGCATATGGCATTTTTAGGGTGCCATCTATGTCTGTTCCTATTATTCGCAGTATGTGACGAAATTCGTTTGACATTTATCGCCGACCATTAACACTGAAGCTAACTACGGAAATAAGCCATACTTTATTTAAACCTTACTAGGAGCTAAAACCAGTTTTGAAAAAGATAATTAATTCTTGTTGATTGAGTGTGATTGACAGAGTGGAGCGTTTCTTGAGGACACAATGCTGAGAGGTGTCTAAGAAGAGCGATGTATCGTTTTGTTTAGGAATCATTGTGGTGTTTTAGCTGTTCAGTCCAGCATGTCTTTAGCTCATCTAGTGCAGCGCAAGAATTATTTCATCCATAGACTCAGCTGAGTCTCTTCTCATAAATTATATCAACGGAGTCTGGTGGTTCAAAGCCAAGTTTTTCCAACGCTGTGGTTATCGACTTGCGGTTGCAGGCGAATCCATAGATTTTTTTCACTGCTAAACCATGGCAATAACTCTCGAAAAACCGCATCATGCCAAGCACTGCATCGAGGTCTCCGTCTACGTAGCACGTTTGGATAGTGTCTTCATGCCATTCTCGCGCTGTCGCATCATCGAATAGTGTTAAACCATTTAATTCTCCTTTTTCGTTCTCATGCACTATTGCTTTTTGCTCTTCTACAAATCGCTTCAGGGCGGCCTTCTCCAGTGAGAACCAGTGAAATAAAACCGTGTATAAACCTGCTGCACTACGGAAAGTTTTTGAGTTTTGTAGGTAACTCCATATTTCCTCTGGTTCGTCTTTTTCCGCGAATCTTGATTTTTTGCTTCTTTCATCGGTTACGTTTTTAGTCACCATTTCAACAAATTCTGCTACTGATTTGAATCCCAGCTTTTTTACCACCGCTTGTGCAGCCTTGTTATTTGATCCTGTTGCAAGTCTTGCCACCTTTGCTTCTTTCTTTTTCGCGTACTCCAAACATTTTCGGGTTATTGCTGTCGCCACTCCCATCCGCCTATAGTTTGGATCTGTTCTCGCTGCGCTAAGCCACACTTCACCTGGCTTGTCTACGTTTAAATGGGAGATCCCAACTGGCATGCCGTCGATTGTGGCTACAAACACTCCGCCATTTTTCTCCTTAAGCCATCTATCCCAAACCTTCGGTACATAGTCACCCCAACTCCATGTTTTCTCACAGAACCTGAACACGACCTCTCTATCAGAAACGTAGGCCTTACGCACAAAAATCCTCCTTTTCAACCCTTTTACCCTCCCATCAACACAATCTGCACACGCAACTATTCAGAAAACATAAAGATAAGCCTTAAATGATTCATCCAAAATGCGTTGCATCACCACGGCAGCATGCCACACAAAATTTCTCTATGGTAACCGAAAGAGGAGAAAATAGTTTGGTTATGGCGCCGCCGGTAGGACTCGAACCTACGACCGACTGGTTAACAGCCAGCCGCTCTACCTAGCTGAGCTACGGCGGCTCATACTTTATGAGTTTTGAGTTTTCCAGTGATATTTAAGTTTAGTCATAGAACAGTTTAGTAGCAACGTAAGCCTCGTTTTGATTATACGTGCCTTAAATGAGCAAACTAGAATAGAAAGAATATAAACACACGACATGAAAAAATCAACGCTCAGTCGCGTGTTCAGTATGAACGGTGATAAGGTCTCAACAGTTCTTCCAGCACAGAGAGCATTGTTGGAACTTTAGTCACTATGTCTGTAAACGTCACAATACCGACAAGCTTCTCATTCATAACCGGAAGTTTTTTGACCTTTTTCTTTGCCATAAGCCCAGCCGCTTCATCTAAACTGGCTGTTTCTCTGATGGACACCACTGGACTGGTCATAACTTGCCGCGCAGTGAGGATTTCTGGCGCTAAGCACGGCTCCACCACCCTTCTGAGGATGTCACGCTCGGTTATGATGCCTACCGGCCTGTCGCCTTGCACAACTATTATGGAGCCTATATCAAACTTGTTCATAGTAGCCACAACCTCTTTAACACTAGAGTCCAGTCGCACCACTCTCACATCTTTTGACATTATGTCTCTAACAAGAACTATACCCGCCATCTCACTTTGCCTCCAAACAACGACTAGTTATTATAGTCTCGGTTCTTTATGTGTTTTGACCCTTCAGGAGAAAAATGAAAAATGTTCCTCGAATAGAAAGGATAAGTGTACCAACACTATGCGCTTCTGCATCGGTTAGCATACTTAAACAATAAGAAACGTTTGCTTGCAGATGATACACCTCAGTTTCACCTATGATCTTATGACTGCAGGACAATATGAGTGAATCAATGTCATCGAGATAACAGATGTGAATCAATAATTACTGTTTTGCGAAACAGATGAGAGTAAAGTTTAAATACCTACTTAATGTAGTAACTTAGCTATTAAACCAAAATATAATCGAGGTGTAGCAAAATGGTCAGCGAAGGAAGAGGGCGCTTGTTCAGAAGGACAGACGGTAAGTACTTGATCTATCTGCCAGTGTACCTGGCTGAAGACAGCATGTTCCCATTCAAAGGCTCAGACAGCATACTTGTAAAAGTAAGCTTCAAACCTGGCGGACAAGAGAAACTACTCATAGAAAAGTGGGTAGAACCAGAACCAGAAGAACAGTAAGATCGAATTATTGCAACTGTTCATAAGATCCGAAATTAGAATTGCAGGGCAGAGAAAAAGTCAAAGTATTTACGAACAACCTCCTTTTTTTAACATTAGAAAATTTCTGTTGATTAAACGATATGGTTATCCAGTGTCTAGATTCCAGCCCTCTTCGCTTTAAACTCTACTATCTTGACAAAAACTTCATACAAAGACCGTAGAATCGTTCCACGCCATTTCCCAACGAAACCCAAACGAATTAATTCACCTATCCAATAAAGGTCGTGCTTCAAACATTTGGCCAGCAACTCCTTATGAAACTCATTCATCTCAGTTTCTTTGAACCAATCCTCATCTTTCAATCTACCCATCGGAACGAAAAACAAAGGCACGATTAAACTTCTAATATCCTTAAGGTCATCCATCAACTCGATTGTTTTGATGATATCTTCTTCTGTTTCTTCTGGCACGCCTACGATTAGTGTGCACGCTGGAATGAGATTGTTGTCGTGCATGAGCCCCATGCCCGTGCGAACGACTTCAGGCCATTCCTCAGGTTTAAACGGGTGCGCCTTAGCTGGCATAGTTTTCTTCGCAAGCTCCGCCGAACCTGTCTCTATCCCGATTTCTGCACCCAACCATGGTTGTTTCTGCAGTATAATCTCACAGATTTTCGAGAAAAGCTTTGGTTTGGACGCCACGGCTGCAAGGGAGCAATGGCTCCATCCTATCCCATTGCATTTTTCCACAACAAGCTCATGAAGTTTGATGAGTTTTTCATCGTTCGGAATGGTGTTTTTAGAACCGTAAAGCATGACGTCTTCAGCGTGAAAGCATACACAACCTTTGTTTTTCATGGTCACATCTATTTCCCGCAATATATTCTCATACGGATACCACCTTAAGGGCCTTAACGTCACGCTGCAGAATTCGCATCCTCGACAACATCCACGACCGATTTCTATCAAGTTGTCAATTGAAGGCGCTACGATTTCCGGTATTTCTTCCGAACTTGGAGTTTCTTTAACTGGTACTTCGTAATATTGTGGACAATCATCATCGTCCAGTGCAGCTCGAAAGATTTTCCCAACAACCTTTTCAGCTTCCCCAGCGATTATACAGTCTATCCCGTGCTCCTTAACAAATTCTGGTCTGTACTTGAACTCCCAAACACCAGGACCGCCCAAAACAATTTTTAAACCTCGGTTTTTCGCTTCCTGAATTTCTGGCTTTTCCATTAAGACGCGGAAGTATTGGGCCAGAAATGGTTCTTTCTTCAGAATAGCAGCCAAGGTGCTTGATGCTGGACCTATACCGAAGGGGTCCATAACATGGATACCTAAAACCTTGGCTTCATCAATGTATTTCCCCAGATGATCTGGGTCAACAGTTAATACATCGAAGCCTTCACTTAGGAGCTGAGCTTCAATCTTTCTCAATCCGTAAGGAGCTGCAACTGGTATACCATCTTTTGTTTTGATTGGCGGAAAAAAGAGCCGTTTATAAAGCCAGTCCGGAATAACATTCGGAGGAGCACATGTTCCAAAACCCACGAATATGTTGTGATGATACTCACTCATTAGAGTTCGATCAGCGGTCAAGATTATTCTATCGCTCACGGTCGTTGTTCGCTCCTGAAATGGATATTGTTAATTCCAAAACATTTAAGTTTTGATATATCAACTAAACCTCACGATGAAAACTTCGCAACTCGTTAATACTTTTGGCAAATTCTATTACTCTACAGCGCTTAAGCAATACGTTAAAGTCACTAGGATTGAGAGCTGGCTTGGGTGGATTTTCAGTTTTTCTTTTGGTTGTGTATTCTTGGGTTTACCTTCCATTTGGCGCATGATTTCTATTTCATTCGCCTTTTTATTTGCTACTGCCAGCGTCTTTGTTTTGAATCAATTCTTTGACCGAGAAGACGACAAGGAAAACGTTATCAAGTCTGATTTACTTGTGGCATCGGGGAAGATGGCGCCACGAACAGCATTAGTCTTTTCCTTTTCACTTATTGCTTCTTGTTTAGTCTTAGTAATTTCAGCCGATGTCAATCTTATACCTTTATTCCTCATTTATCTTGTTTTTTGGACTGCATATTCTGCTCCACCTTTTAGACTTAAAGCCATACCAATCGTAGACTTCATCATTTCAGGCATAGGGGCTGGTCTGCTTCCGTTTCTAATAGGTACAAGTATTTCTCGCCCATTAGCCAACAACATATTAGTCATTCTACTGAGTGCCACACCATTGATATTGGCTCATTGCAGTGGTCACATTTTGCAAGCTTTAGGTGATTACGAAGCAGATCGGAAAGCAGGGATTCAAACCTTTGTTGTTAAATACGGAAGGAAAAAAGGCGCTGTTTTGATGGGTCTTTTGTCTCTTGCAACAGGGGTTTTCCCCTTTATTTACGCTGGCTTCGGCTTATTATCTCTCAGCTATATTCCCCTATTATTCATACCATTTCCATTCTGTATACCAATCGCTAGACGTTACATAAACGTACTTGAAGACCCAACAACAGAAAATGTCGTCACTTTACATAAAGTAGTGAGAAAATACGGAATACTGATAATGTTGGTGGTAGGGATTTATGTACTTGCCGGAAAAATTCTTGCTTTCTAAGACTGCACAACTTTCACACTCAACGTTAATAAAAAGGGATGAAAAATGAGTTTACTAGATGTGTTGTCTGGGATCATAACGATTACTTGCGGAGTTGTAATTGGGACTGTACTCACGTGGATTATCAGCTATTATATGGTCAAAAGAGTTCTGCCAAAACTTTTGAAATCTTTAAGCAACAACCCTGAGGTCATAAAGGCGATCCAAGCGATGAGAATGAACTCTAACTGCGAACAAACTCAACCGAAGACCTCAGACAAAAGAAGTGAGCAACAAAAAGCTCATATCTAGCTTAGATTGATACCGACATTGAAAAATGTAATAATTCTTTCAAATGTGTCGAAATGTGTTCATTTGAGTCTTCGAAATTGAAGAAAAGAAAATTTCGGTTGCTCATCCAGAAAGATGTCATCTTTGTCTTGTCTGCAAGGCGGAGTGCCTTGCTCGCACCATCAAAATCGCTGAGATAGCAGTTTTAACTGGTGAAATCAAATAAACGAATAACCGTTCTTCCGAGAAAAATCACCTTCAAAATAATTAGTGAACACTTGAACTGTGGGCATGAATTGTATAAAATATTACCGTGGATATCATAAAACGCAAGCTAGGTTTTTCTGTGACTAATCAAGTCCATAAGAACTTGCTTAAGCGGTTTGTTGAACATTCCCTGTACTTTCCTGAGAAGACGTTCACCTCTCCTAGTTAAAGAATAATACCTCAGCCTTCTTTTCCCCTTCTCAACCCATTCACTCACAGCAAACCCTCCCTTCTCTAGTTTACGGAGAAAGGGATACACCATGGCAGGCTTCAGTTTTTGACCCGTCAACCTCTTAAACTCCAAGATAAGCTCATACCCATGTCTAGGTTTGTCCGAAAGAAGCCACAAGATGACTGGCCTTTCGAGTCCGCGTAGAAATGCGTCATTGACTTTAACCATCAAATGTTCACCATAAAAGTATTTTAAATTTTGATATATCAAGCTTTCGGAGAATTTAAGAATCTGAACATGAACCATAAATGTATAAACTAAGATACGTATGATTATTGTTTTTGGGTGGACACTCTAATGGCAGATTTAGAATCAGACATCATTAAGGCTACTGTGAGAGGTTTCAGCAGAGTCCTAATTCTGTGGTTAATAAGCCAAAAACCCATGTCAGGCTACAGTGTTAAAAAAGAATTAAAGAGGTTGACCGGACAAAATTTCCATTCAGGCGTAGTATATCCTCTTTTGTATGACCTAGAAGAAAAGGAACTGATCACTGGACAATGGATGCAGAAAGGTCGGAAACGAATCAAATATTACTCGATAACAGAAGAAGGCACAAAGCTTTTAGACTTTCTACGAAAAATTTTCGAGATGCCCATTAAGGAGATTCTTGAGGGCTTCATCATTTAGAATGATTAATACCTCTCTCTTCTGAGAAAATTGCATGTTTATCTTTCAACATTCCGTATCGAACCATTACAAGATGCTACAGAATAAAGATTTTTGACGTTTATTAAGCATATACAAGTTTATGAAGACCCTTGGAGTCTACAGCAGAGAACCTGCAATGAGTTCTGAGTTTTAACGCCTGTACACAAAGTTCGATATTAAAATTGAAGCATAATAGGTTTATCTCCTCGTGAGAGAGAAGATGAAGAATTCCGATTGGAGCACCGGACACATGTTTAGGTAACGCTGAAAACCCGCTCTTCGAAAAAAGGTGCTACTTAGAACTGCAAAAAATTCTGGAAAAGATACCCTGAATTTAGGATTAAAAATAAAAGAATTGCGTTAGAAAAACATATATGGTATGTCATCGATTTGAATGTTCTATCAATAAGGTGAGCAACGTGCAAAAACTGATTTTAGTTGGCGGAGCAGCTGGAGCTGGAGTTGCAAGGACATCCGTTTTAATAGGCAAGACATTCACAAGACTCGGTTACTACGTTTTCAACTATCGAGATTACCCTTCACTTATAACAGGCGGCCACAACTTCAACGTCTTGAAGATATCTGACAAACCAGTTTATTCCCATGAGACATTCTGTGATGTAATCATCGCATTAGATCAAGAAACAATAGATAGACATGAAAAACAGTTAAACACAGATGGATTTGTATTAGGCGATAAAAGCCTGAGCACGAAAAATCTTATCGGAGTTGATGTTGGATCCATAATCAAGAAGCTTGGCGTTAGAAAAGTGTTCGGTAACAATGTTTTAATCGGCTCTCTGTTCAAGCTTTTCGGTTTGCCCATTGATCCGTTCTTGGAGGTTATTGAAGAACAGATCAGAAAGAAAGCTGAAATAGTGAAGGAATCAGCCAGAGAAGGCTACAACGCTGTCGAACAGAGAATGAGACTGTTTGAAGCAAACGGAGGAAAAAAATATTTTCTAACAGGAAATCAAGCGGCATCTTCAGGTGCAATAGCTTCTGGTTTAGATGTTTATATAGCGTATCCAATAACGCCTGCGACACCTGTCTTACACTTTCTCGCAGCCAGACAATTAAAGCACAACTTTCTAGTCGCTCAGCTTGAAAACGAAATAGCCGTCATCAACGCTGCTTTGGGAGCCAGTTACGCTGGCGCCATGACCATGGTTGGAACATCAGGCGCTGGTTTCTCTCTAATGGCTGAAGCTATGAGCCTGCAAGGTATATCCGAAGTTCCACTTGTTCTCTATCTAGGTCAAAGAACAGGACCGGCTACAGGTGTCCCAACATACACTGCACAGGGCGATCTTAAGTTTGCTCTCAACGCTGGTCACGGCGAATTCCCACGTGTTGTTATCGCACCTGGAGACCCTAAGGAGACTTTCTACAGAGTTATGGAAGCTTTCTACTTGGCTTACAAATACAGGGTGCTGTGCATAGTATTATCTGACAAGCATTTAGGTGAGAGCACATTCACTCTTGACGGCTTTGAAGAGCCGTTAGTTAAGCCTTCACGGTTCATCGTTGAGAAGCCTTCAACTGATTATAAAAGCTACTTGATGACTGAAAACGGTGTTTCACCGCGAGCCGTTCCAGGTCAAGGTGCGTTTGTCAGAGCTTCCAGTTACGAGCATGATGATTATGGATATACAACGGAAGATCCAGAATGGGTTGTCAAGATGAATGAGAAGAGACTTGGGAAAATCGAATATCTCAAACAGGAGATAGATAAACTGAATCCTGTTACTGTCTACGGTGAAGGAAGAAACCTGATTGTAGGATGGGGCTCAACGAAAGGAGCAATTCTTGATGCTATGAGAGAACTTGACGATTTCAGGTTTCTACAGGTTTCCTACCTAAGCCCGTTTCCAACCGACAGAGTGAGAAAAGAAGTTGAAGCATCCGACAATGTTGTGCTTGTAGAGAACAACCTCACAGGTCTACTCGGTCAAGTAATAGCTGAAAAGACAGGGTATTTCATCAAAAACAAAGTTTTGAAGTATAACGCTCGAGCATTCACACCTCATGAACTTGTCAATGAAGTTAGGAAGGTGATTGAATGAGTTCAAAAATGTTAAGCGTAGGAGATTTAGGTACAAAAGCAACGATCACATGGTGCCCAGGCTGCACAAACTTCGGCATTCTGAGAGCTGTGAAGACCGCTGTGGTCAACCTAGTTAACAATGGTAAAATTGACTTGAAGGATGTGGTCGCCGTTAGCGGCGTAGGCTGCCATGACAAAATATATGATTATCTGAACTTCAACGGGTTCCACTCAATTCACGGCAGAACATTGCCAACGGTTGCAGGCATCAAAATTGCAAACCCAGAGCTAACAGTTATAGGGTTTGGTGGAGACGGCGCTACATATGCGGAAGGCATTTCTCATCTCGTTCACCTCTTCAGATACAACATTGACGCAACTTTTCTTGTCCACAACAACCAACTCTTCGCCTTGACAACCGGCCAGGCAACACCAGCAAGTCCAAAAGGATTCGTCGGACCCTCAACGCCGTTAGGCGTAGCTGAAAAACCCCTGAACCCAATTGCTTTAGCGTTGATCAGTGGCGCCACTTTCGTGGCGAGAGGTTACGCCTTAGACTTGCAACATCTGACAAAACTCGTTGAAGAAGCCATAATGCATAAAGGATTCGGTTTCATCGATGTTTTACAGCCTTGCATAACTTATCAGAATACCATACCTTACCTAAAAAAGCACCTGTATAAACTGGAAGAAACTGGTCACAGGACTGATGATCTCAAAGAAGCATTAAGAAAATCCCTTGAATGGGATTACTGTACCATCGAAGATGCAAAGATTCCCATTGGTATTTTCTATAGAGAGAATAGACCAACTTATGATGAACAGTGGCCGCAGCTGAAGAAACCTTGGTACACCGTTGAAAGAAGAATCGATTGGAAGCAAATCGTCGACGAATTCAAGTAACGGCAAAAACTCTTTTTCAACCAACGCTTTTCAAATATTTTTCTATTTCGTTTTCTGCGTTGTCTGCTTTTATGAATATTGGCACGTTTTCTATGCCAGTAGCTATGTAGCTTGAAAGAAGCCACTCGCCTGGTGCGAACTCTAATGTTTTTTCTAGTATGCCCTTGTCTATCATGAATGTGTCGCTGATTAGTGCACGGTCGTACGGTCGTGGCAATGTGCCTACAAAGTATGTGTGAAGTTGTTGTAGAGCGTTGGTGTTTAAGTAGGCGATGCGCTGCGTAGCTATGCACGCTCCTAAACCGTATTTTCTTCCTTGCCTAAGCAAAGTTTCGACATACCTAGAACATTTGGCATCCATGCCTGATGAGCCGCTTAAGCTTGGTATAAATTCTTGTGCCTCGTCGAAAACCAGTAAAATGTAGGGCTTGACCTGAAATCTACGTTTTCTCCTCACAAGTAAATCTTGTGTTAGCGTTACAACAAGGTTTTTTATTATGAACGGGTCTGAAATTGAAACGCAGACAAGCCTTGCTTCACCTTCTAGCAGTTGGCGGATTTTCTCCGCCGTCAATCCACGCGTGTCTTTTTTCTCTTTTTCTTGTTTTTTCCTTATCCTATCAATAATTGTGTTTCTTGTGGTTGCCCATGCAAATAAACCGCTTCTATCAGAAACCTTGAACTCTCGAACAGCCTCGGTAGCAACCGCATCTATGTAATTCACAAAGTCTTCGCTTACGTCTTGATTTTCATTTAAGCCATGTTCTTCCAAGTATTCAAGTATGGCATCGTGTATTTTATCTATAGCGTTCATGTAATGCGGCCTGTTGATGCTGTCTTTTCTCTGAGCTTTAAGCTCATCCAAAAATTGGGCGTAGGTGGGAACCTTCTGCCTAGGCATTTTGTAATATGCAAGTTTATTCTGTTCCATTATACGCTTCAAACCAGCCTTAATTCTTTCATCAGCTTCGTACTCTCGTGGTTTAACAATGGAATTAAAAAACTGTTCCAAAACGTCGATTTTGTGTTCAAGAATGATTTTTGCTGGAATATTCGGGTCTGCCAGTATATCCAGCAATAAGAAGACATATTCGCAGCTTATGTCAAAAATTATGACTTTCGTGTCCTTTGTATGGAGCAAAATGCGTCTAAGGATGTCTGACATTAAATTGCTTTTTCCGCCGCCTGTGAAGGCGAAAACGCCGAAGTGATAGCGGATAAGTTTCTCAAAATCAACGTATATTGGGATGACGGTTTTGCTTGTCTCAAACATTTTTATTATTCCGAGCCTCGGGTCGGCTCTGGCATTTTCTACGGTTTGAGAAGGATCTATGCCAAAATTTTCAGTTATCTTCTGGTTGTACATGCGGTTTATCATGTTGCTGTTCAAAACGTAGATGGGACTGCCAACGATGGGGTATGAGAAGCCTTTGATAAACTTGAATTCACAGTTTTTGTTTGTTATTAGGTCATAGTTTATTGGAATTGCGTTTATCTGAATCATCATCGTAGATTTGTCGTTTGTCTGCCAATCCATCTCGGACTGCTCTATGATCTCAAACTGCATAGGATAATAACCGTGGTCTGACAAGCCGCGTAAGCCGAAATGTTCAGGCCAGACCCTGCTGATCTCCATTAGCGTGTATCTTTCCTCGTCTTGTTCTGACTGCTTGAAATTTTTGACAGCTAGAAGCATGCCCTCCTCCATGAGTCCCATGAGGTCTTTTTGATATTCAACTTTGATGCGGCAATGGTAACGAGATCCTGTGCCTCCAAGTTTGGTTTCTTCAGTTCCACCAAAATATTTTGGAACGACAGCGGCCAATCTCCCGTGAAATCTGTCATCGAAATCCGTAAAGCAGAAAATGTTAAATTCTTTCTCTTCTTGCGGCTTCAATTGTTGCCCTCCTCTCTCTGAAAGTGCTCATATAGAATATGAATCTTCTCAATTTATGATTATTGAGTATCCAATTCGCCGTGGTGTCCACGATGCGTTTGAATTGGCTGTAGTTCCATTTTGCAATCTTGTCAGCAATAAATAGAGGTTTGTTGTGGCCGAAGGCTTCTGGTATACTGGAAGGCGCCATAGCAGCCAAAACAGTCATTGTCAGATTTTGAAGTTTGTTTGTAACATTTTTATCTATAAAAAGAATAACCTCAACGGGCTCTTTTGCACCACCGAACTCGTTCCAGAACTCTACAACGTTTTCGGGCTTGTAATCGTATTCTGGATAAACCAAACGGTCTGTAAGCAATACATTACTCCGCAACATAGGGTCGGTTTTGGCTTGGCTTAGCTGCACATATGTTTTCAGAAAAGTTTTTTCTAGGCTTACCCTGTTTTTTATAGCCCCTGAAACATAGCCTCTGCGGTTTTGCATGTCTAAAACCATAGTTCTGAAGGCTGAATCGTACTCTATTAGGCTCCATGGAGGGATGATTTTTTCTGGGTTGAGTATGCTGACTGACTGAAGTATCATGCGGTCAGTGTTCGGCAGTTTTTCAAATTCTTTCGGCGAAATAGCTCTTTGTAGTAAGCCGTCATTTTGCATTATTGGAATCAGCTGACGCTTAAAATCTCTTGCAGCTGTGTCTTTTGTCATGCCTACGAGCAGAATTCGCTTTTTCCAACACTCCTCTATAAGCAAGTGCAAAGCGAAAAGCGTTAGAAATGCAATGTCAAGCGTTGTTAGCCATTGCTCCCCCCCATTCCTCAAAATCTTCATTAAATTTGCTGTTTTTGTTTCATTTTTTTTCGTGAGAAAGAAGTGATCGCCCAGATTTGTAACAAGTTTTCTAATACGCTCCCAAGTTGTTGTGTACTTATCGTTTAGAGCGTAAGTTTCGTTTTTCTCGTTTAAAATGTCATCTGTAACTAGGCGTTTAAGGTAGCGCTTTGTCCTTTTTGCTCTCTTTTCATCAGCTATTTCAAATTCTGTTAAGATCTGCCTTTCAGTCATGCTTCCCTTTTGCCTGAGTAAATGAATTATTGCGTACCGTAAGTAGTCGCCTCTTGGAGGTGGCAAACCTAAAGCTTGATTGTAAACGTATTGTCTTGCAATTGTTAAATCATTTTTGTCTATTGGTTCCCCGTCGATTTTGTATCCGAATATGCTGCTTTTTGCCTTCCACAGTTTACGTTTTGAAGTATCATAGAGAAGGCTTGCCCGTTCGATGGATAGGCTTCTGTCTAAAAGAATTATCCTCACGTCTTGTTCAGGGTCTGTAGCTAGTTTATAGGCAAGGTAGTATTCGGCAAAGGTCATTATCCAATTCGCAATCGTAGCATTGTTTATTATAGCCTCATCCCTTAAAGGCTTGACTTCTTCTGGTTGTTCCACGTCAGAAAATGTGTGATCTATGTCTGGGATCTCATTGATGTAGACGGGTACAACGCTTGAGATGCCTGCACTTTGCCGAAGTGTTCTTTCATCATATTTGATTTTTGGCTTATCATTTTCCAGAAACGTAACTGTGCCCGTTGAGGCGTAAGCGCCGCCGAAGAAAATCACGAGGTCAAAGAGTGGACGTGAATACATGGTGCCGTCTATGCCAGCAAAACGTGCAGTTGAAGATCCGAAAAATTTCTTAGCTGTTTTCAAGGCTTCTTTACAGTTGAAATTCATGATTATAAGGTTTGAAATCGGGTCGTAGAGGTCTTTGAGTGATGAAAAGCGTTGCTCGTAATCTAGAACTTGCATTGAAGCTCCGAGTTTAAGTATGTCGCTTGTACGTTTCACCGCATCACTTAGAGATGAACTCACCTGGCTTCTTCCTCCTCTCACAAATAAGCCGTTTAGCAGTAAAAACGTTGCCAACACTTATCAACGTAACGTTTCATTGAAAACATGTGCTCGTTTCTTAATAGCACACGGGGTATGTTCGCATTCTCGCGCGCTTGACCTATAGAAATATACTTCTGCGTGCAGCAGAGAATCATCTTATTTTTTGGAAAACTAGCCAATACGATCTACCCCCCTATTTTTTTCTGGAGTCTTTGCAAGCTACTCAGAAACAGAAATTGTGGAGCGCGCGCAGCAAATGCTCAAAGAAATCCGTGAAAATCAAAGCCAAAAAAGTATAAATTCGCACCTAGAGCATGGTAGCCCGGGAGAGATTCGAACTCTCGTCAGCGGGTCCAGAGCCCGCCATGCTTGACCGCTACACCACCGGGCTTCAACCAGAAATACTTAGATTCTTTGTAATATCTTTAACGTTGAAGTTCCAAAGGAGAAAGAACAGGTATTATTTGTTTTCTTGCTTTTTTATAGCATTCTCACAGTGGCATCCTTAACGGTTGGGATTCAATCTTCACAGCACCGTAACGTCGGCACCATCGGGTTCTCGTTTTTGAAGAAGTATTTTGTGCAACGCATTTGATCTGGATAATTATTCTGGTTGTTTTATAAGATGACAAGCAACAAAGTGATCCTTTTCAACCTCTATCAACTGTGGTTCCTCTTTAGAGCATTTACCTGTTCTGTAGTGGCATCGTGGATGAAAACGACATCCTGTTGGTATATCGATTGCTGAGGGAACCTCCCCACTAAGCTCTATTCTTTTTCTCTCCCGTTCAGGATTTGGAACTGGAATTGCAGATAGCAAAGCTTGTGTATATGGATGCATAGGGTTCTGGAAAAGCTGTTCTTTATGGCCCATTTCTACTATTTTTCCTAGGTACATGATTGCTATTTTGTCTGATATGTATTTGGCGACTGCTAGGTCGTGCGTGATGAACAGATAGGTTAATCCAAGCTCTTTTCTAAAACTTAGCATAAGGTCAATGATTGTTGATCTAAGGGATACGTCGATCATGGAGACTGGTTCATCCGCAACCATGAATTCCGGCTTCAAGATGATTGATCTTGCTAGGGCTACGCGTTGTCTTTGGCCGCCGCTGAGTTGATGGGGATACAAGTTGAAGAATTGTTCAGGAGGCGTCAATCCTACTTTTTCAAGCACCTCTAGAACCTTTTTCTTCTTTTGTTCACCCTTGGCTAAGCCGTGAATTTCAAGTGGGTGACCAACGGCGTCAATTATTTTCATTCGTGGGTTAAGTGATGCATAAGGATCTTGAAAAATGATTTGCATTTTTCTCCTGAGCAGTCTAAGCTTCTCACCTTTGAGTTTTGTAATGTCTGCGCCGTTGAAATAAATCTTACCTGATGTTGGTTCAAGCAGTTTTACAATAACCCGGCCAGTTGTTGTCTTTCCACATCCACTCTCTCCTGCTAAGGTGAAGAATTCTCCACTCTTTATTGAGAAAGTTACATCATCAACAGCCTTGACATAACTCAGTTCTCTAGTAAATAGCTGTTCAAGAAAGCTTTTCTGAACAGGGAAGTACTTTGTTAAATGTTCAACTTTTACGATTTCGCTCAACACTAACACCTTCTTTGTCGTACAGGAAGCATCGGACGAAGTGGCTGCGTCCAACATCGATTAAGGGCGGCTCCTTCACTCGGCATATTTTCTTGGCGTAGGAACAGCGAGGCCAAAAACGGCAGCCCTTAGGAGGATTAAGCATGTTTGGGGGTGAACCTGGAATGGCGGCGAGTTTTTGGTCGGACAATTCTATGTTTGGAATGCTTTGTAGAAGCTTTTGCGTGTAGGGGTGCTTAGGAGCTTTGTGTAGCTCCATGCTAGTTGCGTATTCCTGCATGTGTCCAGCGTACATGATGATGATTTTATCACATCTTTCCAAAATTACGCTTAGATCATGCGATATTAGTATAAGGGCCATCCCATACATCTTACGTAAATTTTCCATTAGGTCAAGTATTTTTGCTTGAACTATTACATCTAAAGCTGTGGTTGGTTCATCGGCTATAACTAAGTCAGGGTTTAGGACTATTGCCAAACCTATCATTATGCGTTGTCTCATTCCACCGCTGAACTGGTGAGGATAATCGTTTATACGTTCAGGTAAGATTCCTAAATTTTTTATTACAGTCTTAGTGCGTTCAAACGCCTCTTCTTTACTTATGTTAGGCTCATGGGTACGTATTAACTCAACAAAATGTACACCTATCCTTTTAACGGGGTTTAGAGAGGTCATGGGATCTTGGAAGATATAAGCAGCTTTTTCACCTCTAATGGAGCGCATCTCATGCTCTGGCAGCTTTAGAATGTCTGTTCCATCAATTGTTATATGACCTTTCACTATGACGCCGGGGTAAGGGACGAGACGTATTATAGAAAGGCCAAGTGTGGATTTTCCTGATCCAGATTCACCAGCTAATCCCAATGTTTCACCTTTCTTTAGGGAAAAAGACACATTCTCAACTGCGCGGATTGTGCCTCTACGCATCTGGTAGTCAACAGTTAACGAGCCAACCTCTAATAAAGGCAACTTCATTCACCTCAACGCTGAAGCTTTGGATTCAGCAATTCGCTCAGTCCCTCTCCAATAAGTGTGAATCCGAGTGCAAGGAAAATTATCATAAGTCCTGGAAAAGTTATAATCCACCATGCGCCGCTCGAAAGATAGTTCCATCCATCCGTTAGATCCCATCCCCAATCAGGGATGTCTTTTGTAACCCCTAGGCCAATAAAGGTTAAGCCAGCAGCTGTAAGAATAGCGTCGGCAAAATTTATTGTAGCTACTACGACTATTGAGGGAATAACGTTTGGAAAAACATAGCGGAAAAGTATTGTATGCCATTTTGCACCAGTCGCTCTGGCAGCCTCCACATAGGTTAACTCTTTTATGCTTAAAACTTGGCTTCGAACTATTCTGAAGTATGATGGAATGTAAACGACGGCTATCGAAAGAGCCATGTTAACTGCGCCTGGACCTAACATGGCAGATATGGCGATTGCAATGACCAAACCTGGAAATGCGTAAATGGCATCTATCACTAGGGAACATGCTCTATCGAAGATGCCCCCAACGTAGGATGAGAAGAGCCCAATAGGAACGCCTATAATAAAGCAGACAAGAACCGAAAGGGTAGAAACTTGAAGCATGAGTGACCCACCGCATAAAATTCTGCTCAGCATATCCTGACCGAGATGGTTTGTGCCCATGGGAAACTGTGAACTGGGGGGATCTCTTATCGGGCCTACATCTGTTTTGATCGGATCGTGCGGTGTTATCCAAGGGGCAATCGCTGTCATAATGACCAGTGCTGACACAATTATTATTCCGAGGATTACCATCCATCCTGAGGGGCCCTTTTTAGTCAGGGAAGCTAATCCAGGTATCAAGCGTGCAATGATACTTCGTTTGATTTTCAATTTAGTCATTTTGGCTTCCTCTTTACAGTCTTATCCTTGGGTCTAAGTATGCGTACAGGATATCTACCACGAGGCTTACCAGTGTAATGAATAAGCCGAACATGACCACGGCACCTTGAATGGCTGTGTAGTCTCTCAAGTTGATTCTCTGAACTATGTAGCTTCCTAGTCCCGGCCATGAAAACGTGGTCTCTGTCAGTATTGCCCCACTTAAAAGTATGGCGAACTGTAGTCCCATCATTGTAAGAACTGGTAAGAAAGCATTCCTCAATGCATAACCATAGGTTACCGTGTCTTCTTTTAGACCTCTTGCTCTTGCAGCTGTAACAAAATCAAGTCGAAGAGTTTCAAGCATATTGGTTCTTGTCATTCTGATAAACATGCCTGAAAGAATAATTCCAAGTGTTAAAGAAGGTAGAAGAAGAGTTTTTAATGATTCAAAAAACGTGAATAAGTTTCCTTCAAGAAGACTGTCAACTGTGTATAAGCCAGTTGATATATGCAGTTCTCCTGCACACACGAAATACCATGATGCATAGGCGTAAGCAATCCATGTAACAAGGAAAACCGTAGCAGAGATCAAGATTTCCTTTAACTTGAACTTCACATGTTTTATTCGGAGCATGGCAACGTATACAGCGGAAACTATTAAGCCAGCGATAGATGATAATAAGAAATGGTAAAGAAATCCTTGGGAAGGCGGACTCAAATATATAGTGAGACCCGAAGGCGGCTCCACAGACGGATGGAGGCGTAGACCTGTTGGAAGCCAACGGAGGTAAACTCCGAAGATTAATTGAAAGATTATGCCTAAGAAGAAGATTGGAATGGCGTAGGTGACTGTTCCGAACCCTCTTATCATATGATCTAGGATGGAGTTGTATGATTTGGATGATACTACGCCAAGCAGTATTCCTAAAATGGATGCTATTATCATGGAGTAAATGGCTAGTTCAAGCGTCGCTGGAAACGCAGAGAATATTTGTCCCCCAACTTCTTCGTATGTTTGCATTGATTTCCCTAAGTTAGGGTATCCGTTCTCCAATAAGTACCCGATATCCACAATACCGCCAAGGTACTCTATGTATTGTGTCCATAATGGCTTATCCATCCCCAAGATATGTCTCATCCTCTCCATCTGCTCAGGGTCAGCCCTCTTTTCAAAACGAAGTGCAACGGGGTCGCCTGGAAGAACACGCATGACTAAGAAAACCATAGAAAGCAGCAACAGCAGTGTAGGTATTGTGAGCAGTATCCTCGTGACGACGTATGAGCGGAGACCCATGACTTACACCCTACTCTATATTATGACTTACGATTTGTACAAAATAGAAAAAGGGGAGATAAGGTTTACTATTCTCCGATATATATCAGCCAGTATCGCATGTCTTGTGTGATGTCTAGGTATATGCCGTAAATTTTTGGGTGTGTTACAGCCCAAGCGCTGCTTACGTATAGTGGGACGACTGAGCATTGTTCCGCAGCTATTTCGTCTATTTGAGCGTAAAGTTCTTCTCTGAGGGTTGTGTTTGTTGTGGCGCGTGCCTGATCATACAAAGCTTCCTGAGTTGCGTTGTGGTAGTTAGTGTGAATCCATGAAGCCCAGTAGAGGAATGCGTAGTCGTCTGGGTCAACGTAGTCTGGATACCAACCGTATACGTAAGCGTCCATTATCTCGCTATCCCTGTTCTGCTTGTAAGTGGCCCAATCTGCAGATTTCAACGTTACATCTATAACTCCGCTTGCTTCGAGCGCTTCTTTGTAGACAATAGCTTGGTCAGCGCTTGAGGGATAGTGCCCTGAAGATTCATACCACAAGTCAAATGTCAGCTTGTTAGTCGCGTCATATCCCGCCTCAGCGAGCAAGCTTTGGGTGAGTGCGTAGTTCGCGTCTCCAAGCTTCTGGAACTCTTCAGTATGACCCAACATGCCTGGAGGTATTATGCTATACAAAGGTTTCGACAGATTAAGGAAGACCGTCTCGCAAACAGCCGACCTGTCTAAAGCAGCCGCAACCGCCCGCCTTACTCTTGTATCGTTAAACGGTGCACGCTTAGTCTGGAAGCAGAGATACTGAACGAAGGCGCCCTTGCCCCACCAAACCTTAACACTAGGATTATCCTCCAAATCAAGTACGTCAGTTGGACTAATATGCCTGAACGCCATGTCTATGTCGCCTGCTTCCACAGCTAATCGAAGTGTTGAGGGGCCGCTGTAAAATCTGAGTATTATGGTCTTTGTTTTCGGATACTCACTAGTGGCATTCCAGTAGTAGGGATTTTTGTCCAACCGGATCTCAATGTCTCTTCCACCTACACGCGCCCATCTCGTTAAGTAATATGGGCCGACAAATGCAACTGGAGTGCTCCCGCGTGAATCTCCCGCGTGATATCCAACCTCTTCTATAGGCGCATACGCTGGATTGACAATGGCTGATGCTCTGCATGACACGATTCCCAAGAACGGACTGAAGGCGTGGTTCAGGTTGAATCTAACGGTGTAGTTGGCAAGGACTTCTGTACTGTTTATGAGCTTATCATATTCTAAGCCTGCTGGTGCACCTTCAGGAATATCGTCTATAAGCGCTATAGCCCTGTCGAAACTATACTGGACGTGTGTTGCATTAAACTCTGTGCCGTCTGGAAACGTTACACCTTCCCTCAGATTGAAGTCCCAAACGTCAAAGTCTTCGCTGGCATTCCAGCTTACTGCCAATTCTGGAAGGAAGTCAGCTCCCGTTTCTGATCCTGGTTTAACGCTGACGAGAGTACCAGCTATGTTCTGCAGAATGCACCATCCGAAATAGTCGTACGCTTGAGCCGGGTCGAGAGTTTTCTCAACCGAATCAGTCGTCCCCACAATTAATGTTTCCTTTGTCTTTGCAGCCAGAAGTTTCTCTATTGCCGCCAATTTGTCTTGTAACGCGACTAGTGTTTGATTGTATGCTAACAGTGTTTCATTGTATGCTCCAAGGCTATTCACCATAAGCGCAGTTATGGTGGTTAGGTCGCTTATTGTTGATGTTAGATCTGTCACGCTTCCCGTTAGCGTGGTTACGTCACTTGTTAATGTGGATAAATTGCCTATCGCGGTTGTTATATAATACATTGTGCCACTTGAAACTATGATGCCTATTAGAACCAAAACAACTATTGAAAGCTCTATTTTTTCCATCATTTATTTTTCACCTTTTTACAAACGCAACATTACATCTGCTAGCTTAAATTATTTAAAACTTACCCTACTCGTGACAAGCCAGTAAAGCCATATTCGCTAAAACGACAGTTTTAAATAGATTTTTCTATGAAAATTTTCAAAATAAAAAGAAAAACTATGGACAAATAGTATTTTAATCCAATTCTAAATCAGACGAAATTTGACCACCGTTAGAACCTTAGCTACTTAGTCACGAGAACTGGGCAGGGCGCATTTCGGATCACTCCATCACTTACACTGCCTAGAAGCAGCTCTCTTATTTTGCTTATACCCCTAGCGCCCATAACAATTAAGTCAAACTCACTGTCTCGAGCGGCTTTAAGTATCTCTTGAACCGTATGCCCCTCCTTAAGCAAAGTTCCAACTTGGATACCCTCAGCTTTAACCTTATTTTCACCATCCACCAAAATGGTGGTGCCAGCCTTGCGGGCAGCCTCAATCACCTTGAAAAAATCCGCGGGAGCCATGATTGGAACGCTTGGAGGAGTTAGAGTTGTTGGTTCGGGCATAACAATTGGTCTTACACCAACTGAGTATATGTGGAGTAAAGTGATTTTTCCATCAAACCTTTTAGCTATTTGGATAGCGATGTCTAGAGCTCTTAGTGAATGCTCAGAACCGTCTAACGGAACCAAAATCTTCTCAAACAAGGACATCAAACCCTCTGTGATTTCATTAGTGGTTTTAAGATATAACTTTTAAAGCTTATTTATAACTTGGAAAGAATTGAAAGGGGGAATTAGATCCTTAGTTTGTAAAGTCTGTTTGCGAATGTTTGAATTACACTTTGATATTTTGTCTTTAACGTACCTAGTTTCTTTCTTTGTTTAACCGCAATTATTGTGGCTATCAGACTTATTATCACTAGTATTAACGGAAGTATGTTAGGCTGGAATTCTGTAATTATCCATGTACCCTCTATTTCGATAAAGTGGCTAGAATGGGAATAGTTAAAGTATATGGAAACATATTCATCATTTTCAGTTACATCGAATTCCCCTGGATTTAAGACAGTTCTGTTGATTTTAACAATCCATCCTTCAGGTGCATACAATAACGCTCTTGGAATTGTAACATTGCAGAATCCTGTACCAGTTGCTCCAGTAACACTAAAGCTTATGCGTTTTGAGTTTGGATTAAAGTTGAAGTCACTCACTGTCGAGTTTGTGAAGATTGGAACGTAATACGTTTTTCCAAGATGATCGATAACTTCTTGATGGGCTATTTTGAACAGTAAGTCTTTGAGGTCGCTCATTGTTACGTTTTCCCATGTCATAGTTTTGTAATCTAGTGAAGTCATGTTCGGAGTAGGCATGGTACCTGGTGCATAGAGGAGGATTGTATGCGTTGCGTTAGAACCACCTACTACAGTGATTTTCAATTTTTCAAACTCTCTTGGCGACTCGTAGGGACCGATGGTCATGTTGAATAAGCTGCAAAGCTTGAATCTTATCAAGTCTACTTCGTCTTTTACAGAACGCACTCTTAATCCTTCAAATGTTAAAGTCATCCAGTCTTCGCCTTGTCTTATGTCTGCTTTGAAGTTGCTGATGTCTACTTCAGTTGCATTAAGCATCCGTATTTGTCCGTTTATCACATATGGAGAAGTTAGCTTTAGGTACTCCACATAACAACTCTTCATGTGATTGAGTTCTGCCTTGAAATCTCCTTTCAGGAGCCATTCAGCGTCGAAATTAATTATACCATTTATGTAGCTGCATGTTGTATTAAACGAGTCTAGCGTGCAATAGGTTGTGTTTGTACATGATTCAACCAAATCTCTCAATTCTGGGGGCACGGCATCTGGTAGAATTGGAATAATCTCATTTTTCATTTGAGTAACGTTAGCTGTAAGTGACGCGTTCAAATTTAGTTGTTGCTCACTACATGAATAATCAATTTCTAGATACACACCTTCAACACCATAGGCTGTAACGTTTGCAATTTTCAACCAAGCTTCACATTGAGCCCTATACTCTAGAGGAACGATTGGAGGCACTAACTGTAATGCGTTGCTCCACAGAGTTTTTACATCACCACTTAGGGTTAAGTCGATAGACGCTATTTTTGACGTATAATAATAGTCTAACATGAGAGATGCGTCATTAACAGAAGAGAGGGTTGCATCCACCGCAGCGTAAACAATTGAATGTGTTTCTTCAGAAGCGTATGATCCAAAAAGCATTGATGTCACATATCTTGCTAGCATTTGTGTGAAGTTTCCACGAAGGGTTGCGTTATAATCTACTCTCGCTCCTTCCGGTGGACCTATAGGCGTTTTTGTCGTGTTCAAAACGGTGCATTCAATCATGCCTTCAGTCATGTTGTACAGAGAGTTTTCTCCGTGTCCAGGAATCGTGTTGTTAAATTCTGTTAGCATTTCCTCTAACGTTGTCGCGTTTATTTCCATACCAAAGTAGTTGCCATATATTACATCAATGGAACCAGTGAATGAGATTTCAGTTTTGTTTCCGCTAAAATATACGATAACGTCCGCTAATGGAAAACCTGAAAGCACATGAAATGTTATGTTCCCGTTTATTTCATTGTCTGCGTAGTCTGCAAGCACAGTAGCATCTGTAACGTTGAATGGAAATTGAGAAGCGTAGTAAGAGGGCAACTCTGTTTCTCCCCAGAGACGAGCGTTAAGCATTCCGTCTGAGTACGTGCCATGAAGTGTGAAATCGCTTGAGTTGAATGGATAAGTTGTGCTTCCAGCAAGTGGCAGAAGCATTGTGGCGTTAAGTTGAGCGTTTAGCATATCGTTGTAATATCTAGATGTAAAGTTTACAGTTGTGGAGTTATAGGGAAACTCATGGTATGAGTATGGATATTTAGGAAGCACGATTGTACCGTTAACTGAACCGGTTGTCAAGTCTCCGCTAGTTGAGAAGCCTAACGTAGCATTTACCGACGGTTGATAATCATATGAGTAGAGGGGATAAATCCGTGTATGGTTGACCGATCCGCTAACCCCTACCGTAGCGTTCGGATAGACAGTGAATTCAATTTCCATGTTATTCAAAGGCGAATTAAATTGTGTATAGTTATATCTTGTTGAAAGCGCAACCGTTGGGATGTCGCTTAGCGGGCAATACGGCGAAGTCTCTTCCAAACGTAAGTCTGTTATATTCGTGGGATTGATGTGACAATAGGCAATCATGGGTCCTGAAAAGGTAAAGTTAATTATGTGAACGCCTAGGTCAAGGTCGGCAACAAAATATTGCCAATAATAAATGTGCTCAGTAGGGCCGTCCATTTTCTCTGCAAGTCCACCTACTGAAATCTGGTAAGCTCCAGCTTCAGTAACATTAACTTCTACACCTACTTCTAAATAGTCAAATAAATCGTCAGCGTTTGTGTCGACCCCTGTATCGTGAACCTTGCCGGTTAAATACGCATGCGACTCAAATTCGTAGTAAGGATAAACTGTTGGCAAAGCCAGCTGATATAGCTCTTGTAGAAATATCCATGCGCCATAAGAAGTGCAGTAAAGTCTTAGCTCTCCCACGTATGCTGGATTTATGCCCGCACCATAAATTTTTGGACCATAAACGGTGAAATTCAACAAGTGTAAGCCTATACCAAAGTAGCGGATTTCAGAGTCATATATGTACAAGTAGGTAAAATCGTCGCCAATAAGTTCTTCTAAAGTGATATAATACTCGCCAGCATCTGTAACGTTGATTTCCACGCTGATCTGTAAATAGTCAAATAAGCCGTTACCGTCTTCATCGATTCCCTCATCAAATATGGTTCCTGTGAAAAATGCTAGGGGATCAAATTCTTTGTAGTTATATGTTTTGTTCAATGGACAACTACTGTTATAGTCAAGCTGGTACTGATGATAATCTTCAAGGACGTAAAGGTATATACTGCTAATTCTTGAGACATTGTCCTGTGAAGCATATATTTTAGCACCGTTTAGTGAAATATTTAAGGTTGGGATTCCCGAGGAAAAGTAAGCTTGGGAATCATTATGGACATCTATATAGACTCCATCAAGAAGTCCGTCAACGCTGACTTTGTAGGTTGCAGCGTCTGTTACGTTTATTTCTACTCCGATTTGCAAACTGTTGAAAAGTCCGTCGCTATCGGTGTCAATTCCCTCATCGTATATCGTACCAGTGAGAAATGCACCGCAATCAAATTCCGTGTAACTATAAATTTTGGACAACTGTACATCTGAGAGCATATCTATGTCCTTAAAACCGTAATCAAAATACTCGAAAAGTACAATCTCTGGAATGCTTTTCGGACTGAAGCGTTCACCATAGATTGCTGTTCCGTAAAAGGATAAGTTAAGCCATTGTGCGCCTTCATTAAGATAGCTTTCGTCATAACTGTAAAGATAAAGCCAATAGTCATACTCATCCGCAAGGTAATAGGCGTAGACCCTGTAGTTTCCAGCCTTAGAAACGTTAATTTCCACAGCAACTTCCAAATAGTTATATTTGCCGTCGCCGTCTGTGTCTTTGCCACTATCGCCAGCAATTCCCATCAATTTTGCACCGTTTGATGGGGTTGCGGTTGCAGTGTAGTTTTGAGTTATGATTGTAAAAGCTGAAAACAACAGCATACATATCGTTAATAGAGTTATTATTCTCTTTCCAATTTCCATTTACATCATCCTTAATTTGATTCTGAAAATATTTACAGCGTGAATGCTTATATAAGTTTCATTTATGAAATACCCGTAGGGGATTTGCAACGCGGCTCTTAACTTTCTGTTTTCGAAATCTGTTCCGTAGAAAAGTTAGAACAGCCCTATGCGTTTTAGGTGTAGCCCTGGCAACAACCTTCATAATAGCGGTGGGCTCTACAACAATGCGATACACAACCGTAATCAAGGAAATGAATGTGCTCTTCAGCGGGGAAGTCATGGTTGTCAGCAAAGACGCCATTGTAATTCAAGCAATTCCAATAGGCGGAGGTATGCTCCCACGGAATTATACAGAAATAAAATTAAAAACTATTGAAGGAGTAGAAAAGGTAGCCCCAATACTGTTTGTCACACCCATAGGAATCGGCGGAATAATTCAACCAGTGCCTGTAAATTTTAGCATGGGAATACCCGTTGAAGATTGGGGATTGATTCTTGGACCAACCCCATTAAAAGGGAATGTCGGACATTTTCCGACAAAGGAATCAAGCAGAGAAGTTGTTGTGGGTGCTTCTCTGGCGGACCAGTACAACTGGACAGTGGGAAAAGAGATAGTGGTCAACGATCATAGATTAAATGTTACTGGGATTTTAGACACCAAATTAGCCTTGTTAAATCGATGCGTTATAATGCCTCTTAAGCTGGCGCAAGAAGTTTACAACTATCCGGAAAGTGTTAATATAATCACGGTAAAACCTCTTGACAACTACTCACAGAAAGATTTGGCAGACCTCATAGAGCAGAATATAACCTATGTTCAGGCTTTGACAGAAGATGAGAGAAATGACATGATTCAGCCAGTTCTCGCCCAAGTGGAGACTTGGAACATCGGCATACAAACCGTAGTTTTCATCATGAGCCTAATACTTGTTATGACCGTTACCATCATGAGCGTCTCCGAAAGGCGAAGAGACTTCGCAACCCTAGACGCTATAGGTGCACCATTAAGCTACGTATTCCGCCTTGTAATCCTAGAAACATCATTGATTGGAGTCTTAGGCGGTATTCTAGGCATAGCCTTCGGCTCCTTGGCGGCACTTGTTTTGTCAAGCCTTTACACCAGCATTCCACTAGCCCAGTTTTTCCCAAGCATATTCGAAATTGTTCCACCAATTTACATGATTGAAATATTCCTAGCAGTTGTCGCCGTATGCTGTATTGGAGGAATAATTCCAGCCATCAATGCGATAAGAATGCGAATAGCTGAAGTTTTGAGGGCCGAATATTAATGAAGATTAAAACTGTGGATTTAACGAGAACATACCGCGTAGGCCCGTCGAAAATAACTGCTGTCAACAAGGTTAATCTTGAAGTCAACAAAGCAACCTTCACAGCGATAGTCGGTCCTTCAGGCTCGGGAAAATCCACACTACTGAATCTGCTTGGGCTTAACGATTACCCAACCTCCGGAAAAATCTTCATCGACAACACAGATACTTCGCTTCTGTCAGGTCGTAAGCGAAGGAAAATCCGGCTTTTCCGTATGGGCTTCGTTTTCCAAACTTTCAATCTGTTGCCAACACTTAGTGCATTGGAAAACATAGAGTTGCCCATGGCTCTAGCTGGCGAAACTCCTAAAGAACAAAGGGAAAAAGCTGTTAGACTTCTTGAGAATGTTGGTTTAGGCGATAGGCTTCACCATATGCCGAAGGAGCTAAGCATAGGCGAGATGCAACGGGTAGCCATAGCAAGGGCATTAGCCAACGACCCTGAAGTAATAATTGCTGACGAGCTCACAGGCGAGCTTGACTCAAAAACAGCCAAAGAAATAATTGATTTACTGTTTAACATAAACAGGAAACATAAGACAACCGTTATTGTGGCAACACATGATGAAAAAATTGTTAGGGTAGCGGATGCGCTTTACATAATTGGAGATGGCAAACTAAAGGTTGAGCACTAAGTCATTATAGTAGCGAAAAGTACGTGGATTTTATTTTTCCTTTCCGGTTGACAATGACTTCGAATTTTTCAGTCCATGGATGTCCTTCCAAGTCTATGGGACACATGCCGTAGATTACCCACACACCATCTTTTTGTTCAACCGAAGAAACGTTTACTTTTTCCGTGTTTTTCTTTTTCCTAAGGAAATCAACCGCTATTTGTTTAGCATTTTCTTCTGAAACAGCTTGCATGCGTGCTTTCCCTCGCTGCCTCTACTGTCTACGATGAGATGGCATTAAAGGTTATGAATAGAAAATCGTTAGCGAAGTTAAGTATAGGCTTAATCGTGTACATATTCTCTTGCGATAAGTTCAAATTAACAAAAACGCCTTTGTTGTCTTAGGCAGCGTGTTTGGAAAAGGAAGACTACGAGGGGGAAAAAGCGAGTAATATTTCACGTGGACATGGATCATTTTTTTACGGCGGTTGAGGAAAGAGAGCGTCCCGAGTTTAAGGGTAAACCAGTTATTGTGGGCGCTGATCCTAAAGAGGGAAAGGGAAGGGGAGTTGTCAGCACTTGTAATTATGAAGCGCGAAAGTTTGGTGTCAAGTCTGGTATGCCCATTTCAAGAGCTTGGAAGCTTTGTCCCGAAGCCGTCTACCTGCCAGTTAACTATGAGCTTTACAAGAAGGTTTCCAGCGAAATAATAGGTATACTGCGTAAATATGCAGACAAATTTGAGCAGTGGGGAATAGACGAAGCCTTTCTTGACGTTACGTCAAGAGTAAATAGTTGCGAGGAAGCTGAAGTTCTAGCGCATCAAATAAAAATGGAAATTCTTGAGAAAGAGGGACTTACCTGTTCAGTAGGCATAGGTCCAAACAAGCTTGTTGCAAAAATAGCCAGCGACTTCCAAAAGCCAGACGGCTTGACAGTTGTTAAGGAGGAAGATGTTGAAAAGTTTCTAGCGCCGTTACGCGTGCGTAAGCTTTTGTGGGTTGGGCGGAAGACCGAGCAGAAACTGAAGAGTATCGGAATAAACACCATTGGAGACTTAGCCGATTATGATCCTGCTGTGCTAACGGAAAACTTTGGTGTAATGGGTACTCAGCTTCATTTGATGGCTCATGGAATTGACAGAAGCGAAGTTGAAGAAAGAGGGGAAGTCAAGTCTATCAGTCGTGACGTAACTTTTGAGGAAGACACTGATGATTTCGAGTTTGTCTTAAAAACTTTGGATAGGCTTTCGGAAGAAGTTCACAAAGACGTTTCGAAGCAAAACTTCTGTTTCAAGACAGTTACGGTTAAAGTGCGCTATGAGAATTTCGAAACTCACACACATGGGAAAACCCTGCCGTTTGTGACCGATCGTCTGCAAGATTTACAGAAAACGGTTAAGGAACTTGTGCAAGACTATCTTAGGCCATATAGGAAAATGCGGCTTGTAGGCGTGAGAGTTTCAAATTTTGTTTCTGCGGAAAAACAAAAAAGGTTAATATTAAGGCTTAGATGAATACGATTTATCGAGGGAATATGATGAGTGAAGTTAGAAGATTATTAGAGAAATCAGGATACTCAAGCAAAGCAATAGAGTACTACTTGAAAAAGGTGAATGTTGGACGTGTAGAAAACCCGAGTGTGCACTTAGCCTACACCGGGCCATGTGGCGACTCCATGGAAGTCTACTTGAAAATCGAATCAGACGTAATAAAATGCGCAAAATTTCAAGCAATAGGCTGTGCAGGAGCTTTTTCAGCTGGGTCAGCTTTGATGGAAATGGTGAAGGAAAAAACTTTGGAGGAAGCCGTAAAGATAACAGAAGAAGATATTATTAATTTCTTGGGAGGCATCCCAAAACAGAAAATCCACTGTGCTTGCCTGGCAAAAAGGACTCTGCGAAAGGCCATTGAGAAGCATAGGAGCGTTAAGACTAGAACTAATGTGTGATCGATCGAAATTCACTTAGGCAGTACGAACTCCCACTTACACCACAAATCCTTGGGGTGCTTGCCTGGTGGACAAACTATACAGTTTACTTCAGCGTTTGGATTCAGTGTTTTTGCAAAGTTTTTCAAGTAGCCAAACCGAACTTTTTTGCATGGAAACTCGTTTAAACCTTTTTTTAAACGGGCTTCTTGTGTTCTGCACCTGTCGATGCTTAAGACAGCCCTATTATCGCTTATTTCGATTGTTTTGAAGGGTTGGTCTAAGGCCCAGCTTGACTTACGTAAAAGATTCATAATTGTTGGAATGCCAGCGTTTTCGCCCACTTGGAACATTCTTCGCAGGCTTTTGGCTTCGATTTTTGCCATAATCTGCCAGACTCCAGCATCGATTTCGGTTGCAGCTTCGGTGCCAAACTTTTCTTCTATGCCAAGAAAGTATAAGCCGTCAACTCTCCACACGTTTCTGATTTGAAGAAAGAAATAGTCAAGCAGATTTTCAATTGGTATTGTAGCCAACATTTCACGATCTTCAGCATTTCCAGGCGGATACACGCTCATATAGAGACACCACACGAAGATTACAAATTATTATGGGATTAACCTTTTAAACCTAATCTAGTCAAAAAGAGACAAGCGGCGAAACATTTGGAGCAGTCAATAGAAACTATTATTCTGGGAATCATTCAAGGCTTAACAGAGTGGCTTCCAATATCAAGCACTGGACACCTGAAATTATTTGAGAACCTTTTGCACATGAAGGTTCCCATACTCTTTGATGTTATTCTCCATGTTGGAACCCTAATCGTAATTCTGTTTTTTTTCAGAAAAGAAATTAGCAAAATTCTCTCATCTCTCGCCCACTTAGACTTTGAAACAGAGCATGGGAAAATGGTGCCTCTAATAATTGTTGGAGTTGTCCCCACGGCATTGATTGGCTTAGTCTTTGGTTGGCTGATAGAGGGCTTTTTTCAGACAATTCTACGAATTGGCACAGCATTTCTTTTATTTGGGGTAGTGCTTTATTCCGCAAAGTTTGGGAAAGAGAAAACCGATAGCATAAACTATTCAACAGCCATAATGATGGGCATAGCACAAGGCATAGCCATAATCCCCGGCATTTCACGAAGCGGAGCAACCATTGCAGCCGCACTTTTACTTGGAATCAAGCGGGAAAAAGCGTTCAAGTTCTCTTTTCTTCTTTCAATTCCAGCCATACTAGGCGCCTTAGGCTATACAGGTTACACAGAGTTCAGCGGATTAACATCAGTAGGGCTAGAGTGGGGTGAAATCCTTGCAGGAGCAATCGCAGCGATGCTTGTGGGCTATTTCGCCCTGAAACTGCTTTGGAAAACCATAACCAAAGGAAAATTTCATCTGTTTGCTTTTTACTGTTGGATACTCGGCGCAGTGTTAGTGTTGTTAAGCGTTTTCTAGCCATCTAGGCTTACCGGATAGAAACTCTGTCAAAAACTTCGCAAACTCACTGTTCTTCTTGTAAACCCCTATTATTTCCTCGTTCACAAAAATTTGCAAACCTTCACGAAACTTTCTCGAAATTTGCTCAGCCACGCCCGTGCTTCTTCCACCATCCCTCAATTTATCTTTCAGCAACACTACAGCATCTGTGTATTTCCTGCAGATTTCCACAACCCATCTTCCATCTTCAATGTACGGTCCTGAAATGGTGTTTGGACTTTTCATATGTTTTAGTGAGAATTTTTCGCACTCATTTTTCTTTTCAAGGGGCGGTCCCAAATGCTTTTTTACCAGTGGGATGAAGCGTTGCTCAAGCTCGAAGATGAACATGTTGATGGTTTTTTCGTCACTCCATGCAAGGTCTCGTAAAACGTTGAAGCCGTTTAGTTGGATCAGTTTGTGTAATGAGCGTTTGGACTTGTAGAGTTGCCCCCAGAGAATATCTGGAACTGCGTCAACTTTTTCAAAAGTTAAGAAAATAATTGCAGAGCCATGTTTTGCCAATTTTTGTTCGAGTTCTTTTGCTGGTAGAGCAGCAGTTTCTGGAGGGTAAAAGAACTTTGTATCTGGATTTCCTAGGAAAGCTCGTGCAGCAGCTACGAAAGTGTAAAGTTTTTTTGGTTGCACCGCTGAAGCAACATTTCTCCCCCTGTCCACTGGGTCAACAGTTACCAAGGGTTCTTTGAACAAAAGCTCTAACTCGTTTTCTCTTCCCTTGTAGTGACCTTCGATGTCGATGACTATTCTCTTTTTGTATTGTGCAAAGGCTTTTAGCGCGTTTACAAAGAATTTGTAGCGTAAGATTAGGAGTTCGCACAGATAGCCACTGAACCCACCAACCTTAATTTCCGCACCGTAAACACCTATTCCCTTCATAAATTTCTTCAGCAACCGCACCTCGCCTTTCATTTGCTTCTCTAAGTGTTTCTTCACGTAGTCTGTGTGAAACGGCGTACGATCTGTGGCGCTTAACCATTCTCCTCGTTCAACTTTGTAGCAAGGCACGATGTTAATTCTAGTATCATCAACTACTGCTTCCAGATATGGATGTTCAGCAAACCTTTCAATTTGTTTTGAGCCTTCTGTGGATTTTCTAGCTATTTTCAGGCAGATACTCCCAAGGGATTTGCGAGGTATGGTGGTTGGCACACGCATGAAAATGTCTATGTCTGGTTCTCTGCTGAGCCACGTGTCCTTTGCAACAGAGCCTTCCACGCGCACTTCAGCTTCAATGCCAAAGTCTTTAGATGCAGAAACAACTTTTTTTTCTAGCTTTTCAGCTAAATTCTCCATTTCAGCCCGTTCTCTCTTTTTCGGTGTAACCTTTCCCAAAACGGCTGCGCAGACCTTTTCAATTTCTTCCTGCATAAAACCTTATCCTTTTTGTTATTATCGTGGACAGAACTCTTTCAGGGTTGAATAAACTGGTCCTTTAGGCGTTAAGTTGCTTCTTTTAAGCCTCAAGCATTCAGCCCTAATGACTCCAAATTCGGAATTAACGTTTTCGCTTATGCATTTTACAAGTTCAGCCTTGTTCCTTCCAGATTTCACACGGGCAATCGTTAAGTGAGGACTAAAGCCTTTTGAGTCTGGTGCGAAACCTAATTCGCGTAGACGCGGCTCCAATTGACTGAAAATACTTCGCATCTGATCCGCACCCTCGGTTATTCCAACCCACACCACTCTTGGATACCGCAGATGCGGGAAGACACCTACATCTTGAATCTTAACGTCAAAGGGAATGAACTGAACCTTTTTCATTTCTTCAAAAATTTTATCAACCATAGGCAGGGTTATGTTTCCAAGGAATCGCATGGTTATGTGAATGTTCTCGGGTTTGACCAGTTTCAAGTTCGCCCCAGTTTTAACCAGAAGATTCTGTGCACCTGTTATTTTTCTCAGAACAGCTTCGTTGTCCATGTCAAAGGCTATAAAACTTCTAATAGATTCTGACATTAATCGATCCCCTTCCAAATATGCTTATTTTTTCTCCTTTTATAAATGCTTTATACTGATTCACATGACGATGGGTTCATCCAGCTCACGCATTCAAATTTGCATCAAAACTCGAAGAAGTCAAGGCACCCTGCTTGTTGAGAGTTGAGACAAAAAGTGGGCATTCAGGAGCGACACCTACAACCAAGATAGAGGAATACTCCGACATAATGGCGTTCGTTTACAAACTACTCGAAATTGAGGAACAATGCTAAAAGCTGGTTTCAAGCTTTGAACCACTTGAATATTAAATATCTTATTTTTTCCCTTTCTAAATCTGGCACTGCTATGATGAACCTTTTTCGCACGGTTGTTGCAAGTCTTCCAGCTTTAACAATTTCTGTAGCGGTTATCCCGGATTTGGCTCTTTTAACAGAAACCATGTAGGGTGCATGCTCTAGGCCTGGTCCATGTTTGTAAACTGCAAAGTCGCATCCAAACTTTATTCCTGGTGTAACAACAAAACCACTGTTGCGAAAATCGTGATAAACAGCATATTTGCCGTCGAATTCTTCATATAACTGTTTAGCCCTTTGACGAAGCTTTCTCAGAGTAACCCTCTTTCTTTCAGAACCCTCATATACCGTTATGATCTTTTTTTCAGCAAGATAAACGCCTTCCATCAAGTCTAGAATCAGTGGAACATTGAATTCGGGGATTTTAGGCTTCGAAATTCCAAGGGGTTTTCCATAAAAACCCATTTTATAAAGTTCTGAACCGTCTTTTGGGTTCCATACGACTAGAAAGTTTTCAATGAACTCCACTTTGATTTTTCTAGACATGTAACTTTTCGCCTTTTACATGATGAAGGATAATATTCTGGCAGCGTCAGCAGCGTCTTCAGCTTTGTCAGCGGAATCCTCTAAAAGTTGCAGAACATCTCTTAAGAGGATTAGGGCTGGAAAGTCGAGATGGCTGCTTAAAAGCTTGATCTCAAGTCCGCGGTAAAGCTCGTCAACAACCCGTTCAGCAACCTCCACGTCCTTGGCTTTCTCCATGGCTTTAGCCGACCCATAAGTTAGAACCATCATTGTTTCTCTAAGCCTAGTCACAGTTTCTAAAACGGCTTCTGAAAGCTTCAGCAAGTCCTCTCTTATGTCCATGGGCACGCTCCAATTATGCTCCATGATTTCAACCAGACGGAAAGCTATGCCTTCACCGAAATCTGCAATTTCGCTTGTTAAATTTGTGAACCTTAAAAAGTCTTCTCTACTAAGCAGAATTGCCCCGATTTCAGCAAGTTCTCGTGAGACTAAACGCTTAGCCTCGTCAACTTCATCTTCTCTACGTCGAATCTCATTAAAAAGCTGCCTCGCTTTTTCTTTGTCATTTTTTATTAGGCAGTCTATCATCTGAGGAACAAATCTCGTCAAATCTAAAACTTTTCTCAAGTGGTCTCGGCAAACGTTTAAGGCTCTGCGTTTCACACGTCTTTCAGTCTCTGCTGGAAACACCAAGTTTGTTTTCTCCCGCCCGCAAAAATGGGCTCTAATTTCCAGCAATAAATGTGCTGAACTACTAAAAAAGGTAACGAAACTTTAGCCCTCAAAGAGCTCGCCTAAACCCTCAAAATTAGCTTTCCAACGGAAATACTTGCGTAGAAGTTCTGGTAATTCTTCAATTCGACTTCTAACCTGTTTCCACGAGTCACGGTCGCGGATGGTGACTGTGTTATCCTTTAATGTTTCATAATCCACTGTTATGCCTAAAGGTATGCCGATTTCGTCTGCTCGGGCGTACCGTCTGCCGATAGAACCAGCTTCATCAAACTCCACCAAGAAGCCTTCGTTAATTAGTGTCTCGTACACTTGCAATGCCTTTTCCGGCAAGCCGTCCTTACTTACTAAGGGATAAACGCCAACTTGTATTGGAGCTATGTCTCTTGGAAAGCTCAGTATTGACCTGTCATCTTTGACGCGGTAAGCGTACTCGAGAGCTACATGAACCAGCCTGTCTGAGCCGAAACTTGGTTCAACAACGTGTGGAATAAACCGTTTTCCACGTTCCTTAATCTTCTGACGCGTGATTCCCACGTATTCTGGCAGAACCTTGTATTTCCCAAGCATGTAATAACCGTTTTTCTCAATGGAAGCCTCAACTTCCTCCGGGTCAGCTTCGGAAAGCATCTCCGCAACCTTTGCAGCCTCTTCCTTGAAAACTGGTCCAAGCCTAGCCATTAAAGGCTTTACAACCGTTTGTTCCCTCTCAACTGGTTTTTCATGTTCCTTAAAAACACGCAGGTCTACACCACTGAACTGCATGTGACTCTTCAGATCAAAGTCTGTTCGGTAGGCGTGGCCGGAAACTTCAACCCAGCCCCAACGTTTAACATAGATCTCTTGGTCGAAGCTTTGAAGAGCGTAATGGGCTTTTTCCCATGGAAGTTTTTCGATGAACCGCTGTTTTTCAGCTGGTACACCTAAGTCAATCAGCAATTTTTTGGCTAGTGCCATGAAGACGGCTTGCCACTCAGCTTTAATGTAGCTTTTCTCCAATGCTTCTTTCACTGTAACCTCAACAATTTCTTCTGAGCCATGCAGTTTATTTTCAGCTAGAACCAGTGGCAATATCTCGTTTTCGAAGTCTTTCAGTAGAAAACAGTTTGGTTCTTCTGGGTCGAAAAAGAATTCAAGGTCTATTATGGTGAATTCCCTTAACCTTATTAGTCCTTGCCTTGGCGAGATTTCGTTTCTTAGGGCGTGACCTATTTGTATGACACCGAAGGGAAGTTTCTCCCTCGCCATTTCATATAGACGCCTAAATTCCACGAATATTCCTTGTGCAGCTTCGGGACGCCCGTAACCAACAGCCTCAGAATAGGGACCAATGGTGGTTTTGAACATTGTCAGGAAATATTTGGGTTCACTGAAGGTGCCTCCGCATTCTGGACAGCGAATTTCATGTTTTTCAATAGCCTCTTTAACTTCTTTTAGGCTCAGCTTTTCAGCTTCTGACTCGGTAATTTTTGCAAATTCTTGGAGTAAATGGTCTGCACGGAACCGTCTCTTGCATTTCAGGCATTCAACCATGGGTTCCTTGAAATGGCCCACATGACCTGAAGCTTCAAAAACCTTGCTTGGTGCAATAATTGGAGACTCTATTTCTAAAATTCCAAGCTTGTTTACGAAAAGTTCTCTAAGTTTTTTTTCGATGTTCTGTTTTAACTTGGCGCCTAGAAAACCATAGGTTACAAAACCGCCTACGCCACCGTATATTTCGTAGGACTGCCAAAAGAAGCCTCGCCGGCGTGCCAACTCGTTGATTATTGTAAACTTGTCAGGGGTTTTGGTTTGGTCTGTCATTTTGCTCAGACTCTTTAATTAAATGTTCAGAGATTTTAAGGACTTGCTTAATATAAAATGTTGGCTTTTACAAATAAATCTGGTATTTTCATTTTCGTTTCTTGATCATTTTTTAGTATAGAATAAAATAGTCTGTACTTTATTAACAAATTTTATTAAGATAACTTGAACAACGGGTAATTTAAGGAATCCTTAAAATGAGTGAGTATGAGAAAGAAAGTGAACTTGTCGCCTATTGCGGCATCTATTGTCGGTTATGTGACTATTTTACTGAGAGAATTAGAGATTCAGCCAGAGATTTGTTGAGGATTTTTAAAAAGAATAGTGAGCTTGAACTTTTCGCCGATACGGCTAAGGCTTTTGATTTTGAAAATTTTGTTAAAGGTTTAGAATGGGATTCTAAAGAAATTTCTCCTTGTGTTGGTGGGTGCAGAGGCGGTGGGGGTTGGCGAGACTGTCCTATGCGTAAATGTTGTATTGAAAGAGGCATTAGGTTTTGTTATGAATGCAATGATTTTCCTTGTGAACCCTTGAAGTTCCCCAAACGTGTTGATGAGTTGAATGAAATAAAGAAGATGGGGCTAGAAAGCTGGATTAAACAAAAGCTGGAGCAAAATCTGGTTTAATAGTAAATTTGCAAATTAACAAGAGTTGATCATTTGAAATTGGAAACCTTGAATCTTCAAAACTTGCTGGATTTAGTGGATGGCGCAGCGATTTTTTCTGCTGGAGGAGGAGGCGACCCTGAAACAGGCTACGGAATAGCGGATAAGCTGGCTTCTGAAGGTTATACGGTTAGGCTTGTAGCTCCTTCTGAAGTGCCTGACAATGCGAAAATCGTTAATTTTGCTGTGTTGGTGCTACGACTACTGTTGAATATGATGCTGATGCAGCGGTTAAAGCTTTAAGGATTTTAGAAGAGTATGCAGGTTTTTCTGCTTATGCCACGATTCCTGTGGAGCTAGGTGGCTTTAACACTTTAGCGGCGGTTGACGTTGCCGCAAGATGCGGCATTCCAGTCGTTGATGCTGATGGGCTGGCAGGTCTGTTCCAGAAGTTCATTTGAAAGTTTACACAATTGGCGACATACCGTTGACTCCAATGGTTGTTGCAGACTTGCACGCGAAAAACATAGTTATTGCCAAAGAAACTGCAGATTCAAAGGCTGCTGAAAGAATTGCTCGCGTTCTTGCTGCTGAATGGGATAACAATGCTTACACGGCTCGAAGAATTTTAACAGGTGCTCAAGTGAAGACTTCGCCAATTCAACTTAGTTTGTCAAAGTCTATGCAGATTGGTAAGTTGCTGAGGAAAACCGTTGACCCCATAAAGGCAGTTTTGAAGGAAACGGGCGGCTTCAAACTTTTTGAAGGCATTGTAGATTGTGCTGAGCAAGAAACTGAAGCTGGCTTTACATTCGTTAATATAAAACTTCGTGGCACACGTGAATGTGCAGGGAGCATGTTCGAATTTAAAGCCAAGAATGAAGTGCTCGTCGCTTATAAGGATGGAAAGCTTGCTGCAATTGCTCCAGACATTATCACTCCTGTGCACTCGGAAACTGGCAAGTGCATAACTGCAGAAAAAATTGAAAAAGGCAACAAATTGGCGGTTTTAGGTTTACCAGCACCACAAAAGTGGAGAACCAGTAAAGGACTTGAATTATGGAGAGAAGTCCTTCAAAGGTCAAACATATTAGAAGAGTACATGCCAATAGAACAGTTACATCACTTTGAAAAGCCTAATCCATCATTCTAGTTTCAGCCATTAGGCAGCACAGCACTTAATAAAGCAGTCGCAAAATAAGGAAGAGTTAATGAGGTGCCGAAAAATTGTTGAAAATAAAAGTTGCTCTAGTCGGTGTAGGAAACTGCGCTTCAGCTTTCGTTCAAGGCTTGCACTACTATAATAACTGCGAAAGACAGGAAGAATGTATTGGAATTGGCAACCTTTTTCTTGGAGATTTCCACCCAAGAGACATTCAAGTAGTTGCAGCCTTTGACATTGACAGCCGAAAAGTTGGAAAAGACTTGTCTGAAGCCATTTTTGCACAGCCAAACAACACGTTGAAACTTGTTGATGTTCCTCAAACTGATGTCACGGTGCATAAGGGTCCAGTCTTAGATGGTGTAGGTGAATACACAAAAAACATTGTGCAAGTAAGCAACCTACCTGCAGTAAACGTTGCAGACACAATGAAGGAAGCGGATGCAGAAATCGTGGTTGATTTGCTTCCAAGCGGAGCGGTTAAGGCTTCCCAATGGTATGCTGAACAGGCATTAAGGGCTGGGGGCGCCTTTATCAACGCTACACCAGTTTTTATTGCTAGCGATGCAGCGTGGGTTAAGCGTTTCGAAGAGGCGGAACTGCCACTTGTAGGCGACGACCTAATTGATCAAGTGGGCGCAACAACATTGCATAAAACCTTGCTGAAGCTGCTTTCAACGCATGGAGTTCGCATAACCGAAACATACGAGCTTGATGTTGGCGGAGGTACGGAATCCTTAGACACTTTGGAGCGAACAAGAGATGTTAAACGGATTGTTAAGACAAAATCTGTTGAATCAGCGCTGCCGTATAAGGCTGATGTGGTTGCTGGCTCCACAGATTACGTTGACTTTTTAGAGAATAAACGCGACAGCTACTTCTGGATTAAAGGGTTGTACTTCTGCAAAGTGCCCATGCAAATAGATTTGAGACTCTCAACCGTTGACGGGCCGAATGCTGGTTCTGCGCTATTTGACGTAGTAAGAGCCGTGAAAATTGCCTTGAACAGAAAAATGAAAGGAGTAATACTGCCGATTTCCGCTTACGCCTTTAAACATCCACCCCAACTAATGCCACTCGAAACTGCTGAAAAAGCCTTCGATGATTTCGTAAAGAGAAACGCATAAGCCACATGTCACTTTTCACAGAGTTTCCGCAGTTCACCTATTATTTTCTTCTTTGTCCCGCTTTGTGTTATTCTCTCCTTTAGCAAGCTTATCGTTTTTACAGGTGTTGGATCTACACCCCGCAAAATAGCCAAATACACGCTTGTGAAATCACCGATGTAAATAGTGTACAACATTTTAGCTAACCTACTTTGGCCTGAACTCCATACTTCAAAGATCTTTTTCGTTGCTTCCTGAGACATCAGTTCTTTTGTAGCTTCAATTCTCTGCCTTATTTCCTCAGGTTCATCCATCTCTCGAATGAAAATCGTGGAAAAACAGTTTGAAAGTTCTTTCGCTCCTTCCCAGCCTACAATTTCGTTGTGATTAAGCTCTGGGAAAAACTCCCATTTAGCTGGTATCTTGCTGTTTTCGTTAAGCTGCTGCTTATAACGTTGTGCAACAGCACGGTAAATCCCAAAACCGTAGACTACGGGAACTGTTCCATTAATTTTGGAAGCTAACATTTTGGAAGAATTATCGTCGAGAGGAGTTTTAGGAGAATTCTCATCCTTGACTTGCTCCAATACTTTGATAGCCTCAGAAATTTCAGAGCTTACATTAGAAATTAAGCGGAGTTTTTCTAAGATTATTGGCATTGGTAGAAGCAAGTAGGGAAGAGCGGCACGTGGAGGAAATCCAGAAGGTACACGTAAATAGGGCAAACTCAGTTCTTCGGCAAACCGCAGGAGTTTTCCCCCAGAGCTTATGCAAAAAGTCATGCAATTCCTTTTAGTCGCGTCCAAAAACATGCTTAAGGCTTCTTCAGTTTCTCCGGAATAGCTTATGACAAACACTAAGTTTTTCTTGTTTGCATAAGCTGGCAATGAATATTCTCTGCAAATTTCTATGGGAACATCGATTTTATCTCTTGTCCAATCTTTCAGAAGTTCTCCGCCAATGGCTGAACCACCCATGCCAGCAACGATTATTGTTTGAGGTTTTGAATAATTGATCCGAACAGCCTCAGCCAGTTTTGCTGCTTTTCGGCAATGCTTGGGCGCTTCAACACAAAAGGAAAGCATATCACTCTTGTCAATTCTCTTCATTTTAGCAAGATCGTCTAGAATTTTTTGTGACAAGATTCGTTCACCATTTACTATTAATCGCAGATTTCTATGCGTTTCTACCTTTTAAAACAAAAGGTTCAACATGAGTTTTTAACACTTTTATTCATGAAAGCCAGTCTTCAATTAGCAAAGGCGAAAAATGATTTGAGTGAGAGAAAACTTTCCATAGCGATACCCGCTTCCATTGTCTCTGATATTCCGCATTTGCGGGAGAAAACTTCAAAGGTTGGTTTAGTTGGCAGGGCAGTCGCAATTTTCAGAGTTAACGAAATCATAGTATATCCGGATAATCCGCGTGTTAACCAGGCTGCAGATACTGATTTGATCGCAACGTTACTTGCTTACATGGATACACCACAATATTTACGGAAAAAACTTTTCACGCTTAAACCTGAACTCCGATACGCTGGTGTGCTCCCGCCACTGCGAACGCCTCACCATCCACTAAACCATAAGATGAACAAATTGAAAGTTGGCGAATACCGTGAAGGGGTCACCTTATCCAAAAGGAAGAATGGTATATTTGTAGACATAGGCATCGAAAAACCAGCATTAATTCCGAACATGGAACTGTCAACGGGTAAACGGGTTACTGCGAGGATTACAAGAGTTGACAAGCGTGTTGAGGCTGAACTTGCAAGCCGCGACGAAATACCGGAATATTGGGGTTACACCGTTAGAGCAGAAAAGCTTCCCTTCGGAAAAATGGTTAAAACCAGAGGTTTCGACTTGACAGTTGCCACTTCTAAACACGGTGTTCCATTCGCCAAGGTCGCAGAAAGAATAGCTAAAAGATGGGAAAGTGGCGAAATTCTCGTGGCTTTTGGGTCGCCAACTCGAGGGCTTTACGAAATAGTCGAACATGAGGGACTTAACTTAGAAGAGATTGTGGATTTCGTTGTTAATACCGTTCCTGTGCAAGGAACAGAAACCATCCGAACTGAAGAAGCACTTGTTGCCTCTTTAGCTGTTCTAAGCACGCAAATTACGTTTAAGGTTTAAATGTTTGTTTTTCTTATGTGCGTGTATGAATTTCGATATTGCCATGCCGTTAACACTTTTCGCAGTAACCATGGTAGCCATGTTTTTGAACAAGAAAGTTGAGAGAAAGTTAAAGTCCACACTTGAAGAGAAGGAGTTTCATGTTCGAGATGCAGTTTTACTCGTGGCCGCAATGAGTGTAATGGTGTCCTTGATTGTTTTCATTCCGCAAACGGCTGTCATGATCATGTTTCTATTTTCCTATTCAATGCTGCTTTTTATATTCACGTATCTCTTCTCAGATTTCAAGAAAAACAGAGCTAAAACCTTTTGCTTAGCATTTCTCGTGGTCAGCTTTCTAGCAGCAACAATCAGCCTAATCAGCTTTGGTGTAAACGGTACTGTTGCCTACGGAGCCCTAGGCTTTTACTGTCTCTTTGGCTTCACATTTTTAGCATTAGTGCACGAAGAAAACAGAGTTGACACGGGAGAAAGATGGTACTTAGCGGTGTTGCCGCCAGCATCATTTATATGTTTATACTTGTTTTTCAGCAGAACCCCCCTATGGTTTCCTTACTTGCTGGATTCGTTCGCAGTCGTATTCGCGGTTCTGATCATCCTTTATTTAGGAAGCCTATTCACGTGGAAAACTTCTCTCATTTTTGTTGGACTTCTCACGGTTATGGATATAATCTTGGTCTTGTTTACTGGTACGATGGTGTCTGCAGCAAGGCATGTGTTTGTTCTTCGGCTTCCTATACTGATTTCGGTGCCAACTGTTCCAATGATTTTGACTGAATGGGGCTGGCTTTACATGTCTTTGGGTTTAGGCGACTTCTTCTTTGCGGGGCTAATTGGTATACAAACCATGAAAAAATTTGGTAAGGGTTTTGCGGTTTTGTCAGTTGTCTCAATGGTTGTATCATTCTTTGTTTTTGAGACGTTAATGCTTAATTATGGATTAAGGGCGTTTCCAGGCACTTTGATGATTATTTGCGGATGGCTACCCTTAGTATTTTGGAAAATGCAGAATATTAAGAAGCTTAGTTAGATTCATTATTAAGAAAGTTGGTGAGATGGTGAGTTTTCTATCCGAATAGTGCTCCTAGTCCTTCAAGAGCTGCTTCTTCTTTTGCTTTTTCTTCCTCTTCTTTCTTTTTCTTATCTTCCTTTGCAGGTTTGGCTTTTGCTGCTGGCGCGGCTGCAACTGGTGCTGCTTGTGCAGCCATCATTGCTGGAGCAGACTTGATTGCTTCGTCAATATCAACTTCAGCCAAAGAAGCCATTAATGCTTTAACCCTCATGCCGTCCACATTTATGCCTGCTGCTGTCAAAACCTGTGATAGGTTTTCCTCGTTTATCTCTTTCCCAGCCTTGTGAAGGAGCATCGCGGCGTAAATGTATTCCATATTTTTCACCTCTTCATTCAACTGTTTTAACTTTTTTCAGCCTTTTTGGCAGGTGCAACCTTTTCTTTTACAGTATGCAATCTACTACTTAAACATAACCACGTTTCAACCGTATTTTGCTTTTATTGAAAAAGTTTATGCTTAAGAAGTTTTCCTTTTCCATGTTTCAATCCAAAAGAACTGTTTGAAGTAGTTACTCGTTAAGGACCTGTGTTAAGTCTCCTGTGTTAACGTTATGGGAAACAGTTTTCTTAGGTTAGAAACTGATTCGAACTTAGCCTTAAAATTTTAGTGCGACAATCGTTTAATCCTATTGCAGTTTCAACGATTAAAATGTTGTAAGAAATTTATTTAGCATTGTGAACAAGATGTTTAGCACTACAAGGCATTCAAGGAACGATCGCTTGTGCATAGAAAAGCTTCAGGTAGAAGGGGCTGATGGAAAAATCGTGTTCAGAGTCGGATGTTGATTAAAGTTTTATATGTTAGGTGCTTAAAGAATACGTTTTTGGTAGTTATCGTATGGTAGTGACTCGGGATATGTTGGTTTCTGTTAGGCGGGTGGCTAGGCGTAGGCGTGTTTGGTTTAGCGTTTTAGGTCGAGTGGAACGAGGTATCGTCAACCTCACTATTAGATGTGTCGAGGAGGTTAGAAGCGTAAAGTTGGCCATGATAGTGAAGGCCATTGTGGATAAGCTGAAGCTGGCTGTGAAGGGTAGGGTGGAGAGGCTGATGGACACGCGTGGAAGGTTGCTTGCTCAGAAGTTAAGTGGAATCGCCGTGGGCTGGGGGAATGAGTCTGCGTGTCGATGGGTGGAGGACTATGGTTTCATTCAGTTTTTGACTGTGAATTACATGAATACGCCGAGTCTTTATAGGGTGTGAATTGTGTGGCGAGTAAGGATGAAGGTTTACGTATGAGTTTTGGTGAAATTTTGAGGTTTAAGTGAGTTTATTTGGCTGAAGAGGCTGGAACAGGTTTAGAGAAGACTGCTCTTGTTCGCGGTAGACCGTTTGTTGTGGTTGGTATTCCAGCGTTTAATGAGGAGAAAACCATTGCCAAGGTTATTATTGAAGCAGAAAAGTTTGCGGATAAAGTGGTTGTTTGTGATGATGGCTCAACGGATTTAACTGCGGAGATTGCTGAGCGTTTGGGTGCTGATGTTGTTAGGCATGAGCAGAATCTAGGTTATGGTGCTGCTGTTCAGTGTTTGTTTAGGTGTGCTAGGGAGTTGGGTGCTGATGTTTTGGTTACTTTGGATGCTGATGGGCAGCATGATCCAAAGGAGATTCTGAATGTTGTGAAGCCTATTGTTGATGGTGTTGCTGACGTTGTTATTGGTTCTAGGTTTGTTGATAAGCGTTTAGCTTATAGTATGCCGTGGTACAGAAGGGCTGGTGTGAAGTTTATCACGAAGCTTGTGAATAATTTGGGAGAGCATGGTGTTAAGGATGCTCAAAGCGGATTCAGAGCGTATAACCGTAAATCCCTAGAGAAATTGACTATGTTAGAAGATGGCATGGGCGTCAGTGTTGAGGTTTTGATTAACGCTAGAAAGCAGGGTTTAAGGGTTCGGGAGGTTTCAGCAACGTGTAATTATGGTAAGGGTGTGGAGAATTCTACGCATAATTCGGTAAGGCATGGTGTTGGTGTTGTGGTATCTATTGTTAAGCTTGTGGTTGAGGATAACCCTTTGATGCTGCTGGGGATACCTGGAATATTATGCTTAATTGCTGGCATTTTTTTTGGAGTTTGGATGTTGCGGATTTACGCTATGGAGCGTCAGATAATGACAAATATTGCTTTGGCTTCAATGGCTTTCATATTAATAGGTTTATTCGCGATATCAACAGCAATAACGCTATATGCAATTTCAAGGCTTGCCAAAAAAATGAATGATAAGAGATAAGGGATGCTGGAAATCGAGGTTGCTGAAGTGCGTGGACGCTATCCGGTGTATAAGGTTGGTGATAAAATTGTTATCGCCGATCCCAAAATCGTTATGAAGAAGACTGATGCTATGTGTATTCACGCTCTTTCAACTGTGGTTCACTATGCACTTGCTTTGGAGCATGGATGCTACAGATATACACCGCAGAACATTGCATAGTAACAAATATAGCAGTAGCCGCCATAGCATTCGTATTAATAGGGTTCTTTGCGTTGTCAACGGCAATAACACTGTACGTGATATCAAGGCTTGCAAGAAAAGCAAACACCAAATAAATGGACGATTATAGCTCTAGCTTTGGAAAGCGACCTGAACAGAGGATTCAAAGGGTGAGCGTGATAGAAAGTTGAAAATAGTATGGCATCCTAAGCCTGGCGTGATCGCAGTGGTAACATCGGCAAACAATGTGCCCGTGAGGTTAACTGAAGAGCGTTGGTTTCATATAATAGAGTACCATAGGGAGCTTGAGCCTTTTCAACCCGAAATTCTTTCGGTAATAGTTGATCCCGACAGACTTTATTTTTCGGCACCGACCCTAAAACCGAATTTTGCTGCTGTGAAAGTCTTTGCTCGACTTGTTGAATTTGGTTTAGCGAGGAATCTTGTAGTTCACTATAAGAAGGTTTCACCGTCCAATGGATTTATATTAACGGCTCTCGTAATGTCTGATAGGAGACTTGATAGGAGATTTAAGTTATGGCGGAGACTAAAATGAGAATGGCCATAGATCCCTTCCGGACGATTGGAAACGCTTTGGCAAGGGCTAAAAAACCAAGGATTCCTAGAAGGGTGGTGTCTATAGACTACGATGAAGGGGCGGACATACTTTATGTTAAGTTTAAACATGTTAAGATAGTTGACAACGAGTCGCTGGATGATGAAGGACTTGTGGTCTCTTCTTTGGATGAGCAGGGAGAGGTTGCAGGGTTGATGATTATGGAAGCATCAAGGTTTGCTGAGACTTCTTAAATAACGGTGTGGAAACTGGTGTATCTATATTTACAGAGAAATTTCAGCTGGATTTGAATGGTTGAGAAAATTGTTTGGCTGTAACAGATGGATGTCTACTGAACGATAACGATTAAATAAGGTGAAAAGTTAATAAGATTCGAGAGATATGACGATTGAGGTTGATTTGAGGGAAATAAAGAGTTTGCTTTCTGTGTTGAATAAGAAGATTGATTTGTTGATTGAGGATAGAGAGACTTTGTCGGTGATGGTTTTGGCGGAAAGATCTCTTAAGGATTTCCTTGAAAAGGAACCTGATGTTTATTCTGTTGAAGACATTAAGGTTAGGTATCGTTGAAAGGTAAGGTTAGGAATGTATGCGGGTTCTTGTTTTGGTTCAAGATTTTCCGCTTAACATGATGAGGCAAGTTTCGTTTGCCAATTGGATTTTTGGGAGTTTGGATGTTGCAGATTTACACTGCTGAGCATCATATAGTGACGAATGTTGCTTTGGCTTCCATAGCTTATACTGATGGATTTTCGCTTTGACGACGGCTATAACGTTATATGCAATTTCAAGATTTGTAAAAAGAACAAATAGGAAAGAATAAGAAGTGCTGAAAATTGAAGTTTGTGAAGTGCGTGGATACTGCCCGGTGTATAAGGTTGGTGACAAGATAGTGATTGATGATCCTGAGATAGTTTTAGAAAGAACAGATGCGTTGTGTACGCACGCTCTTTCTTCTTTATTACATTACGTGTTGGTGTTGGAGCGAGGTGCTGATCCTGTAGAGTTGGGGTTAACTAAGCCGGAGGATAGAGAACACGCGTATATTCAATGTGTTGATCCGGGTGAACCTTACACCCGTGGTGGAACAGTGATTTTCAAGGTTCGAAGAATTAAGAAGGAAAAATCTCAGTGCGAGGGATAAATTTGCCTAAGTCAAATGTTAAGGTTTTGGTTACTGGCGGACGGGGCTTCATCGGTTCAAATCTGGTACGTGAACTTGAGAGGCGAGGATATGAGGTTTGGGTCTGCGATTTGATGCATTGTGAGAGGGAGAATTACATTCGCTGTGATGTTAGCAAGTTTAGGCAAATTGAACAGGTGTTTGAGGAGCATGCGTTTGATTATGTTTATCATGCTGCGGCGGAGTATGGTAGATGGAACGGTGAAGGTTATTACGAGAATTTGTGGTTGACAAATGCTGTGGGTACGAAGAATGTTTTGAGGATGCAGGAGAAGAAGGGGTTTCGCATGATGTTTTTTGGAAGCGCTGAGGTTTACGGGGATTATGATGGTGTGATGAGCGAGGATGTTATGGATAGGATTCCTATTAAACAGATGAATGATTATGCGATTGTGAAGTGGGTTAACGAGTTGCAAATAATGAATTCTGCTGCGATGTTTGGAACAGAAACTGTTAGAGTAAGACTATTCAACGTGTATGGAATTGGTGAGCATTACACGCCTTATCGCGGCTGGATACCTAAGTTTATTTATAAGGCTATGCATGACGAGCCTTACACGGTTTATTTGGGACATAAGAGGACGCTTGAGTACGTTGAAGATATTTGCAGAGCACTCGCTAATATTATTGACAATTTTAAGCATGGCGAAGTTTACAATTTGGGCGGGGATGAGCAGTACGAGATCAAGTATGTTTCGGATTTGATTTTGAAGTGTCTTGGGAAGGATGATTCTAAGGTGACGTATAAGGAGGCTGAGACGTTTACAACTAGGATTAAGACGCCTGATTCTTCGAAGGCTAAGAGGGATTTAGGGTTTAAGCTGACTGTGCCTGTTGAAGAGGGCATGCGGAGGACGGTTGGATGGTTCGAGAAGTTATATAAGGGAGCCTCAAACAGTTTTGTTCGGTAGGTTAGTGCGTATTTGATTAGGGCTAAAATTGTTGTTGAAGGCAACGTTCAGAAGGTTGGCTATAGGGATTTTGTTCAGAAAGTAGCTAGAAAACTGGGTGTTAAGGGCTATGTGGAGAATCTGCGAGATGGAACTGTTCAAATTGTATGTGAGGCTGAAGAGGCTGTTTTGAACGGTTTCGTTGAAGGGATAAATGTTAAAGATGATTTTATAAAGGTTGAGAAGGTTCCGGTTGTTGAAAGATCTGAGGCCACAAGCGAGTTTGATTTCTTTGAAATTAAGTATGGTAGACTGGAGGAGGAGCTTGGGGAGAGGCTGGGGACTGCTGTAGCGTATGCTGGTGCAACACGTCAGGATATTAAAGAAATGCATGTGGACCTAAAGGGATCAATAGAGGAAATGCATGTGGACCTAAAGGGATCAATAGAGGAAATGCATAAGGATCTTAAGGATGAGGTTGTGGGTGTTCAAAGTGAAATTAGGGGTATGCGTGGTGAAATGAGTGAGAGGTTTGATGAGATGGCGAAAAGATACGATGCTATATCCTCTGAGCTTGTTAGAACTAGGGAGGAGCTTACAAGGGCTGTTGGCGCTCTTTTGAAGTTGATTGAGGAGTTTATCCGTCAAAGACGTGGAGAAAAGAGTCAGTAGTGGATTTTGGTGTTCACTTGAGTTTTGAAGAAATTCTAGCTAATTATTCGGGTAGGCGTGTTTTGGTTACTGGCGGAGCTGGCTGTATTGGAAGCAATCTGGTAAAGGCTCTTTTGACAGCGGAGCCTGAGCGAATAGTTGTTATAGATGATCTTTCAGCGTCTTATGAGTGGAATTTGCCGAATGATCCTAAGGTGTTGTTTATACGTGGAAGCGTGTTGGATGAGGAGAGGATGAAGAGGGCTTTTAGTTTTAAGCCTCATTTTGTTTTTCATTTGGCGGCTCATTTTGCTAATCAGAATAGTGTTGATCATCCTGAAACTGATTTGATGGTTAATGGTTTTGGAACGTTGAGGACGTTGGAGTATGCGAATTTGGTTGGTGTGGAACGGTTTGTTTTTGCTTCTTCTGGCTGCTCGGTTTATGGAAGTCAAGCGCCTTTGCCGTTAAAAGAGGATATTGTTTCGTTGCATTTGGATACGCCTTATCAAATCAATAAGTTGGTAGGTGAGTTGTATTGTAATTACTTCCATGGTTATTATGGGTTGCCGGTTGCTATAGCGAGGTATTTTAATGTTTATGGTCCTGGAGAGGTGCCTGGTAGGTATAGGAATGTTATTCCGAATTTTGTTTGGTGGGCTTTGCATAAGCAGCCTTTGCCGGTTACTGGGAGTGGTGAGGAGACTAGGGATTTCACTTTTGTTGAGGATATTGTTGATGGCACGCTTAGGATGGGAGCTGTTAAGGAAGCGGTTGGTGAAGCGGTTAATTTGGCTTCTGAGACTGAGACTAGGGTGATTGATTTGGCGAATTGGATTAGCGAGCTTGCTGGAAACGAGGCTGGAATCGTTTTTAAGCCTAGAAGAGATTGGGACAAGGTTGTGAAGAGAAGGGCTTCAATTGAAAAAGCTAGGAGACTTCTTGGTTATGAACCTAAAACTGACATGAAAACTGGTTTGAATAAAACTTATGAATGGGTTAGGGAGAACCAAGAGCACATCGAAAGAGTGCAGAGTTTGAGCGTATAAGTATAAATAGGCGTTAATGACAGCATTTCAAATGTGGGTGTTAGAGATTGACTGAGCGTATTGAAGTGAATCCTAAGGTTTTAGGTGGAAAACCTGTGATTAGGGGGACGAGGATTCCTGTGTACTTGATTCTGGAGCTTTTGTCTGCTGGTTATGATTTTAAGAGGATAATGGAGGCTTACCCCACTTTAAAGGAAGAAGAAATTAAAGCTGCTGTTGAGTATGCTACTAAGATCGTTAAAAATGAAGAAGCTTTTGAGTATGCGGTGACTTAGATACTGAGATTTCTTGCTGATGAAAACGTGTCTCCTCAAACGGTAAAGCTGCTTAGAAAGCTTGGGTATGACATTAAAGATGTTGCTGAAGCTGGCCTCAAAGGCTGTGAAGACGATGAAGTTGTAAACTTAGCAGCAAGAGAAAAAAGGATCATTATAACGCATGACCTAGGTTTTGGCTCTATTTACTACTTCTCTAAAAGAGGTCAGGTTGGTATAATCATATTAAGAATACATCCACCAACAGTTGAAGAAGTGAATCATATTCTCCAAAATTTCCTTGAAAGAGTAAATCTGGAAAAGGAAAAACTAACTAAATGTCTAATAATGTTGAACAGAAGAAGATACAGAGTTCTGAGATGAGAAGCCCTGAAGTGTACGTTTGGTAACCGAGACTGAGTTGAAGAGGTTGAGAGTTGACGTGGTTAACGAGTTGCATGAGATTAGGAGAAAGTATGCTGGGGCTTCTTCGGAGGAAATAGAACGTGTGGCTGCCGAAGTTCTTGAAGAAATTAACAAAAGAAAGAAGTAAGTTACCTTACGGGAAACGAAGCTGAAATGGTTTTTAAGAGTAGGAGAGATTGGGATAAGGTTGTGAAGAGAAGAGCGTCTATAGAGAAGGCTAGGAAAATCTTGGGGTATGGGCCAAGGACTGATACAAAAACGGGTTTAAAGAAGACTTATGAGTGGATCGTTGAGAACAAGGATAGAATAGAAGCAAGTGTTACGTTTTGAGGAACTTTACAGGTTGAGGCTTGGTTTTCGTAGGGAAATTGTGGAATGATTGAGGCAGAGCCCTTAGTAATTGCTTGTATACCGATTTGTAACGAGGAGAAAACGATAGCTAAGGGGGTTTGCAGACAAAGAAGTGTGTGGATAAGGTTTTAGTTTGTGATGACTGTTCCAAGGAGGCAGGGAGATGGCTGAAAGAGTATTTATAACAGTGTCTAAGTAGTTTAATGTGCATGTGAGATGCGTTTGGTTGGCTAAGTTTCAGGTGGTGGGTGAAACAAGGTATTCGAAAGAGGAATTGACGACTGTTATAGTGGAGCATCTGAGAGGTAGATTGTCTGTGATAAAGCAGCAGATATCGGGGTTGGAGAGAACGATTGAGAGTTTGGAGGGAAAGTATGGTGTCAGCTGGGAAGCCTTTAGGGAGAGGTTTGGAAGAGGAGAGTTGGGCGAAGATGCGGACTTGGACTATGTTGAGTGGCATGCAGCTGTAGAGCTGCACAGGGAACTGCGTAAAGAAAGGGACATGCTGACGGAAGTACTTGGTTGAGTGAAAGAATAGAGAAATACGTTAATAGAGTTGTCAGTTTTCTAAAGTTGCATCCTATGATTAAGGATGTGACTGTTGAGAGGAGGATGGTGACGAGGGATAGGGGATATATCAAGGCAACTGTTACCTTCGTGAACACCTCGCAACTTTGGATAAGAGAGTTTGTTGATGATAAGCTTAGGAAAATAGATTATGCTTATCATTATCAGGGTAGTGATGGAAAACTTGTGTTTAGATATGACAATGCGCCTCATCATGTAGACGTAGCAACATTCCGTCACCATAAACATGTATCGAATAAACCGAAGCCTGATTCAACAGAGGAGAAAACCGTTATAGATGTAGTAGCTGAAATAGTGAAAATCATACGCAAAGAGCTGTTTTGAAGAAAGGCTTTCAAAAATTTGGTTGGTTGGATTTGTCTTTTTGTGTTTTTCCGAGGGGTTGCTTCGTGAGACATGGGGGGGTTGGAAACATGTTGTTTAGAGTCGGATGTTGATTAAAGTTTTATATGTTAGGTGCTTAAGAATACGTTTTGATGGTTATCGCTGTGGTAGTGACTCGGGATATGTTGGTTTCAGTTAGGCGGATGGCTATACGTAAGCGGGTTTGGTTTAAGGTTTTAAGTCGGATGGAGCGGGCTGTCGTCAGTCTCACCATTAGATGCGTAGACAGAATCAGAAGTGCAAAGTTGGCCATTATAGTGAAGGCCATTGTGGATAAGCTGAATGATGCTGTGAAGGGTGGGGTGGAGAGGCTGATGGATACGGTTGGAAGATTGCTTGCTCAGAAGTTGAGTGGAATCGCCGTGGGCTGGGGGAATGAGTCTGCGTGTCACTGGGTGGAGGATTATGGTTTCATTCAGTTTTTGACTGTGAATTACATGAATACGCCGAGTCTTTATAGTGTGTGAATTGTGTGGCATGTAAGGATGAAGGTTTGCGTATGAGTTTTGGTGAAATTTTGAGGTTTAAGTGAGTTTATTTGGTTGCAGTAGAAGAGGCTGCTTGAGGAAACATCGGTTGAGTAGAAGGGAAGTTTATAAGCTTATCTGCAGGGTCGCAGAAAGAGAATATGGACAAGAGAGCGCAAGAATTTACGTGGACGCGAATGATATTTATTAGTGTAGTCCCGAATAGTTAGTGAGGGTCTACTGATGGGTGAATGGGTGGATCTAATAGAAGATGAGAAGAAGCAGATCAGGTATTTTAAGCGTATGGAGAGTGTGTTGAGTCGCAGATTTGCGGGTAAGGTGATCGCTATCGCCAACGGTGAGGTTGCTGGCGTGGGTGTGAGTGAGGAGGAAGCGTTGGCGCAGGCGCGGCGCAAATATCCAAAGAGGGCTGTCTACGTGGTTAGCTTCAGTGAAGGGGACCTTCTCGTCCATGGGATCGTCTGAGAAGCAGATTTTTCCATATTTTCACGAAATAAGTTAAATAAGCGTCATTGTACACTTTTATTCATGGGTCATGTGTGATGGGTGTGAATTTGCGGGACGTTAACTATGAGTGGTTTCTGAAGGCGGATCTAGGCAAGTTTAGGGGATTGTATATAGTCATAGTTGATGGTCGAGTGGTAGGGTCTGGAGAGGAACCGGAGAAAATCTACTTCAAAGCCAAAGAGAAGTATCCAAATAAAGAGGTTGTTTTGTGGAAAGTCCCAAAGGAAGAAACGCTCATACTATAACCTTTAGATATAGAAGTGAAAAGTCGGAGATATTTGGCGCTGTAAAAAGGCCAGTAGCAAAAGTTTACTTCAAAACCGATGAGGGTAAGTGGCTCCCTTGCTTTATGTATATTGATTCGGGAGCGGATTTCACATTAATCCCTTATAGATTCGGTTTAATGCTGGGTTTTGAAATTAAGAAGAAGGTGCATGAAATATATGGAGTCGGCGGAGGAATTCCAGTGATCTTAAAGCCAGCGTTGATGAGGATAAACGATGCGATGCTCAACGTTAGAATGGGTTGGTCGTTGCGTGAGGACGTGCCATTCATTCTTGGAAGGCTTGATGTGTTCGACAAGTTTAATGTACAGTTCAGAGAAAAGGAAGGAATGGTAATCTTCGAACTGGTTTAGAGCGGACGTATGGATGAGTATTGGAGAACAAGGAGTGGATAGAGCAAGTTGCCAAGTTTTAAGTCTAAACTTGGATAGCATCAAATGAGAGTTCTTGTTTTGGCTCAGTATTTTCCGCCTGATATGGGTGGTGGGGCTACTAGGGCTTATAATGTTGCTGAATGGCTTAACGACTCTAGTTTTAGGTTTGTTAGGTTTTAAGGAAATGTATAAAAAGCCAGTGTTGTTTATTTGTCTCGATTAGAAATGCTGACTTCAGAGGGTATATTGAGGAAGATTTCAGAGAATATGGAAGTCATTAGAGGGTATGGTGTCAGACGAATTGGATTGTTCGGATCTTATGCTTTAGGAAGCCAGAAGATTGAAAGTGACGTGGACGTATTAGTTGAGTTTGAGAAGGGAAAGAAGACTTTTGATAGTTATATGGGGCTTAAACTGTTTTTAGAGGATTTACTGAACCGTAAAGTTGATCTTGTAATATCCGAATCGGTGAAACCTGAGTTAAAACCGCATATCATGAAAAGTGTTAGCTATGCAGCGGGATCCTAAAATTTATTTAAAAGATATTCTTAAGGCTGTTGAAAAAATAGATAGTTATGTGGAGAATTTAGGCTTCAGAGAATTCTCGGCAAATGAGCTGGTTCAAGATGCGGTTGTGAGGAATCTAGAAATTATCGGAGAGGCTGTAAAGAAAATCCCGGAAGAAGTTAGAGGCAGGTACTCTGGAATAGAGTGGAGGAAAATAGCGGGGCTTAGGGACATATTAATTCATGAATATTTTGGCGTTGATTTAGAAATTCTGTGGGATATAATCAAGAACAAGCTTCCAGAACTGAAAGGAAAAGTTTCAGAAGTTCTCTCTGAAATTGAAGGGAAATAGATCGGAAGGAAATTTATTAAAAGTTGGTTAGGCTGAAGAGGCGAAAGTTTTATAGTGTTACGCTTAGAAGAAGTTGTTTCTGTGTACGCCTTGGTTTAGGTGAATTGTTTGGTTGAAGTGGAAGAGGCTGGAACAGTTTTTAGGCTGTATGAAGAAGACTCATGAGTGGATCCTAGAGAACAAGGATAAAATAGAAGCAAGTGTCAGGTTTTGAAGAAGGCATCTCCAGAATTTTTGTTAGTTAGATCTGCCTGTCTTATGCTTTTCCGAGGGGTTGCTTCGTGAGACATGGGCGATTGGAAACATGTTGTTTAGAGTCGGACATTGTGCAAAGTTTTTAAGGTTCAGTGTTTAATAACTTGTTTTTGGTGGTTATCGCTGTGGTAATGAATCGGGATATGTTGGTTTCAGTTAGGCGGTTGGCTATGCGTAGGCGTGTTTGGTTTAAGGTTTTGAGTCGGATGGAGCGGGCTGTCGTCAGTCTCACCATTAGATGCGTAGACAGAATCAGAAGTGCAAAGTTGGCCATGATAGTGAAGGCCATTGTTGATAAGCTGAATGAGGCTGTGAGGAGTAGGGTGGAGAGGCTGATGGGTAGTGTTGGAAGCTCGCTTGCTCGAGCGATTGCCGAGATTGCCGTTTCATGGGGGAACCTTGAAGCCGTAAAGTGGGCTATAGATAGGGGTTTCATAAGGTATGTGACGGTTATGGAAATGAATCGGCCTTTTTCACGTTTTTAACGGGATGAATTGTTTTGGATAAGAGTAAAGACGAGTATTCGCGCGTTAGGCTCTACGAGCAAAGTTAAATAATTGGGTCGTAAAGACTTATTTGGTGTTAGGGTTTGAGTGAGTTCTTAGCTTTATTTGATGAGCAGGAACGTAACAGAGAGTGGTTTGAGGAGAATCGTGAAAGTCTCGTTGATAGGTACGACGGGATGTTTGTGGCTATATATAAAGAAAATGTTGTGGAATGTAGCAAAGACCCAGCTGGGCTCAGAGAGAAGATACTGGCTAGGGGTCTTAGGCTGTCAGAGGTCATGGTTGAGTACGTCTCGAGGGAACCTCTGGAATTCATATTATGATCATCAAGGGTTTTCTAGATAGATCGTTTAGCCCGCCGGCTCCAGCTGTGAGAGCGTTTATCTCGATTGAGAGGCTTGGAGTTGAGGGTTACGTCAAGCTGCTCATCGACACTGGTGCCTCCTCTACGGCCATGCTGGATAAGGACAGAGAGCTTTTGGGCATCGACTTAGAAAGGATTGAAAGGGCTCCTGTGAAAATCGGTGGAATAGGAGGGCTTGTTGACACTTACTTGGCGAGCAACACTAAGCTGAGCTTTAGAGCCCAGGACGGTGAATACGTAGAGACGGTTGATGTTCTCGTTTTAAAACACGATCTTATCGGGGTGCCGGGGGATGTTGCCAGACGGATCTTGGCGATGCCCTCTTTACTTGGCAGAGACGTGATGAGGAAGTTCAGGCTAACATACAGTGAGAGGGAAGGGCGCGTTACCTTAGAGGGGTTTTCGAACTTCATCGGATGAGTCTGATGGGTAAGAAACCGTTCGTCGTTGCCTGCATACCTGCCTTTAACGAGGAGAAGACTATAGCGAAAGTGGTTTTGCAGGCTCAGAGGTTTGCGGATAGGGTTGTTGTTTGTGATGACGGAGCGAAGGCTGAAAAGTATTTAAAGTCCTTTGAGTAAATGTTTAGTTAGGTGTTTGTGCCTTGAGCTCAGAGGCTCTTACAATGCTTATGAAGCATGGGGAAGATATGGAGTGGTTTCTCAGTAATTACGATAAATTGGTTAAGAGGTATGATGGTTTGTTTGTGGCTGTTTACGAGCGGGGCGTCATAGATTCTGATGAAGATTTAGATAGGCTTATTGAAAGGGTTTCACGTAAGTGGCCGCTGGAGCGCGTGATCATAGAGTACGTTTCAAAAGAGAAACCGTTGTTAGTGTTATGAGGATAGACGGCTATCTCGATGAAAGATATGAACCGCCAGCGCCATTTGTGAGGGCGACCGTCCTCTCGAAGGGCTTAGAGTTAAGGCATGTGGTGAATTTTCACGTTGATACAGGTGCTGCTGTTACAACTCTTCTCGATAAAGATGTCAAACGCCTAAAAATAGATCTAGAGAAGCTGAAGAGAGCTGAGAGAGGTCTTTTTGGAATTGGGGGATCCCTTACTACATACGTTATTGAGGATTCTGCACTCTTATTTCAGGCTGGAAACGGGAAAGTAGTTGAGGAAAGGTTACGTATCTATGCTGGTGTACACGACGTTGAGAGACTCTCTAAGGTGGAGCGGAAGCTGATTTTGGAGTTGCCATCCCTTCTGGGCAGAGATTTGATTTACAGATTCAAGCTAGTGCTGGATAAAGCCCAAAACCAAGTCTACTTAGAGCGCTAAGGATGCTTTTTAGAATCGTAGGCTAGCCACTTTGAACGATAAACCATCTATTGTTGTGGGTATTCCTGCGTTTAATGAGGAGAGGACTATTGCTGGGGTTGTTTTGCAGGCTCAGAGGTTTGTGAATAGGGTTGTTGTTTGTGATGACGGTTCTATGAGTATGCTCGCTGAGATGGTGAGTCGTAACGCGCTCAAAATGAGGCTAAGTTTATATTTGCTTGACTGCTCGTTAGCTTAGAGTATGGCGGTGAAGTGTAGGATGGTTGAGGTTTCGGTTTTGTTGGAGCGTGTGTCCAAGGCTACTGGCGAAGTGAAGGAGAAGATTATGGCTAAGGGCATTGTTGAGTATCTTAAGTCTAGTTTGCGTGAGGTTAACGCTGAGATAATTGGGCTCTGTAACAGATATGGGGTTGCTTCGGCGAGGGATATGGAGGAGAAATATAAGCGTGGAGAGCTTGAGGAAGAGGGTACGTGGCGTGACTTCTTTAAGTTAAGCCATCTAGAAGAGCGCAAGGAAATTTTGGAGACGTTACTCGAGGAAACGTCGGTTGAGTAGAAGAGAAGTTTACAAGCTCATCTGCGGGGTCGCTGAAAGAGAATATGCGGACATTGTGCAGAGAACCAGTTTTGATGACGAGAGCGCTAGAATTTACTTCGTTGATGAAAGTTTTCTTGAGGTTTGGCTTTACAGAAGTGAAAACCTCATGAAACGGTATGCCTTCCACTGGGAAAGGAGACATGTTAACGGAAAGATCTTTAGGCATGATAATGCTCCTCACGTTCGATGGAGAGGGGTTGAAACCTTTCCTAAACACTTCCATTATGAAACCGAATCCAACGCTATTGAAAGCCACATTCCAGACGATCCTATATCCGCCACCAAATATTTTTTAAACTTTGTAAGAGACTTTCTCAAGAAAGTTGGTCTATTCAAAACTCATTGAGAGAATGAAGTGTTAGAGAAAGATAAAGTGATGTTGAAACGCTGTTAAAGTGTTGGAAACATTCCGTAAAACGTTTCAAACGACTAGAGAAATCGTAAGCCGAGATAAATGGCATGGTCATGAGGGTTCTTGTTTTGGCTCAGTATTTTCCTCCGGATATGGGTGGTGGAGCTACTAGGGCTTATAATGTTGCTGAGGGGCTTTTGAAGGCTGGTTTGAATAAAACTTATGAATGGGTTAGGGAGAACCAAGAGTACATCGAAAGAGTGCAGAGTTTGAGCGTATAAATAGGTGTTAATGACAGCATTTCAAATGTGGGTGTTAGAGATTGACTGAGCGTATTGAAGTGAATCCTAAGGTTTTAGGTGGAAAACCTGTGATTAGGGGGACGAGGATTCCTGTGTACTTGATTCTGGAGCTTTTGTCTGCTGGTTATGATTTTAAGAGGATAATGGAGGCTTACCCCACTTTAAAGGAAGAAGACATTAAAGCTGCTGTTGAGTATGCTACTAAGATCGTTAAAAATGAAGAAGCCTTAGAGTAGCATCGATAGAAAAAGCTGAGAAAATTAGGTTATGAGCTGAAGATGGAAATGAAAGCTGGTTTAAAGAAGATTTAGTGGATCGTTGAGAACAAGGATAGAATAGTAGCAAGTGTTACGTTTTGAAGAAAAGCTTTCCAAAATTGTTAGTTAGGTTTGCCTTTTTGTGTTTTTCCGAGGGGTTGCTTCGTGAGGTATGGGACGGTTGGAAACATGTTGTTTAGAGTCGGATGTTGATTAAAGTTTTATATGTTAGGTGCTTAAAGAATACGTTTTTGGTAGTTATCGTATGGTAGTGACTCGGGATATGTTGGTTTCTGTTAGGCGGGTGGCTAGGCGTAGGCGTGTTTGGTTTAGCGTTTTAGGTCGAGTGGAACGAGGTATCGTCAACCTCACTATTAGATGTGTCGAGGAGGTTAGAAGCGTAAAGTTGGCCATGATAGTGAAGGCCATTGTGGATAAGCTGAAGCTGGCTGTGAGGAGTAGGGTGGAGAGGCTGATGGGTAGTGTTGGAAGCTCGCTTGCTCGAGCGATTGCCGAGATTGCCGTTTCATGGGGGAACCTTGAAGCCGTAAAGTGGGCTATAGATAGGGGTTTCATAAGGTATGTGACGGTTATGGAAATGAATCGGCCTTTTTCACGCTTTTAACGGGATGAATTGTTTTGGATAAGAGCAAAGACGAGTATTCCCCGGTGCTAGAGGCTGGAACTGGTTTAGAGAAGACTGCTGTTGTTGAGGGTGAGCCCTTTGTTGTTGTGGGTATTCCAGCGTTTAACGAGGAGAAGACTATTGCCAAGGTTGTAGTTGAAGCGCAGAAGTATGCGGATAGGGTTGTGGTTTGTGATGATGGTTCTGTGGATTTGACCGTTGAGATTGCTGAGCGTTTGGGTGCTGATGTTGTTAGGCATGAGCGTAATCTGGGTTATGGTGTTGCTGTTCAGCGCTTGTTTAGGTGTGCTAGGGAGTTGGGTGCTGATGTTTTGGTTACTTTGGATGCTGATGGACAGCATGATCCTAGTGAGATTCCCTTGTTGACAAAGCCTATTGTTGAGAATGAGGCCGACATAGTTATTGGTTCGAGACTTGTTGATAAGCGTTTAGCGTATACTATGCCTTGGTATAGGAGGGCTGGTGTAAAGTTTATCACAAGACTTGTTAATAACACGTCGAAACACGGTGTCAAGGATGCGCAGAGTGGGTTCAGAGCTTATAACCGTAAGTCTATAGGGACGTTAGCTGTGTTAGAGAACGGGATGGGTGTCAGCGTTGAAATTTTGATTAACGCTAGAAAGCAGGGTTTGAGGATTCGGGAGGTTTCGGCAAAGTGCAATTACGAGGGCGTTGAAAATTCTACTCGTAATCCGGTAAGGCATGGAGCTGATGTTGTGATGTCGATTGTTAAGCTTATGGTTGAAGACAAGCCTCTGGCTTTGCTTGGAATACCAGGCATGTTATTTCTGGTGGCTGGTGCTGTTTTCGGCGCTTGGATGCTACATATTTACGCTACGGAACATCACATAGTCACGAACATTGCTTTGGCATCCATAACGTTCATCCTGATAGGTTTCTTCGCATTATCGACAGCAATAACATTGTATGCAATTTCAAGGCTTGCAAGAAGAACAAACAGCAAATAATTTGACATTGTAGCTGCAGCTCTGGAAAGCGACCTAAATAGAGAATTCGTAAAGGGTGAGTGCAGCAGAAATTTGAGAATAGTGTGGCGTCCTAAGCCTGGCGTGATCGCTGTGGTGACATCAGCAAATAATGTGCCCATAAGGTTGACTGAAGAGCGTTGGTTTCATATAATAGAGTTTCATAGGGAACTTGAACCTTTTCAGCCCGAAATTCTCATGGCAATAGTTAATCCTGACAGGCTTTATTTTTCGCCACCGAGCCTAGAACCGAATTTTGCCGCCGTGAAAGTCTTTGCTCGACTTGTTGAATTCGGTTTAGCGAGAAATCTGGTAGTTCACTATAGGGAGGTTTCGCCGTCCAATGGATTTATATTAACGGCTCTCGTAATGTCTGATAAGAGACTTGATAGGAGATTTAAGTTGTGGCGGAGACTAGGATGAGAATGGCTATAGATCCGTTCAAGGTTATTGGAAAAGCTTTGATTGGTGCTAAAAAACAAGGGGTTCCTAGAAGGGTGGTGTCTGTGGACTACGATGAAGAGTCTGACGTACTTTATGTTAAGTTTAGACATGCAAGGATGGTTGACAGTGAGTCACTGGATGATGAGGGATTTGTGGTTGCTTCTTTGGACGAGCAGGGAAAGGTTGCAGGGCTAATGATTATGCAAGCGTCAAGGTTCGCTGAGGCTTCTTGAGCAACTGTGTGCGAATGAGCAAAAACATTAAAATCGACGCTGAATCTTGAAAAGGATATGCGGGACTCGACATAAGTTTTTTAAATTAAGCTGATTTGAGTACTAAGCTCACATGTTTGGGGGATTGTAGTTGGCTGGTGAAAGAATTTTAGTTACTGGTGGCGGCGGATTTATAGGAAGCCACCTTGCTCGATATCTTTATTCGCAGGGGAACTTTGTCAGGGTAGTTGACATAAAATTTGATGATTATATTAAAGAGAGATATTACAGTGAAAGGCTTCGGTTGGATTTGAGGGTTTGGGAGAATTGCCTTATTGCGACGAAGGGAATTGATAAGGTTTATAATTTTGCTGCTAACATGGGTGGGATAGGCTTTATAACTGCTGTTGGCGCTGAAGTGATGCACGATAATGTTTTGATTAATACGTATATGCTTGAGGCTACTAGACAGAATGATGTGAGAAGGTTTTTGTTCAGTTCATCTGCTTGTGTTTATCCTACTTATAAGCAGACTGACCCGGATGTGAAGGGTTTAAGAGAAGAAGATGCAATTCCGGCTGATCCGGACAATTTCTATGGTTGGGAGAAACTGTACACGGAGAAGACGTGTGAGGCGTATCAGAGAGATTACGGAATGGATATCAGAGTTCTCAGGTATCATAACATCTATGGACCGGAGGGAACTTACAAGGGTGGAAGGGAAAAGTCGCCAGCAGCGTTGTGTAGAAAAGTAGCGGAAGCGTCAAACCCGGGAACTGTAACGATATGGGGTGACGGAAAGCAAACGCGGTCTTATTGTTACATTGATGATTGTGTGAAGGGCACGATTTTGCTTATGAAATCTGATCATCATACACCCATAAACATTGGATCTGAAAGGCTTGTCACAATTGACCAGCTTGCCGATATGGTTGTAAAAATCTCTGGGAAGAGTATAACTAAAACGTATGATCTTTCTGCGCCTCAGGGGGTTCGTGGTAGGAACGCGGATATAACTTTGGCTAGGAAGGTTCTTGGGTGGGAGCCGAAAGTAAGCCTAGAGGAAGGATTAGCTAGAACTTATAAGTGGATTGAAGAGCAGTGTGCTAAAGATAAATTGATGATGGCAAAGCGTGAGATCAAAACTGATGTGGTTATGCGGAAGTAATTATGCATAGTTGTTTGAAAGTTTTAGTTCTCGCTCAATACTTTCCTCCGGATATGGGTGGAGCTAGCACTAGAGCTTCTAACGTTGTTAAAGGATTGCTTAGTAAAGGTTGTGATGTTACTGTGGTTGCTGCTTTTCCGCATTATCCACATGGAAAGGTGCCAAGAGAATATAGAGGTAAGGCTATAGTTTCTGAAAAAGCTGGCGATGCAAAGGTCTTGCGTGTTTGGATTCCTGCCTTGCCCCATAGCAGCATAGTTAACAGAGTTATTTTGCATATGTGCTTTATTGTTTCCTGTTTGTTTGCTTTGCCTTTTGTTGGTGGAGTGGATGTTGTTTGGGCTGCTAATCCTAACTTGTTTTCTTTCTTTCCAGCTGTTGTTTATGGTTTTGTTAAGCAGAGGCCTATTGTTAGGAATGTTGATGATTTGTGGCCTGAGGTTTTTTATGAGTTGGGACTTGTGCGTTCTAGGTTGATGCGGAAGCTGCTTGATTTTTTGGCTTGGCTTTCCTATGTTGTTCCAGCGGCTGTTACCCCTATTAGTGCTGGATATAAGCGTAGGATAGTTCAAAAGTATGATGTTTGTGCAGAGAAGATTCACGTTATTGAAGTTGGCGTTGATAGAGTTGAGCCTTTAAGTATAGATACGAATGAGAAAAGTCGGTTTGTGGTTATGTATTCTGGCGTTTTAGGCGTTGGTTATGATTTTGATACGGTTTTGGAGGCTGCGAGGATTTTGGCAAAGAATGAGGATGTTGTTTTTGTGATTAGGGGTGTTGGGGAGCTTGCTCCGAAGTTGCGGAAACGAATCAGGGAGCTTAATCTCGAGAATGTGATTTTAGATACGAATTTTCTGCCTAAAGAGAAGCTGTCAGCGTTGTTGGGTTCTGCTGATGTTTTTGTTCTGCCGATGGCTTCTGCAAGTTTTGTTGATGAGGGACTTCCCACAAAGGTTTTTGAGTATCAAGCTTATGGAAAGCCTATTATTTGTGTTTCTGGTGGTGAGCCTGCTAGGTATGTTGAGGCAACTAAATCTGGTTTGGTTGTTAAGCCTAAGGACGCTTATGGTTTTGCGGAGGCAGTCCTCAGGCTTTACAAGGATAAGAAACTTGCTTCTGAGCTTGGATGGAACGGCTGGCAATATGTTTCAGAGAACTTGACGACGGAAAAAACTGGTGAACGCATATATGAGGTTTTGGCTTCAGTAAGCTGCAGGTGAGGATATGGCCAAAAGATCGGTGACTGTTTTAGGCGTCCATGATGGACATGATGCTGGAGCTGCACTTGTTAGGGATGGGAAAGTGCTTTCAGCCTTGCAAGAGGAAAGACCTAGAAATATTAAGCATTATAGTGGCACTCCTGAGTATGCGATTAAGGAAGTTTTTAGGATTGCTGGAGTTGATCCGAGTGAAGTGGATTTGATTGCTGTTGCTGGTCTTGTTAGGACGCATGCTCCATTGAAGGAACGGCCTTTACATGTCAGATTGTTTGAGAGTTTAAGTCCGTATGTTGCTTGTCACACTTTTGCTAAGTTGTATGTTAGGATTCTTCATAAGTTTAGGAAGATGGAGCATCTGTTTAAAGTTTTCAGAGGGTTGGGCATTGAAGATAAGGAGACGGTTTTTGTTGAGCATCATCTTGCGCATGCGGCGTGTGCTTATCGCTCTTCGCCTTGGTCTTACGATGAGCCTGTTCTGGTTTTTACTGCTGATGGGGCTGGTGATGGGTTAAGTAGCACTGTGAACATCGGGGAGAAGGGTGAAATTAGGCGGATAGCCGAGTCGATTTATTATGATTCTTTGGGTAACGTGTTGTATAGTGAAGTAACTCGTTATCTTGGGTTGAAGCCTTGGGATCATGAGTATAAAGTGATGGGTCTAGCGCCTTATGGAAGGTCGGAATATTGTATAGATCGTATTAAAAAGATTATGAGGTTGAATCCGAAGAATCCTTTGGAATTTCAGAATAGGATTCGAGCTTATTGTGGTGGAGTACAATCAAAACTTAGGAAGTTGCTGGCTGGTCAGCGTTTTGATAATATTGCGGCTGCTGCTCAGCTTTGGTTTGAGGAGCTTATGACTAATTGGATTCGGAATGTCATTGAAAAAACGGATATTCATAAGATTGCTTGTGCTGGTGGTTTGTTTTTGAATGTGAAAGCTAATAAGCATGTTGTGGAAATGCCTGAGGTGGATGATGCATTTTTCTACCCTGCTGCTGGAGATGACGGAACTCCTGTTGGTGCGGCTCTTCAGGGTTACTATGATTATTGTAGGGCTGAGGGGATTCAGCCTAGAAAAGAGCCAATCACTGATGTTTACTATGGTCCTTCTTACACGGATGAGAAGATTAAAGATGTGTTGAAGAAGACTGGTTGGATTGGCAAGGCTGAGTTTTACAGTGATGTGGATCCGGTTGTCGGTGACTTGGTTGCTAAGGGATGTATTGTCGCTAGGTTTGGTGGGAGGTTGGAGTTGGGTCCTAGGGCTTTGGGTAACCGATCTATTTTAGCTGATGCTGGAGATTTGAGGATTGTTAGGAAGATTAATTTTGCTATTAAGCATAGAGATTTTTGGATGCCTTTTGCCCCCACAATTTTGGAGAATAGGATGGATGATTATGTTGTGAATGGTAAGGTTGCGCCTTACATGATTTTGGCTTTTGACACTACTGAGAAGAGAGACGAGATTATTGCCGCTGTTCACCCTTATGATTATTCTTGTAGGCCTCAGACTTTGAATGATTCGTGGAATCATGGTTATAGAAGGGTTCTTGAGACTTTTGAGAAGCATACGGGAGTTGGAGGTTTATTGAATACTTCTTTTAACCTTCACGGATATCCGATTGTTTGCACACCAGAACAAGCAATATGGACCCTTGAAAACTCAGCATTAGACGCACTGGCGATAGGTAATTACGTTGTTACCCGATGTTAGGAATAAGAAAATCTCATGGACTGTGCATTGTGGAATGTTTTTGAGGAAAGATTATTGAAACTTTGCATGGTAGGTTTGGAGATAACCCCTTCTGAAGAGGGAATCTTTGTTGGCGGTGCGGCGAACAATGTGGTTAGGATATCAAAAGGTTTGTGGGAGAGAGGGCATCAAATTCATATAGTTACCACACCTGCACGTTACTCTAAATGTGCTATTGTTAAGGAAACTTGGGCAGAGTTTCACCCTATGCGAGTATTCGGGGTTTATCCCTCAGCGATGTATGGTTTTGATTTTACTCTCAGGGCAATATCTGAAATTAGACGGTTACATAAGGAAGAGAAGTTTGAGGTGATTCATGGCCATTCCGGTTATCCTGCCATAGCGATAATTCCTTCAATTAGTGGAAAAATGCTCGGTGTTCCTTCAGTTCACACACTTTATTGTCCTATAGAAGAAAAAACGGGCGAAAAACATAATTTTCAACGTTTTTCAAACGCTTACTTAGTTAAAAATTTCTTTTCGGTGGATAAGGTTATTGCGATAAGTAACAACGTGAAGTCTTCTCTAGAAAATGCTGGTTTTCCTAGAGAAAAGATAGGGGTGATTCCACCGGCGATTGATACGTCGTTATTTAATCCGACGTTATCAGGAGAGCGTGTGAGGGCATCATTAGGAATCAATGCGGATGAAGAGGTAATATTATTTGTAGGAAACTTAACAAAAACGAAGGGTGTTCACGTTCTGGTTAAGGCTATGAGAACTATTACAAAAGTTTTCTCTAAAGCTAAACTTCTGATAGTGTTGCACGTTTCTAAAGATAAGTTAGGCGAAGAAACACGCGACTTAAGGGTTAAGATAAATTCTCTTCATTTGCAAAAAAACGTGGTGTTTATGGGCGTATCACAACGGATGCCTGAAGTGATTGCTGCTTGTGACGTGTTTGTGGCTCCTTTCCTTAGTACAGCTGGGCCTTCAGATTATCCATTGCCTATTTTAGAAGCTATGGCTGTCGGAAAACCTGTTGTTGCGACGAATGTTGGAGGAATTCCGGAAATAATTTCAAGTGATCATAACGGGATATTGGTTCGACCTAATGATTCTGCTCATTTGGCTGAAGCAGTTGTTTATTTACTTAAGAATATAGATGTTGCGAAGGCGATTGGTCAAACTGCGACAAGTTTTGTTCGTGAAAACTTTGCTACCGAGAAAGTTGTCAAAATGATTGAGAATGTTTACGAAGAGTTACTTGATCATGGTGCATAGGAGTAACCAGCTTGGAATTTTATGAAAGAGAAGCTGAAGTTTATGATGATGTGAGGTTTTCCTCTCTAGTTGGGGGGCTTGTTAATGCTATACAAAAGGACATTGTTACGAGATTATGTGATTTTAATGATGGAGATTTTGTTTTGGATGTAGGAACTGGCACTGGACGGTTCGCAGTAGAGTTGGCAAAGAGTGGAGCTACCGTAGTGGGTTTAGATCCTTCGAAATCAATGATTAAGATCGCGAGAAAAAAGTCTATTCAAGGGGGAGTCTATAGGAATGTGAACTTGGTCATAGCTGATGCACATAAACTTCCATTCAAAAAATCTTCTTTTCAATGTTGTATTAGCATTAATGTTTTGAATCACATACCTGATTATAAAAGCGTACTTGTGGAAATTGGCAGCGTGCTTAAGGAAAAAGGCTGGCTAGTAGCTAATTTTTCCAACATGCAAGGTTTATACTTGCCTGTAGCTGTCTTTGTAAATTCTTGTAAACGGGCTTTATTTAGCGACGTTTATAGTAGATGGTTTACCTTAAACGAAGTAAAGAAATCTCTTTTTAAGGTTGGATTAAGAGTGGAGGATGTTGAAGGTTTTTTCGTTTTGATTCTTCCCTCGTTTCTACAAAGGTTTTCTTGCGTAACCGTTCATATTATCAGGAAAATGAATGCACTTTTTTCTAGCTCTGTTTTTAAATATCTCTCGGGGAGCCTTTTTGTTAAGAGCCAGAAGATTTTCGGGGAATGACTTTGCGAATTCTTCAGGTAGTGCCTTATTTTTGTCCAGCTTTTGGGGGTCCAGTGTCGGTTGTTCATAATCTTTCGAGAGAGTTAGGTAAGAGGAATCATAAGGTGAGTGTATGCACAACAGACATCCAAAGTCCTAAGGTAAGGCTCGGAATAAGTGATAATCATTATTATGTAAATGGCTTTTATGTTCAATATTTTAAAAATGTGCCTGGGTTGTCTTCGTTTTATTTCTCTCCTAGTATGATCCAGTTTGCGATAAAGGAAGTTCCTAAATTTGATGTGATACATCTGCATGGTTATAGAACATTTCCAAATGTTGTCATTGCGCATTATGCAATGAAGTATGTTGTTCCTTATGTTTTGCAGGCTCATGGTTCTCTTCCTAGGATTATGGCATGGCAGAGGTTGAAGTGGAGTTATGATGTTTTGTTTGGTTATAGGTTGTTGAGGGATGCCGCTAAGGTTGTTGCCCTCAGCCAGGTGGAAGCCCAGCAGTACAAGGCTATGGGTGTGCCAGAAGAGAAAATTGCTATAATACCTAACGGAATAGACTTGTCAGAGTATGGTGATCTGCCGCCTAAAGGAGCTTTCAAGAAGAAGTTTAACATAGATGATGAAGAGAGAATAGTGTTGTACTTGGGCAGAATACATAGAATAAAGGGGATTGATATTCTTGTTAGGGCTTTTGCAGATGTTGTTGAGAACTTGGATGATGTTAAGCTTGTTGTTGTGGGTCCTGACGATGGATATCTTGGTGAACTTGAAGCCTTGACTAAGGCTCTAAAGATAGAGGACAATGTGCTGATTTTAGGTCCTTTGTATGGTAAGGATAAGCTTGAGGCATATGTTGACGCAGACGTATACGTTCTGCCTTCAAGATATGAAACATTTCCAATGAGTCTGCTTGAGGCGTATGCATGCAGTAAGACTATAGTTGCTTCAACGGTGGGAGGATTGAAGGAACTTGTGATTAACGGGACAACCGGATTATTATTTGAAAGTGGAAATATAAAGCAACTGGTGCATTACATATCATCCTTATTAGATGACGAGGCTGAGGCTGAGAAAATGGGTCTAAGGGGAAGACGATTCGTGGAAAACAACTTCAGTATAAAAAAGATCGCAGAAAAACTTGAAGAACTTTACAGAAGGACAGTTGTCACTAACGTTAAAGGTTATACACTGTGAAAGCTGATATATTTGCGGGAGGACTTGGTGCTACTTTTACGGCAAGAATTTTGCCCTTAGCTAGAATGTTGAGAGCTTTCAGTGTTGAATGTAACGTTATAACGCCTATCGCTTGGGACTCTATTGTAAAAGGCAAACTTGGACGTATTTTATCAACAGTTCTAACTCATCCTCCTAAGAAGTACATCCAAACAGTAGCCGAACCTCCTGACGTAGTAATAATCGGAAGAGTTTCCACACCACAAATCTACTTGCTACAAAAGTTTCTTAAAAGCAAAACAGTGAAGGTTATATTCGATTTAGATGACGCCATATTTTTGCCTACTGGCAGCCTCTTTGGAATTAACGTTAGACCAGGTTCGTTCTGTTTAGAAAGAATGGTTAGAGATGCAGATTTCGTTACTGTAAATGGTCATTATTTATTAGGCTATGTTAAAGCCTTTAACAGTAGGGCCGCTATCATAAATGATCCGGTAAACTGCGAATTATTTTCTCCTAAATCAAAAAGTAGGCGGAACAAGATAACTATAGGCTGGGAGGGGGTTCCCCGTCATCACTATGAGAATCTAGCCATTTTGATTAAGCCTCTCAGTAGGCTGGTTAAAGAATTTGATATTAAATTTAAAATTGTTTCTTATCTGGGTGATGTCAGAGTAAAGCAGATGTTCGGTAAGCTTGAGAAGTTCATAGAAGTAGATTATGGTCTGAAACAGTGGGTTCCCATGAATAAGCTTTCTGAGTTGATGTCTGATTTTGATATAATGGTGGCTCCTCTTCAAAAAACATCTTGGTATGAAGGAAAAAGTGCCTTAAGAGTTGGAATTGGCATGGCTATGGGTATTCCGGTTGTCGCGAGTCCTGTAGGAGAACAAAAATATGTTATAAAGCAAGGGGTTAACGGTTTTTTAGTTAAAAATGAAAAGGAATGGTATCAGTGTTTTAAAATGCTCATAGAAGATGATAAACTGCGAGGAACAATAGGGAAACGTGGAAGAGAAACAGCGGAGAGGGAATTGTCCTTACATACGTGTGGCAAGAAACTATATACTATCTTGAAAACTTTAACATAAGATGCATAAATCAGAGTCCTCAAAGATCAAATACCTAAGTAATTGAAGGGTAGGACAAGTCGATAGGTTTCTAAACAAGCTTATAACCTTGGCACAAAATGATTTATAGCGCGTGCTAATACGTATGTGCACAGTGTCTTGGATGAAGATATATCAACCTATTTTACTTTTGTTATGAAGGCAGTGGTGAAATTCGAAAAGACGCTTAATCCTAAATATTTAAGGTTGTTGTTTATCGTTCCATCATTGTTTGAACTCCATGGTGGGGCTGTAAATGAGCAAGAATTGGCTAAGGCTTTAAGTAAAAAGGTAGAACATATGTATATAATTACATTTGTGAGTACATTTAAGTATTTAACATACTTAAAAGAAGCAAAAGATTTTAAAAACCAATTGAAATGTAAGTTAATATTGCTACCTAATTTTTCCCCTCCCCCGGTCAATAGCTTATTCGCCATAGTAAACATATTAGTTATGTATGTTAACAGCCTAGCATTAATGTTAATGGCAGTATCGTTAAAGAAACTAGGCTTAGTTGACACTATATATCTTCGGGATCCACGCATTGCCATAGCCTTTTTCTCTCCCCGAAAAATAAAAGCTGTTACTTGTGTCAAATTCGCTGGATTTTATACTCAAGAGATGGCAAAAGATATGCACATTATAATAAGCGATTTTATCTTGGATTTGTTGGAAAGGGTAAATTACGTAGTGGTTAATAAGGCAGATTTGTTGATAGTTCAGAGCGATCTATACAAGACGGCTCTCCAAAAGTTATATGGTTTACCCCGTGGAAAAGTTTTGCTGACAATACCGGCTGGAATAAATCTTGTAGAACTTCCACAGAGGCGTAATCATCTCGAAAAAAGGGAGACAGATGAGCACAGAATTGGATATATAGGTTCAGCGGCATGGTGGAATGGCGTTGACATACTTGTTGACTCTATGCATATAGTTCAAAAGACATTTCCAAACGTCGTTCTTTACGTTACCATCGGAGAATGCGAACCCATGACTATGAAAAGATTAAAAGAAAAGATTAAAAAATTGGGTAGAAGGGCGATTTTTTTGGGACCTATGTCGCATGCGAAGGCCCTTGAACTCATGAGTACATTAGATGTGCTTGTTGTTCCGAGGAGGCGTACCCTTTCCACAGAGCTTACTATGCCCATAAAGGTGATTGAGGCATTTGCGTTAGGGATCCCTGTCATCATAACAAGACACAAAGTATTAGAGGGCGAATATAAACACGGTGAAGACCTACTCTACGTAGAACCTGAGCCAAACGACGTTGCAAAAAAAATAATCATGCTTTTATCTGACCGAAAACTAAGGGAAAGGCTCAGTAGGAGGGGCCCTTTGATTGCTAAAAAATTCGACTACGACATAATTACAGATATTCTAATTAAATCCCTAGAGAATCATTATCTTAAAGGTAAATAATTTGAACAGGCTGAAACGAAATTACACTTTAATAGTCTTTTCATCGTTTCTAGGCATCATTATACATTCACAAATGTGGGTTTTGGATGGATCCTGGTTTGTAGCAAGGCTTATGATTGGATTGTTTGGATTAATCTTCTTGCCAGGCTTCATCTTCGCGAACATTGCTTTAGATGAAGAGAATGTGAACATTGGTTCTTCTCTTATCTTAGGCTTTATGCTTCAGTTGCTAAACGTTTATGTTATATGGATGCTTCACATTTTTTGCAATCCAGTAAACTTCGCTCTTCTGATGTATACCTTAACAATTATTGAGGTAGTCCTTGTCAGTGTTCTTTCCTATATGCGCGGGTTGATGTTGGGTATTAGTAAAATGCTGAATAAACGTAAACACGATCCCGCTCTTGTTGTAATTCTACTGTACATAGTTTTGGCTCTTTACTGGCAGCAGTGGGCTCCTGCACCGCATTCAGACGGTGCAGCCTATTTGGATATGGCGAGAAATGTTGTTAATAACGGATCTTTTTACTCGAACATGCTCCTTCCAAATAATACGTGGAGTTACGTTACGTACTCTTCAGGTATGCATACTCATATGTTCGGCTATTTTGCGATAGCTTTGTTCTTCATGTTAGGCGACATATCTCTATTCTCAGCTAAGATTATGCTCATCTTTACAGGAATGTTGGTCATTATGTTGGTGTATGGGCTAACTAAAAAGCTATTCAACATAAATGTGGCCAGACTAGCCGCCCTGATAACAGCGATATCTCCTGAACTATTAACGCATATAGGGTTAGTTGGTGGGCCAGAAATTCCAAGCGCATTATTTATACTCTTCACCATTTACCTTCTAGTTTATGCTCCCTCCTCAAAAAGAAAGATAACCATGGCTTTAATAGCCGGTTTATCGCTTTTTATAGCTTGGTACGCATGGGAGTTCAACTTCCTCGTCATGCTAACTTTCTTACCGTTATTATTTATGTACATTGCCTCTATACATAAGGAGTTTAAACTTATAGACATACTATTCTTGCTACTCCTTCCAGCTTCATTTATAATAGATTATGCAGTATTGCTAAACTTAACATGGGTAACAATAGGAGTCAGTATTCCATCACTGATCATGATTGCTTTTATCGCAATTTATCTTTTGAGGCTTAAGAAGAGTCAAAATAGGAATACACTGTTCACATTTACTATGCTTTTTTTGGCGCTATATTCATTGGTTTACAGTCGAGTTATAGCTGGCAATTCTATTCCACAGGTGCAACAATTCGTGGCTTCAGCTCAACCTGGGATGGAACTTGTGGCTTCAAATATCGCTAAAGATGTAGGTGTACTTTCCAGAGCTCTTAGCCTAGAAGCAGTAAATAAGTACTGGAATATGTATTGGGACGGGGTCTACGGCTATCTAGGTGTCGTGGTAGTGTTTCTAGTGTTTCTGTCGCTTGCCAGGGTCGATAAACTGAAAGAGACATTATTAGTTCTATCCTTTCCGCTCCTTCAAGCCCTCTGGTGGGGTCTCTTTATCAGGGTGGACGCGTTCCAGCCGCGGTTCATAGTCTGCTCATCACTGTTCTGTTTCGTCTTAGTCGCCTCAGTAATTGACATGATTTATTCACATGCTCTCACAACTCTTAGTATGACAAATAGATTACGTGTCAATCTCAAAGTGAAAACAGGGAAAATAGTCCATCATATTAATATGAAGAACCTCGTCGCGGCATTTGTCGTCGTCCTTCTTCTTGCGTCTGTCTTTAACTTTACATATCCGTTATATGATAAGCATAAGACAATTATGGAAGATTGGAATTATCCGCGAAATTTAGGCTGGGATTCAGCGATTCACTGGATTAAAGAAAACACGCAACCTAACGATGTCATTATGACTAGACACGGTAGTTATTTTGCTTGGTATGCCGATCGCCTGACAGTAGGTCTTTTTCCAAGCTTGTACGCTAGCAATCTTAATGACACTGAGCTGATAAACTTAATAAGAGAATTTAAGGCAAAATATCTTGTAATCGATTATGCTTTTGCCTCATATTACACTAACTTAAGAGAGCTCTATGTACATCCCCAAGCATTTTATGGGTCAGAAGTTGTCTTCCAACATATAAACGACAAGGGGCTAAAGACTATAATCTATAATATTACCAACATAGCTAACGGTGAGCAAACGCTTTCTGAGCTACTCATCACAGACGCGGAATCCTCAGACCACTGGACTCCATGCGCCTACTATGGTAACGGGACGATTATGGTGGACACTTCGGAGAAAGTTGAAGGCACGAGCTCTATCCTGGTTACATTCACAGTAATCGAGAGACCTTTGCCTCAGGCCGCGGTAATATTTAACCCGCCAGAAGCATGGAACTTTGAGAACTTTACTGACCTCGAACTTTGGGTTAATATTCCTCCATCAGAAGACGTAGGCATTACTCTATTCACTGATTCAACTAGTTATTATTACTACGTTGTAGACAACATTGCACACAATGAGTGGACAAGAATAACAATTTCGATTAACAATCCAACGGGAAGTTACGGCTCGCCTACTCTAAGCAGTATAGATTGGCTATCAGTCTATATCAGGGGTTTAACACCAAAAGAGACATACACATTTTGGATCGATTCAATTAAGCTATGGAAAATCGAATGGGTTTTAAAGAGTTAACAAGCAATTCAGTCTACATTAATTTGGAAAGTGTTGTTCCATGGGCGTAGATTTCCATAAATCTCGGAATATCCTACGGGGAGTACGGGTGTGTTTAGCCTCTTCATGGTATCCCTATGTTGACAATCCTTATCACTGCATATTTGTCCATGAGTTCGCTAAACGCATTCATCGTGCGGGAGCAAGTGTTTTCGTTTTCACCACAATTCATAGCAGAGCGGATAAGGAAGCTGATAAGAATGATGACGTCCCGGTCTTAAGAGTAAGACTAAACCGTTTCTTAATCGCTCCTAATCCCTTTAAACTTTTAAGCTTCTTTAAGGCGTTTGGAAAGGCGGACATCGTCCACGTTCACGCCATCGACCTCTTTGGGTCAATTTCAACGCTGCTTGCAAAATTCATAAGAAAACCTGTAGTTATCACCCTACATCGAGTTGATGCCCTTCCTACTAACAGCTTAATTTTCAACTTGCTCAGAACTGTTGCCTTGAAAATTGCAAACATGAACGTAGCAGTAAGTAACGCTACTAAAAACTTGGCGTTAAACTGTGGTGCACCAAGCAATAAAATAGTCGTTGTATATAATGCCGTAGACGGATGTGTATTTACTCCCCGCTCTAAAACTCTCTGTAAATCAAAATTGAACATATCTCAAAATTCTAAAGTGATTTTATCTGTAGGAAACCTAATACCTAGAAAAGGCTTCAACTATTTAATACTCGCTTTGCCTTTAATATTAACTAATATACCCAACGTCATCTTAATAATTATTGGAGATGGCCCTCAAAGAAACGAGCTTATTCGCCTCGTTAAGAATGTTAAACTCGAAGACAAAGTAATTTTCACAGGAAGAATTGCTACAAATGAGCTTAGCACATATTATGGAGCAGCAGATGTTTTCGTCCTTCCATCCCTTCATGAAGGACATGCTGTGGTGCTTCTCGAGGCTATGGCTTCAGGTCTGCCGGTTGTTGCAACAAAAGTGGGAGGCAATGTTGAAACCCTCATGCATGGAAAAAATGGATACTTCGTACAACCAAAAAGTGTCAACCAATTAGCGAAAGCTATAATAAAAATACTGAGCGACGAAAACCGATTACGTAGGTTTGGGAGTCAAAGTTTGAGGATTTACAGGGAAAAGTTCTCTGAAGAACAACAAGTTCATAACATAGCTCAAATCTATTCAAGTATTATACGAAAAAAGGCTTGACCGTGCTTAACGGAGGTTGGGAATGGTGACTCCGCAAATAACAAGTAATCGATACTTGGTTCTCCGATTTCTTCATAAACACATACACAAATTCGCTCTCATGTGTTCAAATCTTAAAATTCTTGACTTAGGTTGTGGTAGAAAACCATACCTAAGCTATTTTGTACATCCTCAACTTTACATAGGTGTTGATGAAAATTCCCAGTTGGCAGATGTAATTGCTGTAGCTGAAAATCTCCCCGTCAGAAGCTCATATTTTGATGTCGTTTTATGCACACAGGTCTTGGAGCACGTAGAAGAAACAAAAAAAGTTCTGAAAGAGATAAGGCGGGTTTTAGAGGTAAATGGTAGATTGGTTCTTTCTACACATGGCTTCTGGATAGAAGAACATGAGCCTACGGACTATTGGAGATGGACTTTTCAAGGCTTAAGAAAAATACTAGGGGAATGTGGCTTCAGCGTTATAAAACATGCTTCTATGGAACCCATAATTTCGTTGTTTCAAATGATGTTACTTTTTATTCCTCAAAGAACTATTTTTGTCCCGGTAATTGTACTTACGAATATTATTGCAATGGTATTTAAGAAGTTCGTGAATAATAGAGGACCTAAGCTTTATTCGGTGCATTTTATCATTGCTAAACCTTTGGAGTAAGGAACGTCAATGGTTAAACACCAGAAACAATTTTACGAGAAATATTGGGAACACCGCCAAAAAACAGGGTACATCTACGATGAAAAGCTCACACCTCACCGCTTCTCTATAATAGCCTCTCTTGTAGGCTCAGGTAAGAAAATTTTGGATGTGGGGTGCGGAGAAGGCTTCTTAGATAAACTCCTTATAGAGAAAAGCAATGAGGTGTTTGGAATTGATATTTCAGAACGTGCTGTCAAACTGGCTAGAAAAAACGGTGTTAAAGCCTTTGTATGTGACATTGAAAACGAAGACTTACCCTTTGACGACTCCTTTGAAGTGATTATTTTATCAGAGGTTTTGGAACACTTAATTTCTCCGAAGAAAGTTATCGAAAAATTAAAGCGGAACCTCAATGATGATGGCTATTTTGTGCTTACATTTCCAAACATAGCCTATTACAAATATCGAATGCAACTTCTCTTCGGTCACTTTCCTAAGCAATACCTTTACTATCGTAACGAACATCTTCATTACTGGTCGATACCGGACTTTATGGACTTTTTAACAAATTGCGGTCTAAAATGCGTTAAAATTAAACCAGACTTCTCCTTCCCCTTAAATTTTATAATTTCCAAAATTAAACCGTTAAAGATGATGTTTGAAAAATTTCCCAACTTATTCGGATACCAGATAGTTCTCGTAGCATCGCCGTGCAGATACATTCGAAAGAGTAAAAGAATCCTTGGTAAACTAAAGTGAAAGAAGTTACAACACAATTTCATGCCTGTCTACGAGAAAATTTGCGAGTTTCCATTAAAGTTTCAGAACAAAACCAAAGACAGATTTTAAGTGGAGCAAGACGAACATTACCTAAGGAGAAGAAAAAAGTTGATAAAAAAGCTGGTTAAGAACATTCAAAATAGAAACTTTCGTTTAACTGTGCTGGGTTCGGGCTATGTGGGTTTGCCTACTGCCGCACTGTTTGCTAATGCAGGATTCCACGTTATTGCCATAGATATCAAGACCGAAGTCGTTAAAGCTGTGAATAGCGGAGTTAGCCCTATCAACGAGCTTGGTCTAAATGATATTGTATCACGCAATGTTCAAGCTGGTAAGCTGAAAGCTACGTTAAACTCCAGCGAAGCTCTTAATCAAGCGAACGCCGTTATAATATCCGTACAAACACCAATTGACCAGAATAAGAAGCCAACCCTATCCTTTCTAACGGAAGCTCTGGAAGAGGTGGGAGAGACCCTAAAGAAAGGAATGCTCGTGGTCATAAGCAGTACGGTGCCGCCAGGAACCATGCTAGGGAAGGTTAAGCCAAAGCTTGAATCCCTAAGCGGTTTAGAGGCTGACACTGAATTTTACTTGGCTTATGTACCTGAAAGAATAGCTCCTGGAAAAGCCCTTAAAGAATTTGTTGAAAGCCTAAGGCTCATAGGAGGCATAGGTCCGAACAGCACAAAAATAGCCGCAGAACTATTCAAAACAGTCTGCAAAAAAGTGATGGAAACAGATGCTGCAACAGCAGAAGTTGCCAAACTCGCTGAAAACACATTCAGAGATGTAAACATAGCCTTCGCAAACCAGCTAGCGTTAATATGTGAAGAACACGGAGTAGACGTAGCAAAAGTAATCGAACTCGCTAACACTCACCCAAGAGTAAACATACACACACCTGGACCAGGCGTAGGAGGCCCATGCCTACCAAAAGACCCATACCTACTAATCCACTCATCTAAACCCACAGACTATGACATCATCAAGACAGCTAGACAAATCAACGATTACATGCCCAAACACATCGTGAAACTAATCTTGCAAGCCTTAAAGAATACAGGTAAAGGCATCAGAAGTAGCAGAATAGCTGTCTTAGGCACCGCTTATAAAGGCGGTGTTGACGACTCCAGATACAGCCCCGCCGAACCAATCATCCACGAACTCAAACGCTTAGGCGCCAAAATCGCCACCTACGACCCATACTGTAACGAAAGCTTCGAAGCCAAGAAGGCAAATTCCTTACATGAAGCCGTAAAAGGTGCAGACTGCCTAATCATAATAACTGATCACGCCGAATTCAGAAATCTAAACCTTGAAGAAATTAAAGCGTTAACGAATGAAAAGCTGGTCATCGTTGATGGAAGAAGAATAGTAAATCCCCGCGAAGCTGAAGATTTAGGCTTCACATATTGCGGTGTTGGATTCCCCGTTCGTCCGACGGAAAACTTCCTCTAGAAGATATTGAAGACTTTTAAGGGGCAAAAAAGTCCGCGCGCGGCCGTCAAAATAACTATTCTGTTACTTATCAAAACACTTTAGAGAATTAAGATTAGAAATCAATAAACAACTAGTGATATTTCTAAAATAAAAGTTTAGTTTTTCAGAAAAAATAAAGGGAAATTATGAAGGTCTTAATATGATTGCGTAGTGCCATTGGTTTAGAGCTTCGCAAACATTTTTTGTAAATTTCAGATTGCTTTGCGATATTATGTTGCTACACGAAGTGTCAATAACGCTTCCGAGTGTAAATGGATAGTCAGACAAGCCTAAGGACGGATACTTGTATCTTAGCCTGTACGCCAAATAAGGCGCTACAATATCATATTCACTAGCTCTTCCAGATGCAACATTAAACAATAAAGCCAACAACTGAGCTTTAGCCTTAGAAAGCATTGAACTAGAGTAATCCTTGAACACTTGGTAGGCATCTTCCAGCGAAGTTAATCCACCGAAAACTGCGGGACACCGTGTACTGGCAAAGAGAATATATTCCTCCATATCACTTCTACTTACTATAGGGCGCCCTCTTCTGTAGCCCAGAAGTTTCGCAAGATTAGTTTTCCAAAAGCCCTTACTCCTGCAACAAGACCACTTGCACTTACATGAAACTTTGTCAACGAAAACTCCGGAAAGCAAAGCATTAACGGATTCAGGCCCCCTCTTGACTTGTACAATAATTGTCGTTGGTCCACATACCACAAACTGTAGATACACGCCCTCATCAAACTCTGTCCCTTCCATTACAGCGGAGGCTAAAACTTCACCAGACTCATCAGTTATGTAGATTGTCTGATTTGGACGTGCCCACCCTTCCATGTCGTAAGCATACAAGGATAACATAAAGAGGCCATCAGGAAAAGTCAGTGTTATATTGAAATAGCCCTCTGAGGTCATATTGTAATACAAATCGCGTTCGCTTCCGTCATCCCAGCATGTAAGCCTTGTTCCGGGTCCGCCTCCTTCAGTGTGCGTTGTAAAGTTTGCAGCCCTAATGTCGGTAGAGTTAAAGTCGTCCCAAGCCCATTCAAACACAGGATACTGTATAGCTCCTATGCCAACTATGTTCTGAAGTGTACCGTTTAACGTATAGTTAATTCTCGGTTCAAGCGAAACATACTCATCCCAGTAGGGCGGATCTGTTCTGTTAAAAGGCAAACCACTAATCTGACTTGATGTCCAGCAATAATCAGTGTAGTTGAACAATCCTGTAGGAACTGAAAAGTTTCCAACAGGAATCTCCATCCTTGTTCTCGGAGGGTTCGGAAGAATATGCGCGTAGCTTCCATATACGCCTATAGGGCTGTCCTTAGCGTTTAGCCAATCACCTTGAGTCTCAGTGTCTTTTCCAAGATAGAAAACTGCCCCTGGTGTGCAAAAGCAACAATAAGGTTCTCTATCGCATGCTGAAGCCGTGTTTATTATTATAGAAGTTGAAATCATTGTAATGAACAGTACAAATGCAACAATTATTTTGCTGATTTTTCTCAATTTTAGTATTCTCCTTTTTCCTTTAACATATTTTGGAGTATGCAACTTTATAAACGCATAAGTAAAAATCTTCTATATTCCGAAACCCGCAACAACACCACAAAACACATCATATTTGATGTTCAACATTTCAATTTCTAATCTAATGTCAAAACACTATTTGACCATCACAAACCCTATACACACCAACAAGGCTATAACAAAAGGCAAATACCGATTTTCACATATAACATTGAATTCGACAAGTCAAAGAAATCGATTCATTAGAACGAAAACTAGAGCCATAGAAAAAGTGCTGGTGACAGGTGGAGCAAGCTTCATCGGCAGCCACCTCGTCGACACCCTCATAACCCAAGGAGCCAAAGTCTGCGTCTTCAACAACCTCACCAACCGAACCCTACAAAACATCAAACCATGGCTAAACAATCCAAACCTCACCTTCATAAAAGACGACATCCTAAACCCAACCGACCTCAAAAAACTAAAAAACAACCACCACGAACTCATCTTCCACTTAGCAGCAAACCCAGAAGTAAGAGTAGGCTCCACCAACCCAAAAATCCACTTCCAACAAAACCTAGTCGCCACCCAAAATCTCCTAGAACACATCAGAAAAAGCCAGAGTAACCCCAAAATAATCTTCACCAGCACATCCACAGTCTACGGCGAACCCACAAAAATCCCAACACCAGAAAACTACTCACCTCCCAAAAACCATAAGCCAAACCTCAGACACTACGTCCCTGCGAAAAAGAACAACACCAAACAAACAATCACCATCAACGAATTACTTTATTCCCGCCTTAAATTAAAAAAAGTTTAAATCCCACAATAACTTAAATAATGTTTAGGTGGGAAAATGAGCATTCTGGAACTTGACCGAAAAGGAAGACTGACACTTCCCAAGAAGACTCGAGAATCCCTCGACATAGGAAAAAAAGTACTCGTCATAAACGCTGGGGATCACCTCAAAATAATCCCGTTGCCGTCTGACCCGCTGCGAATCCTTCACGGCGCATTTAACACCAAAAAAACATTCAAGGAACTAAGAAAACAAGCAGAACTAACCGCTCAGAAAGAAGCAAAGAAAGAAAGGAGCTAACTGCGTAATGCCGCTACTGGAAAACGACACCATCTTCGCCTTTCTAAACGAACACGATTCCAACCACGCAATCGCCGAAAGAATCTTCCAAAAACTAGAAAACGGAGAGATCAAAGCAGAAATCTCCAGCGTAAGCCTAATCGAAATGGAGCTAATCTACCGAAGCGAAAAAATGGAGGACAAACTTCTAGAACACCTAGCAGCCGTAGCAGCCCTACCCAACGTAAAGTACATCGCACTGACACCCGACGTAGCAGTCACAAGCGTATACCTAAGACAAACGCTAAACCTAACATTCTTCGACTCCCACTACGCCGCAACCGCACTAAACCAAGACAGAACAATCATCTCATTCGACAAAGCATACGACAAAGTGCCAGGCTTAACACGTATCAAACCCGACACCATCTAACTCAGTCGCCACAACCAATAAGAAACACGGCGTCATCCACGACTTCACCCAAAAACTCAACAAAAACCAAAAAACGCCAAACATCAAAAGTTTTATATCAACCACCACCAGTTCTGAACACAGATGAAAAATGTCCGAGTTTGACGTAGTAATCATTGAAGACGAAACAGGAGGATACATAGCCTTCGTACCCGCTCTACCCGGATGCCACACACAAGGAGACGGCTTAGAAGAACTCATGGAAAACACAAAAGAGGCAATTGAACTCTACATGGAAACCCTAACAGAAGAAGAAAAAAAGGACCTCCTGCGGCAAAGAGTGGTCGGAATGCAAAAAGTGAAGACGCTTGCCTAAAATACCGCCTCTAAAACCCCACAAACTAATCAAAATCCTTGAAAAGACAGGCTTCAAAGTTGCTCGCCAGAAAGGCTCACACATCATCATGATGAACGACAGAAAAACCAGAATAGTGATACCAGTTCATCCCGGGAAAGACATCAAACCCGCACTAATCAGAGCAATAATAAGAGAAGCCGGAATAAGCAGAGAAAAACTCTTTAAACTTCTAAAAGAAAAGAGGACAAAAACCTAAACACACCACATCACGATTTACAGAAATAATTGAACTACAGCGAATCCTTTACGTTAATCATCTTTGCGGTTTAGCGCGCACTAAGTTTTCAGCAACTTCATAAACACCAATAAAAGACGCATAATAGGAGAAAACTCAGGCATAACAGAAACAGCCATAATCCTAGGAAACATCCACCCAGAAAAAGCAAAAGAACACTCCAACCCAAACCATTCTAATACCACAAAATATTATTTAGAGCAACGTTCCTATATGATTCAGGTGACAAGTGTGGGCGTAACGGTTACAGAAAATCAACTGAAGCTTGTGCTACACAAATTAGATGCAGTCAGGCTCGAACTATTAAGGCTTAGATCAATGCTCTTACCGGAAGAAAAATTAAGTGAAAAGGAAAGAAAAGAGCTTGAAGAAGCCCGAAAGGAGATAGCAGAAGGCTCCAGCATAAATCTAGAGGAACTAATCAAAGAACTAGACTTTTTCTCTTCGCTCAATTAGTAATACATGAACCTTCTTAAGGTTCCACAAAATTTCATATCTCAACTAATCCTATCTTGCTGGATGAAATTAATCATCGGAGCAACGGCCTTCCTAATCACTTACACAACAACAGCACCCCTAATAGGTGCGGTAAACAAAACAGACATACAAAACCAAGAGAAACGCTAAAAGAACTAGGACCCCTTTAAGCTTCCACTAAGCACGATGGAAAAACTAACCTCTAACCTCAAAAAATAAAGGAGTAAGTTTATAAACAATTGTATTCTAAAAGAATACAGGTATCAAACATGACACTTAAAGTTACAACACTCAGGCTTTCAGAAGAAGCGCTTAAAGAGTTAGAAGAGCTTACGAAGAAGCTTCAAAGGGATAAATCAGATGTTATAAGGGAAGCGTTGCAGTTAGGCATACAGGAAATAAAGCTACGCTTAGCCCTAGATCTTTACTCTAAAGGTAAAATATCCTTTGGCAGGATGACTGAACTAACAGGTTTAGGCTACAGAGAACTTTTTCTTGAACTAAAAAGAAGAAACGTTGCCTTAAGGTATGGTGAGGAAAGGTTCGCCGAGGAAGCTAGGGAGCTAGTGGACTGAGTGGCAGCAGTGTCGGATGCTGGCCCACTTATATGGTTAGGAAAATACAACAACTTAAACCTCTTGAAAAGAATGTACTCTGAAGTACTAGTGCCTGAAGCTGTCTACAAAGAAACGGTAACTCTTGGACTTGAAAAGGGCTTCAAGGATGCCAAAATAATCAGCAGAGCCGTCCAAGATGGATGGATAAAACTCTGTAAACCTGCTACAAAATTTGTAGGCACTGTTAAGAAGGTTGAAGCAAAATTTAAAGTGGAGCTAGGAGAAGTAGAACGTCAAGCAATAGCCCTATCCTTAGAGAAAAACATCTCTACAATTTTAACCAACGATGAAGACGCATACCAAGTAAGTAAAGTCCTAGGACTAAAACCTAAAGGGATTTTATACGTGCTTCTAGAAAGCGTTAAAGAAAAAATAATAAACAAAACACGGGCAAAAAAGTTATTTAAGCAAATGCTTGAAGACGGCTTCTGGCTTTCACCAAGTATTGTTTACAACTTCTATGAAGCACTAGACAAAATATGAAAGAATTTGATTAACATCCACAGTCTACGGCGAACCCACAAAAATCCCCACACCAGAAAACCACTCACCCCTCACACCAATCTCCATCTACGGAGCAACCAAACTCGCCAGCGAAGCCCTCATCACCGCCTACGCACACACATACAACTTCAACGCAGTAATCTACCGACTAGCCAACATGTCGGTCCAAGAAATAGACATGGTGTAATCCACGACTTCATCCAAAAACTACGCAAAAACCCAAACCAAACAAAACATATTAGGCTCCACAAGCATCAACATAACGAGCAAGTGCACCATCAAGATCTGGAATTTCAGCCTTGTCTATTCGGTAACCAAATCTAAGCCTTTTCATCTGACGTTCAATCGCATAACATGTTCCATGCGGAAACCTGCCCCACTCAAAAATCCCCATCGCATCCACAACAACAAAATCTGACTCCCTCCGTTTCTCCCATTTTCTTGACGCAAAACTTCTCTTAAAACAAACTCAACGTAATCCTCTAAGCTATTAAACCTCACTTGATTTCACAAAACAGCCACAAAAACCTAGGGGGGAGGGGTAGGTGAAAACTAAGCCAAACAACAAAACTCACACACTTAAATATTTATAACCAATAGTTTTATGTCAAGAAAGAAGGGTACACTATGACTAGAAAAGAGGAGGAAAAACACCTACTTAAAAGATCGAAAGAATTTCTTGAAACAGCTGAATATCAAACAAGCAAAGGCTTTTACGACCTCGCAGTCTTCAGCCTCGAACAGACCCTACAATTATTTTTAAAGTCGAAAACGTTAGCAGAAGGCATCGACTACCCCAGAACACACAGTGTCAGAGGCCTCTTAGAAATACTGTCAGATATAGTCCCTGAAAACAAAAAACCTATTATAAAAAACGCACTCAAAAACTATCTATTGGAACTGGGCATGCTAGAAGACGCCTATATAACGTCTAGATACGTAATGAGAGAATTCACCAAACAAGAAGCAGAAAAACTAACAAAAACAGTTAAGGAAATAATGAAAAATGTCACATGAAATCTTAGTAAAAACTGCTCTAAAAAGACAAGAAGCCTTCAGAAACCTAAAGAAACATCTACAAACCATCAAAAAAACAATCAAAAAACTTGATTCAAACGCAGAAGTCTACCTATTCGGATCAGTTGTAGAGAAAAAACATAACTACTCAAGCGACATAGACATTCTCATAATCACAAAGGCAGAACCAGCTAAAGTGCACTCCAAACTCTGGAAGACTGGAATAAAAGAACCATTCGAAATCCACGTACAACCACCAGAAAAAGCCCACTTTTACAAAAGAAAAACAAAACTCGTAAAAATATAAAAGCCATATAACCCTCCCACGATTTTAAACAAAACCAAAAACTGAAAAACGTAGAGAGGAGGGCTAATAGAAAAATGAGGCACACCACAAACAATACATCACACGAAAAAATTCATCATATGCGAAAGAACACACATAACTATAAACGAAAAACCAAACTTTGATATTAACTCTCCATAAACCTAAATAACCGTTCAACACGAGGAAAGCATAAGGAAAAAAATAAAGCAAGACGGTTTACAGGTAACCCAACCTTTTTAATCTTCTTTTAATTTCTTCTTCTTCCGGCGTATACGTCCCCCCCTCACATTCTTCTTTCACAAATTCTTTCAAAACAAACTCAACATGTTCCATCCAATATCTTAAAGTTTCCCTAAAAGTTTTCAGCAACCTCATAAATATTAAATGAAGAAAAACATGTTAGGAGAAAGATCTGGTGACAAAAGCAATCAAGATGGCTAAAGTTTCAGCTAAGGGCGGATTCAACCTCTTCTGGGGCTTAACCATTTCAACAATCATATCAGCCATAGGCGTCATAATAATCGCAAGGCTTCTGTCTCCACCCGAATACGGCATAGTCGCAATCGCCTTGATGGCTCCAAGCCTCATAACGCTTTTCAGAGACTGGGGCGTAAACTCAGCAATAATAAAATACACAGCCCAATACAAATCAGAGAACAAAACTGCAGATGTAAAAAGCATCCTAGTCTCCGGGCTGCTCTTCGAATTAGTCATGGGCGTTTCCCTCTCTTTCACCTCATTTTTGCTATCCAGCTTCCTAGCAACAAACATTTTCCACCGTCCTGATTTAAACCCCCTAATCCAAATAGCATCCTTCACCATCTTCGCAGGAGCCCTTCTAACAGCCGCTCAATCCGCCTTCACAGGCTTCGAAAAAATGGAACTCAACAGCATCACAATGATCTGCCGATCCACTCTCAAAACCGTTTTAGCACCTCTCCTCGTAATCCTCGGCTTCGGAGCCTTCGGAGCAATCCTCGGATCCACAGCAGCCTTCCTAACCGCCGGAATAATCAGCATCCTAATCCTCTATCTGGCCCTTTACAAAAAACTACGCAGACTAAACAATGACAAGCCAAAAATTGTAAAAACCATAAAAACCATGTTCAAATACGGACTGCCACTGTCAATCTCAGCCATCCTAAGCGGATCTCTCATGCAATTCTACAATTTTCTAATGGCCATCCACTGCACAGACCCAATGATCGGAAACTACTCAGCAGCCATGAACTTCGCCGTTCTAATCACCTTCTTCTCCACACCAATAGCCACCGTACTGTTCCCAGCATTCTCCAAACTAAACCCACAAAAAGAAAAAGAAACACTAAGAAACGTCTTTCAGTTCTCAGTAAAATACGCAGCCCTCCTAGTCGTACCAGCAGCAGCAGCCGTCATGGCCCTATCAAAACCCCTCGTCTTCACACTCTTCGGCGAAAAATACAGCGACGCACCATTATTTCTGGCATTAATCGCTATCAGCTACATATACCCAGCATTCGGAAGCCTAAGCCTCGGAAACCTCATAAACAGCCAAGGAAAAACCAAAGTCACCCTAAAACTCACCCTGGTCACCGCAACAATCGGATTCCCCCTAAGCCTACTGCTAATCCCAAAACTCGGAATCATAGGCCTAATCATTACAACCCTCACCGCTGGAATCCCAAGTCTAACCATAGCACTCTGGTATGTAAAAAAACACTTCACAGCCACAATAGACTGGACATCATCAGCCAAAATACTCCTATCATCCGCAACAGCCGCCACCATCACCTACATAATCCTATCTCAACTAAGCTTCAGCAACTGGATAAAACTAATCGTTGGAGCAACAATCTTCCTATTCACTTTCCTCACAATCACCCTATCAACAAGAACAATAAACAGATCCGATGTAAACAACCTAAGAGAAATGCTAAGCGAACTCGGACCCCTAAGCCATTTACTTAACTTCCTACTAAACATCATCGAAAAACTAATAACCATCTTTCAGTTCTAGCAAAGAAAACATATTATTTAAGGGACATAACATCATTTGTTTACCATCATGAAAACTAAAAATTTCGAGAGAGCACTAGTGACTGGTGGAGTCGGCTTTATCGGCAGCCACCTCATCGACGCCCTCATAACCCGTGAAGCTAAAGTCAGCGTTTTCGACAACCTCACCGCTGGAACCCTGCAAAACATTAAACCTTGGCTCAACAATCCAAACTTCACCTTCATAAAAGGCGACCTATTAAATCCAGCTGACCCCACAAAAATAGGAAAAAACAGTTTTGAAACAATCTTTCACTTGGCAGCAAATCCCGAGGTCAGAGTGGGCTTAACCAACCCAAACATCCACTTCCAACAAAACACAGTAGCCACACACAACCTCCTAGAACACCTCAGAAAAACCAAAAACAAACCCACACTAATCTTCACGTCTACATCCACAGTTTATGGTGAACCTACAAAAATGCCTACACCCGAAGACTACGCTCCACTAAAACCCATATCCACCTACGGAGCATCTAAACTAGCCTGCGAAGCACTAATCTCAGCCTACGCCTACACGTACGATTTCAAAGCCATAATCATCCGCCTAGCCAACATCGTAGGCCCAAGAAGCAAACACGGCGTAACCTACGACTTCACCCAAAAACTAAAGACCAACCCCAAAGAACTCGAAATACTCGGAGACGGAACCCAAAACAAATCTTATCTATACATAAGTGACTGTATAGAAGCCATGCTCCTAGGACTAGAAAAATCAACCGGGCAAGTTGAAATTTATAACGTAGGCTCTGAGGATCAAGTGGATGTAAAGACCGTAGCCGACATTGTCATCGAAGAAATGGGTCTAAAAAATGTTAAGCTCACCTTCACAGGAGGCGTAGACGGTGGAAGAGGCTGGATGGGAGACGTCAAAAACATGCTACTCGACATAGACAAAATCAAAGCGTTAGGATGGAAACCCAAACACAACAGCGAACAAGCCATAAGAAAAGCCACCAAACACCTAATAACCGAACTAAAAACCCTCTAATTCTTATCAGAACATTTTCCCACGCATTGCTTCCTCTTCTTCCAAGACGGATAAACCCCTCTTCTCCCGCCAAAGATTCCGCAAAACAATTAATTTAGCCTCATAGAAGTATCCGCTTTCCCGAAGCTCTTTCCGAGTTGCTGTTACGCCTTTAAAATCCTCGCCCATGCTTGTGGCTTGCTCCATTTGGTAAAGCTCCTGCGCCTTTTCCCAGATTAAGGGGCGGACGTATGGTCAGAATTTACCTGTTTTCCGCTTGTGTTTTGGCATATAGGTCTATCCTCTCGGTTTGGGAAAAATATGGGCAGCCCTCAGGCTTCACGTAAGGCTGTTGTCGCCAGAAGGCTCTTAGCAGCTGGCAGATTTTATGCGGTGTGAGCTGCTGCTTTTCACGCGTATAAGTCACTCGTTGTGTCATGATTATGGGCAGCAAAGAAAGAAGAGGGCAATCGGTGGGTTAAAGAGTTTACCACCAAACTTAAATAATGCCACTGCCTATTTTATGGACATAGAGGAACAAACATGACATCAGTATATAAGGTAAGGGTTGGAAAGCAAGGAAGAATCGTATTACCCAAAGAACTACGAGAAGCCTACAAAGTAAGCACAGGAGACGAAGCCATCATAATCGCAAAAGGCAAGGAATTAAACATACACCTCCACAAAGTTTCCGAAGACCCGCTGCAAGACCTAACTGAACTGTCAAAAACAATATCAATAGGACTATCCGCGGAAGAGTTAAAAAAGAAAGCAGACGAGGAACGATTAAAACAGTTTCTCGCAACATAGGCAGGGTCACGCTACTTTGAACATGAATGAGCCCACTTATTTCCTAGACTCCACCACGCTCATCCACGCCATAGACAAGAAAGCAGAACACCACAAAGAATGCCTAAATATCATAACCAAAGCAGCGAAAGGAGAAATAAACGTAGCCACCAGCTTAGAAACCTTAGAAGAAACCCTCTTCATCTTGTCCAAACTCACTTCCACATCAACAGCCCTCCGTGTCACCCACGACTATCTGAAAATGACCAGAATTAAGAAATACGAAATGAACTTAACTATTTTTGAGCATGCCCTCGAAATCATGGAGATAACACCCCTCAAACGACCAAAAGACGCAATAAACGTGGCAACAATGCTTGAACAGCACATACCAAAAATAATCAGCGAAGACAAAGAATATGACAAAGTGGACTTAATCCAAAAAGTGCATCCAAAAGACCTCTAAAACATTAATGCCGTCTTCAAGCAAAGAGGACACACGCCACTACCATGCAGACACTTTTATGCTTAGCTGCTTTTTCACTTCGAAGTATTTGGAAAAGTTAGTTATGGTTATGCCTAGAATTTCCTTGGTTTTTGGGTCTCTCCTCACCATAACATAAGGATCTATCTCCTCAGAAACAGCCTTCCTAGGCCTGCCAAAACTGATATAGACCACATCAGCCTCCCTATCGTAACTCATCACTATCTGATTCTTCTCCAAAGAACCAACCCTTTCCTCACCCTTTCTGTAAAGTAACTCGTTATTGTGAACTACCACCCTTTAAAAAGGGTGGCTTCCTGTTTCAATCACCGAACTTGCGGGGATTTCCCGTAGAGGTTCAATGTCCACAGGCTCGATAGCCGTGGAGGAAATCTTCCACTCCTTAAAGCTCATACAAGAACTCTCGCTCTAAGCCTGCCAACCTGAATAGTCTTTGTATCCTTAATGAAGTCAATAACCGGATCCCGCCCATACTTCCCCACAACCTCAACGTAAAGCTTTTCACCATCATCCCCAACACCAACAATGCGCTTATCTAAGACAGCCACATACTTATTGGGATAATCCACCTGAAAATCCCTATAATGCTTAGAAAACCACTCCGAATCCCTCTCAAACCGAACATCCTCGTCAACCTCAGCCAAGAAAACACCCACACAAAAGATAACAATACATCCCTATTTAAATCACCCCCATAAAAACCTAAACCCTAAAGAAATCAAAGCGTCAATGAACGAAATGCCAGCTATCGTCGATGGAAGAAGAATAAATCCTCATGAAGCTGAAGATTTAGGTTTCATATATTACGGTATAGAATTCCCGTCTGTGTGATGTGCGAGAAAAAACTTTGATATACCAGAAATTAATTATGCACGCGCGGCATCAGCACCCTCACAATATAGTCGCCCTCTTCCGTCTAAAGATCATAGAAGTAGCGATTGAAAAACCGCAAGAACCCGCTGAAGAACTGCAAGATCAAATAAACACGCTACTCCAACCATTAACCAAGAAAGACAAACGGTTCATCCCCCTTCAACAGTTCCTCCGCCAGCTCCTCGAGAACAATCCTCCACCCGAAACCATAGAGTTCCTACAAAACACCCTCCCCACAATTATCCATTCCTTACAAGAAGACCTCACGCATAAGCGTAGCCCGCGCGTCAAAGCTAAAATCCTAAAAAGCCACGGCTTCTTGAAGAGGAACACAGAAAACGCGCGAAACCCCAAAAAACATAACCAAAACAAAAACAACCCACAATCAACCATATCAGGCTCCAAATAGAGGGACCTAAAAACAACTGCACACACACGCCGAAACAACAAAACTTATGACATGAAATGCTACAACCTATTTGCGTAAGGATGTTTAAACATGAAGGGCGTCATTCTTCACGGTGGATATGGAACAAAGCTTAGACCACTAACTCACACAGGCCCAAAACAGCTGATTCCGGTCGCAAATAAACCAATCTCACAGTATGTACTGGAAGACCTTCGAAACTCAAGCATACGCGAAATAGCCATAGTCCTCGGCGGCATCCACCCGGAAAAGGTAAAAGAACATTATGGAAATGGTCAAAAATTAGGTGTGAAAATTCAATACATACGCCAAGACGAGCCAAAGGGAATAGCCCATGCGGTAAGCCTATGCGAAGAATACGTAAACAACGACCCCTTCATCGTTTATTTGGGAGACAACCTAATAAAAGGAGGCATTAAACACTTCGTCAGAAAATTCGAAAAGTCAACTTACGACACAATGATACTCTTATGCAAAGTAAAAAAAGCGCAACGATTCGGCGTTGCAAAATTTGATGAAAATGGGAAATTGATACAGCTTATAGAAAAGCCTAAAGAACCACCCAGCAACTATGCTTTAACCGGCATATACTTCTTCAAACCCGTAATCTTCAAAATGATAAAACAACTAAAACCATCATGGCGCGGAGAACTCGAAATAACAGAAGCAATCCAACTGCTACTAGAAAACGGCTACAACGTAGGCTACGAAATCGTACAAGGCTGGTGGAAAGACACAGGCACACCAGAAGACATCCTAGAAGCCAACAGACTTGTTCTAGATGAACTAAAACCCGAAATAAAAGGCAAAATCAAAAACGACTCATCAATACAAGGCAGAGTAACAATAGGCAAAAACACAACAATAAAAGAAAACGCCCTAATCAGAGGCCCAACAATAATAGGAGAAAACACAACAATAGAACCAAACGTCTACATAGGCCCATACACAAGCATAGGAAACAACTGCACAATCAAAAAAGGCGAAATAGAAAACTCAATAATCATGGACAACTGCACCATAAACATAAACGACAGAATCACAGACAGCCTAATTGCACCATACTCAAAAATAATCTCCAACAACAACACACCGCACGGAAAAAAATTCATCCTAGGCGAAAGAACATACGTCGAGTTATAAAGGTGAAAAACATGTTAAAAGGAATAATTGTCAAACCGTTAAAGCGATTTAACGACGAAAGAGGTTCCTTCACAGAACTTATGAGAGAAGACTGGAAAGACATCCTAAACGAAGACCGTTTCGTCCAAGCCAACTTCTCCATAAGCTATCCAAGCATCATCAGAGCCTGGCACAGACACCTAAGAGGACAAACAGACTACTTCATAGTCCTAAAAGGCGCCCTAAAAATATGTGCTTACAACCAAGAAACAAAAGAACTAAACGAAACAATTTCAACAGGCCAAAACCCACAAATAGTAAGAGTCCCCGGACATTATTGGCACGGCTTCAAAGTCATAGGAAACGAAACAGCTTTCCTCCTTTACTTCACTACCAAACTTTACAACTACCAAAACCCCGATGAAGAACGTAGACCATGGAACGACCAAACACTCATACCAGAATCCATCAACGACAAAAAAGATGACCCAAGAGTCGGCAAACCCTGGGACTGGCTTACTATACCATATAAATAAGAGATTGTTAAATCGATAGAGGAAGCTTGGCCTTGAAAATCCTTGTAACAGGCGGATTAGGCTTTATCGGAAGCAACTTCTGCAGGTACATAATCTCAAAGCATCCCGCCTATGAAGTGACTAACATAGACAAAGTAGGAATAGGTGCCAACCCAGCAAACCTCAAAGACCTAGAAAACGAAAAACGATACAAATTCATCAAGGGAGACATCCGCGATTCAGAACCCATAAACAAAATAATCAAACAAGTAGACGCTGTAGTTAACATAGCAGCCGAAACACATGTAGACAGAAGCATAGCTGACCCTAGATTCTTCATTCAAAACAACACGATAGGAACGTTCACTCTTTTAGAAGCCATCAGAAAACACAACGACAAAGTCAAACTCATCCAAGTATCCACAGACGAAATCTACGGCGAAATACGAGAGGGATCATTCAAAGAAAATGACGTGCCTAAACCATCCAACCCGTATTCTGCATCTAAAGCAGCCGCAGACATGTTCGTAATAGCCTATCATAAAACATACGGCTTAAACTTGGCCATCACAAGATGTACAAACAACTATGGACCTTATCAAATCCCTGAAAAACTTATCCCCAAAACCATCATCAGAGCACTAAAAAACCTATCAGTCCCAATTTATGGCACCGGAGAAAACGTTAGGGACTGGATTCACGTGCAAGATCACTGCGAAGCCGTAGACCTTGTCCTAAGAAAAGGAGAATCAGGTGAAATTTACAACATCTCAGCAGAAAACGAAATTCCCAACATCGAAATTGTTAGAAAGATACTTGCGACACTGCATAAACCAGAAGATTCAATAACTTTCGTAGAAGACCGCCCAGGACACGACATAAGATACAGCCTAAACTCATCAAAAATCAGATCCAAACTAGGCTGGAAACCAAAATTCTCCTTCGAAAAAGCATTAGAAACAACCATCAACTGGTACGTAAACAACGAATGGTGGTGGAAACCGCTAGCAACAGAAAGAATCCTTCACCCCACACCTTGGAAACCTAGGGATACCCATTGAAACTGCTAATCACAGGCGCAAGCGGCTTACTCGGCTCAAAACTATCAGAAGTAGCCACCAGAAAAAACTACGAAGTATACTCCGCATACAATCAACACAAACCTCACCGCGGAACACCCATCCAGTTTAACGTCTCCGACAGAAAAGCCGTCAAAAAAACATTCGAAAAAATAAAGCCTGAAGCCGTAGTGCACGCGGCTGCATTAACTAACGTGGACAAATGCGAATTAGAAAAAGAACTAGCTTGGAGAATAAACGTAGAAGGAACGAGAAATACGACTGAACTATGCAAAAAATACCATGCTTTTCTCGTTTACATCTCCACAGACTACGTCTTCGATGGAGAAAAAGGAGTGTACAAAGAAACAGACAAAACCGCCCCAATCAACCACTACGGAATAACCAAACTGAAAGGCGAAGAAACCGTTAGAAACTTAACGCATGAATATTGCATAGCCAGAGCCAGCGTCATCTACGGATCAATTCCAGCAACAGGCAAAATAAACTTCGCATTGTGGCTATTGGACAAACTTAAAAGAAAAGAAAAAGTGAAAATCGTAACCGACCAATGGAATTCACCCACACTAAACACCAATCTGGCAAACATGATTCTTGAAGTCTTAGAACGAAAACTAACAGGAATCTTCCACTTAACCGGAGCCACACGCCTAAACAGATACGAATTCGCTAAACTCCTCGCTGAAACCTTCAGCTTAGACAAGAATCTCATAACACCTGTACCATCCAAAGAGATCAAATGGATCGCCAAAAGACCAAAAGACTCCTCACTCAACATCAACAAAGCTTATCAAACACTAAAGAATAAACCGCTAAAAATCCACGAGGCATTAACGGAAATGAAAAAGGAGATGTCTCAATGCACATAAAAGTGATCATACCAGAAATAGTCAAGACAGAAACCGTAGATGAAGGCAAAGCCTATGGCTATCCCGATCCGTTAGAGATCGAGAAGAATATTAAAGCAGGAAAAATCATGGTTAAACCAAAACATACGTCCCCTAAGATTCATCATGTTACACAAACACTTAGGCTCAAAGGGGGAGAGGTTGACGTCTACAGCCTGTTTCAGAAGGGAGGATCTACAGCCATCGCCAGCGACGACCAGAAATTCATTAAGAAAATGAAGGAGATAGGCATACCTTGCATCACACCTACAGCCTTAATAATATACACTTGGAGGATGGGTGGAATAGATAAAGCGAAAGCTTTGGAGCTTTTAGAGAACATCAAACCGATGGTCAGTGACGAAGAATACATCCTTTCTAAACTTGAGATTGAAAGAGGAGGTGAATCTCTTTGAGTATGGTTCCGAAAACTACACGAATTCCTAAGAATCTTCTTAAAGTAATAGAATTCCGAGTCAACAAAGAGGGGTTAGATGAGTCAACGGTGATTAGACAGCTTCTCCACCTAGGGGTTAAACAATACGTGTCCCAGCTCTACAAGAAAGGCGAGGTCTCTCTACGAGAAGCCTCGGAGCTTCTGGGAACTCCAACCAGAGAAACCCTTGAAATACTCTGGCAAGAAGGCGTTAAAGGCAACATACTCGTCTCAACCCAACTAAAGGCACTAGAACTCGCAAGAAAAACAACCAGCTAAACTCGCGCGCGCGCCGGCTTCTTAGCAACGAACATTTTCAACCGTTCAGAAATAAAACCATTAATCGAAATAGCATCTCTCACAATCTTCGCAGGAGCCCTATTAACAGCCGCTCAATCCGCTTTCATAGGCTACGAAAAAATGGAACTCAAAAACATCACAACGATATTCGAATCCATCATTTCCTGTAGTCTCTTAGGTGCATGGTTGAAATTTCTTTTCTGGCCTTCTCGTATAAGGTGTCGTCAGCTGTTAGGAGGGTTGCCCCAACCCTCTTGGAAGACCTCACATACGCGCTGTCATAGTAAGTCGCATCGTTCTTCACACTCCACTTCAGAACCTCTTTATGTGCTTCTCCATCCAACTCAACAGAACCCATCTTAAGCCCCATAAAGTACGAAAACTTTTCCACAGCCTCATCAAGATCTATCAACCCTTGCTTAACAGCCTTCCATAAAGCGTTTCCCACCTCATAAACCACCAGTTTCGGAGCTCTCAAATCAAAGGCTCCCTCAAGAAAACCCTCCAAAATCAATCCCGCTTTGTCGGATAGATCCTCAACCAACAGAAACCTAGAAGCAACAGAGGCATCTATCACGTAAGTCATCAACGAGCTTCCCTCATCTCCCTTATGGTTTCGTTTATAAAACCCTTCGGAACAACATGCTTCCCAGCCCTTAAACCCTCAAGAAGCTTTTCAGCCGCACGCCTCCTCTCCTCCAAGTCAACCCTCCGCCTAATCGCCTCCCTAATGTACTCAGACCAATTGATCTTAACCACACTCATTGTTCTCTTCAACTTCTCGTCAACCTTAACAGTAACGGTACCCAATAACATCACCAAAAGTAATAAATCAAATCAACCTTTTAAACATTACTAAAATAAATACTTGAAACCGTACAATGAACACGTAATAGATTGCCAATAAAAATTTTAGCGCACACGCTAAAACTAATCATCGGAGCACTAATCTTCCTAACCACCTACACAACAACAGCACCCTTAATAGGAGCAATAAACAAAACGGACATAAAAAACCTAAGAGAAATGCCAAAAGAATAACGCCACTCTCCGCCTACTTAACTTCCTACTAAACATCATCGAAAAACTATTATTCATCATCCAAAAGACGCGAACTAGCAGAACTTAAACTTAGCATTTCAACATGTGCCTTTCTAATCAAGTCCTTTATCGTCTCTTTAGTAGATATAACCGCATCTATTGCAAGCGCATATGCTTCCTGATGGGCGATTTGCATAAGCGTTTCCATGTTTTCCTTTGTTGGATAGGCTACGCTCAGGGACAAACCAAAAGCATCTGCATGGGCGTTTTCGATGCTTCGCCTAATTTCGTCCAGGTCTATTCGAAGTTGTTCCTCAGTTATTATCAAGTTCTCATCGTACGCAACTTTCATTGCAAGTCCTGCTTCAACCGGTTTTATTCCAAGCTTTGATAGGATGCTTGCGAGTCTTTCGGAAATGACGTCGCCTTTCTCAGCGACTAATGTGTCCTTGCTTATCCATACGCTTCCAGACTCTATTCTTGTAGGCAAGCCTACAGCGTTAAGCCGACTGATTATTGGACCCGGTGGCTGTGCAGTATTTCCAGCTGGTACTGTGACATCAAAGGCTGCTATGTCGCCAGATTTGGCTGTCGTTATAACTTTGCCTTTTTCAAGAAGTAATGCAAGTTTGAACGGGTTTAAATCTGTGAATAGATAAATGTTCGACCCTTCTAAGTATTCCATAAGTTTTTTCAGTTCAGGTTTTTCCTTAGAGTTTTCAATAGCCCTTTTCATTAGAGTGTTCTGTATGACCCGCATGAAAACTTTATCCGCCAAGTTTTTTTTGAACTCTTGCAGTTGGGCTGCCCTAACCTTTTGTAGGCTGGCTATTCCAATAACTTTGTATTTTTTGATTAACTGTGCGACTTCTTCAACTTCGCTGATTTTCTTCTGCAAAACCTGTTGGGATGGCATTTGTTTTCCTCTCTTATGTAATCTTCACGGGTTTGCCCATAGACGTTTTGAGATAGACGGTTTTGATGTTTTTCGTTCCTCTTTTGAGTTTTCCCTCTATAGTCTTTAAGACTGTTTGAACGTTTTCAGCTATTTCCTCTTCTTTCATGCTTTCAGTTCCAACACGACATCTTATGACTGGTTGGTTACGCATCCTTACAAAAACCATTTTGCGATATCTCTTTATTAAACCAGATATATCTGCTGTTGGTGGAACAGGCACAGGCATTTTTCCTCTAGGACCTAAGGCGGGACCTAATGTTTTGCCAACACGGGACATTAGAGGAGCTCCTGCCATGAAAAAGTTGTAATCATTAGCTATTTTTCGCAGTTCTTTCTTTCTACCGGCTAATCCTGCAAGTTCATCCTTTCCGATGACAAGGTCCGCTTTCGCCCTCTTTGCTTTTAAGGCTAGCTCTCCTGTTGCAATAACGCATATTTTGTTCGGTTTTTCCGGCGATGGATGTGGTAGTTCTATTCGCTCTTGAATTCTTCCTTCAGGCGATTTCATGTCAATGTCTTTAAGATTTAGAATTAGTTCAACTGATTGAGTGAAATTTCTTTTTTTGGATTTTTCTTTTGCTTCTTTGATTGCGGTTATTATTGTTTTTTGGTCTAGGGGCATTTTAAGGGGACCTCGGGCAATGAGGAAATGGAATGCGGTTATAAAAGTATTATCTTATTCCTCGCTTTTATTGGGATAACTCATCATACTTGTCTTCGTCTATTTCTCTTTGCACTTCACGCGGATCTTTGCCTTCAACCGTAACTCCCATGCTCACACAGCTTCCAAGTACTTCTTTTGCCGCAGCCTTCAAGGTTTTTGCCAAAAACTCTGGACGTTTAAGCTTAGATATACGTACCACTTGTTCCATAGTAAGGTTTCCAACTTTCTCCGTGCTGGGCGTTCCTGAACCTTTCTCAATTTTAAGTTCTCTCACGATAAGGGCGGATGTTGTTGGTGTTCCAATGCTAACGTCAAACTCTTTAGTTTCAGGGTCAACGGTGACCTTCACGGGAACTTTCATTCCAGCATAGTCTTTCGTGAGTTCATTTATTTTGTTCACAATCTCCAAGACATTTACGCCCAGCGGACCTAGAGCGGGTCCTAAAGGCGGTCCAGCTGTTGCTTGTCCTCCGCTTACAAGTAGATCCACAACTTTTTTCTCACTCATCTAAACTTCACCACTTTCACTTTTTGCTTTTTGAACTAGCTTGACGTAGTCGGAATGAACGGTTATTGGCAGTGTGAAAGTTGCCTCCAACAACTCAAGCGTAACCTCTTCCTTTGTCTTGTCGATGCGGGTTATTTTTGCGCGCATTCCCTTAAACGGTCCACCTGTTACTTCTACTATGTCGTTTTCACTTAATTCTTCAATTATTGGTTTTCTGATAATGTATCTTTCAACTTCTGAAAAGCTTACGAGACCTGGAACCCTCGATCGCACATGTTTTATGCCTGCTATAGCTTCTTCCACGAAGTGTGGGCCGTTGGCTTCTATGAAAACGTAACCCCTTAACGTTTCAGGAACAAGAATCGCTTTAATCGGAATTTTTTTCATTTCAATCTTTGCAGCGACAAGTTTGCCTACGTTTCTTTCTTGTCCCGTTGTTGTTCTTACGGCAAAAATCTTTGTTTCTGGCTTTTTTTCGCTTTTTTCCATTAAGGTTTCTTCCTTCTAAGTTAGAGGAGCTTGTTGCAGAACTGCAGACAACAGTTTAATTACATACCCGATTAGCCCAATTGCGCCCATGCCTAGGAAGCATATTTTTATTGATAGCCAGAGCTCACTTTTTCCAGGTTTTACAGCCAGCTTTAAAGTTCTCGCACATTGGGATAGGAATGACCTTACACCCATGGTTCATCGCACACTCAACATTTTAATCGTGATATAAATGTTACTGTGGCTATCGGTTTTGATAGATAAGCCAGACAATTCTATTAACTTTTCCCTTCCAAAATCCACTATAAAAATAGCATTTTAATGTTTGACCTTCTTGAAGGGCATGTTCATTTTCTTGAGTGTTTCAACAAGCTTTGGTTTATGTTCACCCTTTATTCCTTTCCAATCTAAAACTGCCAACTGAACCCTTTCTAACGTCTTTTCTACGCATTGATTAAGAATTTCCAGATCTATGTGTGGAAGGGCATATTTCGGAATCATGTGTCCAAAAGCTAAATCGTCTTTTAATGCTATTCGAGTGAATTTGTTGTTGTAGTGGGGTCCGCCTATGCCAATCACTGCTTTAGCTGGGAAATTGCTGAAGTTTGAAACGGCTTCTATGGTTGCGTGGGCAACAGCCTCAGCCGCCTCTAAATCTTTCCATTGGGTAGGTGAACTTCCGAGTTCAGTGAACATTGTTGGTACGTTTAATGAAGGCCCGTGATGAGTACATTCATAACAAACATCATAGTCAAGCTGCATTTCTTCTTTGAGGCGAGCCATTGCCTTCAAAGCGTGTCTCATGGCGTTTGCAGGTGAAACAGAAACCTTTCTTGGGATTCCACCCAGCTTTGCCTCTGCTAAGTTACCGGGGGTATGCATTGAAAGTGTTGGAGTTCCGCTGGCACTGCTGTGTCTGGAAATGAAAACTATAAGTTTAGCGTTAGGGAAAAAATTCGTTATGCTTTGGGCATAGACAGACTCCTCGTTTAAAGTTACAAGTTTAACAAGCCTGTCGCTGAAAGTGGCTTCATATACTGGGTTTTCCTTAAATTCCTCAGAAACCTTGCTGAAAGAGTAATTGTTGAGGATTTGTTTCTTGATGTTTAGACTTGCGATGTCTTTGTTTGAAGCAACTATTAGAATCATGGGTAGGCTACCACTCTGTGGGAACTTCTGAGAATGGATATTTTAAGTTTGGGCAAATAAGTTGATAGTAATAGTCTCTATCAGTCTGGTTTGATTGCCTTTAACAAACGACACAATCTGCAGAAAAAGGGGATAGTTGAGCAAGTTTGTGGATGATTTTTCTGTTTGGGTTTCGTGGTTCTTTCGCTGTTCTGCTGCTCTGCAGACTTAGACCCCCCTTATATTTAGATTGAACTTCTGGTAAACCGTCTATTTTCAATACTGTTAGACAGTTCTTTGCTAATCGAGACTTGCGGCTAGCGTGCCGCGAAATGACCGCCAACTATGACGAGAAGAGTCCATTATAAATTATAGATATCCCCGAAAAGTTTTATATTCTTAAATCCTTCTGGTCTGAAAAGGGTGGAAGTATGCACTTAATCAGTTTTAAAGAAATGTCGGGTCAACAGCTGATGAAGATCATTAATAAGGGTATTGATGTTAAACATAATCCGGAAAAATACGGAACCGCTTTGAATGGTAAATCGCTGGCTATGATTTTTCAGAAATCTTCAACGCGGACTAGGGTTTCATTTGAGGTTGCTATGACTCAGCTTGGCGGTCACGCACTTTACATAGATTGGAGGACAACAAATTTTGCCATAGCGACTGTGTACGATGAGACACAGTATCTGTCTCGCAATGTTGATTGTATAATGGCTAGATTAAAGAAAAACGCTGACTTGCAGGTTATGGCTAAAGCTTCACGTGCCCCAGTAATCAATGGATGCGACGAAAAATATCATCCAACCCAAGCAATAGCGGATTTAATGACAATGAAAGAAAAGAAAGGTACACTGGATGAAGTGAAACTCGTTTACATAGGCATTCACAACAATGTCTGCAATTCGCTTATTGAAGGATGCACAAAAACAGGAGCCAGAATCACCACAGTTACGCCTATATTTAACGAGCCTTCAAGAGATGAGAAGCTACTGGAAGATGCCAGAAAAACAGGATTGTACGAGGCTACGTTGGACGTTAAGCAGGCTGTTAAAGACGCAGATTTTGTTTATACGGACACTTGGGTTGACATGGAATTCTTCCTAGACCCTAAATATGCAGTAGAAAAGGAGAAACGCGTCAAACTCATGATGCCATACCAAATAAACAAGGAATTACTGAAAGAAAGCGACGCTTACATAATGCATGACATGCCAATTCACCGAGGCTACGAAATAAGCCAAGACATGATTGAAACCCAAAAATCCATAATATACGAGCAAAGCGAGAACAGACTGTACTCAGCAAACGCAATACTACTAAAACTTCTCGAAAAATACTAGACTCAAACTATTTCAAAATCATCTGCACAAATTTTTCCGGCTCGAACTTCTCCAAGTCTTCATATTTTTGTCCTGTTCCAATAAAAAGAACTGGCTTTTTTGTAATGTATGTGACGCTGAGGGCTGAACCACCTTTTACATCAGCATCCACCTTGGTCAGTATAGTTGCGTCTATTCCCACGCTCTTGTGAAACTCTTCCGCTTGCATAACTGCGTCGTTTCCAGTAAGAGAATCCACAGTTAAAATGGTCATGTCTGGATTGACTATGCGTTTGATTTTCGCAAGTTCGTTCATTAAGTTTCGGTTTGTTTGTATCCTGCCAGCTGTGTCTATCAAGACAACGTTTGTCCCATGGGCTTTGGCGTGGTTTACCGTGTCGTAAGCCACAGCAGCTGGGTCTGCGCCGTACTTATGCTTAATCATGCGTACACCTAATCGTTTAGCATGCTCTTCCAATTGTTCGATGGAACCAGCTCGGTAAGTGTCGCTGCATGCAAGAACTACAGAATGACCCCTCTTTTTTAAAAACTGGGCAAATTTAGCTATGGTTGTTGTTTTTCCAGTGCCGTTTATCCCAACAAAAACTATAACGTATGGCTCTCCCTTTTTCCGTTTCTCTTCTATAGCCATTAACAAATCTACTTTATCGTTGGTAAGCATAGTCTCTAGAAGCACTTCCCCAAGATTCGCTTTCACTATTTTTTTTCGGTCTTCAAGTCGTTTAATTTGAACCCCGTCTAAACGTTTTTCCATTTCGTCGCATATCCGTTCAGCCACGGGAAAAGCAACATCATTTTCTACTAGACTTAGTTTAAAATCTGAAAGCACTGGACGCAGTTTTTCAGCCTTAAGCTCCGTCGTTGTAATCTTGTTTACGAGTCCACTTAACCCTGATTTCAGCTTCTCAAACATTTCAGGAAGGCTTCCCCTTTCTAAGCTCAGCCGCTAACTCTTCAAATTTCGCTCGGTCTTCATTAATTTTTTGTGCAACCTGTGAAAAACGTTGTTGAAGCGACACTCTATTTTTCTCAATGCCTTCTAGGCGCTTCTTGACTATTTCCTTTGCCTCTTCCGAGGTTTTCTCAACAGAAACCCCTGCTCCCATTCCCACGATAACCTTGTCTGGATCGTCAAGTTTTGCTTTGATGTAGGAACTTCCGCCTATTGGCACGAGAAGCTCTGAACCCACTTCGTTTTTCTCCAAACTTTCCAAGGTCACGTTCGCGTATGCTAAGTCTTGCATGACAGCGTTCAACATGCTTATTCTGGATTGCAAAGCTTGCGCGGTTTCTTCAAGAAAACGTATTTCAATGCTTAATCTTCGAAGCTCTTCTTCAACTTTGCTCGCCAACTTTTTCTTCTCCAACAACAAGTTTTTTCAACATAGGATTTTCTATGTCTTCAGGTGGAACCTCTTCAACCTTCAATATTTTTATCTGAAAACGTTTCACACGATGCCTACTGCCCAATTCAGCATAAACATTTTCAATGGCATGCTCACGTTTGATGGCAACTACTTCCTTCTTGAAAGGCGTCTCTAAGTTCGGCTTCCGAATTTCACCAATCACCCTGAAGACTTTCATTTCACCCATCTTCCTTCACGACATCAAAGGCATGCCCAATTATAAACATCTCGGGTCCCGTCGTCAACGATCCCACCACAGTTGCATAACTGTTACCGATCAAACCCGTGCCAACGTAGGGTATTCCACAATTAATCGTGCCCACATCAACTGGAACCTTTAACACATCCTCTAAAAGTTTCCGTTCAGAATCCTTCAAAAGAGGATGCGCCAAAACACCCTTGTTTGTTGCCACAGCCAGAGACCCAACATAAGGCAAGCCAGCAACTTCACCCGCTACCGCTTCAACACCTAAAGTTTCAGAAACCTTCTTAATCGCTGCAGCTTTCAATCGCGGTTCAACAATCGCACCGTAATCATTTGCCAAAACCATATTTCCATAAGCAGTTCTCCTAGTTTCCATCACCGTTATGTTTCCTTCAAAAACCGATTTTATAACCTCGATTTCCTTCTCTCGAACAAAGTGCGGGAGCAGAATCCCATTTGAATTTCCACACACAAGTGCGCCGATGAGAACGGAACCGCCAATTGTTGTATGAATTAGCTCAACCTTCAGCCACTTGCCAAACCTTTCAGCCTTACCAGACGAAACCCATTTCGGAACAATAGCCATCTTGTCCGTGGTAAGCGAGTATACGCCTATACTTGCACTTCCAACGAAACCAGATCGGTAAATGGCCAAGGACTACTCTCCTTCAGCCAAATAAACAGTAATGTTGCCATCTTTATCTTTTGCAGCCCTTACGCGAACTTTTCTCGGAGGCTTCTGTATGCCTCTTCTCCAAACCCGCTCATTCACCTCATTACTAATGACAAGCCTTTTAGGCTCTTCTTCTTCCTCTTCTTCTAATTCTTCTCGAGCCTCAAACTTCATATGCCTCTTCACAAAATCCTTAATCATCTTCATAGCTCTAGGCGCCCTTTTCTTAGGTACTGCAATCCATGCTTTACCCAAAGAAATCGTATAAAATTTCTCTTCAACAATCTCCTCTTCAACTTCTTTCCGTGCAGGCGGTTTAATTTCTTCTTCGACTGGAGGAAGCTCTTCTTCAACTTCTTTTTCTTCTACGGCTTCTTCGACTTCCTCTTCCTTCTCTGAGGTTTCCTCAGCCTCTTCTATTTCCTCAACTGCCTCCTCAATTGGCTCTGCCTCTTCGCTCTCTTCCGTTTTGTTCTCTTTTACTTCGCTTTCTTCCTTCATTAGGTCCGCTTCTCCTAAGCCCTTATTTTTCTGGTTCTCCATCGTCTTCTTTTCGGATTCGTCCTGAATTTTCCGCCTGTTCTAGCTATAACCCATGTTGGAACTGGCTTTTTCTGTTTTCCAGCTTTCACCAACCGTCTTTTTTTAGCTGTAGGTTTGTTTCGAGCCATTTTATACCCTTCTTATTTTTATTTCGCGCTTATGGGATTGTATTTGAATAAGTATCTGCTTCAGCTGTTTATCCGTCAACGGTATCGGTATCTTTCCCTGCTGTGCCAGTTGAATGAGCTGCAACTCCAACTGAGAAGTGAACTCTGGCCTAACCATCTTCAAATTCGCTAATCTTTGCCTGGCTTCTGGCGTCAATATGCTCCTAAGTAAAGCCTGCTTCTGCAGTTCCAGTTGTTGCTGCGCCTGAACATTCCCTTGCTCCTCAGCTACTCTACGCTGCAATTCCGAAAGTTTTCTGCTACGAATTTCCTCCAGCTCGTCATCCGACACTTCAGCCACTTCTTTGGTATTTTTCCAGTTCAGGGATTTCCTTTACGACTTCTTTTTTCACTTCTTCAGCCAGTTCTTCTAGGAGCTTTCTTCCCTTTTTTGTCACTTTTCTTCCGCTAGTTTCAAAGGTTTCCACAAAGCCCGCAGCTTCTAACTGCTGCAACGCTTTTCTTATTATTGCTCCGCTCGCTTTAGCTGCATGCTCAGGTTTGACACCGTAGTCCTTTCTCCCTCCATATTCAGCTCTTAATCTCTCTACGCCAACTGGACCGTGAACGTAGATTTTTCGCAATAGAGAGGCAGATCGGATATACCACCACTCTGGGTTTTGTGGTGGTCTCTGAACATGTATACCTGTTTTTACAATGCTAGCCCATGGTGGCGGAGTTATTTCATCCACATTTTCCTTTAGATGTTTGGCTAGTTTTTCAACGAATTTGGATGCTGGAACATCATAAGGGGTTACCAAGATTCTTTATCCTCTTGCTTTTCCTTCAGTAAAATCACGAAGCCTAATATTAAAGGCTTTCACTTCTTACGGCGTTTATAAAGCATGAATGTGTGACCCCTAACCTCCACTAGGGACGCTTCCGTTTGTTCTGCTATTCTTGAGGCGATTTCCTTCGCTTCGTCTCCCTCAAGAGCACTTTTCAAAATCTTGATCTTAACCATCTTCTTTTTCTCTAACTGCTTCTCGATTTCCTTCAACGATTCTTCTGAAGCCCCATTTTTGCCAATCCATATTGTCGGTCTTTCCTCGCCCAATCGCCGTTTGATGCGGCGTTTCATTCTGGCAGTTAGTTCACTCATGGCTCTGGTTTCCCCTTCCTTTTTCTTAACGGTATTCGCATTTGCTCACCACAGTTTAAGCAGGTAATTACCAAGTGAGGTTCTCTCCTCTGCTTTATACGCACACGACAATTCACACCGGACAAAATAAAGCTTTTACAATGCCGACAAACTTGATGTCTATATTCCTTTGGCAAACGAACCCTAGCAGTCATAGCCACCTTCCTAGCCATGTTCACATAACGCTGCGCCAACGCAGGATCCTCATTGATAATTTCCCTTGCTAAACGGAAAAGCCTTCGAATTCGTTGAATTGCCATGCGCCTAGTCGCAACATCCATCCCTTGCACATTACTCCGAGAGACTATACTCTTATTAACAAATTAGCCTTTCGCCCTCACGCAACTCCTCATTTTTTGTGTGTTATCGCGTTTAATGGATGATCAGCCATTCGTTTCTACTTTTCCAGAAAGCTTGTAGTGTTTCGCGTTCTCATTTTCAATCAGTCCTTCTTCAAACAACTTGCGGAGTGCTTTGAAGACGTTTTTCTTAGGCATGTCAAGGTTCTCAGACATTTCATTAAGCGTTAAGGAAGAGTTTTCTTTTAGGATTTCTACTATTTGTCTATGGATCTTCTTCATTTTCATTTATTTTCTTCTCCCTAGGCGTGGAATAAGCCAACATATTTGCTGAAGCTACTTTAATAATTTAAGCAGAAAAATCTTGTGCTACTCTTCGAAACAAAAAGGCCACCACAAATCATGTTTTTGAGTGGGTTAACCAACCATTTAGGCCAGAATATTGTGTTATGATTATATCCGTTTCTTTTTTTCAATCCGATTTAATCCTATTATCAATAACTGAAAGCCCTGGTCTCAGCTCTTGATTACATAGAAAACTAAAATGGTTAAAATATGTCCTTTTCTCTTAGTGGAAGGTTTATTGTTAGGAAAGGAACAAATGCGGGGGGTGGGATTTGAACCCACGGAGGCCTTTGCCAGAGGATCTTAAGTCCTCCCCCATATCCTAGGCTTACTGGCCGCCTATTTAGACCTGGCTCGGGTACCCCCGCAACAGCGTTAATGTTGAAAATGTCTTGTATAGTTTAAGCTTTTTGTATACTGACGCATTAAGTTAAAATTTGACGCCCACCTAGCTACTATTTGGGCGGGTAGCCTAGCATGGATAGGGCGCAAGCCTCCTAAGCTTGCGGTCGTGGGTTCAAATCCCACCCCGCCCGCTAAAGTGATAGCTAAGATAGATTTATCTAACTTGAAGATTAAATTATTGAGTAAAGAGAGAAAAAGTGGATGTATACAAAGCCAGTGAATATGTTAAATTTCATGGCAATTTTCGTAGCAGGTATCGGATTAACCATTTCTAGCTTTACTTTCTTGCAAGTTGTTGCGTATTATAATGTTCCTTCTCTCACTAATTTTCTTATTATGAGTCCTGAACAAGAGTACATTCAAGGAAATTTTAGTTCAATACAAGAGGCGATCAATGAGGCTGAAAATGGCTCAACTATCTATATTCCTTCAGATGTTTACTATGAACGAATAGTCATAAACAAAACAATTTCGCTTATTGGAGAAAACGTTTCGACAACAATTATTGATGGTAGTAATGGCGGAACGATTGTAAACATAATAGCGGATAATGTAACAATAGCTGGTTTCACTATACAGAACAGTAGTTGGGGATGGTATAAAAACGGTATTTATGTTTACCGTGCAGATAACTGCGAAATAAAAAGTAACTTTTTGCTTCATAATTGCCAGAACATCAGATTAAATTGTTCACAGAATTCTCGAGTTTTAGACAACACGATAGATGGTGATGGTTACGGAATTAGATTAATCAATTCTTTTAATTGCACAGCAATTGGCAACAATGTTTCCAATTGTATTGGTGGCGTCCATTTACAAAATGCAACAAGCTGTACAGTTAAAAGAAATTGTTTTATTCAAAACAGCCAAGGCGTTCGCTTGTATTCACCATGCTTATACAACAAGATAATGACGAACACTGTTTACAACAATACGTATGATGGCATGATAGAAAAAATGCCTCCAAGCGCAACTTTTTTTGGCAATATTTTTTTTCACAACAATTTCATTAACAACACTCATCCATTCATTTACAAAGTGTCTGGCAACATTTGGGATGATGGTTACCCTTCTGGAGGAAACTATTGGAGCCGTTATAATGGCACAGATTTATTCAGTGGCAATTATCAAGATGAAACTGGCAGCGACGGAATCGGAGATACACTCTACGCTATTAATAGTTTTGACGTAGATAGATACCCTTTAATACATCCGTACGGCTCTATCTGCAACCTCGACACAAATTTGACTTATTTAACTATACAATCTGCGATAGATGCTTCTGAAACTTTGAACAGGCATACATTGTGGGTTGAGTCAGGGGTGTATCATGAAAATGTTAACGTCCATAAGTCGTTGACCCTCATAGGCGAAAATCAATTAACAACAATAATAGATAGTGATAATATAGGTACGGTTTTGTCTGTAAACGCAGACAATGTTAGCATTGCTGGGTTTACTATATGTAACAGTGGGTTACTGGTTCCACCTTATGGAGATGATCGCGGTGTTCTTCTAGATCATAGTATTGGAAGCAACATAAGTCACTGTTTAATAACGAATAATCGAATTGGGATTTACCTTTTCTTTTCAAAAGATAACGTTGTAGAACATAACGTTGTTTCTTCCAATAATGAAAATGGGATATTACTATGGTATTCAGGCAATAATGTTCTCAACACAAATGAGATTTTGAATAATTCATACAACTTCGGCGTTTCTGGCAGCAGTTTTTCGGATTTCAATAATACCATAGACACAAGCAACACTGTCGATGGGAAACCAATTCAGTATGTTATAGGCGTTGAAGATGAAATCTTTGACAACCAAACAAACATCGGCGTTCTCTATATTATCAACGGCATTAACGTAACGGTACGGAACTTAAACTTGACAAAGAACAGACATAGCCTCTTCTGCTATAACGTAACAGACTCGAGGATAGAATACGTAACGGCTTTAGAAAATAGTTATGGCATATATCTCCAAGATTCAAGCGACAACATCATAAACAGTAATCTTTGCCTAAAAAATTGGGTTGGAATTTGTCTTCAAGATTCAGATCATAATGTTGTTGAAGAAAACACCGCAGGGGACAGTGAGAAAGGAATCTCCCTTTATGAAGCTGACTACAACATTGTTAGAGGTAACAATATTCTGAGCAATCTTTATGGAGTTCGGTTATATTCCTCGCATTTTAATGAATTCTTCCACAACAATATAATTGAAAGCACTAACCAAGCAGATATAATCTCTTCGTACTCGAACGTTTGGGACAATGGTTTTGAAGGAAACTTTTGGAGTGGCTATGTTGGTTCTGACATTAACAGAGATGGTTTAGGCGACACTTCTCGAATCATCGATGGCGATAACCACGATCGTTATCCTCTTTTGGGCTCTTTTTGCAACTTCAGTATTTGCTATGAGGAAAACTTCCATGGAATTCCAGTGATCAGTAACTCAACAGTACTGAGCTTTGTTTATGAAGCCACCAATAATACTATTAGGTTGACAGTGAATGGAACGGATGAAACCTATGGATTTTGCAGAATGTGTATCCCACATATTTTGATAGAGCCAGAAATCGCGGTGATAATTGATGATGGATTGACAGAAGTGCTTTATCCAAATTTTACTCTTCGCGATGACGGTTTTTGCAGATGGATATACTTTGCGTATCAACATTCAAAGCATGAAATACTAATAATTCCCGAGTTTTCACCAGTATTTTTCTTGTTAACCTTATTACTTGTAGCACTTTGGTGCTCTTCGCTCAAAAAATTGAAAAACAAATGTTTGTAAAATAATTCTTCTCGAAACGTAAACTCCAAACCTTAAAACCTTCTGTTGATGTGAATAGAAATGATAATTCGACCAAAAACATAGAACTTAATGACGCAAACTTTAATAAAATCATATTCTATATATTTTATATACGTTAAAATCGAGGAGAGAAGGAAAATTGAAGAAGAATCCAAGTGCTAACATTATTGCCTTTCTTTTGGTTTCGTTGATGTTCATCAGTTCCTTAACAATTCTATCACCTAACATAAGTTATGCTGAATCAGATAGTATGACTTTCACTTCTGGCGAAAAAATTGACTTCACCAGTAATACTACGATGACTTTCAAGAGTCCTACGCAAATGACGTTTTTGTCCAACGTTACAATGAAATTCTCAACAAACATCACAATACGAATCATGGAAGTTTTTCCTGATGGTTGGCTTGAACCCTGTGACGTGGTTATAGTACTAGATCCAGTAGGCTACTTACCACCCGAATGTTCATGGTGGGAGGCAATAGACCCATACACAGGTGCCCTCTTAGGTGAGTTTCACGTAGATGGAAATAACGGTGTAGATCAATTCCACGTAGACTCGACTTGGCCACCTCAAGGATTTCCAATTCCGTGGGAGGATCTAATCGCTGTCAAGAAAATAGACATTATAGAACCGTGTCAGTACTATGTTGTTCACTGGCCTGAACACTGGTGGCCTCAACCGTGCAGTTGGTGGGAAATACTAGACCCTGAAACTGGCGAGATGACAGGCTACGAATTTCATGTTGATTGGACGAATGAGAGTTGCGAATTCCACATAGACAAAGTATATCCAGAACCTTACGTGCTGCCGTTTCCATGGTACGAAGTGTGGGCGCGACGAAAGATACCTGATATTAAATCTTGTGACTACTTTGTTGTGGAGGATCCGCCACATTGGTGGCCTGATCCCTGCAGCTGGTGGGAAATAATTGACCCCTCTGGCGAGCCAACAGGACTTGAGTTTCACGTAGATTGGACGAATGAAAGCTGCGAATTCCACGTAGACGAAGTGTTTCCTGATCCACTGGAGATTCCGTGGTTCCCGCCACCAGTTAGCGTCACTGCTGAACAAAAAATAGTGGAGATTGAACCTTGCGACTGGTTTGTCATCGTTGACCCGGCAGACTTCCTTCCGGAACCTTGCTCATGGTGGGAAGTGCTGGACGATACTGGTGCCCCAACAGGCTTAGAGTTCCATGTAGACATAACTGGGGGATTTACCTTGTTCCACGTAGACATTGTATATCCCGGTGAAATAATCACAATACCGCCATCATACACTGTTACAGTTAGAAAGAAAATAGACCTCATACAACCTTGTGACTGGTTCAGAGTTGACGACCCTACACTCACTCCAGAGTCGTGTTCATGGTGGGAGATACTCGACGACACCGGCGCACCAACAGGCATAGAATTCCACGTAGACCAAACCATACCAGCGGACGGATTGTTCTATATAGATGAAGTGTTGCCCGGTTGGCCAATCGAGGTACCGCCAACATACATGTTGACAGCAGAAAAGAAAATTGATGATATCCAAGAATGCGACTGGTTCAAGGTTCTTGATCCACCAGACTTTGTTCCTGAACCATGCTCATGGTGGGTAATAATCTGGCCACCAGTGTGGGCGGGAACACATTTCCATGTAGACGCGAACGACGACGTTGACATGTTTCACATAGACGATGTTAATGGAGGCGGTCCACCACCTCCGCCACCACCGCCACCGCCATGGAACGTAACTGCAATACCCTATGAACCGCCGCCACTACCGTGGTACATGAAAGCGTCATATCCAGACTACGTTCCAAGTGGAATGCCCGACTTCGATGAGAGACAATGGGGTACATATATATGGCAAGATGGAGCAGGTCGATGGAGCCATTGTGGACCATGTGCAGTCGCCAACTCAATATGGTGGCTAGACTCAGAATTTGAAACAAATACAGTACCACCACCAGCAGTAATAGACACCTACCCACTAGTTCAAGCATATGCTGGACCACCATGGGACGACCACGACCCGCTAAACGTTCCTTGGCTAGTAGAACACCTGGCATATCTGATGGACACTGATGGTTTGAGAACCGGACTAGTGCACTCGGGCACAAACGTCTTCGATATGGAAGCTGGAATCACACATTACCTTTCATGGAGTGGAGTTAACCCACTTGGAGACGTAGACGGTGATGGAAACGTTACTATGAACGACGCCAACATCGTCAATCTAGCCATGGGAACAGCCCCTGGAGCGCCAGGTTGGGATCTTCGCGCAGACATATTTCCTGTAACAATGGGCTATCCTCCAATGGCCGACAACGTAATCGACTCCGATGACTTGGATCTTGTCACGATGTACATGGGAATGAACGGCTCATTCTATGAACATACAGTGATGGCACCGTGGTGGGACATCATCGTAGAAGAGGTTGAGAAATGCCAAGACGTTGTTCTGTTGATCGCCCCATGGTACTATGATGGTCTAGAGTGGTATCGTTACGAAGAAGATGCACATTTCGTAACCGTCGCGGGATTAAACGCTACAACTTGGGAAATAGTGTTCAGCGACCCAATACTAGACAATGCGGAAGCCGGAGGATACGGTGACGTGCCAGTACCTCACATACACCCACCGCCAGAACCACCATACATCACTCACAATAACGCAAGTTTAGTCTCACATGACGCATACCACGTAATTGAAGACCCATGCCCAGGCGGCCCATTAACAATACCCGACTATCCACGTGGGCCAGGACCATATCCTGAATGGCGTTGGCAAATAGAAGCCGCAGTAATAACTTCACCTCTAGGCGTTCATGACGTAGCTGTCATCGATGTCTTACCACTCAAAACCATCGTAGGAAAAGGATACAGCTGCAAGATCAATGTAACCGTCGCAAACGAAGGATACTTCACGTCAACCTTTAACGTCACGCTTTACGCCAACACAACAGAAGTAGATACCCAGAAAGTCTTAAACTTGGCTCCGGGTACCCAAATCACCATCACCCTCACGTGGAACACTTCAGGCTTTGCCTATGCCTATACCATAACCGCCTACGCCACTCCTGATCCAGCCGAAACAGACCTGGCAGACAACACATTTATAGACGGTGTTGTCAAAGTCTCTTGTCTAGGCGACTTGAACGGCGACTATATTGTTGACGGTCAAGACTACCAATTAGTCAAAATTGCTGTGCCTTCAATGCCTGGCAGTCCAAACTGGAATCCGAACGCTGACTTAAACGATGACGGCATAGTGGATGGCCAAGACTTCACAATAGTAAAAAGTCTCATCGGCACATCAGACCCATAAACCTCCTTTTTTTACAAACCGTAATAATTTATACAAGTCAAGGTAATTCTGCATGATATAATGCGGTCGCCGGGATTTGAACCCGGGTCGTCGGCGTGGGAGGCCGATGTCCTAGCCAAGCTAGACTACGACCGCAGCAAGCACTAAACTTAGCAAAAAAGAGATAACTAACTTAAACTTTTATTCATTACTCTTTATAGAGAAAAGGAAGCGGAATAAATGAAATCAGTTAAGCCGGGTACTTATTTTTGGCAGGGAAATCAAGCGTGTGCTGAAGCGGCTATAGTTGCTGGCTGTCGTTTTTTCGCTGGATATCCAATAACACCTGCAAGTGAGATAGCTGAACACATGGCGAAACGATTGCCTCGAATCAGTGGAATAGCTATTCAAATGGAAGACGAAATAGCCTCTATAGGCGCGATTATCGGTGCAAGCTGGGCTGGAGCCAAAGCCATGACAGCCACTTCCGGACCAGGATTCAGCCTAATGCAAGAATTTATAGGATATGCATTCATGACAGAAACTCCATGCGTAATAGTTGACGTGCAAAGGACTGGACCAAGCACTGGACAAGCCACCAAATGTGGTCAAGGCGACGTGATGCAGTCCCGCTGGGGAACCCACGGAGACTACTCAGCCATAGTCTTGTCGCCGAATTCCGTTCAGGAAATGTTCACACTGACAGTTAGAGCGTTTAACCTAGCTGAAAAATATCGCACTCCAGTCATACTTCTCTCAGACGAAACAATCACACATATGAGAGAACAAATCACAGTGCCACCATTAGATAGCGTGAAAATAATCAACCGCAAAAAACCAAGAGCTGGAGAAACCGCTTTTTTTGGCATGGAAGAGATTGCACCCATGCCTGCTGTAGACGAAGGATTCAACGTTGCCGTCACGGGTTCAACACACGACGAACATGGCACAAGATTTACAGCAGACCCAGTTGTGCACAGAAAACTCGTAGAGAATCTTAACAACAAAATAAGGAATCACACGGAAGAGATTTCAGATTTTGAACACTACAACACTGAAGACTGCCGAATAGGCATCATTTCTTACGGTTGCACATCCCGCGCAGTTCACGAAGCAGTTGAAAAAGCAGAAGCGAAAGGGATTAAAACAGGTTACATTAGATTGAAGACTATCTGGCCATTTCCAGAAAAAATAGTTAGAAAACTGGCGGAAAAAGCTGACAAAATAATTGTTCCAGAGCTGAATTTGGGACAAATTTGTTATGAAGTAGAAAGAGCATCAAGAGGATTAGCAAAAGTCATGCCTCTAAACAAAATTGGCGGTGGAGAATTGATTACACCAGAAGAAATGCTAGCCAAAATTCTAAAAGAGGCAGAGAAAAATGACTGAAACCTTCTCTATTCGAAAATACCTGAGAGATTTGAAGTTGCCATTCTGCCCAGGCTGCGGAATATTTACGATAATGAACACTTTTTTGAGGGCTGTCCACGAATTAGGCTATGAAGACTTGAGCAAATTCGTTTTTTGCAGTGGAATAGGCTGCTCATCATGGATCTGTTCGCCCTACTTCAAGGCGGATTCAATACACACACCTCATGGGAGAAGCATACCAGTCGCAACGGGCATGAAGCTTTTCCATCCAGACCGTGATGTTGTCATTTTCGGCGGGGATGGAGACATCGTTGGAATAGGTTTAAGCCACTTCATACATGCAGCAAGAAGAAACTTAGACGCCCTTGTCATAATGGTGAATAACATGGTTTACGGAATGACTGGAGGACAAGTTGCACCCACAACTCCATTCAAAACAAAAACAACGACAACGCCCTATGGAAGCTTTGAGCAACCGTTGGATGCTGCAAGATTGGCTACTACGGCAGGGGCATGCTATTCTGCGCGTTGGACAACGGCTCACCCGAAAGAACTTAGAGAATCAATTAGAAAAGCCATACAAATGAAAGGTTTCAGATTCATTGAAGTTGTAAGCCAATGTCCAACTGCATACGGAAGAAGAGCCGGATTCAAAAATGTCGGAGAAGTGCTGAAATGGTTTAAAGAAGACGCTATTCCAATTCAGCAAGCGGAAAAAATGACTGAAAAAGAACTTGTAAGAAAAATAGTTATTGGGGAATTCGTAGAGAGAAGGCGCCCAACAATTGTTGAAACTGTTTACGCAGTGATAAGGGAGGTGCAGACAAATGGCGGATAGAATTGAGATAAGGATAAGCGGACTAGGCGGGCAAGGTGTAGTTTTAGCTGGGCGAATCCTAGGCGAAGCCGCTGTATATTCTGGAAAAAATGCTGTGCAAACACGAAGTTATGGAGCTGAAGCTAGAGGAAGCGCAGCCAAAAGCGAAGTAATAATTTCAGATGGCAAAATCGGTTTCCCAATGGTTAAAAAATGCGACATACTAATCGCAATTAGCCAAGAGGCAGTTAAGAAAAACGTGAAAGACCTAAAGGAAGGAGGCTTACTTCTGATTGACAGCACCACCGTAAAAACCGTGCCTAAAATTAAAGCAAGAATCTTCAAAATTCCAGCCACCGAAACATCAAAAAAGGTACTTGGAGAAAAACTTTACGCAAACATGATAATGCTTGGCGCCTTAATCAAAATAACGGGGATAGTGAATGAAAAATCCATAGAAAAAGCAACAAAAAATACCTTCCCAGAAAAATTTGTAGCTATAAACATGAAGGCATATGAAAAAGGAAAAGAGCTAGCTGGTAAGGAGAAAGTCTCCTCATCTTAAGTTAGGGATTTTTTGTATTACGACAAACTGTAAAAATCTGGACCCCTCGTTTGTTATAACATATGTTTGCCTCTCCGTAACTACGAGGAAGCCACAATCGGTTAGATAGTTGAGGTATTTTTTCGTTTGGGCATAATTCAAGTTGGCGCTTTGCATTATCTGGGTCTTTTTACGCCCTTTCTTTGACGTCTTAACGGTTTTCAAAATGTCGCTAATTATTGTCGTTCTATCTCTATATTTGAATGCGTGTAAAACTGGGAGAGACTTCAATTCTAACATAATCTCACCCTCAAATCATTTCACCTTCTCCTATACTAATTTAGTATTGTTGAAACACTTACTGTTTTTTTCCGTAGACTTCGTTGAAAACAGGAATGCCATTATTGAAAACAGAACTGTGCGTGTTGGAGACAGCTGAAAACAAACATTGCTCGGTGCGAAGCATTTTTATGTTGCTTCAACAGAAACTATTGAAGAGGAATCAACAGTTTGTATGAGCACAGGCTAACACCGAGAGAAATACTATTTTTGCAACAAGTTGGAAGCGCCGACCATAAAATTGTGAACATACGTTTGCGAGAGGGTGAATACCAATGTAATCTTGCCAAAGCAATTGCATCCTTCCAACTTGAACTATGTTTTCCAGACGTCAAAGACATAACAAAAAGATTATACGGAGAAGAAAAAGCAAACGACACTCAGTTCATCCGTAAAATTCAAACAATTTTAAAAAAAATGGAGAAAAGCAACGTCGTCAGAATTTTGAAAAAAAAGAAGCCTTGGGAGTTACAGAGATATGCACTTTCAAGTTTCAAGTTTCAAGATGTTGACAATAACCTTGTAATTCTTGCGACAGACCAGCAAATAAAACAAATGCAAAATCTGTTACACTCCATACTAAGCCAACAAGAAAAACCTACAGCTAAACTAAGCAATATCAAGGCCAAGATTTCCATATTAGTATTCATGATAGTTGCATCATACACGGCGATTTTATGGGATCTCATACAACCTACTATTAACCCAATCATTTTCGTTCCCGCCCTTTCTGTTGCTGTCGCATGTTCTCTGACGCTGGGAAAAATACTCTCCCAAAAATAGCTATAACGCATCTCACCTTAACGTTTAATAATTATATATGCTAACATAAGAAAACGTGATTAAATTGAATAAAGCTATCTTGGCTTCATTTACAATCTTGTGTTTGTTGTCCATTTCACTTATGATAGAGTACAGAATGTCTGTAAAGGCCGAGCTTATGTTATTGTATGTAGATGACGATAACACTGGAGGCCCTTGGGATGGGACCTCAAAACATCCATATGAAAACATAACAAGTGCATTGGAACACGCTATAGATGGAGACACCATTTTTGTTAGATCAGGAACATACTATGAAAATATTGCCGTCAACAAGAGCGTTTCTCTTATTGGAGAAGACAGAAACTCAACGATTGTTGATGGTGATGAAAATGGTAGCGTGGTTTCAATAACTATTGACAACGTAAGCATCGAGGGCTTTACTATAATGAGAAGCGGCATGGGTTTATACGACAGGGGCATATTCGTAGAGCATTCAAGTGGCAACGACATAAGCAATAACATAATAAGAAATAACTATGATGGAATTAGCTTTTGTTCTTCTAG
>CAZRCD010000001.1:207219-623706 GCA_964598485.1 uncultured Candidatus Bathyarchaeia archaeon
TGGCAATGTAGTTTCAGGTAATACGATAACAAGCAATAACGAGGGAATTAGCCTTTATTCTTCTAGTGGCAATGTAGTTTCAGGTAATACGATAACAAGCAATAACGAGGGAATTAGCCTTGCCTTTCACAGTGCTAACAATACTATTTACTGTAACAACTTCAACAATACACGTCAGGTGTGGAGTGATTCAACGAATATTTGGAATTACGGAAGTAAAGGCAACTACTGGAGTGACTACAACGGGACAGACGACGATCAAGATGGCATTGGAGAAACGCCCTATATCATCAATGAAAACAACAAAGACAAATATCCATTAACGGGAATGTTCTCTGATTTCAGATTCATTTTTAATGAAGAAACGTATCATGTCAATGTTATTTCCAATTCAACAATCGCTGATTTCAGATTCGAAATTGGGCAAGAAACAGGGAACAAAATAATAAGCTTCAATGCTACTGGCGAAGGTGGTTCAGTTGGTTTCTGCAGAGTTATGATTCCTATCGAGTTGATGAACTATTCATACATTGTGCTGGTTGGAATGGAAGAGATCTTTCCAACCAGACTTAATGGTACAAGCGAGACATATGATTATCTATACTTCACCTATATCCAGAACAATCATACGATTACAATAATTTCTTCCAAAACGCTATATCTTTACTACGAACTGCTTGACAAATATATCAGGTTGGAAACAGATCTGTACGATCTGAACGCGACATATCACGAACTTCTAAACAACTATACAGATTTCTTAACGAACTACAGCGATTTCTTAATCAACTACAGTGAACTACAAAAAAGCCACCAACAACTAAACAACTCCTATCAAGAACTTCTGTTGGATTACTCTAAAAAAGTAAACAATATCCAAAACCTAATGTATATCCTTGCAGCCACAACAGCAATCTTCATAATAACTACTATCTACCTATCAAGAAGCGCCCATGCAGGCAAGTCTAAAGTTTTCGAAGAAGCTAGAAAAAAGCGAACGCCCTAAGATACACACGTTGATGAAACACACCGTGCCCATCACGCTGTATTCATGAAGCTTGTTTTCAAAATGGATAAACTTCGTCTATCAAGGAAAATATACTCGATGCTTTCTATTCTTCTAAAGTTGGTTTTTCTAGCGCCTTTCAAAACAGTCTGCTCATCAACGAAGTCGTAAAGATGTGTTTTATCCAGCGGATTCTAGTGAAGATTTCTCTTAATCTTTTTTGAGAAGGGAGAAGAACAAAACTGTTATTTCCATAATCTTAAAAATAAATACGCACTTTATGCAAATGAGGAGAAAGAGCGTTGGCTAGAAAGTTTACTTACGCTCGTGCTGGCGTTGACAGAGAGTTAAGGGCTGAATCCAAAAGGTCGTTGAAGATTTTGGAGGAAACTTATAACTTTAGCCGTTATGGTAAGGTTGTTCAACTTCCATATGAGAACATTTTTCCTTTTGGAGAGAATTGTTACTTAGACATGGTTATTGAAGGCGTTGGTACAAAGGTTCTTGTTGCCCAATTAGCCGAGAAATATGACACCATCGGAATCGACGGGGTTGCTATGGCTGTTAATGACGTTATACGTTCTGGGGCAAGACCTCTAGCAGTTGCAGATAATATTCATGCACAGTTTTCAGACCCAAGTTTAGTTAGGGAGTGGATGAAAGGCATAGCGAAAGGAGCAACGGAAGCCCAATGTATAGTGCCGAGTGGTGAAATTGGTGACGTAGCTGAGTTAATAATGGGTTTGACAGAAGGAAAAGGCTTTGATATGGTTGTTTCTGCCATAGGAGAGGTTTCAAAGGAGAACATAATTTCTGGAAGAAACATAAAACCAGGCGATGTGATTATAGGTTTAAGGAGTTCTGGAATCCACAGCAACGGCGTGTCGCTGGTGAGAAAAATCTTGTTTAAGCAGTGGGGTGGCAAGTATGATACTCATGATGTTCCAGAAGGATTAGACAGAGAAATAATCTATGAAGTTCTGAAACCAACCAAAATATACGTTAAGCCAGTGCTTGGAGTTGCAGGAGAGGTCAAAGTGAAAGCAGCGGTACACATAACTGGAGACGGATACTTGAAATTTGGCCGTTTAACGCAATTTTCTAAAGGTATGGGATTCGAATTCAACAATTTTAAACAGCAACCGATTTTTGAGTTAATTCAGAAAACGGCTTCTGAAGTAGGCGGCACCATAATCGATGAGGAGATGTTTAAAACCTTCAACATGGGATGGGGATTCGCATTAGTAGTGGATAAAGCAGACAGAGACAAAGCCGTGGATGTTCTGGAGAAAACTGGAACACAAGCAGAAGAGATAGGGCATGTAACTGATTCCGAAGGAATCAAAATTCTCTACAAAGGTAAAAGAATAGTTCTAAAATAGTTGTTTGCTTCATTGCTGATAAAAGCGTTTAAATCTCTTGGAATTCAAATTTATGCTATGAGATATCGGTTAAGAATTGAAGTTAGCTTGAAGCCGGGACACAGCGACCCGGAAGGTGAAACCACAGCACGTTTACTGAAGGAACTCGGCTACAAAGTTGAAACTGTGAATGTTAGCAAAGTTTACAGTGCGGCTGTTGAAGCTGAATCTCGAAAAGAGGCTGAAATGAAGGCGGAAGAAATGTGTAAGAGGCTTTTGGCGAATCCAACCAAGGATAATTATTCATTTGTGATTGAGGAAGAAAAATGACTGGGAGCCTCTACACACGCAGAAACACACCGTTCCCGCTTTTTGAGGTAAACGTGCTTGAGGCTGGTGAACAGCAGCTTTTGGAAATAAGCCGAGAAATGGGTATAGGCTTGAACTTGCAAGAGATGAATGCTGTTCAAGAGTATTTTAGGAAGCGAAAACGTAATCCAACCGGTGTTGAACTTCAAACTATTGGGCAAACGTGGTCTGAACATTGTTTTCACAAGACGTTCAAAGGTATAATAAAATTTGATGGAGCAGAAATTGATAGTCTCTTCAAGACTTACATTGCGAAGGCTACTGAGGAAATTAATCCGAGCTGGTGTTTTTCCGTTTTTGAAGACAACGCAGGCATAGTCCGTTTTGACAAGGATTATGGAATAGCAATCAAAGTGGAAACGCATAATCATCCGTCAGCGATAGAGCCTTTCGGTGGTGCAGCCACAGGCGTGGGTGGTGTAATCCGTGACGTTTTAGGGGTTTGGGCAGACCCCATTGCATGCACGGATGTTTTAGGCTTCGGTCCGCTGGACTATAATTATGAAAAGCTTCCGTCAGGCGTAAAACATCCGAAATATGTTTACATGGGTGTCGTGGCTGGAATTGGAAGCTACGGCAATAACATGGGAATTCCAACGGTGAATGGAGCTATATACTTCGATGAAAGCTATGTTGGAAACGTCGTTGTCTACTGCGGATGTATAGGACTGCTTCCATTGAAAAAATTTAAGAGAAAAGCCAAACCATGCGACATAATAGTTTTAGCTGGAGGCAAAACAGGCAGAGACGGCATCCACGGTGTAACGTTCGCGTCAGCAGAGTTAACAGAAAAATCAGAGGAAATTTCCAGACCAGCCGTGCAGATTGCAAACCCAATTGAAGAGGAAAAACTGAAGAGGGCGATAATTGAGATTCGAGATTCGGAGCTTGCTTCATCAATAACAGACCTTGGCGGAGGCGGCTTATCCTCGGCTTTGGGTGAAACAGCAAAAAGGTTTGGTTGTGGTGCTGTCGTTGAGCTTGAAAAGATTCCCTTGAAATATCTGGGTTTGGCTCCTTGGGAAATTTATGTTTCCGAATCTCAAGAAAGAATGCTTTTGGCTGTGCCTCTTGGAAATCTTGAGCTTGTTTCTGAAATTTTTAAGAAAGAAGACGTTGAAGCCACAGCTATTGGAAAATACACTGATGATATGGTTTTACGACTTTATTATCAAAGCGAAAAAGTTGCAGAATTGGGCATTCCATTCCTTTTTCAACCGCCGAAAGCTGTGAGAATCGCAGAGTACAAGCCAATAGACTTTACAGAACCAGAATTTCCAGAACCAGAAAATCTGACCGAAGCACTCATGCAACTTTTGTCTTCGCCTAATATTGCGAGTAAGGAAAGTGTGATACGCACCTACGACCATGAGGTGAAAGGAAACACTGTGCTTAAGCCATTACATGGTGAATATGGCGGTCCGAACGATGCGGCTATAATAAAGCCTTTGGATGGTTCTTGGAAGGGTATAGCAGTCTCTTGTGGAATGAACCCGAATTACGGGAAGATTGATGTTTACTGGATGGCTGCGTCAGCAATAGATGAATCGATAAGGAATAATGTGGCTGTCGGCGGTAGAAGAATAGCCTTACTCGACAACTTCACGTGGGGAAATCCTGAAAAACCGGAAAGACTGGGAAGCCTTGTAAAGGCATGTGAAGCATGCTACGATTTCGCAACAGCTTTCGGAACACCTTTCATCTCCGGCAAAGACAGCCTATACAATGAGTCTCCGCTTGGCCCAGTCACACCCACGCTTCTAATCACAGCTTTAGGCATAATCCCAGACATCCGGGTAGCAGTTTCAATGGATGTTAAGGCTCCAAACAACCTAATCTACATAGTTGGACAAACGTTCAAGGAACTGGGCGGCTCAGAATACTACAAGCTGAAAGAATTTCTGGGAAAAATAGTGCCTAAAGTGCGACCTGACCAAGCTGGAAAAGCGTTTAAAGCTGTCACTGAAGCGATTGATTTAGGGTTGGTTAAGGCTTGTCATGATTTGTCTGAGGGCGGTTTAGCCGTGGCTGCTGCAGAGATGGCTTTCGCTGGCGGATACGGAATGGAATTGGATTTGCAAAAGGTTCCGCGAGAAAACTTAAATCGCAACGACTTCGTTCTTTTATCTGAATCTAACAGTCGATTTTTGGTGGAAGTTTCGGAAAAATCCAAAGAAGATTTTGAGGCTTTGATGAAGGAGAAAGTGTATGCTGAGATAGGCAGGGTAACAAAAACTCCGCAGTTACGTATTCATGGACTAAACGGTGGGGTTGTTGTGGATGCTCTTATTGGTGATTTGTTGGCGAGTTGGAAGCGAACATTAAGCAGCGGGGTTTAAGCCGTGAAACGAGAAGAGATAAAGGTTTGCGTTTTACGTGTGGGTGGAACAAACTGCGATGCGGAAACTAAACGCTCGCTTGAAGATTTGAGTGTTCAAGCTGAAATTGTGCATGTAAACAAAATGGTTAAACGTCGAAGCCTTATGGAATACAGTGCTCTAGTGGTTCCGGGAGGCTTCTCTTATGGAGATTATGTGCGCGCTGGAGCAATATGGGCGAAATGGATACTTGCCAAATTAGGCAAAGAGCTGAAAGCTTTCGTTGAAGAGAACCGTCCAATCCTTGGCGTTTGCAACGGCTTCCAAGTACTTGTTGAAGCTGGTTTGCTTCCGGGATTCGAAGCGATAAATCTATATCCAGAGGCAGCCCTAGCCACCAATTTTCCGCCAGGCTACAACTGCCGATGGGTTAACATCAAGCACGAAAACAAGGGAAAATGCGTATTTACGCGGAAAATTCCTAAGGGAAAGATTTTGCGGATGCCAGTTGCCCATTCAGAGGGTAGATTCATATTCGTTAAAGAAAAGGAGAAGCAGTATTTGGAAAGGCTTTATGAGAACGATCAGTTGGTTTTCAGATACTGCAACAAAAACGGTGAATACGCTGAGGGTATGTTTCCAACGAATCCGAACGGTTCTTTCCATGATATAGTGGGTATATGCAATTCGGAAGGAACAATATTTGGTTTGATGCCGCATCCTGAACGGGCTTTTTATTGGTGGCAGCAACCAGACTGGACTAGACAAGAACGGATGCCACAATACGGTGATGGAAAACTAATCTTTGAAAGCTTGGTTAGCTATTTGGAAAAGAAAGGTTAAGTTAAGAATTTTCCCATTATTATTTCGTCGGTATGTTTTTCTTCAATTCTGTACTGTCTTTTGCTTATTCCTTCAATCTCGAGTCCGAATATGTGAGCGCGCATTCATGCCAACTTGTTATTTATTAAATCTTTTAGTCTGGGTAGTCCATCCCTCGCGCCCATTTTCATTATACATCTTGAAGCAACAAAATTGCCTATTCTCCCGCATTCGTAAAGGCTTTTGCCTGATATTAAACTGTAAAGAAAACCTGCACAGAAGGCGTCGCCAGCGCCCGTCGTGTCAACAACCTTCACTTTAAACGCCTCTATCAAGTGGCTTTCCTTCCCGTCTGTTACGTAACAGCCTTTGCCGCCCAGTTTTACAGCAACTATTTTCACCCCTTTTTCGAGCAAGATTTCTGCGTTTCTTTTATAATCAGCTTTTTTCGTCAAGATTTGCAACTCTTTTCCATTTGGCATCATGACAAAGGTTCTGTTCATTATCGGCTCTAATGCTTTTAGTCCTTTTCTTGCGTATAGTTCGCCTATGTCTAGGCTTACCTTAACGGTTTTTGGGAGATTTTCCACAAGCCTTTTCTGAGTTTGGAAGGATTTCTCTCCAACAAAAGATGTTAAATGTAAAAACCGTGTTTGGAACGCATATTCCTTGCTTATTTCGTTAAATTCTATTGTGTCGTTTACTCCCGAGTCAACGTATAATGCTCGTTCACCTTTTTCGTCTACGAAGCTCATGGCCGTTCCGCTTCTGCCACGCTTTGTCATAATTATGCCGTTTGTGTCAACACCTTCTCTGCGAAAATCCTCAAGCAGCATCTTACCCTCTCTGTCGTCAGCGACTTTTCCGATAAAGCTTACTTTGCAGCCAAGCCTTGCCAAGCCTACCATTGTGTTGGCTGCTGAACCACCAGACGCCTCTTCAAAATCTATGACGAAGCTTTCCTCCTCGGCAGTAGCTATTCTATTCACACGATACAGTTTGTCCATGTTAAGCGCGCCGAAACCTATTACTTCAAACTGTTTCATGCATCAACCCTGAAGACAATTGAAGCTTTAAGAGCTCTATAGACCTTTGTTTTTTTAACAGTTGCTACTGGAATAAGCACCCAAGAGCATTGCAATTTGGTTAAATTTGGAACTGTAAACAAATATAAGGTGGTTAGACAATTCGTAAGAATGAGGAGTAAGAGGAATGAAACGCAAAATGAAAATTGTCATAGCTATTTTAATGGTTATTGGAGTATCTTCATTTTTTGGCGTGGTTTTTGCCTCTCGCTCGGAGATGTTTATCTTTACAGAGAATCTTCAGGTAGAAGAGTTCAAACCAATTCATGATGACTCCTACGCAGCTAACATCTTCGATGACGGAGTTCGAGTAGCAGACATTTATATCCGTGCCGAACATCCCGCTCCCCAAGCTCTTGATGTACCAGTGTTAGTTTCAATTTGGCATTCAGAGGAAACCGAGCTTGATTCACTCTCCCTAAAGTTCTCTGGAACAGAGTACATACAAGTCTATTTAGAAGTTCCAGGGGGTTCGTGGCCATCGATTCATTTCCAACAGACCAGTGATGGCAAAGGGGCCGTCTTCAAAGTTGATGATTTAGGATTTCAGGGAACTGGAACCGTAACCCTTCAATTTCGCTTAATGCCATTTTCAGAACAACAAAGTTTCCATTTTGAGACAAAATTCTCGATGCACAAAAAAGCTTTCATGCAATTGACTCGACAAGAAGTGTGGACATCTACTGAAATTCCAATTTTAACATGAGCCAACATCACGGCACTTGGAATAATTCCGAAAGAATTTCCCTCAAGAAAATTTTGTATTTTCCGAGTTTTCCGTTGTAGTTGCCAGCTGAAATGTGGATAACTCCGTCAACGCTTAAGGCTGCTTCTATGCCGGCTTTCATGGCTTCTTTCACTGCTTTCATTGAAACTCCGTTGATTACTATTTCTGGAATAAAGTTCACGTTTTCAAGTATTTTGGATGCTGCGCCTAGTTTCTGTTTTAGAGATGGACAGTATAGATGGTTTGTTGTTGGTCCTACCAATGGGAAATGTGTTTCTGTTTTTGAGCCTGCCGAACAAATGTCAAAGGGTGTTATTACTCCTTCAATTCGGCTCATGGCTTCTAGTGCTTTTTTTCCAGCATCCATTACCGCTTTCTTTGTCTTGCACATGTACCAGAAGTTGCCGCCAGATATTCCTCGTGCATAGCCGATGTGTCGCTCTATAAGAAAATCAGGCACCATAATTGGAACAACAATCATGTTACGTCCATAAAGTTGTTCTTCCCACTCAAATCCGTCTCCACAATGCCCAACTCTCTCCATCATATCCATTTTTCCTTCAGGTTCCACAGATAAAGCATCAAAGACCGCAGTGAAAGGTTTAACGAGAATGTCTTGACGAATCCTATAAGAAAGTTCTTTTTCAAAACGCCTGAGCAAATCTTCTAAAGGCTTCTCTTTGTCTAAACCCTTCCAAAACTGCAAAATTGCTCCTTTTCGCCTATCTGGTGTTTCATTTTCGCTCAGCCACCTTTCAATTCCGCTGTCAAGTCTACCTATAACTCCTGACGGCGTCGCTGTTGCATCTTCAGCTGCCTTCTTCAACGTTTCTTCGTCGTCTGCAGTGACAACAAGTCGGCAGTAGAGACCGTCAAAGGCTTCCGCAAATGTGTCTTCAATTTCGGCTTTCTTAATCATTCATCCCAATCTCCCGATTGCCTCGCCTCTAACCTTTTTTCTAAATTCGCTACTTCCTTTTATCAAAACTTCCATATTTTCGCTTGTTATTATTTTAACTTTAGGCAATTCACTTGGATAAAGCATAAAAAGACGATTAAGCAATGTTTGACTAACATGGCTCTTCTTCAAAGCTTCACGGCTCCAGTTTTCCATCAACCTTATGGTCTCTCGCTTTCCAAACCTGCAGAAAGCATCTGCAATTATTGCCGTTACAATGCTATTTTCAGATAAAACTGCTATTTCAGCGTTTTTTATGGCGTATTGGTTGCCGTTAAATGAAACTGTTAAGCCACATTTTTCTTTTACAAGCTTGAAGGCTTCTACGTCTGTTATGCTGTCACCAACATACATAACACCTGACAGATCAACGTCTGCTCTTTCAACCGCTTCCTTAACAGCGTCAGCTTTCTCCTCACCACCAACAGGATTAACCTCGTAGAAAATTTTCCCAGATTCCATGTTAGCTATTTCCTTCCAGAAAATCTCGTCAAGCCGCTGGATCGTTTTACGGCATTCTCCTGGCAAGTCACTTAGGGATTTCGCCCCAGAAGGGATTTCAATTGTGGGCATTTGTGAAATTTCTCTTGTCAGCTTTTTCAAACTGTTTTTCTCTCCTGCTGTCATGTGGTATTTGTCTATGTTGACCTTTGTGCAGTAAGTGTTTTCGTATGGAAAGTTTAGGGCTTGACACAGGGCTTTTATGTAGTGTTCGTAGCTTGTGCTAACGATAAAGGCGTGAGCTATGTTTCTCACATATTGTAATGTGTCTCTTACGTTTGGAATTAGAATGAGGTTTTGAGCTGAAAACTCACGCATTTTTTGATCAGTAACGGCACAAGCCTTCAGGAAGGGTAAAATGAGTTTTAAGGTGTAGCCAGCTTTGTACCGTGGCTTTTTTATAACGTCTGCGAGCACGTCGTCGTATCTGCTTATGACTGTGAAAAGTTTGTCTCCGTTTGGAACGAAATGGGAGGTTATTTCGAAGGCATTATCGTTTTTGGAGATTGGTCCTTCACAATCTGAGATAAAGACTTTTTTCACTGTTTACGCCGCCTTAGCTCTTCCATGTGCCTCATGCTCTTTTCTATGTGCTGTTTTGAGGCTATGTCTGTTCTATGCCACAGTGCACCGCCTTTTATTGCGTTTATGCCTTCCAAAGAGATTTGCCTAGCCGCCTCGATATTTTCATCTATGCCTATTACAGATATGGCTCTTGATTTGAGGGCGTAGGTTTCGCTGTTGCGCAGTTCCATAGACGCTGGATAGACACGGATTTTTTCACCGTACTTTCTGGTCAGCTCGTAAGCCTTTATCAGATTAACTGGCTTGCCTATTTCCTTCTTGTTTACAAGATTTGGAAAAATGCTTGAGTATCCGCCGTAGTTTGGTGGAACCTTATAGGTTAAGACCGTTGCAGCCTTTTCCAATTCGATGCGTGTCAGGTTTCCTTCTAAGATTTTGTAGCAGACATCAACAAAATCATCTTTTAGAATTGGTAAAATGTTTTGTATTTCTGGATCTCCCGGGCGGCTGTTATTTTCGAGGATTTTAGGTCCTTTGCTCGTGTGGATGAAGGCTACGTAGAAGGGTATCCCTCTTAGGGCTTTGTTGTCTGCAGCTTTCAATTTTTCAAAAATTCTGGTGACTATTTCTATTTCTTTAGCTCTGTCAGCATCCGACATGAAGGGCAATACGTCGCTAACGTCTTTGTATGAACCCATGCCACCAGTGTTTGGTCCCCTGTCGCCGTCAAAGGCTCTTTTGTAATCTCTTGTTTCCGGCAATGGGACTAAGTGCTTACCATCGCAAAAAGCTTGAAAGCTAGATTCTTCACCTTCAACTTTCTCTTCTATTATGACTGATCCGTACTGGAAGTTTGCCAGGAAATGTTCAAAAAGTTGTTCTCGGGTCGTGAAGTGATCCCCCCACACGCCTACCCCTTTTCCAGCCGCTGGCTTGTCTGGCTTAACAACAGCCTTATTTTCGAGTTCGTCAAGCCACGTGTAAACAGTTTTTTTTATTTGTTCTTGGCTTTTGTAGTCTTTTGGGCTGAAAATTCTGAAGCGGGGATTTACTTCTGGCACGATCTGTTGGAATAACAGTCTTTGGGCAACTTTGCTCGCTTCTATGGCGTATTCCTTTGTTGGGCAGATCACTGGTATGCTTGTTCGCTTTTCTACAAGGTCACGTACGCCGTTTATTATTGGTTTTTCCGGGCCGACAATGCAGAAATCTATTTTGTCTTTGTTTACTTCTGCGAATTTGCATATTTTCTCTGCGTCTAAGTCTGGGATGACTACGTGCTTGACTGCTTTTTTCACGTTGAAGGGATTTCGTTGTTTATCAGCAACATAGAGTTCTACGTCGTAGTTTGTGCTTCGTTTGAAAGAGTCAACCATTGCTGCGGCTCTTGCACCGTAAGAAACAACCAGTATGCCTATTTTCTCCATAAGCAACCCATCAAACTACAAGAATAGAACATAGTCCTAATTTATTTTGCCAATTTGTCTATTCAACGGCTTCTGCTGTCTCGTATAGTCTTCCTGTTTCCTCGTAACCTTTCAGGAACCTTTTCTTCATTTCATCCGCTATTTTTTGCGCTAACGGCGTTGGATATTTGCCTGTTATGCATCCTAGGCACAGCTGGTCTCGGCTAAAACCCGTTGCTTTTATCAACCCTTCTATTGACTGGTAGCATACGGCGTCTGCACCTATGATCTCTGTTATTTCCTCTGTGCTATGCTTCGAGCCTATTAGTTGACCGTATGTTGCCATGTCTATTCCGTAAAAGCACGGTCCGATTATTCGTGGAAAAGTTATGAACACGTACACTTTTTTGGCTCCCATTTTGCGCAGTTTTTCCACAATGACTTTTGTTGTGTCTCCTCGGACTATGCTGTCGTCTGTCACTATGACCCGTTTTCCCCTGATTTTTGGTGCTAAAATGTTGATTTTCTTGTCGATCGTCGAATACCGTTCTCTATTGAGCAGGATAAAAGCTCTTTCAGTCACGTAACGATGTCTGCGGGAGGCACGTTCCCATCTTAAACCAGACTCTTCATGAACCCCTAAGGCTGAGTCATCACCAGTTTCTGGCAGAGAAAGAATCATGTCTGCATCCTTGACGACGTCTGGATTCTCTCGGACGAGGTTTCTCCCGAATTCTTCGCGGATTTCATAAACATATTTTTCGTCAAAGCGCGAGTCTGGTCTTGCGAAATACGCGAATTCAAAGGCGCAGAAAGCTTTTTTCTGCCTATTTACGAGTTTTTCCCTTTCAAATCCATCTGTTGAAACCGTTACGAGTTCGCCAGGTTCCAGTTCGAAATCTCTTTCGAGTTCGTTTATGTTTAGGCCGACTGTTTCTGATGAAAAGGCATAGGTTGAGTGGTCTTTGCTGTGGCCAGCGCATAATGGTCTTATTCCGTAGGGGTCTTTGAAGGCGAAGAATTTGCCGTCTTTTGTTATGGCAGCCACTGAGAAGGCTCCTTGGATTTCTTGCATGCACGTTTCAACCGCCGAGGCTAGGTCTTTGCCTTTTGCGAATTCAATTAGCAGTTTGTGGCAGATCAAGTCTGCGTCGCACTCATAAGAGAAACCGGGAAATTCTTTTCTTATTTCTTTTTTAAGTTGAAACGTGTTGACAATATTTCCGTTGAAGGAAACAGCTAGTTTTAAACCGTTTTTTGATGCTGTGACCGGCTGCGTTCCCTTTATTAGTGATTTTTCGTCTGTTTTTCCAGAGGTTGTGTATCTGACGTTTCCGATGCCTATGTGCCCAGGCAATCGTCCGAACCATTCTTGGATTGCGTTTGTTTTTAGTTTTGGTACGAGGTCTAGGCTTCTGTGAACATGGATTTTTCCTTTGTCATAGGTTAGGAAGCCGTGGGACTGGTGCCCTCTGTGGTTTTGAGCCCTTAAGCCCCAATATATGTAGGAGAATATAGGCTGTTTTTGGAAGTTTATTGCTCCGAATACTCCGCACGCGATTTTTAATTGCTCCCCCATGGTTGGCAATAAGAGACGCATATTTATCAACTTTTATAACATTTTCAACTAAAAAGCATGCTAGCTTTTCCAAATTGTGTGAACCATTAAATCGGTAGGATTGGTTATTTTACTGTACTTGAAGTTATTGTTAGTTCTGCACCGTCGATTACGAGTATCCACCAGTTCAGCGGCTCGAAAGAATCATCATAATAGACTATCAGTCTCGCCATCGAGTCTATTGGAGCGTCCTCTGGAACATTCCCATTCCAAGTTAAAGTTTCCTTGTGACAGGGCTTAAGAGTCAATGTTTTTGGTGTTCCACTCCAAGTCCACGCTTCATCTTCAAAGGCTATGTTAACAGACCATGTGCCCTCGGTTTTTCCAGTGTTTTTGAATGTGATTTTCACGGTGAAAGTTTCGTGTGCTGCTTTGTCAACTACACCACACGTACATGCTAAACAAGCTAAGGATTGATTGTCTGAACCCATAGATGAAAAGCTAAGTGTAACAACTATGGTAATCAGTGCAAGAGACAACAAAGCCAACCTTTTCATTTTTCTCCTTTCTACCTCTGAAAGAGGAATACTTCCTATGCATAGGTTTCCTTGTAAAAAATCTATAGGGGAGTCTAGTTTTTTCAGTTTACAAAAAAAATTTCACGGTGTAAGCCTAAACTTGTCCCTCGGATAAAGTGTTACTTCCCTTATGTTCTTTTTCCCAGTCAACATCATCGTCAATCTTTCCAGACCTATAGCCCATCCTGCATGAGGCGGCATACCATAATCAAAGGCTTGCAGATGGTGTTTGAAGGATTCAGGGTTCAGACCCTTCTCTTCCAACCGTTTTATCAGAAGCTCTTTAGACGCTATTCTTGTTCCGCCAGAGGCCAGTTCTATCCAACTCCACATTAGGTCGAAGCCTTCACAAAGTTCTGGATTATCATCGCGTGGCTTAATGTAGAAGGCTTTTGAATGTGTCGGCCAGTCAACTATGAAATAGAAGTATGGGTGGATTTTTCCCAGTGTTCTGAAGGCTGGTGTTGGTATATCCTCGCCCCATGGGATTTCTATGCCTTCCCGCTTCAAATCTTGTAGCACATCATCATATTTTAAGCGTTTAAAAGTGACCCCCGGCACTTCAATTTTGTATTTCAGCGTTGCCAATTCTCTCCGGCATTTTTCATCAACAGTCTTGCATGTGAATTGTATAAGCTGTTCAAGCAGCTGCATCACATTCTCAGCCGTGGCAAAAGCCTGTTCAATGTCTATTGAAACAAACTCGCTTAAGTGACGACGTGTGTGAGACTCCTCAGCCCTGAAAAACGGTCCCACTTCAAAAACTTTCTCGAAGCTCATAACAAGCTCTTCTTTGTACAATTGTGGGCTTTGAGCAAGATACGCTTTCTTTTCAAAATATTCAACAGGGAACAGTGCTGCTCCGCCTTCAGTTGCCGAAGCGATAATGCGTGGAGTATGGGCTTCTATGAATCCTCTTTCAAACAGGAAATTTCTTATTGCCTCTACGGTTGTGTGCTGAATTTTGAAAACAGCCAAGTTCTCTTCTTGGCAAAGGTCCAAAGCCCGCGCGTCCAGTCGAACGTCTATGTGTGCTGGTGTTTTTCCAGTTATGTCAATTGGCAAAAGAAGTACGGCTGTGCTGAAAATCTTAATCTCCTTCGGTATCACTTCGATGCCTCTGCGCGTCATCTCAGTCTTCTTCACAACGCCTTTCACACCGATGCTGTATCTTTTCTGTAAAACGTCAGACTTCGACAACACTCCGCTACTCACCTTTTTCCTAGGCACAGTGACTTGTATTGTTCCTTCCCTATCCTGCATTATTATGAAGCGTATTCCACCCAAGTCTCTTATCTCTTGAACCCAACCGAAAAGTGTAACTTCTTGACCGTCAAGTTCAGGCTTAACATCAACAGAACAGTGCGTTCTACACCAATCACCAATTGAATCCAACTTCATGAGTTCACGCCCTAACTAGTCTGCAAACTCCACACGCAGAGCCATGTTGCGAACTTTACGACCAATCTCCTTTAAAGCCTTTACACTAAAAGGCGGCTGCCTCCCACGTCTCTTCCCCAAAATAACCCTAGTCTCAGTTGTTCCATCAGGCAGCCAAATAGTGTTTATCGCAACTATGCTCAAGGGAGCAAACAAATCCTCCAAAAACTTTCTATCGTCAGCACCATACTCCAAAACACGAACGGCCTTACCAACTTCAGCCCCCAAAGCCTTAATGATCTTCCCACCATACCCCAAAAGACGAGGAACATCACCCCGCCCAACAACCAGGGCCAACGTATTGTCAACATCCACAGCCTTATGAAAATAAACATTCTGAAGTGAAGGATATTTCTCCTCTAGGGATAAGAGTAAGCGGGCGATTTTCAAGTCTAATTCGCTTATCTCTCCAGACTTAACTCTCGCCAAACATTTTTGACACAGTATCCCACTTCTTAAACAGAAGTTACATAGTGCAGTTTTCACCTAGAAAAGCGCCCTCCACAAATAAAGGAGGGGGCGGCGGAGCTTTGGGAGTTCATGTGGAATCGCGTTCAATGTGCTAGGGTTATTTCGATCGAGCTGACGTTTGTGGGCGAGCCACCCTCTTCTCTGGGTGCCAATTGCTCAGTTCCGATTCCGATTTTCTTCACTTTCACGTCAGGTAGAAATCGGCGTCTGACAACTTCAACCACATCCACTGCTAGGCTGATCGCCCTTCCCCTTGCCTTAACGTTTACTTCTTTTGCTCCGCCGTGGAAGAGAGTTATGCAAGCCAGTACGTAGTTCATTACTGGCTTTCTCCCGATCAATACTGCATTGCTTTCAGACATTTGTACCGCCTCACTCCTAGTTTTCACTTTTTCTATGGTTTCATAACGATTTTTATCGTTAAATAAATAGGTTACGGTTTCAAGTTCCACCTAAAAAAATTCAGATGTTAAAGTCGCATGTTTTTATTGCATTTATCTTTTCTAAATGTTTAAATAACCCATACCATTGTAAAATAAAAACTTAACAAAAAGGCAGTGAAGAAGGGAACAAACTTGGAACCCCTTACAAGACGTTCAATGCAGCTTCTCCAAATGTTATACGGAAAAGGCAAGGCAACAAACATATACTCTCTACACATGAAACAAAACGACCTTGCGAAACAACTAGGCATAAGCAGACAAGCACTAAACGTTCACCTACGAAAACTCAGAAACCTAAAATACATAAGAACTGGCAGAGGCTTCATTGACGTAACAGAAAAAGGATTGAACGCTCTTGGAATATCCTCAAACCCAGCATTCGTATTCATCAAAGTATCTCCGCGCAAAAGAGGCGAAGTGTACGAAAAAATCAAGCAACTCGCCATCCAAAGAGCATTTAGGATTGCAGGAGACGTTGATGCTCTCATAATGGTTGAAAGAACGAAACTCGACGAAATTTTAAGTAAACTTTCTTACATCGAAGGCGTAAAAGATACAAAATCCTACGTAGCTATAGAACCAATAAAATAGGAGAAAGCTAAAATAAAACTTTTCGAATACGAAGCAAAAACAATACTCGCAAAATACGGAATCCCAACACCAATAGGTGAACTAGCAACAAGCGTAAGCCAAGCCCACGAAATCGCAACCAAACTAAAACCACCCTTGGCCATAAAAGCACAAGTGCTTGTCGCTGGAAGAGGAAAAGCAGGCGGTATACTCTTTGCAGATTCAGTTCCAGACGCGGAAAAAGCAGCAGAAAGACTGTTAAACATGCGAATAAAAGGCATACGTGTCAAAAGTGTATGGATTGAGGAGAAAATACGGATAACGAAAGAGCTTTACCTCGGCGTAACAATTGACAGAGCTAACCGAAGCCACGTTGCAATTGGCTCAGCAGTTGGCGGAATGGAAATAGAAGAAATAGCCACGGAAGCCCCAGAGAAAGTCATAAAATTTTTGATAAATCCACAACATGGTTTCCACGCCTTCCACGCCCGTCAGATTGCAAGAAAAATAGGATACTCTGGGAGCCAACTATCTACACTGGGAAAAAATTTTGAAAGTTTATATCGTGCTGGCATGGATTACGACGCGGAATTAATTGAAATGAACCCCATAGTGGAAACTCTCGACGGAAAATTCGTTGCAGTAGACGCACGCATAATAATAGATGACAACGCTCTATTCCGCCACAAACAATACCAAGAAAGACTCCTGGAAGGAGGAAGCGAACTCACTCCGCAAGAACTGGCAGCCATGAGAAATGACTTAGCCTACGTTAAGCTGGACGGCAACATAGGCGTCGTAGGCAATGGAGCAGGCCTTGTAATGGCAACATTAGACACAATCCAGTATTACGGTGGAAATCCAGCAAACTTTCTGGATGTTGGTGGTGGTGCAACATCGGAAAAAATGGCTGCAGCCCTAAACATTGTGCTTTCAGACCCGAACGTCATAGCACTTTTCATAAACATTTTAGGCGGCATAACCCGCTGCGACGAAGTTGCACGGGGAATATTAAAAGCAAAAGAAAAGACAGGGGTAACAAAACCCGTGGTTATTAGGCTTGTAGGAACAAACGAGGAAGAAGGAAAAAGAATACTGACAGAAGCTGGAATACATGTGATGGAAAGCATGGAAAAAGCTGCACAAAAAGTTGTCGAAATATCCAAACAAGAAGGAGAGAAATAAATGGGAATAATAGTTAACAAAAACACGCATGCAATCGTCCAAGGCATAACTGGAACTCAAGGAAGCTTCCACACCAAACTGATGCTGGAATACGGAACAAAAATCGTCGCTGGCGTAACCCCTGGGAAAGGCGGAAACCAAATTCACGGCATACCAGTTTATGACACTGTTGAAGCTGCGATAGAAAAACACCCAGCAAACGCTTCAATAATTTTTGTACCAGCCCCATTTGCCGCAGAAGCAGCTCTGGAAGCTCTAGAAAACGGAATAAAAACCATTATAGTAATAACAGAACACATTCCAATAAAAGACGCAGTCAACGTAATGGCATACGCCAAACAAGCCAAAGCAACAATAATAGGACCAAACACCCCGGGAATAATAACTCCTATGGAATGTAAACTTGGAATTATGCCAGCCCACATCTTTAAACCAGGCGGAATAGGCGTTGTTTCCAGAAGCGGAACACTTACATATGAAATAGCAGCGAACCTAACAAAAAGCAACCTAGGACAATCCACATGCCTTGGTCTGGGAGGAGACCCAATAACAGGTCTAAACTTTATAGAAGTATTAAAAATGTTTGAGAAAGACCCTGAAACAAAGGCGGTGGTTTTGATAGGAGAAATAGGCGGCAACTTAGAAGAATTAACAGCAGAATACATCGAAAAACAAAGGTATCCAAAACCAGTCGTAGCCTTTATAGCTGGACGTTCCGCTCCACCTGGAAAACGGATGGGGCACGCTGGCGCAATCATAATGGGCAAAGCGGGAACAGCTGAAACTAAAACTGAAGCTTTGAGAAGCGCAGGCGTGAAGGTGGCTGAAAAACCAAGCGACGTAGCAAGACTTGTTAACGTATAAAGTAATGTTTTCTTGAGCTAGTTTATGGAATCAAACAATCAATGAAGACCGCATAGCCATTGGAAAGTTTTTAGCAGAGAAAGCCCCAGCCTCAAGTTAACAACAAAAAGTATATTTGGAAGCAAATCACTTGACTTTTAGCCACAGCAGAAGGTAAAGCAAATGCCAGTAATGGACCCAATTAAAAAGGCAATCGCTCAGAAGCATAGACTGTACATGAAAATCTGCCGACAATGTGGTGCAAGAAACGCACCAAGTGCTGTGAAATGCAGAAAGTGCCGAAGCAAGAATTTACGCTGGAAGAAAAGGGAACTCGTAAAGTAATCTTTTAGGCGATTCTTCAGCCTAGTCAGGCTTGTATTGAATGCGAAAGTTACATATTGGAAATCTCCAATTATTGGGGTGTAATTGACGCTCGGCAAGTGCAAGAAGAAGACAACAAAAAAAGTAGATCATGCTAACATCATCATCGACCATTTCCCCTTTTTCTATCATAAAACTGAAGAACAGAACAATTGTCTCTATAACCCAACTAGAGAAGGTCAAATAAAGTCTCAAGATTAAAAGAGGTATTTGCGCAACCATTTTTAACCAATGGCACAGCTTGACCAGCTACGCCCATACTTTTCAGCATTTCTCCACCCAGCTTTATTTCCTCGCCACAAGAAACCCCTACAACACCTTCATAATGCCTTGTCTTCAAAATTTTTGGAACACAAGAACCACCAGGCAAAATGTAAACGTCATAACCCTTCTTTTCAGCAAAAGACACCGCCCTATTAACCAGACAGTCGGGAGAACAGTGCGCACACACGTAAGACGGAATGTTCGGATCAAACACAGCCTTACAACGACTATCCATGTATTTTCTAGAACAATGCGGCAGAAAAAGCGCTCTTTTTCTTGTTTGCACAAAGCTATCTCTTTCTAGAAGGTTTCTAGCCTGTATTTCTACAAAATCTTCAAGAAGAAGCACTGCGTCGGAAAAGTTGAGGCCCGTCGCCTCTTGAATCTTGAATCTTCTTATGACTTCATGAATAGTTCTGCCAATTTTTTTGTGCATGCCCTTTTGATAACTAACTTTGGCGATTTCTTTAAAGAAGAAACGTGGAATCTTTGAAAGGTCAAAGGTGAATTTATATGGCATAATTGCTTATAAACAAAACAAACCTTTAAAGTTAACTATTGCAATATTAGAGTGCATCAAAATTAAGAGGGTTTCAATTTGGGTTTGCTTGACAGATTTAGAAGAAAAAAGAAAGAACAAAAAATACAGGTTGAATCAGAAGAATCGCTGACAGAACTTGAAGGAATTTGCGGACGTGACCAAGAAACCTATGAAGCGTTGTCTAACGCGATGTTTCTTGACCCTAGGAAAATTGATGTTTCAATGAGTGCTGCTGCTAAAGAGGCGAAGAAACTTGAAAAAGCCAAGGATCTTGTAAGGGCAAGGATGTGGTATGAAATAGCAGGAGGCTTAGCGATTTACGAAGGAGATGCAAAAAAGGTTATAGAGTATTTTGGCAAAAGTGAGAAGATTCCACCAGAGATAGAATATCCAATTTTGAAAAACCCGGAAAAAGCGGTAGCCAAGGCTCAAGAGTATTACAAGAAATACTTGAAAGACTAAAATTTAGATCTGAAATAGGCATAGTAAGTTAATTGTTATCTATTTTTCTGGTTCTTCTGTGTAACCTAGAAGATCCCTTAAGGACTTCACTTCCTCACGCAACATGCTTACTTCGCCTTCAAGCGCGCCAACCTTTGATTCTGCCATTTTCTTCAATTTTTCAATCTCAATCATCAAATTGGCACGTTCTGTCTCCAAGGTTTTTATTTTTCCACGAAGATTCTTCAAAGTCTGCATAAGCTCCCCCTTTATACCTTTAATTCTCTCAACCATATTTTTAACACTTACTGTTTCCTCAGATTTGGTTTCGGCTGTCACGGCTGCTCTAAACCTAGCTTTGCAACTTGGACACTCAAATATTCCCATAACAACTTCACGTTCCTCGCCGCTTTTCGCCGCTTTTCGAGAAGGAATAGACCATGTCTTAACTGGGGTAATTACTTCTGTTCCACACTTTGGACATTCAACCAAATCATAACCCCCTCTATAATTATCACCACAGAGTCTAAAATGTGTTTTGTAACGCTTACGGTTCAAGGACAAATTATCAATTGTAAGTATAACAGAAATTAGTGCAGGTGAAGAGTTGTGCAAGTTGTCGAAATGAAGACCAAACTTGAGGAAAAAATCAAGACTTTAGAAGAGGAGAAAAGCACATTTTTGGAGGAAAAGAGGAAGCTTGAAGAGGTTGTAGAATTGACAGAAAGAGCAAAGGAGCTAGAAGGCGAAGTTAATAAATTGAGAGATGAGGTTAAAGCCTTAAAGGATAGAATTCCACAAGAATTCCTTCAACAACTCGGAGACGTCACATCAGCAGGGTTGAGCGAAGAAAATGAGCTAGATGAAGAACGCTCTAGTTGCGAGGACGAAGATCTTCTTTAAGACCGCTTGCCAAGGTGGAAAAACGAAAAATCCAGAAAAATTGGGGATGTTAGAGGCTTATCTGGAACATCAGGCGTTCTACGAGTTCTTTGTAACGGTTTCGGATAGTAACTTCAGTTACTTGGGCTATTTCAGCTATCTCTCTTTGCGTTTTCCTTTCACCAGTCAACACAGAAGCTATATAGCTCGCCGCGGCGGCTATGCCTGTGGGACCACGACCCGAAGTTAGCTTTAACTCTTTTGCGGTTGCTAAAATTTTATGCGCTATTTCCTCAACTTTCCCCTGCATTGTTAACTGATTTGAAAATTTTGTTATGTATTGGCTTGGCTTCACAGGTGGAACGAAATAGTCAAGTTCTCTGATTAAGAAACGATAGCTGCGACCCACCTCTTTTTTGTTTACGTTCGACGCTTGGGCAATTTCTTCCAAAGTTCTAGCCAGCTTACATTGCCTACAAGCCAAATAGACTGCTGCGGCGGTTACGCCCTGAATTGATCTGCCCCGTATCAACCGTTCCTTAACGGCTTTTCGATAGATAACCGAAGCTGTCTCGAGGATATTCTTAGGAAGGTTTAGGTTGTTGGCGATTTTTGTGATTTCAGACAATGCAAAGGCGAGGTTGCGCTCCGTGGCATCTGAAACCCTTATGCGGCGCTGCCACTTCCTGAGACGGTAGACTTGCGCCTTCTGCCCAGGCGACAGGCTTTTTCCATAAACATCGCGGTCATGCCAATCAATCATAGTTGATAAGCCTTTATCGTGAATTGTATAAGTTAATGGAGCACCAACCCTTGTCCGTTTCGCCCTCTGCTCATTGGTAAAAGCTCTCCATTCCGGTCCTCTATCAGCTATTTTTGCGGTTATCACGAAGCCGCAGTCCATACAAACCACTTCGGCACACTCATAATCACGCATAAATCTTGTGCTACCACACTCTGGACAGTGTTGAACCTTCTCAGGTTCTACTTGCGAGGTTAACGAAGGGTCAGAATTCTCATCTTTTTTCTCGTCGCCCATTCATATTTTCCCCTTTCTGCTTTTTGAGGGAAGTACATACAACATTTTATCCGCGAATTCTCCGATCTCTTGGATTTTGGGTTTTACCGAGGCGTAGGGCGAAGAGACTGGACCAAATATATCAAGGATCTTTCCAATCGATTTTAAGTTCTCATCCACAACTGTCTCGCCGATTTTTGGGAGGTTCTCGATTGTTATTATTATGTTCCGACTTTGACTTACGTGGAGGACTCGACCTAGTCTCTGCAAAATTTCGGATTCCCCTCAAAAGCAGATGGTTGAACGAAACATTTTATTTAAACCTTTCTACAAGGATATTTGTGACAGAAGCTTTTCCTTCGGTTTTAGTCGAAAGCTTCATAAATAACTCCAGCGAACTGGCGATGTCTCCCGCAAAACCCCTTTTTTATGTTTAAAATCTGCTGAAAACGGAAGTAGACTATGACTTGCCTGTTAAAAAATGTGGCTTATGGACCAGTAAGCCCTAAATTGGAGATATCTTCTGCACACCCCCATTTTTCTATCACGTGTGCACTCGCAAGTTTTATATGATTTCTAATCATTCTCAGAAACGGGAGGGATACAGGTTGGATTCTTTCGATATTATGATGGTGGCTTTGAAATTCAATGAAAAGATAAATCAACGAGATCTCGATGGTTTAGTGGAGCTAATGACTGATGATCATATATTCATAGATAACTCCGGAGACATCGATAAAAACATGAAAAAAGGTTGGAAAGAGTTCTTTAGGAATCATCCTGATTACAGAAACATTTTCACATCCGTAACAGTCAAAAACAATGTTGCTGTTATGGTTGGTTATTCTACCTGCTCTAATGAGAGACGACTAAACGGTCCGAGCATGTGGACTGCTAAGGTTCATGATGGACGTGTCTCCGAATGGAGAGTACATTGGCTAGACCAAAGGTAGGAATAAAAATAGCGCGCTTAGCCGTTTCTCATCTTCATGATTGGAGGCCTTGGTTATTCTTGTTTTTGTGGGTTTAGCGAGGCGAAGTGGCTTTCAACTTCGTATTTGTCTAGGCTTGGTTCTTTGATCAGGTGGGCTTCGATTTCTTCTACAAATTCTCGTGTGAAACCTTGTGGGATTGTAATGTCTTGGTCGGTTAAGTCTAGTGATATGGGAAGTCCTGTGGCATTGTTGCATGTAGCCTTGAAGAATGCTAGCAATGGTTCAAATTTAAAGTTTAGAGGCGTTTCGAAACAGAAGGGCGGCATCTTACGTTTAAATTGAATGTTATAGCGTGTGAGTCTATTTATGACCTCTTAGAGGCAGTACGTGGCCTTCAAATCCCACTAGTTTTACACCTGAAATCGCCGACGTGTCTACCGATAGGGCTCTGAGATCCTCTTTGCTCAACTCCTTGATGCTACTGCGGCCTGCTAACATCGTGAGGGTTCTTATTTCTTCCTTGGTCACCGAAAGGAAATTTGCAATCCTCTGAGCCGCTATCTCTGGAATAAGCATCGCTGTAAGTGCAGGATCTTGGGTCGTTATCCCGGCTGGGCAACGGCCGCTTTGGCAGTCGAAGCATGTGTAGCAACCCATAGCTATCTCTATCGCCGAAGCCATCCCTACAGCGTCCGCTCCGAGGGCTATGGCCTTTACTACGTCGGCTCCTGAGGTAACACCGCCCAAGATTATCAGTTTTACATCATGATAAACGCCTAGCTCTTTCAACGCTTTGACAGCTGGAGGTATGCAGGCTATTGTAGGTAAACCGGCATGCTGAGTTGTCTGTTCGGGAGAAGCGCCTGTGCCGCCGTATTTTCCGTCAATTTCCACAGCGTCAGCACCGACCTCGACGGCTATCTTTACATCTTTGTACACTCTTCCCGGCCCCAATTTGATTATTATCGGCTTTTCGTACTCAGTTATGTCTCGAAGTATGTCAACTTGCTTCTTCAAATGTTTCCTTACATCGAGAATGTCCATATGCCTAGCAGGGCTGAGACAGTCAGTACCTACAGGGATTCCCCTTATTTTCGCTATATCCTCCGTGACCTTATCTCCGAGAAGATGTCCTCCCATACCAGGCTTAGCGCCTTGTCCTATCTTGATCTCGATGGCATCTGCCTTGAGAATGTAATTGACATCGACGCCCCATCTTCCCGTAGACCACTGTGTAGCTATGTATCCGCCGGGTTCCCATGTTTTTACACCTCTCTCGAAATCCTCCTTACTCTTGTATCCGTGCACCAAGAACTCTTCGCCAGGGAAGGAACCTCCTTCACCGGTGCTAATCACTGTTCCCGCCTTCGCTGCTGCGATAGAGATGGCTGTTTTGGCTTGTCTAGATATAGCTCCATAGGACATGGCTGCTATCATGATGGGGATTTTCATCTTCACAGGTTTCTTAACCTTGCCTTCAGCTATCACTACCTCAACATCGCACTCCTCTCTGTATTTGTCCAATGGAGCGGGGTCGGCAAGTTGGGCCGGAACAATTAAGAAGTCGTCAAAGTGAGGTAGCCATCTGAGGGCTCCGAATCCTCTAATGAAATATTTGCCGGTCTCGGCTTTGGTATGTATCTCCTCGACAACTCTACTGGTCCAAACTCCTCTCGAGTATATCTCCGGGATGGTTGCTCTCACCCGGATTGCGTTCTGGGGACAGTTTTCAACGCAGAGTCTACAACCGACGCAGGCGGTTTCGTTGGCCACGAATGATCTTTCATTCTCGTCCAAAGCAAAGACGGAGTGGGGGCATATATCGACGCACGTGGCGCATTTTCCCGGTTCCCTCTGGCTTAGACATCTTCTTGCAGTGATTTCTACCGCGTACGAACCTATCACAGGCATTTTCAACCCTCCTTTTTCTTTACTTGGGACAGCCTCTCCAATTTTTGGAGAGCCTCCTCATCGACTACGGGCTTCTTTAGGCTCTTGATAACAGCCAAGAATGCCTTGTCTACTTCCACGGCTGACGCTCTTTTCTTCTTTGACTCTATGAATCTCCTCAGCTCCTCGCGTGCGCTCGAGATAGGCTCTCGAAGCTCTACGTAGTTCATCTTCATAGCCGCCGTAACTAGTTCCTCCCCCATGGAGGTCTTGATGATCGCTGTTTTAGAGCCGGGATCGGAGCCTACACTTCCTATGGCGATGTCGGCTTGTTCTCCCACGAAATCAATACACCTAGCACAGCCTTTCGCCATGAATTTTGCCAATTCTGTCAAAGGTATGGTTGCTTTTCCGCTCCCTGTTTGAAGCATAAGTTCTGATCCGTTTCCAGCGACCTCGATCTTAGAAATGCTCCACAGAGGAACGTTCAACTCCCTTTCAATTGTTGAGAGAATTTCTGGATAAAAGGCTCCGTAGCAGAAGTAGCTTATTTTCAGATACTTCGGCCTCTGGAAGGGTTCCAAGACGCCCATAGTCGAGGTTTCTAACCTTTTGAGCCCTTGAGCCCAACAAGGAGGGCCAACGACAGCCACTCTCTTCAGTCTTCTAGCCCTATTTATCATGTTCAGCCCCGCTGAGAACAAAGGCACTGGCAGAGGTGAATCTTTCAAATCCTCTGGTTTGCCTAAGAATCGGAGTGTCGGCTGGCTGCTCCATTTATCTAGGTCCGCGGCAACGATTCTATCAATAGCGCCTAGTTCTAGGGCACAGAGCAGTAGATCCTTTATCACGTTACCTGTTTTTTTAGGCTTCAAAGAGAAGACTTTTCCTAGGGCCTCCGGTTTCCACTCAACCATTCTCGGACAAACCTCAATACATGGTTCCTCACACAGCTTGCAGGGATCTATCTCTATCGTTCTATAGCCGGCGAGTCTTGTGAACTCTTTAGTGGTTGGATGATGGCTCACGCTCTCGTCGAACGTTAATACTCCCTTGTTACATACTGCTGTGCAGAGACCACAGCCAGTACATCTTTCGAGATCCCAGACCTCTTCCTTTAGTTTTTCACTCATATCTCTCGCCCCAATCATTCTCATTCTATGAAATCAAGTATTGTATCTGCACTAACCCTGTTCATGTTAAGACCAACCTCTTCCGGGCTTAACCCCATACACAGACCAAGTAGTTGGGTAAACAAGACAACTGGCAATGCAAACCTCTCATCGAGTTTTTTCTCTACGATTGATTGATAATAATCAAATTGCATCTGACAGTATGGACACAAGGTCACCATACAATCTGCCCCGGACGTCTTCGCGCTCTTGAGCTTCTTTCCCCCAAGTTTACAGCTTAGGTCTCTGTCAAAAGCCAAGATTGGCGCACCACAACACCACAACTTAAGGGGCCAATACACGCTTTCGATACCTAGTTCCTCAACAAGTTCGTCCAGCATCCTCGGATCTTCTGGGTCGACCGGATAATATGATGTTGAGGGCCTAGTAAAATGACAGCCCGGGTGCACCGCTGCTTTTAACCCACTAAATTTTTTAGCAATATGCTCTTTGCTCAGCTTTTTGAGACTGATATCATCGTGAATCACTTGAAGTAGGTGTTTCACCTTAACACTGCCTTCATAGTTCAAGCTCGCCATCGAGGAAAGTAGATTATTTATCTCCTTTTTAAATTCAACATCCTCTTCAAAACCAATGTTTACCTTTATAAACGATGAGAAACATTCTGGGCACAGCGTGACTATGGTGTCTAACCCCCTCTTCTCTGTCATTGCCAGTACTTGAGCCGATAACGCCGATGCCATACGGTAGTCCACAGATTTGATTGTCGCAGGCCCACAACATGGAGCGTCGGACATATCTATGATTTCGACATCAAGCTTCCTCAGGATATTCCTCGCTGATAAATCGTATTGCGGCATCCTAGCCAAGACGTAACATCCTACGTAATATCCATACCTCATCCTATCTCACCTTGAGGATGTCAGCGACCCTTGTCTCATTTACCATTCCTTTAATCGGTTCGGTGTCGATTGAGGGAACACGGGGCAGTTTGAGTTTCGCCCTCCTCTCCATTTGAAATCGGCTTAAGGCAATCAACCTACCCGTGTCATAAAGGTTTTTACAGCTTTCTTCAACTGATTCGGATACCACAATCCTTTCACTCAAAGCGATGTCCCTTATGCTTAAGATAATATTAGCTAGTTTAACTCCTTGAGGGCATCTTTCAGTACACGTATAACACGTGGAGCACTGCCATATAGCCTTACACTGAGCAAGTGTGTCCTTTAAACCCAGTTTTATCATTTCAACCATTTCGTGTGGTTTTATGTCCATCTCCTCCGCCACAGGACACGATGATGAGCATGTTCCACACTGATAGCAGTAAGGCAATGTTCTTCCTATGTAAGAGTTCATCACTTCTCCGAAAAATGTCCTGTTAACTTCACTCAGGTTAATGGTGCTCTCCATGGTTCTCACCTCTTTTTGTATGGGCTAGGCCCAAGCGACCTTAGTTTCTCTGTGAACCCCTCGACTTTTTCCGCAAAAGTCTTCCCTTCACCAGCGCTAATCCACAGAGTCAAGAACCTCTCCGGGTCTATCACAGTATTTTTTAGCATTTCTCTCAGTTTATCCAGACTTTCCTCGGCCTCGACGTTTCCGAAGATGTAATGACAGTCGCCTTTCTTACAACCTCCTATTAGAACTCCGTCGGCTCCCTGCATAAACGAATAAAGTACGTAGAAGGGGTCAACCATTCCACTGCACATCTCTCTAACAATTCTTATCGTGGGTGGGTACTGGAAGCGACTAACTCCGGCCGTATTCGCTCCTGCATAGGCACACCAATTGCAGAGGAAAGCTATGGCTTTAGGCCTATCCGGACTAGGTACGGCTAAAGCCGCTCTAATCATCGCCATCGTCTGAGCTCTTGTGAATCCCCTTACTTCTATTGCCCTGCCAGGGCAGCGCCCGGCGCAAGCGCCGCAACCCTTGCATAGCATAGGGTCTATCTCGGCGATCATTCGGCCGTGGTCTGATTGAACAATCCTTGGGGCGTTATACTCACAGATGGAGACGCATGTGCCGCATCCAGTGCATTTTTCGTCATCTACGACGGCTATGCGAGGTTCGACTGTGAGCTCGCCGAGAACTAGGGGTGTAAGAGCCCTCGAAGCCGCGGCCAAGCCTTGGGTGGCAGCCTCTTTGAGAGATTGAGGGCTGTGTGCCGTTCCAGCCATGAACAAGCCGTCTGAGGAGAAGTCTATCGGTCTCATCTTTGGATGGATCTCTAGGAAGAATCCATCCTCGTTGAGAGGCACCTTGAACGTGTGGGAGAGTTCCTCGGCTTCCTCAGGCGCTACTAACGGAACCGAGAGAACTATCCTGTCCACGGGAAAACTAAATCGCTTTTGGAGGGTGAAATCATACGCCTCGATGATCTTTCTCCCGTTTTCCATGTAAGCCTTCAGTTTGGACATTTCATCAAACCTTATGAAGATTATGCCAAGCTCCCGGGCTTTTCTGTAAAACCTCTCCCCTTCTAGAGGAAGTCTAATGTCTTCATAGAATATGTAAACGTTAGAGGCGGGGTTCGACTTCTTAACTGTTAGCGCTGAATCTAACGCCTCGGCACAACAACGCTCTGAGCCGCCACAAATTATAAAACCTATCTCCTCACCTTCCTTGACATCTTCGCGCTCCATTATTTTTCTGAATTCGCTCACTGTATAAACAGAATCTAGACGCCCATATCCGTACAAACCTTCAGGATTCATCTCCATAGCATCGGGCGCTATGATCGCAACACCCACCTCAAGGCGTCTAGCCTCCTCCGAGTTGCTCTGAATTGATACTTCGAAGTGACCTATTGATCCCTTAAATTCCATTGGCTTCGATGACAGGATTACCTCGATGTTGTCGCATTTCTCTACAGCTTCAACCAGTTTTTCAAGTTCTGATTTCACGTCAACGTCCCTGAACGGCATATGTGGATACTCGCTAAGGAATCTCCCGCCGAGTTTTTCAGACTTCTCGACTAGGAAAACTTTAAACCCAGCATCCGCTATAACTTTGGAGCACACTAAACCAGCCACAGAACCACCTACGATGAGGGCTGAAGGCGTTATACTTGTACTGAACTCTTCGAGTGGTTCCAGCAGGGCCGACTTGGCCACCCCCATCCTTACTAGATCTTTGGCTTTCTCCGTAGCCTCTTCCGGGCATCGGCTGTGAACCCAGGAGGCATGCTCTCGAATGTTAATCATCTCGAAGAGATAAGGGTTCAACCCTGCTTCCTTGCAAATGCTGCGAAACAGAGGCGCATGAGTTGTTGGTGTACAGGACGCCACAACCACTCTATTGAGCTTCTCCGCCACTATAACTTCCTTGATGCGTTCGGTGCCGTCTTTGGAGCACGCGTACATGAGATCTTCGGCGTAGGTGACGTTGGGAAGAGTTTTGGCGTACTCTGTCACTTCTTTGACATCAACAACGTTCGCAATGTTAAGACCACAGTGACAGACAAAGACGCCTATTCTAGGCTCCGTCACTGGGAGGCCCTCTGAGACTTCGGTTTCACCTTCTTCCTTAGACTCGACCGAGGGACTGAAGGGAAGTGCCCTGAGGAGAGCTTCGGCTGCAGTCGCGTGAGCTTGAATCACACTGTGAGAGATATCCTTAGGTCGCTGCAAACAACCGCATATGAATATCCCCGGGACATTTGTCTTAACATCAAATAATGGGTCAGAGGAATTGAAGAATCCGAATTCACCGACCTCTATTCCTAATTTTTTAGCCAATACTTCATAATCCTTTGTTGGAATCATAGCTGGACAAAGGACTACGAGATCTGTTTGTGCCTCCCTTATTTCACCAGAAGACATGTCCATGTGACGAACAACAAGTCTGCCCGTGAGGGGGTCGCGCTGAACTCCTCCGGGCAGGCCCTGGAGATAGTTAACTTTGAACTCTTCTTTAGCTCTCTTAACAAGTTCTTCATAACCCTTGCCAGATACCCTGAGGTCGTTGTATAGTATATCGACCTCAATCTCAGGTTCATGCTCTTTGGTCACGATGGCCTGTTTTGTGGCGTACATGCAACACACTTGTGAGCAGTAGGTCTTTCGCTTCGGCTTCTCGCTCCGCGATCCAACACACTGGATAAATAGGATTCTATTCGGCTTCGAGCCGTCCGAAATTTTAATTATTTTGCCCTCTGTCGGTCCCGCCGCATTCATCATCCTCTCGTACTGTAGAGAGTAGAGTACATCGGGAAATTTCCCGAAACCATACTGTGCGAGCTGGGACGGATCGAGGAGGTTATAACCTGTTGCTACGATTATCGACGAAACCTCGATTGATAGCTCTTCTGCTTTCTGATCAAAATTCACTGCCCCTGCTGGACATACTTTTTCGCAGACTCTGCATATTCCCTTTTTGAGGTACAGGCAAGCGTTTTCATCGATCGTCGCTATCGCTGGTACTGCTTGTGGAAAGGGTATGTAGATCGCCTTCCTCTCCATCAAGCCGGCTTCAAACTCGTTTTGAACCTTGGCGGGGCATTTCTCGGTGCACAGTCCGCATCCCACACACTTGGTCTCATCAACGTATCTCGGCTTCTTAATGATTTTAACCGTGAAAGAGGCTTCATCAGCTGACCGTTTGACTTCCTCCACTTCCGAATACGTTAAGAGTCTAATGTTTGGATGCCGAGCGACCTCCACCATTTTGGGAGCCAAAATACAAATTGAACAATCAAGTGTGGGAAAGGTCTTGTCGAGTTGAGCCATATGTCCCCCGATGGAAGGAGACTTCTCCACAAGATAAACCTTGAAACCCTTATCCCCTAAGTCCAAAGCCGCTGTGATCCCCGCTATTCCGCCCCCGATAACCAACACACGATTTTGGGCCTTTGTTTCCGTCATAGGCTTACACCTAGCCAAATGGTCTCTTAGAGACACGGACTATCTTTTTGAATCCATCCGCCTTCGCTTCTATGCCGTATTTTTCTAATAAAAAATTTAATCTGCTCAAATCTTCTCCGACTAACTTATCGTATTTGGCGTTATGCCCAAGGGATTTGCATTGCCCCCTTAAGTATATGGCCCCCCTGATCATGTAATCGCCGAGCTCTTTACCGGCGTCCCCTACTATCACTATTTCTCCACCGACCATGTATAGGCCTACGATGCCTCCAACATTGCCTTTTACGATTAAAACTCCGCCTTTGAACATTTGCCCAGCCGCATTGTCGGCATTCCCGTAAATGACAATGGTTCCGCCGCAAGAATATATACCAGCCCCGTAACCAGCGTTCCCCTTGACTATTATTTCGCCGTCTTGGGAGTTGTCGCCAATGAAAGATCCTGTATTACCCTCAACCACTATTTTAGCGCCATTGTTTAGAAAAGCAATGTAATCGTTAGCGTTTCCCTCTATCGTCAGCTCTCCGCCCTGCAAACCCGACGCGATTCCGTATAGATGTTCTGCGTTAACAACAGTAACCTTTAATCCATTGTTTGCAGCATCCCTAATCTGAGAGTTAACTTCCTTCAGAGTTAAGTCCTTGCTATCAATGGTTATCTCATTTGGGCTCATTCTCTATCACCAATTTTCAGTGATATGATATCCAAAAAAAAGAAACATTGACAGTTCAAGGTTCTTTTACAAATACTTCTGGTACAGCTGGCAGTACTTTGATTGCTTTTGTTGGACAAACATCGTGACTCTATAGCGTTAACTTGGCAAGACTTGACAAATTTGTATCGGTTAATCTTCCCAATATACATGTGATGTCCCCTCACATTAACCTCTTTTCTTGCGGAACAATTTTCTTGAATCCGTCCGTGTTCAAACCAAGCTGATATTTCGCGAACAAATCCTCCAGGATCTTCTTGTCATTCTTTGTTAACTTAATCCGCTGCAGGTTTGCTCCTAGAGTCTCATAGTCCCCCTTGATGTAAATTGCACCTGACACCATGGAACCTCCCAGCTCTCGTCCAGCATCTCCTCCAACAATTATTACGCCTGCAATCATGAAAGAACCAGCGTAATCACCCACGTTACCGACTACAATTATCGTGCCTCCTTTCAGTAGCTGACCCACATGGTTTCTTGCATCTCCCTTAATGACTAATGTTCCTCCGTAAATGGCTGTGCCTGCTCCTTCGTCTGCATCGCCCTCGATCATAACTTCACCTGCGGTCATTCCATCTGCTGCATACTTGCCCGCGCTACCTTCTACCATAATCGTTGCACCGTCGTTTAAGGCGCCAATGAGATCACCGACATCATTCCTTATCGCAATGTGGACCTTTTTTTGAGCGCCAACTGCCTTTAACGCATCTCTGGTCATTTCTTGCGTGGACACCGTTGATCACTATCACAACTGAGTAACCGTTTCTGCTAGCCGCCCGATAGCATCCAACATATTCTTGCATTCATCAAATTTCCATTCACGTGGCCAAGTCTTACCTGGATATTCTTGTCCCTCTCCGAGAACACGAGCTCCTAGTGAAGGTGGATTAACATACAGATAATGAGAGCATTTTTCAACGATTGAAGGTGATTTGGAACATTCTTTAAGTTTTTGTAGTCCCTCGCTCAATGAAAGTCTTGGCGACGCTCTTATGTGCCATTCAGGATTGACGGCGTCTTCCAAGGGATTACCTTCGTGCCAGTCTAACTCCAAGACCATGGAAGTCTTGTCATTCCATATTGGAAGAACAGAAAGTAACTGAATTTCCCTACCATCTGAGTATTGTCCACAATTTTTTGTTGCGATAATTACTACAGGAATATTAGTTAATTCCCTCATTTTTTCCGGATCGCTTATAAACTCTTCAAATGTCCTTGCATCGCAAACATCTTCACCTGTAAATACGGGAATATTAATTATTTCTGATTTCTCTTTAATTGGCTCTTTGAGGTAGCCGCCGGGAAATCGACCTGTTATGTATTTTTTGTGGCCGCTAGATGGTATTTCTAAAGGAAAGGAACGCCACTCAGTTATTGGAAACTCGCCTGGAACCACATCGCAGGATTCTGTTCTAATGATGATTTTTCCTAACTTAATTAGTGTAACTATTTTGCCAGGTTCGCTTTCGAACTGTTTTATTGAAGACTTGCTTTCGTTCATTATTTTCACCTTTTAATTAAAGATTAAAAAATGAGGCGTATATTCCCCGCTTACAGCTAAACCTGTCAAAATATTCAAAGAAATCAGAATTAAGTCGAAAATAGATCAATATTTGCTAATTTCGGACTATGCAAGTGTATACTATTGTTGACAACAAATTTCCCTTTAAATGTACAAAAATGGCCTTTTGAACATTCGAAAATGCTGAAAACCCTCTAAAAATTTAACAGTTTCAATCATACCCCTTAATTAACAGTTTGTTATAATTGGGTTAACAGTTTATTATAATTGGGTTAAGATGATGATGCAGCTTGCAACAATTAGTGACATGAATTATCGTCTTTTGAGGAGTTTAGTTTACGGAAGAGGCGTCACCGTCAACATACATTGCCTTTCAAAAACCCTCAATAAACATAGAAACACTGTGCGGGGTAGGGTTGAAGGACTATTTGAAAATAACGTGCTTAATCTCCCCATTTTCCCTTTTATAGGCTTATTCAAAGAATACCCATTGCTGATTCTAGTCTGGGCTGAATTCCCATATGAAGAAAAAGTTGAAACATGGTTTAGAGAAGATCCTCATATTTTTGCTGCATTTAGATCAAGGTATTCAGAGTATAACACCTTACTGATCGTCTATCATAAAGACATCACAAGTTATCAACTATGGCGAGAACAACTCGTCACAGAGCAGAAAATACCTTTAGTCAATGGCTCTCTGCTACGAAGCTCCACATCTTTCTTCTCAAACCAGCTGAGAATCAAGTACGATCCTAATGCGCCAGTCTACCTATTGGAGGAAGATCTAAGGAAAAAAGGATGTGTTAACCTAGGTGAACACAAACTTGACAAACTGAGCTTTCAAATTGTTAAGCTCTTGGCAAGAGGCAAATGCATCAAAATAAACGAAAATAAGCTCGCGAAAGAGCTTGGTGTTAACAGAAAAACAATCATCAAACGAACGCAAGAGCTAATAAGAGAAAGATGGATTTCTACTCCGATCTGCAGATTTCCAAACTTTTTCACCCCGCCAAATTACATCCTAGCTATTTGTAAGCTAGAAGTCAGATCTAATAAGCAAAAATTTATTCAGAACATCAGAAATGACCCGCACATCACGTTGGCTTTTGACGTTAAGGAGGGCAGATACAACATTCTTTTGTTCGGAACCTTTCGAAATTTGGAAGAAGAATTAGAATGGGAAATCAAGCAAGGTTTATTTCTTCCAAAAAGCATTGGACACGTTGACATTCAATATTTTTCGCCAAAAAGCATCGTCAGTATAAGTCAAACAAACGTGTCCCTTGGAATGATTGACGAAAAATACATGTATTTCCGAACCTAAAACATTAGATAATCGATCTAATTGCTCTTGGAATACGAAAATCAGCGCGCGCTTAACTCGATAGGAGTAATTCTACAACCCGAAATTAGGACAGCATACCCATACAGAGCTGTCACTATATTTGATGACTTTAATATTGTGAGAACCACCATTGATACACCTAGCCCTTCTTATTGCTACAATTTGATCAAAGTACAAACATAACTATATTAACTAAACATGCTCATTAAAAAGAAAAATGGAAATTTTGGCTGTTCAGCCTTTTCTGCGCGTTTTTTCCGGTTTTGACCGCTGTTTCTCCATTGGTTCTAAGAAGTCGGCTCCTTTGAAGCGTTCAGCGTCCTCTTCAGAAAGCTCAACAATTTCGCCTTTGCTGTAGCGTTTGTTGCCTATGCGGAAGCTGTGTACCTTAACGATTTTGAATCTCGGCATGACCATTTCGCCTACGTTATGCCCGTAATCTCGCATATTGCTGTTGGTCTCTTAATCCTCGGCACCACCGCCTCGTAACATTTGAAGAAGTGGTTCATGTCTCTCAACTGAATGTAGAAGGTTTTCAAGTCTTGAGCCACGCATAAATCAGCGTTCTCAGCTCCCGTCTCCATCAGCAATGCGCTGTCTGTTCCACCGTCAGCCGCCTTCAACACCGGCGTAACATAAACTTTTCCACCGATCAACTCGCGGATCTTATCTATCTACATGACAGCCGTGTTACCGATGAACATGTGAGCATCTAAGAAAGCCGAAGGCTGCAAAATCAAGTCGTAAGGTCCATAGAAATTGTCCACCGTCAATTCTTCCACGGCTTCTTTGACGCTGTCAACAACATTTGGGCTTAGCACACACCCGTTTGAATCTTTCTGTCCACTTCTCCTGTCATGAGACTTATGCTTTTGGCCGTGTTCAAAGAAGGCTATATTACGCATTCATGATACAGCACGCTTTAATCATTCACAAAATATTCTAAGCCCAGCTGATTCGAGTACCATAAAATTTCTTCTTTTGGGACTCAAAACAGGTGATCCTTCCATAAGATCAGCTTAATTTTCCTAGGGCGCTGTACTACTTCCAATTCTGTTCTAATCATCTTGTTGACCTGTTTTTGTGCCGCAAGTCACCATCATTGTTAAACCTTCATGATTTGTTGTTGTAGACCCCCTCCCCCTATCAACAACAACACTTAAGCCAATTTTTGTACAATTGCCATAGAGCCTCTGCCACATATCTTCCTTGGCTAGGACTCTTTCACTTGTCATCATCTGCGATTTGGATTTCTGGACGACAACTAAACTAGGATCTAAAAGTAGTAGTCACGTAAACCTTAAAGACTACTACTTCTTTGCGGCTTCGACATTTACTTGTTGCTTGAAAGCTCGCCAAGATTTAGAGCCGAATACCATGTTAAAACAGCCCAAAACGTCAAAGAAGATGAAGAGCTGATCGCAGCAGGCTTCTAATACGTGACAGAAAGAGACGGAATCAAAATCTACCGCAAAAGAAAATAACAAATCAACTAAACCTAAAAATAGTCGAAACCTACCCCTGTAGAGTCGAAACCTTCATAAATAAGAAATGTTGATAAGACTCTGCATTTGAAGGGTGAGGCTTATGTCCAAACCGTTTTACGTAAAATTTGAGGTGCCGAAAGAAGTTGCAGATGCGGCCCATGAAGCCCTGCAAATAGCCGCAAAAACAGGTGTGGTTAGGAAGGGTACAAATGAAACGACAAAGGCTATTGAAAGAGCGCAAGCAAAACTTGTGGTAATAGCTGAAGACGTTGACCCACCTGAAGTTGTAGCTCATTTGCCGCTACTGTGTGAAGAAAGGAAAATTCCATACATATTTGTTCCAAGTAAGCAAAAAATAGGCGACGCTATAGGCATTGATGTCCCTGCAGCCGCAGCAAGCATAGTCAACGAAGGCGAGGCTAAAGGACTAGTTAAAGAGATAATTGCAAGAGTTGAAGAGTTGAAAAGAGGAGCCAGTTAATGAGCAAAGAAGAAAAGACATTTACAACAGAGCTCACACCAGCAGAGGTCATCCAAATCATTGGACGTACAAGCGTAACTGGCGAGATCACACAGGTCAGGGTACGCATCCTAGAAGGAAAGGATAAGGGACGCATCATAACCCGTAACGTGAAAGGGCCAGTGCGGGTTGAAGACTTTTTAATGCTGAGGGAGACTGAAAGGGAAGCAAAGAAAATTTCTAGAAGATGATATGGAATCCAGAGTATTTGGAGGAATTGTCTTTGCCGAAGCCTAGAAAATGTTCTTTTTGTGGCAACGAGTTTCCACTGGGCACTGGAATGATGTACGTTAAAAATGACGGATCAATTTTATGGTTTTGTTCAAGCAAATGCAGAAAAAGCTCTCTAAAACTCAGGAGAGATGCTCGCAAACTCAAATGGACAACGTATTTCGGCAAAGAAGAAAAAGGTAAAGCATAACGTCTAAACTAGGCGTGAGAGAACAGAAGGCAGCATTAAACTTTGCCTATAGTTAACAAATTTGCTGAAGTTTGATTTGGTAGGACAGTTCAAGTAGCACTTTTTTAGTGCAGTGGGTCATTTCTGTTTTATGTTTGGATATTTTTCTCTTATCTTGGCATCAGCTATTCTGGCAATCATCGCACTGGAGATTAGTACATATTTGACTCCTAGGAGATCAGCCAAGTCCGCTGGTTTATGATCTTGAGTCACTAGCAACAAGTTGTTATTCTTTGCATATTCTACGATGCCCTTGTCTTTCGCTCCTTGCAACCCTGCACCTTGGGCAGTCAGCACATCCCATCCAAGAATCTCGAAATACTGTTTCAAGCCTGCGTACATTTCATCAAGTAGAAGCTTCAATAAAACTACCTCATTCCACCATTTTTTCCCATAAAGGTTTATTGTAGATGCACCCTATGTCTGGCGCTTTTACATCATTAAAATAAGTGTAGGCTCTTGCTCTGCATCCACCTAGAAAGTTTGCAACGTTTTCCACACCTTTCTTTGCTGTATAGTGGACTTGAACCATAAATTTTTCGCCTTGTTTCTGGGAAAGCTCTTTTGTCACACTAGCGTATTGTGGGCATGTGCTGAAGAACTTGGCAACTTTCACGTTTGACTTTCCATATTTTAGTTCTTCCTCTTTCGCCAGTAAATATAATCCAATTATTTCCTTTCCGATAGTCTCAAGTGCCTGAAGCCGTTGATCTGGAGTTAAATCTAGTTCAACATACGCTTTTGCTCGTTCAGTTGGAATGTAGTTGAAATGCATGAATCTTACGTCTAGTTGCTTGGCTAGCCCCATTATTTTATCGAGTTCACCTGCTCTTTGGCATTCCTTGTTAGAACAGCTGATCAAGAATCCAAGTAAAGGATTGATGGTTATCGAAAATAAAGCATTTTCGACAGTGTCGATTTTCATGTTCAGATCACTTTTATGAGTATGCATGTCTAATTATTAATTATTATGATTTTTCTGTCCAAGTAAACTGATCTATCTTCATGCATTCTTTTGGATATGTATCAGCCATTGAGAGAACTGATTTATTAAGATATGCGACACTATGCCTCTAGAGGGAAATAAGAAATGGGTGCACGTTACAAAAAAAAAGTTGAAAAAGCTTATGTGCTAGAAATGTCCAACCATGAAAGAACCCAGTTAATTAAGGAAATTAGAGAAAGACTTCAACAAAAGTTGCAGAAGCGAAACTGTGGCAATCGCTACTTGAAACTGACAATTTGACAATCAACGGAAATGTTGTGTGCAAGCCTAATCAGCCGTTGAAAGGTTTTAAACTCTAAGAAGCAATTTGGAAATACGAATAAACTCTTTTTTCTTCACCCCCTGAAACACTCACGAAACGTTCTCGGAGTAAATAGAAGAAGATTCCACAAAACCGACAGCCACGCAAACTTCTAACCAGAATACATATTGTTTTGTTCTGGTCGTTAAAGGTCACTAAGGGTTTTTGGTAGAAGCACAAAAAGTCCTACGGGTTCAACGCTAGCCCTTACAAATTCTTTCAATTTGTTTCTGTGTCATCCTTAGTTGGAAGATTTTTGCACAAACGCCAAAAGCGAAGTATGTCAATAGTCCCGCGCGTGCTGAGAATAGGTAAAAAAACAGTAACCCAGCGTTCAGATTTGAATTGGTAGCGGGGAGTAGATTTGAACTACTGATTTCTGGGTTATGAGCCCAGCGGGTTAATCCTGGCTACCCCACCCCGCTATTCTATGCTAAAACGCAAGCCTTCTTAAATCTCTTACGAGCCCCGCTCAACTATATATTAGTTTTAAGTGAAACATTTTAGTATTACGCATCACTTATCGACTTCAGTGTTGACTAGATGGATAAACCATATTTCCGTCAAATATTCAATCCCGTTCTTGAAAATCCGATTTTCGTGCAGGGTCTTCCGGGCTTTGGAAACGTTGGAAAGATCGCAGCCTATCTTTTGATAAAGTTTTGTAGTGCAAAACCTTTTGCGGAGTTGTATTCGCCCTCTTTTCCAGATTATCTTTCAGTTAATTCTAAAGGGATTTGCCGCTTACCAAGGTATGAGTTTTATGCTGCACCCATGGAGAAAAATGATTTTGTAATAATGACTGGCGACACGCAGCCCTCTTTTGACGATGTTGTTGCACATTATGATCTGTGTAGCGAAATACTCGACTTTGTAGAAAAGTATGATTGCGGTTTTATTATCACTATAGGTGGTGTTCCCATGTCAGAAGATAAAGCTCAAGTCTATGTAGCTGCTACTTCGCCTAGACTTGCTGCAGAATTTATGGAAAAAGGAGCGGTAATCTACAGTAAGGGTCGAATTTTGGGAGCCACTGGCTTAATGCTTGGACTTGCAAAGGAACGCGGTCTAGAAGGCTTGTGTCTGTTAGGAACAACAAGTGGTTTCAGTGCAGACCGTGGAGCAGGCTTTTCGGTTTTCAAGTTTTTGATGAAGGCTCTAGGTAACGAGGTGAAGGAAGGGTTATAAGAGAAAACTTTAACTTTAACAGCATCATCAAGAAGTGCTGGTATGTGAAAGCATGGCTAAGAAAAAAGGAGAAACATCCGTTAGATTAGATTTGAGTTCAAAATTCTGGAAAACATTACTAACGGTGTTGGCGGCTTTCTTAACGTTTGCTGGACCAACCTACATGGTTTATGTGCTTATGAATATACTGAAAATCGATTATTTTGTTTCAATGATTTCTGGAATTGTTCTTTTCATAGCTGGTTTAGTGCTTGTATGGTTTCTGATTAGGAAAAAAATTATTTCTTAACAGTCTATGCCTTAGATGTGGAATAGGTGTTCGGTGGAAAATTATGTATAATCCAGATAAGATTAGAATCGACGTAGGGAAACTTCTGCAGTCACGCAAATAAAGAGGTGATATTTGAACTGGGCTGGCCTGACTGGTCTGGCATCTGATTTGAAAAAACGAGTTTTTTTACACAGCACGATAATAAAGGCCGCCCAAATCCAACCTTTTTTGTGTACAGAGATGTGCACACATGAGAGAGAGTAAAGCATATAAGATATGTTAGGGGATATAGCAGTTATGCAAGAAAACAATGAGAAAATCAAGGCACTGCTAGAGAAGAAAAAGAAGTCAGCTAGAAGAACGACTATAATTCTGGAGAAAGAGGAACGAGAATTCATAGACTCTCTAATCCGGGAGGGCAAAGAACCGGGCATTAAGCCCTTAATTTCTAAGATGCTTGACATTTACAGAAGCATGATGATTTATGATTGGCGTTTCCCCGGCGAATATTATTGTGGTATAAGCCGCATAGCATTCGTAAACGTAGAATTAATCAACATTCTCATTCAGCACATCCCAGAGGAAAAATGGCGTGGAATCGGAAGGAAAATGGGTGAAGCTGCCAGAATTTCTATGGAAGCAACACTTGGCATTCAAACAGCAAATCGAGGAAAATGGCAAGAAGTTTTTAAACGATTAAGGGTGCAGGGTTTCGGAGATTTCTACTTAAAAGACAAGTATATCCTTGTAAAAGCCCCGTTTATCAGTCACTCCGAAATTTGGGCTGGCTTTTTAGAAGGCTTACTCGAGACAGAACTAGACATAAAAACCTCTACATCACCATTTGTTTTTGAAATCAAGGAAGAGGCGGATTCAGCAGCAAGCGAATGAATCATATACTTCGAAGATAAAGATGTACACAGAATGGAAGAGATCTAAATGTCGTTACATGAAGCTGTGCTTTACGAAAAATTGGAAGACAAGAAGGTTAGATGCAATCTGTGTGCTAGAAGATGCTTGATAAAAGACGGTGCATTAGGTTTCTGTCTTGTTAGGAAAAACGAAGGTGGAACACTTTTTTCGCTTGTGTATGCAAAAGCGATATCCGCCTGCGCAGACCCCATAGGAAAGAAACCGCTTTCGCATTTTAATCCGGGAGCACTGGTCATGTCTATTGCCACTATTGGCTGCAACTTCCGCTGTAAATTCTGCGACAATTGGATGATAAGCCAAGAGAAGAAGATAGCGGGCCGGGATTTCTCACCAGAAGAAGTTGTCAAAGCTACAAAAGATAATGGCTGTCAAGGGATAAGCTACACCTATACAGAGCCAACCATATTCTTTGAGTACGCCTACGACACTGCCAAGCTTGCCCATCAAGTAGGATTCTTCAACACTTTTGTAACAAATGGTTACGTGACGCCGGAAGCAGTGAAAACAATAGCACCTTATTTGGATGCGGCAACGGTAGACTTTAAAGGTGGAGGAGATCCAGACTTCTACAAGAATTTTTCAGCGGTTCCATCAGTTGAGCCGATTTATGAGTCTTTAAAGGAAATGAAAAGAAACGACATTCACATAGAAATCACGAATCTAGTCGTGCCTAAGACAGGAGATTCTATCGAGAAGATAAAGGAACTTGCAGCTTGGATAAGAGATACGCTTGGAAAAGACACGCCTTTTCACTTGTTGCGTTTCCATCCAGACTACCAATTAACAACCATTCCATCCACGCCAATCAAAACTTTAGAGAAGGCATACGCCGCCGTGAAGGAGGCGGGATTAAACTACGTTTATATGGGGAATGTGCCTGGACACCCACATGAAAACACGTACTGTCCAAACTGCAACGAATTACTGATTAAACGTTTCAGCTTTGAAATCACAAAATGGAACTTAACAAAGGACATGCGTTGCCCAGCATGCGGACAAGAAATTCCAATTAAGGGCAAATTGCATACAAGTGGATACTCCTATCCATACGCCTTGTTTTAATAATTCCTTAGCCTAGGTTATAATCGAATGGATATGTGGAGAATCCTACGTCCAGATGCGGCAACAGTGCTGAACAATAAAAAGGCAAGAAAAAGTCTAGCAAGATACTTCTCTGTCATGCAGAATGAAAAACCAGCGAAATTCATGATAGCCAAAAAGCTTCCAGCAGAATTCGGTGAAAACGATTCCATAGGCGAGCTTTGGCAAGAACACGGAAGACTTACACAGAAATTTTACAAGATTGAAAGAGAAATTGACACTCGTCAAAAAAGTCTGCAGAACATGCTAAATCCGGAAAAATCCTACTTAGATTTGAAAATTGAGATTGCAAGAAGGATTCTCACAAATTGTCATTTCTGCACTCGCAGATGCGAGATTAACAGATCTAAAGGCGAATTGGGCCACTGTAGGTGCAGAACTGAAATAACGGTTTCAAGCATTTTTCAACATATGGGCGAAGAACCAGAACTTGTACCTTCCGGCACTGTTTTTACAATGGGCTGCACAATGCGTTGTCGCCACTGCCAGAACTGGACGATATCCCAATGGAAAGAGAAGGGTGAAGTTTACAGGCCAGAAGCACTAGCAAAAGAAGTTGAACAGTTACGCATGAACGGATGCAGAAACGCAAATCTTGTTGGAGGAGAACCGACGCCGTGGCTGGAACAATGGCTTGAAACATTCAATCACGTCAACAAAAACGTTCCAGTTGTTTGGAACTCCAACAGCTACTACAGTCCAGAAACGGCACGGCTCTTAGCAGGATTCGTTGACGTTTACCTATTAGACTTTAAGTATGGACCGGGTGAGTGTGCTGAAAAACTTTCTGATGCTCCAAGCTATTGGGAAGCATGCACACGAAACCATTTAGAAGCCAAAAACTATGGTGATTTAATAATACGCATACTGGTTTTGCCAAGCCATTTGGAATGCTGCACAAAACCTATCATAAATTGGATAGCTAGAAATCTGGGCACAGACACAAGAGTAAACGTAATGTTTCAGTACAGACCAGAATGGAAAGCGTATGAAATTCCAGAACTACGCAGAAGACTGACAAGAGACGAAAAGAAAAGAGCGATTCAACTGGCTACAGAAGCGAATTTAACAAATTTCATAACCTGAAATACATAGAGATAAGATAGGCAAATAAGCGAAAGCTATTTATATAAACGTTTCTGTATAGCGAAACTGAGAATCTCCCTGATTTAAGCTTATTTTTCAAATCGCTTTCACCTCAAGTTGTTCTCTTTGGAACATCGGAACCTTAAGCAACTTAGCCTTTGAACCAACCTGAACATAACACTGTCCAACCTCTAAATCTCTAAGTCTCCATACAACATATTTATCAAGCCACCACCTCGCTTTAGACAAGTTTCTAGCTCCCTCCAGCTTAAACCAATAGCGAACCCCACTAATCTCTATCAAGTTTATATCCACAGTTGAAAGTCTCTGAGTAGAACACACATAACTCAATCCAAAGTTTCGACCCTGCGTAATGAAACGGCTAATCTCCATATACTTTTGTGCTCTCAGGCTATTAGTTGGAATCAAATTTTGGGCTTCCTCTAAGATGTAAACACATTTAGGCTTCATTCCAGCATCGGTTAAGGCGATAGCAGCTTGCATGTCCCGAGTCATCATTTTAGTGACGACTTCTCTAGCCTCTAACACAGATAACCTTGAGAGATCATAAACAACATTCCATTTTTGAAACGCTTGTTCTACGCTTGTGACTCTTATATGTGGCAATGGATAATATTTCCAAGCAAGACAACCATCGAACACTTTCACTTCAATTTTTCGCCTAAGCATTCTTTCGACTAAAACCATTAATGCGTTGCTCTTGCCACAACCCCTATTTCCCGTAAGAAAGCATCCTTCTCGCAATATCGCCTTAACAGGAAAATCTTCTAAGTCGCCATCATATTCAGTTTCGAATAATTCTTTTCTATGTTTCAAAAGTCCTAAATCTCGGGCTTCTTTTTCAATGTGAATCTTGTATTCGCTATCTTCACTTCGCATTAAACTATCACGACTCAGGTTCCAGTAACCAGATTCTCTTAATTCGTAGTCCTCAGGGTTATTCCTATCAGGATTATCAACAATGAACAACTTTAGGGCTTCTCTGCGTATCATATCACTTTTTGGTGTTGTCATTTTAAACAACCAATAGAGGAATAGGCTTCTATGCTTTAAATACCTTTCTATAAGCCTTAATTCGCTATTTCGAACTCCAAAACAACCCGAACACGGTTCTAACCTTTATCCCTATGTCAATTTCAATAAAGCAGTATCCTAAAGGCTTTTCACAATTTTAGTTTATGATGCTGTTTCATCCGATAAATAAAAAATAATCGAATGAATCGTTTCATTATTAATATTCGCATTCGTATTCTCAACTTTAACAAAAACTATCACATCAGTTATCGAATACAAAAACACTTATTAATCCGTTTTACAACAATATACTTGAAATCTTTAAAGGAAGAAAATAAGAATGCGACCAAAACAATTAAACGTTGTACTTGATCCTGACCTACATCACAGCCTACGGCAGTACGCATATAATAGAGACAAATCGATGTCAGTTATTATTAGAGAAGAAATTCGAAAGTTGGTGAGAGGTGAACTCAAAAATGGATAAGCGATCAGCAGCGATACTTTTGAAAGGCAAAGGCGAAATTAGGGCGATTGGCGAACCATGCGATCCATCATGTTTCATGTGGTTCTGTTGTTCAAATAGCGTACCCGATGGATTTTGTAAAGGATTTAGCTTACTTGATGGTGAAAGCAGAAAACTGCTGCGAAGAAATCTGCAGGAAGATGATTTGTTATATCTCGAAGATTGCGTTGGGGCAGTTCAAAATGGTTGCAGATCAGATGTGAAAAGGTCATTAACAAGTGAAGTTTACCGCTGCTTAAAACCCATAAGCGATATTCTCAGAGAAGAAGAACCAATCGAGAGACTTGGCTTTCGTGGAATGTTAGATTCCGCATTCCCAACCGCGCCAGAATCTACACCAAAAGCTGTCATTCGAGGATTTGGACGTGGTTTTGTTGGCATGCTCGACGAACTAAATAGAGACAAGCCAGAAATTCGCAGTTTCGTTGAACCAGCCAGAAAAAACTCTGAAAATCCCACAACGACTATTCATCATGTCTTTGGATTCTTAGACATGCTAGACGACTGCAACAGAAAATATGAAGAAGAAGCAGAAAAAGCCAAAGCTGTAATTCGCAATGTTGGCTTTAGGGGCGTGCTAGATTCAATAAGCGAACATGAAGAAGTTACGCCAGAACCAATCTTGAGGGATTTGCAACGGCGACTTCGTGATATATTGAATACAACATAACAGCATAGGAAACGCGACTAATGACTTACAGCGTAGAAATCGCTTGTGGAAATCACGTTAACATCGGAGCAAAATTACAAGCATTACTGAATGCTGCAACCATCACAACCCTCCATTCTAGTGGAATCTTGAAAATAAGTTCAGATCATTTCATATGTTGGATTTGTTATGAATAGGTGATACCCATGAATGTAAGCATAAGCGTAAGTTTACCTGTGAAAATGCTGACGGACATCCAAAAAAATGTTAAGGGTGCAAATCGAGCCGTAAAAATAAGACGTTGTATTCGATTAGGTTATCCACTCGCAATACAACCCAACCTTAAAGTAAAAGGTGAAACGTAAATGTCAGCTAAAGCCGAACAAGTCGCAAAGGACGTGGAAATATTTCTAAACTCCATAACGGAACGCATAATTTCCATTAACATTCGACTAACGGAAATAGAACAAGCCCGCTATGAGAACAACTAAGGAACTGTGAAAAATGAGTACGTTCAAAGCCCGAGAAGAAAAAGAGGAAATCGCAGAAGCCAAGTTCAACCAATGGTTAAAAAAGGGCAATTGGGTTTACCATCATTTTCGGTATCCCAAAGACCTGACGCTAATAGAAATATCTGATCCTGAAATCAAAAAAGCCCTGAAAAAAGTAGACTTTAACCACGACGGAATCATGTCAAGGCGAGTTCCCCAGCTTCTTGAAGCTTATCTGTTCGACTTGAAATACAAAAGCAAAGCCGTCAACCGTAACCTAGTTAACGTAAAAGATTACGATGCCTATTATACCTTAAGCCAAGTCGTTCCATTCTTAATCGTCGCTTATACTCAAGAGAATGACAACCTATATTTCCATAGAGTAAGGAATCCTCAGAAAATCCCCAAGCCTACCGTCTACTACGATGATAGACCAGCTGAATACGGAGGGGAAAAATGGGTTTATCAGATACCCGAAGAAGAATACTGTCTCATATCAGGCTTCGACATTCCCTTCAAAACACCCAAATCAATGATAGATTACATTGCTACCTGCCGACAGATCAACGCACAATTCATTGCTTGGGAAAACAAAACGGCTTTCACACCACGGCCACTTGAAGAATATAGAAGAGAAATAATGGAAGAATGGCAAGAGGACAGAACGAGTGAGCTATGGGGCTTGAACACGCTAAACGTGCCGAAAGCCTCTACTCAGATGCTAGAAGAATTAGAAAATTATGAAAACAAAGAAAAACTTAAGCGTCTAACAAGGTCATAATCTCCTATAATGTGTCTAAAAACGAACACACCCACAAAACACCCTAATTGTGGGTATATAGAAGAAGCTGTTTCCACACTCTAACAACCAAAACAACCCCGCTACCACCTCAATTCCCCTATTTTCAAAAAGGTGTATAGATGGAGGAGTCACCACATGGGACGTTTAAGCTATTGGGCTTTGGACAGCGAGTTCATGAAGTCAGGCAAAGCTAATACTCCCGAAGATGTACACACCATCCAGTTCAGTAACGGCGAAGATATTACCGTAGTGCTTGAATCAGCTGCAGAATTAAAGGAATGGCTTGAAAATCACAGTTACATCAAAGTTATGTACGGCTTTTCGATGCTCTGTGATCTCGGCAGTATTCAAGAATGGTTAGGGGAAGCATCAACTAAGCCAATGCGGTATCGGGGTAGCCAACTTATAGGTTGTATTAAATACCGTCATGCTAAAATTAAATGCTTCGATGTTCATCCCTTATGCAAAAGTTTCGGTTGGCGACGCCTTAGCCAATGTGGCGAAATCGTACATTTCCCAAAACTTGACAAGCCCGAATGGCTTGGACTTCGCAAATGGCGAACTTATCAAGAGTATAAGGACTTCATCAAATATGCCAAAGCAGATGCCATCATAACATCTAAAATCGCTCAACTTCTATCAAATCCACCTTTAAGCGTTAATCCAGCAAAATACGCTAGTTGTGCCAGCGTAGTGTCCAGCTACTTTCACTTACCAAGACGGCTTAAACGCATTAAAAACACAGTAATTTTATCACCACTTGAAAGGTTAGTTGCTAAGAATTGTTTTGCAGGAAGAAGTGAGGGCTTCAGCACAGGCTTTATCCCAAATGTCAAGTATTGCGATGTAACAAGCCTTTATCCGTGTTCAGTAGTCCCCACCAAAGCCCTAACAATAACTAATGCGGTTGCTTGCGATCCTAATGAAATCGTTGTAAGCAGCGACTTAAACGATATAAGATATGGATGGTTACAAGGTGTATTCGAAACAGATAACGACTTATGGGGCTTACCTTTAAGAGGACGAAACAATTTCTATGCCACGGGAAAGCTACAAGGCTTCTTTCACACCTTTGACTTAGCAGCTGCTAAAGCTAAGATTCTGCATATTACACACGCCTATAAACCAACATTCACCAAGAATTTAACAAGACATAACAAATATGCCGAGTCTCTGATCAAGCGTATCGAAGGCACACTGGACGAGTCAAAACCACTGAAAAGCTATGTAAAAGGCTTACTCAATTCTCTCATCGGCAAATTCGGACAGCGACACCCAGCAATAGCAGCAACCAGCAACTTTTACGCTTATTCAACCGTAATGGCACATTCACATCTTGTAATGTCCACCTTATTCGATAAATGTCCAAGTCGAATTTTGGCTATGGACACGGACTCAATTTTTAGCCATGCAGATATGTGCGGACGATGGGGAGAATTAACAGATGGCGAACATTCTATACCAATTGTTATGACTTTAAAGGGTAAGGGAGACTTGGCATTTTTTAGGAGTAAACGCTACATTCTCAAAGGAAAAGACAAAACTGTCTATGGGCAACACGGTTGGGTATATTTCCGTGAGGACTTCAAAAAAATGTTCGATGGCACAATCCTAAAGCTACACACTAGAAAAGACATTAAGAACACGCTCTTAACTAACGTCAGAGAGGCTAAGAAGATGGCAAAAGGGCGATGGAAGACTGTTCCAATAACTTTAAAGTTAGACGATTTGAAAAGATTACTAACAGCCGATCCAAAAAGAAACCGCAAAAATTACGATTCTTATTCTTTAGTTATAGAACGTAAGAACATATCAAGCCAAGCATGGCGATACGAAGAGTTATTGGCTATGGAGCAAAATCCAATAGAATATCCCAATATACGTTACACTTCCTAACCAAGATAACTACCACAATTTTCTCTAATGACGGTACTGTTAGAAGAGGGGCAGTATGTTTATTATAATAACTATGTGTGGTGAACAATCTCATACCCCCTGTGCTACAGCACCGTACCGAATGTTGACATAGGTTGGGGAGTCAGTCCTTTCTAGGATAGCTGTCTTTGAGTATTATACACAGAGGAACACTCACCACCCCAACGGTGTCATTCATCAAAGGAATGTTATCACACTTTAGGGAGTCAAGCGTTTCTAGGAACAGTGTGTTTAAGGTCTATTACAGAAGAACTATCAACACCCCAATCCGTGTTAACATACCTCAATGGTTATTATGATGATATTGCCGACATAGTCAACTTCAGAGCCTTTTTCATTTCCTTTTAGTATTACATTATTATTACATTTTTTCTTAAAACTCTTAGTAGTGGGATTTACCCTTGAATCTTGACTAGGTTGACTGTCCCCCACCATTGCTAAAGGCTTGCTATCAATAGAAAAGTAATGGTAAGTATAGGCTACAATATAGGGAGTAGGTTCTAGGTAAATGCGTAAAAAATCAATGTATGGGGGGGCTTGATTTGTTTAATGGGCTTGTTAGCGTGGTTCTTTTGGTTATCGCTTGATGCTCATAGCTTAACGCTATTCATTATTAGACAATCGTTCAAATAGAGGTACCCTCTAATTTATCATTTAAACAGTAAATATTAGCAACATTAAACAACTGTTCAAATAGAGGTATCTATGATTTGATGAATGTTCAATTCGTTATAGCCTATATGTAGATGATGGTGTCTATGGTTAGTTCATATACGCTATTGTTAAGAGAAGTTTTCTTCTCATATCAACTTTAAAGCGAAATGATGAACATACAAAGTTTAACTTCGATGATAGAAATAGGGAGAGAGGGCTACCCAAAAATGAGTAGCTACTTAGCCTTTATGACCGCACATAGGACATTGCTTTTGATCTGCTAACCTATCGTAGCAGTTGACACAGATAGTTTTACCACAGCTTGCACAAGTTATATGTGGTGTTTTGTCTATTACCTTTCTACATTCTACACAAGTATCCATGTTCACACTTCAGAGAATAAGTATTATCACAAGCATTTAAACTTTGCGTTATACTATTATGATTAGGAATAGGAATAAAAAAGAAAGGGAATTTATTCATTCGAAACTACGATCTGCCCATTCACTTGTGCGATGTATCGCCAACCATTCTTTAAATGGTGTTCTAATTCCTCAGGATTAATCAGTTTTTGACAGTCGTGAGATTTTAATTTTTCAAGATACTCCCGTTCTACTCTTTCTGGAATTTTCTCTAAGTCTTCTATTATGGTTGTTGATTTGCATAATACTTCTAAAAGTTCTAGTTTTTCTGGATTATTTGCATACATCATTTTTCCAATGTCTAACAATTGTTGTTTACGTCTTTCGAATTCGCTCAGTTCAGCTTTGAAGATGTCTATTTCCTTATAGCCTTCAACATACTTCGCTCTCTGTTTCTCTATTGGTGGCAAAAAGTAATGTCCTTCTACGCCTAAGCTGTGTCCCATCCAATAACGCACAAGCATACTTGGAACGCTTAAGCCTAAATGCGATTCAAAGAACTTGCGGAATCTGTGCGGGCTTGTCTTAAAGCCTGCTTTTTTGCCTAGCCTTATGAAGATTAGACTTAATCCTTCTGGGGATATAGATGTCCCTTGTAACGATGCTATCAAAGGCGAAGCATCTGTTATTTGTTCATCTGAGTTTCTACGGTAACTAAGATAAGCCTTTAAACATTCAACCGCATTTTTACCAATGAACGTATCATACTCTAGGGCTTCTTTCTTTCTTACTGTTTTGATGTGAATGAACTGTTTTTCTGTTTCAAATTCTGTTTTAATATCTCCATAAGTCAACGTTACCGCATCTTGTCTTGAAATCCCGCTATCCTTCAAGATTGTGATGATAGCCCTCTCCCTGACATCAGCAATTGCCATTAAAGCCTTTATTTCCTCAGTTGTGTGCGGTTCCCGTCTTCGCATAGTGTGTTTTGGTGTCCGCAATTTTAGAGGAACATCGTTATAATTGTAAAAAGACTTCAAAGGTGCATGGTATTTTGTCGCTATGGTTGTACGTGTGATGTCTCTTGTGTTTTGCAGCATTACGCAAAATTCTCTAACTTTATCTTCAGCATTCTTTTTTGTGTCTTCATTCTTAAGCTCTTGTCTTCGTTCAGCAATAAGCTGATCTGGATTTTTATCTATCCATTCGCAGTAAGTATATAAAGCCCTACTGTACTCCCTTTCCGTATGTTTCGAACCGCTCTTATCAACCTTAATCGCATTAAGCCATCGCTTGCCAGCTTTGAAGCTGTAACACCATACAAGGCGTTCTTTCTCAGTGATTTTCATTCTCATTATCTTTCACCTCCCTTGACTTATATGTTTCTCTTTACAATTCTAATAAGAGGAAGCTATTTCTCAGAGCATGTTCACTTCTAGAAACAGAAATAGTGATTTAACATGCCCTATTGTCCAGAATGCGGTGGCGAAATGCAATATATGTCGGCAACCAAACGCTACGTGTGTAAAAGCTGCGGACTATCGGTTACACGGCAAGAACTGATGGAACTAAGACATAAATTAAGACCCTCATTTGAAAGTGGCGAAGATCAGCGGAAACAACAGAGAAAAGATTACCTCAAATGGTGGCTCAGCAAGAAAAAATAACAATGCACATTAGCGTTTTAAGCGATGAATTAGCAAACAGCATAAAAAGGGCAAAACTGGTTTATTTCGTAATGTTTTAACCTTAAAGGTGAAAAAATGAATCAACAAATGGAAATAATCGGCATCGGCAACGAACTGTTAATAGGCAAAACATTGAACACAAACGCCCATTGGCTAGCCAAACGTGCCACCACGTTTGGAATAATAGTAAAACGAATAACAGTTGTAGGCGACGATGTTAACGAAATCGCAAGTATTGTGGATGAAGCTCTAGAGAGAAAACCAAGGTTCATAATAACAACTGGAGGATTAGGTCCAACCTTTGACGACAAAACTTTGGAGGGAATAGCTAAAGCTCTGAACCGTAGATTAAAAGTTAATGAAAAAGCTTTGAAAATGGTCAGAGAAAAATACGAAACTTATTATCGAGAGGGAAAAATGAGAAGGGTTGAGTTAACACCGGCAAGAATCAAGATGGCGACGCTCCCAGAAGGAGCACAACCACTGCTCAATCCTGTTGGTACAGCCCCCGGCGTAATAATAGATGTGGGAGGAACTTTCTTGATAGCGCTGCCTGGTGTCCCTGCAGAAATGGAGGCCATTTTTGAAGGGCCTGTTGCGCCCTTGCTTAAGAGGGAGGCTGGTGAGCTTACGTTTTTTGAAGCAAGCATATATGCAGACGGCATTATGGAGTCGGCTTTAGCTCCTTTGATTGACAAGACAATGCATGGTAATCCGTATGTTTACATAAAGTCTCATCCAAAGGGAGAGGAGAGAAAGCCGCACATAGAAATTCACTTTTCAACAACAGCTAAAAGCTCTAAAACCGCCAAGAACCGTTTAGGAAAGGCAATAATTCAGTTATCAGAACTCGTGCAAAAGGACGGCGGAAAAATCAAACCTAAAAAGAAAACGTAGTTAGTTTTGCCAAAAAGTTTTGTTTGCCAGAGTATTAGTTTCATTTGGTTGCGATCAGGGTCAGGCTGGACACTGAGGTGAGATGGTTGAAAATGTCTGTGTCCCATCTTTTTTTGTGAAACTTGCGAAATTCGGATGTTTCTCTTGTAGCTACTCTTTTTTTCTTCAGATTCAAACCTTGCGCCGAGCCAATTTTCAATTCAATTGCTCCGTTCCAGTCCGTACACTACCGATAATCCTTATCCAGAATAATAAACGTGAAAATTGCGTGCTGGTTCATAAGGGAAATAAATCATGCTTACAACAATTTTTTCAGATCTGTCATGCATCTTAAGCTTTCAGAAACAATCGTGATAGTAACGGTTTTGATCACGTTTTCTTATCTGTTTCCACGTTGCCTATCAGAAAACTACAGCGAGTCCTACCAGCTTTGGGACAGCCCAAACGGTTCAATGTATTACAGGCTAAATGTAGTGGTTTCACAGTCGCTTTTTGAATATTACCATGAAAAAAGTCACACGCTTGGTTCAAACCATGATTTTGCCAAGTTCGTTACTCCCTACACTTTAAAACCCATTGCCGATAGCTTATGGGAACTTTACACAAATGATGAGGATTTCGCAAACGGGGTTCTGATGATTGTGCATCAAATACCCTACGATGCAACTTTGCCTGTGAAATATCCTGTAGAAACAATCGTGGAAAACAAGGGCGACTGCGACCTCTTTTCCTACATCGCATGTTCAATTATGAAAGCTGGTGGGCTTGACGTTGTGCTTCTATACTACGAAAGTGAAGCTCACATGAACATTGGTGTCTATCTTTCACGTGAACCGCATGATGTTAGAGGTCAAGCCTACTATGTTACGTGCAATGACATTCGGTATTATGTTGCCGAATGTACAGGGGATAACTGGAAAAATGGGTGGAGAATTGGCGAATGCCCGAATGATCTAAAGGATGCCTCTCCAGAGGTGATAACCCTTGAAAACTGTGAACAAGAGGTTTCAGGACAGGTTTCCGCAAGCTATGAAACTTTGGAGTCGTCGGAAATATCGTTAACAATTTCATCCACAAACGTTATTCAAGGAAGCACCATCACGCTTTCGGGACAACTTTCACCGCATTTACAAAACAAAACGGTTACTGTTTATATTAAAACAAACAATTTAGCTTGGATTGTATTAGGTACTGTTACAACGGATTATAGTGGACGATTTGCATATGCTTGGAATGCAGAAGTTGCCGGCATGCATTACATTCGGGCAAGCTGGTCTGGAGATAACGATTACGCTGGAGCTGACAGTTCAATTAACAGCGTGATGGTTTTATCTACATTCTTCATTTTTCTGTTGGCTATTACTATGGTTTTGGTCTGCGTGGGCACAGTTGTGTTTCTAATGTCAAGACGAAGTCAACAAGAATTGCCAGAGCCGCAGCCACCAGAAATTCCCTCATAAGCGAAAAGGCTTTTACGCAAGAACATGTTTGAAACTAAACAAACATTGTCTTGTTAAGTAGGGAATGATAAAATGTTTATTGTCTTCATTATAGGAACAGCGGGATCTGGAAAGTCTCTACTCACGGCATCCTTCAGTGAATGGCTAAAAATGTCAAAACAGAACGTTACGGTTGTGAACTTAGACCCAGGAGCCTTAAAACTTCCATATTCGCCTGATGTGGACGTTCGAAACTACGTAAATGCGGGAGATTTGATGGAGAAATATGGTTTAGGACCAAACGGCGCTTTGATAATGGCTGCAGATTTGATTGCGGATGAAATTGATGAAATTTCAAAGGAAATCGAAGATTTAACATCTGACATTGTTTTGGTGGATACCTGTGGGCAGATGGAGTTATTCGCTTTCAGAGCAAGTGGACCATACATTGCCACTGAGCTCACAAAGGAACCTAAGGCTATAGTCTACTTGTTTGACACTGCTTTTTCACTTAATCCGCTCAATTATGTTTCAAACCTCTTCCTTTCAGCAGCTGTCTACAATCGTTTCCTCGTCCCCCAAGTGTACCTCTTATCGAAATCCGATCTGCTTTCAGAAGAAGATGTCAACAAAGTTGTGGACTGGTCAGCTAGTCCACAGGCTTTGGAAAATGCAATTGAACAGAAACTTACAGGAACAAAGCGTTTGCTTAGCAGAAATATGATGAGGGCGATTTATCAGCTTGGTTTAAGGTTTTTGCTCATTCCAGTATCGGCTAAAACAAACGATGGAATGATAAATTTCAACACGGCTTTGGAACGAATTTTGGCTGGAGGAGAAAAATACACGTATTAACCGCAATCGTTAACAAGGGTCCAAGCGGCTGCCAATGCACCGTATTCGGCTTTTACTAGACTGTCGGCACTCCCAACAACTATTACGTCGTTTTCTTCAGGCTTAAGAAGCTTAACCGTCTGGTTTGCGGCTTTTGGAAAATCCTTAGCTATACTATCGCTTACAGATGGAATGATTAAGCGTTCTGCCTTGAACATTATTGTTGTGGCGCCCTTTGCGCCAACCATTATGGCTGCGTCACGTTGCTCCATACCTGATTTAACCTTATGCCCACGGTTCTTAACCAGAATTGCAACATTGTAGTCTGCAAGCGTCAGCTCGTTCTTTCCGATCTCAACTTTCCTTTTAAAAACCGTTCTGTACTCATTCCAAAGCTTTAGGCCCTTACTTGTGAGAGCGCAGCCTAATTTCGAGGTTGTGATTAAGTCAGCATCTTTTAATCGGTTGACCATCGTGCGCACGGCGCCTTCTCCGACTCCTAGTTCTTCAGCAAGTTTGCTGCGACCGATTGCTTTCTCCGCTATGAGTTCTATGGCGCGTAACATATGGAGTACGGAGAATGTTGGAGATGGTCCTGGAGCCTTTTCACTCGTGATTTTTTCTAAAATTTGTTTGAACGCGTGAGGCATGAGTTTCACGATTATAAGTAGGCTGTTGATTATTATAATTGTTTATCAGTTAAGAAACAGGCATGATTTTGACGGTTGGCTTAGAAGCTGTTTTTTCTGGTGTAGTATTCTCTTACTATGCCAGCTGTTAGCGCTATTAAACCTACTGCTAGCAGGTAGATGAGAGGATAAATGAATACTGAAAGCATGGCTTCGTACGTAACTGTTGATGGCAGTTGTGGAGAGAAGAATACTACGATCCACATGATAATGAAGGTTGCTATGCAACCGAGTCCAAGACCTACAGAAAGCCCGTGTACGAAACTGCTTTTGTCTTCGCTTTGATTAATTGATATTAGGTTCTGCAGTAAGCCCTTTTTCTCAGGTTCTGTTCCTTGCTCTGTTGGTTCCTCTGCAACCATATATTCCTCTTTTTGTTCCATCGTCTGCTCTTCAGCTGCTTCTATATCATCTTCAGCTATGCATGTTTCTTCCCCAACTTGAATGCCCTCTTGGGTTTCCTGTTCGTCGTCCATAGTGTTCGCCCTTTTTGTTTTGTTGTATGAGGGAAATAATAAAACTATTCAATTCTGGATTCGTATTCTGAATAAGAACTCGGAATCAAAAACAGTGGACTATTTCGAACGAAGTTTCGGAGTAAGCTGTTCTATTGCGTTCTTAAGCTTGTTCCATTCATCAAGATTTCTAATGTTAAACTTGTGTTTTCTCTTCCACACGCCGTCTCGGTTATGCCAAAGATACAAGCCAATTGACCGCTTTCCCAATGATTCAAAAACAACTATTGCCTCCCACCATTTCTCACTTTTGAAAATCGTAATGTAATCTATGACTTTGTAGAAGTCAGATATGGGCAATTTTTCAGTGGTCTCTTCAGTCATCTTCCAGTCTCCCAAACAACATTGAAATTTTATCATTTTAAGCGTTTCTAATCATTTCTATCTACAAACGCTGGAAAACTCCTTTCATGAGTACGTTAATGCTTGAGCCATCTTTGTCAGACACATTAACCGTAGGCTTCGATACTAGAAAGTCCATGTGATTCTTAGAAAGGTTTTTTCCGCCAGGCATGTCTGAATTGTTGCCAAAGGCTATGTGAATTGTATTCAGCATTTTTTCGGCTTCTAGAAACTCCTCAACAAATCTTGCTTTAGAGTTTATTCCAAAAGCAAATTCACCCACAACATTTGACCACTCGTCAGTGTTCAACGAACCTTTAACGCTTCTCAACACTTCTGTGTCTGCAGAAGAAACGTCTTGAACTTTACCGTTTTTGACTACTATTTCCACTGGATTTTCTATAGGCCCTATTCCGCCTATAGCCATGTCGCATACTAATCTCCCTTCAAGGGAACTTTCTACTGGAGCAACTATGACTTCGCCTGTTGGAAGGTTCATCCACTTCATTGTCTTCCAATCTATCTTAGTGTCTGTGAAGAAGGGCCTTCCTTCAACACTTAATGAAACGTTTGTTCCAGCGGCATTCATAACTTCAACTCTAACTGCTTTGCCTAGCTTTTCAATCAGTTTGTCCGCGAATGATTGCATCTGCTTATGTTCTTCAGCGGTTAATGCTAAAGCACCTTCAGTCAGCATGTCCAACGTAACGCCTGGACAATGCCCCAAACGCGCTTTAAGGTCTCTAGTCTCCATTTCTATGAGCTTTATCCTGAATTGCGTTTCCTCACGAGTTCCACGAAAAAGATTGATGTAGATGCCCGGTGTTCGCTTTGTCAAAATCTCCATGATTTGCGGCGGAACTTCCTTTCGTATGACATTTTCATCAGTTTTCAACTGTACTAAGCGTGTTTGAAGGCCAAGCTTTAGGGCACCGTTTGCAAAGGCTTTACCAATACTCATTTTTTCATGGTCACAAAAAATGACTATGCTTTCATCTCTTTTTGCTTCCAGTACACACTCTAACGCGTTTTTCGCGGCTTTCCAAGCATCCATGAAATCATCTCACGAAGTCATTTATAGGAACTCCTGAATGATAAAGTTTTAGAACACTTGCAACTGTTGCTTTGGAAAAAGAAATGTTCGAAAGCCACAACTCTTGAGAAAAATTCCTCCTGCTTTCTCCGTGTTCCAAAATGTAGAAATATTTGTCACAAACAGACATTGTTTTATGAGACTGTCTAAATGGAGCCGAGTCGCAAAGTATATTTCGTTATTGGGATACTAATCGTCATTATCACAGTCGCTGCATGGTACTTCTATCCTACGCCTGTTGTGTACAATGAAAGCTTTGAAAACGATTTTGGCGGGTGGATGGCGGATGCTGACGTCCCTTTAGACCCAAACAATCCAGGTCATTCTGTTGATTGGAACGTTAGTAGAGTAGCGTCTTTAGCCTATTCCGGGAAATATTCAATGGAGTTGTATATTGATGGAAAACAGGATGATGGCACAGTTTGGATTGAGAAGAAAATATCAGTGAGAAATAACTCGAAAATCCAAGTTGAGGTTTCTTAAGTCTTACAGTGAACACGAGAGTTTCAACGTTATAGCAAAAGTGTGCGCATATGCTGGAATCTCGAACCCCGAGGTTGAGGATGACTTCATCGTTCTTGGTTCAGCCAATGAAGTGGCGGGATGGAAAGAGTACACCTATACAACGAATTTGCTCACTGGTTCTAGCAATGAAGTATGGGTTGCTGTTGGAATTACAGTGGGATGGGAAACTGAAATGACCTATAACATAGATGATGTAAGTGTTACGTTAAGGTAGAAACTGCCAAAATCTTCAGTGAACTAGTTCGCGTTTTCATTCTCGAAAATAAAGTCAAAGGCAAATGAAACTCGTGTTTAACCCCAAAACATTGGAACCTATTCCGAAATTAACACATTGAGGTTTATCTGAATGCAGCGTATACTTTAATAGGACGCTGGCGAAATTGTGGCTGGTTGGACTGATTAGCTATGACTGAAAATGAGATGATTTGGGATCTCTCACAACTTGTTGAGAACACAGAACCCACTTACATTCAAAAGAAATTGGAGTCTATGGTGACTGAAGCAGAAAAAGCCCGGGATGTGTATCACGGGAAGATTGGGAGCCTTGATGCGAAAGGTCTCTTAGAACTTTTGGAAATGAAAGATACTTATATCCTCAAGTTTGAGGGGGTGATCATGTATTGTCGTCTAATGTACTCAGCTGATTCGACTGATGACGTCGCTAAACAGCTTAACGATGCCACTCGTAGGGCATATATGAAAGTTGGCCAAGCGTTGGCCTTCATAGATATCGAGTTGGGTAAGGTCCTTGCTGAAAACCGATCGTTGATCACGGATCCGGTACTAGCAGAGTACAAACACTATCTTGAAAGAATAGTGAGAAGAGTGCCACATATGCTCTCAGAAACTGAGGAGCGCCTGGTAATTATGAAAGACAAGAACGGGATTAACGCGTGGGGGATGCTTCAAAGTGATTGGCTCTCTACTAGAACCTTCGACATAGAAATTGAAGGCGAGACAAAGACGCTTCCCTACGGCAAAATAATCGGTCTTTATCAGAGTCCAGATCGTGATCTGCGGAAACGATCCAATCAAACAATCTATGAGAATTTTGGGAAGGATGAAATTGTCTGGTCAAGTGCCATCCGAGCAGTATGCGAAGATCATCTGCGAATGTGCGAACTGAGAAAGTATCCAACACCAATGACCCAGAGCTTGATCGCCAATGATGTTGATCAACAGACCATTGATAGCCTCATGAGAACTATTGAGAAAAACGTAGGTCTATATCAAAGGTATCTTGGGTTGAAGGCCAAATTGATGGGTCTAGACAAGTTAGCCAACTACGACATGGTTGCTCCTCTGCCCAATGCTCCCGACATGGATTATGGTTGGAAAGAAGCTCGAAAAGAAGTAGTGAGTGCTTACATTGGATTTGATGAGGAGATGGGAGGTTGGGTTGATGAGATGTTTGAGAGACGACACATTGACGGTGAGATACGGAAAGGAAAAAGTTCAGGGGCTTTTTGTGCTTCGTGGCTGGCTGGAAAGAGCGCCTACATCTTACAGAGCTTCAATCAGAGGGTGGGCGACGTCTACACTCAAGCACACGAGCTCGGTCACGCCATTCATGCGTATCTTGGTTCAAGAGCACAGAAGCCGAGCAACTACGAGATAGGTAGTTGCATTGCGGAAACTGGGAGCATATTTGGTGAACTGCTCTTGACTGAACGATTGCTTTCGAAAGCCAAGACAAAAGAGGAAAAACAGGCAATCCTCGCCAATATACTAGACGAGTTCGGCATGGCGGCTTTTCAAGTCTCTGCTCGTGTTTTCTTTGAACAAAGCATGTATGACGCTATAAAGCGAGGCAAGTTCTTAGATGGAGAGACTGTTGCCAAATTGTGGGTCGCAGCGCGAGATAAAATCTACGGTGATTCCGTCAATTGGTTGGACGTGATGAAGTGGGAATGGACAATGAAACCTCACTATTACATAGCAAATTATCGCTTCTACAACTATCCTTACGTATTCGCCCAACTCTTTGTATTCGCTTTGTACCAGCTTTACAAGGAACAAGGTGAAAGCTTTATCCCCAAGCTGAAGAGACTGTTAGCTGCAGGTTCCAGCAAGTCCCCCCATGAACTTGGTGCCGAATTAGGCTTTGACATCACTGATGAGACATTTTGGGAGAAGGGCATGAAGCAAGCTGAGAAATTCATTGATATGCTTGAAGAAAACCTGTGATTCGCGCTTCATAAATCGTATCACAAGTTAGAATAGTGATCTCTCTCACATAAACCCCCGTTTTTCTAAACACGCTTTTTATTCTCTCTTACAGTTTGCGGAAGCATACTTCGAGTATGTTACAGAAATAAATCGAGCCAAAATCTTCAGGAAACGGAAGTAAACACCGTGTGGAAAAATCCAAAAACTAACAGATCGGCCCGAAAATTAGCAGATAGGGATTTTTCCTTCGACTAGTTTCATACAGAATTTATCTATGTTTTCCAGTTCATAATCTAATACTTCTTTTATTTCGCGTCTCACTGTTTCTATGTGGTTGTTTCCTTTCATTATGACTTGAGCTGCCGCAATAGTAGGGTGATCTATCGGAGTACCAATTTTGCTTAGCAGCCAAATGTAGACTTCTTCAACCTCAGGCACTTGCTCATAAACGTCTTGGGCTATTTTGTACGTTAGAACATTGTAAATTTTTCCAACGTGACTTACTGGGTTTTTCCCAGCTGCAGCCTCTGAACAGAAAGGCCTGTTCAAAGATATTAAGCCGTTTACACGATTCCCTCTGCCCACTTCCCCAGAGTCACCGCTCTCTGCACTAGTGCCCAAAACTGTCAGGTACATACCGCCCAAACCTCTTCCACGCACATCCAAAGTGTTTAGTTGCACATCAACGCCATCAAAATCAGTGTTGGCATTAACGAATTTTTTGGTTTCTTCTAGGATTTTCGCTTTTTTATCGAAGTAATCTTCTTCGCTGCTTATGTAACGATCGACGAATGCCATTGAAACTGTTAAGTATAGGTGGTTGTTGTTTCTGTAACCCATGACTTTTATGTCTTCACCTGATTCTTGAAAGCGTTGCTTAAACTCTGTTGAGTTTAGAAATTGTTCAGTTTTTCGAACTACCTTCTCTGTTGTAGTCATAGGTGCATAGCCAACAGCTGCCGAGGTGTCATTTGCCCCTAAAACTTTTCCTTTTCGCTTAAAAATGTCGACTAGGCCGACTGAGCCTGGTTTTAGCTCAACTTGATATTTCACATGTTTTTCCGGATCCACGAAGCGCATGTTTTTTCTAAACCATTCTTTGGCAACGTTGACGGCTATTTCGCTGACATTTATTTCTTCGCCGTTGATCTTTGAGGTTGCCCTATCGCCGAACACAAAAAGCATTGGTTGTTTCACTATGCCCCCGCCGAATCTAGGTTCAGCTTCTCCCGCCACAAGTAAAGACTTGTCAACATTATGATGAAGTATTGCACCAGCTTTCTCTAAGTATATCTTGCTTAAACGTATAGAAATTTGGTCCATTACCGCGTCACAAATGTAGTCTGGATGTCCAAGGCCTTTTCTTTCAACGATTTCTATACGTTGTTTCTTAAGCGGAGTCTGTTTCAAGTCTTCTACAATTATGTTTCGCATGATTAGTCATCCTTCGTAAAGCTTCAGTTGTACTGACAACAGATATATACTTTACTGCATTATTTATAGTCAAAAATAACTGGTGGTTATTTTGGTAATCACAGGCACTAAACTGAAACAGTTGAGAATAAAAGCGAGATTGACGCAGAGAAAACTGGCTGAACTTGCCGGTGTTTCACAAGCTCACGTAGCAAAAATAGAACTGGGGAAAGTGGACCCAAGGCTATCGACAATTAACAGAATATTAGAAGTTTTAACAGAAGGAAAAAAGAGGAAATGTAAGGACGTAATGGTTGAGGGCGTACTTTTTGCAAAGCCAAACGATAACATTCTGAAAGTAAGCGAAGCAATGATGAGACACGCCATTTCTCAGATGCCCGTATTGTTTGGAAACAGAGTGGTGGGAACAATAATGGAAGAAAGCATAATTAGAAACCTAAGTTCAAACATAGCAAACGAGAAAGTTAAAAACATCATGGGTCCACCCTTACCCATGGTCTCAGAGGAAACATCCATAGATGCGATCCGTCCGTTGCTTGAAAGACATCAAGGCGTGTTGGTTGCAAGAAACAGAGAAATCGTTGGAATAATAACACGGTCAGACCTTCTAAAAACAATATGTTAAAATGGTGCTGCACACGCAAATTGAAGAGTTTAAGCAAAAAGCAAACGAAGCAATCGAAGAGCTAAAAGCAGCAAACCCGAAGGAAGCAATGATAATTCACCATGACGATGCAGACGGCTTATGTTCAGCCTCTATTACAAAGAGGGCTCTGGAACGTGAAAAAGTAAAAATCAAAACGTTCTGCCTAGAAAAAGTTTACACTGAAGTGATTGAAGACTTACATTCAAAAGCTGGACAAACAATATTTTACGTGGACATAGGCTCTCCACACGCAGATCTAATATCCAAATATAATAAAGGCAGAAACCTAACCATAATCTTGGATCACCACGACCCTAAACCGTCCAAAGACCCGAAGGTTTTAGATTTAAACCTTGAGCATTTCGGCTTTAAGGGCGAAACAGATTTTTCAGGAGCAACATGCTGTTATCTATTTGCAAAAGCCCTGAACAACGCCAACCAAGACCTAAGTTATCTAGCTCTTGTCGGAAGCTGCGAAATCCCACAAGGGTTTCTAGGAATAAACAAGATGATTTTGCAAGAAGCCCTAAAGAACGAAATAGTCCAACAGAAGGGCAAAAATCATGAAATAACAAAGTTCAAAATCCGGGTCAATCCCCTGTTTTCGAAACTTCAGATTTTAGGGGCAGTAGGTTATTATGAAGGTGGACCTGAAATCGGAATAAATGTTTGTCTTGAAGGGTCAAGCAAAGACACAAAAGACAGGGTTAACACTTTAGAGAATCAACGTAAGGAGGCTAACCGAAGGCTTTTGGGAAGGCTTTACCGTGAAAGGCTCAAGGAAACAAGACACATTCAATGGTTTGACGCTGGAAGCATGTATGCTGGCATGGGCGTAAAAGTGATAGGACAGTTTTGCTCTTTCTTGTCTTATAAGGCACGTTTGATAAAACCCAACAAGTACATCCTAGGATTCGTAGATGTGCCACGAGAAATTTCGGGTTGGGGAAAACTAGAGGGAAACTTTGTTAAGGGTTCTGTTAGAGTGCCAAAAGTTATGCAGTCGCAAATTGAGGAGGGAAAACTGATGGGAGCTGTGAACCTTCTAGATAAAGCATCTGAAGGCTTCGGAATAGCTGATGGACATCAGTATGCTGCAAGCGTAGTAGTGCCAACAGACAAAAAACAGATACTTGTAGAAAACGCTGAAAGAGCAATTGGGACTCTCTGATTGATGCGAGGTATGTGTTTGCTCAAATCAGTGTGTTGAAGCAGAGCGTTAAAGTGGAGTGATGAAAATTATGAATATGTCTACAGTCAAATACGCTGTTGTTCGACCTGTACCAGATTCCTACGATCATTGTGTAAGGACAAACACTGAAAAAATAGACGTTGCCCTTGCCAAGAGTCAACATTCGCGATATTGCAAGGCTTTACAGAAGCTTGGACTGGAACTCATTTGGATAAAAGGTGACAACACTCTTCCAGATAGCTGCTTTGTAGAGGACACAGCCATAGTATTGGGGGAGAAGGCAATAATCTGCAACATGAAAACAAAATCCCGAGCCAAGGAAGTGGTTGAAGTTGCCAATGTGTTGGAAAAACTAAAAGAGACATATCACATTAAACCGCCAGTCACCATTGATGGCGGAGACGTTCTCAAAATTGAAGACAAAGTTTTCGTAGGGCTCTCAGCAAGAACTAATATTCACGCTATATGTCAGCTTAGAAAAATTCTAAAAAACACCAACTTTGAGCTAATTACAGTGGCGATTCACAATGTACTTCATCTAAAGTCTGCGTGTACTTATCTTGGAAATAACTGTGTTATACTTTCAAAGGGACATTTTGACACAGACATTCTGCGAGATTATAAGAAAATTATGGTTGCAAGAGGAGAGGAATACGTTGCAGATTGCCTTGCCATAAATGGAACGGTCTTGATGGCGAAAGGCTTTCCTAAGACGAAGAGACTTGTAGAAAAAGAAGGCTTTTTCGTCAAAGAATTGGAAATGTCAGAGTTTCGCAGAGGAGACGGCGCCCTGACGTGTCTGTCAATTTTATGGTAATTTTTTCAACCAAAACACACTACCCCCCTCCTATTTTAGGAAACATTACTTGAGATAGGTGTTAACACGTCTGCGAGAAAGATGTTTTTATTGTTATTCCAAAAACGTGAATAGTTAACTAAAAATCGAAAAGCTAGCTAGAATCCTGCTTTCATTAGGTTGCATGAGTTCTCTTACGGATGATTGTTGCGTACGAGCCTTGACACAGCATAAAGCCTAGTCTTGGTTAAAGATCACAAGTAACAAGCTGGAGCAAACAGTACATATGTGTTTTGAACCTTTTCTTTGCCCCAGAAATCCTTAGTAATTATTAATGCTTTTTCGGGTTTGTAGGTTTTGATAAAGCTTCTCAGACTCCTCGGGATTTTCGGCTTCTTGAAGGCTTGATATTTGGCTTCTATGGGAATCATTCTGTCGTTCAATCTGAGAATGAAATCGACTTCTGCCTTCGCTATTGTTCTCCAGTAATTTATCGTTTTATCGGGAAAACTGTTTCTCAAACATAGAAAAACATGGTTTTCAACTAGCGCGCCGGCGTCTGGTCTTCTTTCCAGAGGGTTGAAGTTGCCCACTATGTAATTTCGCAGTCCCAGATCAAAAAAGTATACTTTGGGATTTTTCTTCAATTCCGTTATGGGATTCCTGTAGAAAGGCTGAATCAGTTTCATTATGTAAGTCTCTGACAGTATTGAAATCATCCTTTTTACTTCTTTGTAATAGCTCTGGCATGTTGAACTGAGTTCGTTGTAATTTATCAATTTTCCAGTTAGAGTTGCCAGAACCCTGACGACGCATCGGTACTTGAAAGCGTCGCTGACTTTTAGAAACTCAACAACATCTTTGGAGACGTACGTGTCATAGATACTCTTCAATACCATTCTCTTGGTTCCAAAATCCTCCGCCTTAATCACCGCAGGGTATCCCCCAAAACTCAAATACTCGTTGAGTAAGGAAGCAAACTCTTTCAGGAAGATATCCCTCTCAGCGAAAACCTCGCCGTTGAGCAAGAACTCTTTGACATAGCTATTCCTATTTTCATATATCTTCGCAAGTCTGGGATCCTTTGCGACTAGGAATTCGTGAAAACTGAAGGGGAAAAGTTCAAAGAAGAACACTCTTCCAACTAGAAATTTTGCCATTGCTCCGCTAAGCTCCAAGGATGAACTGCCAGTGACTATAAACTTCGCGTTCTCAAAGGTGTCGTACAACAGCTTTAGTGTTTTCCCTGGGTCTCTCACATAATGGTACTCGTCCATCAGAAAATAGTGTTTACCTTCCCTCAGCAAGAAGCTCTTGATATACTCTTTGGCGTTTGCTTCAAAGGCCTCAAGAACGTCGGGGTCTTCAAAATTCAAGAAAACCACGTTCTTTCCTTTCAACTTTTCTTGAAGAATTTTCAAAACCGTCGTTTTGCCCGACTGCCTCGGACCTTTAATCGCGTATGCCTCTCTTCTATCCAGCCATTTCATTAGGTCAGGTAGAATGGCCCTCGGAAATATCTCAGCTTTCATATTTAATATTAGTATTCTTTAATGTTTTTAAATTTTACTAATGTTAAAAATAACCAAGTCTCTACGAATAGCATATCGTCCCAGAAAACAGCAACTCGGAAACCGGGTTAAAATCCTGCTTTTATTAGGTTGCGTGGTTTCATGAGTTCTCTTAAGACTATTGTTGCATAGGAACCACGATACAACGTAAAGCTTATTTTTGCTTTATGTTTTGATGGGTTAGCATGATCTTCTGAGATTTCCTCCAGTGAGAAACTATTTAGTGGAACTGTTGCTGTCCGCAGTCTTCCTCTCAGGCTTATTTCTGGCACCGCTTCAATTTTGAAGTTTTCCATAGCAATATCCTCTTCTTGTAGAATTTGTTTTTCGATTTCTCCTTGAACGCCTTTAGAAGGATGCTGTTTGAAGCCGACTAGTGGAATTGCCAAGCGCATTTTTCCAGTTTGAATTGCCTTGTTGATTCCTTCGCATGCATCTGTGCTTACTATTTTGCACATTCTTAGCATTGGCAGTCCAGAACGCTCCACATTTACAACATAATCTCCAACCTTAGCCCTGTTCAACGGAAGCCCTTTCCTTATACTTTTGCTTAGGAACTTGTTGAACAAGTAAGCCTGACAAGCTTGTGGAAAAAGCCTTCTAAGCTTTGGCGGCAGTTTCCTAAAAGCACCTATGAAATCGTCTGGTTTTTTGGCTAAATGGTTAAGCATTAGACGTTCATAATGTAGTTTTTTTGGAAAGTTCTTTAGGGCTTGCTTAAAGTCTTGCGTTTTCTGCAGTTGTTCCCGTGCCCATCGAGATTCTGGATGCTCATGCAGGCTTGACTTGGCTAAATAAAGCATTGCTGCTTTCTCGAAATTTTGTTGAACTAGGGCTTTCCCAACCAGATGCGTTATTGGGCGTGTTGTTCCGAATCTTTGATGACCGAAAAAGTTTGGAGCGCCACCAATCACCCTAAGTTCTTCAACAGTTTTTGTTATCCGTTCTTTGATCTCAGATTTTGAGTGGCTTATGGCTCTGATGGTTATGTGAAAATGGTTTCCTAAGAGATAGTAGGATGAAAGGTTGCTGCGAAAATATCCTATTGGATAAATTTCGATGTCTTTGGCTTGAACTTTTTGGATTTCTTCAGCTGATACATCTTCAACTGTGATGTGCTGAGCGGTTACAGCCTTCGCATCTTTTATGCCAGCAAATTGAATACATTTTGTGCTTATGCCCAACTGCTTGGCGACCGCCTTCAGAGCCAAGAAAGTGTCCCAGTTCCGCTTGATTAAAACACATAGCAGATAGCGATTCTTAACACTTGAAGAGTCTAACGCCTCTTGCTCAACATTTCTTTCAGACGGTTTTATTCCCGCTTCGGAACCATCAACTAAAACTTCTCTAACAACAAAATCTTCAACACGCTGCCGAATAACCCCGCCAACACCCAAAGAACTCGTAGCGTAAACCTCAATACCTATAAACTTCTCCAATCTAGGAACAAACAAAACTTACGCCTTCTAGAGAAGCAGAAGCGTGCTTGTTATTTTGTCTATCTTTTCAACGGGTGCTGGACCAATTCCCAAACATGTTATTGTCCCGGGAGGAATTTCTGTAAGACCCCTGTCGATTATCAGTGCACAAGGTATCGCCAACTCTTTTGCTTGTTTTTCCAGTTCGAGCAGTTCTTCTTCGCTTTCTACTTTAACAGCTATTTTGCACTGTCCTTCCCGCAGCCAAGCTTTCCACCATTCTTTAAAGTGCTTGCGTGCTTCTTCCCCCGCTGAAACTGCAGCATGCCCAGCTTGCGCTGCAATTTTTCCCTTACTCATTTTCAAGTCAGAACGGAAAGCGATAACTTGTTTGTAACGAAATTCGGACATGTCTTTGTAAACCATCCTTCGTTATCAATTGCCGTCTATAGATTTTAACGATTCGCAAACAAGCATGAGAGAAGAAAATAGAAAAGAGCTATTGGCATGCGAGGATTCCATAACATGCGCAGAAAGGAACGTCCTTGAAAATCTATGTCTTCGAAGTTTTGAAGAGTTTTGTCTAAGCCTATTTTTGCGCAGAAGTTAATTGCGTCATCTATCTTGTTGTCGGGTAGAGCATCAAGCATTTTCTTTATTCTAAGCATAAACTTAATGTCAGATCCCAAGGTTTTGTTGCATCTGCTCTGATATGTACACAGAAAATCTGATGAAAAATCATTGTTAGATAAGGCTTCATAGGCAACTTCAGCAGCAATCTTTGCACAAGTCATTCCAAAAATCACACCGCCACCCGTAGTGGGCTTCACGTGCGAGGCTGCATCACCAACGACTAAGAACCCGTTCGAGAAGGTTTTAGGAATTGGTCCTCCAAGCGTTATAGAATGAAAGGAAGCCTGTAAGATTCTTGCACCACGCAGCTTCTTTGATGCAGTTGGATGTCTAAGCATAAGTCTCTGCAGAAGTTCCCTCGGATTTCCAGTTTTTGCAGCCAATCCAACTTTCGCTTTTCCATCTCCCTTAGGCATTAACCACGCATAAAATCCCGGTGCATAATCTCTACCGAGGAAAACTTCAACCATACCAGTTTCCAAACCTTGCACGTTTTCAACATCCGCTTCCACAGCTTTAACAAGCATATGGCGATTAAAAGCAACCAAACCTGCTTGCCTCAAAATCCTTGATGAAATCCCCTCAGCATCCACCACCACCTTAGCTGAAAACTTTTCCTCAGCTTTTCCACGCCTGACAATGACGGCTTTTACAAAACCGTTTTCAATTATTGGAGATTCAACCACTGAATTCAGGAAGTAGTGCGCCCCAGCCTTTTCCGCGATCTTCGCAATATACTTGTCGAAAAGAACTCGATTAACAGCACATGTTACTGGCGAAGAAAAACGCACATGAAAACTTCTACCATTTGGAGAGTGAAAAATCGCTCCATAAAAAACGTTTTCAACGATATTCGATGGCAACGGATGCAATCCCAAAAGTTTAAGACCGTTAATGCTTAAGTGACCAGCACAATAATATGGAACGCCTATTTCAGCGTGTTCCTCAAAAACGTTTACGTCAACGCCAAGCTTTGCAAGGTTCAAAGCGGTGAAGGAGCCGCATGGGCCACCTCCAACAACAATTGCGTCTGAAAAAAATTCATGCATTGGCACGATAAACCTTTAACATTTTCAACAAAAAGCCTATTTTAGGTTACAAGCTCAATTCGTCTTTTACCACGTGCCATGGACATTGCGCGAATTTTCCCACCAATTTCTAACCGCATTAACAATTCATTAAAGTCTTTGAACCCTAAATCCTTGAATTCCTCCTTTAAAGCGTCGAAAAGAGCCACATCTGTCATAGCACCTTTCTTTTTTTCCAAGGTTTCCAATAGAAAATAGTGAGCTGGACGCGTTTTCCACGTTTTAACTACCATAGATTAGGGCTCCTAAGCAACTGGTGTTGCTGGTTTTTGCACTTGCCGAATCTTTTGCACAAAGCTCTTGTACCATTTCTCCATATCTGGCGTGATTGTTGGACCAATTCTTTTCATTGCCTCTTGAAAATCTGTCATTGTGACTTCTTTAACGTTTACGTCTATTCTTAAGGCATACATAGCAGCTTCTCTGCAAAGGGCTTCTATGTCTGCGCCAGAATAGTTCTTCGTCACAGTCGCTAAATGCGCTACGTCTACGTCCTTCGTTAATGGCATGTTTTTCGTGTAAATCTTGAATATTTCGAAACGACTCTTCTCGTCAGGTTGAGGCACATAAATTAACCTGTCAAACCTTCCTGGACGAAGAACCGCTGGATCGACGATGTCAGGCCTGTTTGTGGCAGCTATAACAACTATGTCCTCTAGGGTTACGATGCCGTCCATTTCTGTTAAGAGTTGACTGATAACGCGTTCTGTTACTCCGCTGTCCGCAAAGCCCAAGCCTCGTCGAGGCAAAAGCGAGTCAATCTCATCGAAGAATATCACTGTTGGAGCAGCCATTCTCGCCTTTCTGAACACTTCTCTAATGGCTTTCTCTGATTCCCCGACCCATTTTGAAAAGACTTCTGGACCTTTAATTGTTATGAAGTTGGCTTCGCTTTCCGTTGCAACAGCCCTAGCCAAAAGAGTTTTACCGCAACCAGGAGGTCCGTAAAGGAGAATTCCCTTGGGCGGTTTGATTCCAAGTCTCTCAAAAATTTCCGGACTTTTGAGAGGCCATTCAACTGCTTCGCTGAGGTCCTGTTTGACTTCTTCTAGTCCGCCTATGTCGCTCCAGTGGACTGTCGGCACTTCTATATAGACTTCACGCATGGCTGTGGGAATTATTTCCTTGTAAGCATTAAGGAAGTCCTCCATTCTAACTTCCATTTTTTCCAATACGCTTGGCGGTACACGTTCTTCTTCCAAGTTTATTTGTGGCAGATACCTGCGCAGGGCTTTCATGGCTGTTTCTCTGCATAAGGCTGCCATGTCTGCACCTGTGTAACCATGAGATATTTTAGACAATTTTTCAAGATCAACATCATCAGCCAACGGCATTCCACGCGTGTGAATTTGGAGTATTTCGTATCTTCCCTTCTTGTCCGAAACGGCTATCTCGATTTCTCTGTCGAATCTGCCTGGTCTGCGAAGGGCGGGGTCTAAAGCGCTTGGCCTGTTTGTGGCGCCTATTACTATGACGTTTCCTCTTCCGGATAAACCATCCATTAATGCTAGGAGCTGTGCAACCACGCGTCTTTCAACTTCGCCTGTGACTTCTTCTCGTTTAGGCGCTATTGCGTCTAACTCGTCGATGAATATTATGCTTGGGGAGTTCTGTTGGGCTTGCTGAAAGATTTCTCTGAGCCTTGCCTCTGATTCTCCGTAAAACTTGCTCATTATTTCTGGTCCGTTTATTGAGAAGAAATTTGCCTCTGATTCGTTGGCTACTGCTCTGGCCAAAAGGGTTTTCCCGCAGCCAGGAGGTCCGTAAAGCATCACTCCCTTCGGCGGTTCTATTCCTAACCTCTGGAACAGTTCAGGATGCCGTAGTGGAAGCTCAACCATTTCCCTTACTCTTTGAATCTCTTCATGTAGTCCTCCAATGTCCTCGTATGTTGTTTGTGGCAGCCCTCTTCCTTCAGGTGCTGGTTCGTTCAATATTGTGAGTTTTGTTTCTGCTGTGACTTTCACTATGTCGTGCGGACGGGTTTTTGTTACAGTGAACGGTATAGCATGTCCAAGCATCATGACAAGGGTTGTGTCGCCTTCCATGAGCGTTCTTTCCATTAGGCGGTTTTTGACGAAGTTTGTGAAGTCTTCGTCAACGTTCAGCCTCATGTCCACTGGTGCGAAGGTGATGTTTAAAGCGTTTTTAACCTTGGCTGGTCTTGCAACAACGTATTCGTTTATGGCTACACCTGCGTTTTTGCGGGTGAAACCGTCTATGCGTATCATTTCTCGGTTTTGATCTTCGCTGTAGGCTGGCCAAGCTATGGCTGACGTTGTTCTTTTGCCAACTATTTCGATTACGTCTCCTGCTGATATGCCCAGTTTCTGCATTGTCCGCTGGTCTAGGCGGGCTATGCCTCTTCCAACATCCCGCTGTCTTGCATCGCCAACACGTAACTGTACTTCAACCAATTAGAATCCTTCCATAATCATGCAATGCTGTTCGAAACAGAGTTTAATTCCTATATAAATGTTTAAGTTATCTACTTGTTCTACGCACCATACCGGGTTGCACTTGGCTTATCTCACTTATCTCCTGAAATTTCTTCTCAAGCTCATCAAGCACGCCTGATTTGTCCTCTGGGATTTTTATGTGGACAATTAAAACGTTTAAGCCGAAGGCTATTGGCTCTTCTCCAAACCCGTATATCGAAGCGAACTCTGGCAGACAATCCTCAATCTTCTTCTTCAACTTACCAAAGTCAACAGTTATGTCAATTGGAAATATTTTGTAAGAAACTACAACACTACCCATTTTTCAACCTTCCTTCTGCGTTTTATGGTCCAACAAAACCGCATTTCGGACACTTATAGGGGCGTCCAAACTTTCTGCACTTTGCGCATCTTCTTATTAGGATTTCTCCACAGTTTGGACAAAGAAATTTTGTGGCTTCTGTTCCCGGTGGTATTGGTTTGCCGCAGCTTGTGCATGTAACCAATGTTAGTGTCTCTGTTTTTTCAGTCATTGTTATTCCTCGGTGATGATTTTGTAATTGTCAAGCTTCCTTATATTTGATACGTTTTAAAAGTTGAGGGTTCCGCAAAGTCTCTTTTCGCCTATCAGAAGCGCAAAATTCTTGTCTCCATGCGAATAATGGGCAATGTCTTGGATATTGCTGAAATGCAAATCATCAACAGAAGCCCGACTATTTCGCAGGTCTTGAGTTAGGATTTGTTTTCTAGCTTCAACGTTTAATCCCGGTCACAATCACGACTTTTTCACCGTTATACTTTCTTGAGATAAACATAGCAAGTAAAACCGCAGGGTCATAATTTTGATACTTCTTGCTTAACTGCAGTGTCGAATTTAGTTCAGTGGTGGATTTCACTTTCATGAATGGAAAATCTAAGAATCTTTTCTCAATGTTTTCTCCTTCTTCTCCATACGTATAAATCGAATTGAAAACCTGTTCGAAATATTCACCCATATCTTCATCTTTGCACAATCTAACCAATGGATGATTCGGAAGTACGCACGCAACAATTGTTGGCGGTTTTTGGATTGAGTCTTTATCTAACATTTCTTGAAAACCATAGGCAATTCCGTACCCTAATACGAGATCAGCGGCAGGTACAAAAATGTATTCTGGCTTTAATTCTTTCAGTTCGTAACTGATTGCAGCATCTCCTCTCCATCTTTCTACAAAGCCAGGTGATATGTTAATGAAATCTCGTTCTTGAGCTATTTCACTAACTAATTTGTAGGAATCGTAGAAGTATTTGCCTTTGACTATGACTTGCGCTCCAAACGTTTGGATGGCTTCAATTCTCTCTTTCGGAGTAATTTCTGGAACTAAAACAACAGCGTTCTCTCTCATCCAGTAAGCCAAAGAAATGCCTGCGTTACCGCTTGAAGCTACAATATACTTCTTTTCCCAGCCAAACTTGTTAATAAAATGGAATGTTTCTCTATCCTTGTGGCTGCCCGATGGATTATTGCATTCCAGCTTTAAGAAGCACTTTAAAAAGTCGTCATATACAACTGAGGTCAAACCTACTTTTGCAGAAGGCTTTTTTTCCTTCACTTTTCCACCTTAATGCTAATTCTCTACACTAGCGAATAACTCTTGTGTTCTAGTGGCTCTCGGATTTTCAATCAGTTTATTTCCATTACACTAGTGTGGCAGAACTGTCTAGGTTTCAGATAAAGCCTCAGCGAGTCTTATCCTAGCCTTGAAACCGAAAGAAAGTGAACTCTTTCCATGAATGATGTAAAACTTTTATTGTTTAACCGAGGTTTGTTAACTCGGGTGCATAGATTATGGGCGTAAACCTCCGCGTTTTAGTTCCAAAAACAACGGTTAAGCTTGTGGATTTGAGTGGAAAATCCATTGCTATAGACGCCTATAACGCCTTGTACCAGTTCTTAGCCATAATCCGTCAGCCAGATGGCACACCATTGAAAGATAGAAGCGGTAGGGTGACAAGCCACTTAAGCGGTCTTCTTTACAGAACAAGCAACCTTGTGGAAATGGGTATAAAGCCGATATACGTTTTTGACGGAGTCCCACCAGCATTAAAGGAAACTGAAATCAAAAGACGTATGAAAGTCAAAAAGGAAGCCCTAGTGAAATATGAGCGAGCGGTGAAAGAGGGAAGAATAGAAGAAGCCCGTGTGTATGCACAGGCAACTTCTCGTCTAAAGGACTACATGGCTGAAGATAGCAAACGACTTTTAGATTTGATGGGAATTCCGTGGGTTCAAGCGCCGAGCGAGGGGGAAGCCCAAGCAGCACATCTAGCAAAGCGTGAAGATGCATACTACTGTGCAAGTCAGGATTATGATAGCCTTCTTTTTGGTGCTCCAAGATTTGTGAGAAACGTGACAATTTCAGGTCGAAGAAAACTTCCAAGGAAAAAAGTCTACATTGAGGTTGTGCCGGAAATTGTTGAGCTTGAACAAGTTCTAAAGGAATGCGGAATAACCTATGAACAATTGATTGATGTAGGCATACTCATAGGCACAGACTTCAACCCTGAAGGCATAAAAGGCTTGGGACCAAAAACAGCTCTAAAACTCGTAAAAGAACATGGAAGCCTAGAAAACGCCTTACCGCACATAAAAAATGCAGAGTTTCCAGTTGAGCCTCAAAGAATTAGAGAAATCTTTCTACATCCGAAGGTAACAGACAACTACAAAATAGAATGGAAAGAACCAGACGCAGAAGACGTAATAAATTTCATTTGTAGAGAAAGAGACTTTTCGGAAAATCGAGTTAGAAAGGCTCTGGAAAAAATGCGGAAGGGTGCTGAGGAGCTGAAAGGAAAAACAACATTGGAAAAATGGTTCGGATAAGAAAGGTTTTTATGAACTAATGAACTAATTGGTGCATCTAAACACCAAAGCTAGGCGAAAAGGAAATGAATGAAGTAAAAATAGACTTATCAGTGGATGATCTTCCAAAAAGTTGGTACAACATTCAGCCTGATCTTCCACAACCACTTCCACCACCTAAAGAACCTGAAACAGGTCCTTCTCGACTTGAGTTTCTGTCAAAAGTGATGGTTAAAAAATGTTTAGCACAAGAGGGCTCAGATCAACGCTGGGTTCCTATCCCACAAGAATTAAGAGAACTGTACATACAAGCTGGTAGACCAAGACCGCTCAGGCGAGCGAAAAGACTTGAGAAGTTCTTGAAGACTCCGGCACATCTTTACTGGAAGAGGGAGGACTTGTCTCCGACTGGAAGCCATAAAGTCAACACGGCACTGGCACAGATGTACTACGCGTCTGAAGAAGGCAGAGAAGGCGTTTGCACAGAAACGGGGGCTGGACAGTGGGGCACCGCATTATCTTACGCTTCGGGCCTAATGGGGTTAAAATGTGTTGTTTTTTGGGTTCGCAATGTACATGATTGGAAGGTTGACCGAAGAACTCTAATGAAAATGTATGGTGGTGAAGTTCACCCTTCACCAAGTAAAATGACTGAAATTGGCAGAAGCATCCTTCAAACAAACCCTGATCATCCCGGCTCGCTGGGTATAGCGATATCTGAGGGATTAGAGTACGCGGGGAAAAATGAAGGATTCGCTTACTGTCTCGGAAGTGTCCTGAATCACGTGTTGATGCATCAATCAGTAATTGGTCTTGAAACAATCCAACAATTCAACATTGTAGGGGAGCAACCTGATTTGTTGATAGGTTGCTTCGGGGGAGGATCTAACTTCGGCGGCTTTACACTACCGTTTATTGGCGAAGTGCTAAGAGGTGAGCGGAAATGCAATTTTCTTGCAGCCCAGTCTCTGTCGGCGCCCAACATAAGTCGAGGTGAATATCGTTATGACTTCGCAGACTATGCTGGTAAAACGCCGCTTCTTAAAATGTACACCTTAGGTCACAAAGTGGAGATGCCACCGATTTATGGAGATGGACTCAGATACTCTGGAGCATCGCCCATTCTTAGTCTCTTGAAAAAATTAGGGTACATCTACGCAATTACGTATCCTGTTGACGAGAAAATAGTGTTTGAGGCTACCCGAACTTTCCTTCAAACAGAGGGTTTCCTGCCTGCTCCTGAATCATCCTATGCTGTTAGAGCCATGATTGACGAGGCCCTGAAATGTAAAGAAACTGGCGAGAAAAAGGTCATAGCTTGTAACCTTTCAGGTCACGGTTTCCTCGACATACTCGGATACAGAAAAGTGTTAAACCTCTGATGAGCAAGGCGGCGGATCTATCGAAAGCGAATAGCATTAGTTCATAAAGCACACCTCTTCTTTCAAGGCTCGCGCATATACACAACAGTTTCAGTTATCTGACTCCACCATCTTTTAGTTCGCTTCAGCAATTATTTCATCTCTTGTTTTTCACAAAAAGTTCACAGGGGGTTTCTGCAGACCTTAAACCATTTAAATGGCTCCAACCTAGTTTAAGGTAAGAGCCAGGTGCTTGTCGTGATCGTTACCTATACAAAAGCTGTTGCGCAACTGAAAGATAAATTGGTAAAGGAGCTTGGGGACAAGATAGAGTCCATCGTCCTCTACGGCTCAGTTGCCAAGAATACGGCTCACGAAGACAGCGATATAGATATTCTCATAGTCACACGAGATGAAGACAAAAGACTTTACGATAAAATTTCAAAAATCAGAACAAAGATAGATCTAGACAACAATACGCTCACCACTTTGGTTCATGTAAGCATCGAAGAAGTTGAACGCTACCTTAAGCTTGGCTCCCCATTCATAAAGAGCGTAGCGCAAGAGGGCGTGATACTCTATGACAAGGGAATCTTCAAAAAGGTTCGTGGAAGCCTCGTTGCTAAGGGCTGAAAAAGCCCTAAGATCAGCCAAGCTTCTTGAAGAAAACGGAGAGCCGGAAGACGCAGTTTCAAGGGCTTACTACGCCATGTTCCACGCAGCGAGGGCGATTCTCTTCAGCAAAGGTGTAAAAGCAAAGACTCACCGGGAAACCATATCTCTATTCGGCGAAAAAATAGTGAAAGAAGGAGTTCTCAGCAGGGAATTTGCGGACATGCTTAGGAAAGCCCTTGACTTAAGGCAGAAGAGCGACTACGAGCTCTACGCTGAACTCAACGAGGAACGGGTACAAGAAGTAATAAAAAACGCGAGAAAGTTCATCGAAAAAATAAAAGAACTATTAGAGCCTTTATGAGAAAAAAGGTCTTGCAAGTTTACTTCTACTCATCCGATTCGCTATCTTTTAGTCTGCTTCACCGATTAATTCATCGCTTGTTCTTTGTCAAGTCCTTGCGACGAGAACAGAGATGGTGAGGGGCAAAGGAACAATTAGGATACAGCACAAGTTTTCTAAGAAATAATAGATTGAAAGGACTTAGGAATCTAGCACGTAACTGATGTATAAGCTTGCTTGAATTGCAATTGTAGCCCCGTCGCCAACGCATGGGGGAACCAAGTCCTTAATCGTTGATGCGCAGCCTCCAGCGGCAAAAACCCCTTTAATGTTCGTTCTTCCAAACTTGTCAACCACCATGCGTCCCAAGTTATGAGTTTTAATTCCTTTAATTTAGTAGCCTAAAAAACATGTTAAGGTGTGTGACCGTAACGCCCCGTTAATGGGACGAATGCAACTCCACCAAGGTTTTCTTTCGTAATTTTTCCGTTTGTTCCTTTTGTGATTTTCATGAGTGTTTGGAATAGGTGCATGCTTCCAACAGGGATCAGCATTATTCCGTTGGGCTTTAACTGTTCAATTAAAGGCTTAGGAACATCCGGTGCGGCAGCGGTCACTAGAATTCTGTCGTAGGGAGCCCTTTCAGAATAGCCCATGGAGCCGTCTGTGCAGATTATGGTTATACGGTCGCCGTATCTAGCTTTCATGATGTTTCTTCTGGCAAATTCAGCTAAACGTTGAATTATTTCCACCGTGTAAACATGACCCCATCCACTTCTAGGCGTGTCGCTGGATGCAACTACCTCAGCTATGGTTGCGGCGTGCCATCCCGAACCCGCTCCAACTTCCAGCACTCTACAGCCGACTTCCAATTGTAAGGCTTCGTTCATTATTGAAACCATGTCTCGCCTAGCTCAGCATCTAAGCCAAGCTATGTGGCGCCGAAACAGTCTGCCCGAACCCTATTGGAAGCGGCGTATCCACGGCACTGTAAGACTGCATGTTCTCTGGAAGAAAGTTTGCACGAGGCACAAAACGCATGGCTTTGATAACCTTTGGTGATCGGAGAATATTCTGCTTTATTAGTTTTTCAACGAGTCTTTCCCAATCCCTTTTCTCCAAACTAAGGCACCAAATGAATAATTACAAAAGGAAGCTTTTAACATATTTGCATTTTGAAGAAATAGAATAAGATTGCTTTCTTCTTAATCATCCCCTTCTCTTTCTTTTTGCAGTGTGAATGTGTTGCTAGACGACTAGGCTAATGTGGTAATTCTCTGTGAATAACTTCTACGCTTCTTTATCGTTTCCTAAGCCTAAAAGCTTTAAACAACAGAAAAGAGGGTTATGGTTCTGTTGTTCACCAGAAGGTTATCGTTGCACCCATTGGATTGCCATAGCGTTTGACTGTGAAGCTTGTGGCATCTTTGGGAATTGTTACGCAACCATCAGCGTCTGGAATAGCTTCGTCTTCAGTGTCAAAAACAACAGTAACTCCAGTTAAATTATAGATGTAGTTTCCAGCGCTGGGAACATTGTTTCTCACTATTTGGTAATCTACTACATCGATTACTCCGTCTGGTTTGATGTCTGCCATGTAGTCCCAATTTGCGCTGCCCTCACACTGCCCTACTCGAACCTTAACAAATTGATAATCCGAAGCATCCACTATGCCGTCAGGCCATCTGCTTATAGTTTCGTAGGGTGAACTACCGCCAGTCTGGTCTCCTTCAATATCAGAATCATCAAACAAGAATTCAATCTTTAAAGCATTGATATCAAAGTTAGGAATGTAGAAGTATCCGTCGGTTAAGGTTTTCATCGCACATACTGCTACTTCGATATAAACGTTTGCAGGAGGTTGGTCTAAATCCAGTTCGTCCGTTTCATTGATGAATGTTGGAAGTCCGTCGCCGTCACAATCCAGCCAAGGATATTCGTACGGGTCATTTTCTAAAGCATAGTCAAAAGCTTCTTGTATTGAAACACGCCCGTTTTCATCGAAGTCTGCGTATACCGGGTTTTCATCTTTTATCGGGTTTGCCGGGTTGCTGTAATCCCATGTCGTGTTGTTTCCATGAAGTGCGTCTATGAAAACCTCTGAAAACTCAGCGAAACCATCATCATCACAGTCCCCGACAGAATAATGAGTTTCGTCTGTCGACGTGACAATCACACGGTTTGCGGCGCTTAAGTCATCTATGAATCCGCCGCAAAAGCATGTTTCATTTTCTGAAACACACGCCTGAAGTACAACTATCTGAGTGCAATTCGGCAACTCGTCCAAGTCTTCTTTGAACTCGTCGTCCCAGTAAACTGCATTGTCATTGTAAAACCATAACCCTTCGTCGATTCCAACCCAGTCTTCCGTATCCCCATCCCCGTTCCAGTCCATGTTTAACGTTTGTTCGGAAACCTCATTTCCTTCATCACTGGGATTGGCAACAGGTCCGTCATCATCCCAGCTTAGCGTAACATTTCCCCCTTCAATCTTTTTTTTCAGATCATTGTATCCTCTTCCGTGGGTAAATATGTAAATCAGCACTATGTCATCTTCGTCTGCGTTGGGTTTAAGCCACTCGGTGATATAATACCTGACGCTCGTACTGTTAGCAATGTCGTCTATTACATAGTCTTGAAGAATTTCTGAAGGGGGGATAAGCCACGGATACAGGTACATGACGTGGTCGGCGCTAATTCCTATGTCGTAGACTAACAAATGATAGAAGTAGTACGTGTCCCTTAAAGTCTGATGTGGCTCGGGACCAATTAGTTCGGGAGTTCCCCCCACAAGGAGGACCCATCGCTCAACCTTTCCGTCTCCACTACACGTTGCTAGAGGAACGGGAACGAAGACTGTCAAGCCTAATACTATAAGCACGAACAACAAGGCCCTCTTCAATTATTTCACCTCAAACTGAACCCAAACTAGCTCCCTTTCTGATGCAGCGGCAGCTTCTATCCATTTTTCAACATCATAGAAGCAGATGTGTATTGGTGTTGGAGCTTCAACGTTGATGTCTTGTCTTGACAACGATATTTTGAAAGTGTATCCGGTTTCCTCGTCGAATGTGCATGTATGGTAGGGGCTTGGACTTGATTCTATAATAACCCAACCCAGCCCGCCCCATTTATATAGATAAGTCTGTCCTTGAGAGCGTGTCTTGTTGTCGACGTAGAGCGCGTAGGGTTCATCTTCAAATTCTAAATCTATTGTGCCATTGTTGTTTTTGTCGAAAACCACTCCCAAATAATCCCATTCGTTGTATTCGTCGTCGTTCACCGTAACGGTCATAGACAAGTTTTCAGCCTGCCAGTCAAACGTAACTTCTACGCGAACAGCAGTGTCATTTCTAATGTAATCGTTATAAAAGTAGAAGACATAGCTGTTAGACGGACCCTCAGAAAAGTTGAAACGCTGATAAACATTGAAGCCAACCGAGATGCACAGGCAAACAAGCAAAACCAAAGACAAGACAAACCAGCCCTGCTTCACGTTCAAAGTTTTGCCCTTTTCTCCCTTTCCAGTTGTTTCCAACTCTTCCACCTCCCCAATAATGTCGTTTAGTTAAAAGTATTTAAGTGTTTATTACACCTGAGATTTTACAATATTTGTAATTTTTTAGATGCTTCAGCCAAGTGAAGCCTAACATGTCCTAGCCAAAGCTTAAGTTTAATCTCTCTTGATTTGTTTGAAACACACCCATCTTTTCTTCAGCAACCCTTTAACTGTTTAATTGTATTTTCACCCTCCAACGGATTAACCGCTGCTTAACCTTTCTTTTCCGCTTCTGATTGCATGGACCCCGATTTTTACCCCTTTCTATCCATGTTTCTTTTCCAACACAGTGTAGCGCTAGGTTTGTCTCGACAACAATGCATAAGAAAAGGCCTATTTTACGGTAACAGACTTGGCAAGGTTTCTTGGAGTGTCTGGGTTGTGGCCTCTCTCAACAGCTATATAATATGCCAGAAGCTGTAACGGAACAACGAAGGGTATCGGCGACAAAACCTCAGGGACACCTTTAGGCACTTCCATATAATCCTCAGCCAACTTCTTAATTTCTTCATCGCCCTCCTCAATCACGGCAATTATTGAAGCCCCTCTAGCCTTCATCTCCATAATATTTCCTATCAATGTTCTGTGTGTTCCATCCTTTGGACAGATGAAAACGACAGGGAAACCATGTTGTACGAGGCTTATGGGTCCATGCTTGCTTTCTCCAGCTGGGAAGGCTATAGACGGCGCATAAGCTATTTCCATGAGTTTCAGTCTGCCCTCGTAGGCTGTGGCTGTACTTATTCCACGGCCTAGGAAAAAGAATGTTTTGGCATCCTTGTATTTCTTTGCAATCTGCTTTGCTTTCTCCTCTTGTGTTTGAATTATGGTTTCAACAGTGTCGGGCAGCTGCTCCAATTTTTCCGCAAGAAAATCCATTTCATCCTGTGAAACTTTCCCTCTTTTCTTTGCAAGTCGTAGGGCCATCTGAGCAAGCACTGAAAGTTGTGAGGTGAACGTTTTCGTTGCCGCTACCCCTATTTCTGGACCAGACTGCTGACCAATGTATACTCGTGCAACCCTCGTCAAAGTTGAACCGATAGCGTTAGTTAATCCGAGAACCGTTGCTGCTCTTTCGCGAGCACAGTTCACCGCGGCTAAAGTGTCTGCTGTTTCGCCGGATTGGCTTACTGTCAAGATTGTGCTGTCGATATTGACTGATTTTCCGTGTTGTTCAATGAACTCTGAAGCTATAACTGGATAGGTTGGTAAGAAAGCAAGCTTGGAAAACATGTATGACGCAGCCAAACAAGCATGGTATGATGTTCCGCAAGCCACGAAGAAAACTTCACGAGCTCGATCAAGAAAAGTCGCCATCAAATCAAGGTAATGCTCCTGCAGCCTAAGCGTGTTCCGCAGACAAGCTGGTTGCTCGTGGATTTCCTTCAACATAAAATGTGGATAGCCCTGCTTTACAGCCATTTCAGGCGTCCAATCAAAAAGCTTAGGTTCCCGCATAACGACGCTTGAATCAGCAATCTTCCTAACCTCGAAGCCTTCCCGTGTGAGAACAACAAGCTCGCCGTCCTCAATTATAACTGCCATGTTCGTTAAAGGCAGAAACGCAGGGATGTCAGAAGCGCAATAGACTGCGTTTTCATTTACGCCGATAACGAGTGGACTTTCATGTCTGGCACATATTACCTTGTCAGGTTCCCTCGTTGAAATCACAGCAATCGCATATGAACCATCAAGTCTCCTCACGGTTTCAAGCACAGCATCAACAAGGCTTAGTGAAGAATTAGTCTTCATACTTTCCTCAATAAGGTGAGCTATCACTTCAGTGTCAGTCTTAGACTTGAAAACATGACCACGGCTCTCCAGTTCCAACTTCAACTCGACAAAGTTCTCTATAATCCCATTATGGACGACGGCTATTTGCCCGCTACAGTCAACATGTGGGTGTGCATTAACCTCTAATGGTGCACCGTGTGTAGCCCATCTTGTGTGTCCAATTCCAAGGTTTCCAGGCAAATCGTCTAGGTTATGGATTTTATGGACTTCGTCGATTTTTCCTTGGTCTTTTTTTATGTAGAGCTTGCCGTTGTACAGGGTTGCTTCTCCGACAGAGTCGTAGCCACGGTATTCAAGCCTTTTCAAAGCAGCGTGTATTATAGGAGCAGCATTCTCATTCTTCGAAACACAACCGAATATCCCACACATTTCTAAACCTCATCGCGTCACTTTTGAGCTTTAAGCAAGCTCTATCTAGTCTCTTCAATATGTATAAGCTTTTTTAGTACAAAAATTCCAATTCTAAAAAGTTTTTAGTAAGCGATTTTTTATATTACACGAAAACTTCACGTGAAAATGGCTACTTTAGTAAAAGCTCTAACAGCATTTTTATAATGGTTCCTTATTCTAAAGCTTTCCTAGCCAGTTCAGCCCCTAAAACCATGTTCCTAAGCTTTCGGAAACTGATTTCCCACGTTCTGGTTCTCAAGCCACAATCCGGGCTTACATATATTCTGCTGGGATTACCGATAGTCTTTGCAACGTGAAGTATCCTATCTCTGACAAGTTCTGGCGGCTCGACAGAATTGGTGTGCACGTCTACTACGCCTAAACCGTAATTTCCCTGAAAACTGTGTTCTTCAAACAGTTTTATTGCTTTGTAACCTGTTCTTACATTTCCGGTCCCGGGCTGACTGCTGTCTCTGTTTGCGAATTCAAGAGACAATTGACTGCAATCTCGCAGTTCGCAAGCGTGTCTGGCTAAAACTTCATAGTTGCTGTAGCAGTTGTGTAGGCTGAAGGCGCAGTTGAAACCTTTGACTGTTTCATTGAAAGATTCCACAAACAGCTTCATTTCTTCATCGGTTGGGTTGGTTGTTGCTGCAGGCTCATCTATTTGAATCCACTTTGCACCAGCACCTATCAGCTTGCTGATTTCTGGTCTTATCACCTCTTTTATCAAGTCGAAAAGAAATTCCCTCTTAGCCTCGAACTTCCTTCTCTTAAAGTCTCTGATTTCTCCGCTGAATTTTTTCTCGTAGTACTCGTTGAAGGTCCAATCAACAAGCGTATAAGCTCCTGTGAAGGGCACCTTTATTTCTCTTTTAGTATTTTCTTTTGTGAACAGAAACTCGTCAAGAAAGAAGGATTTTGCATACTTTGGTTCCTCTATGCATGCTGCCTTGTTGAAGTATCTGTAGTCAAAAGATTTTACGTATCCTAAAAACTTGAAACCAGCAGTTTTTCTTATGACATGTTCGTACATTTCTGATCTCCATTGCTCTCCGTCAAAAACAATGTCTAAGCCCGCTGTTTCAAAAAATCGAATGACATATTTGGCAGACCATTCAAGCAAGGCGCTTTTTCTACCTGCAGAATCGCCTCTGCTCAATAGCTTAACAAGTTCCTCTAAATTCTCGATTCTTAGTTTTCTCCCCCAGTTCACAGCCTCAGCTATCTCCTCATTTGACAGTGGTTTTCCTCTGTAGCCTTTGATTCTCCATCTTGGCTTGGCTAGACTTCCCACCTCTTGTGTCGGAAACATTTTATTCATGAAAACTCCTCTCTGAGACGTTTAGTCACGCTACTGATAACTTTCATTTTCTCCTCTGCCCTTTCCCATGGCAGAAAATCCAAATCACAGTTCGGACAAATGAAAACTTCCTCTATTCTAGAGCGGTATATAGATTTGATTATTTGTTCGGCGGCTGCAACTAGTTCGTCTTGTTTCTCAACGAGTGAACTTCTGGAGTCTATTAAACCTAAGGCAACACCCTTCTCAAAGTTGTATTCTGTTAACTTTTCAAAATCAGTTTCGTAAAAGTCAATTCCTAAATGATCTACTGGAAAGTCTAGGGCTTCGGGTAGAATGTTTGAGAAATCGCCGAAGAATGTTTGGAGACATGTTTTAGTTGTTGTTCCTTTGACTGCTGTTTCTAATACATCATTCACGAGTGTCAACTTGTCTTTTTTGAACTTAGGTGTTAAGGGTTCATAGAGTAAGGCTGGGTCGCTTAGTTGTATGTAGCTGAAGCCTGTTGCAGCCAAGCTTTTTATCTCTTTGTTTATTATTTCAGCGAATTTGATCATAAATTCTGCTTCATCTTTGTAGTATTTGTTTTCTGAAAGGGAGACAAACGTGTACGGAGCGGGCAAAATGGCTTTCCAAGGAAGGTTTTTGGGCAGCTTCTCAAGCTGCATCATGTTGTTGACTACGTCTTTTTCTCGTTTAACGTAATCTGTTATGATCGGCTTTCTATAGAAGGTATTGTTGTTGAACCATCTTGTGAGGCTTCCGACTGCTATTCCTTTCAAGTTCTCAGTGAACGGTCTAAACAGGTCTTGCCATTTCAACATTCCATCAGTGACGTAACTCAATCCCGCGGAAATCTGAGCTTCTATTGCATTTTCGGTGGCTTTTTCAAAAGATTCTTCAAGCTCTTTTTCACTGATTTTTCTCCTTTCATAATCTCTTGTTTTCTCTATTAGTTTGCTTGATCGCGGAAGCACCCCCGTCACGTAACATCCGATCATTTACCTTCTTAACTCCTCAACAAGCTTTCTTCCCAAATCATCACGACCCAAGGGCATTATGTGGAAGCCTATTTTGTATTTAGGAGAAAGAGCTGATTTCACCTCGTCAGCAATCTCCAAACACATCGTTATTAATTCGTTTGCAAAATCATCACTGCGCTTCAACTTATTCAAGGATTGTTCAGGAATTTTCGTGTGTGAAAATTTGAGAACTTTGTTTAATGCCTTCGCTGATGGTTGAGGAGACAAGCCGACTAGAACTGGCTTGTTTATGATTAGTCCTTCTTTTTCAGCTTCTTGAAAGAAGTTTGGTACCGTCTCGTGGTTGAAGGTTATTTGCGACTGGAAAAAGTCAAATCCAGCCTCGACTTTTTTAGAGATTATTTCCACTTCGTTTTTTCTGTCAAATACTACGGCTCCGCCTACGAAAAAATCTGTTTTCCCATTGATTTTGATAAGGCCCTCATTGTAATATGCAAAGCCTTCATTCAAGCTTTTGACTATTTTACAAAGCTCTGCAGATGTGACTTCCCACACTCCTTTAGCCTTCTTCTGCCTTCGTAATGGTTTATCGCCGCTTATGATGAACAAGTTTCTTATCCCTAGCAAATGGGCTCCTAAAATGTCTGATTGAAGGGCTAGGAGATTTCTGTCTCTGCAGTTTATGTGTGGTATCGCATCTATTTTGAGATGGTCCATTACGATTTTGGCGTATGCTACAGATGATACCTTTAAGGCGGATAAGGGGTTGTCAGGTACGTTTATCGCATCTAATTTGTCCTTGAATTTTGACACAGCTTGGAGGTGCTGGTTCACGTCGCAGCCTCTAGGAGACCATGCCTCGTAGGTTATTGGAGTGACATTTTCCTTTAGTCGTTCTCTGAACATTCTCTATCTCTTCACAGTTATCTTGTTTCTAAATTATAAAGGCGTACCAAGTTTGTTATCGAGTGAGTATTAATAAATTGTTGCCGTTGTCGGATAAGTATTAATAAATTACCGCCGTCTTTATCCATATGAAAAGCCATGAGCAAAAAACTCTTACTCCACGAAGAAGACAAAAAACAAAAAGTTAAAGAAATTTTGATAATAAAGGATCCGCAGAAGCTGAAGATGATCGTGAACAGGCTTAGTTGGAAGATTTTAGTCATGCTTTCTCAAAAGGAAATGTATCCAATGGAAATAGCCAAAAAGCTGGGCATTCATGAGCAGAAAGTCTACTATCACATAAGAAAGCTGGCAAAGGCCGGAGCCATAGTTGTCACCAGAGAAGAGGAGAAGAAGGGGGCAACAGCAAAATACTATAAGGCGGTTTCGCCAGCGTTTGGAATAGAGCTTCCACTAGGACATAGAACAATACAGCGGCTTTCGCTTCTAAGCATGGATGAACAAATTCAGAAATTTTTCAAAGAATTCATAAATAAAGATGGCACGTTTGAGGGAAAAATAGTTGTGGGCAGCCCGACACCTCACGGGCCATTCAAAACAAGCGCAAGAGATGGTCATTACGCGTCTTATTTAACATTCTTTTTGGGACAGTTCGCTAAAATGCCTGACGAATTCGCGATAAAGCTTGACGTTGACGTTAAAGCGGAAAAAGAGGAGAAAAACAACCTTATTCTTGTGGGTGGTCCTGGAACAAACCTTCTAACGCAAGAAGTGAATGAGTATTTGCCGATAAGGTTTGACATGCAGTCTTCAGAGCAAGGCTTCTTGTTCGGCGGTTTGGTTTCTAGAAAAAGTTCGCAGGTTTATATGGCGGACGCGGTTGGGTTAATAGCTAAAATCGTTAATCCATGGGATGACACTAAGCGGATTATAGTTTTGGCGGGAAACAAAGCAGTAGGCACGAAAGCGTGCGTTTTGGCTTTGACAACCTTTTGGAAGAAAACTTTGAAAGGCTATCATGGTGAAGATGCGTTTGCAACAGTCATACAGGGGTTCGATTTGGACGGAGACGGAAAAGTGGATTCAATAGAGGTTCCCGAATAACACTAAAACTTGTTCTGCAATAGCCAGAGTTGTCTACTATGGAAATAACCGAAATCATCCTTGTCTACGGACATGAGAATATTCAAGCCACGCATAAATCAACACTCGAAACCACAAAAGAACCCCAATTATCAAAGAAAGGCGACTGCATAATAGGAGTGTCAGCGGACAAGGGTATAGCTGATTTAAGCCTTGAATTCAAGGAAAGTTTACGGAAGAAAAATGCCAAAATGACCATGTTAATCGAAGCTGGAGAGGCTGCTGAAGTTGTGAATGCTTTTGGAAGCCGACGGCTAGTTTTGGCTCATCCAACAGACATTGTTGTGAGAAAAAGTAGTTACGTTTGCAGTCGAACGTTGGCAATTAAGGCAGACAGAGCTGCATGGGATTTGTCAAGGAAACTTGTAGAAAGGCTAAGGGATCCAAAGCAGAAAGTGAAGATCACTTTAACTGTTGAAGTTTAATGGATTTTTGCGTCTAAAACGGCTTGCCACTCGTAAGGAGCTGTGGCGCGGACAAACCGTGAAAACAGAATCTTCCCTACTTTTCTTCCAGATTTCTCAACAGCGTCTATAAAATGAAGTTTTACATTCTCAAGTGTGTTTGAAGAGTCTACAAAACTGTAGAAATACACTATGCCGCCTGTTGGCTTTAGTGCTTTACATGCAACGTCCGCAAACTCTATGGATTTTTCAGGCAAATTCATAATCACGCGATCTGCAACTCCAAAAAGTCTTTGCTTAACAATTTGTTTTGCGTCTCCCAAAATTGAACGAACTTTTCCGTCAACCCTGTTAAGCCTAACATTTTTCTTCAGAAACTCAACCGCTTGCGGATTCACGTCTATAGCGTAAACCTTAACGTTTTCATGAGTTTTTGCAATCAGTATCGAGAAAGGCCCCACACCAGCGAACAAGTCTACAACCGTTTCACCTTCCTTGACAAGGGACGCAACTCTGTTGTGCTCATGTGAGAGACGCGGAGAAAAGTAGGCTTCTGCAAGGTCCACGTAATATTGGCAACCATATTCTTTATGGATTGTTTCTGTTTTAGGTTCTCCAGCAATTATACTGAACTCTCTCAGCCGATAAGTTCCACTGACAGCTCCCGCCTTGGCAAGAACCGTCCGCACGCTTTTATGCGATTCTAGAACTGCTTCACCAATGACATATTTGTATGCGTTAAGCTCCGGTGGAATCTCAATTATGGCTATGTCTCCAACAAAGTCCATTGCACGCGGCAGACTGGCTAATATATATGGGGGAAGCTTGTTCTCAAGTAATTCGACAAATGTTGTCACTTGCTTCTTCCTTTCTGGAAAAACGTAAGTTGAGACTTTGCAGTCTGGCACTCGTTCCTTAAGTTTTTCTAATTCGTTTTCCTGTGGCTGACGAATAAGCGGGATGTATATGAAATCGTCGTTTCTTTGAATTTCCAGTTCCCTATCAATGATTTTCAGTTTACTGGTTAGAACAATAGCTTTTTCGCCATAAGTCTTTGGAGCTTTGACGCATATTGATTTTTTAAGCATAGAATCACTGGCACTCCATTTTCTTAGCATCTAATTGATTCATGATTCCCCTACTTTTTCTTTGACTGTTTCGAAGTCGTTGTCTAGAAGCAGTTTTGTTAGGGCTGTTGAGTATATTTCTCTAACCTTCGCCTTCATCAATGCTTCACCGATTTTTCAGCCAAACCTCTCAATCTTGTAGAGCTCACCCATTTTTTCCATGTTGAACTCGACATCCAACGTCTTTTCGGCGAGCCAAATGTTTGTTTCCAAATGATCTGAAATTATCCGCGTCAGATACGCTGATCTACCTTTCGCCAATGCCACGTATGGAATGAGCATGTCAGCCAAATGCACGTCAACCGTGGGCTTAGTGGAAATTTCTGCATCGAGTTTTTCTGCTGCCTCCCTTCCAACGGCTTCACTTGTCTTCCGAAGTTCGCCGATTGCGTCTGCGCCTAGAATTACGCCAGTGTCCGTTTCAGCCCATAAAACAAGGGAGCTGCCCTTCTGCATGGGGTTTGACCTATCGTTTACTATTTGGATGTCTGCCGTGTAGCCCTTTTTCTTTAGGTAGTCGTTTGCTGCTTTTGCTTGGCGTTCAGCAACCTTTCTTTCAGCAAGGAATGTGCACACTGAGATGCCCCTTATGGTTCTTATTTTCCCGAAATTCTCCAATCGTAATGGTTGAAGAGACTTGCAAGGCTCCACGGTCAATGTTACTTCACCCATACCCTTTGGATAGTAACCGTACCTGCGGACCGTTAAGGCAATGTTTAGTCCCATACGCTTTAGTGTCGGCAAAAACACGCAACGCATGTAGTTAATGGTAGGTGAATGCTGAACATCCGTTCCACCCTTTGACACATGTAAATGAACAGTATCTTCTGCAAAAGCGCAGATTGGTAGCACGGTCATCAAAAGCATTGGAATGCTTCCAGCAGTTCCAATTTCAGCCTCAATTTTTCCGCCTTTAACGCTTTTAGGCTTAAACCAGAGTTCACGCGAGTTCAGTTTTGCACCCTCTAATTCAGCTTTGCACAGTTTCGCAGCTGTTAAGACCGCTTCCAAATGTTGAGGTCTCAAGCCTGGCTGCGGCCTGTTCTGCCTGATGTTGTAGATGTGTAGCGGTTGCCTCGTTATGGCAGCTAGAGCCACGGATAACCTGAGGATTGTGCCGCTTCCGCTTTTTTTGCTTCCATCGATTTCAATCATGGGTGAGGCTTCCTTCAATCGTTTTTTAACATATTGTGATTTTTTAAAGTTAACAAACAATTAATAAATGCGATGAGTATTAAGGATTTAGAAGGAAGAAAGGTTATGAGTGAAGAAAAGGAGAAGGTTGCGGAACTCACAGAAAGGATTGACGAACTTCTCATAATCTTAAACAGCGTCGCAGAAGACCTTAGACAAGTTTCAGGATCACTAAAGTCTTTGGCAGTTTCACAAATCACTCAACCAACGGCTGGTCCTGTTGCTCCTGCACCCGCACCCACAACACCTGAGGTTTACGGAAAAAAGACGTCAATAGATGATATTAGAATGATGTTTCCAGAAGACTTGGAGAACATGTTAAGTTTTGAGGAGAAACAAGATTACATAATGATAAAACCTCGTCAGTTTCTGGGTTCAGATAACTTTGCAAAAATAGCGTCCATAGTACGCGGAATAGGCGGAGACTATGTAAGCGCTGGAAAAGGATCACATTTCAGAATACCGAAAAATTAGATTGAAAGGACTATTTCCACAGAATCAGCAAACATAGACTTTCAAGCCTGACTGCCTTGTTTTTGCTAAAATCTGCACTGCTTCATTTGCCTTTGCGGTGTCACTCAAATATTCTAAAATTAACATAACGTATTTAAGCGGTTAAGAAAACTAGAGTCAATAATTGAGAAGAGATTTAAATCAAAGATTACCTATAATTATTGTAGAGAAAAACTAGTGTTTGGCAAGTTAGGCAGGAAGGGTCACTATATTGACGTATATTAATGATTCAGTGTTGATGAAGGTTGCAGAAGCTCTAGGCGAGGAAGACGCTGTCAAACTAATTGATATTCTTAAAAACTCATCTGAGACAACGGATGATGAGATAGCGAACAAAACTGGCATAAGATTAAATTCTGTCCGAAAAATTCTCTATAAGCTCTATGACCATTCTCTTGTAGGTCTAAGGAGAACGCGCGACCCACAAACCGGATGGTTCATTTTTCACTGGAGGTTGCAACCAGACCAACTGGAGGGTCTCATACTAAGCCAAAAACGTCGAGTACTTGAAAAACTTGTTCTCAGGTTGGAATATGAGAAGAACCATGATTTCTATTATTGTTACACGCCAGGATGCAGAATAATCCCGTTTGAGGATGCTGTTGAAATCCTTTTTAAATGCCCCACATGTGGTAAGCCCTTAATGCATTGCGACAATGACAAAATCATTCAAGTAACAGCAAAGAAAGTTGAACAGTTGAGGAAGGAAATGGGTGAGTGAAAAGCTTCCATCAAGGGAACAAGCAATGCGTTTTCTCCAGGAAAGTGGATGCTCAAAAAACGTAATAAAACACAGTGAGAAAGTGGCTGAACTCGCCGTTGAAATCGCCGAAGAATGCAAGGAAAAGGGAATAAATGTTAATTTAGAACTTGTAGAGATAGGAGCTCTACTACACGACATTGGACGCTCAAAAACTCACAGCGTTCATCACGCAGTTGTGGGGGCAAAAATCGCAAAATCACTCGGTTTACCAGAACCAGTTATATCAATAATAAAGAGGCACGTTGGCGGCGGAATAACAGTAAAAGAGGCAGAGAGGTTGGGATGGCCAAAAGACATTTACATCCCACAAACAATTGAGGAGAAAATTGTCTCGTACGCAGACAAGCTGATTGAAGGTTCGCGGCGGGTGCCAATGGGAAGAACAATCAAGAAATTACGCTCTGAAAAGTTGCCGCCCTCTTCCATCACAAGATTACAAAAGTTACATAGAGAGATGTTGACTTTAGTTGGCGACTGCAAATGCCTACCGTGACGCTGCCCACAAAAGTGTACAGCAATTTTCAACTAAAGCTTGTTGACGAAAAATTACAGTCCATGCTTAAAGGTTTAAAAGTTGAGACGAAAATTCGCGAACTTTCTTCTCGCGGATTGGTTCAGATAGCAGTTTCAGGTGAAGACGAAAAGGTTGCGTTAAATTATTTACGTGGACAAATAGGACTGTGCCCAACATTTTTGCAACATGTAGAAAAATTCTCCACGGTAAAAGGGTATGTGGCATCTTTGAACAAAAAAGAGCTTTACGTAGACATAGGCATTGTCTCACCTAACACCGTTGAAGCTGCAATCCCACTGAAACTTCTGCAAGCCCAACTTGTCGATGGAAGAAAAATGGCACTTGAGAAGATAGCTGACTTGTTTGGTTTCGTTGAAAACTTGCCATTGACCGTCAAAATCTGCAGTGTTAATAAAGAGAAGAGACGTGTTGAGGCTGTGTTATCAGAAAAGCAACTTGCTCTTTACAGAAGCTGGACAAAATCATTGTTGGACAGATTGATAGTCTTAGGTGCGTCTTTTAATGAGATAGTGTTAGTCTTAAAAAAGACAGGGTGCAACCGTGATGTGATAAATATTGAACGTTTAGGATTGTTTGAAAATGCAGTTGTGTGCAAGCTTGGAACAGACGCCGTGGGGCTAGTCCCAAAAATTGGTAGGAAACTGCGGAACGCAAACTTCAGCATCTTCAATCCAAGAGAAAATATAGAATTTCTTGGAGATTATTCGATATTATAAACACTCTTTTGTGAAGGTACCTCAAAAGTCCTGCACACAAAATCTATTTGGCTTCAAATAATGTTTCCATGCAGAAACCTATAGGGGGTCTGTCGAAAACTTTTTGCGCGGAAGATCTGCAACTAGCCACTTCCATTGTTGAACAAAGAAAATCGTGGGTGTTCAACGAATTAGAATTGTTTGGTGGGTTATGCATAGCCTTCCAATTTCATTTCCTTGTGACGAGATAGACTCCTATGAAGATTAGAAGGCCTCCTGCCACAGTGAAGAGGTTCAACTTTTCTTCTAAAAACGTGACTGCGAATAGGACAGTGACCAATGGTTCTGCGAATAGGAATGAGCTGGTTATTGCTGCGTCTACTTGTTTTAGGACGTAGAACCAGATGTAATATCCTAATAGTGAACAAGTGAGGGATAAGAAGAGAATCGCCAGCCAGCCGTGAAGGCTCATCGTAAATATTTGATGAAGAGAGTTTTCACCAAAAGAAAACGGAACTAAACACAACCCTCCTAACATGGTTACGTACGCTACGATCAGAAAAGGGTCATACTTTTCCATTATCTTCTTTCCTAAAAGACTGTACGCAGCCCAGAGAATAGGAGTAGAAAGCAAGATTAGACTTCCTAGAAGAAAATCTTTGTTACCCGACAAGCTCAAAGTGCCGCCTGCAATAACCATGAACGTGCCTACTGCTGCAATTCCAATCCCGAAAACCTGCTTTTTCGTCAGACGTTCCTTGAATATTCTAGCGGAAAGAACCGCAATGATAATTGGCGAAAGCAAACAGACGAGAATTGCGGCAATGGACGCGCTTGCCATCTGGATCCCAGTGTACTGGGCAGCATAGAAGAAAGTGACGCCAGTTAAAGCGAGAAACAACAGTGTCGGAGCATCTTTCCTTTTAACAAGAAGTATGTAGTTTCGTTCTCTAATTTTCTTTAACAAAAGCACGACAAGAAATAGTCCGCCTGCGATGAGAAATCTGAAGGTTGCTATTGCAATTGGAGTAAGTCCTTCGTTTAGTGCTATTCTGACAACTACGAATGAGCTGCCCCAAAAAATGATTAAGATCAGCATTAGAAACGTGTTGAAAATGCTGATTGCTCTATTCGTCATGTTAGGGTGATTCTCTTGTCAAGTCTAATAAAGGATTTATGGAAAACAGAAAACAATCAAAAAGGAAAATCTGCAAAATCTCCAAGGTCTATGTTTTGGTGGGCCGGGCCGGACTTGAACCGGCGACCTCAGCCTCGTAAGGGCTGCTTCAGGCTTGCTTTATAAATGCAAGCGTCCTAACCATGCTAGACGACCGGCCCTCTCTCTGATTTTAAAGAAACTTGTTTTATTAAAGTTTGGTTGCTCTGCGAAAAAATATTGGAATGTTGTTTTTGTTAATGTACAGCGAAAAATTGTAACAAGCAGAGGACCGTAAGAGACATATCGTAAAACCTTCTCTTTGATCATATTTAAAACTGTAAAGCTAAAATAGATGAGAGAACTATGGGGAAAAAGAAGTGGCAAAAATGAAAGTCTGGTATGACGCATGTACTGGAAATGGGCAGTGAACATTGCTGTCCACCAGAAAACACATGCGATATGGACATGCGATTGCTCAGCGTCTCAGAAAAAATGGACACGACGTGATTTTAACAACTAGAGAACACCCGGATACTATAGACGTAATGAAGGTGTTGGGTGAACAGGCTGAAATCGTTGGAAAGTATGATCCCGCGTCGCTCGCTACGAGACTTGGAGCAAGTATAGAAAGGGAACTTCAATTCTATGAAATGTTTAAAGACGATAAACCCCAAGTCGCCATCTCACATGGATCAGTTGAACTCTGTCGAATAGCATTCGGGCTCGGCGTGCAAAGCATTTGCACAGGAGATACAACATACACAAAAGCAAACTGGCTGATTGTTCCCCTAGCTGACACATTAATAATCTCAAAAGGGATTCCAAAGAAAGTCTATCGAAAGTATGGGGCCAGAAACATAGTTCAGTTTGATGGCGTGGATGAGGTTGCTTGGGTCTGCCTCTCTAAAAGAGAAAAAAGCGAAAGATTTGAACATCCATTGATTGTAGTGAGGCAGAGCGAATTCCGAGCTTCATACATGAAAGAAACAGATGTGACAGTTGAGATAGCAAAAAAGCTAACTTCACTTGGGAACGTGCTTCTACTTCCAAGATACAAAAAAGAAAAGATCAAAGGATTAACCGTTCCAGAGGAGTTCGTGGATTCTCTCTCATTAGTTAGAGAAGCTGACTTGGTCGTGAGTGTAGGAGGAACAATAGCCAGAGAAGCTGCACTCCAAGGAACGCCAAGCATAGTTGTACCAATACTGGGACGAATCTATGTTAACGACTACATTTCTAAGAAAGGGTTTCCGTTGTTTTGGGCTAAGCCATCTGATGTCTTGAAGTGTGCCAAGAAATATCTGGGAAAACACGTAGACGTGACGAATTCATTTGCGAAGTTGGAAAATCCTGTTGATGTAATCGGAAGAATCATACAAGAGATTCACAAATAATAGAGTAAAAACTAGAAACTATAAAAGACGAAATTAGCATAACTGGGATAATAGGAAAACTTCCGAGAAAAATGAAGGAGATTGTATGACCGTAGAAAAAGATGTTAGTTTGGGTAGGAGAGTAAAGATAGGACAGAACAGCGTTGTTAGAGAGAACGCAACAATAGGCGATGATGTTGTGATATTTCCCAATGTGTACATAGGCGAAAACACAAAGATAGGCGACGGAAGCATCATACAGTATGGTGCTTTCATAGAACACGATTGCAACATAGGAAAACATTGCAGGATAGGTACTAGCACAGTATTGAGGAGGGAAACTAACATTGGCGATTACTCTATATTTGGATCATTGAGTGCCAGTGAAGGAAAAAACTGGATTGGTAACCATGTCCTGATACACAGCCAATGCCACTTAACTACGGGAATCATCATCGAGGACTGGGTGTTTATTGCTCCTATGTTCGTTGGCGCTAATGATCCAAAAATGCTTCATGGAAGAAGACGGGTGGAGAAATTTGTGCCTAAAGGTCCCCATATCAAATTTGGAAGCGGAATAGCTGTAAATGTTACCGTTCTTCCTGGAGTGGTCATAGGCAGAGAGTGCATAATAGGGGCAGCCAGCCTTGTAACGAAAGATGTGCCTGATTTTTCCATCGCCTATGGCGCACCTGCTAGGGCTGTAAAAAGCGTGGATGAGAAGTGGAGACTGCCAGAAGAGATGTATCAAGAATTCAGAAAGAGAGTTAGCGAAGAGGACTTGGAGAAGGTTACAGATAGACTTCTCAGTGATTACAAATGATTTTTCTGGTTTGGAGAGTTTAATTCGGAAGCATTGCTAGTTAGGCCTATTGTTCTGGTTGCTAGTTTGGCGTGCACTAGCCTGATGGATTTCTTTTAGGTTTTTCTAGCTCCGATAAATGCTTTTCTTTTCGTTTCGTATCCTTGTCTCGTCATTATTAGTTTTGCTGGTATACCCTTTACTACGATTTCCGGAGGTATGTCTTTTGTGACTACGCTTCCTGCTGCAACCACGGAGTTTTCGCCCACTGTTAGGCTTGGGAGTATTGTGACGCATCCGCCGATGACTACGTTGTCTTTTATTATAGATGGTGTTAGACATTTGCTGTGTGGGAATTTGTCGTTTAGTAGGCTACTGTTTGGTCCTATGAATATGTTGTCGCCAAGTTTGCATTCGTTCGATATTGTTACGTGAGTTTGTATTATGCAGTTCTTGCCTATTATGACATTCTTACCTATGTCGCAGAAGCTTCCTATTCGTGTTCCGTCGCCGATTTTTGTGTTGTCTCCTATGACAACATAATTCCAGATAATAACGTTTTTGCCGAATTGAACTTTTTCGCCAATTATTAACCCTTTTCCTAGTTTCGCTTTTTGCATATTGTTCCCTTTTCGTGTTTTAGTGTGAAGTTTAAATACCTTTGAATATTATTTTATCTTTCCGTTGGAGGCGAAGTAAGTTGGTTGAGGAAAAGGTTTTGGTTGTTGGTCTGGGTGAGGTTGGACTTCCCCTTTATAAGTTGTTAAGGGAATGCGGCAAGTTTATGGTTTATGGTCTCGATATCAATGAAGCAAGGATGAGTAGTATTGAGCAGAAAGGTGTACCAGACAAGGTGGATGTTATACATATTTGCATTCCATGCTTTAACCAAGACGAGTTTGCGAATCTAGTGGTGGGTTATGCAAAACGGTTTAAACCTAAGCTTTTGATAGTCAATAGTACAGTTCCGCCCGGAACAACGCAGAAGATTCATGAACTGTACGGCTGTCTTGTTGCCCATTCTCCTGTTCGCGGAGTGCACAAAAGCTTGGAGCATATGAAATGGGAATTGAAACGCTGGACAAAATACGTTGGGGGGGTAAATGTAGAGGCTGGTGAAGTTGCTTGTGAACATTTTAGAACAGCAGGTTTTAAACCCAAAGTTTTGAAAAGTTGTCTTGAAACTGAATTGGCGAAGCTTTTCGAGACTACTTATAGGGCTTGGATGATTGCTTGCTTCCAAGAAATGCACCGCATTTCAAAGTGTTTCGAAGCAGATTTTAATGATGTGGTGGATTTTTTGGAGGACACTCACCGTGTAAGGTTTGATAGACCGGTAATGTTTCCAGGTGTGATTGGTGGACATTGTCTAATTCCGAATATCGAGTTGTTGCTGAAAAGTTATGATTCAATGTTTTTGCGTTTGATTTTGGAGTCTAATGAAGAGCGGAAAGAAGAGATTAGGGATAAAGACATCAGGAGGGAAGTTGAAAGGGTTAGAAGAAGGGCGAAGGCTCTTCAAAGAGAATTAATAAGCAAGTTAGGGAATCCTTGTTGATGGTGGATTGAACAGGGTTACTTGATGTTGTCTAATACCGTTTGACGAAAAAGACAAAATAATATTGAAACAGAAAGCTCAGTGTGATTTCGAATTCTTGATGAAACAATAAATTTATAAGCAAATAGAACTTTTTTCTATATTAAAGTTCTATAAAGAGAAAGGAGAAAGTAAAGATTGCGTTACAAATATGTGCTTGCTATGCTTTTGATCTGTTTGTTAACCGCAGTTGTGACGGCAACTATCATGAAGACCATTTACTTACCAGCAACTTTTACGATTGAAAAATCATATAACATCAACCTGTTCAACATGGATGGTTCAGCTCCCCTCACGTCTTTAGAACTTAGTCAATTACAAAAGGATGTTTCAAAGTACTTTCCGGGCGGCGTAAGTTCAATCGGCAGTCTGCCGGGATATTATTACCTTAACAACACGAATGAAGGAGCTTTTTACGTGGGGTTTAATGTTCAAGAAGCTCCTGAAAATATGATTTTCCGTGTTTATGTCTGCAAAGGCAACGAAACTAAAACCCAAAGCGAATGGATTCAATTGACAATTAGTACTACAGAACCCTTAACGTGTATTTATGACAAAGTCATAGAATCGGAGATAACTAATACAAACACTGATACACAATATGCTCGTTGGTTCCTTTACGTTTATGCTTCGCAAGATACACTGTGGGGCGATTACACAGCTAAGCTCGTCTTTACAGCACATAACAGTTCTTCAGTCTGACATGAAAATCCGAAGAGGCTAAATACTCTTTAAATCTTTTTTTTATCTCATCCTAAGCCGGCATTCACAAGAGATTTATGCATTTTAACCAGATTTAAGAAAAAATACGTAGCTATTTGATGAGTTGTATAAGAAGTTGGTTGAAGTTTCTAAGAGTGAGAAGAGATCCATTAAGGAGATCGTTAGGGAGGCTATTGAAGACTGGCTGATTTGGAATGAGGGAATGGTTGAGGACCCGTTCTTGAACTTGAAGCCAGTGGATTTCGGTGTGAAGACGAACGTTGAAGGAATTGAGAAGGTTCTCTGCAGTAAATTCGAACGAAGCTTTTTGTCAAAGGTTGGGATTGTGGTTTTTGCTTTGACTCTTTGTAGCTTCTTTGGGCTTGAGGCGTTAGCTTCATTTTTGAGGCTTGTTTCTCATCCTCAAATTTTGAACTCTGAGGAATTTATGGTTTTCAATAATTATGTCTCCTGCTAGTGGTACCTTGCAGTTAGGACACGAAGCGACGCAGTCCTTTATTACTCCGTTTTTGATAATCAATTCGCCTGTTTCAACAGCCTCTCCTTTCTTCCAGCGACAGAGGCAATTAAGTAAGGCTTTTGTCTGAAACTCTATTTCACCCTTCTGTTTGCAGTTTGGACATATCTCCTCTGACGTGAAGCTGTCAAACAACCCCAATTCTCAACCTTCCCTTCTAGCCCACATGCTCGCCTTAATTAATTAATCTTCTGTGCACGCGAACTGAGTTGCGGGTTGACAAGTTTGTTTTTGACGGTTTTAAGGAGCTTTGTAAAGGGGAGAGGATGTTGGTGGGTGATGCTGTTCAGCGTTTGATGGAGGTTTGCTTGAAGGCTGGGTCTGTCACTTTGGTTTTGAGGAGTGAAGCCTTGGTGGATGCTGGTCAGAGGAAGGTTGACGAGTTAAAGTTGAAGGGTGCCTTGGCTGAGTTGAGGGGTTTCATAAGAGCAGTGGAGGCTGGGGAGGAATGTATGTTGTGGTGAAAGATAGGGAGACACGTATTGAGAGGGCTATTTACCGTTCAGCCTATGAAACTGCAGTGGCTATGCTTCCGAAGGTTAGGGATGAGGAGTTGATTCGCGAGGCGGAGAAGGTTCTTGAGAAGGCGAACGAGGCTGCAGAAAAAGCCATCGGATGATGAAGGTCTTTTTCCTTCACGGATTTGTGGGTTATTTGGACGGTGATATTGCAAACTTGCCTGTTTATCGAGTCTCTAATTTTTAGTATACATTTATATATATATGTTTAATATACAACTTTGCTGATGGTTATCATGAAAACGGTAACACTGCCCTTACGCTTACCCAAGAAACTCCTTGAGGAGATAGACAACTTGGTTAAGGCTGGCTTATATGGGAGTCGAAGCGAAGCTATGAGAGATGCTGTCCGACGTCTAATTGAGACGAGGAGACTTCTGCTTGAACCACACCGTTATTACAGACTCCGAGTTGAAGAAGCCATGTTTGCTTCGAAAACTCCCCTGTCTAACCCGGACGAAGTGGTCGAGCAGGTGAGAAAAATCAGGGAAGAGCTTTGGCGTAATGGGAAAGAGTACTTTGAGCCTTAAGAAGCTAAAGGTGTATTTGGATACAAACGTTTTTATTTTTGGAGTTGAAAGGTCGGAATCCAACTCGCGTATAATTCTAGACCTAGCGGAGGAAGGGAAAATAATTCCGGCTGTTTCGTACTCCGTTTTGGAGGAGTTGAGAGAATACTTCTCACGGAGATACGACAGGGAAACAGCGGTAAACGAAATCTATTATTTAATAAGTCTTCCAAACTTGGAAATAATTACAAGGGACAAGGTGAAACAAGAAATAAACAAGTATAAAGTAGTTCCGGACAAAGACCTACCGCATTTAGTATCAGCTATAATAGCACAATCTGACTATTTAGTCTCATATAACCGACATTTTATCGAATCGAAAGCAAAAAATTACATCAAAACCATCAAACAAGCCGATTTTTTAAAGCTTCTCGGAATACAACCGCAAACAACAGACTACTAACTTCATCCAATGAAAATCACAAGCTTCTTAAGCCGAATAAACGCTTTTTCTTCAAAACACTCACTTATCAAATGCACATTATTATCTAATAAAAAATTGCGCAAGCTTTTCTAGGCTACATTTCAGGTCATCCGCAACTGCAGTTGTTGTTGTTTTCTGAATTTTTGCTTACCAACAACAACTGCAAACTAAAGTTGCCAGAGTCTAGTAAAGTGACACAAAAAAATTTAGTGACACTTTTCAGCCGTCTGATTGGAAGAGGCTGGTTCATCTCAGCTTGGATCTCCTGCCCTCGTGGGCTTCAAGAGTTGGAAGGGAATTGACAGTTTAGCTTCCGTGCTGATGGGAGAGAGGAGAGATCCCGGTTTAAAGTGAAATCCCATTAAAAGGGAATTGACAGTTGTCATCGTCCCCGCAGCGGCAGACGACGACAACTGACAGCACAGCCATTCCCTTAACCTCCTGATTTACTGGCAATACAATTTTCATTTTGACTGGCAAAACTAGGTCTCTTAACAGCATTCTGTATCGCCATAGATGTTCTGTTCGGAAACTTGCCTGTTTATTGGGGTCCGGTACCCACAGCCGCAGCTGGCGGGATTTGAACCCGCGAGAAGTTGCAATGAAAGTTAAGCTACAAGAAAGTCCCTCTTGGAACTTCTGAGTGCCAAAAGAAAAATATACACATCACGTAAAATTTGTGATAGACCAGTAATGTTTTCCAAGCGTTATTGATGGGCATTGCATAATTGCTTTTGAAAAGCTACAGTTCCGAGTTTTGCGTTTGGTTTTATCATGTTTTGGGGCATGTTAAATTCTACCCCCTTCTGTTATGAGGATGAACAGTCTGTATCTTGTAGGCATTTATTCAGCTTGTGTCTCTTCTAGGTTATTTGCTCTATCGAGACGCCCACGTTGCGAAATTCCGCATCTCGACCTACTAGCAGATTTGCCTTCTTCACCTTTGCGGTCGCTACCGCGAATGCGTCAGCTAAGGAGAGAGTGTGTGTTCCCTTGGTCTTCGCTGCCTCTTTCCAGAGTTTGTTGTCGTCAACAGGGACTATTTCCAACCTGTACCCTCTGAGGTTCCGTTCCTTCTCCTCGGCGAGCTCAGGACTCTTTCTGTATAGAATGTAATAGAGTTCCGTGAGGTTGACAATGTTTAGGTAACCCTTTATTTCCTTTTTCATTATTCTTGTTAGGCACCTTTCAACCTTCTTTCCACCGGGTTCTCCCAAGTAGAAGGCTAGAAGAGCCTCTGTGTCGAAGACAACGCTCACCTCTTGGCTCCCTCTAGCATCTTTTTCTCTCTCATCCGATCCTGCGTCCTAGCCTCCTCCAGAATCTCCCTCGCCGTCTTTCCCTTGAAGACCCCCTTTAGAGAGCCGAAGTCGTCTTCGGGTCTGGGCAGAGGCTTGAAAAGGATGCCCTCATCCGTCTCAACAACGAGAACTCTGTTCCCTACCCTGAATTTCTTCCTCAAATCTTTTGGGATGGTTGCCTGCCCTTTCTTAGTAACACTAACAACCCTAGCCATTATTTTCACCGAATTAATACTAAACATAAAAGTATTACTTAAATCTTACTCCCTTCGTGCACAATATTCTCATGCTCCTCACTAATGTTAAGGTGAGAAGTTAATGTTAAAAGAATTAACGTGAGGTGGATAAGGTTTGTAGACATATGCTGTTTTTAATACAAGACGTTTTGTTATTGTTTATGTGTTTAAAGTTCTTCGCTTGTTATAGTCTTAACGTACTTTTTGCTTATTTTATAAAATTGGTTGGCATCTGTGACTATCGTTAAATTGTTTCTGGCATAGGATAAATATTTAAATATCCTTGTTGCCAATTTGCCTATATGAAATTTAGAATAATTATCGAGCAAGATAAAGATGGAGTTTATGTAGTTAAATGCCCAGCTCTACCTGGGTGTATTTCTCAAGGTAAAAATAGGGAAGAAGCTTTGGCTAACATTAAGGACGCTATTCAAGGATACTTAGAAAGCTTGAAAAAACATAATGAACCGATACCTCCTTCTATAGAAGAAGAATTGGTAGAAGTACATGCCTAAACTACCTGTAGTTTCTGGTGTAGAAGTAGCAAAGGCTTTAGCCCTTTATAGAGAGGGAAGAGTAACAGTGTGGAAGGCATCGCATATTGCGGGAGTTCCTCTGTCAAGGATGATTGAGGTTGCTACGTCTGAGAAGATTCCAGTGCATTATGGAAGGGAGGATTTGCAGAGCGACTTCAAGAGCGCCTTCGGTGAAACTGTTTGAAGGTTGTCATTAACGCCAGCCCGTTTATTTATCTTGGAAAGAAGAGAAAAACGGGTCTTCTGAGGTTGGTGTTCGAGAAGATTTTTGTTCCCGTAGAGGTGGAAAAAGAGATAATGAAACTCTATGATAGCCCTGAGGCAGTGCAGTTGAGAGATGCTATTCGGGAAGGCTGGGTAGAAATGGAGTATTGTTAGATTTTAGTATTTTAATGTGATAACTCGAACACCATATTCTTTTACTATGAGTATACGATTTTTTATTGGGATTTCAGCGGTTAGTAGGTACTCGATTCTTTTAGTTATCTGTTCAGGAGATTTCGGGATAAATCGTAATAAAATTAAGCCTTTAGCCTTAAGTTTTTCCCTGAAAAGGAGTTCGCCGAAGTCCTTGTCAAAGGTTACAACAATTCTTTCTTTTCTGTTAGCTAGATCGAGCACTTTTCTATCGCTTAAGCCCGGTGAGAACTCTATGACCGAAACTATGTCGATGCCTTTCCTTCTTAGGGCATTTACAGCCTTAATTGGTATGTTTTCGTCTGCTAGAAGCTTGATCAAGGCAGTGGATAAACCTTCTCTTCCTTCAAGATTTCGGTTGCGTATTTTAAAACGGCTGTTATGTCCTCTTTCTTAAGTTGAGGATAATTTTCCAATATGTTCTCAACTGTCCAGTCGTTGGCGAGTAGATCTAAAATAAATTCAACAGCTATTCTAGTGCCTTTTATAATCGGTTTGCCAGCTAAGATGTTTGGATCGACGGTTATTTTGTCTTTCCAATTCTCATTCATTCAGGGCACCTATGGTAGATAGGTGAAGGTACGCGGTATAAATGTGTTTGCAGAGAGGAAAAAGCGCATCTAATTTTTTTGTATAGTTGGATGTAGGTTCTTTCGCCTATGATGAATCTTTTCTGTATGGTGTGTTTTTGTTAGAGGTTATTTTTAGAGGTGGAATTAGCTGCCTGTGATTCTGCCGTTTATGCTTAATGTGTAGTTGTTTCCTATGCTCGTGTATGGAACTCTGCCTTGGATTGACGTTTCGTTTTCGATTTTTCCTTTTTTTTTAGTTTTAATTCGTCTAGGATGTCTTCTGTGTGCCGATGTCTTTCCATCAGCTTGGACTTTTTTGGTAGCCTATTTGTAGCCTTTTTCTGGTAAAAGTTGGATTGCTTCTGTTAATTTCAAAAGCGCGCGCGATGAAGAGGTATAGGCTGGTGACAGTGTTCACTTTTGATGAGCACTACAGGCAAGCAGGTTTCAAAACGTTGCCTTAGTCAGGAGATTTTGTTCAATTTTCCAAATGTAGAGACGAGTATATGATCAAGCAGTATTCTAGCGTAGATTTTGAGAGAGTTGTGGATTTTTCGGATGATACTCACCGTGTAAGATTTGACAGACCAGTAATGTTTCCAGACGTGATCGGTGGACACTGCCTAATTCCGAATACAGAGTTGCTTTTGAAGAGTTATGATTCAATGTTTTGCGGTTAATTTTAGAGTCTAATGAGAAGCGAAAAGAAGAGATTAAGGATGAAGACGTCAGAAGAGAAGGTGATAAGGTTAAAAAAAGAGTTGAAAAAGTGGTTAGTCCAAAACGTACATATTGCTAGTTCATAATGAAAGCTCTTAGCTTTTCTTCATCTTCTGTAACGTGGAGCGCTTTTAAACCCGTTTTTCTGCTTGGTTTGATGAGTTTTTGTCGTTAGCACGCGCTAACGTGTATGCGTAAGAAGTGGCAAGTTTCAGCGAGATATTAGATTTTGAACCCTCTTAGTAATGATGTAGCCAGCCATCAACTTTAAATATTAAGTTACCAAATAAGTAACTATGACTGAACCCGTGCCTACCTATGCCCAGCAAGCATACGCTATCTTGTACAATAGGTTTGCAGACCAGCCATTTAACTCTAATTATTTAGCTTGGTTTTTAGGTAAGAGTATGGTCAAGAAGACGTTGCATGTGTTAGAGAAGAAGGGTTGGATTCAGCGAGTGAAAAAAGGTAGCTATGTTTGTGTAAGGCCGGATGAAACCTTTAGAGCTATGGTCATGTTAAGGGTGCCAAGATTATTAGATGAAGCAGGTAAAGCCTACGTTTACGCGGGTGCAAGTGCAGTTGAGGTTTGGACTGATTACATTTACATTCAGAGGAGCTGGGAACACTCACCATACTTTGTCAAGGTGTTGAGGAGAGATTTGGTTTTTTGGACGCGGTATTTTAGGGAACACAGGGTGAACGTGTTTGTTAGAGAGGCGAGACCATCCATTGGAGAGTTTGTCGTTTTGTTTCCTGAAGGGAAGTTAGAATTCGACGTTTACAATGCAAAGTCTGTTGACAAATTAAAGGAAGTAGTAAGGTTTTGCGAGAGAAATATAGAGTCCTTTGAGTATCCATTGGCCTATTTGAAAAGCAAGTTTGCGGTTGAAACCAGAGTGAGAATAGATGAAAGGGTTTTAGATGAAGTAGCCAAGGTGGTTTAGTGCTAGAGTCCAGAGAAGCCTTAATTCTTCAAACCTTGATGGAGTTACCCAAGGACGTTGTCCTCATAGGGGGCTATGCCGTCAACGTGTATGTTCCACCTAGGTTCTCAATTGACTGCGACCTAGTTGTGTTCGAGGGCGTTACGGAGATAAAGAAGACATTGGTGAAGAATGGTTTCGAAGAGACGGAGAAAGGAGATGTGCCATACGGTGAATACTTCAGGTTCATGAGGAAGAAAGAAAAAGTTTCTTTTGACTTACTGCTTAACTCGGTGTTTGATAGGGTCAGCGGAATAGTGTTTGAGGGCAGCTTGTTTAAGAAATATTCAAGGGAAAGGGTCACGGTGGGTAGAGCTAACCCAATTAGGATTAAAATCAGAACAGCTGACGCTGAACTCTTGTTCGCCATGAAGTTTGTTTCAACTCGACGACAAGACATCCGTGACATATTCATGCTCTCGGGAACAGAACTGAACTGGAATTTGATTAGAGATATCATAAGGGGGAAGTGCAGTGAAAAATTATTAGAGAAAAGAGTTAAGATGATAAAAGCAAAAGTGGCGAACGAGAGTTATAGAGACAGTTTGCATGGAGCATTTGGAAAAATACCGGATAGAACATTTGACAGATGTGTCTCAAACTTAGTTAGGTTTCTTGACGGTTTGACATCGATTTAGGCTTTGTCACATGCGTTTTTTTGGGAGTTATGGAACCGTTTGGAATCCGTATTGTTGGAAGTGTTTATCGAAAGTGAAGGCGGTGGACATTGCTTCTTGCTCCATCAATGCGAAACTGGTGCAATCCGTGAAGCTGAAATCCTTGTCACTATATTTTTTAAAGATATTCCAAGCAACGTTCTCGATTTCGGGGGTGACTCTTAGTATTCTCAGGATTTTTGAACATTTTATGTTTTCCTCAAATGCGACAGCAACTTGGTGGCTTAACTTTAATCTTAATAGGGTAAACACTTCATTTAATATGTAGTTTGAAGTGTATAATGCTCGGAATGGTGTTTTCCCTTGTCTGATTTTCTCCCTGTAATCTAGTGCGGTTTTGTGTTCCTTATCGTCTTCGTCTTCGAGGGCGACGAAGGCTGTGGTGTCAATGAACAGCCTCATTCTTTTCGCCGTAGAGGTATTTGTCGTGTTTTCTCGAAAGGTCGCTTAGACCGCTTCGACCGAGGGGTTTTTGTGTGAAAAATGGGTCTTCAGGATCTATTTTAAATTCTGATTCAAGAAGCTTTTCAACAGCAAGCCTTAATCCTTCTCGTATGCTCAGTCCCTTCTTTTCAAGGGCCTCCTTAAATGCTCGGTACTCCTCCTCTTCTAAAAATGTCTGCACTACCTTAGCCATCTCACTCACCTTCACATGTAAATAGATAAATCATCTATTTAAATATTTCATGATTTATAAATTGAAATGTGTCATGCCACACAAAATAATAAAAATTTATTGAAGAAGAGGCTAGAATTAGACTGTTGATAGGGATTGGATGATTGCTTGTTTCAGGAGATGCATCGCATTTCAAAGCGTTTCGGAGCAGATTTTGATGAAGTTGTGAATTTTTTGGAGGATACTTAATAGACCAATAATGTTTCCAGCTGTGATTGGTGGGCATTGTCTAATTCCGAATACTGAGTTGTTGCTGAAAAGTTATGATTCAGCGTTTTGCGTTTGATTTTGAAATTTAGTAGGGAATGGGAGTTTCCGTCTTTTGAGGTGGTTAGATTTTGAAATCTTTTAGTAGCAGTGTGGCACTTGGTGCTTTTTTGTGAAGGGGTTCGTCTGCCGTTATCAATTTTGTTTTGCTTTCTTTTGCTAATGCTAGGTATGATGCGTCATAGAAGGTTACGCTTCTGTTTTCTGATGTTTGACATGTGTGTTTTAGGATTTTATTGTTTGATTGGATGTCTACGAGTTTGATCTGGAGGTCGAGGAACTTTTTAAGGTACATGTAAGCTTTTTCGGGGTTGACTTGAGGGTGCTTCCAGAAAACGTTCCCTAGTTCGTAGATTATTAGTGAGGGGGCTGAGAGTGATATGTGTCCTTTAATATGTGCATTTATGGTCTCGGTGGCTTTGTCTGAGTAGTCTTCTATTATAAAGCATTTTGTGACAACGGATGCGTCGATTACGTAGCTTTTCACATGGTTTCCCTCATTTGGCGAATGATTTTAACGCTGTCAAATCCTATTTCTTTGCCAGGTACTCTGTTCATTTTTATCCATTTCATGGCTTCTTCTGATTTTCTTCTTTTTAATTCTTCTCGGATGGCTTCTTTAATAAACGTGGAAACTTTGAAGCCTAGTTCCTCTATGTCTTTTTTAACTTTCTCTGGAACTCGAACCGCTATGACTACTGTTTTCTCCAAATGTTTTCACCAGTTATTACTTTTTTGTTTACAAAAATATAAACATATCGGTAATGTTAAACATGCCGCGCGCTCGAATGACCAAACAATAATCTTCAAGTCCTAAACAGTAAAGAAGACGACTCAAGAGTTGGCAAACATGGGATTGTTTGCCATACCTTATAAATATGATGATGTGCACTGTATGATGTGCGGCGAATTTGATGTCTGAATACCTCGCTTTATTTGATGAGCACGATAAAAACTGGTCTTGGTTTGAGAAACATTATGACGAGTTAGTAAAGAAGTTTGATGGCGAATTTGTAGCGGTCTATAAGCAACGGGTTGTTGACCACGACGGAGAGCTAATTGTGTTAATGAAGAGGGCTGAAGCCAAATACCCCGTAGAGAGCGTGTTTGTGGATTTCGTTAGTAGCGAGAAGCTAACGTTGATTTTATGAAAATCCCAGGCTACTTTAACAAAAGATTTCAGCCCCCGGCTCCCTTCATCAGAATAACGGTTGAATCAAAGAGCCAAAGAATAAAGCGACCCCTCCACTTTCACATCGACACTGGAGCGTCAGTAACGGTTCTGTTAGATAAGGATGCCAGCTATCTCGGGATTGACATGGGAAAGCTGAAGAGGGCTGAGAGAGACATCGGCGGCTTAGGCGGATTCATCAAAACCTATGTGATTGAAGACGCTGCATTATTCTTTAGGACTGAGGACGAAGAAGTTTGAATTGGCGTTTTGCTCCTGGTCATGACGGATATGTTTCTTTTCTCTTCCTCTGTCACGTGGGGTTTCATTTGGTTTCGCTCCTTTTAGTCGATGTAGCCTAGGGCTGTTAGTATGGCTTTTACCCCTTTCTTTATCTTCTTTTGTGAAGGGTTCTTGTTCGGCTACGATTTCTCTTAGTACGTATTTGACGTAGCTGGATGCTGAGGTGAATCGGTTCCTTTAATTCGTTCTTGAACTTTTTTGAACAGGGGATATGGACACGGTTGTAAACTTTTTTGCTCCGGTTTTTTCTTGGATTTCTGGTTCATTTTTTGTACACCTAAATTTTGGAGTGGATAGTTGAGCAATTACATGTAATTATTTATTAAATTAAATTTAAAGGTTGTATACCTTTTGAAGAAAGCTCAGTTGGAATGCGTGAGTTTGTGATAGAACCGAATCGCATATTGGCCGCGGTACGAGCTTTCTATCACGAGAGTGTCTTGAACATTTGATTACGCGCGCGAAAGTAAGACTATATCTCCATTTTCTTCCTAACTTCTTTGGGTACTGGATTCTCCACGGCTAATCTTCTTTCCTTGCACAACCTTGCCACGTGTTTATCGTTGCTTATGATAATCGAAATTCCGTTCACCTCAGCCGAAGCCGCAAGGTTTGCGTCAAACGATCTTACATTATGGTCCTTAGCGATCTCTAGGGCTCTGCGAACAGTTTCGATGGTTACGGGTAGGAACCGTATCCTTCTACTCCTGGACAACCCGTCTAGCTTGTAGCAGGCCTCTTCGGGCTCTACAAGGTAATCCTTCACAAGCGCGTGATAAGCCTCCAGCAACGTAACTGCGGTTAAGGCTGCTTGAATCCTGCCGTGAACAGCGTCTTGCAGTACAGGCCAACAGTACTTGTGTGCATTGTGCCCTTTGAAAAGAGCGTAGGAGAGAATATCAGCGTCAATAAGCCTCATCTTTCCCAAACCTTTTCACGAGAGAACACTAAGCCATGTCTACTTGGATCACCACTCTTACACGGCTCGCTTAAGATTGTCACCGCAGGGTCTTCTTCCTCCACCAATGGAAGCAGGTTAATCGCTCCCTCATGAGCTATCAACTCCAGCTCACCCCCCTTCAGCAGCCCATAACGCTCCCTAAGCCGTTTAGGTATTACCACCCGTCCTTGACGGTCCATCCTAACCTTCAATGCCATCACCACATACCATTACCACAACACCACATAAAAATTTTTCGACTCTTTCTCCAGTCAAGTCACACAGGCACAAACATAGGCTATTTCTTTCGTACGCGCAAGTTTAATCGCGGTTTTTCTCCCTCGCCCCAAAAAAAGGGTATTTATAAGTTTCTGTAACATGTTTTGGTGATGGTGAAGGACAACGTGAAGGTTCAAACAGGGTTGCGGGTTGACGGGTCTGTTTTTGACGGTTTTAAGGAGGTTTGCAGGCGGGAGAGGATGATGTCGCAAGTTATTTAAGGAAGGACTGTGATCACGAAGAATGTATGAAGCATTCTGAGATGTTTAAGTCGCAGTGGTGTTTTCTGGTGGATAAGATTGATTAGAGCGAGAATACTTGTGGAAGGAGTGGTTCAGAGGGTGGGCTATCGGGATTTTGTTCAGGAGCTGGCTAGGGAGTTCGGTGTCAAGGGGTATGTGGAGAATCTGAAGGACGGCAGTGTCTGCATAGTTTGTGAAGGTGAAAGAGAGGTTGTAGATGGGTTTGTAAAGGAGATTAAGGTGAAGAAGGATTTCATAGATGTCAAGGATGTGAGGGTTGTTGAAACAGGTCCAGCTATGGGCGAATTTGAATATTTCGAGTTGAAGTACGGTAGGCTGGAAGAGGAGTTTGGTGAGAGGATGGGCGAGGCTGTGAAGGTTGCCCACGCTACAAGGCATAACATTCAAGAGATGCATAGGGGCTTGAAGAGCAGCGTTGCTGACATGCACAAGGATATGAGTAGTAGTTTTAATGTAATGGCTGAAAGGTATGATTCTATATCGTCTGAGCTTATTAGAACAAGAGAGGAGCTTAAGAGGGCTGTGAACGGTCTTTTAAGGCTTATACAGAAGCTTGTCGAGGAGAAAAGCGCTTAAATTTTTAGCCGATAGCGATATGTTGAACAGAAACTTAGGGTTTCTAGGTAAATTCAATGGCTTCTTTCATGTTGTATCATCGTTCATTATGAAAGCTATGGCATTAATATGGACTTCTTATATGCTAGCCAAAATTTAATGCGTGCGTGGCGAGGGCATTTTTCTTTGTTTTTCGACCAGTTCTTGAATCTTCAGCTTGAGGGCTTTCGCGTAAACCTCGCCTCCCTATGACTCGATGTTTTTGAGGTTGATTTTGGAGTCTGATGAAAAGCGGAGAGAAGAGATTATAGATGAAAGCGTTTGGAGTGAGGTTGAGAAGATTAAGAAAAAACAAACTGATCGTTTGTGTTATTTGAGCGAATGTTATTTCTTGCTAGAAACTTTTTTGGTGAATGCATGGAAAATGTTTAAATACCATGTGTTTATAATAAAATATGGTAATGTAAATGGGTTATATTGCGAAGGTTACCAGTAAGAGTATGGTGACGATTCCGGCTAAGATAATGAGGAAGTATGGAATTAAAGAGGGGATGAGGGTTAAGTTTATTGAAAGTGAAACCGGGATATTGATGATTCCGATTCCTAAACTTGAAAATCTTCGCGGGATAGACCGTCAACATGCCGCCATCATAATTAAGGGTATAAGGGAGCTTGAAGCTGAGCATCGTGAAGAGGCTAGAGAATGAGAAGGTATGTGGTTGATGCTGGTGCCTTGTTTCTCTATTTTATTGATGATGAGAGGGTGAAGCCTTACTTTGATGAGGTTGTTCAGGGTAGGGCTCAAGGGTTTATCTGCGATGTAAATCTAGCTGAGTATTATTACAAGACATGTGAAAAACTTGGGAAAGACATTGCTGATGTACGGTACCATCAGATCAGAGGCTCAGATATAGAGTCGATTGCAACGGATGAGGAGCTGACGAGGAAGGCTGGAGAAAAGAAATGTAAGTATAGGGGTAAGCTGTCCCTTGCAGATTGTTTTTGCTTAGCCCTCTCTGAGCTTAAGAAAGCGACGCTTCTAACAACGGACAGTGAATTAGCAAAGGTTAAAGAAGTGAAAGCTAAATATTTCCCAGTTTAACTAGAAACTGAAGGAGGAGATTAAGGATGAAGATGTCCGAAGAGAAGTTGAAAAGGTTAGGAAAAGAGTGGAAGCGTTGAAAGGAGAAGAACTAAGCATTAATCGGGTTTTCTATATCCGCTCCCCCAAAAAAAGGGTATTTATATAGTTTTTTGTAACGTGTTTTGGTAATGGTGAGAGATGACTTGAATGTTCAAACTGGGTCTGTTACTTTCGTTTTGAGGCTGTGGATGCTGGGGAGAGGAAGGCTGACGAGTTAAAGCTGAAAGGTGCATTGGCTGAGTTGATTCTTACCAGTCCAAGTTGTTTTGGCTGAAAACTCTTAAATATGAAAGGAAATCACCTTTAAAATGCAGTTAGGGTATAATTTTTTCATCGATTACAGACGCTTTTGACTATTCAACTTATCCTCTGCTGGCGCCTCCACCCAAAGTTTACGTTTCGGGCGTAATATATTTTCAAAAACGTTTGATCCCCCCTATAGTTTTAACGTTCTAACTAATTCCGTTGGTGCACACACGGAGGCTCCAATGAGTGATTTCAGTTTTTCGCGGCGTTTTAGAATGTCCTTGTCCAATGTGGTGAAGTAATCGATTTTTTGACGGTAAATTCTCTGTGAAATGAGAGCTGCAGCTAGGTGAAGATTATCTAATGTTTTGAGACTGAGTTTTAAGGCTATTTCAAAAGCCACTGCAAACAGAGCTGGCAACTTCACGTGGCTTTCCTCGATCTTGATGGATATGTCTCCACCCGCAGAAATGAAATGTAAGTTTCGAATACTCATGATTCTGTGAAGGAATGCCCCTGTTATGTCCTCGCGTTTCATGATTTTCCCTGTCTTCGCGAACCTCTTATAAGCTCTGCTGATAACGCTCGCTACCTCAACAATAGTAAGAACAGAAGTCACTGCTGATAAGTTTCCAGCTTCAACGTTTCTAAGGATTTTCTTAGCAGCTTGGTGTTGCGGCTCCTCTGGAGCGTATCTTGTGAGGATGACGTTGGTGTCAAGATAAATGAGTTTCATCTACGCCTACCTTCAGCAACGAGCTGAGGCACGCTTAGATCCTTAAAAAGTCTAGCTCCAACTCTTTCCAAATCGTCATGGGAAAGATTTGGCGAGTCCGCTAGCAGATTTCCAAGCTCCTCGCCAAGAAAAAGCTCAGGGTGTTCCCGTAGATATTCTTCAACGATAGCCCTTAAGGCCTCGCTTCGACTTCGAAAATGTCCCCTTAATACCGCTTGATCCACCTTTTTCACCAACTCTTCGGGCAACCTTGACGTAACAACTTCATTCAAGAAGACACACCGTAATTTCGTATACAAAATGACTACTTAAACCTTTCGCAGCGAAACTTAGTGCCTTTTTGTTTGTCATGCTCTTAACTCTTTTAAAACGCATGAAGTGTACTGCAATTTCACATTTTTCTACAGCAATTTTTCACAAGACGCTGAAAGAAATTATGAAAGTGCGTTTTGAAGGCAACCTTAAACCTCTCAGTTATTTTGATGCTGTTAACCTTTATGAAAACTCTATTGCGGTTTGATTTTTTGAGGCATACAAAAAGAAGCGTTCTGGCTTAAAACGTCATGTATAACGCTACGTAAAAACAATCAAGCCCCTCTAGTTGGAGCAGATGCACAGATACATCAGCAGTGAGTTTTGCGTTTGGCTTTGGATTCTAATGAAGAGATTAAAGGTGAGAACGTTGCGGATTGAAAAGAGGAAGGCTGATGAGTTAAGGTTGAAGGGTGCGTTGGCTGAGTTGAGGGTTTTTGAGAGGGCTGGGGAGGAATGGTATGTTACGGTGAAAGACAGAGAGACACGCGTTGACCAGGCTATTTACCGCCCGGCCTATGAAACGGTTGTGGCTGTGCTTCCGAAGGTTAGGGATGAGGAGTTGATTCGCGAAGCGGAGAGGGTTCTTGAGAAGGCGAACGAGGATGCAGAAAAAGTCATCGGAGGATGAATTTTTGTGTTTTAGGCGTAACCTTTTGCATGTTTATACATAGATTGTTTGATGTTATTGGAAATGTAAAAAAGTTTATATTTAATGTGGTGTTACATCTACTTAGTGATGTAAGAAGTGACCGTTGTTCAAACGAGTATTCCGGATGAGTTACATAAGAAGCTGGTTGAAGTTTCTAAAAGTGAGAAAAAGTCCATTAAGGAGATTGTGAGGGAGGCTATTGAAGACTGGCTGATTTGGAACGAGGGAATAGTTGAGGACCCGTTCTTGAACTTGAAGTCAGTGGATTTCGGTGTGAAGACGAACGTTGAAGGAATTGAGAGGGTTCTCTACGGTAGATCAGAATGAAGCTGTTTGTAGATTCCTCGGCTTATATCGCCTTTTATAATAAGAGAGATGAAAAACATCGTGAAGCTGAGGGTTTCATAGACGAAATCAAGAAGGGGATTTTTGGTCCGGTGATTTTTTACACGACGGATTACGTGTTTGATGAAGCCGTCACCTCTATAGTGTCGTTTACACGGAGAAAGGATTTGGCCGTGAACGCAGGTGAAGCCATACTGTCCTCAAAGATCACAAGGGTGATTAAGGTCGACGATGAAGCTTTTAGAGATGCGTGGAACTTGTTCAAGAGGTTCAAGGATAAGTTATGGAGTTTCACAGATTGCACTTCATTTGTGTTGATGAAGAGGAATAAGTTGGTAACATCGTTCACTTTTGATGAGCACTACAGGCAAGCAGGTTTCAAAACGTTGCCTTAGTCAGGAGATTTTGTTCAATTTTCTAAATGTAGAGGCGAGTATGTGATTAAGCAGTATTCTAGCGTAGATTTTGAGAGAGTTGTGGATTTTTCGGAGGATACTCACCGTGTAAAGTTTGATAGACCATTAATGTTTCCAGACGTGATCGGTGGACATTGCTTGATTCCGAATACTGAGTTGCTCTTGAAGAATTATGATTCCAAGTTTTTGCGTTTGGTTTTAGAGTCTAATAGAAGGTGGGAAGAAGGAGTTAAGGATGAAGATGTGAGAAGGGAAGTTGATACAGATTCTTGTGAAAGTTCATTAATCAGTTTTTGTCGGTTGTTTCATCTTGAAATAGCTTCTCACTAATTCTAGATCTTTTTCAGTGTCTATTTCTAAACAGATCTGCTTGGTAAAGTACACAGGGTGAAGCATAATTTTGTCTGAAATCTCATTGAGGATGCATTCAGCATAAATCCTTAAATCTCCCCTTTCTTGCACATGCTCACCTATTTTGTTTAACCAGTACAAAAATTTCGATTTTGAAAACTTATACATTGGGGCGGAGAAGAAAGCATTCTTGCCAGAGAAATCTACCCCTATTTTGATTATTATGTCATTTTCAATTACTGCCTTGAAATCTTTTTTTGGTGGCTTGATTTTTCTGTTTACTAAAACACAATTTGCGTGTCTTTCTTCAATCAGTTTCTTTAGTAATCCTCTTTCAAAAAACAAGTCACCATGAAATAGGATGATGTCATCATCAATAAGCTTCTTTGTGAGCCACATAGAATATATGTAGTTTGTAGTGCGATACCTTTGATTTTTTACGTAAGCGACGCTGACATCGGGAAACTCGTTTTCCATGTATTTCTGTATTTTATTTTCAAATGCACCTGTTGTAATTATTATGTTCCTAATGCCGCAATCAACCAGATTGCTTATTTGATATCCTAGAAGCGGCTTATCTTCTATCCTTATTAACGCCTTAGGAATGTATTTTGTTAGAGGACGAAGTCTCTCGCCCCTGCCGGAGTTCAGGATAAGTGCTTTCACTTCGCGTAGTCCTCCTTTATAAAAGACCTTCCAAAATAGCTCTTAAATCCTCTTTTGTGACTTTTCTTGGATTATTTCCAGCTCTGTCTGGCCTGAACCCCTCGCTAACAATCAATTCAATATCTCTTCTTCGAACTCCAACGTCGCCTAGCCTTTTTGGAACTTCCAAAGACGAGATAAGCCCTTCTGTTTTTCTAACGAGCCCTTCAACGTCTTCTGCTCCGATTGTTTGAGCAATGTTGCAAATTCTTTGTCTGACTACTTTTGAATTATATCGTATAAATGAGGGTAAAGTCAGTGCACATGCTAGACCATGAGAGATTTTAAAATGCATTGTTAGTGGATAGGATACGGAGTGAACAATCGTGGTTTTTGTGATGCTTATCGCTATTCCTGAAAACAAGGCTGCAAGAGCCATTTTCCCTCTAAATGCTATGCTCTCTGCATGGTCAAAAGCATTCACTAAGTTGTTAAATATTAAGGCAATGCCGTTTAAAGCGAAAATGTCGCTGATTGGCGTATGGTCTTTAGCCCAGTAGGCTTCAATGCATTGTGATAGAGCATCTAACCCTGTAGTTGCAGTAACAAATTTTGGCATCGTAACGGTGAGAGTTGGGTCTACGATGGCTATACTTGGATGGACATACTCGTGGCTGAGTGAGAGTTTGCGTTTCTTTGTTTCGTCAATAATTGATGCATATTGTGTGACTTCAGTTCCTGTGCCTGCGGTTGTAGGAATAGCGATAAGCGGCACCCCTCTGCCTACAATTTTCGTTTTTCCACAGAGATACTCATCTACAGGTCCCTGATTCTTCGACAGCACACAAACAGCTTTAGCGGTGTCTATCGCACTCCCACCTCCTAGTCCGATCACCAAGTCGCACTTTTCATCCTTCAAAAATCGAATACCATTTTCAACTGTGGTAACGTCAGGATTTTGTTCAACCTTATTGTAAACGACAACTCGGCAATTTTTTAAGTAACCGATGATTCTGTCTGTTACCCCTAGTTTTTTCATGCTCTTTCTGCCAGTAACCAACATTATTCTATTCGGCTTGAAAGGTTCAACAATATTAGTTATTTTTTCTAGACAGTCTTTACCGAAGATCACTTTCGTCGGTATGTGGTAACTCCAGACTTCCATAGTTCTCACAACCTTAATTAAAAACCTTCAGCTTTTACATTTTGTGGATCAACGTGTTTATACAGAGGAAAATTAAGCCAGAAGACAGGCGTAAGAAACTTGGAGGCCTTCTGAGCAAGAAACAATTGATAAAGGCGATAGAGGCGCATAATGGAATTAGCGCTTTGATAGCAAATAATGCTAAGATTGAAATAGAGGATAATGGAGAAGAGAAGATTTTAGAGTTTGATGCGTTATGGGCAAGTGGTTTTACTGATTCCGCATCGAAAGGATTTCCAGATACAGAAATTGTGAGTTTGGATTCAAGGCTTAGTACCATAGAGCAAGTTGCAAATGTTACGGACAAGCCTTTGATTGTGGATGGAGATACTGGTAGAGATGTTGATAGTTTAGAGTATTTTTTAACCAAACTCGAAAGGTTAGGCGTATCAGCCGTAGTAATTGAAGATAAAACCTATCCAAAAAGGAACAGTCTTGATCCGGACGCTATACAAAATCTTGAAGATCCAAATGTATTCGCGAACAAAATTAGACTGGGAAAAAAAGCTTTGCTTTCAAAAGATTTCATGATTTTTGCTAGGATAGAAAGTATAATAGCAGGTTGCGGCGTTGAGGATGCATTGTTTAGAGCAAAAGAATACTTGCAAGCTGGGGCAGATGGAATACTGATACATTCAAGAGAGATTGACCCAACCAGCGTGTTAAGGTTTGCAAAAGGATACAATAAGTTGTGTGAAAAACTTGCTTTTCGCAAACCTTTAATTTGTGTACCGACAACGTACAACATGATCACGGAAAAGGAGCTTAAAAGACACGGGTTTAACATCGTTATCTATGCGAATCATCTTTTGAGGACTTCGGTTAAGTCGATGGAAGACGTATGTAAGATGATATTGTTGAGTGGACGTGGTTTTGAGACTGAACCGTACTGCGCTCCTGTAAAGGAAATTTTTGATATTGTTGGTTTCACAAGTATAAAGCAAAGAGACATCCAGAATTTGATAGAACTCAGCAAAGCCAAAGTGATTATTCCAGCCGCGGGTGAACCGAAGAAAGAAATCATCAAGGACATGCCAACAGCTATGTTGGATGTAAATGGGAAGAGCCTACTCCAAAGACAGCTTGATGTGTTGAGGAGATGTGGAATTGCAGACGTAATGGTTGTGAGAGGTTATCAGAAAGAAAAATTGAATGTTGGTTCCGTAAACTTTTATGATGTTGATGATTACAAGAGGGGTTCGTTGTTTTCACTGTTTGCAGCTGAAGAGGAAATGGAAAATGGCTTCATGCTAATATTCTCTGACATAATATTTGACGAATCAGTAATTAACAATCTTCTTAGAAGCAAATGGGATATAACGATAGTTGCTGACGCTTCTTATCCGTTTCATCGACATGAAATAGACAAAGAATTGGACTTAATAATTGGTAAGCAGAAGAGTCGTTATTATCGTGAGCCGTCGTTGACAACTGAAAAAGAGGTTTCTTTTATTGGGAAGAAAATCAAGAAAGACATTGCAACACACGAATTTATTGGAATTGCCAAGTTCTCCGCTTATGGTGCACAGAACTTGAGAAGAGTTTACGAAGATTGCGCGAAGAACCATAAAGGTAGGTTCCACGAGAGTAAAAGCTTTAAGGGAGCATCTATTGTCGATATGCTCCAAGAGATGATTGACAGGGGCTTTGAGGTCAATTACATCGAAACAAACAAGGGATGGATGGAAATTCACAATAAGAAAGACTATGAGATAGCAAAGAAAATGGTGTTTTAATTTTTCGTCAATTCTTTCATAAATCTGTTTTTTATCTCAGGCGGTTCTATTGAAACTCTTGGCACATCAACTCTTTCTCTTTCGATCTTAGCATGAATAAAAGACGGGCCGTTTGTGTTCAAAAGCTTCTTCATAACCTTCTTTAACTCTTCCACTGATTCTACACGCTGACTGTTGCTGAAACCTGAAGAACTTGCTATAATGTCAAGTTTGGTTACCGAACTTGCTGTTTTTTGTCCACCAGTTGATTCGTGGCATTCGTTATCTAGAACTATATGTATGAAATTTTTGGGTGACATCTTTCCAATGGTCGCTAGTGTCCCTAGAGACATAAGTATATTTCCATCTCCCACAAGGACGATGATTTTCTTGTCTGGTCTGGCTAGAGCTGCTCCCAGCCCAATGGCTGATGCCAAGCCCATGGAGCCTAACATATAGAAGTTTTGGGGTCCATTTTTTATGGAGAAAAGTTTCCTACTTATCATCCCATTACAAGCAATAACGAATTCATCGTTCAAACATTTAACAATCGTTTTAATGGCTTCGGATTCTTTCAATCAATCACACCCCTTTTTAACACTAGAGCAACAGGTATCTCTTGATTTTTCATTATGTGAATGGATTCTATCAATTGCTTCTCTAAGTTCTTTTTTGACAGAATCTTTGTAGGAATGTTGGTGGACCTTAAAAACTTGAGTGTATATTTGCCCATGAGTATGTGTTCTGGTACGTCCTCCCCTTTGTAGCCACGCCAAGAGATGATCAGAAGTATTGGAAATTTATACAACAAAACGAGGGATGTTAAAGCGTTTATAGAAACGCCTAGTCCTGAATTTTGCATTAACACAACAGGCTTTTTTCCTCCCATGTATGCCCCTGCAGCCATGCCTAGTGCTTCGTCCTCTCTTGTGGCTGGAACATATGCAAATTGCTTGCTTTTAGACAGATGATTGATAATGTTGCCCAAGATAGAACAAGGTACACCTGTATAGAAGTTGAAACCATTCTTTTTTAATAGGGTGCAAAATTCCTTATGGTTCATGGTTTTCTCTCTCAACAATGATTTCAGGATACTTCTATTTATTTGGTGTGGCACAGGACAGATTCTCTGCAGGTAGTACACTAAGCGTATCCTTGTTGAAATCCTTAGTTTCTTTGGCTTTCTTTGTAGTATGAATGGAAACAGTCTTCTATGCGGTCAAACGTGGGAGTGGTCAATATTCTCGATTTCGCCTTTTGCCACAGTATCAAAAATGGCTTCTTTACTTATGCTCCTCACGTACTGGTGGTTACGAGGCTTCCGATGTTGCTTGGTACAAGAAAGGGTACTGCTTCTGTAACTGGTTTCATTGACATGATGGGTTATGTCGGCGCAACCGTTACTGGAATCGCTACTGCAGTATTTACTGGTATGGGTGGATGGAATATGGCGTTCACGTTTTGGGCTGTTGGTGCGTTTGGTTCTGCAATGGCTTTGGCGTTGCTTTGGAATCTTAAAAAGAAACATACATGTAATGAAACATTCTCTAGCGTGCGTGCTTAATAAGGCTCTTGTAATTGGTGACGCTTGTGATGACTATTTTAACGGTCCATATTATTCCATACAAGAAGAAGTATGCTGATAAAACGTTCAGTTTCAAGCCGAAATAGGTTAAGTAAGCGTTGTTTGGGAGAAGTAGTTGAAAGATTGTTAGGAATGTCAAAATTAGGTATCCGTTGAAGACCACGAATAGGAGTCTTGCTTTTTTGTATAACTTTTTGATGTGCAATTTTAGGCTTAGAGTTTGAATTTTTTCTGGCTTAGCGATTTCTTCTTGCATTTGAAATCGTTCTATCATCATGTCTCTTGTCCTTGCGAAGGCACTTAGTAAGGCGTAGCATAGGGCGAAGAATAGACCCCAGAAAACGAGTGTTTTGTCGTTGAGTATTTTGGATAGACCTATCCCGAGGGATAGTATGAAGCCGCATTCTGTGATGGGTTCATTTATTGTTTCTAGGTATTTTCCTCCCGCAGTTTTTAGGTCAGTTACTCTTGCTATTTCCCCGTCTACTAGATCAAAAATGTTCCAAAATTGGTAGAGAAAGCATCCGAGAAGCATGAGGTAATAGTTGCCAAAGATGAATGTTGTGTTCGCAGCTATACCGGTGATGATTGATAAAGCACTAACTTGGTTTGCTGTGACGTTATGGTCTATAAGGAATTTTGTGAAGTAGGGTGAAATTTTCCTTAGAACACGACCCATATATGGGTAATTCCTTCTTCCTTCTTCCATGTGGTCTTTAGCGCTTAATTGCCCAAGCTTCTTAATCTCGTCGATTGTTACCACCTTGACCACCAATGCTGTCGAATGGGTGATTCTCACGTGTACTTTTAAGCCTTTTTGACACAACCATCTCATGACCCCAGAACATTTAACGTTCCAGGAAGTAACTAGACTCTTGGCATAATGTCCTATTATCAGTTGAAAGCCGCCGAATATTTGAGATTGAAGTGCAAGCTTTTTATCTCTTTTATGGTCATCATGACCATCATCAGTCAACAGCACGCTTGAACTTCTAGTAAATTAAATGTTTTACACCGAAAACTGTGAGAACTAGTAAAAAATAAATACGACGGTAAAAGAGATGAAAGAAAGAAGAGTAAGCCACATGTATTGGAGGACTAATCTGGGTTGGTGACAATAGATGACATTCGAAAAATTGGCCAACCACCAGAAAAAATGCGAAAAGATCCTTACGTTCACGTTCTAAGAAAAATCTCGCCATACTTTACAAAGTTCTTCGTTGAACACCAGATAAGTGCAAATCAAGTATCTTCCTTTTCAGTTTTGTTTGGAATTGTTGGTGATCTTTTGTTTGTTTTTGGCAATTATCCTTTAATGCTTCTTGGTTGCGTTTTCTTTCAGTTTCACCACCTTTTTGATTGCGTTGATGGAGAAATAGCAAGAGTGACCGATGATATAACCCTTGGAGGACGTTATTTAGAAGGAATCCATAATGCAGTACTCGAATCTGGTTTTATGGCATGCTTCGGGATTGGGCTATTCAAGATGTGGGGGAGTTTAGTCTTTCTTTACTTGGGCTTCATTTTCGCATTATCCATCTGTTTGGTGCATGACTTCAACCGAACCAGAAAATGGGTAATAGAAGGAATCGGAGAAAAGAAGGCATACGTCTTTCCCTTAATGAGGAAACAATCTATTCTTGGAAGAATTCACAAGAGTATATACGGAAAGGTTAGGCTTCTATTCCTTTTTCATAACGCTTATCTAATCTTAGCAGGTATACTGCTTTTTGAAATGCTATCTCCTATTAAATTAAGCTACACCATCTACAGACTAGCTCTGAATCCTCTATCTCTCTATTTCCTTCTCTACGGAATTGACTGGTTAACCAGAACAGTGGTTTCAAGCGTCACCAATTACAGATATCTCATGCGTATGTAAAAAGCAATAAACTAAGATTGAAAGGTCTAAGTCTGTCGCTTTAGCCATTTTTGACAGCTGCACCAGTCTTCGAATATCGCCTATCGTTACTAAGCCTGTCCCCATTAACTCCATCTAATTCCAGAACAGCTTGATATTATTCGTTTTGCTTTACCACCGTTAATATTCTTCCAGAACGATTTTTTACTTATTTTCATCATACACTTAGGTCGTTCCTTAGTACTGTTCTTAACTAACAAGTTTAGACATGAGTTTAAACATTTTAGGTACAGAAAACCCTAATTTGAGCTTATATGGGCACCGTAAATAATTATTTAAGTAGTTAACAATGAAAAGCGTCTTTCCGCCGATTGTTTTTTCGTTAAGATCAATGTGTTTATAACCCCATTTTTGCGTGAAATGCTTTCTACTTGCGTCTATTCTGCGTGTAGCAAACCTTTCCTTCAGGTATTCTGGCGGGGATTCGTGAAAAATGTGCTCAAAATAAGATTTCTTACAAACCGCACACTTCCAGTCAGTAAAATAAAACTGCAAAAAAATATCCAAATGCGAGTAACCCAGTTCGTAATTGGGATCTAAAGATATATCCTCTAACGCCTTCATTCTAAATAACGTGTGGTGAATGGGTATGTAGTCGGCTTCGAACAAGTCCCCATTACATTTGAGAATCTGGCAGAAGCTGCAGGTTTTTTTCATAATAAATTTCCCAATGAATTTGAAGTTAGATGCTCCCGTTGGAGGCTTTCCTTTTTCCAAACGTATTCCAGAGACAACGGCTAACCTAGCATTTTGATCTAAAGCTTGAACTAAGGCTTCCAAGCTCCCAGGCTGCGTCAAAACGTCGTTACCAAGCTCAAAAAGATATTCCGTTTCCACAAGCTCTGCGAACTGTTTCCTCTTGGCACCAAGCCCTGTCCTCTCCAACTTGTTTATCACTTGTATCTGATCATTCTCGAACGAAAGAGACCGTTTACCGTCGTTGATTATTATTACGCGATACGGTAAACTCGCGTTTTCCCTTAAAGCTTGTAAACACTTCCTAAGCAGGTTCTCTCTCATAAAGTGAGGGATACAGACAGTTACTTTTTCCTTCTCCATTCGCATCCCAAAACCTGACCGCATCGAATTTCTGGCATGATTGATCTGCCTTCGGTAATATCAGATTCCGCGTTATTTAGACTTTTCCAAGAATGCAAAAAAGTAAAGAACAAGCAACCCTCATAATCGAAAAGACTCCTAATTCTTGGTATTTTTAGTGGACGGACAGCGGACGTTACCAATGCAATCGATTTCATCTCTCTACTTGCATTAGTAAGCATTTTATGTTTGAACTAAATTAGCGCACGCGACGTTTTATAGACAAGGGGTTTCGGGTTTCGAGACCTAAAGGAGATGAAAGCTTCTTAATTAGATTCGAATCATTTGTTTTATGTTTCAACTCTAAGCTTTTCGAATGTAACCCCATTTCTCAGCAACAAAGAAAACACTTTAAGTGTTGGTTCTTTCTTGGAAAGGATGCATCGGCGATTCATATACGTTGGATGGGTAACAACCATGGTTTTCGGGCTTAATTTTTTGAACATTTTCAGAATCTCAGAGGGGGGGATACCTATAGCAAAGTTTGTCAAAGTTTTTACCATCTCTGACGCTTACGACTTCCTTGGATCTTATGGAAGGTGGGCGAAATCTACGCCACAGCACTTTGTTAATTAGCGTTCCGGTGGCATGAATTACATAACACTTGATTTCTCTACCGAGTTCCGCTTCCAATCTCTCGATCTCGCTTTCACGCCATATAAACTGACAACCTATCTCATGCCCGCCTTCATCCAAAAAATCCAATAATTCCCTATCTGGAACGACTAAAATCGTAGGAAACCACGTAGCAGTAGCGTTATATCTATTCAACAACTTACACAAAGTCTTCGAATCTTCCAAATAGTCCTTAAACCAAGTAAAATATTAAGGTAATTCTTGAGCTTGTTTCGGGTAGGCAAAGTCTATATCAACCCTTAAAACATTAACTTTTACACCTAGCACTCATTCGTTCCCAACGTAATCTCTCTTAGCAATTTCGTCTTCATTTATATTTCGCCTCGCAGTTAATTCATGACGACATGGTTGCTGGTGAAACCCATGACAAAACAACCACGCCCCCTAGTCTCAGTAATAGTTTGTGCTCATAACGAAGAGAAGTATGTTAATAAATGCTTACCAAACCTACTAAAATCCTTGAAAGATTTTGAAAGCGAAGTAATATTCGTTGCTGACAGATGCACTGATAAAACGGTGGAGAAGGCTAGCAGATATCCAGTTAAAATTATTGAGAAAACATGGAAGAAATGGAACAACAGTTATTCAGAAGCTCTGCAAACTGGATACTTAAACGCAAAAGGTTCTTATCTAAGCATAGTTGACGCAGACATAATAGTTCCACCAAACTTTTTCAAGGATTTAATTCCGCTAATTAAGGATGAAATAGTGTCAGTTGCAGCTCACGTAGTAACCTATCCGGACACGCTACTAAATAGACTGATGAACGCTTGGGAAAAAACCTACGAATTCGCACCATTAGGCAAAATACCCTACGGAGCAGCAAGAATAATCCTGAAAAAGGCTCTAGACGAAATAGGCGGCTTCACAGACGTCCCAACACCAGACACAGACATAGACCTAAGATTCGCAAAACACGGATACAAAAGCACAACAACAACAAAAGTAAAGGTCCACCACATAAGACACGTAACCCCAAAAACAATAATAAACGGACAAATAAACTCTGGAAGAGGACGCTACACACTCGAAATAAGCCTAACCAGAACAATAGGACACGCACTACTACGCGTCAGACCACTAACAATATGCGGATGGCTACTAGAAAGACAACAAAAACCAAAACCCAAAAAGCATAAACCCTGAATTCACCCATCTTCCAAGGAAAACCTCAGCTAACACCAAACAAACGCCTACCCTTCTTAACATTCACACAGCCCCTTCCAATATCAACCGCACCACCAGCCACCAAAACGCCCATACTTCCAGCCCTCAAAGCTGAAGGATTAAATCAGCCAAAGTTTTAGCTCCATTAAGGAATTTCGGCGGAGGTGTCTTCCTTGACCTTTCCATCGCATCCAATATATTCTCTAAAGTGATTTCCGAAACCAATAATGCGTTAACTTTTTTAGCCAGATACCTTGCATCCTCAACCCCAGCAGTCCTAGTCCATTCCGGATTCGGAACAATCACCGTCGGCTTTCTATAAACAAGTGCTTCCAAAATTGTTGAACCGAAATGTGTCACAACCACATCAGCGCCAGCAACAAGCTCATGAAACCTAGTAGAATATCGTATGATCCTCCACTCCGGATGTTTTTTCTTATAAGGCTCTGGATCAACTTTTCCAGTTTGCAAAACCACATTTTCTAAATCGCTTTCCACAACAACATCAAACAACATTTTATGCCCTAAAGTACCCCCCGTCACAAGAATATAACCGGCATTCCAAGGTTTCACCTCAGGCTTAGGAAACAAAGGTCCAACAACTACACCTTTATTCAAAATTTTCTTCTGCTCCTCCCAATGCAATGCAGTAACGGCTGAAAAGGGCTGTAAAATACGTGCAGTTTTAGAAGATTTTGTAAAACGAACAGAGCTTTCAATGTTAACCAATGGAACACCTTTCATCCAAGCAAACAAAGCTGGAGGAATACAGAAGTTGCTGCCCGTGCTAACAACAACATCATATTTACGAGAAACACGTTTAGAAGAATCTAGAAAGGCCCTCATGAGATTTGGAATAAACTCTCTAGTAGGTGTTTTTGCTCCGCGACCCTTCAAAAGGAAATCGACACAGCCAAACTTGCTCAACCGTTTCTGACTTAAAACATCTCCCGCGGGAACCAAAAAGTGCAGACAAGCTCTACCGAAAAGACTTTGAGCCAGCGCATAACCATATCCAGTATGACCACCACCTCCAGCCAATATCAACACATTCTTAGGCATCTAATCCCTCCAGCCAATCTTAGTTCGGATTTTCATCAATGTTTACTCGAGTTAGCAAGTAATTAAAACGCACTCAAACATAAAAACACTCGCCAACCAAGCCTACCAGTGAAAAACTTTTGGCAAAAGAATCAGATTAGGCTGCAATAGCGTCTAATGGTAACACGAACTACAACACAACAAAGTACAGAATACAATGCAACACAAGCGCCATAACTGCCTATTCACATTTCTCACTACTACACTCATATTTTGAACCACGAGGTTCGTAGTAAGAAACAATGAAGTAGCAACAAAAACCGGAATCCTCGCAAACCTAACAATTTCGACCACAGCCATCACAACTCTCATAACTACTTCATCCCCAACTCTTTAACAACATAGTTAATCCTTCCTTCAAAGATGTTTTTGGCTTATAACCAAGTAATCTTTCAGCCTTACTCAAATCCGCATAACTTCGCCTAATATCACCAGCCTTCGGCTCAGCAAAAACAGGCTTAACATCACCCGTGCCAAAAAGCTCAATCAAAGCATCAGCAAGCCTATTAATTGATGTCTCAACACCTGAACCAACATTAATCGTTTCACCAACACAATTTTTGCAACGCATCGCACACAAACAAGCATCAACAACATCCCCAACAAAAACAAAATCCCTAGTTTGCTCCCCATCACCATCAATAATAGGCGCTTCTCCACGTTTCAACCTATCAATAAACTTCATTATCACCCCGCTATAAGGACTACCCACCTGTCTAAACCCGTAAACATTAAAAAACCTCAAACAAACAGTCTCAAACCCATAAACCCCACAAAAAACCCTGCAATAATGCTCAGCAGCAAGCTTCGAAACGCCATAAGGAGACATAGGCTTAGCAGGATGCTCCTCATTGACGGGCAGATCAACAGGCTCACCATAAACAGCGCAAGAAGAAGCGTAGACAAACCGTTTAACACCTGCCTTCAGGCTCTGCCTTAAAACATTCAAAGTCCCAGCAACATTCACTTCATTAACCAGAAGAGGATTCTTCACGGAAAAATCAACACTAACAATTGCAGCAAGATGAAAAACCACATCCACACCTTCCAAAGCCTTCTTAACATCAGCCTTAACTCTAACATCACCCTCAACCAAACAAAAATTAGGCTCGCCAAGATGTAAACTCAAATTCTCACGCCTACCACTAGACAAATCATCCAAAACAACCACATCAAAGCCCCCACTCATCAACCCATCCACTAAATGACTACCAATAAAACCTGCTCCGCCAGTAACCAAAACCCTGTCAACCAATCCAATCCCTCTCTTCTGAAACACTCTCTTATTACACATAACATAAAACTAACCAAATTAAAATATATGCATCCAAAACTATACCGTTGACACTTCCACAAAGGTGAAGCTTTGACCAAAAAAGAAATTAGACTACAATATTCAGGGCTTCATCGTTTTCGCAGCTACAATACTCAGCATAGCCACAGGTCTAACCTTCCAACTCGTGACAGCCTGCACAACCACAAAACCAGGAATACGGAATACATTTTTCATCATTAATAGAATCGCTATAAATAACTGAATGAATTGCGAACAAACTCAAAAATGAAAAATCCATCCGGAAACTTTTGGTAGTACAAGAAGCTTTAAGTACTACATTTTACAAAAAGTACTACGGTGACCAAGTTGGAAGAGGTTTCGGTAACAAGAAAAGGGCAGGTTACAATTCCAGTGAAGTATAGAAGGAAGTATAGGATAAACGAAGGAACAAAGATGCTAATTGAAGATACTGAAAGGGGTATCTTTCTTAAGCCCATCATGCACCTAGAGGAACAAGCTGGAATCGACGCTGGAAAATACGACACGAAAGAACTGAAAAAATCCCTAGACCGAGTACGAGAGGAATGGCGTTAAAAGTCATCTTAGACACCAGATTTTACTTTTCATATTACAATCCTGAAAACAAAAAAATAGCCGATTGGAGTAAACACATCATCCAAAAAATATCCAAAGGACAAATTAAAGCAGCTTCATCAACAATCACCATCACAGAACTTTACAACACCATGGGAAGAATACTCGGAACAGACGCCATAAAAATAAGAATTGCCTCAGCTGAAAGCTCAAATATAAACATAATTCCAGTAAAAGAAGACATAGCCGAACTTGCCGGAAAAATAACTCTGAACACACCAAAAATTCCTTTAGCCGACGCTATAATAGCTGCCACAGCCCTTATTCACGCCAAAGGCGTAGTAGTCACAGACGATGACCACTTCAAAACTATAAAAGGCATTAAAGTAAAATGGCTAAACACCCTTTAGCCAAAATAACAAAAGCGCGAGGGGAGCGGAAGATGGATCTAATCCTAAAATACGATCCAAAGGCAGACATCTTAGCAATAAAGCTTAAAGAAGGAGCTATAAAAAACGAGAAGCTTCTAGACACTGATGTTGTCTTAGGATACGACGTGAACAACGAACTCGTTGCACTTGAAATATGGGACGCTTCAAAAAGGGGGCTACTTAAAAGCCTGACAGATCTCGCATATGAGAAAAGAGAAGTTGTTGAAACTCTGCTAAAAAGAACATACCAAAAACCTGCTTAATTCTCCTCTCAATCCTTAAGCAAGTCTTATCTTTGCGACCTAAAATAAAATTGCAAGTTATGCTTTAAAACTCTAAGCATCAGTTAATAACCAAATCAGGCTTCATCATTTTTGCAGCTAAAATACTCAGCATAGTCACAGGCATGATTTTCACCCTCAGGTTAACATAAACCAACCACAAAACAACAATAAGATCCTCGATAAACACAAAAGAAGATGTGAGTACAGATTTAAATATCTTAACAGAAATACTTGCAGCGGTACAAGCAAGTAACCCCGGTGCAACCATGTATTTCGATTTAAAACCCAAATCTAAAAAAAGCGACCTATACAATTTCGAAAGAGAACTACTTGAATTAAAAGAAGGAGTAGAAAAATCCAGAATAATCCTTCTCTTGGGTCCTAGAAGAATCGGCAAATCAAGCGTCCTAAGAACTTTCCTAAACGAATGCGAATCACCAAGCATTATAATCGACACAAGAGAAAATGATAAGCTTAGAAGGATACATAAACATAAGAAGCTTCGCAATACTCGTAGGCAATAAAATAAGCGCCTTTATCAGCAAAAACAAGAAAAGAACAGCAAAATTTGTCGAAGAGTTAAAAAGAATTGATGGAATTTCCGTTTCAGAATATTCTGTCAGGATATCATGGGACAAAAGAGGAAAAACCGCCTTACCCGCCCTCCTGAACGAACTAAACAATTGGGCAGAACACAACAACTCAAAGGTTATTTTAGCCTTCGACGAAGCCCAAGAACTGAGAGATTTACCCTTCAAGCTTGTCAGCCTTTTCGCCCACATATACGATTACCTAGACAACCTAGTCATAATCTTAACCGGGTCCCAAGTAGGACTATACGATTTCCTAAAAATCGAAGACGTTCAATCACCCCTATATGGCAGAGCTCTAGACGAAATAAAATTAAGAAAACTGGAAAGAGAAGAAGCAATAGACTTCCTCGAGAAAGGCTTCAAACAGATGAAAACCAAAATAGATAAAAACTTAATCGAAGAGTCAGTTAACAAACTCGACGGCATAATCGGTTGGCTAACTTACTTCGGATGGATGGTCACCCGAAAAAAAACCAAGTCTGTAGACAAAATTTTAAACGAAGCTTCTAAACTTGCATTAAACGAACTAGAAATGTTCCTCAGAAAGTCTCAAGCTGAGAGAAGATACACGAGCATATTAAACTCTCTCGCATTAAGACCGATGAAGTGGAGCGAACTTAAAAGAAGCCTAGAAGCAAAAGAAGGGCTAGAAATAAACAGCTCAAACTTCACGAAACTCTTAAACCGACTGATCAAACTAAGCCTAACCGAAAAAAAAGACCAACTCTATAAAATCATCGACCCAGTCTTAGCTTACGGCCTAGCACAACTCTAAACGCACTCAAAACTTCTTAACAAAAACCTCACAAACCCCATAATAAACAAAACTGGCAAAACAATTCTAATACTCTCCAACTCTAAATTAAAATACGCTTTAGAATAACTACTCCAAGATCTAGCAAAGGTGAAGACCTTGACTAAGAACCAAATTAGACTCCAGTATTCAGGCTTCATTGTTTTCGCAGCAAAAATGCTCAGCGTCGCAACAGGCTTAGCCTTTCAACTTATGATAGCACGGGGAACCACGAAACTAGAGTATGATTTATGGTTCAACATCAACGACATATTAGCATACTTCACACTCCTCGCCACAGCCCTCCCATTTTGGACCATGCGATTTGTAGCAAGAGACAAAGAAGGAGCAGCCAAAACAGGACTAATCGCAAACCTAACAATTTCAGCAATAGCCACAATTATCTACCTTCCACTAGTTCCATTAATAACATCATCACTCGGCATCAGCCAAAAATACCTTCTTCTATACTTTCTAGTCTCCGTGCAAATAATGGAACTTTACTCTCTCAACGCGCTACAGGCTTCTCTGCGAGCGAGAATGCCGCAAGCGATAGGCTATGGACTACTAGTTGCAGAAGCCTGCAAAGTCATTTTAGGCTATATACTCATCATCAAATTTCAGCAGCCCCTTCTAGGGGCTTTACTCAGCCTCATAGTAGCCTTTACCATTCAAATAGCCTATTACTCTAAACTACTCTTAGAAGAACTAAAACAAAGGGCTAAATGGCAATATGTAAAAGAATGGCTGAAAGGCTCCGTAGCAAACATCTATAACATTGTGGGCAACCAAATAGCAGCCTTCATATTCATAATGTTGTTCCAATTTGGCGGGGATGGAGCTCGAGGCAGTTATGGTGCCGCGGCACAAATCGCAACTGTAATCACACACTCTTCTTTCTTGGCTTTCGCATTGTATCCAAAGCTTCTAGCTGAAAAAAACAGTGAAGACATAACAACCGCGCTAAAAATGGTTTTAATGTTCGCTATTCCCATGACCGCTGGTGCAATTGCATTGTCGAATTCCTACATCATAATCATGAGGGAAGAATTCAAAGACGCTTGGCCCATTCTAGTTGTGTTGGCGATAAATTCCTTCGTCGGAACCATGTCGGTGTTCTTCAGCTCTGTGCTTTATGGAGTTGAAAAAGTTGATGAAAAAGCAAAAATATCATTCAGGAAACTGATTAAGAGCCGGCTGTTTATCGTGTTTTCTCTGCCCTATTTTTATTCCGCAATAACCCTGCCTACAGCATTCTACATTTTAGTAAATTATGCCCAAAATCAGCCATTACAAGCGGCGTTTTATGTGAGCGCTATTATTTCATTAGCCGGCTTTGCAATGTTTCTTATATTATATACTATCGTACAGAAAACGATCAAGATAGACATTCCATGGAAGAATATCGTAAAGTACGTTTTTGCTTCAGCTCTTATGGCAACTGTTCTGTTTATTATCCCGCATCCAACAAGAATATATTTGACTTTAATTGCAACAGCAATAGGCGGAATTATTTATCTAGCATTGTTAACGGTAATTGACAAGGAAGCAAGATTGTTGGTTCATTCCATATGGCAAGAAATTAAATTCAAAGTCGAAGGAATAATAACTTAAGCTTCATTACTTCATAACTCAAGGAAAAGCGCCTTCAAAGCTCTTATGAAGGCATCATAGTTTGTCCACAGCGTCATCACCTTTTTCTTCCCGTTATTTGTTCTAATCAGCAAAAGCAGTTGTCCATCATCCTCCAAAATATAAGTTGGCAGTCCATCGCCAGCCGTTCAAAGTGAATAATTGGTATTTTTAAGCTTTATTTTTTTGATGATTTCCACAGATTTGGTTGGTCCCTTATCTATCCTCACGAATTTCCATAATCCGCTATTTTCACCATAAAGCTTTTCGATGCTTTTAGGCTTTTCAACTGATAATTCCATGTTAACCCCTTTTTTGCAGCCTTGCTCCTCTATTCTAAGATTCTAACTCTGAGACAGAACCCGATTCTGGCTTACGCTATATTTTATACTTCTGAAACTGAAATATGAATTGAAAATACATACCCTAAAGGTTTAAAGCGACAAAGCTCCAAATTATAAGTTAGAGAAGTCGAGGGGAGAAGGAGAAGTGGAGAAAAGACTAGGAATACCGCTTAGTCCAAAATATTTCTTCTTTCCCAAGAATAATCATTGGTTGAAGAGAATCTTTCTGGTTTTTGCTTTCATATTTTTCGACTATTTCGTAACACTCATTTTTTGCCAAGCTCCCTATCAAGAAGCCAATTTGTACGCTAGAGGCTTTATGGAAAGCTTCGGCATTCCGCTGGGATTAACATTGTTTGTTCTCGTAGCTAACATGCCAATTTACATGACTTTGAGTTTGGATTCCTACATTGTTAGACTCCCATTCAAAATAGCCTTGGTTACAGAATTTTTTGTTGACATTGTATTTGCATGGTTTATTGCTGGACTACATTTCAGCGGAGGTACAAGTTGGTTTTGGTGTGCTCCAGATTTGATGCGGCAAGCCTTGGGCATGCTTTTGTATGTGGTTATTGCTTTCTTGGTTGTTAAGCCCTATAAGCCACGCTGTAGCGATTAACACCTTTCAGTGTGTAACAATCCGTCACATCCTAACTCTATTTATCCTTAACAAGCTCGCGCTACAGTTGAAAAATATTCTTTGCTTGATTGTTTAACGTTGTTAGGTCACCACAACAGAGGAACTTGGGGGTAAAGGGGCTTCCAAAACATTAAAGGGTGAGGAATATAGCAGAAGAAAGGCGTTGGGCACCTGCCGACATAGAATAAAGTCCTTAAGCAAGACTTCGTTAAAAGCGCTTGCTCGTGGATTGAAAGTTGTCCGATGGGACAGAGAAGTGTTATAGGGGTTGCCTGATAAGCACTCTCCTGACAAGGTGGGTACTAGAACAATTGAAATTTATCAAGGTAATTTAAGCGAGAGAAGGCTATACTATTGAGTTTGGTTTTAGACATAGGGTGCGGTAAAAACAAACGTGGAACATTAGGGGTGGATGTTGAAAAAACTCCATTAGTTGACATAATATGTGATGCCCATCATCTACCATTCATTGGTGAAGTCTTTGATGGATGCTATGCTTATGCCTTCCTTGAGCATGTCGATAATCCGATAAAGGTTCTAAAAGAAGTCAATCGAGTATTAAGATCTAAAGCATGGTTAAAAGTTCTGGTTCCTAGAGATTCAAGGGTACGGTCGGATTATGTAACATGCATAATTAGCCTTCATTTCAAACAACTTTTAAGAGAATACAGAGCTATGAAATCTGGGGAGCATAAATGGCAATACTCCGACGAAAGTCTCAGAGAAATACTCACCGTTAATGGCTTTGAAGTCAAAGAAGTAAACTACCCTGCTTATCCACTTATAACTGGTAGAAGGGTTGAAAAAGTTCTCTCCAAACTGAAGATCGTTCGCCGTCCCCACCTAGTTATAAACGCCATAAAAAAGGAAAGTTTAAAGAAGTGAATTAAAAAAATGCTGATGTTGAGGCGCGCGCGCTTTCGACATGATTCTCTGGTTGAATTTTTCGGTAATTTTTAATAGTGGTTGGAGGCTATGTTTTCCTTTGGTGTCTAGTGCGAGCAAAAGCAAGGGTGAGGCTCTAAAGAAATACCGTGTCGAGATTTTCATGATTAAGCCTTATGAGTTCGTGGATGAGTGGCCTAAAAGACCAGACGAGAATGATGCGCTTGAAGCTTTCACACATGAGTTGCTGACTTTGGATGCGGATGAACACTTAAATTGAAGTGTCTGAAGTTTGAGCTGTTTCGCGCGTTAGTTGCGAATGAGGAAAAAAGGAAGGAATTAATGTTTAATAAACCTATTTTCATAAGGAAATTCTGCGTCCTCTATAACGCTTAGTTTTCCATTTTTTCCAATCCTCAACTGTTGTTCGCCCCTAAACACGGATGCATGCGCGTTCTCAATCTGGATGATATCGCCCTCTGAAACGGAGCTTATCTGTTCGTTCCATAAACACAGCTTAATGGTTCCAGTTTTGTCTGCTATCAGAGCGTTAGTTACCGTTGCGCAGTTGCAGAATCTTGTGAAAACGAGCTTGGGTTTTGGAATTTCCAGGACCTTGGCTTTCAGGTTGATTTGCTTCATTCCGCGCCTTAGGTCTCTGATATGAAGGGGATGCTGCCTTCTTTCAGCTTTCTTAACTAGACATCTGCGCAACAAGTCGGTTTTTCTGAAAGTTCTAATTGGATTGGTTTTTTCCAAAAGAAAGTTTTTGGGTATGGGAAATTGCGCAATGACTTTTGGGCCTTTTGTTAAAAGGAAGACGGCTTTGTCACGGGTTTTCTTGCGGCATTTGATTGAAAGGTTTCCGCATGTGGATTTTTGGTTTTCCCAAGCTGAGATTAATGCATAAAAAAGTTTGTCTGGGTCGATTTCGTGTTTTATTGAAAGAAAAGCGAGGTATTCGCCGATTGATACCTTGTTTCGCAATGTTTTCCTACTCTTTCGTAAGCGTTATTTCTATTGTCGAAACCATTCTCGTTCTGTTCTCGCCTTCTCTTGCTGGCATTTCCTCTGTTCCTATCGCGATTTTGCTTACTTTCAAGTCTTTGATGAAGCGTCTTCTAGTTATCTCGGCTGTGTCAACTGCTGTTGAGATTGCTCGTCCTCGAGCTTTCAAAGTTATTTCCTTAGCATTGGATGCCGATAGACTTGTGATGATCGCTAGAACATAGCTCATCGGTGGTTTGCTTCCGACAAAAATAATGTTCTCTTTGACTTTCTGAGTCCGCGGGGCTTCCGTGGTCTTTTTCTCTTTAACAGTTTCCTCTGCCTGTTTCTCTTCTTCTGTCATGTTATCCCTCCTTTTTCGCGCTTTCTCTTCGTTCAATCATACTACACACGAAACCTTCGTACATTTACTGTGTCAACTTTCTCCTTGAGCGCACTCGCAATATTATCAGCATCACTTATATAAGTTGGCTGAGGTATAGCGCTACCATTCCTCCCCCTACAAGAAGAATAGAGACTGCAATCCCATTGTATGTAATATCCACCACTCACAAACTCTATTATCTTCAAGTAATTTTGATTAGTTGACAGAAATTATTGCAGAATCACTAGGAGATACGTTTATGGAAGGACGAAAACTAAATGGCAAGAACCATGAACATGCTGGTGTCGAGTTTGAATGAGTTCTTAACGGAAATTCGAACGTTTTATTCCCTTAAGGAAATCCGCCAAAGCATAGAACAAGAAATAAACCAGCACAAGATGCTGTTGGAAGATTACAGTCAATAGTTAGGAACTCTCTTGAGAAATCCGGAATCTTCAAAGAACCAAGAGTGGGTAAAAAAGGCTGCTCAATTGCAGAAACTGTTGAAGATGGGAGGCAGAAAAGGAGGAAAAAAGGGAGAGAAAAAACTTGGCGCTTCATCAGAATGGGTTCAGTTTAAGGATTTAATGCTTTGTTCTGGCGATTTTGGAGAGGCAGAGATGCTTTTTGAAGCGGTTGAAGAGCTAAAAGATAAAATTGACAGGCTGGAGAAAGCTAAAAATTCTGTGGGGGATTTGGAACGTTATGGTTTAGGAAAAGATGTGCTTTACATAACATATATACATGATGGAACCCCGGAAAAGATAGTTTTCAAACCAAAGAAAGAAGAAGCCGGAGAAAAGTTCAAGTTCCTAGCTGACTTCTCAATTGCAACGCAAACGTAAAGCAAATGCGAAAGCGAATGTGACTGAGTTTTTTATTAGAGTTCCCTAAATTTATTAGGGAGTCTGTATGCAGGAAAGCGTTTCTGGAAGGGTTGAGGATTATCTAAGAGCAGTATATGAGATTATCGAGCAGAAAGGTTATGCGCGTATAAAGGACATTTCAAGAGAGTTAGGAGTTAGGCCATCCTCTGTTGTGGAGATGATGAGAAAACTTCACGATAGAGGTTTTGTTATCTACGAGAAATATGGGGGTATCACTCTTACTTCGCAGGGAAGGGAGGTTGCAGAGGCGGTGGAAATGAGACATAATACATTCAAAAAGTTTCTGGAAATAATATTGGTGCCAGAGGACATTGCAGCTAAAGACGCTCACGTGCTTGAACACCGATTAGACTCGAAAACTATACTGCAGTTTACGAGGTTCGTTGAGTTTATCACTCGGGCTACTGCCACTGATCACCCGAGGTTCATAGGAAGATGGATGGAACAGTTTAGAAAATACTGCGAGAAAAGGGAAGCTGGCGCGTAAAGGCTTAGCAGTTAGGTTTTTAACATATTCCCTAGTTTTCTTCAATTCTTAAGATTGTGTCTAACTTTTTTAGGGTAACTTCCAAATAAACCTAACACCATTATGTAAGATTTCGGACACCCTAAATTTAGGGAAACCTAAAACCACCACAGACCGAGGCCGATGCTTTGGAAAAAAGGTTAAGTGAGTTAGAGCCGGGAGAAAGGGGAGTCGTTACACGAGTTGAGTGTGCCGGAGCCCTTGGAAGAAGACTGTTAGACATGGGACTACTAAAAGGCACAGAAATCACTGCAGTAAGAAGGCACCTCTTGGAGACGCGTCGAAGGATTAATGGATATGAGAATTAAGAGAGAAATGGAGATCGAAGTAATGAGGAGTATCTCACCTAAAGACTCTGATGTAATAATGCTGAGCCAGCTGAAACCTGGTGAGCAGGGAGTAGTTGTGGCAGTTGAAGGAGGACGAGGGCTTAGACAAAAGTTATCCTTGAGAGGCGTATCAGAGGGCAGCATTGCCCGAATGATATGGGCCAGCCGTGGGCCTATAGTAGTTGATGTTGATAGAAGCACGGTCTGTATGGGTCGTGGGATGGCACAAAAAGTTATGATAAGGAGGATATAAAATGAAGAAGGTTTCTGAAATGGAATTTGATGAAGTAGGAATTGTGAGAAAAATAGAGGGAAATCTAAGGGCGCAAATAGCAGGTATGGGAATCAGAGAGGGAAAAAAACTAAGGATGGCAACAAAGCAACCTATGAAGGGACCTGTGGTGGTGGAGGTAGATAAATCATTCACGTCTTTAGGGTTGCACTTAGCGGATAAAATTTTTGTGGAAGTGGAGAAGTAAAATGGAGAAAATTTTGCTGATGGGGAATCCAAATACGGGAAAAAGCGTTGTTTTCAATCGTCTAACGGGAGCGAGGGTCACAGTGTCAAATTATCCTGGAACGACCGTTGATTTCACAAAAGGGTGGATGAAGCTGAAAGGAAAAACAGTAGAGCTCATAGATGTGCCAGGGGCATTTTCCTTAGAACCGAAGGACAAAGCAGAGGAAGTAGCGGTAAAAATGCTCGAAGAAGAGAAAGATGCAGTGGTTATATGCCTTATCGACTCTTCGAAAGTAGAGCGTGGTCTCTATCTGACGTTACAAATCATTGAAAGAGGATATCCGGTTGTAGTAGCACTAAATATGGCGGATGTTGCAGATAGCAAAAACATAATGATAGACGCAGAGAAATTGGAGGAAATTCTCGGCGTTCCAGTAGTATGTACGGTAGCGGTGAGCGGAGAAGGAGTCAAGGAGTTGGCGTCAAGGATAAAGGAGGCAACACCTGTCGAGATAGAAAAAATCAGCAAAAATGCAAGTGGCTCAGGTGAAGGAAAATGAGTACTCTTTCTGCTGATGAAAGATGGGATTTGATAGAGAAAATATCAGCAAAAACCGTGAAGTTTGGCGCGTACAAGCCAACGTTGAAGGATGCGATTGCCGAGGTTACTGTTAAGCCGTTGACAGGTATACCTTTGGCAATTGCGGTTTTGTTCGGGTTTTGGATGTTTTTCTGCGATTTCGCAGGAACACTGTTTACAGATGGTTTTCTTGTTGAGCTGTTTGATGAACATTTTCTTCCATGGATACAGGAAGCTTTTCCCGGTAAAGATACTTGGCTCTACTATATTTTTGTGGGGGAGCCAGGAGCAGACAACTGCTTCGAAGCTTTCGGGATGCTTACATCTGGGCTTTTCATCGCAATTGCGATCGTTCTGCCTGCAATAGTAGCGTTCTATCTGATACTTGGATTGCTGGAAGATGTGGGTTACATGCCGAGACTGGCAGTTCTTATCGATACAGTGTTGCACAAAATAGGTTTGCATGGCTACGCAATCGTGCCAACTCTGCTTTCTCTTGGATGCAATGTTCCAGGAGTATCGGCTACGAGGGTGCTGGAAACAAGAAAGCAGAGGTTCATAATGCTGGCTTTATTAGGGGTTTTCGTTCCATGTGGCGCACAAATAGGAGTTATGAGTGAGTTAATTCCAGAATTGATAGGTTGGGTTTTTCTAATTTTAGGGGTAGGGTACATCCTCTTCGGATATGTCCTTTTCAAGCTTATTCCCGGTGAGACGCCAGAGATTCTGATAGATGTGCCGCCGTATCAAAGACCAAGGTTGAGCAATATAGCATGGAAGCTTTGGCTAAGGGTGTCTCGTTTCCTTTTTGTCGCGCTGCCCTTTGTTTTCTTAGGTTGTGTAATTGTTGCTATTATGTATCTAACCGGAGCCATGGATGCGCTATCAACTGCATTAACTCCTTTGCTAACGGGATGGTTTGGAGTGCCAAGTGAAACAGTGGCGCCGTTGATAGCAGCGTTCTTGAGGAAAGACTTAGCGGTTGCGTTGCTCAGCGAGATCGAGATGACTCCTTATCAGATGCTCACTTCTGTGGTTCTGGTTACAATATACTTCCCTTGTCTAGCGACTTTTGCGGTCCTGTTAAAGGAAGAGAACTGGAAAGAATTTCTTGGGACCATAGCTTTTCTTGCAGCGATGATATTTCTTTACGGAGGCTTATTGCATTTGATAGGAATATTATTAGGGGTGGCATAGAGGATGAATAAAGGAGAAGAAACATTCGGAAGCGTGTACTTTGCAATCTACGGCGCTGTTGTATTTGTCTTCGGCGTTGTAGAGTTTATTGCAACCGTAACAGGTGGAATAACATGGGGAATCTTAGATACGTCAGGCGCGTTTGATCCTATGTTTCTGCCGTGGAGAGCGATCATTCTTGTCTTTGCTGGCCTGCTTTACCTAAGCAGTGTAAAGAAATTTGCAGAAATAGGTCAATTGGCAAAAGCGGTGACGGCGAGCATAATGATATGGATCGTTGCTGGGTCAGCGATCTGGGCGAGAATAGCGGCTTCCATCCCGGCGGAAGAAGGGTGGTTTAACACGTTAGAAGATTTTTTGGCAAGCTATGCGCCGCCATACTGTCCCGCGTTGCTCCTGCTTATCCCATCGCTGGTGACAATCTACTATATCAAAAAGGAGAGTTAACATATCCTAGTTGTCTGGGGTACGTACAGGTAGACAGTGTGAAAAAACTGCAACACGACAAGCGTACGTGGTGACTTTCTTGGTTCTCAGGGAAGTATTAAAGTGGATTTGCAAGAAACGATACATAAATGCCGCCGAAATCAGCCGAGAGCTACGCATTCCAATGGGTTTAGTCGAGCACGCCATCCAAAAATTGAAAGAAATGGAATATCTGAAAGTTATCACGCCTCTGAACGAAGAAAACCCTTGCAGTTTCTGTCCACTTAAGTCAAGTTGCCACATAAAAACAGTTGGCGTCGTCAAATCCTATATGTTAACACAAAACGGAAGAAAACTGCTCGGAAAAGGGGTAAGATAATCGGATAGAAGATGCCGGAAAATTGTGCGTACGCATAGGAAGTGTTGAAAGGGCGTGAAGTGAAAATGGGTCCCACTTGCTCTGATAATAACATCTTTATTTATCGATACAGCCAGTTACCTTTAAGGTTGGTAGAAGTGAAGAAGTTTGAATTCATAGAAAACTTGAAGTCAGACGTAATGTTTAAGGCCTATGGAAAATCTTTAGAAGAAATGTTTACCAATGCGGCGTTGGCTTTATTTAGCGTGATATGCCAAACTGACAAAATAGAGCACAAAAAAGTGAAGCTAGTGGAAGTTAAAGGTAACGATCTAGAGGATCTGATGTTAAATTGGCTACAGAAGTTAATTGGAATAGTTGACACCGATGATTTGTTCTTTTCGAAATTCGAAATATTAACAATGGAAGAGGATGGTACGTATTTAAAAGCAAGATGTCACGGTGAACCAGTAACTCCCGAAAAAGGAGAGACCGTCGTAAAAGGCGTTACATATTATAAATATGAATTTAAGAAAGCAAAAGAAGGTTACAGCATTAGAGTTAGTTTAGATATTTAGGAGGAGCTGTTAAAAATGAAAGAAAAACTAAAGCAAGTCTCGGAGTATGTATGGGAACTAGACAAAAATGTAAGGCCAAAGATGAGAGTGAAAGCAAAAATCATAGCATCAAAAAAAGTGATTGAGGCAATAGATGATGCGGCGGTAGAGCAATTAACAAACGTTGCCTGTTTGCCAGGTGTTATCGAACCCGTCATCGGCTTACCAGACATGCATTGGGGATATGGTCTGCCGATGGGAGCAGTGAGTGCATTCAGTGCTGACGATGGGATAATTTCCGCCGGGCTTTGTGGGTTCGACATAAACTGTGGAATAAACTCCATAAGAACAAATCTAACCTACGACGAAGTGAAAGAAAAAATAACGGAACTGGTTCCGGCTTTATTTAGTGTTGTTCCTTGCGGCGTTGGGTCCAGAGGAAAATTGAGATTATCTACAAATCAACTGGATGAAGTCTTGACTAGAGGACTGAATTGGGCGGTTGAGAATGGTTACGGGACGAAGGATGATATGGAGCACACAGAGGAAAACGGTTGCATAGAAGGAGCTGATCCCTCAAAGGTTTCAAGTCTGGCTAAGCGTAGGGGTGCACCTCAACTCGGAACCTTGGGGGCAGGAAATCATTTCTTGGAGATTCAAAGGGTGACTGACATTTTTGATGAAGAAACGGCAAGGAAGTGGGGTGTTGTGGATAAAGATCAGGTCGTGATCATGATTCATTGTGGTTCTCGTGGTTTCGGGCATCAGGTAGCTACAGATTACCTGAAGATTCAGGAACGGGCTGTCAGAAAATATGGTATCTGGCTTCCTGACAGACAATTAGCTTGTGCCCCGGTCAAATCGAAAGAAGGGCAAGATTATTTTGCAGCGATGAAATGTGCTGTGAATTATTCCTTCACAAACAGACTGGTCATGACACAGTGGGTTCGCGAGACTTTTGAAAAGGTTTTTGGGAGAAGTTGGGAAGACATGGACATGCGGACGATATACGCACTCTGTCACAATGTTGTTAAACTAGAAGAACACACTATTAACGGAGAAAGAAGGAAAGTGTATGTTCACCGGAAGGGTTCGACTAGGGCGTTTCCAGGACTACCGGTTTTGATCGCAGGGACGATGGGCACTGCTTCTTACATCTTAAAGGGTACAGAAAAAGCTATGCGGGACACTTTTGGTTCTTCCGTGCATGGTGCAGGTAGAGCGATGAGCAGACACGCAGCAATCAAAAAATATTGGGGAGAAAAAGTGAAACAAGAATTAACACAGAAGGGAATAACCGCAAAATCAACCCATCCAAAAATCTTGGCAGAAGAGGCGCCACAAGCATACAAAGATGTGGAAATGGTAATAGAATCCATTCACGGAGCAGGAATCTCATTAAAAGTGGCGAGACTAACACCTATGGGTGTTTGCAAAGGTTGACGCTGCTACTCAATTTTGATGTCTGTTATTTATGTTTCGCGATACTATAAAACCTGCCCCGATATATATCAGATGGTTTTATTTTGAACTGACTGTGATAAGGGATGCTGGGTCACTTTGATTACTCCTTTGGTATTGCGGTTCTCTACGATCCCTTCTTTCCAAAAGTTTTATTTTAGAGTTACCTAAATTTATTCGGGGAGTAAAAATTATGCGGGATATAGTTTCAGGAAGAGTCGAGGATTACTTAAGAACGGTGTATGAAATCATAGAGGAAAAAGGCTATGCTCGTATAAAAGACATTGCAAGGGAACTGAATGTTAAACCATCTACTGCTGTCGAAATGATGAAAAAACTCCACGGTAGGGCGTTTGTAGTTTATGAGAAATACGGCGGCATCACTCTTACGCAACATGGAAAGGAAATTGCAGAGGTTGTTAAAAAGAGGCGAGATACGTTCAGAAAGTTTCTTGAGATAATTCTGGTTCCGAAGGATATCGCGGCTAGGGACTCCCATGTGCTTGAGCATCAACTGGACCCAAAGACAACGCTGCAGTTCACAAGGTTCGTTAAGTTTATAACCAGCGCCACCGAAACTGAACAGCCAAAGTTTGTGAAAAGATGGCTGGAACACTTTACAAAATATTGTGAAGCGAAAAACGCCAGCACATAAATGCATAATCGTTAGGGTAGGAATTACTTTCCTAAATTCCTTCGATTTCTCGTGACATATCTAACTTCTTTAGGGCAACCTCAAAATAAGCCTAATTACTTAAAAAATGATTAGGCAACTCTAAAAATGTAGACATCACCGAAAATGTGTAAGAGTTAAGCGCTCCGAATCAGGAGGAAAAAAGTAGTTGCCGAAGGTTACCGAAATGATACGTCTTGAAAACGTCTCAAAGGACTATTCGATGGATAAGATTATCGTCCACGCTCTCCGTGACATATCCCTTTCCGTGAATAAGGAGGAGTTTGTGGTCGTTTTGGGACCGAGTGGCTCTGGAAAGACAAACATGCTCACCCTTATTGGCGCTCTTGACACACTCACCAGTGGCAGTATAAAAGAGGTATAAAAAATGAAGTTTGAACTAAAACCTATAGGGATTATACACACGCCTTACAAAGATAAGAAAGAAATTCCTTGCCAAGGATACAAATCGGATAAAGTTGGTGAAGTAGAGATATTTAGTGAATTTGAAGAAGCATTGAAGGATATTGATGGCTTTTCTCACATTTATTTGATTTATTATTTTCATGAAACCACTGGTTACGAGCCTCTTACAAAAACTTTTCTAGATACTCAAAAGCACGGAGTTTTTGCAACCAGACACTATAACAGGCCAAATCCGATTGGCATTTCCATTGTTAAACTTATCAAAAGAGAAGGAAACATTTTGAGAGTAGGACAAGTTGACATGCTGGATGGAACTCTTCTCCTAGACATCAAACCTTACGTTCCCCAATTTGATCAAAGAACAAACGTAAAAATTGGCTGGCTAACAGACAAAATATAGGAATTAGTGAGTAAAATGAGAAGCCTCAACATCAAACCTAGACTAGAGTATTTCTTTTTAGGATTAAGAGATAAAATTGGTACACCCTTCAAACCAGAAGAGGAAGTACGCAAACTTAACCTCAAAGAAGGACAAAAAATACTGGATTATGGATGTGGTATTGGCTCTTACACTTTTCCAGCTGCCAACTTGATAGGTGAAAAAGGAAAAGTTTACGCTTTAGACAAGCAGCCGTTAGCCATAAAAAAGATCGAAGAAAAGGCTCAAAGGGAAGGATTCCACAATATAAATACAATATTGTCCGATGGAGATACCGGACTACCTGATGAGAGTGTAGATGTGATCTTGTTATATGGAGTGCTGCCTGAAATTAAGAATAAGGAAACCTTACTAAGAGAACTGTACAGAGTTTTGAAACCAAACGGATACCTCTCCACACGTTTTTGCTTTCGCATGAAAAAGGACAGAATCCTAGAAACCATGGATGAAGCAAACTTGTTCTCTTTAAGGAAGCAAAAAGGGCACATACTTAACTTTTCAAGAAAATCGCAACTTCCAAAACTTGCTGAGAAAGAGGTTCCGCTAAGTTCCCTGCCACTCGGACGCGAAGGGATAATCACAAGAATTCTCAACTCTAACGCCCACCGCAGGATATTAACGCTCGGTCTTCTACCAGGAACCCTTGTAAAAGCGATTAGTCGAGCGCCTCTTGGAGATCCCATCGTTTTTCAGGTTAGAGGACATAGACTCGCTTTACGTGGAGCGGTAGCTAAGACAATATTTGTTAACATGTCAAGTAAAGAGGTTTAGCCTAGATGTTTTTTAGGCGTCACGTTGCCCGACCTACCCGCTTAAAGGCGGATTTTACTATTGCTCTGGAAGGTAATCCTAATACCGGGAAGAGCACCATTTTCAATGCTCTGACAGGGTTAAGACAGCATGTGGGGAACTGGCCGGGTAAGACCGTTGAGTGGAGAAGTGGAATCTGCAAGTCTAAGGATGCAACCATAGAAGTAGTTGATCTACCTGGGACCTACAGCCTCACTGCTTGCTCAGTTGAAGAAACAATAGCTAGAGATTTTATTCTAGATGAAAAACCAGATGTGGTTGTAGACATAGTAGACGCATCAAAGCTTGAACATGATTTACTTCTCGCGCTGCAGACGTTAGAGCTCACCGATGATGTTGTCATAGCTCTTAACTTGATGGATGTCGCTGAGGGAAAGGGCCTGAAGATCGACATCGATAAGTTATCTGAGACGCTGGGCGTCCCTGTCATCCCTATGGTGGCAAACAGAGGCATCGGTATAGATAAGCTGTTATCAGCTGTCATAGCTGTAGCACGAGGAGAGGAGAAGACGAAGGCTGTGAAGGCTGACTATGGAAAGGAGATAGAAGGTTACATCAGTGAGCTGCAGAGGATGACGAAGATAGAGGAGTATCCTTCTAGATGGATTGCCATCAAACTTCTTGAGAATGATTCTAATGTCGTCGAAAAGGTCGAGGCGAGCAATGAAGGAGAAATCTTGCGGAAAGCCGCCTCTATAAGAACATCGAAGGCACCTCAGAAAATGGAGATTGAAGTGGCGAAGCGAGTATATGGTTTCATTGATCAGATTATTAAAGACACCGTGAGGAGGACGGCGCCAGTCAAGGTGGGGCTAACCGAGAAAATCGATAGTATAGTCACCCATAGAGTGCTTGAGCTTCCGATAGCGTTAGCAGTGTTAGCTACGATCTTCTGGGTCGTGTTTACTGTCGGCGAACCATTTGGGGCTGTCCTTGAAGACGTTTTTGGCTGGATTGCGGTTTCGGTTAAGACTTGGATGACATCTGTTAACGCCCCAGAACCTCTTATCAGCTTGGTGGTAGACGGCGAAATCGTGGGTGTAGGTACAATCATCATATTCATGTTACCGCCCGTCACCCTAATGTTCCTCATGTTCAGCATTCTAGAAAATAGTGGCTATTTTGCCAGACTTGCCTACGTCGTAGATAGGATCATGGGCTTCTTTGACTTGCAAGGCAGAACATTTATCACGTCACTGATGGGATGGGGATGTAACATTCCGGGTGTAAGAGCGACCAGAATCTTTGAGGTTGGAAAGGACAAAGACATTGCGGTGCTAACGAACCCTCTAAACACGTGCAGCGGAAGGCTTGCCGTGATGTTCGCTTTGATAACAATCTTTTGGAGCGGCAGTACAGCCATCTTCGTGGCAATCTCTTTAATTTTGATATCGATGGCGGCTGTGGGATTTGGAGGACTAATCCTAAGCCGCTTCATTTTACCCGGAGAGAATCAAGGCTTCATCATGGAATTACCCGATTACCGCCGACCCATGATAAGAGACGTTGTAATGCCTACGCTTAAGAGAATCAAGTTGACCATGATAAAGGCAGTCAAGATCGGCGCACCGGCAGCAGCCCTGCTTTGGTTCATAAGCTACTACCCGGCCCAAACGATTGAGGGATCGTACGCGGCGATGCTTGGCCGCTTCCTTGAGCCAGCAGGCTCGCTATTAGGTTTAGACTGGAGAATGATACTCTGTCTAATCTCTGCAATTCCGGCTAAGGAGATAGTTCTAACAACACTTGCGTCTACGTATGGATTGGAGGTGTCCTTTGGAGCAGGAGCTGCCGAGAGCCTTTCCTTTCGTAGTCTAATTCTAGCGGATTGGACGCCTCTTGCCGCCTACACCTTTTTGGTTTTATACTTACTTTATGTGGGGTGCTTACCTACTCTAGTGATGCAACGTGAAAAGCTTGGAAGTTGACACTATTCGGCGTGGCATATACGCTTATTTTGGCTATTATAGTCGCATTGTTGGTTCGCGGAGCAGGACTGATTGCTTAGTTTCTAAGTTTAATATGTGTAAGAGGTTTAGATAAGTTGATGGCGGGATCAATAAATGATTGTCGTGATACGCCGAACAAAGAGACGGAAGTAACGCTCTCGATCCTGAAAACTGCAATTCAAGCCATCCTTCTAACATTAGTTCCAGCAGTCTTCCTAGCAACGATGACTAGATTTTTCATAGCATTAATACCAATATAACATGCTAAGGAGACAAGAACATATGTTGAAGATAGAAAGTTTGTCTGTAAAAGTGCGTGAAAAGAACATCTTAGAAAAGGTTAACTTGAAAATTGAAAATGGAGAAATACACGCTCTACTAGGTCCAAATGCTTCTGGAAAATCCACACTAGCTTACGCCATAATGGGCTTTCCAGAATACAAAGTTGTAAGTGGAAAAATATTGTTTGAAGGAAAGGACATAACGAATTTACCCATAGAGGAGAGGGCGAAACTCGGAATAACCTTAGCCTTTCAGAACCCACCGAGCATAAAAGGCGTAACGCTTTCTGCGCTCTTAAAGACTATTTCCAAACAGAAATCCGACATGAAGGACTTTCCAATATTTTTCTCAGAGATTCTGGAAAGAGAAATAAACGTTGGTTTTTCTGGAGGCGAAAGAAAGTTTTCCGAACTGCTACAAATAATCAGTATGAAACCCAGCTTCGTTATTCTTGACGAGTTTGACGCTGGACTAGATATAATAAACCTTGAAAAACTAACTTCTATAATACAGGATAAGCTAATCCGCAACGACATTCCAATCCTTCTTGTCACGCATAGGGGGAACATACTTCAGTTTCTTGAGCCAGACGTTGCCCACGTTATGTTAGATGGAAAAATCGTGTGTACAATGGATAATTGGAGAAAAGTGTGGAAAACAATTAGAAGGTATGGATATGAAAAATGTAAGGAAGGCAAACTTTCTTCAAGTAAACAATGAAATCCGACGACTCCTCGCTGAGGAAGGTGTCATCATACTTCCAAGCTCCCAAGCTTATAAGAAGCTGAAATGGACCAGAGACCATTTTGAGCAAAAACCAGAAGAGGGATACTTTATCTGGGTGAAAAAGCAGATAAGCCATCCCTTAACCACTTGTATAGCTATTTCCTCACCAAAAATCTCTCAGAATCCAAGAAATCTAATAGTAATAGAAAAGGACGTAAAAGCTGAAGTGCACAGTATCTGCAATACTATGAAAAAGAATTTGTTTGGAAGCCACATCGGACATACAAAAGTTATTTTAAAGGAGCAATCCACGCTGCAGATGAGGCATTTTCATAAATGGGAAAAGGGAGACACTGTCAGCTCAAGTCTCGAATTCCATCTGCAAAAAGGAGCAACGCTCTTCCACGTTTACAAGTGTTTGGCTGTACCAGAGAAGTTGAAAACAGAGCTTAACAGTTTTCTAGATTCCAGTTCTTCAGCAAACATTGAAACAGACGTCCTAGCCAAAAGAGGCAACGTCAACATGTATGATTCCACTTTTCTGAACGGGGAAGAAGCCAGCGCCATAATAAAGGTAAGAATGGTTGCCGACCAAACCTCCAAAATAACCTCTCACAGTAAAATGATCGCTAACAACGCTGGAGTAGGGCACGTGGATTGCATGGGCTTGTTACTGTCTGAAAAATCAAGTATAAGCACAGTTCCAGAATTGATAAACAGAAACAAAAACGCTACACTTACTCATGAAGCATCGGTAGGCAGAATATCCCAAGATGCATTAAACTACTTGAGAAGCAGAGGATTAACAGAAGATGGAGCAATCGGTTTAATTATAACTGGTTTCCTGAGAGAGACTGCGTTTTCATATAAAGGGCGTGTTCTGCCGTCAAAAATTTACATGTAAACTTTCACAAAACAACGGCATATAAGCGTATAATTGTTAGGTTATAGTTGATTTTCTAACTTTTTTCGGTTTTTGGCATTGTGCCTAACTTCTTTAGAGCAAATAGCAAATAAGCCTAACATTTCTTATATCAGTGAACATTTAGGTAACCCTAAAATTGCCGCAGACTGAGGAAGCTACGTTGGAAAAAAAGTTAAGCGAGTTAAACCCTGGAGAAACAGGTGTTATTGTCTCCATTCAAGCATTGACAACGCATCGGCATCGCCGCCGTCGTAGCTGGGGTTTTCAAAGGAGATTGGAGGACATGGGTCTCACTCCTGGAACAAGGGTAATGGTTGTGAAGTCTGCGCCTTTTCACGGCCCTATAGAAATCCATGTGAGAGGTTCTAGGCTTGCGATAGGTAGAGGAATGGCAGAGAGAATTCTAGTGAGTGTGGAAAAGTGAAAAAAGACAAGATTATCATAAGCCTTGCTGGGAACGCTAATGTAGGAAAGTCAGTGATATTCAATCATTTGACTGGGTTGCATCAGCATATTGGAAATTGGCCCGGGAAGACGGTTGAGAAGGCAGAGGGGACGCTTCACTTCAAAGGACATACGATAGACGTTATTGATTTGCCTGGTATCTATTCGTTGTCAACTTTTTCCATAGAGGAACTTATCTCGAGAGAATATATTGCAGTTGAGAATCCTGATTTAGTGATTAACGTTGTTGATGCTTCAGTTCTTGAAAGAAACTTGTTTTTCACGTTGCAATTGATGGAGCTGGAAACTCCCATCGTCGTGGCGTTGAATCAGATGGACATGGCGAAAAAGAAAGGCATAAACATTGACCACAAGAAACTGGAAAAAATCTTGGGCGTACCAGTAGTTCCTACTGTGGCAACGAGTCGTGCAGGAATTTATGAATTGATGCAAACGTCGGTTGACGTCGTTGAAAAAGGCGTTGGAAAACCCACTAAGATCAGATATGGTGAAGAAGTGGAAACAAGAATACAGAAGCTCAGCGAAATGGTAAGTAGGCTTCAGCTTCCCTACCCTGCTAGATGGGCTGCGATAAAACTGTTGGAAGAGGACGAGCAGATAGAAGGGAGAATTCGCCAACTAGATCCGAAAATAGTGTCAGCTGCAAGAAAGCTTGCAGGAGAAATTGAAAGAATTCATGGACATTCATGTTCAACTGCAATAACGTCTGAGCGATACGAAATTGCGGGACGCATCGCTAGAGAAGTACAAGAAATAGTGCCGCCGACAAAGCTTCCGATGAGAGAAAGACTGCATGCCTTGACAACCCATAAAATTTTAGGGTATCCAGTAATGGTTGCGGTAATTCTTTCAATTTTTTTCGCTATCTTCTCCTTTGGAGATTACACTTCCCAGCTACTGGGTACACTTTTTGAAAATTTTTATCCTTTTTATGAAGGCCTGTTTGGGACGGGAATTCTGGCGACATTGATCTGGGGAGGTATTATAGAAGGGTTGATTGCTGGAATTACAATAGCATTACCCTACCTTATTCCCTTTTACTTGGCGCTGTACTTTCTTGAAGATTCAGGATACCTTAGTAGAATAGCGTTTCTGATGGATAATTTGATGCATAAAATCGGTTTGCACGGAAAGGCTTTCATTCCAATGATGCTTGGTTACGGTTGCAACGTTCCCGCTTGCTTGGGATGTAGAATAATGGAGACTGAAAGGGAGAGGCTTCTCGCAACTTTTGTTGTCACGTTAGTGCCTTGTGCGGCGACTTCGGTTATAATTCTCGGTTTAGTAGGCGCATATGTCGGTTTTCAATGGGCGTTGCTGTTGTACGTTATTGACTTGCTCATCATTTTTGTTCTTGGAAGGATAGCGTTTAAGGTTTTGCCGGGTGAGCCGACTGGTTTGATAATGGAGATGCACGATTATAGGACGCCCCATTTGAGGACAGTGGTAAAGCAAGCATGGTTTAGGTTGAAAGAATTTGTCATAATGGCGTTTCCGCTGATAATAGCAGGCAGCTTCATAATCAAACTCATAGACATTCTTGGCTTGTTAAAACCCATTGCCAATATTCTCAGCCCTGTAACTGTCGATTGGTTAGGATTGCCTGCAATTACAGGGATAACGTTGATCTTCGGGGTTTTGAGAAAAGAGTTGACCTTGTTGACGCTCTTAGCGCTTTTTACAGCAGAATTTGGAATAACAGACTTAAGTGTTCCAGGTTTTTTCGGACCAAGGGAAATGATTGTATTTACTTTGGTGGCGATGCTCTATATTCCGTGCGTTGCAACCATTGCGGCTTTGGTTAAGGAGCAGGGTTGGAGAAGAGCGTTGTTTATCACGGTTTTTGAAATTGTATTTGCGATTTTTGTCGGTGGAATAGCGTATAGAATATTGATGCTCATAGGAATGTAGAGAAGATTCTAGCCAAAAAATAGTGGTTCTTAACCGATAGGGTTCTCAGACAATGGTAGTTCATTCGGGCAGCCGCACTGAGGATTCTCGTTCCGCGTATTTTCCTGAAGCAGAAACCCACTGCAAATTCTTGAAAGCAATAATCTCAAGCCAAAAGCACTGGTCCAAAAAAGGACTTGACGAGAAAGAATAGAATACAAGGGGTTTCGAGAGTTCTACCCAAGCTGCCACAACATGAGACAAAGAACTCTCACCAACTGTACCAACACTATATACACAAAACCAAAACATAGCCAACAAGATTTAAATCTTGATTATCGTCATCCAATAAGTATGAATTATAAAGAATTTATACATAATTTGATTATATACGATACCAAGACAGAAAATCACAATAAAAGATCAGCCAAAACCTTCTGCAATTCTTCCTTGTCCTTCAAGTTCCGAAAAATAGCCTTTCCAGTTCCGTAAAGACGAAAAGAAACGTTTTCAAAGGTTAAATCAAATATTATTCGAGAAATTGATTTTTCCACTTTTGCTTTCTTCAGGATTTTTGCGATCGCTTGATTTTTCAAGTCATATTTAAATATTACAACGTAGTTTTTTTCTTCACCGCATGTTTCTTCAATTCTAGCCACATAGTCTTCAACAGTGCTCATTACTTATCGTTCGATCTCCTTCAACGCTTCAATTAATTGGTCAATTTCTTCACGAGTGTTATAGATGTAAAAACTTGCTCTCGCCGAGGATTTTAACCTAAACTTTTCGTGTAGCGGTTGGGCACAGTGGAAACCGCTTCTAATCATGATCCCATAACTGTCAAGGAACAAGGCGACATCATGCGAGCTTAAGCCCTCAACGCCAAAAGGCAGTATTCCACATTTTAGGGAAGCATCCTCTGGACCATAGATCTGGACTTTCTCGCATTCTTGCATACGACGTATGGTGTACTCCGTTAAAATTTCTTCGTGTTCTCTGACGTTTTCCATGCCCAGATCATTTAGATATCTAACAGCCGCCATTAAGCCTACACCGCCGCAGACATTGGGGGTTCCGGCTTCGAATTTCCAAGGCAAATCATTCAAAGAAAAGGAGCAACGTTTTGTCATGGTGTCAAAGGTGACTTCTTTTATCATCGAGCCTCCCCCGTGGAATGGTTCCATTTCTTCAAGAATCCCGCGTTTACCATATAAGGCACCTATGCCCGTTGGACCTAACATTTTATGTCCTGAAAACGCAAGGAAATCTATATCCAAATCTTTAACGTCCACGGGGAGATGAGGAACGGATTGCGCTCCGTCCACAAGTACCAAGGCGCCGTATTCATGAGCAATCTTCGCAACTCTTTTCACGTCGTTTATAACCCCAGTGACATTGGAGACATGGGACAAACAGACAATTTTTGTTTTATGCGAGATCGCGTTTTCAAAAGATTCATAGTTGAAGGTTCCGTCGTCGTTTACTTCAGCATATTTAACGTGGAATCCCTTTATTTTTGAGAGCATTTCCCAAGGAACTATGTTGCTGTGATGCTCCATCAAGCTGGCTAAAACTTCATTTTCGCTTTTTAGATTGTGAAGACCCCAAGCATACGCAACAAGGTTTATTGCCTCGGTTGTGCCTCTCACAAAAATTATTTCTTCCATGCCGTCTGCGTTAATGAATTTGGCAACCTCTCCGTGTGCGTTTTCGTAAAGTTCAGATGACTCTTGGGAAAGTGTGTGGATGGCCCTGTGAACGTTCGCATTGTAGTTTTCGTAAAATTCCTTGATGGCTTCAATTACTTGTTTTGGTTTTTGGGTTGTGGCTGCATTGTCAAAGTAGATTAGTGGATGGTTGTTTATTTTCCGTTTTAAGATTGGAAAGTCTTGTCTGATTTTGTAAGGATCTAACATTATTTTTCTTCCTCAGCTTTCATTCTTTTTGAAAGTATTTTCGCTAGTTCTTCCTCTTCTAAAGCTTGCTTTTCTTCGAAGGTTGGTTCCTTCGGCAGCCAATCGGGAGAAACTCCTTTGTTTTTGTAGTATGTTCTTATTGCTCTCTTCAATGCTCCAACGGCTAGGATTCCGCAGTGAAACTTCACACTTGGAAGGCCGCCGACAGCTTCCACAACGCTTTTCCATGATGTTTTCCATGCGTCCTCGAGTGTCATTCCTTTAATCATTTCGGTGACTATGCTTGAGGTTGCTATGTTTGCAGCGCAGCCGTAGCTTTCGAACGATGCCTTTTCAATAACATCTTTGCTATTGATTTTTAGGTAGAAAATTATCATGTCTCCGCATAAGGGATTTCCCGCGACAGCCGTTACCGTGGCATCTTCCATCTTTCCAAGATTTTTCGGATTCCGGAAAAGCTCAAGTATTTTCGGGTTGTACGGAAGGGGCGTCCTAGACATGGTTACTCGACCTCCATGGAGCCGACAATTCCTCTTATTCTTTTAACGGCCTTTGGGATGACTTCTAGAACGTAGTCTATATCTTCTTCGGTATGGTATCTTGTAACCTTCATTAGGATGCTGCCGTGGGCTTCGACGAATTTTCTGCCTATGGCAACGAGAACGTGGCTTGGCTGAAGAAGCCGCCTGGTACAGGCACTACCGCTTGAAACGTACACTCCGTTCAGGCTTAGTTCAATTGTTAATGCTTCACCCTCGCATCTTAGAAAGCTTATGTTCACGTTATCGGCAACTCTTTTGTTGCCTTCAGGTCCGTTAAGCCTAACGTCTGACATGTTCCCGATTATCCCATCAATTAGTTTGTCTCTGAGTCTTCGCATGTGATTTACGTTTTCTTCAAAATTATGGAATGTCAGTTCGGATGCCTTTGCAAAACCAACAATTGAGGGCGTATTTTCAACCCCTGGCCAAAGCTTCTGTGTGCCTATTTGACCCTCTAAAATTCTATTTATGCTAACGCCTTCCTTAACGTATAATGCACCTATTCCTCTTGGCCCCAAAATCTTGTAGCTGCTTATCGTTGCTAAATCCACATTTAACTCTCGTGTATCAAGTGGGATTTTTCCATAAGCGTCTGATGCATCTGTGTGAAATATGGTTTCAGAGTTTTTGTCTTTCACTATTTCCAATGCTTCTTTCACTGGTTCTATTGTTCCAATCTCGTGGTTCACGGTTGACACGCTTACGAGGATTGTTTGTTTATCTACAGCATCCCTCAGTTTTTCGAGGTTGATGAAGCCTTCGCCGTCAACTGGGATTTTCACCGTAGTAAATCCATATTTATTGAGCAGATCAGCGACATGCAAAACGCTCAAAGGTTCAATTTCGGAAATCACAATTTTTTTACCCTTATCCTTCATCGAAAAAGCCGTTCCCATCAGTGCTAGGTTGTTGGCTTCTGTTTCTCCGGGGGTGAAATTTACTTCTTCGAGTGTTTTGCAGCCCAAAGATGTAGCTATTTTTTGTGATGATTGCATTATTGTTTCGAAGGCTTCCCAGCCTGGTTTGTGTGTTAGTGTTGGGTTACCGTATGCGTGTTGATTGAAGTATGGCAGCATTGCGTTAACAACTTCTTTGGGGACCATGCTTGAATTTTCAATATCCAAATAGACTTCGCGTTTTAGACCTTCGTGTGCTTTAAGCAACTCCTTTACGTTCTCAATCATTCTAGTTCAAGTCCTTCCATTAGGACTTCTAGCATACATCATATTAAAAAACATAACCCAAGGGATTTTCGTGTTGCAGTAACACTTTAAATTGGTGAGATGGTAATTGCTCTTAAATGGGCGCGTTCCAGTGAAAATAACAGACTTGTCAATACCAGAATCCGTTAAAGAAATAATAATCAGATCTGGACTCGTTGAGCTTTATCCTCCACAAGAAGAAGCAATAAAGGCTGGGGCTTTAGAAGGAAGAAACCTTGTTTTGGCAAGTCCAACAGCTTCTGGAAAAACTCTAGTGGCTGAATTCTGTGCCCTTAAGCACATACTGGAGAAAAATGGAAAAACCATCTATTTAACACCTTTGAGGGCTTTAGCAAGCGAAAAATATCAAGAATTTAAGAAATACACTTCAATACGAAAGTCTAATGGAAGACGCATAAGAATAGGCATAAGCACAGGCGACTACGACAGCACTGACGCATGGCTCGAAAGATATGACATAATTGTGACTACTAATGAGAAGGCAGATTCACTGCTAAGGCACAGAGCCAAGTGGATGGATGAGATTTCACTTGTAGTTGCTGACGAAGTGCATTTATTAAATGATGGCGAGCGAGGACCAACCTTAGAAGTTGTGTTAGCAAGGCTGATGCAGGTTAATCCTGACATGCAGGTTTTGGCTTTAAGCGCAACAATAAACAATGTTGAGGAAATCTCAGAATGGCTCAAAGCAGGCTATGTTACAATGGAGTGGCGGCCAATTCAATTGAATGAAGGCGTAGTTCTGCATGAGGAAATCCAATTCAAAGATGGAGACGCTAGAAAAATAGAGAAAAAATCAAGAAATTCAGCCATAAACTTGGCTTTAAACACCATAAAATCTGGCGGACAAGCACTGATCTTTGCAAATACGAGAAGAAAAGCTGTCACGCTTGCAAAAAAGGCTACCAGCGAAGTTGAAGGACTCTTATCTAAGCCTGTGAAACGTGCTCTAGCGCGTGATGCTGAGAAAATCTTGGCAGCTGGAGAGAGAACAAGGATAAGTGAGTTGCTGGCTGAGTTAGTTCAGCATGGAACAGCTTTTCATCATGCTGGTTTGGGTGGTGGACACCGCAGAGTAATAGAAGACTCTTTCCGACGTGGGAAAATTAAGGTTTTAGCAGCTACGCCTACGTTGGCTTTCGGCGTAAACTTGCCAGCTAGAACGGTTGTAATTCAAGATTATAGGCGATACGAATCTGGATATGGTTATTATCCAATCAGCGTTTTGGAGTACAAACAGATGGCGGGTAGAGCTGGAAGACCAAAATATGATAAGGTTGGCGAAGCAATACTTACAGCCGAAAACAGTGACGAAGCAGACTACTTAATGGAAAGCTATATTCTTGCAAAACCAGAGAGAATATGGTCAAAACTTGCAGTTGAAAGAATCTTAAGGTCTCATGTGCTGGCAACAATAGCAGCAGATTTTGCTCACACAGAAAGAGGAATCTACGAGTTTTTCGGAAGAACCTTTTACGCATACCAATACGATGTCAAAGCAATTAAGAGCGTAATAGCCAAGATTCTGAAGTACCTATACGACGAGGAAATGATCGATGTTGCTAGTGATTACATTTCCGCCACGAAATTCGGAAAAAGAGTAAGCGAACTATACATAGACCCGGTTTCAGCCGTCATAATCCGCAACGCACTAAGATACAGACCTGCCTATTTAACGGACTTAAGTCTCCTCCACATGATTGCTCACACGCCAGACATGGCTCCAAAACTGAGACCATACACACAAGAAATAGACCAAGTAGCAGTTTTCATGGAAGAACACAAAGAAGAACTTCTTGTGGACGTACCGGATGAGTGGGAAGACAGAATAGCCTACGAAGAACTCCTAGGAGAGGTAAAAACCGCCATGGTTCTGAAAGGCTGGATCGAAGAAATGAGCGAAGATCAAGCAATTGAAAAGTTCAGAGTGCAACCAGGAGACCTTTACAGAACAATTCAAAATGCAAAATGGCTTCTTCATGCCACCCATGAACTGGCACTGCTCTTCGGCAACAAACAAGTGCGACCGCAAACTCTTAGGCTCATGGAAAGAATAGAGAAAGGAGTAAAGAAAGAGCTACTGCCAATTGTCAAGCTTGAAGGAGTGGGCAGAGTTCGAGGACGTATACTCTACAACGCTGGATACAAAACAATAGAAGACATAAAACATGCAGCCATCAAGGACTTGGTAAGTCTGCCGCTTATAGGCCCGAGACTGGCAAAGAAAATAAAAGAACAAGTAGGCGGCTTCGTCAAAAAAGAAGAGTGGAAGAAACTTGAAAAAGGAGAAGAATGGGAACAGAAAGCTTTGACAGAATACTAGGCTAATCCTCTAACCTCACGTTCTTCTCTTGTCTTTTTAACCATAAGCTCAACTTGCTCCAAAGCAGTACCCAAATAATTCCTCGGATTCAAAGCATCATCAATCTCTCTCTCGCTTAACTTTCCACCTACAACGTCATCTTTCAGAAGGATTTCTCTAAAATGCCGCTTTTCCATTTTGCTTTTCATCGTTAGTTTTCTAAGCAACTCGTGGGCTTCTTGGCGACTCGCACCTTTTTTTGTTAATACAATCATAACAGCTTCGGACATGGCACGGCCTTGGGTTAACCCAATGTTTTTCAGCATGTGTTGCTCATCAACGTATAGCTTAGCCACTATATTATTCATCAAGAAAAGCATGTAATCAACTAAGATGCATGCCTCAGGAATTATGAACCGCTCTGCAGACGACTGCGTTAAGTCTCTCTCATGCCAAGTTATAACATTCTCTAACGCGGGAAAAACGAGGCTTCTGACAATTTTGGCTAAACCGCAAATCTTTTCACAGGTTATTGGATTCCGCTTGTGAGGCATTGTTGAACTGCCAACCTGCTTTTTCACTTCGAAAGGCTCGAAAAGTTCTCCAATTTCTGGTCTTTGTAGCTCCCGAATTTCAGTGGCAAAATCATCAAGCGTCGAAGCAATCACAGCCGATAAACACACAAGTTCAGCGTGGCGGTCCCTCTGCACGATCTGCGTGGAAATTTCAGCAGACTTAATTCCTAACCGTTGCATAACCAGCTCTTGAATCTTAATAGCATGAAGCCCTAAACCAGCTTGGGTGCCCACTGCCCCGCTCATTTTCCCAACTAAAACGCGTTCTTTACATTGCCTAAGCCTTTGAATATGCCTAGAAATTTCACCCATCCAAACAGCAAACTTAAAGCCCAACGTTATCGGTAACGCATGCTGCCCATGAGTTCTGCCCATCATCAACGTGCTTTTGTATTGCAAGGCTTTTTCCATCAAGATCTTTTCAAGGTTGCTTAACCTTTTCTCAATTAATCCTAAAGCTTCTTTTAACTGAAGTGCTCTTGCAGTATCTACAATGTCATAGCTTGTCGCTCCTAAGTGAACATATGCCCCGCTTAGTCCGCAAGCTTCAGCTAAAGCTCTAACCAAAGAAGCAATATCATGCTTTATTTCACGTTCAATCTCTTTTATCCGACTTAATTTAACATACTTCGTCGAAGCCATTGCAGCTATTTTTTCAGCATCTTCCCTCGGTATGTCGCCAACCTCAGCATGCGCCCAAGCCAAAGCTGCTTCAACATCCAACATCCTTTGAACACATGTTTCTTCCTCGAAAACTCTCTTCATTTCAGGAGTTCCGTAACGGCCCGTGTCAATAGGAAGAATAGGCAAATTATCGCTCCCTGCAAAATAAGATAAGCCGATTAAGGATTAATGCTTTACCGTATCAAGAGGCTTCTTCCACATGGGAGCAATAACCGCTGTTATAAGCAAAAAGAACGAAAATGTCGCAAAAACAGCAGTTACCATGCTCAAAATGTTAAAGCATAAAGGCGCTGAAACCTTCGGACTGGCATCACCAACAACTGTGATCATAAGAAAATCCATCGACGATTTAAAAGACAAAGACCCAAACTCACCTATACTTATTGGTAATGTCTTCTCAAAAATTCTTACGTCAGACATACCACAACCAATAAAATTCCATGAAGGAACGTTTGTTTTTGAGGGAAGAATCTATTCGCTTAACATGGAATTTTCCAGTGTGGAGTTCGTCACTGAAAAACTGAATCAGAATTTAAGAAATGTAGAGTTCCTTATCAAGGATTTTGAGGGCGGCTTCGCTTTTGCGGTGGCTGAATCCGGAAGACTTATTGCTGGGAGAGACTCTTTAGGGTTATACCCGCTCTACTACGGTGAAAACACGGATTTATCGGCTTTAGCATCTGAGCGCAAGGCATTATTGAAAATTGGAATAAAAAAGGCACATTCCTTTCCGCCGGGACACATAGCCAATGTTGATAAACATGGTTTCAAGTTCAAGCCCGCGAAAACACTCGTTCATGCAAGAACAAAGCAAACCACTATGCAAGCTGCAGCCAAAAAATTAGGCAGCCTTTTGCAAAAATCCGTCAAAGAAAGAGTTTTGGGACTTAAAGAAGTTGCAGTTGCCTTCTCCGGTGGTCTAGACAGCAGTATAATCGCGTTTTTAGCCAAAAAGTTCGGAGTAGAAGTGCACCTGGTCTCTGTGAGCCTAAAAAACCAGCCTGAAATTGAACATGCAAAAAAGGCGGCGGAAGCGCTGAACCTGCCACTTCACATTCATCTTTACAGTGAAAAAGCCGTAGAGGCAGTTCTTCCTAGAGTTTTGTGGTTGATTGAAGAGGCAAATCCCGTCAAAACAAGCATAGGCATTCCAGTCTTTTGGACAGCGGAAGAGACTTCGGATATGGGATTTAGGGTTATGCTTGCTGGACAGAGTGCAGATGAACTTTTCGGAGGCTACAAGCGATACTTGAATGATTATATGCGGTATGGCGAAGAATCTGTGCAGAAAACTATTTTCAACGACATTGCAGGAATGTATGAAAACAACTTTGAAAGAGACAGCAAAATCTGCAACTTCCACAACGTAGAACTTCGCTTACCCTTTGCAACATATCAGCTGGCAAAATTTGCTGCAAGCCTTTCATTGCAGCTTAAGATAGAGTCACCGAATGACATGTTAAGAAAAACTGTGTTAAGAAAGATGGCTGAGGACATACGGCTTCCACGTTTCATAGTGAAAAAGCCGAAAAGAGCAATACAATACGCAACAGGCGTGAACAAAGTCATCAAAAAACTAGCCAAAAAGAAAGGATATTCCACAAGAGAATACTTGCAGAAAATGTTTCAAACAGTTTTTAAGGGAATGATAACGTGAGCACAACAGCCGTGGTCTTTTCACCTGCTTATTATCGGCATAATCCTGGCAGAGGTCATCCTGAATCGGCAAGGCGTCTCCGTGCAATTGTTAGAGAGTTGAAGAAAAGCAAACTTCAAGGCGTCAGAAATTGGCAGTTTGTTGAACCGGAAAAGGCTCGATTGAAGGACGTTGAACTCGTCCACGGTATAGAATACATTGAATTTGTAGTGAATCTGTGTAAATCAGGAGGAGGCCTTTTAGATGTGGAAGGAGATACTGTGGTTTCGCCAGAAAGTTTTGATGTTGCCCTTTATGCTGTCGGTGGAACCTTGAAGGCTGTTAACCTTGTGATGGAGGAAAAATTTCAGAATGCCTTCGCCTTGGTTCGACCCCCAGGGCATCACGCTGGAAAATACAGTACATGCGGCTTTTGTATATTCAACAACATTGCTATAGCCGCAAAATATCTGCTCAGAGAATTCAAATTGAAGAGGATTCTGCTATTAGATATAGATGCCCATCATGGAAACGGTACGCAAGAAATCTTCTACGAAACCAACAAAGTATTATACGTAAGCTTACATGAGGACCCACGAGAATTTCCAAGAAAAGGTTTCATAGATGAAATCGGAGAAGGAGAAGGTTTAGGTTACAATGTAAATGTTCCTCTACCATTCAGAACAGGCGACCGGATTTATCTGAAGGCAATAAATGAAATTGTAAAGCCCATAATAAAACAGTACAAGCCACAATTCGTACTGGTATCCGCTGGTTTAGACGGCCATCACGCAGATCCTGTAGGAAGTCTTTCTCTGTCCGCCTTGTGCTACGAAGAAGTTTATGAAACAATTTTTAATGCGGCTTCAGAAATGTGCGGAGGAAAACTTGTATTGGTGCTTGAGGGAGGTTACAGTCTAAGATTTATTGGGAAATTAGCTGTGGCAGCCGTTGCGAAGATGAGCGGGGTAATTTACAGTATAGAAGATAAGGTTCGCATAACTAGAAAACGCATTAATGAGCAAGGTGAAAAGGTTATAAAGGAAGTGAAACGGGTTCAGAAGGCTTTCTGGAACGTATAGATAAAAAGCGGAATGTAAAGGCTACTCGATTACTTGAATTGCACTTTCTGGGCACTGAGCTTCGCAGGCTCTACAAACCAAGCATTCTTCAACTTTTACCGGGACAGACTTTTCATCTTTCATCTCGAAAACCTCCACAGGACAAGTCTCTACACACGTGCCGCACCCAGTGCATTTATCATTATCAACTACGATCTTCACCATTTTTCTGCCCTCTTCAACTAGAGTCTCATGAATTTTGAACAACGAAATAAAAACTTTTGGGTTTGTTAGTGGATTTCTTCACGTATTCTTATTAGAATTTCGTTAATTGTTGTTTCAGCTTTATCTTTTCTCCCCTCGTAATCCGCGAGAAGTTTACGGTACGCCCCTAGTGAAAGCTCTCCTCGGCGGTGACGCACTTCAATGCTCTCAATGTTCGCTTCAACTCCACTGATTTCAGTTTCCGCAACCTCAAGCCGCCGCATCAAATCTCTATAACGTCCTCCAGCCGCTCGCAGTTTCTCCTTCAAATCCGTTAGGCTTCCAGACAAAGCATTAAGCTGCGTTTCGAGTGTTCTTCTCCGCACCTTGTACCGACGTCTCGGAACCTTTCCTCTACGCACCCTTATCTTCAGAGATTCAAATTCCAAAATTATTTTCCTTTTCTTCCCATACGCATCAACAAAAGATCTAATATCCCTTGAACGAACTCCCACCGCTACTTTAGGCACAGTAACCGAAATTGCAGCCTTAGGTCTCTTCCAAACAACAACTATTGCACATCCAACAGTTGCTAAAGCCCACATCCACAGTGTAGGACGGAAAGACAACCACAAAAGGTCATATTCATACGTTATCCCCACGCTGAAGCTATCCAGCGAAAACACGCCTTGCCTGTCTATGGTTAACCTTTCTTGGAAAACATCTCTGGTTATGCTATAAGAACCGGCAACCGAGACGTTTTCGAAGCTTAATATTTTAGCACCCTCTGGCAAAACGAATGTTACATACGACCGATCAATGTAGTAGTCCAAATGCTCGAACAATGGAAATGTAATGTCGAAATTTGTCCGTTCATTTTGCTCAATGCAGACTTCACGAGGCAAGCAATATCTCACGGTGAAAACAGCTGATTCTTCAGTTTTTAAGGGTGACGCGAAGGAAACTGTATATCTGTTTGTTTTTCCAGTCGTATCTACTGTCAATCCTCTTCCAAGCTTGTCATACGCACTTGGGTTAGAGGCGTTGTGTGGTAAAACTATCTCGATGAAACTAGTTCCTTGCGGAGCCTTGTTTGTTACACGGTAGGAATCTATGCCTTCTATCTCGCCCGTACCGGTTATTTTTATCTCACGTTTCAGCTCCTTTATGTCAACTATTTGCATTGCACCTTCGGTCAACGAAAAAGTTACGTTTGCAGGCGAATTGGTGAAAGTTGGCAAATTTTCCTGCGAATATTTAAGAGCGCCGACAGTCCCGCCGATGTACATTGAACCCTCTGGTAAAAGAATCGAAACGTCACACTTGACCGCGTTTTTTGTCAAGCTCGGATATTTTGGGAAGTCTAGGCTTACATTATAGGATTCTTGCACAATATCGGATTCTTGCACAATGAGGTTGTTTGAGAGTACAAATCCAACAGTGAATACCTGTGGTGTCCCTTCTAGAAAGCCTATTTTCGCGCCATAGAAACCACTGCGATTTTCTAAGGGGACATTAAGGCTCACTGGGAAAACGTCAGTCGCGTTATAAGCTACACATCGAAGAACATGTGAGCCATACTTGTATGGAAATCCTATAAGAAAACCATCGGATGCTGTGCCATTTATTTGCACAGTGTCGTTTATGAAGATGTAGCCGTTATACATAACTTCTATTGTATGATTCACTTTTTCTATGCTATAATCAGTGTCTGCGGCCTTAGCACTTTTAGTCATAAAAGTGGGGAAGGAGATAAGAATCAATGTAACGATAATTAAGGCGAACGTTAAGACTTTTCTCTTCATGCGTTTTCCTCCGTCCATTTTCTGTAACTTTGGGCTTTCTATTTATTAACAAGCTCATTTATTGCTCTTGTGTTTTTCAGTGTCTGCTTATCATTTTATTGCGTTTAATATTTGTTTCCTTTTCCGAAACAGCTTGCCGCCGTCATCATACCCATGAGTTACGCATTCAAACCTTACCTTCGCCAGCTTATTAACTTCTTCAACATTCTTTGCTACTGCCACGGGGAAATCGTCGTTCTTTTCTCGTAAATAAATACCGAAAACAGAGGCGTCAGCGACGCCTAACCGCGAAGGAGACACTTGCTGAGTCCAAGATTCCTTGGGCTGCAACCAGAGGAAAAGTGACTTTTGACAAAAAAAGCTTAAACGCTTAAAAACAGATAAGTTAAATGGATAAGCCAATGCTAGTTGCGTTGGACACGTGTTCACCGCCTAGCCCTAATTGAAGGGCGGAGTTTCTGAGGATGAGAGGACGAAAATGAAAAGGAGTTGCTATTCCTTTGTTTATAGCTATTGCACTTGCTATTGTTCGCCATGTTAAAAATAGTAGTTTTCTTCTTTTTTAGATCCGAAGCTCCGCACACCTTTCTCTTCAAGTTGTTTCCTAAGTTTTTTCGCATATTGCTTTTTTATCTCTCCTCTTTTTTCCATGTAACTGATTATTTCTTCAGCTAGTTCTTCTGTGTCGCATCGCCGAATAAAATCGATTACGTCGGGTGCATAGTGGGTGAACCTTTTAGACACTGCTTTTTCTCCGGTTTTGACGTCTGTTCTCACAGAGTTTATTGCAACCTTGTTTTTGCTGGATTCTAATTCTTCAACAAGGTTGGGGAAGAGTTTTCTGAACGCTTTTTTGTCCAGTTCCATACTGGCACCTTCGATTCCGGCAATGTATCCTTATTTTGATGTATTGAGAATCACATATTTAAACATATTTGAATTGACTATTAACACTAGTAGGGGACAAACCGTTGGGTTGGATTTTCTTGAAGTATCTTTTCTAATTTTTGTATGCGAAGACCAGTGATTGTGTCTCCATATATTTCACATCTTTCTTTATGATTGGCTTCCTCTGGGCTTCGGACAATTATTTCGGCTTTTTCTTTTGTTTGTAATTCCAAGTAAATGTGAAAGGATGTTTTCTTTAGTCCTTCTTTTGTGACCGTAGCCCATTCAGTTTGCATAACCCTGAGGTTGTTTTGTTTTATTGCTTCTAGAACGTCGTTTGGTTTGTCAGAGTACACAGTTATATCGATGTCGCTTTCACGATGTATTGTTCCACGCCAGACGCTTCCGATTAAAACTGGATTGTACGGCTTTAGAATTCTCATAAGCTCTAGGGCTTGTTTGCGCATCTCAATTAAACGCTCTTTCCTTGTTGCACCTTCTTTTTCTTCTGCTATCCTGTCAAATTCAATTACAACTTCAAGATTCGTTGGAAGAAAGTGGACTCCAAAAGTTTTTGCAGCCTTCAGTTTAGCCTGTTTGTATTCTTTTTCAACTCCAAAATAGAGAAGGTGAGCGGCTTCCCTTGCAACCTTCTTTCTTAGGCTTAGACGGTTGCTGGAACTCAAAAGCTCACCCGTAAAAGTTTAGGCTTCAGCAATAGCTTAACGCTTAATTATGTTTTCATACAACGCGATTGTTCTTTCAGCTATCTTGTCCCATGTGAAATCGTTTAAGACCCTTTGTCTACCGTTTTTTCCAAGCCATTTCATCTTCTCAGGATTTTCTAAAGCACTGACTATACCCCAAGCGATGTCTGGTGGATGTCTGGGGTTAACGTGATAACCGCATTGTTCATCGCCACATGGAATGACTATCTCCCGCATCCCGCTGACGCCAGCTGCTCCGACAACGACTGGGCGCTCCATGCTCATGGCTTCGAGGACAACTATTCCGAACGGTTCATAGAGGCTTGGGAAAACTGCTACGTCGCAAGCGGCGTAGTGGAGGATGCGTTCTTCTTCTGGAATGAATTCGAAGCGGAATTTCACAGAATTCTCCAGTCTCATGGTCTTGACTAAATTAGCTAGGTAATCTTGCAGATCGCCTAACCCTACTACGACAAGTTTTGCATTCGGTTTCTTCTGCAAAACATGGGGCATAGCCATTATAAGCCTGTCAACTCCTTTAACACCTACGAGTCTCCCAATGAACAAAATCATCAAGTCTTCATCTTTGATACCATAAGAAGCTCTAAGCTTTCTAGATTGCTCGGTGTTCCCTGTCTCTGGATTATATTTTTGCTCGTCAACGCCGTTGTAGCACACTTGGATTCTGTCTTTCGGAAAACCAAGTTTTGTGAGTTCGTCTTTCATAGCGTATGAAACTGTTACAATTAGATCTGCTGCTTTTGCGCCGTGAAGCTCGATGTTGCTTACTACTTCTGAGCCGTTCCCAAGGGTTCTTCCTTTCTCAGTGGAGTGGACGTGAAATGCGAAGGGTAATCCAAGCTCCTTTTTGATGGTTATTCCAGAGATGGCGGAAAGCCAGTCATGTGCAATTACGATGTCGTATTTGAAGTCTTCTTTTCTTATGAGTTCGTTGACGAGTTTTGAAGCGCTTAGATAGTTGTAGATAAGGATTTTAGAGAACAAATTGATGCCTCGACCCCATTTCTTGATGTCTTCTGCAATAACATCTGGCAGCGAATCTGAAATGTCAATGTGTAATGGACGGTGAATTTCTATGCCACGCCAAATCTCTCTGGTTGGAAGGCTGCGGGTGTCATCATTCATTGTGAAAACAGTAACATCGTGGTCCATTAAAACAAACTTTCGTGTGATTTCAGCTGCGTAAGTTCCTAAACCACCGACAATTTTCGGTGGATACTCGTATACTAGTACAGCCATTTTCATTGAATTTTCCCGTCTTACTATGTTTTTAAGCTTTATTAGTAATGAGTCCGCTATTATTTACGTTTTCGGAAGAAAAGAAGGCATTTTCCGTACACGCATTTTTCACTTTTTGAATAAGGCAATAGAAAGTCTGAAAAACAGATTGTGCATATAATAGTTATAGGATGTAGTGAAAATGAAACTGTCACCTGTTAAGAGACTGGTTCTTGAGACTATGTGGGTGCTTGATGGGCCTGCTAAGGCTGTTAAGATAGCTGAAGAGGTTGGATTAGGTTTCCCTTCTGTTATGATGCACATTATAGGACTTACCAGAATGGGATACGTGATGACGCCTGAAAAGGGGCGTTACATCATAACAGAAAAGGGAAAAAGCGCATTTGGTTTCCCGGAAATCAATGGAGAAAAGGCTCAACAGATCTTGGAGTACCTACCAGCAGAAAAATCATTTCACTTCTACGCGGATGTCGGAAAGCCCTTAAATGTTTTTGCAGCGAACCTCCAAGATTTCTGCGACAAAATCTTGAAAGTTGACGTAAGCTCTATAGAATTTCATACTGACCGAGGAGATTTTGAAGCGTGGTTCACAGCGTTAGGCGACATAGAACTTGGAAGAAAAATTTTGCTGATTAAAGAGAGAAGAGCGACTGGAGAGGAGTTACGCAATAGACTCTATGAAACTGTTAAACGTCGATGCGATGAACTCTTGAAAATAAGGCACGCAGTTGTGTCTAGTAATCAAACGCGGATCTAGAACGGTTTGAAACGTTCTTTGAGTCTTTCCAGAATCTGTGGCAGGGTTGTGTATTCCATCTCTTCAATGCCTAAACGTGCTGGTTCAAACTCACCCATACGTCTAAGCATAGAAGCATACTCCATGGCTTCATGCCTAGCCATGTCAAAAGCTGGATCATCAAACAAGTCAGCCACCATAGGTTTTCCGTTATCATTCATTGCAATTTTGCCGTTTGAAACTTGAAAGCCTAAAGCAACAATCCTTGGAGGACCGTCAAAAACCGTGCATTTTGCGTCTTTTACACTAACAGGCATTAATGGACCCCAGTGGCTTCCACGCATCCATCCCGCAACCAGATAACTGTGCATGAAAGGCACAAGAATCTCACCTAAAGCTGGCAGCCCGTGTTGCGCACGTACAATAAGCACAGGATCATCCTTTCCAACGTATTTGCCAGCGATCTTCGAAAGTTTGGTTACGCTGCCGACGGCGCATATCAAGTCATCTCTAGCCCTCCAAACACGTGAAACCATGTATCGCCCTACAGTTCCAATGAGCCCAACTAGCTCATACACTTCTTCAGGACATTTGACAACAACAATCTTATTCTCAACAGTATCCAATACCTCAAATTTGAAGCCGCCAGCCATGTCCGGATCAATTACAAGTCCAGCAGTATTCATTGCATCGGCAAATGTGCGAAACAATGGAAGGTTAAAAGCACCAGCCGAAGTCTTGTCTGCTGCAAAAACGACAACTGGGTCAGAACCTCTTTCCTCTATTTCCATTTCAGCCACTCCCGGACCCATGCCCCTCACGTTTCCGCTAAAGGCTGTTTTCAAAAGGTCTTGTCCAGCACCATAAAGCTTTAGTTCTAAGGCTTTTTTTGCGGCTTCTTGAAACGTGTTCCAAGCAAGCTTGTGAATTTCTGGATTTGATTCGCCTCTTCCGTGAACCATAAGAAGTTGCAGATCATCTCCAACATTGAAAACATGGTAATTGTTGATTAATCCTTCTTGTTTTGCCTTTTTCAGATTTTTCTCCGCAATATTAAATAGTGGTTCTGGGACAACATGATGCCCCGCTAAAGAACCAACATCACATTTGATAAGGGAAATCGTGGTTTTTCTAATCATTATCTATCACTTCAAATAGGCTTCGATTGTAGGTTGAGTTGTTCGTCTTAAAAGATTTCCTAAAGAAAACTGTGTAAGTTAAATATGAAATGATTGATAGCCAGTATTAGTGGCAAGGTGAGAAAATTCGTGAAGTTGCGGGCTATATCAGTGAAAATACCAGAAGAAGTCTATAAGGAAATGATTTTACGAGTTCCAGAAGGAGAAAGAAGCAGCTTCATCCGAGATGGAATAATGGAGAAACTCCAAAAGACACCGAAACCCGACAAAATTCTGGAGCTGGAGCAAAGACTTAACAAAATGGAAAAGGAGTTTGCACAAATAAGAAAATATCTTGCAGACTTGGAACTGCTTACATACGAACGCGGAAAAACAAATCCACACACCTTCTGCATAGATGAAATAGACCACAAAATAATAGATTATCTCATCCACTACAAAGGCGGAACCACACCAGAATTGGCAGAATACCTCAAAACAAACAGATGGCTAATACTGAACAGACTCAGAAGAATACAGAAAAAATCCAAAAAACAACTTGGAAAATCCATAATAGACTATTACGCTGGAGAAAAATCAGGCAAAAAAAAGGCGTGGTGGATGAACGAAGAACTAATCGAAACATAACCATACACAACAACAATTAACTCCAGCCACGCATAATTCTCTTTTGGGCCCGTAGCCGAGTATGGATTAAGGCGCCGAATCAAAAAAAGGATGCGCAAGCCTCCGGTCGTCAACGAGAGAAAGCCGGAGAACAGGGGTTCAAATCCCCTCGGGCCCGGAGGACCCCGTGCTCCAGCACGTCCAAGAGGGATTCCTCGGAAACGATAACGCTGCACGGCATGCATGCAATGTCCAAAACCGCCTTCTATCCTCCAGCTTTTCAAAAATAATCATAAAAATACGGAAAATAATGAAAAAAATGCGTTAATTCTGCATCAGACGAACAAGGTGATCCCCCGCAACAAACTCCCCCATTCTAATGGTACTCCTACTTCGACACACCAATCTATGAAGCCTTTCTCAACTTTCTTTTGGAGTGTCACTGATGATTTACACCTTTTCCACGGCGAATCCTCTATTCCGGCGTGGCTTGATGACGGCTTCTATCCCCTTCGTCTCAAGCAGTTCGTAGAGCCTTGAACTGTCGAAGGCTCTATCCGCAATGACCTTGGAGACTTTACCGTGACTTTCAGCCTTCCTCAACAGGTGTGGGAACACGCTTGAGTCGTGTGTGCCGTCTGTTGTGACCATCATGGCTAAAGCCTCCTGCGTCTCCACGTCTACAGCGAAGAAGATTTTGACGCATCGTTTCTTCTTTCCATACTCACGTTCAACCCAGCCTCCAGCCTTGTGAACACTGACTCCAGTCGAGTCCACAGCTATGATGAGGTCGTTTGAACCTTCCAGGCTCTCGTATGGTGAGAGATCTACTCCTAGAATGCGTCTCCTAAGCCCAGAATAGTCTATTGACGGAAGCTTGGAAACCAGACGATTCAACACTCTGGTGAGCCTTCAAGCTGCCTGTAAGGAAACCCGAAAAGGTAACGTACAACAGCCAAAAAATACGATGTAAGAGTTGGTTAAAGTGAAAGGTCGGCCTTCTTTACCTCGATTCATAGCCTCTAACTCGTCCGCATACCTCTCTAGAAACTCTAGGCTGAGAAGCAGCTCCCCACGCCTGACAAGCCGTTCATCAACACTCTTCTGGTCCATCAACACTCTCACCCCTCAAAAATAATAGAGAAACGACAGAAAAACCTTAATTAATCCACAAAGCAGCGAAAACTTTATTTTCTACTTGATCAAATTTGAAGTTGGAAGATAACTATGGCATATTTAACACAACCCCAGTCTGGACAACCTGTACTTATTTTGAAGGAAGGAACTTCCAGGAGTAGAGAGAAGGAGGCACAGAGAAACAACATAATGGCTGCTAGAGTAATCGGTGAAGCCATCAAGTCTACGCTTGGGCCACGAGCGCGCGCGCAAAGAAAATAAAATAGGGAACATTACATATGTTTAAAAGGAGTCTGTAGAGGCCAAGATGTCTCCCGAGTCTGATAACAAAGAAATCGACGGTGGAAAAGAAGCTAAATGCACCAAAAAAGTAGCAGATCTCAGGTCTTCGCTAGAGAAGAAAACCAAACTTGAGGAGACGTATCTTAACCAGCTCAGATACGCTCGAGCTGACCTTGAAAACCTTCAGAAACATATACAGAAGCGCATCGATGAAGGAGTGACAAGGGAAAAGGCGAAGCTAATCATGCAAATATTAACAGTCGCTGAGGAGGTAGATCTTACGCTAGACGAGGCGAAGAAAGCGAAGAATTCCAGTCTCCTAGAAGGGATGGAGATGGTAAGGAAAAAACTTTGGAAAGTGCTCAGTTGTGAGGGGCTAAGTCCCATAGAGGCCATTGGAAAACCCTTCGATCCGCACATGCACGAATCTGTGCAGGAAATTGAAACATGCGACTACCCTGTGGGAATGGTTGTACAAGAAGTCAGAAAAGGCTACGTCTTGAACGGCAAGGTGCTTAGACCGAGCTTGGCGAAAGTAGCATGTTCTCCGGACTCTGTTAAAGTTGAAAAGGTGAATGAAAGATGAGTAACGAAAAAATAGAAAGGATATTGGGAATCGATCTTGGAACCACAAATTCAGCTGCGGCCGTGATCATCGGAGGAAAACCAACCATAATATCGAGCGCTGAGGGAGTAACAGTGGCGGGAAAGATGTTCCCGTCCGTCGTCGCTTTTACTAGGGACGGACAGCTACTTGTTGGTGAACCTGCAAGAAGACAGTCTATTACCAACCCAGAGGGGACGATACGCGAAATCAAGCGAAAAATGGGTACGGACTATAAAGTCAAGGTTTTTGGGAAAGAGTACACACCGCAACAAATCTCGGCATTAATTCTACAGAAGATTCTACGTGATTCTGCGACTTATCTTGGTGAGAAGATCACCAAGGCAGTGATAACGGTCCCCGCACATTTCAACGACAATCAGCGCCAAGCGACCATAGACGCTGGCGAGATTGCAGGCTTGAAAGTAACAAGAATTGTGAACGAGCCGACGGCAGCAGCCCTAGCCTATGGTCTGGACAAAGCTGGTCAAGAACTGAAAATCCTGGTCTTCAGTTTCGGTGGTGGCACAAACGACACCACGATTATGGACTTCGGTGGAGGCGTCTTCGAAGTTCTAGCTACAAGTGGAGACACAAAAACAGGTGGAGCGGATCTCGACCAAGCTGTTATAGATTATATTATTTCAGAGTTCAAGCGCGAAACAAGAATTGATCTCAGGGGAGATGTGAAAGCTATGGCGCGCTTGAAGGATGCAGCTGAAACAGCCAAGATAGATCTATCAAACCTGATAACTACCGACATAGATCTTCCATATATTAGCACTGATGCTACAGGCCCGAAGAATCTTCACATAACTCTAACAAGAGCGAAACTTGAACAATTAACCAGACCTATAGTGGAGAAGATCAGGGAGCCAATCCTTAAAACCCTATCGGAAGCGAAGCTGACGCAGGTGCAAATTGACAAGATAATTCTCATGGGTGGACAGACGAAGATGCCACTTGTTCAGCAATTCATCGAGGACATAATAGGTAAGAAGCCTGAAAGAGGTATCGACCCGATGGAATGCGTGGCCATCGGCGCCGCCATTCAAGGAGCAGTCCTCACAGGGGAGATCTCAGATATAGTGCTTCTCGACGTAACTCCTCTTTCCCTTGGGGTAGAAACTCTAGGCGGCGTCTTAACAAAGGTCATCGAAAGGAACACAACAATACCTGTTAAACAGAGCCAAACCTTTACGACAGCTGCTGACTCACAGACAGCCGTCACCATACATGTGCTACAAGGGGAACGTAGCATGGCAAAGGACGATATCAGCTTAGGTCAATTCAACCTTACTGGCATTCCACCAGCACCTCGAGGTATCCCACAAATTGATGTAACATTCGACATCAACGCGGATGGCGTTCTGAATGTTTCTGCGAAAGACTTAGGCACTGGCAATCAGATGGGAATCAAAATTACTGCTTCAACCAAGCTCAGCCAAACAGAGAAAAATCGAATGATAAAAGAGGCAGAACAGTTTGCCGAACAAGATAAACGCACCAAAGAGGAGGCTGAAATTCGAAACACCGCCGATTCCCTGATTTATACGACTGAGAAGACCTTAGGCGAGATTAGCGACAAACTCCCTATCGATCAGAAGACGAAAATTCAAGAGTCCCTTCAGGGACTGAAAGACGCATTAAAAGCGGGAGGATTAGCTGAAATCAGTGCCAAGGTCGAAGAGCTAAGAAGGATAGTTCAGGAGGCAGGTGCAACAGTCTACCAGCAGGCAGCATCTCAAAGAGCTCAACAACAAGCGAGCCAGGAAGCTCAACCACCCGAAGAAGAACAACAGGGAAAGAAGACCGTAGAAGCAGACTACAAGGTCGTGGACGAGGAGAAGAAATAACCTTTTCACCTTGTCATCTACTATCATATTCTGGTGATTGCTTAACTTGGCGAGCAAACTGGATTATTACGATGTATTAGGGATCAGTCGGGATGCGTCTCAAGAAGAAATCAAGCGCGCATTCCGCAAGCTCGCCTTCAAATATCATCCAGATAGGAGCAAGATATCTGACGCTGAAGAAAAATTCAAGGAAGCGTCAGAGGCTTACGCCATTCTCTCCGACCCCGAGAAGAGGCGCCAGTACGATGCCTCAGGTTTCGAAGGATTCAAGAAGCAATACAAGCAGGAAGACATCTACAACCGCCAGAACTTCCAAGATGTCTTTTCAGAATTTGGTTTCGATGGTAACGATCTCTTCAATCGAATCTTCGGCGGAGGCTTCACCTTTCAGCAAGGTCAACCTGAACCTCATCGCGGCCGCGACTTAGAAGCCCAAATGGAGATCACGTTGGAACAAGCTGCTTTCGGAACTGAGCTGGAAGTCACTTTACCAAGGATGAAACGATGCACTAAATGCGGTGGTTTGGGCGTTGAACCTGGCAGTCATTTGGTGACTTGTCCAAAATGTCACGGTTCAGGAAGAATTGGGCACAGAATAAAAGCTGTCTCAGGTTTCGGACAAGTGATCGTTTCCTGTGACCGTTGTAACGGTAGAGGAGAGGTAGCTCAGAAACAGTGCAGGACATGTGAAGGCGATGGACTCGAAGAAAGGAAGGTGCGATTTAAGGTTAAAGTGCCAGCCGGTTTTAATAATGGTGATCATCTAGTCCTCCGAGGGCAAGGCGAAGACGGCCCTTATGACGGCCCACCAGGAGATTTCTACGTGAAGATAAGAATCAAACCCCATCCATGCCTAGAAAGGAGAGGGTTGGATCTTGTATATGAGGCTAATGTCAATTTTGCCCAAGCTAGTCTGGGTACTGAGATAAGAGTTCCGACACTAACTAGCGAAAAAACAATTCGGGTTCCACCTGGGACACAGAGTGGCACCATGCTCCGACTAAGAGGAGAAGGGATGAAAAGTACCTATGGTCGAGGAGACGAACTTGTCCATGTAAACGTCCGAACTCCTGAGAGGCTGACTCCTAAGGAAAGAAAGTTGATCGAGGAACTCTCAAAGGATTTCGAGGCTGACGAACTTAACCGGCGATAGCCTTAGGAAGAATGATTTTAACTTGGCTAGCGCGCGCTCAAGCTTGGAAAAGCACTACCCACAAACTAAAAGTGAGACTTCGTGGTATATCCGTACTGTGGAAGGGTTGTGAGTAAGCCTAGGTTTTTTGATATGCCTGAATGCCGGAGCTGTGTTTTTAAGGGAGGTAGCTACTGCTGGAACCAATGTCCTTATAATGTTTGGAGGAGAGAGCCATTTTAAATCATAGTGCGCTCACAGAAAAAAGGGGATGTGTGGGAAGGCTTCTATAGACTGGCAACATAAGGCTTTTATAAAGGTGGTCATACTGATATTCGCAAGCGGGAGCCTTGTTTGCACCGGAGCGAAGAGAGAACAGGACGTTTATGACGCAGTGCATAAGCTTCACGGAAGCTTGGAGGAACAAAACCTCATATTCTACGAATAAAACTTCATACGTTAATCGCCTATCGCCTTCGTTTGTACATTCCTCATCGTAGTAAAGTAGAACGCGTTTGTATCCGAAAACAGTGGAAAGTGTTTTATCTGTCATCATCATAGACCATGGTTATCAAGATGTATTGGAGGAAAATAAATGGGAAAATGTAAAAAATGTGGAACAGTTGTTTCATCGCCTAGGAAGAAGTGGACAATGGCTGGACGCCCATCCAAAGCTGGAAAAAGAACTCAGTTAGAAATCGGCCTTTTCGACTGTCCAAAGTGCAAGAAGTCCTTCCGAGAAGTACTAAGCAAGAAGATTATTTAGGCACACCGAATACGGCCAAAAAAGGCAGAAGTCGCAAGTAAAGCCGATGTGAGTGGAGAAGGCATAAGGCATCAAGTTTGCACCCCCTCATTCCCCCATTTTTTCAATCTCTTCTAATCTTTTCAAAAGCTTTTGTTCATCTATTTTTAAAACACTTCTTTCAATTTATAGAATAAAGCGCGCGCATGAAACACCACTTCTTATAGTGAAGCCTTTAAACACCTATTATAAAGCCTCAGATTCAAGAGGTGGAGATTTCTCCGACACAACCCCCTTTGGGCTTTCAGCGGCTTCACCAAAGCATCTCCTGCTCCAATGCAAAGGCATCCTGAAAATTTGAGAAGAAAGCAAAGATGATTAGTCCGGTAATTCTAGCTTCAGCTGCCTTTTCAGGGTCTTATAGCGGTTTCTCACCGTGACCTCAGTGACGCCTGCTGCTTCGGCGATGTCCTTCTGTGTCTTTTTCTCGTTGTTCTGCAAACAAGCAATGTACAGTGCCGCAGCAGCCAAACCCATAGGGTCCTTTCCGGCAGCAGCCCGCTTCTTTCTAGCCTCTCGAAGAATCTGTATAGCAATTCCCTGCGTCTTGCCCGAAATTCCTGTTCTTTCAGCGATTTTTGAAACGTACATAAGGGGGTCAGCGATGGGCATGTGCATATCAAGTTCACGTAGCAAAAGTCGGTAGCAACGGGCAACGTCCTTTTTATCGACTAGGCTTGCCTCTGCGATTTCATGAAGTGCTCTTGGGGTTCCACTTCCGCGGCAAGCCGCATAAACCGCAGCAGCCGTTATGGCTGCGATAGACCTGCCGCGGACTAAGCTCTTATCTAAGGCTTTACGGTAAATGACCGCAGCGTTCTCTTTGATTGGCCGTAGAATGTAGACCTTGTCGGATAGGCGGTCAAGCTCAGCCATTGCCTGGGCTAGGTTTCTGTCAACTGAAGAATGCGCCCTAGAACGGATCTGCCATTTCCTCAGGCGCCACATCTGCAGGCGCGTTGATAATGGAAGTTTTCTTCCGAAAGCGTCACGGTCAACTTGGCTTATGGCTGTTGACAAGCCTTTATCATGAACAGAATAAGATGTTGGCATCCCAACGCGGCTTCTTGAGGCTTTCTCTTCTTGGGTGAAGGCGCGCCATTCTGGTCCTTTATCCATCATTTGCCCGTATAAGACGATTCCGCAGTCCCCGCAAACAGTCTCACCAGTATCATAATCATGGATAAGGTTTACACTACCGCATTCTGGGCACTTATCCAGCAACGTTTGCTGAGACCGTGCCACTTTCTTTCTTTTTTCCATCTTTTCTGTCTCTATCATATGGAGTAGGGTCATAACAGGAACAGGATAACCTTCGCAAAACGCAATTCCTCATATTACAAATCAGAATTTGAGCGATTAGATAATTAGTCCCCAAGCGCGCGCAGGGTTTTCCTACTCTTTTGTAAGGGTTATTTCCATTGTTGAAACCATCCGTGCTCTGTTTTCGCCCTCTCTCGGTGGCATCTCCTCTGTTCCTATCGCGATTTTGCTTACTTTTAGGTCTTTTAGGAAGCGATTTCTGGTTATTTCAGCTACATCAACAGCCGTTGTTATTGCTCGTCCTCGGGCTTTCAAAATTACTTCCTTAGCATTGCTCGCCGATAGTCTTGTAATAACTGCTAGAACATAGTCCATTGGTGGTTTACTTCCAATGAAAACAATTCCCGATTTTTCCGCCATTTTCCATCACTCCTTTTATTGTTGATTGCAGTCTGTAACGTTACTGTGTTCTTCTCGTCCTTCACAACAGAACGCTACTACCCCATAATATGCGAACATCCTTATAAAGCGATTAAACAACAGAGCAGCCTAAGGATATTTCTGCGCGGCTCCCTTATCCTAGATTCCAGTTTCAGACACAGCATTCACTTCGCATTTGGGTGATAGGTTATAATTAGGTGCGGAAAACTCGTATGTGCTTTTTCAAAGTTGCGCCCTTAGTCCTTTAAAAGCTGGCCATTTTTGCGAGTAGTGCATAAGCCCATAGGACTGTTACCCCAATAATTCCATACTTTCTCGTAGTTTTCTGTATGTTAATGACATTTTTTGTTGACGGGTTCTTTAACACATCCGCATAACGCATGATAAGCGGTATGGAAAGGGGGAAGAGTACGAAAAACAAGAATAAATGTCTGTAGGGGAGTAAACCAAAAGCCGAATAGACGAATGGCGAGAAACTTGCCGTCAAAAACATAAATCCAGCGACAATAACACCCTTTTTCCTTCCATACCTAACAACAAAAGTGCGAACCTCAGTCTTACGGTCTGCTTCATAGTCTCCAACGGCTTGGATAATATGGCCACCACACTGAAGTAGCATTAGTGGCATGGCACCCAACATAGTTGATGGAATGCTGTAGATTAGCTTGTCGGTTAATCCCCCTCCCATTAAGAATGGCAGAAGGCCAGCGCCTATACCTGAGATCACGAAGTCTGCAACTGGTACGCTTTTCAGTTTAAGTGGGGGAGTGGAATAAGCAGTCCATAGTCCTAAGTAAACAATAAACAAAGGGAGAACACGAACGTTGGCTATGAACACCAAAATTAAACATGAGATGACCAGTAAGAAAGAGAAGATTAATGCCCTCCTCGGCGTTATTCGGCCAGAGGCAACAGGTAGATTTGACTTAACCGCGTTCTCTCGATCCGCCTCACGGTCAAAATATTGATTCAAAACGAAGACGCTGGCCGTAGCAAGTGAGAAGGCAAAGAAAACTATAGCAGTAATCTCAAAAGGAGACACACAAAAGAGAACACTCCCAAAACCAAAATTGAAAATCCATCCAAGCCAACTCCCAACTCTTGCAGCCTCAAAATATTGAAACATTCTATGCCTTCAAGAACGAAGTTAAAAATTGCAAAATTTAAGAGTTTTGACCATTGCCTAAGATTTTTGGCTTTAGCGCGTGCATTGTTATAGCTTTTTTAGGATGGAAAGGGTTAATCGCCCTGAGCGCTACTAAGTAAGGGAACAAAAGAGCTTCGAAAAAGAGCTTGAAGAGTCAACATCCATTAGGGTGATATAAGGGGAAGCAGAGGCTAGCGAATGGAAATTCGAGAGTGGTATTCCGGATATTCTCTTCTGGCGCAACTCGTCTGCGCGTTGTCTAAGCGGAGGCGTTTCAAAACTGTTCCTTGTGAATGACGAGACGCTAAAGAAGGCCGCTGCGTTGTTCGGAGAGGACGCTGTTAGAGTAGTTGAGGTCCTTAAAGGGGTTCACGAGATCACAGATAATGAGATAGCGGATAAAACCCAAATACGCCTCAACCTTGTTCGCAAGGCACTCTACAGACTCTACGACCAGTCCATCGTGGCTCTCAGGCGGTCTCGCGACAAAGAAACAGGCTGGTTTATCTTCAACTGGAGACTCCAACCAGACCAATTGGAAGGCTTTATCCTAAACCAAAAGTGCCGTGTTCTTGAAAAACTGGAAATCCGGCTTGAATACGAGAAAAGCCACGAGTTTTACAGCTGCCAAACGCCAGGCTGCAAGCGATTCCCTTTCGAAGAGGCATTTGAGCTTCTCTTTAAATGTCCCGCCTGCAACAAACCAATGATGTACCTCAACAACGACCGGATCGTTGAGATCCTAACCCGAAAAATTGAACATATAAAAGTTCTGTGAGCGTTGAAATGTTAGAGAATTATTCCATCCGCGTATTTGCCAAGCATTACTGGCTACAAAAGTCAAGCGTTTTTACCGGTAAACGCGTGTTCAAATTTCAACCCCCACTTACAACGTCCCACATTGTGTTTCTTTGGCTGAAATAAGCTCAAATTATGCCTAAATTTAGAGTGCGGGGGGTGGGATTTGAACCCACGAACCCCTACAGGACAGCCGCCTCAGGGCTGCGCCTTTGACCTGGCTTGGCAACCCCCGCTTAAAGACTTGTCCTTTTATTTCTAGATTTACGGTTGAAATTAAATCTTGCTTTGATTTTAAGAAATTTCGCCGTGAATAGGTTATAAAAAGAGAGAGTTAGATTATGCGCAAGTCTTCTTTTATTGTCGTTAACACAACGTGAGTGTTTGTTCTCTCCACATATGGTAAGGCTAGGAGGCGTTTTGTAAATTTGCCTAGTTCTTCTCGGTTCTTGAATTTTGCGACTATTATTGCGTCTATTAAGCCTGTTACGTCGTATACGCAGCAGACGTTAGGGAGTCTTGCAATCTCGTTTTCCATTTCCAAAAGTCTTCCCTTAGAAACTGTTATTTCGCTAACAACCGTTAATTCGTAGCCGAGTTTTTCATCATCAAGCAGAGCCGAATAGCCCTTTATTATTCCCTCCTTCTCCATCTTCTTTATTCGCGAAAGAACCGTGCCTATGGAAACACCGCATTGTTTAGCTATTTGCCTAGATGAAAGCCTAGCGTCACTTAGCAACGTCTTTAAGATTTTGACATCTGTCTCGTCTAAACGCATTATCCATCACCTATACTGCACATCTATTCAATGAAAGCTTCTCTTATTTAACATTTGCTTAGCCATTTACCAAAAACCTTTTTATATTTACAGCAACAATTGTTTGTGTCGTAAACCTGCATAAAGGAGAACACAATAATGTACGATCGATCCCAAGCAGCTCATAACTTTGACACATGTCTGAAGCTAATGAACAACGCTGATTACATCCTTCTACACTTCACAGACATGCTCGGACTCCTTAAAGGCAGGACAATTCCAACAGAAGAAGCGAAAAACGCTTTGCTGGAAGGCGTTGGTTTCGACGGCTCCTCTATAACATGCGGACCCAACATAGAAGAGAGCGACATGGTCATGAAACCCGACGCATCCACGTTTGCGGTTTGCCCTTACTATTTCTACGATAAAAGTGTTGTAAGCTTCATCTGCAACATACACCGACCTGACGGCAAGCGATATGAAAACGACCCAAGATATGTTTGCCAAAAAGCCACAGAAAAAGCGTTAAGAGAAGGATATACATCAACAGCTGCCGCTGAATTGGAATTCTATCTTGTACAGAAAAGTGAAGAAGGCGAGGTTTATCCAGTTGAAAACCACCTAATAGACAAACACAGATATTTTGACATAAGCCCGGGTCGAGACATAACAGAAACATACAGAATGGACTTATCCAATGCTTTGTTTTCCATGGGAATCATCATAGAACGAACACAACATGAGGCAGGCGCAGCCCAAAACGAGATTACATTCAAATACTCAGACCCAATCACAACCTCAGATAACATCATGCTATACAAATTTGCGGCTAAGGCTGTAGCAGACAGAAAATACAGCTGGGTAGCAACATTCATGCCGAAACCATGGCTTGACAAGCCGGGTAACGGCATGCACGTTCACATGGGACTCTTGAACCCAAAAAACGGCAAAAACCTATTTTATGACCCTAAAGGCTACGCAAACATCTCGCAAACATGCAGATATTTCATCGGCGGCCTCTTAGAGCATGCCAAAGCACTCTGTGCCATAGTAGCGCCTACAGTTAATAGTTACAAGAGGCTGGTGCCGGGTTATGAGGCACCAATTTATACCGCATGGAGCAGCCGAAACCGTTCAGCCCTAATAAGGATACCAGAATATTTCCACAACAATGAAAAAAAGACGAGAATAGAATTTAGATGCCCAGACCCCCTGTGTAATCCTTATCTTGCTTATGCAGTTATACTTGAGGCTGGGCTGGACGGCATCAGAAAGAAGACTGAACCAGGAGAACCAGTGAAAGAAAACGTTTATCACCTCAGCGAAGCCAAACGTAGGGAATTAGGCATTGAGGTTTTGCCAACGTCACTGAAGGAAGCCTTGGAAGAGTGGGAAAGCGATAAAATTTGCGTAGAAGCTTTGGGTAAAGAAAACGCAGAGAAGTACGTGGAACTTAAGATGGAAGAATGGAGAGAGTATGAACCACATATGCCAAACCCCGAAAATCAAGTAACAATGTGGGAACTGCAGAAGTATATCTACGCTTAACAGAAGCAAACCCTAAACCTTAGACCTCTGCACTAAATCTTCAATTTTCGCTCTTTTAAGCAGAATTACATGCTCAACCAGTTCGTTTACAGCGGCTTCAAAAACTTCTTTGCCCTTTTCTGAGGAGGCTGTTGTTGATTTTCCAAACACTCCGGAACTTGTATAGTCCACGGTGTCTAGTGGAAGTGTCATGCCTTCTGTTTGCACAAAGTGTTTGCCGGGTTCTTCATCCACAGCCTTATTCATATCCACAATTTGTGGGTGCAAAGCCAAATTCACCGAAGTTTCCTCAGCCGCAGCGTGTCTTCTTTCTTCTGGTTTGAAAAGATCTGGCAAAAGCTTGTTTGCAGCTGACCACCACTGAAAGATAGACACAAAAACCTCTTTCTCTCTAAGTTCTCTCGCCATCTCCATGAGAGCGCATAAGTTGCCGCCGTGTCCGTTAACTATCACAATTTTCTTGACGCCATAATAGTTGAGCGACAAGCACACTTCTTGCACATAGCCTTTGAACGTTTCCGGCGAAATGTAAATGGTTCCCCAAAACTGTTTATGATGAGAACTAGCGCCAAAAGGAATCACTTGCAGGCAAAGCACTCCAGCGCGTTTAGCTGTCTCTTCGGCTATAGCCTTAGCTATCAAATGATCTGTCCCAAGCGGATTTTGCGGACCGTGTTGCTCGTTTGAACCTACCGGAAGAATTGCAACGTCATTTTCCTTGAAAAATTCCTTAGCTTCAGTCCAGCTCATTTCATGAAGTCTAACTTTCACACCTTTTCACCCTTTCACGAAATCGTTTTATTGAAAACAATCAAATATAAGCTTGCAGTTTAAAACGGTGAAAACCCTTGAAAACTTTGATTCTCGCAGGAGGCTTCGGCACAAGGTTAAGACCGTTAAGCTGCACAAGACCGAAAATTCTCTTCCCAATAGTTAACAAACCGTTGCTACAGTGGACCTTCGAAAGACTCACCAAGAACATGATTAAAGAAGCAATATTAGCAGCTAACCTTCAAACCGAAGCCTTCATAAAACAGCACAGAATTCCAAAATGCGGGTTGCGCATTACTTATTCACGGGATCCGCTTAAAAAACCGTTGGGAACTGGTGGTCCAATAAAAAAAGCTGAAAAACTCATTGGTCATGACGCTTCTTTTCTAGTTCTGAACGGAGACATTTTTGCCGATGTAAACTACAGAGAAATTTTTGACATACACGAAGAGAAAAATGCGACAGCAACAATATCCCTTCACAGAGTAAAAGACCCGAGCAGATATGGAGTTGCACAACTGGCAAAAGGAAATTGCATAAAAAGATTTATCGAGAAACCTCCACGGGAGGAGGCCCCAACTAATCTGATTAATGCTGGCGTTTATGTTCTCAGCCCTGAAATTTTCAAATATATCCCGAAAGGACGAAAAGTTTCCTTGGAACGTGAAGTTTTTCCAAAACTTTCAGAAGCAGGTAAGCTATATGGTTATGTTTTTGATGGTTTGTGGATGGACATAGGCAAACTAGAAGATTACTTAAAGATAAACGAAATTCTACTTGATGCCTTTGCTAATCAACAAAAATACAACATTGGAAATAAAGTGAGAGTTAAGAAGCCTGTGGCTATTGACAAAGAAGTTTCTATAGGAGAAAAATCATTCATTGGACCCTATGCGATTTTGGGACGAAATACTGCTGTTGGAAAAAACGTTCACATACAAAACTCGGTAGTTTTTCCCGGAGTGGTGATATCTGATTTCTCGTCAGTAAACGGAGCCATAATCGGTGAAAACGTGGTTATTGGAAAAGGAGTCAAAATCGGTGAGGGGTGCGTACTCGGTGACCACGTTAAAGTGAAGGATAATGTGTCGCTTGTCAAAGGAGTTTCGATTTGTCCAGCCAAAGAGATTTCTGAAAGCGTATTAACACCTAAAAACATTATTTAGGATGGAGTATGACGCATGTTAGGCCCAAGACGATTATTTGGGACAAATGGAATCCGCGGAGTTGTTAACAAAGAATTAACCTCGCAAATGGTGATTAAAATTGGAAGCGCGATAGGAACATTCTTTCAGCATGGAAATCTTATAGTTGGATATGATGCTAGGACAAGCGGTCCAATGTTTGCACGGGCGGTTATTGCTGGTTTAAACGCAACAGGATGTGACGTGCTTCTCGCAGGGATGTCTCCTACTCCAGCATTACAATTTGCTGTGAAAAACCAAAAAACAGACGGCGCAGTGATAGTAACTGCGTCACACAACCCGCCACAATACAATGGAATAAAAGTTGTGTGGAAAGACGGAATAGAGCTTTCGCGAGAACAAGAAATTGAAATTGAAAATATATTCTTCGACGAAAAGATGCATTATGCTGAATGGAATGGTTTAGGCACAAACCGTGACCTTCCCGGAGTAATTGATGATTACATAGAAGCGATAAAAAAACATGTAGATGTTGCTGGAATAACGAAAAACCACTACCATGTTGTTGTCGACACCGCAAACAGTGTCGGAAGCCTTGCAGCACCACGCCTACTCAGAGAGTTAGGATGCAAAGTTACAACCATAAACGCAAACATTGACGGAACATTTCCCGGAAGACTACCCGAACCTCGCCCAGAAAACCTTAAGGATTTAGCCTTAACAGCGAAAGCCGTAGGTGCAGATTTAGGCGTTGCATTTGATGGTGATGCTGATCGCTCAATCTTTGTTGACGAAAACGGGGAAATTCATTGGGGAGACAAAACGTTCGCCTTGGTTGAAAAACACTTTTTAAAGGATAATCCGGGTGAGAAAATTGTCACGCCAGTGAGTTCCTCAACTCTGGTTAAGGACATAGCGGACTCTTACGGTGGAGAAATCGTGTGGACCAAAGTAGGAAGCGTAACAGTCTCGCAAACCATGAAGAAGATAAATGCAAAACTTGGCGGGGAGGAAAATGGAGGAATCTTCTACGGACCTCACCATTCTGTTAGAGACGGAGCGATGGCGACAGCACTAATCCTGGACATCATGGCTAGAACTGGTGAAAAACTTTCAAATCTGCTTGAAGAACTGCCAAAATACTTCATTGAAAAGGGCAAGGTTGAATGCCCAAACGAGTTTAAAGAGAAAACGTTAGAAAAGTTAACTGAACAGCTAAACGGATTAAACTTGAACACGATTGACGGAGTCAAAATATGGTTCGAGGATAAAAGCGCGATCCTAATGCGTCCAAGCGGAACAGAGCCCATTTACAGGCTGTATGCAGAAGCAAAAACAGAGGAAAAATCCTTACAACTCGTCCAAGAATACAGTTCAACACTTAAAAGAGTAATTCACAGCTTAAACAGCTAGATCAGTTTCTTATAAATCATGGAGAATACTAGATGTCAACATCAATACTGCATATAAAACCAGAAGAACTAGACAGTGTCGAGAAGCGTAGAAAACATACGGTTAGCATCATAGGTTGTGGACGAAACGGCATTCTTCACGCTTGCCTCTTCGCTGAAGCTGGATTCAACATAATATGCGTTGACGCAGACCGAGCATTAATAAACCGTCTTACAAGGGGAAAATCTCCCTTTCTAAAAGATAAAGTTGAGCCTTTACTAAAAAAACATGTGAAAAACGGATGCATAACAGCTACAAACGATGTTAAAGCGGCTGTTGCACAAAGCGATGTCATATTGATAACAACTCAAGCAAAGATTGACAGAAAGAAAAAAGCCAACTATCTAGACATAGAAAACGTATGCAAGCAAGTGGGATCAAGCCTCCGACGCGGCTCACTAGTCATCGTTATGAGTGTTGTTGGACCAGCCACGGCAGAGAGGCTAATTAGACAGACCTTGGAAAACACCTCCGGATTTAAAGCTGGAGTTCATTTCGGCCTAGCCTACAGCCCAGTTCGAATTTTAGATCAACAGAATCTAGAAAAATTAGCTGATTGTAACCGGATTGTAGCAGCAACGGACAAGGACAGTTTAAACGCTGCCTCAATTATTCTGGGACCCATCGCAAGAAAAGATGTGGTAAAGACGAATGATGTGAAGACAGCGGAAGCAGCAACGCTCTTTGAATCCGTGCAGCATTATACCAATATTGCTTTGGCTAATGAATTCGCTTGTTTTTGTGAGAAAGCGGGCATAGATTACCATGAGGCTAAAGAACTCGCAGAAAAAAGTGCACACGGCACACTTTTCTCGCCAACACTTACTTGCAGAAACATACGTGAAGAACCATATCTACTATTGGAGGAAGCTGAAAACCTGAATATGAAACTTCGAATTCCCACAGTAGCCATAGAGATAAACGAGGAAATTCTAAAACACGTAGTTAGTTTGATTAGAGAATCATTAAGAGGTTGTGGAAAAACCTTGAGAAGGGCAAAGATTTCTCTGCTGGGGATTTCACAAACACCAAACATGAAGGATTCACCAAAAGTTTCAGCGGAGAAACTTGCTAAAATCCTGGAGACCAAAGGTGCCAAAGTCAGCCTTTATGATCCATATTTATCAGGTAAAGACTTGGCTGATTTGGGTCATCGCGTTAAGAAAAAGTTTACAGAAGCAACGGAAGGCGTAGACTGCATAGTGATACTAACAGGTCACAACCGATTCAAACGTTTGAACCTGAAGAAACTGAAAATCATGACAAGGATGCCAGCTGCTATAGTTGATTTTGAAGGCGTTGTCGATCCCGAAAAAGTTGAAAGGGAAGGTTTCATATATCGTGGCTTAGGAAGAGGAGTTTGGACAAAATGAAAAAGTTAGGTGTTGCGGTTGTTGGAACTGGTTTCTGGGGAAGAAATCAAGCGAGAGTTTACAAAGAGTTAGAAGAAACAGAACTTTTAGCAGTTTGTGACATAAACGCTGAAAGAGCCAAAGCCGTGGCTAAGCAATTTGGTGCAAAACCCTACACAAACCTTGGAAGAATGCTGAAGAGAAAAGACATCAAAGCGGTAAGCATCTGTACGTGGTCAACGAGCCTTGCAAAAGAAGCACTAAAAGCTCTGAAAGCAGGAAAACATGTCTTAGTTGAAAAACCAATGGCAACAAACATGAAGCAGGCGGAAAAATTGTTAGAAACAGCAGAACAGCAGGATTTGCACCTTACAGTAGGCTTTTTGATGCGGTTTATTCCGGGAGTCCAACACATCAAAAAGGCGATTAAAAACAAAAGAATCGGTGATCTTGTGTGTGCAACGGCAAAAAGGGTTTCCCAATGGCCCGAAAGAATAGGCGACGTAGGGGTTGTCAAGGACATAGCAATCCACGACATAGACATAACGAGACACCTCTTTGACGAAGACCCAATTGCTGTTTATGCAAAAACTGGAAGAATGAAACATAAAAAGTTTGAGGACTATGCCCAGATAATGCTCACCTTTGAAGGGGGTAAAAGTGCTTTCATTGAATCTAACTGGTTGACGCCATACAAGACGCGGATATTAGTCATTACTGGAAGCGAAGCCATAATGAAACTTGATTACATCACACAAGAACTAACAATTGAGAATGCAAAGCAGACTGTGCAGCCGAGAATTGCTTGGCGAGAACCTTTAAAACTTGAACTCCAACACTTTGCAAATTGTGTTTTAAAAAAGGAAAAGCCGCTAATAACAGGCATGGACGGCTTAAAAGCCCTCAGAATTGCAGAGTCAGCGTTAAAATCTTCAGCAGCAGGCAGAGTAATAAAACTAAAGTGAAAAACTAAGATTTCTTTGTTTCGTTTCTCAGATTGAAAGGTTTACCCTCTAACAGGATTTTTTCTGGAACCTTTTCCTTCCATTTTCTCAAAAATTGCATGTCTTCAACTTCTTTTCGCAGTTCGTCAGGAAGCATCTCTGGAATCTCATCTCGAATTGGATACCATCTTAAACATTTTGGGCAGATGATTAAGCCTTCCACTATTTCCTCTTTCTCCTCAAAAACAAGCAATTCAAGCGGATAATGCTTATCTATCGGACAAGCCAATATCTCCATCAACTTCTTCTTCATATCGTCATCCCTCCAACGTATTTCCCTATTTAGACTATAAAACATTTTCATGGATTCGTGTATTATTGTGTCCACAAAAATTCACTTTAATGTCCAAAACTACTTGATACCAGTTCGGACCAGTTGTCCTAACGACACGATCAAGCGGAATCGTAAAGGTTACACCTAAGCTTTGAAGTTTTTCAGCCACTTTCAGCTTAACCTTCTCAATGGGATTCTCGTTTTTCTTGGCGTGTTCAAAATTATATAGTAGTGTATCCATCCTCCAGCTTCTTTAAGAGCAGACACGGCATGAGGCAGATATTCAAAGGCTTTTTCTGGTAGGGGCATGAGAACCCTATCCGCTGTACAGCGTAGTCTTTTCTCAATGACTTCTTTGACGTCTCCTTGTATGGGGATAACTTTTCGATAAACCTTGTTCAGCCTAATGTTTTCTTGCATGAATTGAAATGCCACGGGGTCAACATCAATCGAGTAGACTTTTTCAGCCTTTGAATGTTTAGCAATAACTATGGAGAAGCAGCCTACTCCAGCAAACATGTTCACAACAACCTCTCTGTTTACAACTTGTTTTGCGATCCGCATTCGCTCGTACAGAAGTCTAGGTGAGAAATAGCATTTTTCAACATCAACAGAGAATAAGCAGCCGTATTCCTTGTGAACTGTAGCGGTCTTGTTTTCGCCAGCGACAAAGTTGAGTTTTCTAAGTCGGAAATCTCCACAGACAGAACTTGTTTGAGCTAAAACCGTTTTTACATTCTTTTGAACGTTCATAATTGTTTCTGCAATTTTTCGGCTGTATTTTCTTGACTTCTCGGTTACGCGTATTATCGCTATATCTCCAATAACATCATAAGAATCGTAGATGTAAGCTAGATCCTCGGAAGAAACAAATTGTGAAAGACGATTTTTCAAACGTTTTTTCAAGACATCCATCTCACAGTGTAGTATTTATGGAAACATTTTTAAAAAGGTGGGATGGTACTCGTTTGTAAAAGAGGAAGCATTATGGAGGAAGAGAAGAAACCCACAGGTATTGTTTATGAATGCATAAGATGCGGGGCAAAGGTTCCTTCAGACGAGTTGGAACTCCGTGGTGGACAAATAAAATGCATTATCTGCGGCTACAGAGTTCTGAAAAAAATTAGGCCGCCCGTTGTCAAACGTGTTTCAGCAAAATAAAAGCCTAATATTAACTAAGAAATGGACTATTTAATCCTTTGAAGATTTGATTTGACTCGTTGCTGAAACTAATGATTTCAGAAGATTTCTTTTTCACCGATCCTACGAAGAGCCTTTCCACGAAGCTTTATTGCTGGGCCAACAACCTCCTCTGGCCCTTTCTCAGTTGTCTTTCTTTTCACGGTTTCTCCGCAGATTCCTCCTGGGAGAAGTCGTCTTTTTACGCACATAGCATAGGTACAGTTTGCAACGTTACACGAGTCCCCGGTCCATTTGCACCATACATCATCTCGACGGTAGACAGCAGCATTCTTTGCACATCTAAAGAATTTACATGTTGGAGAACAACGTTTCACCTGAGCCAATATATGCACAACCTGTGGTGTTAAACAAAACTTTACTATTGCAGCATTTCTTACCTGACAAGTATTTTCGCATGAGCTAATATAAAGTTTTTTCCCTCAAACTCTTTATTCTAGCTCTAGTCTGAGCTTTTCTGCAATTTAGAACGTTTTCTTCTGTAAACTTCTATTGAAACGATGAGTATTATGGATGCTGCGATTATTAATGCTGTTGTTAACTGGCTGGTTCCAACAAGAATGCCAGCGATAAGTACGTACTTTCCTATTTTGATTCCGATGGTTGTTGATGAAACAACGGAGGATGCGGTTTCTATGCATGGCTGTGTTTGGTCGTTTAAATAAATGGCTATTTGTACACTCCCGCCGACAAAATCACTAAATGCAGCCACTCCATTGTATTCCGTTATGTTTGAACGTGGCGGTAGTCCTTCTCGTTGCAGTGTTACGTTTGCGTTTGGAATTGGTTGTCCGAAATAGTCGACAACCTTAATTGAAACGGTTAAACCGTAAAGCTTGCAGCGTATAGACATGTTCTCATTTTGGAACAAGTCTGTGACTGTTTCATTAACCTCTACCCCACTAGTGTAAACTTTTACTGTATACCTACCGAAAGTACAGTTGAACATTGCTGTTCCTTCAACAGTGTTTCCTTCATAATACAGTCCGCCCATTACTTCTTGAACGTTCACTACGGCGTTGCTGATTGGTTGATTATTTGCATCAGTGACGTTAACTTGCAATGTTAATGTCGGGCAAATGATGGTTACGTTAAACCATGCTATTGCGGTTTCGTTTACGAGGAACCGTGGAATCGTTGTTGTGTTAAATTGCTTATCGTAACGTGAAGCGTTCAAAACGTAGGTAACGTTGGGCAGCAACGAAGGAAACACTGTTGTTCCAGTAATGTTTGTGAACAAAGTCTGATTTTCCGGTGTTAAATACAATTTAACTTCTGGAAAACGGTTTTCAGATCTATCCATGACCAAGATTTTCAAGTTCGTAAGGTTACAGGTAAAATTAAATGACTCTTCCTTGGTGATGTTTAGTGCACGTTCACCAACCTTTTCATCCTTAAAATATGCTTCACAGGCGTAAATGCCAATTTCAAGCATCAGACTTACCAAACCTTCTGAATTACTTGTTACGTTCACAGCTGACGTAACGTTCTCAAAAACTTGGATCATAACATTGGGTACAGGTTCTTTGGCAAGGTTTCTTGTAGTGATGTTAATCGCTAAACCTGGAACCGTGAAATCTTGGATGTCAGGTGGGTTTTTTGCCGTTGCGTTTGATGATAAGGAAGTAACATTTACAGTGTAAGTTCCAATTAAGGCGTTTGAGGGTATGGTCCAGTTCGAGTAGTGGATTGTGTTCTCCTCAGCGGTTACATTCTTTAAATGAATTATTTTCTCCCCGAAACTTATGGTGATAGTAACGTTTTCGTTTGGTTTGTAACCCGCCGCCTTGATATCTACGGATTGTGATCTATGGTATTCTGTGGAGTTTGTTAATCCTATGATGAAAGTTTGATTCGCAAGTGTTCCATTGAGGAACACTTTATATTTTCCAGTAAAGTTGGTGTTGGTGCCTATCGGAAAATGCTCTGGATAGATTATGGCTGCGCTACCGTTTCCAACATCCGATGTATTAACATCGAGCATATTTGTGTATGATACGTTAGTGGGAGCTTGAACTGTAATGTTTGCAACAAATGTTTTGCTTGATTCCCCTCCAGTTACATTTACGGAAATTGGCACTGGGTCACCTTCTTGCAGTTGTTTTGGCGGTTCGGGAACGTCGATTTCCATTGAATATGAAGTCAACACCGTGAAGGCTGCTGTGTCATTTTCTCCAGCATTCACGTCAATTATCATGACCTCATGGCTGCCTGCTGAAGCAGACGGAACCGTAAATGTGGCATCTACATCGATTCCTGTAGCATTTCCGCTAGTTATGGTTTCTCCATCAAAGCGTATCACGTATTCCCCGTTTTCTGTGGTTACGTTAGCGTTTAATTGAACAGTTGCTCCAACCTTTCCTTCATGAGGATTAATGAAGACTATTCTTGTTTCAGCTTTTGTTTCTGGTAAAAATGAAAGAGTTATCATGGTAGATGTTAGAATTATTAGCAAGATTACCAAAGGTTTAATCTTTGCGAATAGGGGTTTTGTCAAATGTTTTCCCTCGTTGAGTCCATTTAAGTTTGTGAACACTTCTAATACTGGGAGCATTTTAAACTTTACCTTTCAATCTAGTGCCCATCCTGCAACGTACGCGATTCAGGTATTCAAATCACTTTTATAACCTTCTTTTAACTGAATAAAAGACAGGTGCGTGCCTTGGCGAATTTCATCAGTTTACCCATAGGAAGTGAAGTTTTAACGTTACTGAATCTGAAACCAGCCATAATAATAACAACTGTTGGAAAAGATGGATCAATCAACGCGGCGCCATACAGTTGGTTCTCAATTGTTGACTACAACCCGCCACGAGTGCTCTTTTCAACAAACATGAAACGTGACACCTACCGGAATGTTCTGGAAACGAAAGAATTTGTCCTTAACTTCCCAAGCGTGGATCTACTGAAACAAATATGGGTAACCAGCAAGCATTTCCCATATGGAGTCAGTGAGTTAGAAAAGGCAAGTCTGACAATTTTTCCCTCCGAAAAGGTGAAACCTCCTAGAATAAATGAATGTAAGGCTCATGTAGAATGTAAGGTGCTTTGGACAAAGCCCATTGGTTCAAGTTGCCTCATTCTAGGAGAAATCATTTCACTATCTGTTGATAAAGAGATTGAACAGCTTGGGACAAAAGACAGACTCATACAGCTGAATCCACCGCTCTATTTCTCATTCAAAGAATATGAGAAGACAAGAAAGTGGTTGTTTGCTTCAATAGGGAAGATACACGAAATGACTGAGAGAAACGACAAATTCGAGATTACAAGCGAGACTCTTTGATTAGCATACGTTCTTGATTCTTAGCATGTAGGCACAGAATAAAGGGAAATGCGAGAGATGCCTCCATTTGACTTAGGTTCAAACCCGACTCTCGGCACTACAAACAGACCCTAGGCACCTCTAAAAGTGGGCAACTCAGTTATAGACTACTAGCGTGGACATGGTTGCCTAGTTGCCTTTGCATGGAAGCTGAATATGAATAGAAAATTCATAAGCAAAATATACTGAGATCAGAAAGCCTCGTTCATGCAATCGAAAACAGGAGAGTTCGTGGCCGAGCTTGAAGCACACGATATTGAAGAGAGCCACCTGAGAAGCTTTGAACTATACGAGGAATACAGCCAGAGGACTATTGCCGATACGATTAGGATACGCACAGAGAACTTTGCCAAGACAGATCTCAAGGCTAAAAGAGAACTGCTGACAGAGGTTGAAAGAGAAGTCAAAAACTTTCGTACTTGGCTTGAGGAAACCAAAAATCTTGAACGTAACACTGCTCATTACTACTCGGTTAGTCTCAAAAGCTTGCTTCTCGGACTTCCAGTAGGTGTTCAAGTGGCACGGTTTTTTGGGACTATAATGGACAAACTGGCTAGAAAGTAACATGCAACACTACAAAAGCAGAAAAAAGGATTTTGCGGGTGACATCGCCACTTTGGAATGTTGTAAGCTTTAGCTTTTATGACATGACTTTGTTCTAGCAGAGAAACTTAAATGTGCAAAGAGTAAGTTATTGCTTAAACCCTGAGGATTTGGGTATGATTGATGAAATTTTAGGTCTCGTTAAGAAGCATGAGGAGTGGCGTGGAAAACAATGCTTAAACCTCATTCCCTCCGAGAACGTTATGAGCCCTGCTGTTAGAGGACTTCTCTCCTCAGAGCTTGCCCACCGCTACACCTCTAGAGGCCGCTTCTACATGGGAACACGCTTCATAGACAATATTGAGCAGTATGGCGAAGAAATCGCGAAAGACCTTTTTGGAGCTGAAACTGCAGACTTGCGTCCTCTTTCTGGGCATATTGCTGATTTAATTTTCATAGCTAGTTTCGCAAAGCCCAATGATATGCTTATGTGCATTTCTCCTGAAGATGGCGGATACCCCGGAATGTGGAAAGACGGCTTAGCTGGACTATTCAACCTTAAAGCTGTGCCTTTTCCTTTTTCCAAGCATGACATGAACATAAAGGTTGAAGAAGCAAAAGAAGCCATAACACGTGTCAAGCCTAAAATCGTGATTTTCGGCGCAAGTCTAATCACTTTTCCACACTCAGTTAAGGAGTTGACTGAAGTTGCTCATGAAAACGGTGCACATGTAGGATTTGATGGCTCTCATGTCATGGGGCTCATTGCTGGCGAACATTTCCAAGACCCTTTGAAAGAAGGAGCATCAGCGCTTTTCGGCTCAACTCATAAAACCCTGTTTGGACCCCAAGGAGGCATAATTTTAGCAGACCAAGACCATGGAGAAATCATGAAAGCAAAGATCTATCCGACTTTTGTGGACAATGCCCACTGGAACCGCATAGCAGCATTGACCTTGGCATTGGCTGAAATGAAAAGTTTTGGTAAAGCCTATGCAGAGCAGGTGATACGTAACGCAAAAGCTTTGGCTGCAGCTTTGTACGATTATGGCTTTCCAGTTACCTGTCAACATTTGGGTTTCACCCAGTCGCATCAGGTGCTGTTAGATTATGGAGGCTTTGAACAGGGCAGAGTTATTGCGGAAAAACTTCAATGTGCAAACATAATTGTTGATTGTGGTGTTAGGATTGGCACTTGCGAGGTTACGAGGCGTGGAATGAAGGAAAGAGAAATGTTGAAAATAGCTGAACTAATAAAAAGAACGGTTATCGACAAGGAACAACCAGAAAATGTCAAAAAAGAGGTTGCTAAACTTTGTGCTGAGTTCAAGAAAGTTGAATATTGTTTTGAAAACTGAAAATCGCGCATGTCAATTTGGACTCACTGTCCGACTCGACTATCTTGACCGACATGTACCCATCCTTTTTTAGAACCAAGTTTATCAGAGCTCCAACTATCTTTACGGCGGTAATGGCAAAACCATTTCTATCTACACTTGCGCAGATTTTGGGCTTTATAATGAAGGGCGATTTTAAGATTCCGAAACCACTTAATAGTTTAATGCCCTCTTCAAGAGTTTTCCCAACATCGCCCTCATACTTGACTATCCGAACGCATATTCCTGAAACGGTTTTATAAAACAGTTTATTATCTTATGTTCCCAAAAGCAAGTATAACTTGGGAAAGTGACATCTTGGAGACTCTGGTTCCGTCTTCGCTTATACAAGCGTTGAAGAAGCAAAAATACCACCTTGTGGGCAAACACTCGGCTGTCAAAAGGTGTAGATGGCTCTACGAAACATTGATTCATGACAGACCATGCTACAAACAGAAGTTCTACGGAATAAAAACGCATCAATACATACAGATGACGCCAGCTCTTTTCTATTGTACACAACAATCTATTCTGTTGGAGAGCCCAGAGCGGCGACTTGGGAATAACATGGAACGAAATGAAAATGCCAAAAGGGGATTCACCGGAAAAAATTGTTGAAGGAAGCATCAAGGCACAACTTAAAATATTAAGCGGATACAAAGGAAACCCGAAAACAAACCAGAAAAAACTCAAAGAAGCTTCAAAGCCTAAACATGCAGCCATAAGCCTAACAGGTGAACCTACACTCTACAAACCAATAGGAGAACTGATCCAAGCATTCCACAGAAGAGGATTCACCACGTTTCTAGTATCTAATGGAACAGTACCTTCAGCCCTGGCGAACTTAAGCGAGGAACCTACACAACTCTACATTTCGGTTTGTGCCCCAGACAAAGAAACACATAAACAGGTTTGCCGCCCACAGATCCCGAAGGCCTGGGAAAAACTTAACGAAACACTGGAGATTTTGCCCAGCTTCAAATGTCCAACAGTTATTCGAGTAATATCTGTGCGTAATCTCAACATGAAAAATGCTGAAGCCTACGCCAGACTAATTGAAAAGGCTGATTCAACATATGTTGAGCCTAAAGCTTACGTTCACGTTGGGTTTTCTAGGCTACGGTTGAACTATGAAAATATGCCGAGTCACAGAGAAATATGTGATTTCGCAATGCGGTTGGGAAAAGAGACAGGTTACAACATGATTGATGAATCAGAAGAGAGCCGAGTTGTGTTACTGAGCAGACTTGAGAAGCCCATCAGATTTGCTGATAATTGAGTTTAGTTTGAAAATGATTCAGTTTTTAGGTTTAGATTCGATTTCGAATCGAGTTATTTGTCTCAGATAATAAGGTGCTGTTACCTCTTAGGTTGATTAAGCTTTTCTGTGAAGGTGTTACTTTTCGGTTGATGGCTGATACTGGTGCGTAGTTAAGGCTTGTATTGCAAACTGAGGCTCAACAAATTCTCCTTGTTGCAGAATGAGGCTTATGCGGAGTATCTTCACATTATGTTAAAGAATTAACGAATAAATGCTATTGTGGATTAAGATGTCTTTCTATCATTGCCCATCCATAACAATTTGTCACAAGTTCTTCGATGTAGTCTTCGTCAATCTCTCCATTATTATTGACAGGGAGAAATATTCTTGTCTTCGAGAAAATTCTCTTGTAAGGTTGCCTTCCATAAGAAAATCTCCACTTTTGCAGGTTTATCATCAGTTGGATGAAGAATAAAGTGGTAATTCGGAACTGCCTCTTAGGTTTACATATCAACACGTTATCTGTTGCTATGAAATCGTCTAGCTGAACAAAGGCATCTCCTGAAACGGTAGATATTGTCAACAAGCCTTTTTCATATATTTCGGCATTGTCAGGTTTTTCATAATAACCAGTGACTCCATTATCTTCGCCAATTCTTGATACGGTAGGAATCTCACCTTCATCAAGCCGATCCAACGCATGGAAATCTCCTCTATCTATATCAAACAAACCCACCACATTGAAGGATTGGAAATTACTATTATGTTCTATGCTAATTCTAGCAGAATCTTCTGGAAATCGTTGCGATAAGTTCAGTTCATCATCACGAAAGCCTGATAAGTCAATCTCAAGAGGTTTTAATCGTGTAGGTGTCAACTTTCTTGCATAGTTGAATCTCCATTTTGAGAGATTGATCTGAGATGCTATATAGAATAGTTTCCGTAAGCTCATCGATTCTTTTGGAATGAGAACGGATATGTCATCTGGAACGGTTGCAAAATTAAAAAGTTGAACATATGCTTGTCCAGTAACTCTTTCAACTGTAATAGCAGGTGTTTCAAAAGTTGGCTCTATATCGACATGGTCAATAACTCCATTATTTGTATTCGTAGCAGAAATGAGAGGAGTATTGCCTTTCTCTAATTTTTCTCTATATTCACCTTTTCCTCTTTTAACATAGAATATATCAGTCATTTTGACCATTAAAAGCGTTCTCCCTTCTAGATTTGATCATGTAAGCAACACTTTGTCTGATTAGATTTTCCATACCATCTTCTATGTCCGTGATCGTGGGTACCCTTGAACTCAAGTGTGCCTCTGGAACCAGTTCCAAATGCCTGTCTGAAAGGTCTATTGGGCTTGCCTTCTGAAATTCTTGGATGTTTTCTATTTCTATCTGTGGGTTTATAATAAAGGATTTCAGGCTATTTTTTATTCTTTCTAAATCGTTTGAGGCTCTTAGGTTTGGTAATCTCCTACCTTTCTTTTTCAATAGTCCGTCATTTATTGCACGTATCCAAAACACATTCTGACTGCTAGGGTGTGGAATGCCTTTCTTGATGAATACGCCTATTGTATGTTGCCCTATTGGATAAAATAGGTCGGGAGGAAATGTTATCACTGCCAGTAGAGTATTATGTTGTAAAAGTTGTCTTCTCCAAGCTAACACTTTGCCACCTTTTATCATTATCGATGAAGGTAAAACTGAGAAGAAGATACCACCATCTTGCATCTGCTTCAAAGCATGATCGACAAATTTGTACTCCTTCTCATCACTTGTTTTGAGTGCAAATGGTGGGTTCATAAGAACTTTTGTTACAGGTTCTTGGTTTTCATTGGATTCTTCGAGACTGACATATGTTGCAGATGGATGTCCATCAATAACTTCAGATTTAAGTTTTTTTTGGAAGCAATTGCCCTCAGTAATGTTGGTCTTTCCATCTCCTCTAAATATCATATTCACAAGAGCTAAGGCTACGACTTCAGGTTCCTGATCAATTCCAAATACATTGTACTGTTTGAACCTATTCAACTGGGTTTCATTTGAGTTTCTTTTAACATAATCCAAAGCAGCAACAAGAAAGCCACCTGTTCCGCAAGTCGGATCATAAACTATGTCCTGTAGAGTGACGTTTACCACTTCAGCAGCGAATTTCGTTATATGTCTTGGTGTAAGAACGATCCCTATTTCCTTAGCTCCATTTCCATATTTGAGAAATACTTCGTAAAACTCGCCTAATACATCAGTTCCAGAGTTCATTGCAGACCGTATTTCCAAACTATCTAACTCTTGCATTGTCTGAACTAGAGCGTTCCTAAATTTTGCATGGTTATCTTCTGTAGGAGGTAAGGCTATTCTGATAAAGTCGGCAAAATTTCCTTTTCCTTGTAATGTTAGAACTCTTCTTGCTCTACTGTTAATCTCATCTATTAAAATTGTCGGTGGATTGTTGCGATTAGGTGGGGTCTCATCAATTAATGATAGTAGTAAAGCTGCCATGACTCGTGCTCGATAATTCTTGTTTATAGCACCTAAATGTAGAATCGCATTGATTTTCTCAGCTTTATATAAGAATAGTGCTTTATCGATTGGAATGTCCTCTAAATTTGGTTCGTTCTCTCTTACTATTCGTTTAGCCACTTCTCTTTGGAGCAGACCTGTAACTTCTCTTCTGTTGATTGTTATAAGTCTGAAATCTGTCCCATCAAAAAACACGCTTTTTGTAATGTAGCCATCATATTCATTCCCTGCAACACCAGAAATGATAACGGCTTTTATAGAATCGCTTCGGTTTATATTGTTCGCATATCCCTTAGCTTGGTTTAAAGCTTGCTGAAGTTGGGTATGCGACCTTTTTGCTTCTATAACCCAAAAATCATGTTCTGTAATCTTGACAACGTTCTCAGGTTGATCCCTTCCAAGCTGTGTGCCAAGTTCTTGATGGTTAAACACTTCGTTTTGAGTATATACTTCTCCATGAGGGTGTCTCGCAGGATTTCTAACATCCCAACCTTTCTCTTTTAAATCACGTTTAATCCATGCATATGCATCAGTTTCTGTGTCATGGACTCTTGGCATAAGTATCACTCTTTTTAACTCATCGTGGTGATTTAACTTCTTCGGATGATCTAACGTCATTGTCGGCATATTCAGATCACCCATCTAACAACCCTCTAGTCGGCTAACAATAACAACAATTTCGCTTTTAGTGAGAACCTTGGGAAATTCTTCAAGAAGAGGAACTAGAAAGTTTTGTTCTGCGTTACTTTCATTCCGTAGATTCTTCAATTTGCAGACTTTATTCTTGGCATCTGGGTGAGTGTAAAGGTTTAAGCTCAAGATTTCTCACTCTTTTTTGCTTCTTTTGTGCTGTTAAGCTCTTTTGATGGCTTCTCTCTCGGTCTGTCCCAGTAAGGACTCTTGCATTTAGGACAAACTTTAGGCGGATTTTTAGAATTTCTTCTCGGTAACCACTCATGTCCACAACGTAGGCAACGGTATCCCATTATTGGAACTTTACTCATAGTCAAATAATAATATAGTTTTCGTATATAACCTTTGCTATTATACCAGAACTATAATACCAAAAAGTATTTATACAGCATACCTATTAGTATATTACTAGAAGGTAAACAAAAATGGAGATAAGTCAACCTTTGAACGAAAACCCGAGGGAAATAAGAGGGCTAGCAATTGCTCACAAGAGTAGGCAAGTTAAAAGGATTGATGATTCTACCTATGAGGTTCTTTCTCAGAGTGGCAATGGCAGTTATCTTGTTTCTAAGGTTGAGGATGAGTGGATTTGTGAGTGTCCCGATCATGGGTTTAGAGGAGTCAAATGTAAGCATGCTTGGGCTGTAGAGATTAGCATAAAACTGAAGGAGCAAGTAAGGAAAGATACGGTTATTGAGCAGATCGTGATTTCTGAGTGTGTTTATTGTCATTCTTCTAACATTAAGAAGTACGGCGTTAGGCATAACAAGTGTGGTGATATTCAACGTTTTCTATGTGCAGATTGCGGAAAAACCTTTAGCGTGAATATTGGGTTTGAGAGGATGAAGCATAATCCTCAAGCCATTACATCAGCAATGCAACTATACTTTAGCGGAGAATCGTTAAGGAATACTCAAAAATCCCTTAGGCTGTTAGGTGTTGAAGTTTCATATAAGACTGTGTATATGTGGATTAAAAAGTATGTTGGTTTGATGGAGAAATATATCGAAAAGCTGAGACCTAAGGTTTCGGATACTTGGAGAGCAGACGAGTTATGGATGAAGTTCAAAGGTGACATGAAGTACGTGTTTGCTATTATGGATGATGAAACAAGATTTTGGATTGCTCAAGAAGTTGCAGAATCTAAGTATAAGCATGACGCCAGAAAGTTGTTTCAAATGGCGAAGAAAGTTACTGGAACAAAGCCTATGACTCTGGTAACTGATGGGCTTCCAGCATATAATGACGCTTACAAGAAAGAGTTTAGGACTCTTCGTAAACCAAGAACAGAACACATTCGACACATCAAACTGAAGGGTGACATGAATAATAACAAAATGGAGAGGCTGAATGGAGAAATTCGAGACAGAGAAAAAATCATGAGGGGATTAAAGAAAAAAGATACACCAATACTGAAAGGATACCAAATCTTCCACAACTACATACGACCGCATCAGGGATTAGACGGTAAGACACCAGCAGAAGCATGCGGAATAACCATAAAAGGCAAAAACAAGTGGATAACCTTAATTCAAAACGCAAGTAAATAAAAAGATAGGCTTATTTTGTCTTTATGTCAGCCTTGGTTTCCAATGTAGCTAATCTCTCTCTCAATATAGATAGAGTATTGTCAATGTTTTGAAGTCGTCCTCTCACTTCTTTGCCCAAGTCCCTAAGTTCTTTGTAGAGCACACCTATACCGATAGCAAGCACACCATATACCCATTCAGGTTCTACACCAAATGGGTCAATATTGAATATTTGTAGCAACCCGAGAAATTTTCCAATCAGAAACATTATCACTATGGCGATAACTATAGTAATAGGACTAATTTGTTGTCTTCTTCTAGACAAGTTTTCACCCAAGAGTTTAATCCGTCCTCAAGGCAATTAACCTTTTCTCAAAAGAAATCACAAGTAGATTCTTTGCCCTTTACAGTCTACCTTCTAGTTCCGCATACTTTGCGTCGTGATTGTTTGCGTTTGTATTTTGTGAACTTTCGATGCATTCTCTATATCCCAAAGGAAAAATATGCCAATAGAACCTATGGATAACCCTAACCCAGAACGCAAGCAAGAAGAACTAATTTGTCTGGTGTTCGCTTGCTTCTTTGTCAAAAGATTTTGCGAAAACCAAAGCTATGTCAAGTTTAGGGCTTACTCGATCGAAGGCTCCCACGAGCCTTGTTTCTGTTGCGACTTTTTGTGCTAGTGCGTAGTCATGGAAATCTGATGTTATCTTGAGTGCATATCGGGCAGTATAAACACCATGAATACAACCGTCCTTAGCGATTGTTAGAAGAAAACTTCCAATATTACCTCTCGGAAAACCCTTTATCCCGACAAGAAACTTAAATACATTTTCAAGTGTTTCAAAGTCGTACTTTCCCTTAGCGTATTTTGGTTTTTCACATTCTACCGTGATTTTCAAGAAACTTCCCTCAAAAAAGAAAGAACGTTAAGTCTCTTTATTACTTTTCTGCTAGAATGCTCTCTACATCCTCGTAGTAAAAGCATATCAACCGAAAGGTAACAGCGTCGCAGAAAAGCTTAATCAATCGAAGAGGTAACAGAACCGATAATAACAAAGGTTAAATAAGCCTTTTACTGAAATTTCAGTCCGAGATTTTAAACCTCAAATTGAGCTAGGTGTTGCCAAAGTGGTCAGCGAAGGAAGAGGACGCTTGTTCAGAAGGAAAGACGGCAAATACTTGATCTACATACCGAAGAGCTTAGCTGAAGACAGCATGTTCCCATTCAAAGGCGCGGACTCCATATTCGTTAACGTGGGGTTCAAACCTGGCGGCGCCAAAAAGCTGCTCGTAAACAAATGGGAACCACCAGTAGAAGAAGAGACTGACTAAGAACCCCGACAACCAAGAAGCCGTCCATTTACAGATGATTTTTTCTTTTAGAACGGTAGTCTTTTACAAAAGGAAGAAAAATGTGCGTTTTCGGTCAATTTGTTAAACAATACTATAAAATACTTGCATGTCTACTTCTAGTGTAACAGGATGTTAAGCTTATGCCCTCTCTGAAAACCCTTTTGAACAAAATAAGAAAGGAGTTAAAAGAAAAAGAGAAAGTGCGGGAAAAAGCTCAAAAAGACATGCGAAAGGCAACACGTCTTTCCAAGCAAGCAATACTTCTCATTCATCAGAAAAAACTTGACGAAGCAAAAAAGCTCATCAAAAAAGCAAAGGAAATCATTTTGAGTCTTAATGACGCCTCAACCAAATATCCACAGGTTATTTACAGTGGCTTGTTTAACGCTGCGCGGCAAGAATACTCCGAAGCCAACATATTTCTAAACTTAATCGAAGAATCAAGGTTCATAACGCCGGAGGAGATCAACGTGCCTTCGGTTGATTATATACTTGGACTAGCCGATGTTATAGGAGAATGCAGACGCTTGGCATTGGATGCTTTGCGTGAGGCAAATGTAGAAAAGGCTGAAAAATGCTTGCAAATAATGGATGAGATATACACGGAACTCATGGGCATGGATGAGGCTTACATGCTTGTTCCAGGACTTAGAAGAAAATGTGACATTGCAAGAAGGATTATCGAGACTACACGAGGTGACGTAACACAAGAGGCACGGAGAAGCTCGTTGGAAAAATATTTGAAGCGTTTTGAGAAAATGGCAAAAAAGAGAAGGACAGGTTTTGAGAAGAGCAAATGAGTAGAAAAGAATGGGTGCTGTCAAGTCAAAGCCTAACTTTTCCATTGAAAAGGCACATAAGACGCAGTTGAAATTGTCTAAACAGATTGTACTTGAGGACGTGCTACCAGAAAAAATTCATTTTGTTGCCGGTGTTGATGTTGCTTACGTGAAAAACTTGGCTGTTGGCGCCGTGGCAGTTTTGGATTATGCCTCTCTAGAACTTGTGGAATCAAAAACTGTGCTTTGCAAGGCTCGCTTTCCGTATGTTCCAACACTGCTTTCCTTTAGAGAGATCCCACCAACAGTCCTATGCATTAAAAATTTGCGTTTGCAGCCTGACGTCTTTCTTGTTGATGCCCATGGTCTTGCCCATCCTTATCGATGTGGATTTGCAAGCTATCTGGGACTTGTGATAGGGAAACCAACGATAGGTGTCGCTAAAGGCAGACTGTTCGGTGAGGTTGAAGATACAATGAGTGAAAAGGATGTTGCATTGCTTAAACATGAAGACGAAGTTATCGGTGCAGTAGTTAAAACTAAACAAGGATGTAACCCTGTTTACGTTAGCGTGGGGCACATGGTTTCGTTGGAAACAGCAGTTAAAATCGTTAGGCATTGTATATGTCACAGTCGTATTCCCGAACCAATCTTGAAGGCTCATCAGATAGCAACGGCGGAAAAACGAAAAATCAATATCGCTTCAGCGGTTAACAAATAAGGAGTGGAATGTAAATTGCTTCATCCTAAACTTAAGGCATTAGCGGATAAAATTCGCGATAAGAGACTTCGTGAAAAAGTTATTGAATTGTTGGAAAACCCAGCGTTTGAAATAGACGGAAAAAGGTTTTCAGGCTTGCCCGTTGATGTTTCGCCAGCTGGATTATCCCATCATCATTGCTATCCGGGCGGTTATATGGAGCATGTTGTTTCAACAGCTAACCTAGCAATTGCAATGTGCAAGTCTGTGGAGAAGGTTTACCGCGGAAAAGTCAACCGTGACTTCGTTATAGCTGGTGTTCTGTTACATGATGTTTTTAAGCCCGCTACGTACATTGTGAAGGAAAATGGAAGTTACGGCTCATCCCGTTTAGCTGATTACTTGGATCACTTATCTCTTGTGACCTCTGAGCTTGTTCGAAGAGGGTTTCCGTTAGAATTGATTCACGTGGTCTCCTCCCATCACGGTGACTACGGTCCAATTAGGCCGCACACTGTTGAGGCTTTGATTTGTCATTTAGCGGATTTGATGGATTCAAGGTTGAACGGCAAGGTTTTGAATGCAGCAGCATATCTTACGCGAAGAACTGTTGGTGAGGAATTGCGTGGGTTGACTTCGAAAGAGGCTTTCGAAATAGTTCATTCGAAGAGTGTTGAAGGCTGGGAAGGAGTTGCGAAAACAGTTAAGGAAATAAAACGTAGAAGGAAGATGCACAAAACTTAATAGCTTATACTGATGGATTTTGAAAAATGGTGTTGCGAAATGGAAATCTCGTTCCAAGAGTTTCAGAAATTGGATATGCGTGTTGGAAAGGTTTTAGAGGCAAATCAGATTCCGGGTTCACGAAATCTTATAAGGATGATCGTGGATTTTGGAACTGAAAAGAGGCAAGCTGTTGCTGGGCTTCTGCAATGGTATAAGCCAGAAGACTTGGCGGGTAACAAGTATGGTTTTATATTGAATCTTCAGCGGAGAAAGTTCATGGGTGTAGAATCTCAATGCATGATTTTGGCTGCCGAAGACGAAAAAGGAAACGTTGTGTGTTTGCAGCCTGAAAAAGACATCGCTGAAGGAAGCAAAATACACTAAAACAACCTCGAACTTTGGCGATTTTTCCGCGCAAACAAAAAACGATAGACACCCCTAGGTTTTCAACAGCTCACAACCGTCAGAGCCTATATATAAGGGGGGTCTAGCGTCTCAGAAGGCTAGAGTTTAAGATTTCATCCTATAAGTTGAGTGATCGCTTCTGCTCTTTTCTTGGTTCCGGCGAGATATTCAATCATCTCAAGCTCTAGATCAAGCCATTTTGCAAGTCCAACAGCCATATCCGCATTGTTTTTGAAGATGATTCTCAGATATGGAAGAATCTCTTTCGAGGCTCTGACGGCTGAAATGTGGCATTTACGCTTGATTTTGCGTCCGATCTTCAGCCGCATCGCACGTTCAGCCTTAGACCTAGACAACATTCGTATACGCTCAGGAAACTTAAACGGTATCCAACCACCAGCCTTAGTGTTCTGCCTCGCCATAGCCACGCCAGCAGTCATGAAGTCAATTACGTAGCGAGTGAAACTCCAGTTCTGAGTGGAGCGAATTCTACTACGATAAACGTCCGCAAGCGACAAAGCATCCATAGCTCTGACTAAGTCATGCGGATCAGTGAAGTGCGCTGGAACGTTTTCGTAAATCCATTCAAAAAGCATATCAATGTTAACATCAGCCATGTCAACTGCCCTTTTTGCGCCCATACAAGTTTTTCCGTAGATAATCATTCTCAGCACGGTGAAGATTTTCTCTTGCCTGTCGCGGTAACCAAGCCAAGAAACATCATCATAAGTTAGCTTCTTCTTGCCTTGAGCCAAAGCTTGAAAGTCATTGACTGCTGAGCGGACGTCACCCTGCGAACGTTGAGCAAAGAATTTTAACACGTTTTCTTCAACTTCAATTGCCTCACGCGAGCATATCCGTTTCAAATGCTTCATCACTTCGCTCGTTGGTGGCTTCTTAAACTCTATCAAAAGGCAGTAGTTGCGAAGAGTTGAAAAACGCGGGTTATAAGCGTTGTTAGCTATCAAAACCACTGGACACTGCGCTGTCTTAACAATCCCAGTTATCGCTTTTACTCCACCTCTGTCTGCCGTACCCGTCAACCCATCCAACTCGTCAAGCAAAACAATTCTCTTCCCACCAAACAGCGACCCATATTGCGAAGCTAACCCTGCAAAACGTTTCACGGCATCTTCTGTTCTGTAATCACTCGCGTTCTTCTCCACAAACTCCATATGGAAATCGTTAGCCAAGGCTTCAACCGTAACAGTTTTCCCAATACCCGGCGGTCCATACAGAAAAACAGCCCTCTTTTTAGGGATGCCTTTTTCCCACGACTTCACCCAACTAACAAACTTTTGGATAGCATCCCTGTTGCCAACGACCTCGTTCAGAGATTTTGGCTTGTGCTCAACAACCCAAACAGCGTACACACTTTCGCACCTAAATCTTCTTTCCCAATTCGTAGCCAGCTTCAACAAGTCTAGCTAAAAGTGCACTCAACTGAACCTCTTCATCAGAACCCTGAACAAGCCTATAATCTATTTCACCCACGATGTCGGCAAGCTTTATCTTCCAAAGTTCCGGAATGTCTGACCTGAAAATTTCCGTGTGGATTTGACGAATTACGTCACTTCCCGCCACCCCGTATTTTCGAATCATGTTACGCAATTGCTTTCTCGCTTCTAAGAAATCACCATTCATGGCTATTTCTATCAATTTCCTTACGTCCGTAGGATTTGCCTTTCCAGCAATCGAATAAACAACCTTTGCATTGATAGGTTTATTCAGAGAGGCGGCTGCCTGTAAATTGTTTATCGCTCTTCTTAGGTCTCCACTACAAACTTCGAAAATAGCGCTCAAACCCTCGTCTAAAAGGTTCAATCCTTCCTTTTCAGCTATCAACCTCAAATAACGGTCTTGTTCTTCTCGTGGAAGATATGAAAAACGGAAGGGTGCACATCTTGATTGGATGGGTTCTATTATCTTTCCACTGTAGTTCGCGATTAGAATGAACCTGCATGTTTCCGTGTAACGTTCCATCGTCCGCCTCAACGCTTGCTGTGCATCAGAAGTCATGTTGTCCGCTTCATCCAAAATCATTATTTTAAACGGAATCTCACCAATAGACCGAACCCTCGCAAAAGTCTTCACAGTTTCCCTAACCATGTTAATACCACGCGCATCACTTGCATTCAACTCCATAATGCGTTGTCTATAAGCGTCACCGTAAAGGTCTCTAGCCACACAAAGCGCAGCAGTAGTTTTTCCAGTTCCAGGTGGACCAGCAAAAATGCAGTGCGACACATTCCTTGATCTAACAAAACTTTTCAATCGTTCAACTATTTCTTTCTGGTTAACCATGTCACCCAGTGTTTTCGGTCTATACTTTTCAGCCCACATTTCAAAACTCAACGATGCAAGCCTCCTCCATAGCATAATAAAGAAAACTGCTAATAAATGCTATTCAACACATACGCAAAAAGAAACTAGGTTGACACAACAATGATTTCTATCACAACTAATGGACACATAACATTTTCAGAACTTCCCACATCGTGTCCAATATGGTTATCACAGAGTTTAGATTCGCAAAGATTTCCAGTCCCCAGCAGAGGCAGTTCCTAGAACAACGATTTAAGCTCATCAAAAAAAGAAAGAAGTTAGATACGGCCTAATGCTCGCATTGCATCGACAATTTTCCTAACTGCCGTAACATACGCAGCTGTTCGCATGTCTATTTGATGTTGCTGTGCAGTTTGGTAAACATCTTGGAAGGCTTTTGTCATCGCTTGTTTCAGTTTTTCATCGACCTCTTCGTCGCTCCAGTAGTATCCCATGCGGTTTTGAACCCATTCGAAATAGCTTACTGTGACGCCACCAGCATTAGCTAGAACATCCGGAATTACTTTGACACCCCTTTCATGCAGTATCTTGTCTGCTTCGGGAGTTGTCGGTCCGTTTGCCTCTTCAACTATAAGCTTTGCTTTAACGTCGTTCGCGTTATTTTCGGTTATTTGACCCTCTAAGGCTGCAGGAATGAGTATGTCACAGTCTACAGTGATTGGATCTGTAGTGCTTATTTCTTTGCTTCCTAGAAAACCTTTCACAGTGCGCATTTTGTCCTTAAATTCTGCAAGTGCCAAAGGATTCATACCTTCAGGATCATATGCGCCACCTACAGAATCACTCACTGCCACGATTTTGCATCCCAATTCATGCAGATATTTAGCTATAGGTCGAGCAACGTTACCATATCCCTGCATGGAAACCCGCGCTCCTCTTAATGGTATGTTGAAAGCCTTAACGGCTTCCAATGTAGCGAAGAATGCTCCGCGACCAGTTGCGGTTCCTCTTCCCCGAGAGCCGCCTATGCTCAAAGGTTTAGCAGTTATCACTCCAGGAAGACATTTCCCAGCAATCTTGCAGTATTCATCAACAAACCAGCCCATAATCTGAGCATTTGTTCCCACATCAGGTGCAGGAATGTCTTGGTCTGGCCCAACAAACTTTGCTATCGCAGCAGCATAACCTCTTGTCAGTCGTTCAAGTTCGCCTTGCGACATTTCTTTTGGATTACATGTGATTCCACCTTTGCCACCCCCATAAGGAACGCCAACAACACCGTTTTTTACACTCATCCAAAATGCCAATGATTTAACTTCGTCCAGACATACTCCCGGATGGTAGCGGATGCCACCTTTCGCTGGACCTCTGGATGTGTTATGTCGCACACGGTAGCCAGTGAATACCTTTATTTTGCCAGAATCCATTTTTACAGGAATCGAAACGATTACAATACGCTCTGGATTGCTTAAGACCTCTACAATGTCAGGTTCTAAATTCAGCACAGCCGCCGCCTTCTTCAGTGGTTTTAACGCCTCTTCATATAAACTGCTTTTTTGTTCAGACATGTTTCCACATCTTTACGTTTGTAAACCGAATACGACAGAAATTAGCTTTTGCTTTTAAACATTACTTTCTGCACACTTAAATATCACCATGCAAACCGCTATTTCCCCCATTAACCCGCTCCTCCGTGTTAAGTTGGATTTCCCTGAACTTTTCTGTCACAATTTTTCGACTACAGTTTTTATATCTTACAGGCTTATAATTGCAGGAAGGAGAGAGAAAAATGCAGGTGAAGAAGGTTTCATCAACCATTAAAAACTTGGATTTTAGTTTTGAAAATTCACTTGCGAAGATTGTTTCAAATAGGAATTGCCCAGAAATCAAGCTTGCCGGATTAAAGGTAGGTCCTTTTGAAGAAGGAAATGAATATGAAGTTAAATACTGGGTAGCCAGAGAACTTGTTAAGTCTGGAATTGCCCGTTTCAGAGAAGAAGAAATGTTAGACGCAGCTAAACTTTATAAAATTCAATGGAAAGAACGAGTTCAAACCACTAGGCAAATATCTAAATTACCAGAAGATTTCTATCCGAAACTTCGAAGATTTTTAGTGGAATTAAAAGAGGAAATAACGAAAAAACCTGAGAAAATGCGAGAATACGAAAAAGTTGGGCAGTTGACACAAGATATTATAAATTCAAGATTAAAAAAAATTGTTTCACTTGCCTCAGCTCCAGCTCAAACGGAGCAAATTCTAAGAAAGTTTGCAAGGGAGGAAAGATTTCTCTACGAAGAAATTTACAAGCTTGTCAGTGAATGGCGAATACACATACTCAAGAACAAGGAAGAAGAAAAATGACGGAAGAGTTGGAAGTCATAGACCCTCAAGAACACTTGCAAGACTTTTTCAAAACAGAGAAATACCGCCAGAGAATATCACAAATGGCAGTAGCAGCTAAAACGTCAATAATAGTTGATTTCGAAGACCTCTTGGCTTTTGACCAAGAGCTTGCAGAAGAAATTTTGAAAAACCCTGATGAGTATTTCAAACATGCCAACAACGCGGTATATGCACAATTGCGGATAGAAGACCCTGAATACGCTGAAAAAACAGAAACAGAAGCAGTAACGGTCAGAATTGTACGATTATTAGAAACTGCACAGCTGCGAAAACTTGGCTCAAAACACATCGGAAAACTCGTTATGGTTCAAGGAATAGTTGTCCGTTCAACACCAGTCCGCCCAATGGTCATGCAAGCAGCATTCAAATGCAAAAGATGCGGAACAATAACATACACAAAACAAACAGGCCCATTCTTAAGAGCCCCCTTCGCATGCAGCGACCCCTCATGCAGAAGAAAAGGCCCCTTCGACTTCATGCAAAAAGAAACAACATTCATAGACTCCCAAGACCTCCGAATTCAAGAAAGACCAGAAGACCTCCCACCCGGACAACTTCCACGCTCATTAAACGTCAAGCTCATTGGAAGCGAAATAGTCGACGCCGCAAGACCAGGCGACCACGTATCAATAGTTGGAACAGTTCAGGCAGTAGCACCAACACTCCCAACCGTTGGAAAACTCCGCGCATTCATCCTGCATTTAGACGCCAACTCAATTGAGGTTCTAGGTAAAGAACCGGAAACAGTGCTTCCATCTCCAGAAGAAGAGGAGAAAATCCATGAACTTGCAAAAGATCCGTGGATACATCGAAAAATCATTAGTTCAATTGCACCTTCGATATACGGATACGATCATGTGAAAGAAGCAATAATATATCTTCTTTTTGGCGGCGTGGGAAAAACGCTTCCGGACATAACAATAAGGGGAGAGCTAAACGTTCTTTTGATAGGAGACCCTGGAACAGCAAAATCCCAGATCCTGCAATATGTGGCAAGGCTTGCTCCTCGCGGACTATATACTTCTGGACGTGGAACGACAGCCGCAGGCTTAACAGCAGCAGTTATACGAGAGAGAAGAGGCGGAATGACTCTTGAAGCTGGAGCCCTTGTACTGGCTGATAAAGGAATTGCATGTATTGACGAAATGGATAAGATGCGTCCGGACGATAGAGTTGCAATTCACGAGGCTATGGAGCAGCACACTGTTTCAATTGCAAAAGGCGGTATCGTCGCAACGCTTAACGCTAGAACAGCCATACTTGCAGCTGCAAACCCCGCGTTGGGAAGATATGAACCACACCGTACAGTGGCGGAAAACATCTCGTTACCGGTTACAATACTTTCAAGGTTCGACTTGATCTTCGTCCTAAGAGATGAGCCGAACAAAGAGGCAGACAGCAAAATGTCAGAGCACATCCTCGAAATTCACAGGAGAGGGTCAAGTCCCGTGGAACCACCAATCCCAACAGAACTTCTAAGAAAATACATAGGCTATGCCAAAGGAATAAAACCAGTACTAACAAAGGAAGCGATCCAACGTCTAAAAGACTTTTACATGGCTATGCGTTCAGCAAGCGAAACCGAAGGTTCGCCAGTAGCTATAACTGCACGGCAACTGGAATCCCTTGTACGCACAGCAGAAGCAAGAGCACGCTTAGCCCTGAGAAAAAAGATTTCAACAGAGGATGCAGAAGCAGCCATCGCTATAATGAATAGGTCCCTTGAAGAGGTTGGAATAGACGTCTCCTCATCCAAATTTGACATAGACCTTATAATGACTGGAAAACCAAAAAGTCTAAGAGACAAGCTTCAAACGGTGCTTTCAACAATAATGGAGATGCAAAGGGAAACAGGGCTGGTTGAAAAAATTGCACTTCTAAACGAGCTAGAAACAAAATACAAAATCTCAATGGGTGAAGCGGAACGCCTCCTAGGACAATTACTGCGTGAAGGAACAGTTTTCGAGCCTAGAGAGGGGTACCTAAAGAAAACCTAGACTTGAGTTCGTCCGTAGAAAAAGAAGATAGTTGCTATTGCGCCGCCTCAATATTGGTTTTCTTGTAGTACTGAGCGTTTGATGTGAACACTGTTATACCCACTGTTATGCCGACATCATTCAATGCTACGCTGTCAGGATTCATAATGTAGAGAACCATGGTTCAACCAGACTTCAGTGTTAAATCATCACTAGCTTGCTGGAAGGTTCGTGTAGCCCCCTGAATGGTGATGTTGAAGCTTGTACCAGTAATGTCAGTTTAGGTCACCTCTAAGTCGTCTGAAATTGTTATGTTGCTTGTTCTTCAGTAGTAAACGGTTTGCCACTCAGATTCCTGTCCGCGGACCGAAATCTTGTCAAGAACGACATCTTTTCCGCCAGTATTTACAATGACTATTGCCGCTTGTGCCCATGAACCTGTGGTGTTAAACCAAACATGCTGCTTAGTCAAGAACAGTGATTCTTCCTGCACTCTTGTGGTGGTCACGTTTATAGCATAAAACGTTACAACAGTTGCAAGGAGCACTGAAACCACAAGGATTATCAATGTAGTCACTACGACGCTTAAACCTTTCTTTTCTTTAATAGATGCATATATCCATCTCCAAACTTGATTTTACTAACATAAATGAAAAACAAGAGTAAGACGGTTTGCACGTCACAAAAGTTAACGCAATCTAACGATTATTATTCATAGTTGATTGAAAGTTAGAACTTTACAAAAATATTGTAATTAAGTCTTAACGGTTAGTTTGGTTTTGTTTCGGAGAAAAACTAAAAAATCATTCGCAGATAATACCTAGATGACAAAGGCGTGTCTAATGGAAACTATCATGGTCGTTGTTGGCACTCGCCCAGAAATAATAAAAATGGCACCTATTGTCAGGGCTTTACAGGAAAGCAAAATCCCATTAATTTTTGTCCACTGCGGCCAACACTATGACTACAACATGTCCCAGCAGTTCATCGAAGAACTTGAACTCCCAACCCCAGATTACGCCTACAAACTCAAGGCATACTCGCAAGGGACACAAACCGCACGCATAATAATCCATATGGAACGGTTACTAAAGAAAACATCACCCAAACTCGTCTTGGTCGAAGGAGACACAAACGGAGTACTGGCAACGGCTTTAGCAGCACTAGAACTGCAAATACCCGTAGGGCACGTCGAAGCTGGATTGAGAAGCTTTGATCTACGCATGCCAGAAGAACATAACAGACGTTTAACAGATCATGTATCCACTTACTTATTCGCACCAACTGAAATCGCTGAGAAAAACTTGAAAAGAGAAAACGTTTGGGGCAAAATCTACGTTACGGGAAACACAGCCATAGACGCGGTGATTCAACACCTACCCATAGCTGAAAAGAAATCAAAAATACTAGAATACATATATTTCAAAACATTTGTCCTAGCCACTGCCCATAGAGCAGAAAACGTAGACGACCTAACAGTTCTTATAAATTTCATGGAAACATTTGCGGAAGCCCCTATACCTGTGATTTACCCAATGCATCCAAGAACAAAAAAGAGACTTCAACAGAACAGAATCTACACTAAAATCAAAAAATCAAAAAACATACAGATTTTACCACCTCTCGGCTACTTAGATTTCTTAGTTTTAATGGAAAAGTGCGAAATAATAGTCACCGATTCTGGCGGCATACAAGAGGAAGCAACAGCACCATGTATGAGAAAGCCAGTGTTAGTAATCCGACTTTCAACCGAAAGGCCAGAAGCCGTCAAATCAGGGTTCGCTGAAGTCGTAGGCACGGAAAAGCACAGAATACTAAAGGCTATAAAAAGAACATTAGAGCATCCACGGGAATTACCAAGAAAATCGCCATATGGAGATGGAAATGCCGCTGAAACAATTGTTAAGATAATTAAGGAAGAACTGGCGTTCTAACGTTTCTTTTCATGAAATATACGTTATTCTCTTATCCTCTTCTTTACGTATCTCCTCTGCTTGCAAGGCTCTTTTTTCCTCAATTTTCTGCAAACGCGTAATCATTTTGTCCGCTTTTTCAATTTCTTCATCCAAACCAGCTAGATCAATATTAAGGCTAAGCATCGTTTTCAACACCTCTAACACGCTTTTAGCAGCCTTTGGGTCAGGCAAATACCCACGGGTCTCACCTAAAAGACAAAGAGCATCAATCTTCTTGAAACGAGATAAACCTAGAATTAAGCCAGCGGTGCCGACAATGGGATTCCCCATTGAACTCAACACGGCTCTGGCTTGCAATGCCTCGTTCAAAACTTCTTCATTTGTGGCAGCTGCAATAACTTTAGGCTTGTCCTTAACCTCCATTCGGTAGCCGCCTACCGTCACAATCATTTTCACGTTGTGCAGCGTGGCAAAATCTAATATGCAATCGGAAATTTCATACTGACCTTCAATTGTCTGGGCTTGGCTGTCACCTGTGAAGAGAATAAGGTCGTTTCCTTCAGTTTGGTTTCTCAAGAAATAAAAAGTTCCACGTAAAAGCCTAACGCTTCCTTTCTTGTTCACAAGTACAAAATACGGAAAGTGAGGAGAATAGAGATAAGCAAACTTTTTGGCATCTAGTTTTTTAATTAAATAGCGAGTGGCAATCTTACCTACAAGCCCCAAACCTGGAAGCCCTTCAATTAAAATAGGATTTTTTAACTCAACTTTCATGCGTTCTTTGATGAACGTCTCTTTCATTCTTTTGAACCTCTCTTAAGAGCCATCCTGTACTTAAGATACTTGTCATCAGGGGAAAATTTGGGTGGATGAGGCACCCGAACCTTTCCACCGCAATACGGGCAGCTATCTTTTCTCAAAGTATATTTTCTACAGCTTTCACATTTTCGTAAAAGCCAAACCACTACTTCTCCCTTCTAAAGGATCCTTGTCCACCAGATTTAACAACGTATGAAACAACTTTTTCACTGACCCCCTGTAAAACGGCTTCCGCGTCCTTATAGTTTTCCGCTAAAACCTCAATGCGGTATTTAGGTGCAGCAACAACATAAAAACGGAGTTTCGCATCTTTAGATTTCTCAGCCTTTTTGGCGTTCAAGAAAGCTTTTTTAAGGATTTCTATGCCATTAGGCTTCATGCAGCGAAGTTCAACAATACCTTTCACCTTAACCATCGGTATGTGTATGCGCTCTTCCGCAACTTCAGCAAGGGCCGCTGCAAGCTTCCGTGGCACACCTATTTTTGTCAGAACTTCCATTCCTTCCTTTACAACTTTCTCGAAGGCTTCGTACAAGCCATACTCCTTCTCCATGAGTGCTCCAGCTTTTTCATAAACCTCCTCTGGTGTTAAACTGGTTTTTTCAGCAACGCTCCGAAGCAATGTTTCAGCCTTTCTCTCCCTCTTCCAAGACATAATCTTCTCGATTTTCTCTCTTTTCGTAACTCTTCTAAGCGACAAGTCCACGTGTTCTTTTTCTGCATCTACCCGCAGAACTTTCAAAACAACCTTTTGTCCTTCTCGAACGAAGTTACGAATGTTTCGAATCCAAGAAGAAGATATTTCAGAAATGTGCAGTAAACCCTTTTTATCATATTCGTCTAGCTTCACATAAGCACCATAGTCCATAACATTCTCTACAGTGGCCATCACCAAGTCGCCGACTTCTGGCCATTCTTGTTTTCCAAATGCCATTAAGCGTTCATCCCTATTCTAAAACTGCAACTATTTCGCCCTTAATTATCACTTTTCCACCAGATGGCTCTGCGAGTTCAACGCCACAAACGTTGCAGTTAACCTTGTTCACAGCGTGACTGAAAACAAGTTGTTCGTTGCCACATTTTAGACATTTCACTCTGACGAAACTGCTTCTCGGTGTTGGAATCAGTTTTTCCCACTCGGCCATAATGTCAACCTCAATTTTATGTAATGACTAACTTCCTTAGTCGTATACCATCTTTATGTCTTGTGTAACCGCAAACCTTACATTTAAACTTCAAAGTTTGTTTCTTGGTTGTTTTCGCAAATTCGCTTTGTAGCGGATACTTCTGCCCACCATAACCCTTCTTTTCCCGTCGGTGATGGCGTTCACCTTTAGCTAAGGCTCTCCGCTTTCCAGCCTTATATAGAGTAACTGTGTGAATTTGATGTTTTTTGCACCTAGGGCAATATGTTCTAATCTCTTTGGGAACATTCACCTTAATCACGACCAGCCTTCCATAAAGAAAACACACGTACTCTTATACTTTTTCACAGAATAGTTAAACTTCAACCCTTTCAGCCAAACCCTGTCTAACTAAAATCTTAGAGTTATCAAGAGGCAAAGACGCAACATCTTCAATCTTGAAAGGCCCATAAGTTTTCATATCCGCTCCAATAATTTCTGGAACCTTCTTCAGAAAGCGTAAAACAGCGTTTTTATGCTTTTCCTTAATATTGACCTTTTGTGCAGAGCCCCGCAGAATGTTCTCAGCCAGACTATGATATGCCTCTGCAACCGGTAGAACCCCCGCGTAAATTTTTTTCTCTTCCACTGTCAAAAAACCTGACGGAATTCTTTCGCCCTTAGCCGCTTTCTCAACCAGTTTTCTATAACGTGCCTGAATCAATTCATGAACCATGCGTTTGACATTCTGCATTTCATTTTTAAGAAGACGTGCTTTAACCGTTCTTTTGTCAAGCATTCGGCCTTCTTCTTTGAGTCTTCTCAAATAGTCGGCAATTTTAGAGTGAAAATCGGATAAAAGCTTTTCAAGCTCGGTGTTTTCAAGCTCCCGTTTCCAAGCGTCATATAGCTCATCGTACAATTTTACTCTGTCACCTCTGCTCTGCCCTTGCAAACGAGTAACATTGCTGCTGCTGTAGGCAACTCGACTTTTTGTTTTTTGTAAGGACCAAACATCTCGTCACTCAACGTAAACTTTGGTGCGTCAGAAACAAGAACAGTCACAGCGTCAGTTTTAAACACTACTGCTCTCTTGAACGGGTCAAAATCCTCTATGGTTGATACTGGAAACTCAACCTTCTTCAAGCCGGTTTTGCCATGTAAAGTGTCAGTTAATCTGATTAAACGATGGATGTCCGTTGTGACTACGGTATCGATTTTGGCGGATTGCAGTTTTGCGCTGTGCTGAGCTATCTTTCTCCATGTTTCAGAACCGATTCCTCTGACAGCCCCCCAATTTCCTTTGTTTAAGTTTTTTAGAATAATATCCTTATTTGACAATATCGTTTTAACAACGTTTTTCTTTAGTCCAATTTTTCTAAGATCCTCTTTTTTTGCATTAGAAATGAAGTTTTGTATGCCCGATACCACACGTTTACGCCAGCCAAGTTTGCTTAATGGTGAAACTTGAGAAGACGGTGTTTCTCTTAGACTTCTCTTGGTTAAACCATAGAAAAACATATCTAAACCCAAACCAGTAACGTAGTCAACGATTTCTTTACGCGCAATAGCATCGAGTGTTCTTATTGCTTCGCTTTCAACATGAACGTGGTAACCGCGATGTCCAGAGAAGAACACGCGTATGTCCTTTTCGGAAAAACCAAAATCTCTGATTAACATATCCAGAAGCTTTACGGTTTCCGTTTTGGCAGAATTCAAGCAAACTTCACAGGGCCATGTGCTCACTTCAAACTTTTCGCCACCGCAAACAGGACACTTGCTGGGAATAACTCCCTTTCCTGTCAAACCGCAAACACCGCAGACCCAATTGTCATGAACCTTATCACAAGGAGTTGGAATATGATCGGCGTCAATGTCAAAGACTAAATCTGCGCCAAGCCAACCTTTCTTATCCATATCAGCCTCAGGATCTTCATAATAAGCGCATGAACAATAAGCATCTGAAGGGACAGAATTTTGCAAAAACTGCTTCAATTCATCACTGCTTGGAAAACTTTTGTGACGAAGCATCCAACCTTCAAACAAAGCAAAACCGAATTCACGTCTATCAATCATTAAAAGAGAATTGGTTGAGGAATACTCTTGCTCATAGTAGTTTCGAAACATCTTCTGTACAAAACTAATCGGTTTCAAGTTCATCTACCTAGTCTTTGATAGCTCTTAAAAAAAAGGGTTTTGTTCCACTGGTTCTTAAACTCATCAGCGCACGGGGAAGATGAATCTTGATGTTTGTCAAAGAAGCCATCATAACTTCTGATGGTTGAACTGAGTTGTTTCCGTCCCGAATTGATTAAACATAAATAACACTTTTGAATGATTGTTAAACAGTGATACGGAACTTCAAAGAGAAGGAGAGGATTGCTGATGCTTGACATTGTACAAAAATTCAAGAAAAACACCCAAATACTAGTAAAGCTCTCGCCCGTCTTCTCTTTTATTGTTCCATTTCTCATATTATATTTTCTATACCCAAATACTTTCGAGGCAACATGGAAAGGCAGAACTTATTACCTCTTCTTTTTATGGCTGGTTTCTCTGGAAATTATACTGAATTGGGAGGAAATTCAAACAAGCAAAGTGGACAAACTAAGGTCTATAAGAGCTTTTGCTTTTGTCATAACTCTTCTGCTTCCAACAATATATGTGCTCATCGCTAACTTTTTTGGATTTAATCCTGCACTTGTGGATTTGGCTAAGCAATCTGGTATGGGATCGATATGGGCAGGATACATGCCACTTTCCATAGAATACTTAGTCTTCGGAGTAATATTCGCCGTAATTAGTCTGATAGAGTATGGGAAAGAAGGCTTGGGGGATTTTTCGATTTCTACTTTGCTTTTGTTCGCCGTTGGAACATTATACGTAATAGACAATTTTTATCCGTTTGGACAATTTACACCATTTCAGTTTCTTGTTCCAACCACTACGCAGCTTGCAACAAATGTTCTAAATCTAATGGGATATGAAACAACAATTTCTTTCATAACTAATCATCCTCTGTACGGCTCTATGCCATATTTGGCGGTTAAGGATTCCCAAGGATTGTGGCATGGATTTGGAATCGCTTGGCCATGTGCAGGTGTTGAAAGCCTTCTGATCTATACTGCTACAATCTTGTTATTTTTGAAGAAAACTGCTATTCCACGGAAGCATAAGATAGCCTATTTTGTAATTGGCGCTGTAGTCACCTATTTCATTAACATTCTAAGGATAGTTACCATTTTTGTGATTGCGGTAAATGGTGGGGACATTTGGACCTTTCATGACTATTATGGCCAATTATGCTCCATTACTTGGATCATATCCTATCCGCTAATAATAATCGGAAGCCGAGCTTTATGGAGTAAAATCAGAGAAGGAAGGCAGACGACAACATACGATCTAACGACAAGGACTTACGCCTAAAGATGGCTGCGGATATACTGCTAATCAATCAACACTAGCTAAAGAAATCATCGGACAAATAATCAAATGCCCATTTTGTCATGTCAGTTAGCTAGAACTCCAGCCAAACGAGTTCAACAAGAATCCTAACATCTTCGTACATTCATGCTCTCAACAAGAATCCGGTTCCTTAAAACATATCAAATAGCCTGCCACATACGGTATTAAATAAGCGATTGGCGTGAAGATGTAGTGTGCTGCACCCCATAAGTGAGGGTGCTTTTCAGCCAAGTGATATTTAACCAGTCTACATCCTATACCAGTAACCTTATACCCTAATTTCTTAAATTCACTAGTGTACCAAGCTGAGCGATGCCTCTCTGCGTCTATTCCCCCTACACCCTCTTGTTTCAAAAGGCCTTGCGGTACAGTAATTATGATTAGTTGCCTTGTAATCCGCTCCAATTGCTTAAGCACAGCATATCCTTGCTTCTTCTCAAGATGCTCCAGTACCTCTGATAGGAGCACCAAGTCAAAACTTCTATCCCTAAATGGGAGGAAAGTGCAATCACACAAAACCAAATCATCATAGACATTTCTCTCCTTAACGAACCTCAAGTATGTAGGTGTAATGTCTGCGCTGCATAGATACGTCATGTTCTCACGCAATGCACAGAGTAAATACCCCCATATGCCCTTGCCGCAACCGATGTCAATCACAGACATTTTCCTGTCTTTTGGGATCAAGCGCATGACGAAGCTCTCAAGCTCGTAAAGATGAGACATTACCCACTACCACACATCACGAGTCTATAAATATCGAGCAATCTACTGGTGATGGCTGCCGGATCTGTATCGGTCGCTAATGTTGGAGGGAATTCATCGGGATTTCTGACGAACTCAAGTAGCTTGTTATGCAATTCCTTTGCGTTAGGTTTGAAAAGATATTTGGGCGGCAAAAGCTCTGACAGCCCTCCTCTGTTTGATGCTATTGCAGTCGTTCCAAGCTTCACTGATTTGATAACAGATAGTGAACACGGCTCAGGCCAGAATGATGGGTGCACCGTTACATGGCAACTCGTTATCAGATTATATAGCTCATTACTTGGCAAGTATCCATGAAATTTCACCCTTTTCGGGTAGGTCCTTGCAAACCGATGAGCTATGGCTTCGAGCTCTCCTCTTCCCGTGATATGAACCTCCATGTCTATGCCACTTCTTAGTAACTTCTTCGTAGCCTTCAAGAATATGGGAAAACCCTTAGCAAGGGAAAGTCTACTACTATAGACTATGCTGGTTTTATCGCGCTTTCTCTTATCATATCCTCCTTCACCATTAGTATCTACTGCGTTATAGAGTACCTCTATAGGTGGTTTTAGATATGGTGACAAGGATTCCTTTACAGAGTTGGAGACAGCTATTAAGAGGTTACATTGATTGTATAACGATTGCAGAAAACGCCTAAAACCCACTGCGAATACGGCTTTGTAAAATTCTACTTTTTGGAGGTAATATTTAAGCTCCTGCGTGTAAGAGAGTTGTGATATGTTCCCATGCAGAAATGGAAGATCTGTTAGGCTTAAAGCTCTATAGTCGTGGATATGCTCTATAACAGGAGCCTTCAACCTCCTAGCAACACTTATGCTTGGAAGCAAGCTGAGGAAGACCCCACTGTGTATTATGTCGGGACGAAAATCATCGGCTACTTCTATGCAATGTCGCAGCACTTTAGCGAAGATTATAGGATTAAGCAAGGTTGAGTAAAGCTCCTCTATGCTGAGAGGCTTCTTTTTGTTGATGACGTATGAATCTTCACAGGATAAGCGTTCTACACGATTATCAATAAATCGTGTTGAACAGAAGCGCACTTCTACGTCTTTGATCTGAGAAAGAAGCTTTGCCAAAGTTAAAATGGATTCTTCAGCGCCAGAAAACTCAATTGTGTCACTTATTACCAATACCTTCAACTTTCACTCTCCTCACTAAGTAGTAGGCATAAATTGTGGCGATAACTGGAATGCTCCACGTAATTATTCCAACAGGCAGATTCCTCAAGTTATAGAACTCTCCCAAATACACTTTTGCATTGCAAATAACGCTATCTTGCACGGTTATGGGTAATTGTGTTTTCTCACCATTAGCCGAGTACGCGAGTACATCAAGTTTTACCGTAGCACTTGTGCCAGGCTTTAATGTCATTACCAAGTTTATATCAGTTACATTCTTGCCAAAAAAATCTCTGAAGTTTCTGCCAAATGCATCGACGGATGATGCGTTTATGACTTTCTCCCACACCATCCCACTTCTAGAGTATCCTGGTATCAGTTCATAGTCAAAGAAGACCCCCCTTTCATCCACTAAAGCGAGAACCGTCCCATTCAAATTTCCATCTAGGTGGGTTAGTGTAGCATGTACTGTTGCGGATTCATAAATTTGAAAGTCAACAGACCATGAGAGGTATAAGACATAGTATCTTTGTTCATCTGGGTTTTTAGCGGTGATGATTAAGGAAGAATTTTCTTGATGAAACTCGACGAAGCCCTCTACTTTCTTAACGTCGCCATCAATTAATACCTCATCAATATCGAAGTTGGTTACTGGATACAGAAGTTCAAAGTAGATCTTCGTAACCCCTTCACGATATGGAATGACGAAGACCCTAGTGGTATTACCTATTTTTTCTTTTTCAATGTAACAGTCGCTAGCATTTACCACTACATCGAGTAACCTAGGCATTATGATGTATATCCTCTCCTTTAGGTCGTGAGTGACTGCTATCTCGTTCATCTCATACGTGTTAACTTCCAACTCCTTGTCATACCCCATGAGCTTACCTGCGTAACTCCCATAGGTCGCATAGAAGAGGAGACCAAAGACGAGAAGTAGCGCCACAAGTGGCATAACCCTCTTTACTATTTGCCTACTGGCAAAAAACACGCGCAGACAATGTGCTAAGTCGCTAAGAAATGACCTAATACGTGTAACTACTACTTTGCGCATTCCTAGTTCACCTGTAGTATAGTTGAAAAGAAGAATAAACGCAGAAACAAGTACTACCGTGCGAAGGAAGACAGCATACGGCAGAAAAAGCCCCTCTCCAAAAGGGGCGAACCAGCCAGACCAGTTCATCATTTGTAAGATCGTTGCCGCATCAAGTAATGATATCAAAACAAATTTCTTCTTACCTGGCACGCTTAGAGCTAGTAACGGAATCACGAAAATAGAGAACTGAGGGCTGTACCCCTTAGAGGCTATGAAGAAGAGAGAGCTGGATAAACCTATAACCTCAAGAATCCTTTTTTTGGTAAAGAGCACTAGGGGTACAATAAATGAAAGCACTAGTAAAAGACTCATCGCCAAAGGTATGGCACTATTGCTATAAAGATAAAATGCGTGATCCGCTGGACTTAAAGGATAAATTTGCTCGAGTTGCGCATAAGTAAAAAATCCCTCAAAGTATGGGTGCATGCGCTCAACCCCTCCATGAGAATAGTACCCACTGAGAACCGCCCAAATAGTTTCCCAAGGTCCTCGTCCAGTATTTCCAAAGAAAGTTTCACACCACACATAAGGATTTAAAACTAAGAAGAAAAAATTGAGCAATAAAACACTTAAGACCAACGAGGTGAGTAGAGAAAGTCTTTCTCTCCAATTTTTAAAGAATGCTAGAAAAATTGGTAACAGAAGCAGTGGGTAGATCTTTGCAAAGATAGCGAGCCCCATTAATAAGCCACATAACCTCGGACTTTTTCTCATTAAGAAAAAGAGGGCGAGAGAAAAGAAACACAGTACAATGACATCATTAGCGTAGGGATTCGCTATTACGATAGATACACTTACTACCAGAGCTAATAGCGTGAATAGAGCATCCCTTTGTCCTCTATGTTTGTTTACGACTTTATAGATGGCAAACAAGGAGATTGACAGAAGAGCCAAGTTGATGTAGCGCATAACGTAACCATAAATCAGTTCAGATGTATATGATAACGCTAGCAAACCGTACGGGATAAAGCCTAATACTGGATATCCTACTTGAAAGTCCACATAAGGTATGAAGCCGATTCTCACAGGGTCAAATAAATGATACCAGTTAACTTCAAAACCTAACGGAAAAAACATGTATAAAAAGGCCACAATTGAGACATATGCAACAATGATACGCACATATCGAGTCATTTGCGAGTCACCTCAAAAGTAATCTAATGCAACCATGTAAATGCACAGCATACCTATCACAACCGATCTGCAACAACTAAAGAACCTCTGCAATGTTGTTACAATAGGCACGGTTCGAGTCATCTACGATGCCCCTTAGTATTATTTACCTTCGCAATTTGATTAAGCAGAAGCGAAAACTGGTAGGCGCTCTTATCCCAACTAAAACTGCCTGCGTAGCGCCTTGCTCCCCTCGACAGTTTCTCTCTTAGCACGCGATCATTCACTAGGAGCGTTATTGCCTTAGTCAGACCTGTGATGTCACCATCACGAACAAGAATACCCGAGCGTAGATCTTTCACGGATTCGTTAAGTCCTGGCACATCGTAGGCTATAACTGGAACGCCGAACGACTGCGCTTCAAGAACGCTTATGCCGAAGCCTTCCTTCATGGACGTTGCTACATATACCCATGCCTTTTGCAGAATTGACCACTTCTCTTCTTCACTTACTTCGCCCACTAGTTGCACTCTTGCGTTTATCTGCAATTCCGTAGCTAATGTCCGAAGTCTGTCGTACACATCGCTATCACCTTTGCCCGCTATTATGAGCTTTGCACTTGGCACTTCTTTCACTGCTTTAAGCAAGTGATCGAGTCTCTTATACCTCTTAACCCTTCCAACGTAGGCTATGAGCGGGTCTGAGGATTCAACATTAGATGTCACTACGGGGGATTGAGCTGTAGCATTGTAAACTATCCAGATTTTTCCCTCTTCAAACCCAATTGTCTTAAGTTCACATTTCGTTGATTCAGATACAGTCACAACATAAGGTCCACAAAGCGTGTACAATTTCAACATTGCCAACTCGTACACATACACAACATGCGCTAGTATGGATGGCAATTCTTCAAATAATGTCTTTCCATGTACGTGATGTATAATGATTATAAAGGGTATCGAAAGTAATTTTGATGCGAGTAGTGGCCAAACGATAGGAACTTTGCTGATATCCTCAACTATCACATCAAACTTTCCTCTCAGAAATTTCGGCAAAAATTTCATTGAAAAGAGAGGATATAAAAACTCATGACTAGTAACGTGCACAACATGCAATTTGCTAACTCTTAATTTTCGACTAGTGATCTGCCCGTTGTCGCATGAAGCAACCAAGCAAATTTGATTTTCGCCTGCTATTCTATTGAAGATTTCATAGAGATGAATCTCTGCACCTCCAGCATTAGTACTGAGAACGCTCCTCCAGTTGAACAAAACCATCTTCAACAAGTTCACCTTTTCACGCGCGTTTCATTGTCCTTTAATTAGAAGATGCTTAGCAGTTTGTCTAACGACCTCTTCGCTTTTATGTATCAGTTTCCATGCGAATGCCTTCAACTTAAAAATCCAGCCCAAACTGTTACTAGAACCCTCTCACCTTCCCAATACATTTCTGTCACTTATTAACAAGTGCTTTAAAATTGAGTTTTTAGCATTTTCGGTTGAGGGTGAAAATATAAGAAATAAACTGTTTTATTTCATTAGAAGTTAGTTTTGATTTTCCCTTTTTCCTGTTCACAAAAGTTATTGGTATTTCTTTTATTCGAAACTTACGCAAATACGCTTGCCTTATAGTCTCAATCTGTATTTCATACGTTGTGCTGTGCAGATCCGCAATAATGCTCTTAACCAAGCCAACAGAGTAACAACGTAACCCACTGGTATAATCGCATACTTTTGCCCCTATCATACACGATGCTACGAGATTGGCTACCTTGCTTATTGCTAAGCGCATTATACTCCAGTCTCTTGTACCACCACCTTGACAATATCTGCTTCCAACAGCAAGGTCATAACCACTTTGCAATGGTGCCACTAACTTTGGGATTTCATTTGGGTTGTGCGAATAGTCGGCATCCATCGTAATTATATACTTTGGAGGGTTTTTCGATGACAAGAATATCCTGAAGCCATCGGTTATCGCTGTTCCCAGTCCAAACTTTTTCGGTCTTTCAAACAGCAGAATATTATCATGTTTTCTCTGACATTTTCTCACTACGTCTGACGTTCCGTCAGGGCTGGAATCATCTATAACCAGAATGGAAGTAAACAAGTTCAAGTTTTCAATTTCATCAATTAATTTCTCAATATTTTGTGCTTCACAATATGTAGGAAGGATTACCCCGATTTCAGAATTTATCTCCAGATTACCTTCAATCGATTTAGACGACTTTACCTCAAAACTCATGCTCCCTATCAATCCTTTATCCAGTAAGCTCGTACTCGAGGGAACTTGAATGCTCATCTTTACGTTTCGCACCTTTTCATAAATATCGTGGAGTAACTACCCTTTACTATTTAAGTTCTACTGCATTATCCATTTGTTTCACGGCTTCATCTCATGTTGTTTTAACTTTATCCTATAGAAACTTAATGGATGGTGTACTGTTCGGCATAGTTCATCTGGATTTGTGCAGACTCCATGAGTTTTCAGTGTATCACATTTCGGCGGGATGTACCGTGTTCTGGAACCCCTTTCTCCAGCAATGTGCTCAACTTGATAGCGTGTCATTCTTTCATTATAGTCGGAAAAACTTTTGAACAAATCAACCACACTTTCTGAAGACATTCCCACGTTTACAAGGAAGGAAGTCAGCGTAAACCGGCCTATATGCGAGAGGTGGCGTCCCGCTGACACTGCCTGATAGAGGGCTTTTACGCATGGTGGAAAGGCTGTTTGCACGACGGTTTTTGGGAAACCTTCCATTTCAGCTTTGCCTATTTTTTCCACGGATAGTTTGTTTATTTTTTCAGCTATCTTCATTATTTCAGTGGGAAATTTAGGCAGTTCCTCTACTTCTAATCTTCTTCCAATATGCTTGCGGATTTCTTCGCTCAGTAACCTTGCTGTTTCGTTTCTCGTCAGATAAACATTTCCGCTTGATAGGAGACGGTTAACAAGCTTCCATTTTTTTCCTTTCAGATGTGTTGTGTTTCTTAGGTAGCTCGTGAAACTGAGCATAAATTCGAAGGGAATCTTAGGATTCTCATTGAACATAAGTTTCCACGCGAAATTTTGTGCGAATTTGGCAATTTTTTCTTTGGGTTCGTCTTTCAGATCTTCGTACGCTTGCTTTGATTCCGCCAAGGCATACCTTTTTTTGATAAAGGAGCTTCCAGTGGCGGTTGCCAGCACTATTGCAGCTGGATATGATGATATTTCTATGTCTTCTCTTTTCAGTTTCCTGCTAACTCGAGCGTACAAAATTGCTTCTTCCACTCTTTCTTCAGCACGTTTAAGGATTCCCTCTAATTCAGGACTTGTCAAGTCTTCTATTTTCAAATCTGGTATTTTCATATATTTCGTGGCTGCTTTTAGAAAGGGGTATTTTGCTATGTCATTTTTTGTGAATTGGGCTGTAGCTGGCTGCATCTATTTTTTCACATTTATTCCGTTTCTATCCTTGGCGCTAGGTAAAACGTGAGTTTCCCTTCTTTTGTTTGTTGAAAGTCGAGTTTTACGGGCATATCTGACGAAAATTCAAGTGTTGCGATTTCGGATGTTGCGGATGCTGCCTTTATAATTTCTAAGAGGTAGCTTAGGCTGAAGGTTGCTTTGGAAGGTTCTTTAGTTTCTAAATCCAGAAGTGCGTCGCTTCCTTTTTTAAGTTCTATCGTTGCACCCATAAGGTCTCCAGTTGCGTTGAATACTAGCCTTTCAGGATCTGCTTCGATGCGGACGTGGTCGCTTACTAGCTGGGCGTCTTCAATTGCTTGATGTAAGCCTTCTGTCGTGGCTTTGGCTCTAACGTTAAAGGTGATTTTCGGCGTTGGTACTTCCTCTTCCGCTGCTTCAAGCGTTGGCATAGTGAAGTTCCGCGTGTATTTTCCAGTTATCTTTACGTGTAAACGCCCAGTCTTTTCATCAAGAGAAAGCTCCACAACTTCATCCCTGCCTGCTCTCTTGATCAGTTTTAATAGTTCACTTATGTTTATGCACATTTTTGCTGGTTCTGTACATGCGTATTCTTCAAAAATTGTTTTAGGCCATTCAAAGTCAACCATGGCAACGCGTGATGGATCCATTGCTCGCAGTTTTATGTTTTCAGGGTTAATTTTGAATGTGGCTTCGTCTACGAGTATGGATATGGCTGTAACCATGTCTCTTAAGAGTTTAGCGTCGGACATTTTTAGCTTGAACATGGCAACTCTCCTTTTTATGGATATGTTTTGTTGTTATAAAGACTTTACGCACTTAAGTATGATGCTGATTGATAATGCGTTTCTTAAGGATTCTATCGACTGCTTCGAATAAACCAACACATATTAAAGCCAAAACAATTGCAAATGGGTTCCGTAGAACTTTTATCATTTCAGCAATGAAGTTTTAGCTGTATTCTCTGAATGTGTATCCGCATTTTGTGCATCGGAAAAATTGTGTGGAAGATTCATCAGCTCCTCTTGTCTGCACTTGCCAAGCATAGACTAGATTATTTCCACATTTGGGGCATTCAATTCTAACCGTCGGCAACGTTCGTAATTTCTGCTCTTCCTTACCTATTACTGCCACAAGTTTCTGTGGGTTAGGCTCCATGACTTTTGCGACCTTTGGTGCGACTTTATTGTTTAATGCTTGTTTCTTGTAGCCGCACTTGGGACAGGCAAAGATTAAGGGTGTTTTCTTGTTAGTTTTTTCCTTCTTTGGCAGAAGGCGGGAACCGCATTTGGGACAGAATTCCATTGCTGTTTACCCCGTTGTCCGTTTGTTTTTCCTTAACATGGTTGCTTTTAAACCTTTTCTTGTTGCAATAATGACCGGAGTTAAGTCTTGCTGATTCCTGAAGCAATTAGATGAGCTACACGTAGTGCTTCTGGTACACTGCTTCTAGTAGAGGTCAGTTGTAGAATTTTCCTTGCATCTTCCTCCAAAATTCCTGATGTTTGCATGTATACTTTTTCGTTTTCGCTTCTTGTAGAAACTTCAAACATTTTTTCAGCGCTTTGGATGGCTTTCCAACGTTCTTCACTTTCTGGCAAGTTTTTCAAAGCTTCGCGGATTTCGGTAAAGTTCGGTTGTTCACGTGTAACCGCTATGACAGGCAATTTTACTTCTTTGCTAAGTTCTTTAATGTTAACGACGTTAAAGCCTGCGAAAGTTATTCCATTAAGCATTATGACTCTTAATTGCTTGTGATGTGGCGAGTTAATTATCATGGACGCTATTTTTTCTGTAGCGTCAAATCCGTCTACTTCAACTTTCGTGTGCATCACACCGTCAAGCCAGTATCCACCGCGAAAAACCACTCCGACAACAGGCACCAAGCCTTTCACATGGGGAGTGAAAACTCCATCATCCACGCCTAGAACACGAATTTCAGGTTTGATCACGCGAAATTTTTTTGAGACCAAAACTGTTCCTCAATAATATTATCCAAATATGAGGAAAGAGAGATTATAAGTTTAGCGAGTAGATAACGCTAATACGGAGGCATCGGACTTTGAAGAAACATAGTAAAACATTTCATTTCTTAAAAACTCACAGAAACCTAGCTGAGGTATTGACAGATCATAAACTTGCATCCCTTGGAGACGCTTTCATTAACTTTGTCTATTCACTAGCCTTGTCAAACAAGAAGGGTGAGCCGTCAGGTGCAAAAGTTAGAGGACGTGCACTTGCTGAAGCGCTTAGAAAGGCTGGGTTGAGAGAGCATTTGCCATCAAGAATAAGCCGTCACATGTTGGCAGATGCTGTAGAAGCCTTGGTTGTTTATGCTTGGCTTCATCACTACATTACGTTGGAAGAGATTATGGAAACGCTGGAGAAAACTGAGGACCTTGTTGAAGGACTTAGCCAACTGCTTCGTACGATAAGCGGCAGAATCAGGTTTTGAGAGCTTTTTTAAGTTCTTTACTGAATTCTTTGTTTACCTCACGTGCCCTTTTCACAGCTTTTCGGAGAGCTTCTTCGGGTTTTGTAGCACCCTTTGTACGGATGTAAATTATGGAGTTTGAGGTTAGAGGATGTGGTATGTCGTAGCCTGCTAACTCCACGTTTTCATCTTCTAAAAGTCTTTTTTGTAGTAAATTGCAGAAGGTGTGTCCAACATCCTCAACTTCTAGTTTGAGTTCGTTCGGGGTCTTCTTTAATATTTTAGTTTTCATTTGCTGTCTCCTTTTACGCTATTAATCCTTTTCCATAGTCTAATGCTGTTTTGCGCTTTTCAATTTTCCCACATCTAGGGCAACGCATTCTTTGTCGCGTCAGCTCTAGCATGTAGCCGCATTGCGAACAAAACGCGTAAACCACACCTAGGTTTCTATCTTTGGTAGATAAATGGTAAGTTCCGTTCTTTTCGCTTATTACCTTCGCCCTTATGATGTCGCCTGGTTTGCACACACTAAACATTGAGTCAACGTATCTTAACTGCACATCAGAAATATGCAAGATGCCTGAGAAAAAGCCAGAAAGCTGAATTTCATCTATCTCGTACATGTGTACAAAAGCGTTCTGTTTCTGAACATTTGCAACTTGTCCGACAACTATACTTCCAATTTTCGGAACCGTTACTCCACGAACTAGTGAGTAGACTGAAACACGTTTATTTGGAAAATCTAGTAACGCACGGCCAACAACCTTAGAGTAGATAACACCATCTTTAACATACGTTCCCGCGTCCGCGATGAACTCTTCGATTACGCCAAGGCGTTCGCCCGGCAACACAAACTGTCCACTTTTCCTATCTAATGATTTTGAACTCATTTACATTCCCTTTTATCATGTAAATTCATGTGATCAGATATTTACAGTTGTTAACGCAACATTTACTGGTTGGATACATCTGTACTCTTCGGGCTTCTCAATAAACCTTTTGATTCCTCCTGAAATCATCATAAAACAAACTGATGTTTCACTTAACATACCGTTTCACCTTCCACAACGTATAAATCAACTACGAACTCATGTCTTCGTTTCGCATGGAAGTTGAACATGTGTGGAATCGTCATTAACATGGGGTAAACTGCCTTGATTTTCCCATGATGTCCCTCAACGAATCTCTTAATGAAGTTAGAGGGGAACATTGACACTGTGTTGGTTCCTCTGGCCTTCGATTTTTTGATGATTGCCGCGTCTCTATGTGGGCTTTTGTGAAGTGTGTAAATGCTTTTGCCGACTTCCAACGCTTTTTTCAAAAACTTTCGGTCAGCTTTACGTTTCTGCACGCCGAATGGTGGATTTTGTATAACGGTGTCAAATTTTCCATGTATGGCGCCTATGTCTGCAACAATCCACTGTACTCTGTTTTTCAATCCGATTTTTTCCGAGTTTTCGAAAGCCATTCTCACTGCAGTTTTGTCTATGTCCACACCTACGACTTGCTTTGCGCCTAGAAAAGCTGCTCCCAAGGCCAGTCTTCCAGTCCCGCAGCCTAAATCTAAAACTGTTTTGTCAATGATGTTGTTGTATGTGTATGCTGCAATGTAGAGTGTTGTTGCCGCAACATTTGCTGGAATTGTGTATTGTTCGAGACTTGGTTTTGGTGATGGGTGCGGCTCAATTTGCGATAACAGCATTTCTAAGTCTAGCTTTCGAATAAGCCTTTTTCGCATAGCTTTTCCCAAGATAGTTTGCCAACCACGACGAATGTTTCATTCATGGTGAGTACTGGCTTTCGGAATTTTGAAGTATCGTCCAGCGATAGCCTTGGGCAGGCTGTGTTCACGTAGGCATCCACTGTTGGAAAGTTCATTAGAGCTTCTGGGGTGATGCTCTTAATAGCGAAAAGATGGACTTTTTTCCCGTTTTTTTCAAGTTTTTCCTTTATGCTTAACGCTTCTTCAAGTCTTTTCTGTCCTGGTTTTAATCCAACTAGAATTGCGAAGGTTTTCGCTTTCTTAGCCTCTTCAATGCTTGCCCATCGTTGTTTAAGGATTTTTCTAGCCTCTTCATCAACTGAGAAAGCCCTTTTTTCATATGGGTCGGCAACGATTGTTGGTTTTGACGTTGAAAGAGTTACACCTAAAGCATGAAATCGTCCACCACCAACAAAGAGAAAGGCTTCAACATTGCTTGCTATTGATTTGGCGTTGCTGTAATCGCATCCAATTACCTGTCCTGAATAGTTCATGTGTCCGGCGTCACCAATGGCAACGGTTTTTCCGGCGTGGAGCAGAATTTCTTTAACGTTGTCTAGTGTTTGCACGTGCTGAACTGTTGTGGTTAAACCTATTTTACGCCATTTCTCCAGTAGGGGTAAGGCTTTTTTGACAGCGTCATCTACATTTATGGTTGCTCTGGCTTCCACGTAGATTGTGGGTACCCGTTCATATTTCAGCAGTTTGGCGTGTCCATAATGGATTATCAGGTCTACGTCTAGATTTTCAGCCTCGGCTGTTGCCAAGTCGCATGCGCCGTAGCATGGGTCCGCAGAAATTATGGGCAAAGCACCAGTTTTTTCCACAACTCTTGCTAGTCGAGGTGCCTCGGGTTTTAGACCTTCGGGAAGCTGGATTAAAACGCGTTTTGCTTCAAGCTTGGTTATTTCTTGTTTTATTCTTCCTTCTTCAAAATCGAATTGTTTCATTCAAACACGCTCAAAACATTAGGGATGAGAAACATGTTTTACACGAATTGAGTCCAGATTTTGCTATTTTGCCGTTTCATTCCATCGGGGTGTCCATTCCCAGTCCTTTTTTGGTTTTTGACTTGAACTTCCAGACATCTTTTCTCGCAGTTCGGCAAGCTGTTCGAGAATCATTTTCTGTTCTATACTTGCAACATGTTTTCTGGTTGATATCACTGCGTCTGCGTTTACTGAAATGCTGTCTATTCCAACCCTCACAAGAAACTCCGCGAAGTCAGGTAGGTTTGAAGGCCCTTCTCCGCATATAGACACTGTGCATCCATGTTCGTGGGCTACTTTAATCAAGTGAGCAATTATTCTCTTTACGGCTGGGTCTCTTTCGTCGAAATATCCCATTTGTCCTAGGCGTTCAGAATCCCTGTCGATCATGAGTATGCCTTGAGTCATGTCGTTTGAGCCTATGGAGAATCCGTCGCACAGTTTTGAGAACTCGTCTGTTAGTATGGCTATTGATGGTGTTTCAGCCATAAACCACACTTTGAAGTCTCGTGACTTTTCCAAGCCTTCTTCACGCATTATTTCTAGGCTTTTTTTGGCTTCCCAAACTGTACGCACAACTGGAAGCATGACCCAAACGTTTTTGAGACCCCATTCTTCGCGGCATTTCTTAATAGCCTGACACTCAAGCCTGAAGGCTTTTTCGTACCATGAGCTTATGTATCGACTGCATCCTCTCCATCCGAGCATGGGATTAGCTTCAACAATTTCGTATTTCTCCCCGCCTTTCAGTTGTCGATACTCGTTGGTTTTGAAGTCGCTGAAACGCACAACAACCGAGCGTGGCTGTATTGCTCTTGCAACTACTGCAATTCCTTCTGCAAGCTTGGCTACGAATTTTTGGGCTTGACCAGTTTCTATAAGGTACAATGGGTGTTCACCTATGTAGCTAGCCAGAATAAACTCTATCCGCATTAGTCCTATGCCCTCGAAAGGCAAGTGTTTATAATCCTCGACTTTTTCAGGAACGCCCAAATTCATGTAAATTTTTGTTGCTGTTACAGGCACTGCTTGAGTTGCTAAGCCACTGGTATTTACTGGAGATGCTGCTTGAGTTGAGGAGGAAAGCTGTTCTGTCAGAGTTGGCAATACACCTTCGTAAACAACGCCGCTTCTTGAGTCCACAGTGTACTCTTTACCAGTAACCATAAGCTCTGTAGCGTTACTGGTTCCCACAACGCATGGAATGCCTAGCTCTCGGCTTACGATGGCTGCGTGGCATGTTACTCCACCTTTGTTTGTGACTATGGCTCCTGCGAGCTTCATGAAGGGTACATAGTCTGGATTTGTCATGTCCGTGACCAGAACGTCGCCTTTTTGCATCAGCTTGCCGGCTTCTTCAGGGTTTGAAACAACTTTTGCTACACCTATGCCATAGCTTCTCTTGCCAGCTGGAATTCCCTTAACAGCAACCTTTAACGTTTCGGTGGGCCTCATTCTCTCAGCTTCAACCTTTTCTGGTGCTTCCGCACGTTTTACACTCCAAACAGTTTCGGGTCTCGATTGCACTATAAAGATGTTGTCTGGAAATGGTAACTCACTGTCAATGGCCCATTCAATGTCTTGAGCTGTTCCATAATGTTGTTCGATGATTTTTGCCAGTTCCGCAAGTTTAAGAATTTCTTCATCGCTTAGGCATGATCGCTCTTGCTTTTCGGGGGACACTTCCATGTGAGCTGTTTTGCCAGTGTTTGGGTCGCGGACGTATTGGAGTGTTTTTTTGACTATGCGCCTCTCAACTATGTTCAGCGTGGCCTTATCAACAATGAAATCGTCTGGAGTGACTGCTCCAGAAACAACAGACTCGCCTAAACCGTAATTACCCTCAATAACTATCTGGTCAGGGTCGCCGGTTACGGGATTTATTGTGAACATTACGCCTGCAGCCTTGGCGTTAACCATCTTCTGGACCCCAACGCTTATGAACACGTTTTCATGAGCGAAACCCTTCTCAGTGCGATAGAAAATTGCTCGAGGCGTAAAGAGACTTGACCAGCATTTCACAGTTTTCTCCAGAAGCTCGTCTTCTCCCTTCACGTTTAGGTAGGTTTCCTGCTGCCCTGCAAAAGACGCGTCAGGCAAGTCTTCGGCTGTTGCACTTGACCTCACAGCAACGAAAACAGCGTTTGTGTTTAGTTTTCTACACAGTGCTTGATAGGCGTTTCTAACGGCTTCCTCAATATCCTTCGGCACGGGTGGTGATTCAATTATTTCACGGATTTTTTTGGATGCGATTTCATACTGTTTTGGGTCGTTCGGGTCTGTTACTTTTTCCTTTATAACTGTGTAGATTTTTTCGGATATGCCTGTTTCCTCGATGAATCTCTTGTAGGAGTAGGCTGTTACTGCGAAGCCTGGTGGAATTGGTATGCCTGCGTTTATCATCTCGCCGAGACTGGCGTTTTTTCCTCCAACAGAAGGGATGTCCGTTTTTCTTAGGTGTTCAAACCATATTATCAAGTCTTTTTTCATTTCTGTCATGATGCTTTAGCCTCTTCTTTTTCCACTTTTTCAACAGTTATCCTGCATGGAATTGGAAGTTTAGCGCTTCCACGTTTCAGAGCCTCCTTGGCGGCTTCAACGCCATCTTCATTCACGCTAACCACGATCACTGCTTGTTTGGATTTCACACGTGCCGCGGTCCCTATTGGTTTTCCGAAGGACCTTTTCATACCACTCTGAAGACGATCTGCATGCGCACCAAAAATCATCTTGTTTTCCCTAAGGATGTTGTGCGGATAAGGAAGAATACGCAGACAGTAATTTTCCGCAAGTTTATCTGCCAAATGACGGTTTGTAGCTATACGCGCTGCTTCTAAGGCGTTGTGGCGGATTTGCGCCTTTTTCTGCGCTATAAGCCTTGCTTCATACTCGAATTTTGATTTTGTGTCTCCCATGGTGAATTTCGTTATTTTCGGAGGTGGAAAACCCCTTACAAACTTTTTTCTTGTGTAAGGTTGTCCCTTAACGGTTCTGTAATTACGTGCACGCATTCGTATTCCCCTTCAGCATACCATGAGCGCGATATTTAAACGATTTGTTAATGATTCTTTTTGATTAAGGTTATGAATTTTAAATAAATCTTGAAAATCAGAATGGCAAATCAACTTATTTTCATGGTGGCAACCGCTTGTTTCTGAACCATATGTTAGCGAGCTGATCGTAGTTTGGAAAAACCTCTTTCAAGATAGGAATATACATGGTCAGTTCTTCGTCAGTTAGATATTGGAATTGGTACTTCCCCATGTAAGGTGATGACTCACCCTCTCTTGTTACAAATTCTATGTGCATGAATGGGTCTCCCCGTTTTATTGTGATTGGGACACGGTTGTTGCTTAGGTTTACGAGCTCGAGGGCGAGTCTTCCGACGAACCCGCTGTGAACTTTTGCGGCGTTTAGGAAGCATAATCCCATTCGTCCGTACTTGCTTTTGGCTGTTAGATGGGCAACGTAGTTTGGTGGAATGAACACTATTTCGTAGGATATTAGGTTTTTATGTTCTAAATAGTGAAGGGTTGTTTCCTCTTTAACTGTTAGGACGTAGCTGTCTCCATCGAGCAGATTATAATCATAAGGGTAAATACACTTATAGTTCTCAATAAGCTCCTTCAACTTGTCCTTACCTAAAACACCCATCAACTGAAACCTCCAGCACCTTCTAGCAATACTGAAACTCTTACGTTATATAGTTTTTTACCACAAGTTTTTCCCATATAACATAAGTTTTGCGTGAAGCTACTTCCGTTTTCTTTTCGTTTCTAATTCTTGTTGCATTTTTTCGCAGCGTCTATACCACAGTATTTCATAATCCTTTTGAGGCACAACTCTACATTTGAGGTTCGCTATCGTGTGAATTTCTTCTTTCTTGCACCATCCCACAGAGATTTCATAAGCATCCCAGTCAAGCTCCTCGTCTTCCCAATATACGAGAAGCGCGCGCTAGGGCTTCATGAAAGTTTAAGTCATCGCATGCATGTAAAAAATGCGCACTTATTAATAGTTGTCAACATTTATCTCAAGGAGAGAAGTAAAGCTAGGCGATATTAAAAAGTGTCACAGAAATCCTCTGCTATTACCCATAGACTCAAGGCGGTCGCTTATTTAAGCACTTATCCGCCGCGAGAGTGCGGTATTGCGACGTTCACAAAAGATTTAGTTAATGGTATTGATGCACTTCACGAGTTTAAATCGCAAACAGTTATCGCAATAAATGATAAAGAGGCGATTTACAACTATGATAAAAGGGTTAAATGTCAGATTGAACAGGACTCAGCTGAGGATTACGTTCAAGCTGCTCGCTACGTCAATTCATCTAAAGCTGACTTGGTAAATCTCCAACATGAATTTGGTCTTTTTGGGGGAGACTGGGGAGAATATGTTAAATTGTTTCTGCAGAATCTTCAGAAACCTGTTGTAACTACGCTCCATACTATCGAGCCAGATTTTGAATTAAAGGCTCAAACTATTCTGAAATACATTGCTAATCATAGCGCGGCAATTATTGTTATAACGAAAAAGGCTCTTCAACTACTGGAAAATTATGACGTTGGGCGTGAAAAAGTCACCGTTATCCCACATGGTTGTCCTAATGTCCCATTTGTTTCTAGCGAAAAGGTCAAACCCTCCTTGGGACTAGATGACAGAATAATTCTGTGCACGTTTGGATTGATTACCCCAGGCAAGGGTGTTGAATATGCTATTCAGGCTCTTCCGCCCATTGTTAAAAAAGAGCCAAGAGTTCTCTACCTCATACTTGGAGAAACTCATCCGGAAGTAAGGAAAATTGAGGGCGAACGTTATCGGATGAAACTGATGAGCATGGTCGATAAGCTCCAATTGGGAAAACACGTTAGATTTCACAATCGTTTTCTTTCCAAAGCAGAACTAATTAAATATCTTCTGGCAACAGACATCTACATCAGCCCATACATCTCTCCGAGTCAGATAAGCAGTGGCACGCTTGTATACGCATTGGGAGCAGGCCGGGCCATAATATCGACTCCATACCTTCACGCTAGAGAAGCCCTAGCTAATAACCGGGGACTATTCTGCAAGTTTAAGGATCCCGATTCCATTGCCGAATCTATAGGTGTTCTTCTGAAAAATGAAGGGTTAAGAAAAAAAATGGAGAAAAAAGTTTACGAGTACAGCAGAAAATTCGTTTGGTCAAATGTAGCAATGAGATACGCTGAATTGTTCAGGTACGTCCTCAAAACTTAGGAGGGATATAACACATGGATCTTCCACCTATAAAACTGGATTTTCTAAAATCACTTACTGATGACACCGGTATCATCCAGCACGCAAAGTTTGCCACTCCGAAAAGAAAGGAAGGATACACCACTGATGATAATGCGCGCGCATTGATGGCATGCATTAAGTACCATCAGATCTATGATGGCTCGGAAGTAGAAAAACTGATAGACGTGTATTTAAGCTTTCTTCTCCATATGCAAAGACCAGATGGCAGGATGCATAATCTTCTCAGTTACCATCGGCGGTTTGAAGACGAAGTAGGTTCAGAAGACTGCATGGGACGCACCCTCTGGGCTTGTGGACTTACCATGAGTTCCAACTTACACACGGAGAAAAAACTAATATCAAAGGAAATTTTTGACAAAGTTTTCCCATGGGTTCCTGACTTCAAATCACCTAGATCCAAGGCTTTTGCAATCCTGGGACTTTGCCACTATTACAAAGCCTATCCTCAAGATCAGAATGTCATCCTAAACATGAGGGCGTTGGCCGATCAACTTTTAGACAATTATAAACTTGAATCTTCTAGCGATTGGCGTTGGTTTGAATCTTATCTTACCTATGTTAATGGGCGGTTGCCCCAAGCCCTTTTTAAGGCGTATAAAAATATGAATGTTAAGAAATACCTTCAGGTAGCCAAAGAGTCTTTTGATTTTCTCCTAGGAGTGGGGATGATTGATGAAAAATTTGTCCCGGTTGGCAATAATGGTTGGTATAGGAAAGGACGGGAAAGAGCAATGTACGATCAGCAATCCATTGAAGCATCTTGCATGGTCGAAGCAGCACTTGATGCCTTTCGAGTGACTGGCGATGAAAAATATCGAAGAAAGGCTCAAGATGCCTTTGATTGGTTTCTAGGAAAGAACTCTCAGGGTGTTGTAGTTTACAATCCGGAGACAGGTGGTTGTTATGATGGAATAACACCTGAAGGATTAAACCTAAACCAAGGCGCTGAGTCTACTGTATCCTATCTTCTAGCACGCTTGGAATTGGCGGCTCTTAAAAAATCGTGCAGTTGATTTATTAAGGAAAACGCGCAAAATAAAGGTTAGAATGAAAATGGTGGAAGAAAGATGAAGGTTCGAAATATAATGGTTGAAAACGTCGTAACCGCAAAAGAGGACAATACGATAAAAAATGCGATTGAGATGTTGTATAAGAAACATGTAGGATCGATAGTTATAACTGATGATGAAGGAAAGTGTAAAGGAATTTTTACCGAGCGAGATGCCATTAGAGTTGTAGCCCAAAAGGTTGCTTTAGACGAGCCTCTGAGGAATGTTATGACGAAAAATGTCATAACTATTCAGGAAGACGCTACATTCGAAGAGGCAAGAAGACGTATAATCTCACGCGGAATCAGACACTTGCCGGTAGTGAATCAGAAAGGAAAAATGGTGGGTTTGCTGGCCATCAGAGACTTTTTAGATGAACTTTTTGGAATAAAGTTTTGGAAACCAGATTAGGAAATCAGAAAACTTTTGGATGAATTTTTGGAATAAGGTTTTTGGGAATTAAGCATCATGAAGCGTTTTCAAGGTAATCCGATTCTTGAATCAATAGTGACTCATGAATGGGAGTCGAGGAGAGTATTCAATGCTGCCGCTTTTTTAGCGGACAAGCGTATTCATATTCTATACCGTGCTATGGGTGATGACGGTATTTCTCGTATTGGTTATGCTGCCACGTCGGATGGTTATTACATTAACGAACGTTTGCCTTTACCTGTTTTTGAACCCATAAACGATGTAGAGAAGAATGGGTGTGAGGACCCTCGTTTGACTCTTTTGGATGATAAGTTGGTTATGGCTTATACTGCGTTGCAAGAATGTGATCACCATCTAATATATCAGATTTCGTTAACTTCGATTGCTGTTAAGGATTTTCTCACTAAACAATGGAAGTGGGCGGACCGACGGTTACCTTTCCCGGGCATTCGTAACAAGGACGCAGTGATTTTTCCTAGAAGGATTGATGGGAAATATATTATGTTTCATCGCATTGAGCCCGATATTTGCAGCACTCGTTCTGATGATCTTCAGAGATGGTGCGATATCAAGTCTGTAATGAGGCCTAGGCTTAAGAATTGGGATTGTTGGAAGGTTGGTGCAGCTGGTTCACCAATAGAGCTTAACGAAGGTTGGCTCCTCATTTATCACGGAGTGAATTTTGAGAAGATATATTCTCTTGGCGTCGCACTGCTTGACAAGTATGATCCTGAAATTGTTCTTTACCGTTCTGAAAAACCTATATTAACACCTACTGAAGACTACGAACGCTTTGGCAAAGTGCCCAATGTGGTCTTTAGCTGCGGAAACATCTTGATGGACGACCAACTTCTAATCTACTATGGCGGTGCTGACAGTGTCCTATGTGTTGCCTCTTACGACCTAAGCGAGCTAGTCCCTAGAAAATAACGCGTATTTTATTACACATGTTTTTTGCAGAGCAAAGCAAAAAAAAGGATTTTGCTGGAGATGTCACCACTGTTTCTTAATATAGTTTTTTAACATAACAAAAGAAAAGGAAGGGTACTTTATGAGCTGTAAATATTGTGGAAAAGATGTAGTTTATAGATGTAGTGTCTGCGGAGAAATGTTATGTGCAGAGCATGTAAAGCTGCGGACAGTTTGTCCATCATGTATAAAGAAAACCACTGTAGAATACACTATCCATAAAGTAGTATTGGATCAGGAAAGGGAGAAGATTCGAGAATTTGTTCAACGATCTTGGGGAGAGGAAGAACAACTAACGTTTGACAGAAAGTTCATGGTTGCGGAACTCCCTGCATATGCAGCAAAACTGGAAAACAATACGATCGGATTTGTCTCCTTCGTAGAGATGGACGATGCCATTTTAATTGTGGCTTTAGGAGTCTTGCCCCGATATCAAGACTCTGGTGTTGGCAGAAGTTTAATTGAAAAAGTTGAGGCTGAAGCCAAAAGACTGCTGAAGAAGAGACTGCTAGTTTCAACTTCAAATGATGATTTACCTGCTTTGGCATTTTATCAGTCTCTCGGTTTTCAGATTTATGAAGTAAAGCCCAAAGTCATAGCTGAGAAACATGGTGGAATCTTAAAGGGTATAGGCGGACTGCCTGTGAGAGACGAGTTGAGACTGCAGAAAATCCTTTACCAGGGTTGATACTGTTTTTCAAATGGCGCCGAGTCCATGTCTTATCTCATCTAAGATCTCTTCAGCCTTTGAATATTTACTGAACAGTTGAGAGAGCTTTTCACATGGATATTCAGGGCAGTATGCACAGTTCTTAACGTTTTTTTCTCTTCCACACTTCCTTATTTCGCAAACGTTGCAGTAACTGAAAATGCGTGGATTATCGCCTATGCAACCATCACAGTTAATATCTTCTGGTTTGTATTCCTTCCCGTATTGCTTCGTAAATATTTCAGCCACTCGTTTTCTTTCTGCATCATCATTCTTCTGTGTCGCTATTAAAACTGGACAATCTGAACAGATTATCCCGCAATATCCAATCATCTTCTCCATTCAAACCCTCCATGTCATAAGATTATGTAGATGGCTTATTTAGCGTCCCGCCTTGATAAGCACTATTGTCTCAAAAAATGGCAAAGCACGCTTCGCAACAACGCTGGTTCTTAAGCGACTTTTTCCAAGTTTTAGCAAAGTTTTGTTAACGTCCGACAACGTAGACTGCATCAAGAGGATGCATCCATTGTCTTTCAGATATTTTGGTGCTTGGCAAATGAAACGATCAATGACTTGTCTGCCAGAAGCTCCGCCAGCCCAAGCATGTGCAAGCCACGATTTATCTTCGGAAGGTTTTGAAGGCAAGTAAGGAGCATTAAAGAGAATTGAATCAAACTTCTCTTCCACTCTCATGTGTGCGAACAAGTCGCCTTGCACGAAACAGGTTTTTTCCAACACCCCGTTCAGCTTTGCGTTTTCCTTTGCACATCGAACAGCATAAGGATTTATGTCAACCATAACAACTTTTGCAGCTTTGCCTGCTGTAACCATGCCCAGTATGCCGCATCCAGTGCCCATATCAAGAACAAGTTCGCCTTTTTTCACAGCTAAATTTTCAGCGAAAAGAAAAGAGTCTTCTGCGGGTTCGTAAACATTCTTATGAACATGGAAAACGTAGTCTCTGAAATACACTTTCTTACTTGGCGAGGGCATTTGTTAAGGCTCCGAAATCTTCAGGTGCCAATTCTCTCAATCGTTTGTCGTGAAACGGGAGGGAATTAGCCAATTTGACAGCGTTTTCCGTGGTCGTAACATGTTTGCTTTTTATAAATGGTAGAACAGCGTTTCTAACCTTTCTATTGCGCTGTGTGAAAAGCGTTTGGACAAGTTGTTTAAACAAAACTTTGTCTTTCAAGGTGAAAGGCGGCGGCTTTTTCGGTTCTAAACGTACAATAATTGAACCCACTTCTGGCTGGGGATAAAACATCCATTTCGGAACCTCGTCCAAGAGTTCAACCTCAACATGATAGTATGCAACAACTGTTAACCACCCATAATCTTCACTTCCAACAGAAGCCACAAGCCGGTTCGCAAATTCTTTTTGAAAAATTAGGACTGCACACTCGAAATTTTTGTTGAAAAGCCAAGGAAGCAGAGATGAAGAAATGTGGTAAGGTGGCGCTGAAACAACTTTGTTGAACTGTGATAGCTGCACTTTAAGGACGTTGCCCTCGATTAGCTCAACGTTAGGCAAATCCCTAAGCTCCGCGTGTAAAACACGCCCAAGTCTTGAATCAGATTCAACAGCTAAAACACACTTGCATTTGTCGGCGAGAAAACTCGTTAAGAAGCCTAAACCAGCACCAATGTCCAATACTACGTCGTCTCGGCTTAGTGATGCATACTTAGTCATACATTGAAAAATTGAAGGTTCCACCATGAAATTCTGTCCTAAACGCTTCTTCGGAAAAATTCGATATCGTCGAAGTAGAAACTTCGTTCTTTCTAGGAGACTCATGACCGTCATTAACCAGTTAAGTTGCGTCTAGCAATCCTTGTGAACAACCGATACTTACTCCCGCCAGCCAACTCCTCCAAAATCCTTTTAGTAATCAACTTAACAGGGTCAGGTATTTGCGTGCGTTTCTGCAGGTCCTCAAAATTCTCAAAGGGTTTCCTTTCACGTTCGTCAATAACTTGCCACATGTACTTTTTCCCTATCCCCGGAATCAACTCCAAAGCATGCATCCGAGGCGTTATGGCATGAGCTGTGTTGAAAAAGCGGACAAACTCTTTTTCACGATTAAGCACTATCTTACTGATCACCGTCGGAAGTTCCATCTTCGCAGTCCCAGTCAACTCATCATAACTTATTCGCCCAATGATGTATGTGATCTCCTTACGAGCCTTCTTCCCAACATAAACGCGATCATGAGGCTTCAGTGCAGCACCTTCCTTGGCTAAGGCTTCTAAAAGTGTAAAAAATTCTTCGCCTAAAAGTTGGACGAGAGCTCCCGCTCTGTATCCGGCTCTCCCAGTGGGGCGTGTTCCCGGGCGGCCGTGTGGCAGGAAATCTAGGACATAAGCGTGCTCTTCGTATCGCTTCTCCATTGTATTCGCCTATAATTTAGTCTCTTATTGCTTAAAAAATGTAAGCAAAAATGCTATTTCAATTTTCGGTTTTCATCTAGTAAGTTAACTATGGCTTCGAGTTTTGAGGTTTCAATAATTTTGCGTCCACCAGAAAGGAAAACTCTCAACTCTTCGACGCTTTTGGGCATGCAGTTAACGACTTGAATGGCTTCTTCCTCCTCTAAACCGAATTTCTCCACAAGTTTTTCCATAAGTTTTTCAGACGCTTCAGCATCTACCTTGGAAAATTTAGATGCGTAATCCAGTGTGCGACGCTGAAACTGGTCTAAATTTTCTTCTCCTAAAGATACCAGCAACTTCTTAACTTGTGGAACTGTGAGATTCTTTTCTCTTATTGCGTTTTTTGCCATTTCCAATCAACTTTTATAAGGTTCTAAATGCTCAGGTCTAACAATAATCTCTCTGACAGCTTTTCCTTGTGTAACACTCAAAACGTAGCTTCTTCCACGTTTTTCAATCACTGTCCCGACTTTGCCGTGGTAACGCCTATGAGGCATACCCTTTTGGACACTTGGCTCTATCTTAATGACTACACGGTTTCCAAGCTTGTATTCATAGAGCAGTTTGCTTAGTCTCATTTTACCCCTTTCTCTCGGCTTCTTTTTCAGAAGATGACGCGTTCCCGCACGAAAACCCTTGGATTTCTTCATTTCATCCACCTCTTAACTCTTCGTAAACACGTTCAAAACATCAAGCTCCACGGGCTCCGCTTTGTTTTTGAGAATTTCTGAAACACTGGGTTTAGTTCTCCCATCATCAGCAGTCACCAATTCCTTAACATATAGCCCTCCTTGACAACGTATTCTCACTTCAGCCTTTTTAGGCGACAACTTCTTTACCTTAACCTCGTATATGTACCTTTCTCGTGTCAAGTCTGCCCGTCTGTGCAAGACACGTGTTGGGGTTCTTTGCTTGATTACAGTGTTTGTCAGCTTTTCTTCTAGAAGACGCAGGTTTCCAGCTGTGATTTTGTTTTCGAACTTTATAATGACACGATATTCTTTTTGCGCTGACTCCGCCTTTTTCAACTTTCTAACAACGTCTCTATCTGCGGAACATAGATTTGAAACCTCAACTTTCCCTTTAGCGTAAGCATTTACAGCCTTCTCTAGCTTTTCAAGGTCTAAAAACCGCTTCTTTGGTCTTGTAATTTCTATTACGAAGGGTCTGCCATTACCCAGCATCCGAGCGTCAATGTCTTCTCTTCCTGAAGCATGAAATGAGCCTTTAACACCATGTGTAGCCTCTAGAAAAGGCTCCTCGATTATTTCTTCCACTGATTCTGGATACAATTTTCCAGTCCAGTTGCATTTTTCACAGCCTCTTCCCCCGCAGTTGGAGCACAACCATTTTGATTGAGGTATGCCTCTAACCAGTTTTCTATAACGTCCAGCTACGTACAGCGGATTCACCTGAAACCTTATCTCTTCCATCAGCGGATTGACAAGCACAACCACTTCAGGTTTTTGGTACTCCACGGTTTTTCCAACGTGTTCTGCAATTTTTTTGCCTATTATTCGTCCAAACTCGTTTCGCATGCTTTCGCCATAGCACACTTCGAATTCAGCCTTGAATTCATCTTCACGTTCTTCAACCACGACGGGAAGTTGTATGCCCACCAAAAAGCTGCTGTATTCATAGTCCTTAAGCTTGTCCAAGGCTTTTTCTGCAAGTTCGTTAACAACCTTAAATTTGTCTTCGCACAAGAAGCAGGTTTTTGGGACATGCTTTCTTGGAATACGCTTTTTCATTCGATGCAGTATTTCTTTCGCTGTTTCGAAAAAACCATTCATTGCAAGAATCTTAAGAGTTCTTATGCTCTCCTTGTTTTTGGAAAGAGTAAGCGTGTGAGCCTCTAGCGTTAAAATAGTTTTTATTGCTTTTCCTCTTTCATGGTTTTCCATGCCATGTCCGAGCAGTGCAAACTGTCTTCCTAAGCAATGATCGCATAGAGGATGCTTTTCAAGCATCTTCAAAGCTTTTTTCAGAATACTCATGACGCCATTCCCTATTTACCGTACGATTGAAGTTACTTGAAATCTAGCGGCATTCCCTTCTTGAAAAATGGTAGTTTCTTTTTTCTCCGCAGAGTTTTCAGCATCCGGCGCATCATGGAGTATTGTTTTAGGAGTTCTTTCACTTCTTTTTCGTTTGTTCCGGAGCCTCTTGCCACTCGTCTGATTCTTGAAGCGTTAAGAACTTTCGGGTTTTCCTTTTCTTTTGGTGTCATGGATTGAATTATTACGCGCCACTTCTCTAAACGGTCTTCGGCTATTTCCAGCTGTTCTTCTGGTATGTTGTAAGACATGCCTGGAAGCATTTTTAGAAGTTTTCGGAAGGGTCCCATCCCTTTTACTGCTTCGAACTGTTCATACATGTCTGTTAGTGTGAATTTACCGCTTAAGATAGCCTTGGCCTTTTTTTCTGGAACCTTTATCTCTGCTTCTCGTACCTTCTCAAGCAGGGTTTCCAGATCACCCATGCCTAGTAGTCTGCCCACGAAACGAGAGGGATTAAAAGATTCAATGTCTTGTATTTTTTCTCCTGAACTGATGAATTTTATGGGTGCGCCTGTAGCTGCGACTGCTGAGAGGGCGCCACCTCCTCTAGCTGACCCGTCTAGTTTTGTTACAAGGATCGACCCTATCGGTGTTGCTTCGTTGAAGGCTTTTGCTTGAACCGTTGCTTGTTGACCAATTGTTCCGTCGATCACGAGCATGATTTCGTCCGGTTTGATTTTTTTCTCAAGCATCTTCATCTCTTTAATTAGTTCTTTCTCTTCTTTGTGGCGACCGGCAGTGTCCAGAATTATCAAGTCTTTGTTGCTGAATTGCTTCAGCCCTTCTGAGGCTAGTTTAACAGGTTTTTTCGCCTTCGGGTTTCCATATAAAGGTACGTTTATTCGGTTTGTGAGCTGCTGGAGTTGTGCATAAGCGCCTGGGCGGTATGTGTCGGCACAGATCAAACCCGGTTTTAGTCCTCTTTTCTGGAAGTATCTTGCAAGTTTGGCAGCGGCTGTTGTCTTTCCAGATCCTTGGATGCCGACAAGCATTATTATTTTCCTTTTTTCAGGTTCTATCTTTATTGGAACTGGTTTTTCGCCGAGAAAGCGTGTTAGCTCTTCGTAAACGACTTTTAGTACGTGTTCGCGTCTTGAAATGCCCGGAGGAACTTTTTCTTTTAATGCTCTGTTTTCTATTCGCTTGGAAATGTCGAGTACAAGTTTTACGTTTACATCTGCCTGAAGTAATGCCCTTTGTAGGTCTCGCACTAGTTCTTTAACTGCAGCCTCGTCAACGATAGAGGCTCTGAAAATCTTTCTTAAGGCTGCGTGGAGTGAAGAGCCTAAGTGTTCTAGTGCCATGGTTTCATCCAGATTTTAAGTCGTTTACGCCTTTAAATAGATATTCAGTATTTGGGAGTTGAACTTCCATAAACTTTTTACACCTCTTAGACTTTAAAGTGTTTGAGGATTGAGATTGAGCGAAGAGGTAAAGATTATAGAGAGGAATGAGATTTCACGTGGTGCTGTCATGCTTTTCGGTTTTCCAGATGTTGGATTAGTTGGCGTCATTGCAGCTTCACATTTAATATCAGAGCTTAACTTAACCGAGGTGGCATATATGGATTCAAGGTTGCTGCCGCCTCTAATTGTTTTGCATGAGGGATTGCCTCATTCGCCGATAAGGGTTTTTGGAAATCATGAGGTTCTTCTTGCTGTTTCGGAAACAGCCGTGTCAGCAGATACAATCTATCCTATAATGCATACCTTAATTGACTGGGGAAGAAGCAAAGATGTTAAAAAGATGATTTCAATGAGCGGCATTCCAGTTCAAGACAGACAAGATGTTAAGCAGTTGAGGGTGTTTGCTGCCGCATCAAACCCAGAGATACTGAAGGCGGTCAAAGACAAGGGCGTACAAGTGCTGAAGGAAGGGTATATGGTTGGTCCCCAAGCAATTATGATGCAATACTGTGCCAAAACAGATGTACCAGCCATTACTCTGCTTGCACAGTGTTTCTTTAACTATCCAGACCCGGAAGCTGCAGCGGAATTACTGAAGGAATTAACAAAAATCGCGGAAATTAAAGTGGACGTTTCAAAGCTTTTGGAGAAGGGTGAAGAAATCCGTTTGAGGGCTAGGGATGTGATGAGGCGAACTCAACAAGAAATGTCAAAGATGAAGAAAACCCAAGAGTACGACATACCAATGTACGTGTCTTAGGGTGGTGTTGAAATGTCAACTAAAAGAAGGCGTTCAATCTTCGACATCATCAGCGAATACTTTGAGGACTTACAGGAACGGACTGAAAGATTCAGAGAAGTGTTAATTGAAAAGCCAAGCTGGAACCGTGGAGCTTGCACGATGGAACCTCTACAGAATATAATGGTGACTCCGACGGAAGTGATAGTTACTGTTGATTTACCCTACGCAGAAGAGAACAAAATACGCGTTAAACCCATAAGCCAAGACACTATCGAGATATTGGCGAAGATGAAACGAAAAATACGATTTGACGATTTCGGCATAACCCACTATGAAGGTGAATTTGAAACACTCCACTGTCAAACACGTGTCCCAGTACCCGTGTACATGGATAAAATGGAACTTCGCTTCAAAAAGGGAATTTTGGAGATTCACCTGCCCCGAAAACATTAATATGAAATTCCGATAGAGTAGGTTGCGAGCCTCAGCGCTAGCTTCACATTGTCTTCACAGATCAGATTGTTCTTTTTGCATCATCGGCTGCAAAACATACTGTGTGAACAACAAAATGAGTTTTAATGAAAAATCTTAACAGTAACCTACGCTGACTATTTAGAAAAGGTTTAGCAGGTGAAACATCTTGACGGTGGAACGAGTAATTCATTTTGCTATGTTCGTCCTCATATTGGTGGGCTTATGTGCAGTAAGTGCTTGGGCAAGCTGTACTTATCTGAGCGACAACTTGGTATTAGAAGTGGCAAGCTTAGCGTTGAGTTGGGGATTGATACTTTCAATACTTTATGTAGGGTTTAGACAGCTCGATTGGGATTGGTGGAGTTAAACACGATCCAAAAAGGGCAACATCAGAAATAGCCGTTTCAGTTTTTTCGAATCTTCTCTCATTTCATACTATTTAGTCCTAAGAATTTTTACTCTGCCCATTATCCGCCAATATTCGATTTCAACGCCTGCGACAAGTTTCACCTTCAAATCTTCGTCTTCAGGAAAAGGCGCATCCACATACTCATAGGTTTCTAAATCCATTATTTGAACGCCAGAAGACATGACTGAAAACACTTGGCCACTTCTCTTATTAATCATCGGCACTTCAACGTTTGCATCAACAGGCTTAACAAAGCTTCTTTTAACACCATCAAAAATACCTATTGCCACGATTCTTGCCTTAGCCGACCCATGTTTTCCAGGTTTCGACTTAGTTATGTCAACTATGTGGCACGGTTCACCATCCACAATTATGTAACGACCTACACGTAGGCTTCCAACACCAGCTGGCTTACTCATACCCCCACCAACTTACTAGTCTTTTATCCACAGCAATTTTAAACAACACCCATATATAAATTAAAGTTTCGAACAACAAGGTTTGAGCGGAGAAAATAACCTATGAGAAAAATTCCTTCGACCATGTCTACACAACATCCGGACAATGCTACAATTCCATCTTGGATTAGAGGAGAAATAATAGCAGGAGAAGATGAAGTTCATGAAGTGTATTTCGCATTCAAAGAGTTAAAGTGTGAAGAACAAATGTGGGATTGGGAAGGAAAGGATGTTGACCCAAACGTCTTAAGGAAACTCTTCGTAAACCACCCGAACTTTTTCAGAGAACATGTCCTTGGTAAAGACTTTTTCATAACCTATCGTGTTCCAAATCCTTCAGTAGAGGCAGCTGAAAAGAAAGTGCTAATAGAAGCCTTAGAATCAATTCCCCGCTGCTATGATGTTGCCGAAAGCTTCTACGGCAAAGAAGTTTGTCCGCCAATCTTTGAAGTCATCTTACCATTAACAACAAGTCACTTTGAATTGCTTCGAGTGGAATCATACTATAGAGAAATAATTGTTGGAAAAGAAAAAATGAGGTTCTCTAATGTTGAGGAAGTATCTATACAGGATTGGGTGGGCAGTTTTCAACCGAAGAAAGTGGAAATTATCCCGTTAATAGAAGACTGGAACAGCTTACTCCATATGGATCAAATCTTATCCGAGTACATAAAAATATCAAAACCAGCCTATCTGAGAGTTTTCCTAGCAAGATCAGATCCAGCTTTAAATTATGGGCTGATTCCGGCTGTGCTTCTTGTAAAAATCGCATTGTCAAAAATACGCAAAACTTCTGAGATATACGAAACAGATATGTTCCCCGTAATAGGCACGGGTTCCTTGCCATTTAGAGGACATTTAACGCCCAACAACATTGGCAATTTTATAGAAGAATATGCTGGAGTTAGAACCGTTACCGTTCAATCTGCCTTAAAATATGACTTTGATGAGCATGGTACAAAAGAAACAGTAACTGTGCTGAACAAAGAATTAGAGAAAAGCTGTGCGAAAACAATAACGGAAGAGGAAGAGCGTGTCATAAAAGATCTGATTGACGTTTTTAGGAGGAATTACCAGAGAGAAATAGAAGAGCTAGCTCCAATCATCAATTATGTATCTGGCTTTGTACCAAGTCGAAGGGCAAGAAAATTGCACATCGGTTTGTTTGGCTACAGCAGACAGGTAGGAAGAACACAGCTGCCTAGGGCAATAAGGTTTACCGCAGCCATGTACTCCTTGGGCCTCCCCCCAGAACTTATTGGTGCTGGCGCTTTAGCAAAGCTTTCAGAAAATCAATGGAAACTCATGGAAGAGTACTATATCCACTGGAAAACTGACTTAAGTTTTGCTGCCGAGTTTCTATGCTGGCAGAATTTGAACTATTTAATGGGAGAAAAAGAAATCGTAGAAAATGTCTCGGAAAAATTTAAGCTTCAAAATGCAATTCCACATGTAATGGAAGATTTAGAGAACTTCGAGCAAATGACTGGTGTCCACTTAGGACCGAAAAAACTTGCTCATAGAAAACACGCAAATATGGTCAACAACATTTTGCTTTCGTTAGCCGAGGGTAATGAGAAAGAGATGAGGAATTACATTATAGAGGCTGCGAAAATAAGGTGTTCTCTTGGATAACCCTATTTTAATGGAAACAAAACCCGAAACATCAAATAGAAGATACGTTTCTAAGAACTTTAGCCTTTATCCATATATAACTAAGAAAGATATTGTGCTAAATAGATGAAAAGGTGAAACCGTTGTTTAAGAGCGTCGGTTTGATCGCCCGATTCGACAAGAAAGAAGCCATAAAACTTGTGGAAGATTTAGCTAAATATCTAAGAACAAAAGGATTAGATGTATATGTAGAAGACACGTTAGCGAAGAAAATGGAAACAAACGAAAAAAGTGTGCCCCTAAAAGGAATGGAAACTGATTTTATGATCACAATTGGTGGAGACGGAACAATTTTAAGAACATGCATCTCAATTCCAAAACCTGAACCGCCAATACTTGCAATAAACATGGGTGTCCGAGGTTTTCTGACTGAGGTGGAGCCGAAACAAGCCTTTACTGCAGTAGACAAATGCTTGAAGGAAGAATTCACCCTTGAAAAATGCACGAAACTTTCAGTAACCGCAGATGACATAAAGCTCCCAGAAGCCTTGAATGAAGTACTAGTCACAGCTGATGAACCGGCAAAATTGCTTTATGCCCGAGTCATAAAGGATGGAAAAGCGATTTTGAACTGTCAATCAGACGGGTTAATTATCGCTACACAAACCGGCTCCACTGGTTATTCACTTTCAGCTGGGGGACCCGTTTTAGACCCATGCGTAGATGCTTTTGTTCTGACACCCGTATGTGCTTTAAGCGTTTTTCGTTCAATTGTTTTCCCTGTAGACTCAAGCCTCACAATTGAGGTTCTTAGACCGAAAAGAACTCTTGTGGTGATTGATGGACAACACCGCAAAATTGTGAACTCTGAACTTACACGTCTGACCGTTAATCGTTCCAAACACGAAACTTCTTTCATAAGGTTTAGGGAAAACTTTTACCATCGTTTAAGAAGCAGACTCATCTTCAGAGGACTGGGAGGAGAAACCTAACGAACAAGACAGCGAAAAAGATCATAGTTTTAGATACATCAGCCTTTGTGGCTGGTTACGAACCATTTTCAATAAGCGAAGAACAATACACTGTTCCTGCAGTTAAAAAAGAAGTATTGGGAAATTCCATGATTCAGGTCAGATTTAAAACAGCAATAGAAAGCGGAAAGCTAAAAGTCAGAGCACCAAAAAAGATCTTTGCGAAAAAAGTAAAAACATCTGCAAAGCTTGTCGGAGACGCGTTTTTCCTATCAGAAGCAGACCTGCAAGTCCTAGCATTGGCTCTGGAACTTAAGACAATGGGTCACTCCCCATTCATCGCAACGGATGACTACTCAATACAAAATGTCGCAAACCAAATGGGCATAGAATTCACTTCATTAGCTACCTTCGGCATTCGCTTTCGTTTACAATGGATGAGATACTGTCCAGCATGCCACAAAAGGTATCCAGCGGATTATAGATATAATAGATGCGAAATATGTGGCACAGAACTAAAAAGAAAACCGTTAAGAAAAAAGCTGCTTAAACGGTGACAAACCATGAGTGCAGTTGAAAGAAAAGTGACGTATTTTAATGAAGCAGGCAAACAGAACACCGACGCTTTATTGAGTATTGTTAAAGAATACGTAGAAAAAGAAGGTATAAGGAACATAGTGGTTGCTTCAACGACCGGTGAAACAGGAGCAAAAGCATCCAAAATCTTCAAAGGATGCAACATCGTCATAGTTACACATTGCTTTGGTTTCCGCGAACCCGGAAAAATCGAGTTAAAAGATGAGTATAGAAGAGAAATTCTGGCGAACGGGGCAAAGATTTTCACAGGTGTCCACGCTTTGAGCAGCGTAGAACGGGCAATTCGTAAAGATTTTGGCACAATGCAACCATTAGAATTGATTGCTAATACGCTTAGGCTCGTGGGCGAAGGAACGAAAGTGTGTGTAGAAATTACTTTGATGGCAGCGGATGCTGGTTTAATTCCAGTTGACAAAGACGTTATTGCCGTCGCTGGTACGGGCAGGGGTGCAGACACAGCACTTCGCATACAACCTGCAAACGCTGGAAGATTTTTCAACTTAAAGATAAGAGAAGTGATAGCGAAGCCAAGAAGCTTCTAAAATTCCCATACCTTTATTTTTGACGGTGAATTCCAGCGGAACACTGGGACGTTTGACCCTCGAATAGACTATCTTCACTCATGAGTATGTTTTATTCGCCTTCTAGCTCTATACAAGAGACTTATCCAAAACAGCTAAGGAGCAAACAGATTGGAGTTCATGGAAAAACTGAAGCAAGAATTCTCTTTCTTTAAGGGAAACTATCTAATACTGCTTATAAGCTGGATTCTAATGGACTTTGCCGGAGAACTACCCGGAACATACTATTCAGATTACGTTATTGAACTCGGCGGAAGTGCCACAATCCTAGGATTAATCACTTTCGTTTCAATGCTGGCTCTGGCGTCTGTCCAGTTTCCAGGAGGATATTTAGCGGATAGATATGGAAGACGATGGCTTGTTTCAACCCTAACATTCGGCGTAGCCCTCTCATACATCTTCTATGCAGTTGCTCCAAGCTGGCACCTCATCTTAATTGGAGCCACAATACAGAGTCTATGCTTGCTTTATCAACCAGCATTGATGGCTATGATGGCGGATTCACTGCCGCCTAAAAAGCGGGGAATGGGATTCTCTATCTTAAATTTGATAATGAGTGTTGCCACAACCCCGGCTCCAGTAGTAGCTCTTCTGTTGGTGTCTACTTATGGGTCTGTAATGGGTATGAGAATAGCCTATGTTATTGTTACCATTTTCTTTCTTGCAGCGGCAACCGTGCGAATGAAGCTGAAAGAAAGTATGAAGAAAGCAGAGAAATTGAACTTGAAGGAGGCGTTACAGTCTTTTCCTAAAGCTCTGAAGGAGGGAATTAACGTTTGGAAAGTGGTGCCACGCTCGACATTATTCCTATTCTTTTCTACACTTATTGCACGATTCTCGTTCTCCATGACGGGAGCGCTTTTCCTAGTTTACGCTTTTTATGTACTTCAAATTGGAGGAGGCATAGAATACGGAGCTCTACAGCTTGCCCGTCAGAGATGGGGATATATCATGATTGTCTTGTTCATATGTATGATAATCTTGTCTCTTCCCGTTGGGAAGTTGATTGATAAGGTTGGTAGAAAGATTCCCTTAATTATATCCAGTCTGTTAATGATCCCAACCATCTTTCTTTTTGTTTATGGGAATTATTCAACCCTCTTTATAGTAATGCCTCTTTTCGGGTTTACACAGCTTCTTGGCTTTTCAGCCTATCAGACATTCTTCGCTGATCTCGTTCCACAAGCACAGCGTGGCAAAGTTACGGGTTCGATGAACTTTTTCGCTTACATATTTATGGCTATTGGTGGAATAATAGGTGGAATGTTATATGATAACGTGTCTCGACAGCTTCCGTTCCTTCTCATGCCAATTCTCATTGTTCCATCCATTTTTCTAATAGTTTTTTACGTGCATGAACCTAAACCAGAGGAAAGAGAAGCCTAATTTTTCCGTTTTGGCAACTCATATATCTCAGCCCAGCAAAAGGGGTTGATGTGTGAACAAATGGAAATTGATGACAAACGAATTGGAGAAATGGTTAAGGAATGGTTTACGAAAACAGCTTGTGGTGAATGGCGACGTTTACAACGAAACCCGTATCACCAAATCGAGTTTATCGTTACTATGCATTTTCTTGAAGAGTATTTGCCGAAACATGGTTTGGTTCTGGATGCTGGTGGAGGACCAGGCAGATACACAATTGAAATGGCAAAAAGAGGCTATAATGTCGTCTTGTTAGACCTTGTCCCAGAAATGCTAAAACTCGCAAAAAATAAAATAAGGCGCGCTGGTGTTTTGAGAAAAGTCAAGCAGTTTGTGCAAGGCTCTGTGGAAGACTTATCCATGTTTCCGAACGAAAGATTTGACGCTGTGTTGTGTTTAGGAGGCCCTCTATGTCATTTGTTAAACGCTAAACAAAGGAAAAAAGCTGCAAGGGAACTTGTACGCGTTGCGAAAAAAGAAGCACCGATTTTTGTCTCTGTCATTAGTCGCATTGGTCTGCTAAAGAGCATACTAGTCGCGTTCCCACATGAAATGCAATATGCAAAACATCATTGGGAGGTTGGCGACTACGTTCCAGGCCTGCAAGGAGAAGGGTTCACCGCGGCACACTGGTTCCTGCCAGAAGAATTATGCAATCTCTTTGAAAAACAGGATGTGAAGATATTGGAGATGGCGGGTTTGGAAGGGCTTTCTTCCCATCATAGAAAGGAGACGAATAGACTTTACAAGGACCAGGAAAAGTGGAAAATGTGGGTTGAAATTCTGCTTAAGACTTGCACACATCCATCAGTTGTCGGCAGTTCTGAACATTTTCTATTAGTGTGTAGAAAGGCAGGCTAGATTTCGTCGCTGTCTCTTTTGCTCAAATATGTTATGTCATGATGCTCAACATAGCCGCATTCCTTAAACAGCTTTTTTGATATAGCATTGTAATCTTCAATCAAGGCGCAGAAAATTCTAATGCCGTGCTTTCTGAGTGTTCTTTCGGATTCAGCAATCAAAGCCTTAGCGATTCCGCGATGCCTATGATCTGGGTCTACAGCTAAGCGGTTTATCCAGCCTTTTCGTACGTCACACGTTATGATAACTGTGCCGACAAGACTGTTGTCTTCGAAGGCTCCTAGGAAGAAGTCAGGGTTTGCCTTCATTTCTACTGCTATTGCTTTTCTGCTGTCTCTTCCCTTTGGTTTGAAGGGTAATTTCGCAGTAAGCCAGAGCCTAACCATTTCTTTGTAGTCGTTTATTGTTAGTCTTCGAATTTCCATGTAAACACGCTGTTGAGCTTAACTTTCCCTTTCAACCTCTTTTACGACGTCTCCAAGTATTTCTAATGCTGAATCAACGAGTTCTTTGGTAATGTTAAGTGGTGGGGCAATTCTGATTGTTGAGGACCCGCATGTGATGACAGCGACTCCGCGCTTCCACGAGCGTTTCATGATTTCCGCCGCCTTCTTAGGTGCTGGCTTCTTAGTCTCTTTGTTTTCCACGATTTCCATACCTATCATCAAGCCTTTGCCTCTCACATCACCTACAATTTCGCTTTGCTCCTTCAATTCTTCAAGTCGCTTCATAATGTAAGCACCTTGCACGGTTGCGTTTTCCAGAAGCCTTTCTTCTCTTATGACATCGATAACCGCGGCTGCCGCAACGCATGAAAGAGGGTTGCCGCCGAAAGTGCTTGCATGAGAGCCGCCAACCCAATCCATAACCTTTGATTTGGCAATAGTTGCGCCTAATGGTAGCCCAGAGGCTAATGCTTTGGCACTGCACAAAATGTCAGGCTCAACACCCCAGTGTTCAATCGCAAACCATTTTCCAGTCCTGCCCATGCCAGCTTGCACCTCATCGTCTATAAGCAGTATACCGTACTTGTCAGCAAGCTTCTTTAGCCGCTGGAAGTATTCAGGTGGAGGAACAACGTATCCGCCTTCGCCCTGAATTGGCTCAAAGAGTATTGCTGCAACTTCCTCGGGAGGTACGTATTTCTGTAAAATAAATTCGTCGATGAAGTCTATGCACCAGTAGTGGCAGTCAGGATAGGTTAGCTTGAAGGGACAACGGTAACAGTAGGGATACGGCACATGGGTAACACCTGGCATCAGAGGGAAGAAGTATCGCTTTTGAGTTGGCTTGCTTGCAGTGAAGGATAAGGCTCCGATTGTGCGCCCATGAAAGGCGCTTATGAAGCTGATAAATCGTTGTTTGCGTGTGTGCCACTTTGCAAGCTTGACGGCTGCTTCAACCGACTCGGCACCACTGTTGCCAAAATAAACTTTTTTGTCAAAGCTTCCAGGAGCAATCTGAACAAGTTTTTCCGCAAGGTTGACAACTTCAGCATAGAAAAAGTCGGTGTTTGAATAGTGCAAGAAACGGTCGCATTGATTCTTTATGGCTGCAACCACTTTGGGATGATTGGTACCGACATTTAGGCACACTAGACCCGAGTTGAAGTCTATGTATTCGTTTCCGTCCACATCCCTCACTATACAGCCCCTTCCCGATTCGACAACAAGCGGATAAAACCGCACATAAGACGGTGAAATCACATTCTCATCTTTTTTCACAAGTTCTCTGGCTTTAGGGCCTGGTGGAGTAACAATTATTTTGGGATAAGCACTCATTTCGCTACACCTTTGGAGACTAACGATTACAAAAGACAGTTTTATATAACTATCCCTACTGCTCTTCAGAAAGCAACGTAAGAAAACGTCTATGATGTGAATAGCATACTCTCGCTGTTGGCTTCAAACGGTGCCCAGAGAATCAACGAAGCTTATGGTTTGGTCACTTTCAACTCAATCGTTGAAACATTTCTTGTCTGGCCCTCTCTCCCTGTGACCTGCTCTGTCCCTATGGCGATGCTTTGTAGTTTTAGGTCTTTTAGGAAGACACGTCTTAACAATTCAACTGAGTCAACGGCTCTGCTGATCGCCCGTCCCCTAGCCTTCAAGACAACTTTTTGCCGCCGGAGTTAAACAAGGTCAAGCAAGCCATCACGTAGTTCATCACTGGTTTTCCACCTACAAACACTGTGTTTTCACTGAATTGTCGAGTCTGTAGTGCTTCCGCCTTTTTTTCCTCTTTAACAGCTTTTTCTGCTGGTTTCTTTTCCGTCGTTTTTTCTTCTTCTGTCATGTTCTATCTCCTTCTTCGTTCATTCATATACACAGCTGTGCGAAGCAGACTGTACCATCATGCTGAACCTTTTTATGTTTTTCCATGTCGCACACAATCAAAACATTGACAGAAGCGCCTAAGCCTACAAGCTTCCAATTTCTATTCCTTTTTCAAAGGCAACCCTATTTATTTCAAACAGCTGCTTTTTCTTCTCACCTAAAACTTTTTGGAGTGCTCCCAAAATGTTTCCTTTTGTTACAACTTTTGTGCGAGCAATATAGGCACCTAACAATACCATATTAGCGGCTCTATCGCTGCCGATTTCGAAAGCTATTTTGTTTGCCGGAGCCTCAACCACGGTTATGTCATTTCTCTTAGTTCCACGAGTAATCAGAGAGGAATTTATTATCAACAACCCGCCTGTTTTCAGTCGAGGTTCAAAAGCATCCAACGACGGATTATTCATCACAATCAGGGCATGAGGAGAAGTTATGACAGGTGACCCAATCACTTCGTCGGATACGACAACAGTGCAGTTCGCAGTGCCCCCACGCATCTCAGGACCATACGAAGGAATCCATGTTACGTTTCTCCCTTCTTTCATCGCAGCATAAGCCAGCAATCTTCCAATAAATAGAACACCTTGTCCGCCGAAACCAGCCATTATAACGTTTTCATAAAGCGACTTCATTTTTTTCACTTCAACCTTTTTCACTTTTAGGAACTTTGAACTCGCCTAGAGGGAAGGTTGGAATCATTTTTGCTTCAACCCATTTCGTTGCTTCTGCAGGCGGCATTCCCCAGCCCGTTGGACACGGCGACAGAAACTCTACCAAAGAAAAACCTAATCCATTTATCTGAAATTCGAAAGCCTTTTTTAACGCTCTTTTAGCCGCTATAATCGCTCTCGGATTGTGCACAGCCACACGCGCAATATAGGTTGCGCCTTCTAAAGTAGCAAGCATTTCCGCTATTCTAATTGGATACCCTTCTCTTTTAGGAGAGCGTCCAAAAGGAGAAGTTGTTGTCCTTTGACCCAAGATTGTTGTGGGCGCCATTTGTCCACCAGTCATTCCGTAAACTGCATTATTCAAAAAAAGCACAGTGATATTTTCTCCCCGATTTGCTGCATGAATGATCTCAGCCGTTCCGATAGATGCTAGGTCGCCATCTCCTTGATAAGTAAAAAGTATCAGATCTGGATGCACTCGTTTGCAGCCCGTTGCAATGGCAGGCGCTCTTCCATGAGCAGCTTCGTACATGTCACAGTTGATGTAGTTGTATATTAATACGGCACAGCCTACCGGAGCCACTCCAACAACTCTTTCTCTTATTCCAAACTCGTCAATAACTTCAGCGAGTAAACGATGAACGATTCCGTGTCCGCATCCTGGACAATAATGGGTTGGAACAGGAAACATCGATTTTGGTCTTTCAAAGACAACTTTCATCAGTATACTTGGCTCCTTTTGATTTTCTCTATCTCTCTAACTATTTCATCGTATGTTGGAACCATTCCACCAACTCTTCCATAAAAGTGAACCTTTGCTCTCCCACAAACGCCCAGTTTAACGTCTTCAATCATTTGCCCCAAACTCATTTCCACAACTAAAATGTTATCTACCTTCTCAGAGATTTTTGCAAAAGTTTCGTACGGAAACGGGAAAACCGTGATAGGTCTCACCATTCCTACTTTGATTCCTTTTTCACGCAAGATTTTAATGGCTGTCTTAGCGATTCTTGCCACGGTTCCATAAGCAGCAATAATTATTTCAGCGTTATCCGTCAAATACGTTTCAACACGAACATCGTTTTTAGCCATCTCAAGATACTTCCTGTGAAGCTTCAAATTGTGTTGCTCCAATTCTTCAGGGTCAAGATAAAGTGATTTGATCAGGTTTCGAGGTCTTTTTTTCGCGCCGGTAACAGTCCATTCTTTAGTGGGAAGCTCTTTTGGAGGTCTTTCCTTGAATTCTACGGGTTCCATCATCTGTCCAATGTAACCATCGGCTAAAACAATCACCGGGTTACGGTATTTATCTGCTAAATCGAAAGCATCCATCACCAAGTTGACAGTTTCCTGAACTGTTGAAGGTGTAAGTACAAGCAGATGATAATCCCCGTGACCTCCGCCTTTCGTTGCTTGGAAATAGTCGGATTGAGAAGGCAAAATTCCGCCTAATCCTGGACCACCTCGCATGACATTCACAATGACGCATGGAAGCTCTGCAGCGGAAATATAAGAGATTCCTTCCTGTTTAAGGCTGATTCCGGGACCTGAAGAAGAAGTCAGAACTCTTGCTCCAGCTCCAGCGGCTCCAAAAACCATGTAAATGGCGGCTATTTCGCTCTCTGCCTGAACAAAGCATCCTCCAACTTGAGGAAGTCTATAAGAAAGATATTCTGGAATCTTGTTTTGAGGCGTTATGGGATAGCCAAAGAAGAATCTACATCCGGCCCGGATTGCTGCTTCGCCGATAGCTTCGTTTCCCGTGATCAGAGCTTTTTCACCCATTTTTCTCAAATCCTTTACGTTTTCTCTTCCCTAAAAACTTCTATCGCAACCTCTGGGCACGTTAAAGCACATAAAGTGCATCCAGTGCAAACTCCCTTAGAATCAACAAATTCTGCTGGATGGTAACCTTTAGAGTTGATCTCTTCAGCAACCACAATGAGTTTTTGAGGACAAGCACTTACGCATAGTGCACATCCTTTACATAACTCTTTATCAATTACAATCTTTCCAACCATCAAACAAACCCCCAGTCTCATCACTAAACGCCACGATCATTAAAGCCGTTACACTAATGAGAGGAAGCATCTTCTGAGAGCGGAGCTTTTCCTTAAACACTCCCTGTCCCTCTATATTGGAAAAAGAGAATTGCCATTTCAGCCTTATTAGTGTTAGCTTAAACAAACATCAAAAACAACATTAAAAGTAAACCAGCAGACGCGAAAATCGGGATAACACTCATCTTTGCTCTTTGAAGGACTTTATCCGTAAGGAGGCATAATGTTTCCAGCTTTTTCTCTCCAATAACCTTAACGTTACGAACTGTTATGCTATGTGCCGCAGCCTTCGCACTTTCCAAATCAGACACAGCTGCAAGCGTTGCTCTTTTGATATAACCAATCAGTTTTTCAGGATCTATAGCTTCGCCTATTGGGTGGTATCCGCGCCTGCTTAGTATTAAAGCATTTACTGCATGAGTGTCTGTTGTGAAAACCTCGCCTTCACTCACGCCCATGGATTTGAGAGTTGAAAGAATCTTTTCACGCAGTCCTGAAACCATGTTGTTGCCGTCGATAACCACATAAGCGGTTTTCTGTTCCCCCACTTTGACCACGATTACAGTGATGCCGCCAGGTCCCATACCATCTTTGAGACTGAACTCCTTCGGTATAACGGTGGCAGCACCAACTTCGAAGAGCAAACGTTTCAAAGAGGCTGTTTGCTCTAAACATTTGGCTGCAGTCGCTTTCAACGCGTTCAAAGCTTCTCGTCTGCTTATTGTTCCGTTAATGCTGTTATGGGCGTTAACAACAGCGCAGTGAGTTAGTCCATGCTTTTCTGCTTCTCCTTGGACGAACAGCCCTAATTCTTCTGGTAAGTCTTCGGTTGTTCTGGGTGCGAGTGTGAATGAAAGAAAGGCGAATTTCCCGAAAACTTGGCAGCATGTAGTAGCCGAACCGTTGCTAATCTTAATGAACGGTGTTGCTTGTGTTTCTGAAGCCTTAAAGTTTGAGGATTCCACGACACGATTGAGTATTTTCTGGTTTTGAATCTGAGAAGACAAGTCAAACTCATGGCCAAGCAAACCGTGAGGAACACACGCAACACAGTTAAGTTCGTTTTCTAAGGTGGTTTTAAGCATGGATGGCAAAAGACTGCTCCCAACGTTTTTGAATGGGCCAGGATGAACGAAGGGAACAACCATGACTGCTTTTGGTTTGGACGCATCAAACTTTATCAAGGAAACTTTAACATCTTGTTCTTCGCCCAGCTTTTCAAGATGTTCTTCAAATGGAGCATTTAAGCCCACTATCCAGTTAATCAAGAAAGCCTTGAAAAGAGATAAAGAAGGGATTTTTAGTGTTTGCTCGCCCATACGGTTCAATAGAAAAATGAAAAGGAAACTTGAAAGAACACTTACAACCGCTGAAAAAATGATAAACAGAGATATGAGAAAGTAATCGATTTTTGCCCAAAACAGCAAAAACGGAATTATGCAAGGAAAAGGCTGAAGAAGAGAAGCCGCTAGAAGCCGCAAAGAACCCGTAGAGGATGTTGAGTTGAACGCGATTAGACGCAAGATTAGCACGGCAGAAAACCCTAGAAGACAAAGCCTGACCAGCATTCCAATAGCAACGCCTGCAAGAATAAACAGAAACCATAAACCCCAGCAGAAAAGAGAAAGCGCTGCAGTTCTTCTAACGTCATAAATTGGGTCTTGCCCTAAGATTAACATGCTCACAACATAGTCAAAGATCAAGTTTACAATGAATAGGGAAACCCCTAGAAATAATCCGTTAACCAGTGCCTCAAATGGAGGGAAAAAGGTAATTGCGGAAACGATTCCTGCGCCCAAACATGATAAGGCAAGAAGCAAAAGCACTTTTGCGTATGACGGAAGCTCAAATAATGATGAATAACGTTTAACTACTTTATCCATGGACTGATCCAACGAATCCTCAACTGCCACACGCATCATCTCAGACGAGTTTTTATCAGAGAATACCAAACATATTAAACTGTCGCGAAAAACAACATAAACGTTACTGATTATTTAAGAACACTTAAAATAATCACTGCATTCGACAGCTTAACGGTTTTAACATAAACACTTAAAAATTGGGACAACACAAGGCATGGACCAGAACGCCTTTACATAATGCTTTGATGTTCTCTCAGAAGGGCAACTGTTTTATTCTCGAACGCCAATCTAGGATTTTGCGAAAGCTATGCCAGAACAAAGTCTACCTCCAACAATATTTCACATGCTTGAGAAAAGCTTAGGTAAGAAGATACGGGTGATTCTGGATTCTTCTTATGGTTTTGAGGGAAGCTTGGCGGCAGTCACCAGAGAGCCACCTGGGATATGGCTTTCAGATGCGGAAGCCGTCATACTACGTGCAACTATTGCTCAGCCTATACCTCAAGTTGCAAGCAGAGAAGAGAGAAGCGAAATATTTGTTCATCTTGACTCTGTTCAGAGAATAGAAATTTTGCATACTTCTTCTCGTCGTTAAAGTCATCAGTTTAGAAGAATATTTGCGCTAGAACACATACGACTATTAATGCTACTGCCAAACCCATAAGTATTTCGGGTCTAACTTTGACGCCTTCAGTTTCCTCTTCAAAAAATCTGAGTAAGCCTGCACTTGCAGCGGGCATTGGCGATTCCTTCTTTTTCTTTTTCCTGCTCATTTTCTTCAAATCCCTTTTGAGTTTAACAAATAAATCGTATCTTGTCCACATTATTAATGTTTGCTCTTCAAAGAGTTTTTATCCTTGAAAAAATGATAGTGTGATGTAAGAAGGTGTTGAAATGACAGCTCCTCAAGATGACTATAATCATGTGTTCGACCTTCTCCAACAACATCACAAATTGTTTCAAGAGTGCATCCCACTTATAGCAAGCGAAAACGTTCCGAGTCCAGCGGTACGGGAAACTCTTACAACGGACTTTGGAAACCGTTATGCTGAGGGATGGCCTGGAGAACGTGTTTATGCTGGCTGCCACTTCATAGACCAGGTGGAGTTCAAATGCATCGAACTCATGAAGAAGCTTTTCAACGCGGAGTTTGTAGACGTTAGACCCATTTCAGGAGTTGTTGCAAATCTCGTAGTCTACACGGCTTTTACAGAACCAGGCGACACTATGATGGCACTATCAATTCCGGCTGGCGGACACATTACAATGGGTAAGAAGAAGCTTGGGGGCACAGCAGGTGCAGTGCATGGTTTAGTAGTTGAATATTTACCTTTAGATTATAAGGAATTAACCATTGATGTGGACAGGGCGAAGAGCAGGATTCAAAAGCTTGTAGTAGAGGGTAGACCGCCTAAGCTTGTCATGTTTGGCGCGAGTGTTTTCCCGTTTCCTCATCCAGTCAAGGAGTTGGCTGACACCATTCACTCGGTTGGCGCAACCGTAGGATACGACGCTGCTCACGTGGCTGGATTGATTGGTGGAGGACAGTTTCAAGACCCGCTTAGAGAGGGAGCTGACGTTGTCACCTTAAGCACGCATAAAACGTTTTTTGGGCCTCAACATGGCGGAGTTTTGTCGTGGGACAAATACGCGGACAAAATAAAGCGGGCAGCTTTTCCAGGAATGCTAAGTAATCATCATTTGCATGCGGTTGCAGGCGTCACAATAGCGTGTGCGGAATTGCTTGAGTTCGGAAAGGAATATACAAGTCAGATAGTGAAAAATGCGAAGGCATTGGCTCAAGCGCTTTATGAAAGAGGGTTTAATGTTTTGGCAGAGCATAAAGGGTTCACGCAGTCTCATGTGATGTTAATAGATATAACGAAGCAGGGCGATGGAGGGACCATTGAAGAAACTCTGGAAAAGGCAAACGTGATAATTAACAGAAACTTGTTGCCGTGGGACATTAAGGAGGGAAGGCATTTCATGCATCCAGGCGGCATAAGACTCGGCGTGTCTGAGATTACGAGGCTTGGGATGAAAGAGTCTGAAATGACTGAAGTAGCGGAATTCATTAAACGTGTAATAATGGACAAAGAATCGCCAGATAAAGTGAAAGCAGACGTAATGGCATTTAGAAAAGATTACCAAAGAGTGCATTATTGCTTCGAGAACGCGACAGAAGCATACAAATACGTAAAAATCCGCTAACGCTCTTTTCCAATGTCTAAGATTGAACATTTTAAGAAGGAACAGATGGACCTTCTATTTGGTTTCGGGATTTTCTTAGGTTGCATGCCTGTCTTCTGTTAGTATTTGAATTTGCATCCGAAGATTTCAGGTTCTGATTTCCAAGGATGATTGGAGAAGTCGATGAAAAATGACAAAGTCATTCTTTCACCTGCATTGAAAGCTTGGATTGTTGTTTATCTTAAATATCGCTTATACATTTTCAAACAGACTGGAGTGAAGAAGTGTGCATATACGTGAATTTCAGAAGATGATGCGAAGTATATATTTTCATAGAGATTCTAAACGCGGTATAGAAGGAACATTTGATTGGCTTGTGGACGAGGTGAAAGAACTGGGGGAAGCATTGAAAACAGATGACAAGAAAGCTTTGGAAAGCGAGTTTGCAGACGTCATCGCGTGGTTAGCCTCACTCGCAAACGTCACCAACGTAGACCTTGAAAAGGCAGCCTTAAACAAGTATGATAATAAATGCCCAAAATGTGGACACTCACCATGCCAATGCACGTTCAAACTCTCACCGAGAAACGTTTAATCCTCAAAAACGCTTTTATAACTTAGAGTGCTATCGGATTTTGGGAGACGCGTTTGAACAAGCGTAAACTTATCATTCTTTCTTTTTCCCTTGTCTGTCTTGCCTTAATAGTTGGAGGAGTTTTGTATTGGTACTCTGAACAGTTGGCGGAGCAGAGGCTTCAAGAATACATCAGGAGGCTTGAAGATTTAGACTTTAAAACGGAGGAACATTCTCTAGCAGATTTTCAAGTGGACGCCGTATTAGGAATACATTATTTTAGCGATTTCCATAGTTACGCGGAACAAAAAGATGTGAACAAGGTGTACTATGATCGAGGAATACACGCTCTCTATTTTCTACTTTCTCCCACAGAAGACAGAGCAGAAGCAAACATCTTCTATTACAAATAAAAATCCCACGAACAAACTAGCAAACAAAGGCATAAGTCCGTTTTTGGTTTCTGAACTTGTTATATTGATGGATCGTTAAGGGTTTCAGATTGACTCATATGCCTTTTTGACACTGCTTGCAAGTTCATTTTCGGGAGGTTCTAATTTTTAAGTGAGTATGTCGGTGGTTTCTTTCACTGTTTCGTACACTATGCAACTCAACGTGTTCTCTATTCCCTCAATAAGCCTCAGTTTGTCCATGACAAACTTTCCCAAAGTGTCAACGTGGTCAGCCTTGACTTTGATGAGAATGTCCCAACCTCCGGTAATTATGTGTACTTCTTGTACTTCTGGGAATGCAGCGATCTGTTTTGCTACGTCTCTCTGCGATAACGGTTTTTCTCTGCCTCCTGGTCGATACACAAATGAAGTTAGAATGAAAGCTGCTGCTCCTTTGTCAAGTTTCCTTGAATCTAAGATAGCCTTGTATTGTTTTATTACGCCGAGTTCTTCCATTCTTTTTATCTTTGCGTAGACTGTGGTTATGGGGCTGCCGATTTTTTTGGCTATTTCCTTCGCTGTCATTCTGCAGTTTTTTTGCAGTAGCTTCAGTATTTCTACGTCTCTTTTATCTAGCGATTCCATGCTGTAATTTTTACAATCATAAACATAAAAATCTTGTGCTATTTCGCGTTTTTTACATTATTGTTCGCAATAAATTTATCAAGATGAAAGCCATTACATTCTTTATGGACCCACAAGATCTGAGTTCACTGGAATCTGTTAGGTTTAGGTATCGTGCCGTAAGACACCCGAAGATGAAGATGGTCCTAAGAGTTCAGGATCAAATCCTCACTTCGTTGAGGGAGTTCTTAAGAAAAGACGGTTTCATAGAGATACTGGCACCCATCATTGGTCCAGCAACTGATCCCGGAATAAGGGGGGCAAAACAAGCTTCCATCCAATACTACGGCACACCATTCAAAATAATGAGCAGCATGATCCTCTACAAACAGATGATGATCTCGTCGTTCGAAAAGATGTTTGCTCTATCGCCAAACATCCGTTTGGAACCCCTTGAAAGCGTGAAAACCGCTAGGCATCTGGCTGAGTTCAGACAGATCGATCTTGAGATGGTGTATGCAAGCTACGACGATGCCATGAACTTGGCGGAAGGACTGTTGATGTCGGTGGTGAGAGACGTAAGAGAGAATCGTAGCGAAGAGCTGAAAGGGTTGGGAAGAGAGCTTAAAGAAGTGCATGGTCCTTTCAAAAGACTAACCCACAAGCAAGCTGTTGAGTTGTCAAGATCGAACGGATACATGGTTAGTTATGTGGAGGAAATTCCCTGGGATGCGGAAGCAACTTTATCCGCCATGCATGATGAACCGTTCTTTATCTACGACTATCCACTGGTGTCTAGGGGATTCTACGACAGAGAAGATCCCGTCAGGCCTGGAATACTGAGGGATTTTGACATGCTCTATCCTGAGGGTTTTGGTGAAGCTATATCTGGAGGGGAGAGAGAGCACACGTACAATGGGGTGTTGAAGAGAATGAAGCTGACTGGTGTGGACCCTGAAGAGTATGGTTGGTATTTACAGATGCTTAAAGAAGGTGTCCCTCCTTCTGTTGGGTTCGGGATCGGTGTTGAAAGATTGACAAAATGGATCTGCGGCTTGAAAACCATTTGGGAAGCAGTGCCGTTTCCAAAAGTCCCAGGAATCGCTTCTCCCTAAGGGCTAGAAGACAACCCTACAGCCAGAAAAGGATTAGGGACATCGAATGTTCGCCACTTATTTCTCTACAGCTTTTCTTATTTTGCGCAGTTCCGCGAGAATCTGTTGGTTTATGCCTTTTATGGGTTCTGTTTCGGCTTCTGCTTCTATGGCTTCTGGCTTCATCCCCTTAACGAACTTAATTATGACATCTTTTATCTCTTCAAAGCTCTTGACTCCAAAAATTACGGCTTCTGCCACTTTGCCACCGCTGCTGCTTGTCCCGGAGAAACCTGCAGTTTGAATCGAAAGCTTACCCAAACCATAATGCCTGGAAATCGGACCTTGATAAATGCTAATGTTGGTTATGCGGTTGTAGGGCACAAAACTCTTAGTCTTCCACCACACGCCCTTCGTAATCACAATCTTGTCATCTTCTAAGACGTAGGTTATTGAAGAATGAAACTTGGGAATCCAGTATAAAGTGAATCCAGTGGCGACGAAAAGTGGAACAAAACAAGACAGAGCAACAGCAACTCCAATCCAAGTCTCGCGTGAAACCATAACAAAGACGACAACGGGAATAATCCACGAAAGAAAACCGCCAACCACCACAATAGCAAGATAAACCAGATAAAGCCTCTTTAACTCAGAATCAGCCCCAAACTCCTTAACAACAGCCATAACAACAACCCAACACAAAAATAAAGCCCATCCAAGCTTAAAACCGTTTTGTCAGCCTTCACTACTAAACCTTCATCATCAAAACTATATATAAGGGGGCTATCTCGTGTCAGAGCACCACTTTAGGCCCCTCAACTCATGCTGAGCACTCGCCCATAACCACCAATCGTTAACGGTTCTTGCGACTTAGTATGGTTTTAAGTGTGGCATGATTCTTGTTCACGACGGTTAGGGCTTCAGTTCATCAAAACAGAAACTTTTAAATGACCCCAATCTTTTAGCCTAATTCGCTTAAGGTGCAGCTTAGTTGAGTAAGAAGATTGGTGATAAACAGTTACAAAGCATCCTCTTCGAATCTCCGAAAGAAATAGCGGAACTACTAAGATCCGCTGCCCATCCAGCAAGGATACAAATACTAGCACTACTCTTACGAGAAGAACATGAATTTTCCAAATTAATGCAACACACAGAACTATCAAAAACAGCTCTAGCCAACCACCTGAACCTACTGATGAAAAAAGGCCTTGTCAAAAGGGTTGCCAGAGGAGAATACACCCTAACAACTGATGGTAAGGAACTATTAAACGCCGCAGCAGCGACGTATAAAGATTCTACTCGGAGAGAGGAAGAGAGACGCGAGCTTCTATTCAGAAGTTACACCAAAGGCTTGATTGAGGGAAAAAGGTTGAATAAGAAAGTAATAAGCAAAAAAGTTGAGTACCTGCCATGTTGGCTTTCCTACACTGGCGCGATGGCCGGATCACTAAGAGCGTTAGGCGTTGACTGTGACACTGTTGATGTAGGTGGTTACTCTGGTTACGCATTCCTAATCAATGTTGCAAAGGGCGTAACTTGCCCTTCAGGACCAACCGCCGTAACCATTGAAATCTGGAAACAAATGATTAAGGGAACCGAAAGTCTCGGATGGACAATAGAATCGTATGAGTATCCACATTCTTATCCTGCGAAAGAAGGCAATCCGACAGCTCAGGAAATCGAAATGGCAAAGAAACTGTTCGAGAAAATCAAACAAGAGATAGACGAAAGAGACAGACCAGTAGTTCTCTGGGGACTAGTCGCACCAGAATACGGAATTGTCAAAGGATATGAAGGAAACTCCTACCTAACAAGTACATTCCGAACACTTAATAATCAACCAGAAGAACCCATCAGCTTCTACGACTTGAAAGCCCCCGGTTGCATTGATGCTTTATTCTTCCGAGACAAGGTTGAGCAGTATGCTGCCGCAGATGACAGAGAGGCGCTTGAGAGAGCCAACAACTTCGCCGCAGCTACAGTACCGATCCGCAACAACTACGTTGGAGGTCCCGCAGCGTTAGGTGAATGGGCGAACGTTCTAGAGAATCTTCCGGAAGAAAAACAAAACTATATGGGTAACAGCTACGTTGGCGCCTGTGTCTGTGAAGGGCGATTCATGTGTGCGAAGTTCCTAAACCGCCTTTCAAAGAAATACCCTAGAAAACAATTGAAGCACTTACAAGAAGCTTCAGAGTGCTACGAGAAAGGCTGGAAGCTCATGGAAGAATTTATGCGAATCTTCCCCTTCAAATTCCAAGGCGAAATGAAACTGAAGGATCGAAAGAAAGGAGCAGAAATACTAAGGAAAGTTAAGCCATTCGAGGAAGAAGCCATCAAACACATGAAAAAAGCACTCGAAGAATGAGCCGTTAGAAAGATGAAGATGCAATGCCCATGTATAATGGTTTAAGGTGGCAAGTGTGGTATCAAAGGTTGCTATAGTTGAATTCAATGGAGATCTTCAAAAATCTCTTAAACAAGCGCTCAAACTTATCGGAAACATAGACGACTTGAACACAAAGAAGAGAACTGTCGTCATCAAAGTAGGAGTCTTCAATCATAAAGCAGAAACTCACTCCACAGTCAACGTAGTTAATGCAATCATTAACAGCTTCAACCAGACCCCACAGATTTTCCTTGCTGAATCAGACAACTACAAGGGAACGGGCACAGAAAGGCTTCAAATCTAGAAGAATCTCTTCACCGAAAGAGTTGTGCCCTTCAATCTCTCAGACGACCCTAACACCAGAAAAGTCAAAGTAACCGATGAAGAAATAGGCTTCTCGCATATACTCTTTAAACCAAACGTCCTCGTAAGCACACATGTGCTACGCACATTTGAGAAAGGAAGTATTTTGAAAAACCTCCTAGGCTTGATCCCGGACGCGAAAAAAGCAAGGTTCCACAAGAAGCTGGAGACAGCCCTCCTCGACGCCTATGAAGCAATAGGTGGAATAGACCTCGCTGTCCTAGATGGCACATACACTTATCGCGGAGCAGGAGCTAACCCACATGTTGGACCAGACAGCACTCGGTACAGAATAGAAACTAACATCCTCTTGGTTGGAAGAGACGCAGTCGCCGTAGAAGCAGTTGGAGCAGCTCTTGTTGGCTTGGATCCTGAGAAAATGCCACTGATACAAGAAGCAATGAACAGACATCTTGGGGAAGGGGATGTTGAAAAAATCGAGGTCGTAGGAACTTCCTTCGAAAGCCTCAAAGAAAAAGCGAAGTCACCAACCGTGATTCATCATGCTTCACACCAGCCAACCATTCAGCAAAAACCAGTTCTAACACGTTAAAACGCGCGCACAGCGAAAAGCCTCGAGCCTCAATTTGCAACACAAGCCCCATCAACGCAACAGAACCTTCCAACGGAAAACCTCCAATTCAACCTATATATAAGGGGGGTCTAGACACACAGAGAACAAGACAGAATCCTCAAGACAAAAACGTTGCTTGAACTTGGCAATAGATCTAGTTCCGCGCACACTCGCGCCATTGAAAACCTATTTCCGTTTACTACGGCTTTTCTTCATTAATTTGCGTTTGTGTTCACCCATTTCATTCAGCTTTTTCATCCACGCACCTCTAACATATAAGGCTCCAACGCCCGGCTCAACAATCCCCCCTAAGCCAACAGTTTTACGCTTCCTTTTCTTCCGTGACTTCTTACGAGGCACGCCATCTCACCACTCTAACCTCTTTTGCCCTAAGCCCGTAAGCATCCAGACCGACGGCCTACTCCCTTTCCGTTGAACTAAACCCCTTGCCTCTAAAAGCTTCAGATGGTGCATAACAACTCCATAATGTAGCCTCGCCTTTTTCGCAATGGTTTTAGCGTCAGCGGAAACGCTCTCCAAAGCATCTAATACGACGGTTCTAGCCCGCAAACCAGGTTTCACATTCCTAAAGTCAACTAAGTAAGCATTAGGGTGATAAACTTCCTTAATCATACGCACCAAAAATCATTATGTATCCATGCATAAAAAAGGTTTCACCCCTAAACAAAGTCCACTAGGCTAATTTGCTTAGGCTTATTACCATCAAACAAAGAGTCAATCTCGTCTCTGACAAGCAAAATCCTTTGAGCATAATACTGTGGCAACCCATATTTTTCGATCAAATGCTCCGCAGCATCTATGTATTTTTCTATTCCACCTCGATAGACAGTCAAGGTTAGTGCCCCACCACATCCTGGACATTTACCACGAAGCGGCAAACGTCGAAAACGTCTATTACATGACTTGCACCTAAAGCTTTGCGTCGAAAAGGCTCGAAGGTTCCCAGCAATATCTCTGATAAAATGGGTAGTCAAAACTTTTAAGGCTACTTCTTTAGCGTCAACAGCTTCAATCTTCTCAGCTAAGTCAAGCTGACTTTTCAGCTTTTCAATCATTGTCTTAAACCGCTTATAGGAACTCTCGTGATTCCCAGCATTGATGTTCGAAACAGGTGTCGTGTAACTAAAACCTTCAAACTGCGCCTCTGTTCCGAGCCTATACTCAATCAAGTCTATGAGACGGTTGACATGTCTGGCTTCCACGTTTTCCCAAGTCTTTTCATAAAACTCAACTGGGTAAGCACAAGCAACATCAACAGCATGAGCCTGTCTCTGCACCTCTTTCGTATTAACCACAGGCATCAAAAGCAGCGGAGCATCCATTATCCCACCTATCTGTGCAGGCAAATATTCACGAGAAAAGTTAAGCAAAGTATCCAATGCAAGCATTAACGCGTCTTCGTCGCCATCACAATCCCTCCTCTTGGCTGAATGCCAAACTGGATGAGCATAACAGACACTCAAGCTTGTGAAGCCCACGATACGCCCTAAAATGCCCACACAAGTGTGAGGAGCCAAACCAACAACCAAACGCCCCACAAGATCTTCCGCATTCTTAACATTGTAGTAAGGCGAAAGACCATAAACCCTTGTCAGAAGCTCGTCAATGAAGTTTGCAACCCGTATGAAGTACTCCGCACATCTCCTAGGAACAACAACATCTTGAATTTTAAGTTCGCATATCTGACTTGCATTCGTTAAGGGTGCACCATTAACATCGTAAGTGTAGCCAAGCTGCCCAAGCTTCTCAACCGAAACTCCAATTTCAGAAGACTTAAAATGTGTCAAAGGAGCATTCGTAGCATCAAAACGAATCGTCCCATCCTTATAAACTGACAAATCATATTTCACACGTAAAACACCCTTTTCAATAATCTCCGGAGTCTTTGACTCATTAATTAAGCCCTTTACACCCTTCAAAATCTTCGGAACGGAAACACCCAGACTGGTTCTTGCGTTTTCAAGGAGTTCTTTAAAGTTGATAGGTTGTTTTTGAGATGACTTGGCGGAGACTTTACAGACTGGGCATGAATCGGCCTTTAAGCTTCTGCCACATCTAGGACAAACCTTCTCAAGAATGGTTGTGGCACCACACGCCGGACACTTTATCCTAAGAGTATAAGTTTTACAAACCGGGCACTTACGCTTAACAACCTCCACGAAGACTGGTTCTCGCTTAGCCGCCTCAACAATGTCTCTTCGAGAACCACCAGCTAAACCGACTGGAAAGAGTACGTGCACAAGGGGCTTCATCTCGCGCCTTTTCGCTTTTTCAGGCCGCCCCATCCGGGCACCCACAAAGGTAGGAGCCTTCTCTCTAACAGGCACGCCGGACAGCATCTCAACGGCTTCTAAGACAGATTCAGCAGAAGAAAAATCTACGTTCGAAGTATCATAACCTAGGCAAAACGCAAACGCATGCGCATCATCATCTTCAACAACGATTTTGTCATTTAAAACCTTGTGAGGCAAGTAGATTGTTTCCATGGTTTTTTTGAGGTTTGACTCCGCTTTTCCAACAATCCTGCGAACAAAACCATCTGTACATATTATTTCTGAATTAACAAGCCATGTTCTCAACAGTTCAAGCTCTTCAAGTGAGGCAAGATTTGACCAGAAAAACGTGAAGGATGGATGGAGGGGCACGTGTAAGGTTGACGATAGAGCTATTGCTTCGCTGCTGTTGGGCTTATCGACAAACGGGCTTTCCAAAAAACTTTTCAGTCTTTCCAGTGGAATCTTAGTGATCTCAGCTACCTTCTCAAAATCTCCATTGAACTCTTCCCTTGCAGTTTTCTTCAAGTCCTCAACCCACCACTCCTCAACATACCCAGAAGGCGCAAGAGGCTTGCTATTATACAAAAAGTCTCCAAAACTGATCAATATGTCGCCTAGAAACAAAATTTTCTCAATCTTATTTTTTATCTCGCTAAAGTTCTCAACTGAAACCCGAACAACCGAACCACCCTTCAACCTAACGATCGGAAGCTCTATCGCATCAACCGGAACCACAACACCACCCTTTCCCGGAAGCTCCAAGCGCAATTGCGTACCCGCAGCTAGAAAACCTTGAAGCACAGACATGGTTGCTGGATGGATGCCCACAGCCGCCAAGCCTGTGTTCCGTGCCCTACCATATCTTAAGCGGAAGCCGCCTCGTCTGGATGGAAATGAAAAAATTGGGCGGCCAGCAATAACGTCTTTCATGAACCCAGCAGATTTTTTCTCATTAGATATCTGTTGGACTTCTTTGAGCCAATCCCAGCCTTGAATCCCCAGTTTTTCTATGATCGCCCAAACCTTTGAGGACCGCCCCACAATTCCATCGTTTACAACGCGTAAGGCTCCACCTCTAACACGATTTGTTTCTATGCGCGGAAGATTCCGAAAAGAAGAAACCTCCACGGGATCAGACGCCGTACCCGTTACTTCCACTGGTAACCATTGAAGCGGCTTCCGCAATTCCTCATCTGAAACATGGTATTGAAAGCGGCTTACAGAACGTTCGTAAAGCCTTGCCTCCTCAATGAACCGTGCGATTTCCTCTTCTGTAGGCTTGTAGCGATCAAGCCCAAGCAGTCTCCGCACAAAATCTCCAATCACCAGCGTCAAAGCTTGATCTGTCCCACCAGCAGAACGTATGGGACCAGCAAAATAAATTGCAAGATACTTTGTTCGGTCTTTGTTGGTTTTGATTTTCACATGCGCTACCCCTTGTAAGGGTGCGGCGGTAAGTCCCTCTGTAAGAATTGCCAGTGCTGTTCGTACGGCTTGTTCCGCTGCAGCTTCAGGCTCCATATGCCCAAACTTGCCATAGACAATTTCTTCTGCGATTTTAAAGGCTAATTCTTCCCTTGGAAGTTTGGTGCTCAATTCTCTGATGCTTTCAGCAACTCCCTTCGGTCCAACAAGTCCCTCTACAAGGTCAGCCAAGTCTTTTGCAAGGTTACATTCAGGTGTAAATGCTGGATCAAGCCCCTTTTCCCTAGCCTTTCTGCTTACGACATACAAATGTTCAAGTTTGATTTCTAGGCTTCCAACATATTGTTTATATGCATCACTCATCTCACTGTTCAAGCTGTGCCTCCGCACTCTTGTACCTGTCAAGGTTTATTTTGGTTTTCTGACACAAACAAATCAAAAGCTAGTGTTGCTAGGATTTTATTTCGTGTGAATTCTACATAAAAACAGTGTAGACCACTTCTCTTTCGAGCGACCAGTTGCCTTCTGATACGCCTCTTTCGCTTTCTTGCTTCTTTTTTCAACGCATTCTCTGCAGTGCACATGTCTCAAATCAGACGGCCCATCACATAAACCACAATTTAATATCAGAACTTCACCTAAACCTCTCAATGTTGTCCACGCATACTCACACTCATCATAGTGAGGCTCAAAATCTGGCCAAACATCATAAAGAGCTTCATTTCCTAAAATTTTCTTTAACGAACTGAAATAGTTTTCAAAGGCTGTCAAGTGTTTTACGCCTTACGGCCTCTTATGCCCTGGATGATCTCAGAAACCTTTCGTGTAACCTTAGTGTTTTCCACGACGTTGCCAGTAACGATTATGTCTGCTCCAGCAGATGCTGCAGTCAACGCTTGTCTTCTAGACTTTATGCCCCCTCCAACAACTAAGGGAACATGTATACACTGTTTAACGATACGAATCATTTCTGGAGGAACAGGTTTTTTGGCGCCTGAACCTGCCTCCAAATATATGAAGCGCATACCTAGATATTGACCTGCTAGGGCGTGAGCCACAGCGAGTTTAGGTTTGTCGTATGGCACTGGGACTGCTTTACCCACCACACCTGCAGTGCCACCGTCGCCAATAATAATGTATCCGAGAGGAATAGGTTCTAGACCGTATTTTTTGACAAGCGGAGCGCCTAATATCTGCGCACCTATCAGAAAGTACGGATCGACAGAGTTTAAGAGAGACATAAACCATATGGCGTCAGCATGTCGACTTATACCTGTCACATTGTTTGGGAAAAGGATCACTGGAACCTCTACAGTGTGTTTAACAGCCTTAATCACGTTGTCAAGATGTGTTGTTGAAACAAACGTTGACCCTCCTATCATTATGGCTGAGGTTCCGCTTGATTTTGCCTTACGCGCAATTCTTGAAGCTTGTGGAGGTGTTGCCTTTTCAGGGTCTATCAGAGTTATGTGAATAGCGCCTTCAGATTCGATTTTTTCAAGCAGATACTTTTCAACAGAGCCAACCATAAAGATCAACCTAACTGGCTAACACATTCTTAGAGCTTCCATAAACTTTGTCTGTGAACATGCAATAAACATCAACCGCACTCTGTGCAGGCTTAACTTTGAACTCTTCCTTTGCGCCGCAACTGCCACAACTTACAATAGCTCGATCTTCATCACGAAAAATTTCAACTCTAACCGTTTCCTTTCCACATTTAGGACAAGAGAAAAATTTTGGCAAATGCTTCTTGGGGATGTGAACGACTTTTCTTCTTCTTCGCCCCATATTTCGAATCCTTCTATGTTCTTAAACTTCATCCTTTCAGTATTTACGTTTGTCCTTAAATACTTGCCTAAATACTCATAATCAAAGAGGGGCTCATTTGAAGTTAGAACCCACCATTCTAGATTTGGATTGGTCGGAAGTGGAGACAAAAATAAAGCGGTTCATTAAGGACTACGTGGAAAAGTCCGGAGCAAAAGGAATGGTTTTGGGGTTGTCAGGCGGGATCGATAGTTGTACGGCAGCGGCGCTTTCTGCTTTAGCGATAGGCGGGGACAAGGTTTTTGGGCTTTTGTTGCCAGAACAAGAAACGTACAACGCTAAAGATGCTAAAGATGCGAAACTTGTTGCTGAAAAATTCGGATTTGAAACTGAAATGATTGACGCTACATCGACTTTAGAAGCCTTTTACACTTCAACACCCATTTTTCAACCAACAGACAAGATATGCAAAGGCAACATAAAAGCCCGAGTCAGAATGATCTACGTTTACTATTATGCTAATAGGCTCAGTATGCTTGTCTGTGGCAGCTCAGACAAGTCGGAAACAATGATGGGTTACTTTACAAAATGGGGAGACGTTGCAGCAGATATATCACCGTTAATGGATTTGTACAAGATGCAAGTTCGAAAATTAGCTCAGCACATAGGTGTGCCAAAGGAAATAGTAACAAAACCAGCCTCCCCAGCATTATGGCCTGGACAACTGGCAGAAGAAGAGCTGGGAATAAGATATGAAATCCTTGACCTCATCCTCTACGGGCTTGAGCACTTCATGAATACAGAAGAAATAGCCCGACAATTAAGTGTAAAGCAGGAGCTGGTAAACAAAATCAAGCTTAGGTGGCTGTATATGGAACATAAAAGAAGAATGCCACTCACGACAAAAATTCAGTATCGGACGATGGGAGCTGATTTTAGGCTTCCACGCACAAGTCATTAAGTAGAGGAAGGATTCGGATGAAAGAGAAAATTAAGGTAGCTCTCGCACAGATAAGCTGCAAGCAAGGAAACAAAGCAGAAAACATAAAAAAAATCGAAAGTCAAGTAACAAAAGCAAAACAACAAGGTGCAGAGCTTGTTATTTTCCCAGAACTTTCATTAACAGGCTATACTATGAGAGACCAAATCTATGAACTGGCAGAAACAATACCTGGACATTCAACGACTGCTTTAGAAAAATTAGCCAAAAAAACAGGTGCATACATTGTATTTGGCATGCCAGAACTAAGCGAAAAAACACAAGCAACAGTTTATAATGCTGCGGTTCTCGTAGGCCCAGACGGTTTTATTGGGAAATATCGCAAAATGTACCTTCCAACCCACAGTGTTTTTGAAGAGAAAAGATACTTCCGCCCAGGATATCAAACAGCAGTGTTTGAAACAGAGCTTGGCAAAATAGGGTTAATCATATGTTATGACATCTTCTTCCCGGAAGTAAGCAGGCTGACACGTTTAAAAGGAGCCCAATTAATAGTATGCATTTCAGCTTCACCAGCAACCCGCCGAACATTTTTTGAAACTTTAACAGCTGCAAGAGCAATTGAAAATACGGCTTTTCTAGCTTACGTGAACCTCGTTGGCATAGAAGATGGATTGCAGTTTTGGGGAGGAAGCAGACTTGTTGGACCCAACGGAAAAACCCTTGTGCAAGCAAAATATGATGAAGAAGACCTTGTAGTAGGCGAGATTAGCTACGCTGACATAAGACCGACCGAAACATTTGTCCCAATCTTGAAAGATTTACGTCCAGAACTGTTCGACAAGCTAAAAGAAACTGCAGAAAAACTGTGAGTCTTTGAACATGGCTCCTATAAGAATAATCCGAAACGAGGACATAGAGAAAGTGCTTATAGGTGTTCCGAAGGGTCATAAACACCTTCGCGTTTGCGTGAAGCTAAAGGATAACTCAGTCATGATCTTTCAAGAAGCAACCATGGCAAACATCCTGCGTGCTTGCGTAACCATAAAGACACATCCGAAAATAAAGGCGCAAGAGCTTGAGATGTATGTACTGGGTGAAACTTCACAAAAACAGGGATATGCTCTTCATCAGCTACTTGAGATTTCTAGAAGCCAGGAAGAAATAGAAGAAGAATTGACACAATTTCTCGCCAAGTCTACCTGAGACGTTTAACAGCTTTTTCTATACGGTTTAATGCTTCTTCCAACTGTTCATAAGCAGCAGCGTAAGAGATTCTGATGTAGCCTTCACCATAACTTCCGAAAGCGGAACCAGGAACCACTGTGACATGAGCCTCCCTTACGAGAAATGCTACAAATTCTTCCGAAGACATACCGAAGCCTTTTATGTTTGGAAAAACGTAGAAAGCACCTTTCGGAAGTGCACAATCAAACCCTTCTATCTCATTAAGCCTTTTGTGAACTAAGCGTCGCCGCCTATCAAACTCTTTAACCATATTTCTAACAAAGTCTTGCGGTCCTCTCAACGCGGCTAATGCAATATACTGTGCTAGGCTGTTTACACAAGCAACTGTATATTGGTGCATGAGCCAAATAGAAGAAATAAGTTCTTTTGGTCCATATACATAGCCAACGCGCAGGCCAGTCATCGCGTAAGTTTTGGAGAATGAATTAATAATCAATGTGCGCTCACGCATTCCCGGAAAAGTCGCAAGACAATAATGTTTAGCGTTGTCATAAATTATCTTCTCGTAAACTTCATCAGAAATCACAATCAGGTCACGCTCGACAGCAATCTTCGCCAAAGCAGCGACTTCATCATAAGAAAGAACCGCGCCAGTTGGGTTATTTGGATAGTTAAGAATCATCACACGTGATTTATCCGTGACAAGTGACATCACATCATTAATAGATGGCCTAAAATCATTCTTCTCGAACAAAGGGGCATAAACAGGAACACCACCCGCTAATAGAACACTTGGCTCATAGCACACAAATCCGGGATTCGGGATTAACACTTCATCACCGGGATTTATCAGGCCCATTAACGCCAAGAAAATCGCTTCGGTCCCACCGACAGTAATCAATATTTCAGAATTTGGGTCGTAACTGAGACCGTAATTGCCATATGCCTTCTTAGCTAAGGCTTCTCGAAGTTCAGGTATTCCATTGGTTGGTGCGTAGTGCGTCTTACCTTCTTTTGCTGCTTGCCAACCAGCATCTAAAGCATGTTTGGGAGATGTAAAATCAGGCTCTCCTAAACTTAAACCTATAGCATCAGGTATTCCTTGGGCTAAAGCGAAAAAACGGCGTATTCCAGAGGGCTTTATTCGTTTTAAGCGTTCTGCTGACTTAAAGTCTGACACTGAGACACATTCCCTATTATGCGCTGTTGTCTCAGCATAAAATGTTTACGTTGCCAAATAGGCAATAACAAACATGAAATTTCGATAATCTTAAAAGACTTTTGCACGTATACAAAAGTGTATTCATTAGAAAGAACCTGTGGAGAGAGAAATGTGAACCTAAAAAAAACTGTTCAATCGTGGCTGATAAGCGCCTTAAACGACCCGATCACGAAAATACTCTCCAATAATAGCCATTTAACGAAAACGCAGCTTGAAACGTTGCTGATTGATGTCTTATCCGAAAATATTGCGGGTAGATCGTTAAAATACGACGAAAAAGCCAGATTGAGGCTAATAAAGGCAAAAATAAGTCGCGGAGCCTTTAACAGAACTTTAAAACAGGCAAAAGATAATGTCGTAAGGGCGATTTACACCGTGCTACTTTTAGGATACTTAGGCGTTTTCGAAAGCACAACTCTAGACCCGTATCTCGAAATAGCAAACAAATTAAGCACGTACATGGAAGCACACAAAAACATGCCAAATCAAAGTGAAGATTTAAATGAACATCTAAAAGTCATAAAAATGATACGGGAAGAGCTTGAAACAAGCCTAACGCACCTATCAAATCCATAAAAAGACGTCATGTGACATCACAAATCACACTGAAAAAGCTAACTAACATACATGAGAGCAAGCACATATGGTTTAAATGAACGCACAGAAAGGCTGGAAATCAAAAAATAAGCCAAAAACGGATTTTTTTCACATGTAATATGGATAATTCTAAGAGCCAAGATCGGTTGGGTTCCTAGACTGTGATGTGTGACGTCATAGACTACTTAACCCATGTTGGTACCATAATTCTTAAATCCTTAATGGTAGAACTGTGATGTGTGATGTAACATGAGTAAATCACATGTAATCACAAGCGAATCACGAGGTGTGAGGTTTGACTGATGTTTTACTGGTTCTTGTAGGGATTTTGATTGCCATGACTATTGGCGCCGCTGTCGAATATTATAGGCAACTTCGCAGGGTTCAGAAGGAGTATGAGAAGGCGAAGGAAGCTGTAGGAGACATTGTGCTGAGCTTTAATAGGCAACTTATACGTGAAGCTGAAAAACTGGAAGTTGTCGCATATAAAGTTGAGGCAGTTTCCTCGAAAGGTGACAAAGCTCTGAAAAGGGCTGAGGAAGTTGAGAAACGGTTTCACATTTTAGAGCCTAAAATTGGCGTTGCATTAGAAGACAGGGAGAAAGTATTGGGAAAGCTGGATGAACTTGACAAAAAGGTATGTGATGCTACCGCATCACAGGAGGTACTTACTGCAAAGATTTCTGAAATAGAGACACAAGCCCAACAATTTTCAATGGTTCCTGAACTAGGGGTTGAAGCAGTGATACCCATAAAAAGGGAGAAGGCGTTGGCTCCGTTGACTGAAACCGAGTTGTCCGTGTTGGAGATACTAGCTTTGGAGGGCCCTAAGACTGCACCTGAAATTAAGGATAGAATTAAGCTTAGCAGAGAGCATACGGCGAGGTTGATGAAGAAGATTTACGAAGAAGGATATTTGGAGAGAGACACAAGTAAAATTCCATTCAAGTATCGCATTAAGAAAGAGATGGAAAAACTGTTAAAAAAGACGGAAAGCGAAACTTAATCCACTATAAAACAGGTTTCTGTCCACTTAGCTGTTTAAGTCGTTTCTCCATGTTTGAGAGCCTCGGTGATTCCGGAAGCCCATAGTCTTCCTTCTCCCGGTCATCCAAATATTCTGGGTAATGCGTGACCTTTATTGGCACAGCAAACCTTATCTTTGGTTCAGATATGAGCAGAGCCTCGCCAACATCAAGCATTTTTATTTCCGTGTCACTGTATTCCATATAAGGCGTGTTTTGAGTGAGGTATGCCCTGTCGCGGCGCAACTCTGTCTTCATGATGACTTTGGTCCACAATTCAGCGAAGACGTTGGGGTTTATTCTTGAAGGACGCGGTGTCACAGCGTTCAACCCAACACGATACTTTCGGTATGTTAGAGCTATGTCGGAAAATATGGTTTTACGCACTTCAGGGTCAAGGAATTCGTGGGCCTCTTCAAGGGTTATCAGAAGAGTTGGAAGTCTTTTCCATTTCTCAAAATTATCTTCCCACATCCGCTTATAATGATACGCAACATTGGATGCTGCGAGGCAGGTGATGTTGCGTTGCTCCTCAGAACTTAGACCTGAAATATCAATGAGACAGGTGATTCCGTTACTAACGTTTTTGATAACATCATCAATGAAGTTATAGTTGGAAGGCGGAAAGAGGGTTGGTGAAAGGTCAGAAAGCTTGCTCATGAGAGCCTCGATTACGCTTTTTGCTTTGTAGTTGATGATTTTGCCAACTCCCACATATCCTTCTATCCCATAAGCTTTGAGCGATTCCTCTATCCAGCTACCGCCTAGTTTTTCATACAGTCTTCTGGCAACTCTTGCTTGAGGCTTGCCTATTTCAGGGAAAATCGTTCGCAATTTCCCAGGATGAATTGTGTGCAATCCTATGCATAACTTGCCTTCTCTGGCTGAGTAGTATCGGACTTTAGTATGAAAAAACGGGTGATCTCGTAGACCCCTCTTTGGCTCTATACCCTTTCCTGTCAACAATTGACCAGCAAAGTCGAAAATGAGCCCGACAGTTTTAGGGCTGTAATCGATAATACGAGCGTTTAGAACAAGTTCTGTGTTGGTCTTCCCTGATCCAGTCATCCCGAACATGCCCATCATGAGGGGTATAGCCTCAAAACTCATGCCTACAGAACCGAGCAAATGTTCGCCCGAACGTAGGCGCCCTATTTCCAAGTCTCCCTCAAGTTTCAGGGTAGAAGAGTCTTCTTCTCCAGTTGCGTACACTCTGTCTCTATAATTGGGATTGAATGTTGGAGAACGTACCTTACCATCTTTCTCTTCCAGAAAAAGGACAGCCTCGACTTCTCTGTAACTAGAATATGGCCCAAAGGACTCTTTCCCTTCTGCCTCACGAAGCTGCTCGCTCATATCTAGGGTTGACGAACTCTTGGCATCCACGACACGAGCATAGAAGCTCTTGTCCCCGGAGTGTATCCGAACAATCTGTCCAAAGCACAAATTAACTCCTTCGTCGACAAAGAAGAAAACTTGGTCTCCCCGCACTTCGCGTACAAACCCCACGGGCTCAGACATATTCAATCCGCTCCCATCTAAAAGGATGTTTCACCCCGTGAAGCTCATCGGGGAAGTTACATGACAGCTCTTCCAAGCGAAGCACATCTAACAACCCACCGTCAACCAACGTTTCCTCAACCTGATCATGGTAGTGAAGTAACATTGAGTCAGATGGAGAAGAAAAATCATGAGCAAGCCAAAGGGCAACTGGATACCCAAGACATCTCGGATCTTCTGAGATTGCTGTGAGTGGGGAAAGTAGCTCAGATACTTCGTGGTTAGTTAAGTATTCCATTATATCACAACGGAAAGTACGTAAGCTATCTTGGCACAATTTCACAAGAGACACGTCGCCGTATAGATGTTTATCTTTATTTGCTTCTCTGATTGGGTGGTAAACCCATGTTGGATAATGCGCAAGCATGGATGTTGCAGCCATAAAATCTCGACCCCTTTCATCATGAAGCATTGGGGACTGCTTACTTATAGCCAAAAGATTGACCTTCTTACGAAGAGCCTCTTCGTATAGTAAGGTGTAGAACCCTCTTTTTCCGCCGAAGAAGCTGGCTCCATCCAAAAGAATGTAATCTCCTTCACTTAGTCCACCAAGAGTCCCGCTACTAATGCTTGCACTACCCTCAGACTCTTCGTGAAGAATTTTCAAAGCCATTTCACTCTCCAGTTGTAGCCTTCGATCCATTAAAAAATTAGAACGCGCCTGGCGGTCTCCAACTGTGCTGGCAATGCTTTCTTCATAACCCCAAACTACATTGCGTCCTTCCACTGAAGCGTATGCTACCCTCATTAAATAAATGCCCCAGTTGTTTGCCCTCTTCAATGTTCTTGTAGAGCAATCCACGGCGAGGAAATCCCCTTCATAATTTTTCATCTTGGCCAAAGGCTTTATTTTAGACTTGTCAGGCTTGACCGCCATTGTTGATTCTTCTCCCACCCCATGAAATTCTGCCACCTGACCTTTATTGATGTACTCTGTTAGTTTCTTCTTCATCTCTACCAAGTCTTCCATGATTTTGTCATTCATTAGATCTTCTCCTTAGGCAAATGTTCACGACTGAAGGTGTTACCATCTCAAGGAATGGTACAACTACTTATTATCTTTTCTTAACAAAGGAATCTGCATTGCACGCACTGTAAGTCGCAGGCATTCAATATTCAAGAACCCACTCTCAAACGTCAACTGGCTTCCTATGTGGATATACACCCATGTGTATAGTCTCTTCACTACTGTTTCTGAATAGAACTCAGTGATAATCTTGTCATCGTATTTGCTGTTTAATCGTGGCTGCAGGAAAACTTGGTGCCATCCTGTATTTTAGGCGTTTAGACGCATGCATCTTAACAAGTATTCCCCTATCTGCCATCCGAGAAAGGTAAGTTGCCACCGTGCTGAGGCCTATCGGCTCTTTCAATTCCCGCTCATAAACAGACTGAACCTCCTTTGAGAAGAACCAGACCAGTGGGAAGTGTCTTTGAATAATAAGGTGGGTTTTGTCATATTTAGAAAACTCGTTTGTTGGACTGTTAATTTCAGGGTTGGATCCGCCGCTGGGCACTCCACCTAGCAACTCTACCAAGTCGAGAAGATGGAGAGCTTTCTCTCTAGTTACTTGACCTTCAAAGGATATAGTATATCGATTACCCTCACTGTCGAATAATTCGATGCGCATCTTTCTCGCTGGCATTAACGTTATGCACCTTAAGCGGTGCTTCACAACTTTGCAGTTCACAAGTTATAGCTGTTATGGTGAAGAGGGTAGAAGAAATAACGGTGTTTTAAGCTATAAATAAGTGAAGGGGATAAATTTGCAGTGCTTCAAGTATCACAAGCTTCACACATTCTGCAAACAAAGAAAAATGACAGAAAACTCTCTGGTTAGCTGTCTCCAGTAGAAGGATAGGGGTGGCTTTTTCACAAAAAAGAAACAAGAAGAAGTCAATATAAAGAGAAAGAAAGGCGAAAAAGACACAATAGCAAATCAATTTCACAAGGTATTCACAAAAATGTGAAGAAAAAAGTATGTAGGTGTTTAAGCGTTCTCGTGTAGCTTTTCAATAGTGGGGAAGGGAGAGGGGTAAAGGAGAAGGAAGAAGGGAACCATTGATAAGTAAGAGTTAAAAGTATTTGAATTAAGGAGCGACACCCCTTTGTTTCCATTGGAACAAAAAAACTAAGATTAAAAATATCACATGATTAAAAATTTGTTTAAAACATCAAAAATGTTTAATAGTAATTATTATAATAGTTTTTATTGTGATTACCTTTTTAGAGTATATTTCTTCTAAAGAAGGAATCAACATATCTCTAAAAGATTATTTAAGAGTTCCAATGGAAACACCGGGGTGCCTGTGGGCTTTTCTCCTTCTTTTTAGAATTTTTGTCTTAGTGATTCAGTTTTGTGTATGATAGGGCTTATTTTTTCGCTACCGAAACTGAGGCACTACGTCTGAAAGGTGAGGAGAGGAATAGTTGAACAGCTCTGATATACTTGATGAAGTGTTCGAAAAGTTCACTAGTAATGCGCAGATTTTTAAAGATCGAGAGGTTCTTCGTCATGATTACTTGCCTGAGAGACTGCCGCATCGTGGAGAACAGATTAAATGTCTTGGGCAAACAGTGGCGCCTGTCTTAAGAAGCGCTAGGTGCTCAAACATTCTGCTTTATGGAAAGACAGGAACAGGAAAAACAGCCGTAACTAAGTATGTGCTAAACCATTTAGAGGCTAGAGCAAAGGAGTTCAACATACCTGTTAAAGTCTGTTTCGTCAACTGTCATTTAGCTGGAACTGAATATCGCGTCTTTGCAAGGTTATGCCAGAGCCTAGGAGTGTCAGTTCCCTTTACCGGTTTATCTGTTGGAGAGGTTTTTGACAGGTTTAGAACAGGCTTAGATTCTTCCAAAATAGTCTTTATCATTGTTTTAGATGAGATTGATGCGCTAGTGAAGATTCGTGGTGATAGGCTCCTCTATGAGCTCACGCGGATAAATGAGGCGCTGTGTAATAGTAAACTTTCCCTTGTGGGAATATCTAACGACCTAAGACTAAAGGAGTTTCTCGATCCGCGTGTTTTAAGTTCACTTAGCGAAGAAGAAATTGTTTTTGGGCCATACGACGCAAGCGAATTGAAAAACATTCTTTTTTGGCGTTCACAAATGGCTTTCTGTGACAATGCTTTGTCTGATGGTGCTCTAAGTCTCTGCGCTGCTTTGGCTGCCGCGGAACATGGCGATGCTAGGAGGGCCTTGGATTTGCTGCGTGTTGCTGGCGAGGTTGCAGAGCGAAAAGGTGTAAAAGTCGTTGTCGAAGAACATGTCCGAGAAGCGGAAAAACACATTGAGCACAACCGAGTTGTTGAAGCATTGAAAAACCTCACTTTACATTCAAAACTTGTGGTTCTAAGCCTTTTTCAGTTAATCAAATCGAATGTTCACCGTGTCATTACGGGTGAAATTTACGAAGTTTATGGTGAGCTTTGTGGAGAGTTAGGTGTTACACCTTTGACGCAGCGGCGCGTGAGCACTTTGGTGAACGAACTTGACGCGATAGGGTTGTTGAATGCGCAGGTCGTAAGCATGGGAAGGTATGGGCGAACGAAGAAAATTCGGTTGGAGGTAACACGCACCCTTATTAAAGAAGTTTTCGCTAATGACAATAGGGTTGGACGTTTGGTTAAATATGAGCCGAAGTGCCTTCCGAAACACACCCGTGGTAGGAGTTGAAGACGGAAGTTTCCGAAAAAGCATAACACCAAAGGCTCTTCTCGCGGCAGTTCTGTTGAAAGATTGAAAGTTGAAAGCGTACAAATCATGAAAATAACGGTTGACGGGTTAGATGCAACCCAAAAACTTGTCAAAACCCTAAGAGCGTGGAGATTTAGAGCAGTAATACTTGGAGGTGTTTCCTTTGCAGGCTTTAACGTCATTGACCCAACGGTTGTTTATGAAGAATTCGAAAAACCAGTCATCACAATATCACGAACAAAACCAGACAACAAAGCAGTAAAACGAGCCCTACAATGCCATTTTGAAGACTGGCAAATCCGCTGGGCAGTGTTTGAAAAATTAGGTTTAATCCATAAAGTTCTTGTTTTAGCTAGTGAACCCCCGGTTTATGTTGAAACTGTAGGTGCTCCCATCAAATGGGTAGTCCTGCTTATTAGGGCTCTTTCGGTTTACAGCAGAATTCCGGAACCGATTCGAACTGCACGATTAATTGCAGGCGGCTTGTCCTAACTAAATGGAATGACTGTGGTGTCTAATGTTTGGAGGTTTACCACTGGAACCATTGCAGGTGTTGGAACAACCCCATGTCTGCGCATATAATCTGTCTGTTCTTGCCAACAACCCGAGTTTACAACTAAGACCCCGCGATAGTTACAGTATTCAAGTTTGTGTATGTGTCCGGAGTGGAAAATGTCTGGGACATGTTCGATGACTAGAAAGTCCCTGTTTTCGGGTGACAAAGGTGTTTTTCCACCATATACAGGCGCAAGATGACGACTCTTCAATAACAAGGTCATAGCTTTTTCTGGGTGTTCATAATTCATCCCTGGAACCGTTGAAACAATGTCCTCTAAGCTGCGGCCATGATATAATAGTACTTCTACACTGTGGAGGCTTAAGAGACATGGGTTTCCAAGGGAATAAATTTTTCTTGATTCTTGCAGTGGCTCTAAGAATTTGTTTGAGATGGCTGGCTGTGGCAATGCTTTTCTTGGGGCGTCATGGTTTCCAGGTATAATTACCACTTCTATATAATCTGGAATTTGCTCAATGAACTTCGCAGCCAATTTGTATTGTTCATAAACTTCTGTGACTGCCAACTCTTTGATCTGGTTGGGATAAATCCCTACTCCATCAACGATGTCTCCTGCTATCAAAACGTATTTTACGTGGCTTGCCGTCTCCTTCATTTTTTCATTTCCATATTTGCCGTTAAGCCATAATACGAAACGGTTGAATGCTTCTCTCTGAAATTTTGTGCTGCCAGTATGCATGTCTGAAGTGAGCACGGCATAAACCGGGATTTGGGCCTTATGCTGGGGCCTTTGGGCCACATCAGGTAGAACTATGTCTTCTGCAATCAGGAGATTACTTCTTGTTTTTATCACGCTCAAGCAGATAACTTGGTCAAGCAAAAGTGAGGATGCCTTTTTCAAGAGCCGTTCGGAAGCGTTTTGAGGAATAAGCACTGTGGCGCTTGCACGCAAGTCCTCAATGGTTAGGATTATCCTCTTTTTTGATTCCCTCCTGTTTGTTATCATGGCGATTATTTTGAGCTTTGTCTTTGCTGGAGCTTTCAATGCATCCAAAACTGACGTAGCGCTTCTAACATCTATTCTTTGCCTCAGCAGCCTTTCCATTCGCTTGAACCGATCTCGGAAATATTCCAGATACCCTTGGATTGTTCCGGTTGAGTTTAGTTTGCTGCTTGGGTCCTCAATGATGTTGAGGTTTGCTTCAATGTCCTTTGCATAGGGGCGGAAAGGTTTTTTTCCTTCTGTTATTTGCAACTCTGGCAACGTTTGGAGTGGTTCTTCTAATGGCTGTGTGAGCTTTTCTTTTGTTGGCTCCGTCCTCTTCGTAAGCTCTTCCAGTAAACTTCTGCCAATGAATAATGGCTTTTTCTTTAGGGTCTCTATCTTTTGTATTGCTTTGCTCATGAGTTCCGCTGGGTCTTCAGTTGCGGATATTAGGCTTAGGAAGTCAAAAGCTTCCTTGTTGAGTTGGTATCCTGCCTCGATTGTTAATTCGACGGCTTCTCGCAGTTTTTCTGTTTCACTCATATTTGAAGAGTTCTCCAGTCCTGTTTTTTAGGAATAATTATGTAGCCTTCTTCTCCATCCCATACGGTTTCTGCTTGGTTTTTCATATGGAGGTATGCTGTCAAAGCGGCTGTTACAGCGTCAATTTCATGACACTTAAGAGCACGCAGTTTGAGGTCTCCTTCTAAACCTATAGTTTCTAGGGTTGTTTGAATCTTTCGCCAGTCTTTCAATGGCATGTTTAATGCTTTACGTGTTGATGTAGGGTGCACCTCTATTGTTCTATATCCTTTTTTTGCCATCAACTTGATTAATTTCATGGCTCTGAGTGTTAGTGTTTTCATCGGTGGAAGACATGGCGGAAAGACCCGATACCCTCTCCTTATCATTTCTCTATCTGCTATTCTAAGAATTCCCTTTTTTGGAAGACTAGAGGGCGCGTCAATCGCTATAATAGTTGGGTCGCTGTGCGTGATGCCCTCTAATATTTGTTTATTTGTATGAATCAGGATCGTTTCTACTTTTTTGTTTTTCCAGTGCCCATCCTGTGGGGTTTTTCGGTTTTTCAGCCAGGTCTATACCGATTATAACTTTGGCTTTCAATTTTAGCACTTACACTTTAGATTTATATATTGGGTTTTTGTTTAGATGTGTTAATATGTTAGATGATTTATACTCATGTTGATATGGTGATGTGGATGAGTGAGATGCGCAAGGTTCAACGCACTCCCGGTGGCACATTTTTTGTCACAGTGCCTAAGTCTTGGGCTCAACAACACGGTTTGGAGCGTGGGACCATAGTGTTCATTACTGAAACTAGGGATGGCAAGCTTCTTATTGACCCTAAGTACGGTGTTGAGCCTTCTCCTCAAACTATTACGTTAAGGCCTGGGGCATATTTAAGCCGTGAAATCGTAGGAAAGTATCTCCTTGGCTTCGATATAATTCGTGTTGTTGCGAAGAAACGTATTGGCTTTGAGACGCGCGACATCGTTAAGAAGAGTGTTAGTCGTTTGATAGGATTAGAAATTGTTGAGGAGGATTATTCGGGCATCATTTTACAGTGTTTGCTGGATCCTTCAGGATTTCCGCCTGAAAAGATTCTCCGGAGAGGCTATGCTATTGCTGCTGGAATGCATCGTGATGTGGTTAACGCCCTTGTGGACGGAGACGTGCGTTTAGCGAAGAGCGTCATAGCCCGCGACGAAGAGGTTAACAGACTTTACTTCCTTCTAGTTCGTATCTTACGTACCATAACTCAAAATCCAAGCCTAAGCGGAAAGCTCGGCATTCGCCCGATTGAGTGTCTAGATTACCGTCTAGTAGCAAGTTTGGTGGAGGCAATCGGTGATGAATGTGTGCGAATGGCACTGAAAACAGTCGAGTTAAAGGGCACGAAAATGGCTGAAGACTTAAAGAAGCTGTTTGTAGAATTTCACACAGCCTGTTTTAGGGCTCACGAAAGTGCATTAAAAGCCTTTTTCACGGGTGATATATGTCTAGCTGAAGGCGTGCGGGATATGCGAGGGAATTTAGAAAAACAATCCGCTAGTATTGAGAAGGTTGCTAGGGGTCAGTCGCTCGATGTTGTACCACAGATATTAGCTGTGGCTTCTATTTTAAGGCGGATTTATGAACACAGTGTAGACATAGCAGATCTGGTGATGCCTAAAAAAGTTTAGAAGGGAAGCTTATCTACTTTTTGCGGTGCCTTGGCCAATGAAACGTGTTCATTCATTCTTAATTCACCAGTATACTGTACTTCACCGCTTATGTGACAGTGGGATTCGATGGTGATGTCTTCACCGTAGACATTTTCTGCGTGTGCTCCACTTCTGAGTACAACTTTCTTGCCGTAAATGTCCTCTGCATGTGCATCTCTACCAATGATAACTTGATCTGCCCTTATAGGTCCAAGGACTTTGCCTCTTCTTCCAATTTCAACAAACTGTGCCGTTACGCCTTCTACAGTAATTATTGAACCGCCAACTTCTACGCGGTTTTCTGCAGTGGCTTTTCTTGAGCGTAATACTCCGCCTATTTCAATGTTTTTTGCTGAAACTTCTTCGCCGACTTCCACTTTGCCTCCCACTTCGAGATTTCCTGAAAGCTTCAGCGACTTGCTTGTTCTCACTTTGCCTCCTACATCTATTTCACAGCCTTCGCAACATCCAGCTATCTCTACTTCGCCTCCCACATCAATGTCTTTGAACTCCAGGTCTCCTTCGACTTTAAACGAGCCTCCTACATCTATATCGCCACCGTCAATTTTCCCGGTGAGTCGAACGGCTCCGCCTACATTGATTTGTTCAAATTCTAACTGGCCCTCTGATTCGAAGCTTCCGCCTACATCTATTTCGCGAATTTTTCCGCCTCCAACTTCTGCCGTTCCTCCTACATCCAACTTTGTAATGTCTACTTTAGATTCTATTGAAACGCTTCCTCCCACGTCTATTTTCTCCGCCTCCACTTCTCCTTTTGCTTTGAAGCTTCCGCCTACATCTATGTCTCCAGCCTTCACATTCCCATCAACCTTTAGGCTTCCACCAACATCAACTTTCTCAACCGCTAAATCCTTGCTTACATGCAAAGCTGCATCTATATCCACACGTTTTGCGGTCATTTTCCCGTAAACTTCTAGGTAGCCATCCTCCACTTTAACAGTATTTTCTATTTCTAGGTCTCCATGAATTGTTACGTCATCTTCAGCTTCTAGGTTTTCTGCTGAGAGGTTACACTCAAAAGTGTTGTCTCCTTCACAATAAACTATGCCAGAAACCTTCACTGTGGACGGTGTTCCTGTTCCATCGATAACTGAACGCCTGCCTACGAGTAAGTCTCCTTCAACAAAATCTAATGTTGTTTTGCTTCTCGAAGGAACAGATATTTTCCTGCTCATTATTTAACCACTCAGACGTAGGAATCTGTGTTGTGGGAGCTTAAAAAGGAAACTCACGTTTTGTAGTCACAATTTGTTACTACATCATGTGTGTTCTTTCATACGCCCGCTATTTTTTAATTCGTGAGGTATGCACAAAAACTTATGCATACGTGTGTGCTGGATGTGCACAAGGTATAAATATTTACAGAAGAGTATTTAAGATCAACAGGTGAGATGAATTGTCCGAAAGGATTGCTACTGGAATTAGCGGCTTAGACGATCTGGTTGGCGGTGGTTTTCCTAAAGGAAGAGCAATTCTGGTTATCGGAGGACCAGGCACGGGAAAGACCATAATGTGCGCCCAATTTTTGTACAAAGGAATCTATGAACATGAAGAAAGTGGAGTTTTTGTCAGCTTAGACGAAAGTAAGGATCACTTCTACGCTGAAATGAAACAATTTGGATGGGATTTTCGGAAAGCAGAGGAGGAAGGGAAATTTTCCTTCATAGATGCCACGCGAATGTCGCGATTAGCTATGCTGGAAGAGAAGCTGGACAAAGAAGAATCCCGCAGCTTACACGCGCGCTTACGAGGCAAGCGACTACCCATTGATGAACTAATCAAGGACTTGAGTGCAAAAGTCTATCACACTAAGATAGAGCGGCACGCTTTTGCAGGAGCGCAAAGGGTTGCAGTGGACACTTTAGCAGCACTTTACTACCGATTTCCGGATCCTGTAGAACGAAGGACCGCGGTTGTGGATTTGATCGAGTCGCTAGCGGATTTAGGAGTTACTAGTCTTGTGACTACTGAATTAGGGTACTTGGGTCTTGAACGAAATGTTTTGGAAGAAGAATTTCTGGTTCACGGGGTCATCATGATGCAGACTCTGTTTTCAGGAGGAACTACGACTAGAGCAATTCAAGTTGAAAAGATGAGAGAAGCCAAAGTGAATCCGAGCCTTGTTCCATATTCAATAGATCAGAATGGCATTGAAGTGTTTCCAAATATGCCTTTATTTGGGGAGAAGTAAGCTCATAAAACCATACGAAAGCCTTACATCTGTCGTCTGTCAATGTTACAATGAATTCTAGGATTTGGATGTTTAACCACTTTTTCCTTTTACGTCTTCAGTTTTTCCTTTCTCAGAGGCATTTTACTCTCTAGATATCTTTGGTTGTACATTTTTCTGATTTTCAGGAATTTTTCTAAGCCCTTTTCTGATTCTTTCTCGTAGATGTTGATCTCTCCTTCAAATAAACCTAAAATTGCATGAACTTCTTGTGGAGAATGCATGTGCGGATTCATTACCGCCAGAGTAGTGAACCCTTTCGATTTCAATTGTGGAATAAGTGCAGTAAGCCATCTTCTAGTTTGAACAGCCTGATGTTGCAACAAAACGTCTGAGATGACTTCAATACAAGCCCTTTTTGGGCCTCTGAGCGATGCGTCTAATCTGCGAAAAGCTGAACTCAATGCAATGCTAATGTCAGTAAGGTTTTCCACGCCCTTCATTTTGGTTACGTTGGGCAAACTTTTGATGATCTTGTCTGCTTGGGGATTACATATGAAAAGGTAAAAGTTTGACTCAAATTCTTCTAGTAACGTCCTTACCCCGCCAGCCTCTGCAGTGACGTAAAATGTGATTTGACCCTTTTTCGCTCCTGTTTCCAGAAATCTCCTAACTAGCAAGTCTTTTTCATCGCACGAAGGTGAGGTCAATATAACCGCATAGTTTTCAGGTATCCCGCCGAACAAGGTGTTATCAAGATCTTTGTATCCCGTGCTAATACGACCCGGAAGAACAACCTCTGGAATCTCTATTGTTACAGGCTCTTCCAGAGCCGCGAAGAACCTCTGCATCCGCTTGTACGTTTCTAAATATTCGAGTCCCCATTTTGTTGCTCTGTATTTTTTGCGGTCGCCCACAGTTACTTCCCTAACGAACCCGTGTGAAACTAGAAAATTCAAGGTTTTCTTGGCTCTGTCTACAGGCATGTTTGCTCCGTAAGAAACTCTGGTTAAGGAAGATAATCCCTTCTTCGCAATCACTTCGATACTGTCTGCGTAAATGTCATATTTTGTTCTTCTTCGTTCGTTGGACAATAGGCGAATTCTCCACTATTATTAAATCCTACATGCTTAATCTAAATTTTGGTGAATGACTGTGCACCCAACAATTTCCAACGGCAAACAATACCACATTGCGTGTAGAAAAGACGACTTGGCTGAATACTTGCTCGTGCCTGGCGACCCCGAACGTGTTCCGAAAATTGCAAGTTTTTGGGATTCAGCTAAAGTTTCCTGTCACCGCGAATTCCGCAGTTTCACAGGCAAGTTCAAAAGAGTTCCTATTTCCGCTTTGTCAAGTGGTATTGGTCCAGCTTGCATGGCTATCGTTGTTAATGAGGCTTCACGTGTAGGTGTGCACACTTTTATTCGTGTCGGCAGCACTGGTGCCATACAAAAGGACATTGACTGTGGCGATTTGATAATCTCTACTGCTGCTGTTCGCCTTGACTTCACAAGTAACTGTTACGTTATGCCTGAATATCCTGCAGTAGCCAGTTACGAAGTTTTGTTGGCTTTGATTGAGGCTGCTGAAAGTCTAGGCATTACTGACTATCATGTTGGAGTAACCGCAACGACAGCTGATTTTTATGATGGACAGAACCGCCCAGTAGCAGCTATATCTCGCATGGAAGACTTGCTTCCAACCTTGCAGAAAGCAAAAGCGCTTAACTTTGAGATGGAAACAGCAACACTATTCACGCTAGCAAGCCTTTATGGGTTGAGAGCAGGCTCTGTATGTGCCGTTTATGCCAACAGATGCAGAAACGAGTTTAAATCAGGGGCAGGGGAAGAAACCGCTATAAAAGTTGCAAACGAAGCCGCAAAAATCCCATATGAATGGGATGCGAAAAAACGCAGAAAGAAGAAACACTGGCTTTTTCCATCTTTACTGGCTATTTGATGAAAAACTCTTTTAGAAGCAAACAACCTTTTCTTATTCGCCGGGGTGGCAGAGTGGTAATGCGCTGGCCTCGAGATCTATCTTTGAAAATGTAGAGGGCTGGATAAAAGACAAGTAAGCCAGTGGGCCTTTGGCTCGCAGGGGTTCGAATCCCCTCCCCGGCGCCATTTTGCCAGTTGAGGCTAAGTTCTAGGCTATATTGGACAAAGAAGCTCGATTTGAGCGTTGTGGATGAAAGCTGAACCCGAACAGCAAAAAACGTCATCGTCTCTGATGCAGTCACTTGGATCAATTCTACAATCGTAAAGACATCTTTTCAGATACTTAATGTTTGAGTATGTTTTGCCAAGTAACTTGGAAGATTCTCTAGGGAATTTCGAAAAAATGATTCAAGCAACCTCTTGCGATCTTCAACGCTTTCACATTGTCCACGGCAAATTGAACTTCAGATTGTCTCCTCCTTCAAACAAATCAACCATGACATTTTCAACCATCGCAAATAATTGTCACATTTTCATAAAATCTGCCAGCATCTCCAACGACGTAACAATTTTCTTTTTGAACTTTATCTTTTTAATTAGTGATAGATGTGAATGCCTTTTTTGGGCCTCTTTGTTTTTCACCTGACTAGCTTCCACTAGGAACCTTTTTTGTATGAAATCTTTTAAAATATCTATTTTCACAACATCAATTATCATGTCAATTTCTTTACCATTCTGAATTGAAAAATTGTGAAGATGCGCACTGGATATTGGTCTTAGACTTATTTTTGGAAGCATTATAGCCTCATACATCTTTCCTTCAAAAATCACAAGAGGATAATAGATTCTAATATGATCAATTTCCTTTTTTATGGTTCCCCTTAAAATCGCATTAATTTTTTTCTCTCTTTTCTGTTCAAAATACATCGCTTTAGCTAGTTTAACCGACGAAGAGAGAATGTTGTCATCTCTCTTATTAGACTTCTGTTTATCCAGAATTATTTCTTTGTATCTGTCTGAAAAAGTTTCATCTTCAAGATGACCTACTTTGAGCGTTGGCTCCAAAATCTCGACAACAGGTTCTTGTCGTCCCAACTTGCCAACATTATCCCACATTGATGTCGCATCTTTGAAGAGAATCTGCTCCCCTTGACTTCTAATGAAGATCCATGCGTGCCCTGGGAGACTCTTACATTCTATTAGGAATATGTACTCTATCCTGACGGGAGGAGGGGTGACCTGATATGAGGCTCTAATGTCAAGTTCACGGTTGTCGCCACTTTGCCAATCTGTAAAGTAAAAATTGGGTTCCACATCAAAATTCTTTAACCTGTAAAAAGTTGATGCGACTTTATCTTCAAGTTGAAAGCCTGTTTTTTGAAGCTCTTTTTTTATGAAATTTATCTCGGAGCTCATGTGTAAAAGAGATGCCTTCCAAGCTTAAGAGCTTTACACAAAGCCTTACAAAGCGAAAACCGAGACTATGCCGCTTCTCAGAATGGTAGCTCGGGATAGCCTCAAACTCTCGTTCAAACATTCACCATCTCAGATGTTTTTTGAGACTCGTGATTCTGATCAGCTATTCTGGCTCAGGCGTTCTTCAAATCTTTGCGCAGGATTTTTCTGACAATGTCCACCTGAAAGCCTAGACTTCGCAGCAAAGCAATCGAAGAAACGTTCTGTTCCGAAGTCCCCAATCTGACTGAGTCCATTCCTTTTTCAAATAGGAAATTCATGGCTCGGGCCGTAAGTGTTGATCCGAGATGTTTGTTTCGAAATTCCGGAAGAGTGGCCGCTGGGCCGAGATAACCCCTCTTGAGATGCAGATACTTTACGTAGTCCGTATCAGGCTTTGCCATTACAGCCGACACAATTCGTTCGCCGACCTCTGCGACTTGAACCCACTCTTCACTGAACGGCGGATCCTCAGACTTCCAAGTTTCAAGAACCCCTAGTTCGAGTCTTTGCCATCCAAATCCAGTGTTCACGACTGCAACAAGCTTTTCCTCCTCATCAGGTCTTAAGCTTCGAAGCTTGATGCCTTCAGTAACCTCTGGAATTGGTTTCAAGCCCTCGAGTGTTGCGGACATTCGCTGAAAGCCAGCCTGCAATACGTAGCCTCGGCTAATCCAATCGTTGATTCTCGGGCTTCCTTCATCAATCATTGTCATAACAGTGCCGCCCTTGGCATCTTTCTCAATCTCATTGACCAGAATATTCTCAACGGCTCTTTGATTGTGTCCTTCGCAAGCGGCAAGCCACGAGACGTGTTCTTCTAAGTGTTCCTCAGCATGCGTGTGAGTTCCGATAAGACCTAGCACATCACCGTTTTCTTCTGCTACAAGAACCTTGAGACTTCGTTGCCGGATTTGGGACAGGATTCTTTCCTCATCGAATGGAATGAACTCGTACGAGTTTCTGTATTCCTCATTTAACAATCCGACAGCAATTAGCAAGTGTTTGTTGGTCAGTTCTGAAATCTGGATGGTCATTTCGCCTAAAGCAGGAGTCGATGACCGCTATAAACTTTTGGCAAGGTCTTCACAGTCTCCCGCACAACCCACTCTTTTTCTATATTGTGGCACGCGGATACTGTTAACTTACTAGGGATGTGACTTTAGGTTCCGCAGAGTCTCAGGTAAAATCCAAGAAAGGAGAACCTAAAGAGGATGACTATCTCTTCCTCACCCCGCCCTTTTTATATCTCTTTGTTGGTCTTAGTCTTGACAATCGTTCGAGTTGTGAGTTGAGGCTATAAGGAAAATCATAATCCCTTGGAAGACGCAAATGGTTGGTTCCATAATCGACATAGAGTCAACGCATTATGATGCGGTAGCAGGGGAGCTTATCACTGCGGGCTTCCTTTCAGAAGACGGATTCACTATAATTCAGAGAGTAGAATCGAGCGACACTGATTTCAGAGTCTCTGTAGACAAAGCAATGACCACTTTCAAAGAACCTATGTATGCTTTCAACAAAAAATGTGAGGAGGGATTTTGCAGGAGAAGAATCAGTCATGACCTTCAACTCAAGGGAGAGGCCACCTATATTGCCTTGGTAGATGAGGGTCTCTTGGACCTCTACAATTCCCTTTGCGATCCCTTATTTAACGAAGAAATTCCACATTTCTGGGGAACATGGAGCGCAACAAAAAACCCACTTTTTCTATCCAAGATCGTGAGGCACAACTACTGCTGTCTGGCAAAGGAATATTACCTCAAACTCGAGAGAATAGATCGACTTCAGAATACAAACATCATTCCCCTTTTGTCTTCAGCACCAATAGAAAAGAAATACATTAGGCCAGCACTGAACCTTGACATCATCTGAACGTATTGGAATATTCTCCAATTCATGTAGTCAACCGATTTTCTACGGAGTGAAAAATCGACCTAGGGCTTCACAGAACCTGATCTTGCGGGAAAGTCACCGTTCGGTTAGAGCTCTTAAAGAAAAGGTGAGAAATGCTATTGTAGGTATTACTGTTCGGCTAGCAAAAAAATACATCGAACAGTTTTTCCTTGTCGGTTCCGAACATGGTGAGGCTGTTTCGGAATCCATGCAATTCACGCCGGGTGATTTATGGTCTTTTTTCAGGCTTCCTAGGGAGGAAAAGGAGAAAACAAGTATGGCTGTGAAATATTTAGATCCAGAGATTCAACCGCCTTCCGAACTCTTCGATATAATACCTGACCTCCTAAAAGCGGGCTCTTCAATGTCGCGAGCACTAGGTTTTGGTTTGCTTGCAGTACAGGCGAAATCGAGCCTTGAAAGTGCTTCGTCCTTACTTGAGAAACTGCGCCGCGATGAGGATCCATCGTGCAGGAGTGCAGTTCTAGGTGCATTGAGCATAATCGGAAGGGAAGAACCGCAAATCGCAATTCAACTTGTGGATGATTACTTGGGAGGAGACATTTATGAAGTGGCATCATTCGGTTGGTTCTTGAATGAGTTTGGTGCCATGTATTCTAAACTGAATCCAGTGAAAGAGATTTCACCGATAACACGCATAATTGAAAAATCACTTGCAAAGTTCGACTTGTTGATACTAAAACGCGCAATCCAAGAGCTAGGCAATGTAGGCATAATGTATCCTGAGAATGCTCTTCTGACTCTTAAATGCGTGTTCCATGTCCAACATGCCGACATCCGAAGAACACTGATCGAGAGTCTGGCCAAAATTAGAATGGTGCATCCTGACACAACCGAAGGGTTTTTGGACAAAGAGGGAGTCTCTGATCTACTTGAGTTGACAAGAGGTGCAAATGTCAATTTTTACTTTGTAACAAGCGGAGCCGCACTACTATTCTTATCCATCCTGTTTAGGCTCCAGAGTCTCAAAATCCGTATCATCGACATCCTCTCAAGGGTTTCAGAGTACGATGATGAAACTGATTTTCTCAAATACGCAGTACACAACCTCTTCGAGTATGTTGTCGATTCTTAACGCCGAATGTAACGGGGTTTCAAACTATGGGCTCCTCTGATGCCAAAGATGACACTCTATGATTCTCTCATCGCATGTGCCTTCATTTTCTGCCGCGTTCGTCTGAAAATATCACTTGCGCCAAGAACTCCATTTCAGTAGTCTCCATCTATCCTAACGTGAGCATAGAAGACAGGAATCTGCATGGATGTATTGAGTCTTCATTGTGAGGTTAAAAACGCTCAGACAACCATCAAGAATGGCGGAGCATATTTTTGCTGGTAAATTGGTGTTGAAATCCCCTCCCCGGCGCCAAACTACACAAATTACGTTTGAATCCTTGGTCGCGCGCGCTCAAAGTCTGATTTCCTTCTCGAGCCAAGGAATTTTCTTTTCTCTATGCCTCCAGAACAAGTCAGTGAAAATGTAGTGGAAAGCTAGTCCTTTCCACTTCCCGTACCTCTTGTCAAGCTCTTCAGTTATCTCTTCAGGATGGACTAGTTCTTTGTTGAACATTTCTTTTGAAAGTATCTTTTGCTCCCAAGACTTACCTTTCAGATCAAAAACATCATACTTTCTTAGGTATCCACCTAGGACGTTTTGTGCTGTCGCTGGTCCTACTCCATAAAGTTTCATCAGCTTCTTTTTCGCATTTTCAGTGTTCATTTCTCTTAGCTTAAATTCGTCTATCTCGCCATTTGCAAAGGCTTCTGAAACGAGTTTGATCATCTTTGCCCTGTAGCCAACTTTCAAAGATCTTAACTCTTCTTCGTCTACTTCCCGTAGGTCTTCATGATTCCAGTAGGCGAACAATTCTTTATTGTCAAACCTCATCCTTGTACCATAAGCATCAAACAGATTATTCATCATCTGAACAGTTCTTCTGACCGTAGCATTCTGTAAAACTATGGAAATTATTAGAAGTTCGTAGAGAGAATTTGCGCAATTGTTTCTCATACCTTTCAACCGTTTGAACACTGGTTTAAGAAATCTGTCATCCTCAAATTCTCTGAAAAATTCAGAAACATCCTCGTCCAAACCATATCTCCAGTTCAATTCTTTCACAATTTTTTCGATTTCCTTTTTAGAGAGTTTCTTGTTGAAATAGAGTGTCAATTTGATCTTAGGTTTATCAGTTACGCCCTTGTTCTCCATCTTCAATCCTAGCAGGTTTCTATCGAAATTCAAGGTTTGCCACATAATGTTCGGTTGCCAATCAAAGTCAGGTGTCGGAAAATAATGAGGAACGTAAACTGTACTATCAAAATCAAAAGGCGGGATTGGTCTGAGGACTATTTCTAAGGGTCTCATCTGAACACCCGGGCGCGTTTACTTGGAGATTTGCCCCAGTGCAAATATAAGCATTGTTTTTACTGCATGTGCTCTTCTTCGACAAAAATGGGGAGTTGTGGGGGATATCTCTGCTAAGGAGTGGGTTCGAATCCCACCACCGGCACTTCAACAAGAATTTACGATTGATTTCTAGGTCCATGAAAAAAACAAGGATTTAAACAAAGGTTTGAATCTACTTCTCGGCGCCAAAAAACGTGGAATATAAACGTATATGTGAACCTAACCCCCCGGCGCTATTTTAGCTATGTGCTTTAGGGAGCAAACTTTTAGATGACACTTGATTAAGGAGAATAGAGGAAACAAACCATGCCTGTCCAAGCTAGACTGTTCAGAGTCACAACAAACGAGCAGAGAAGAAGCTTGTGCTCCATCTGTCAAGGACATAGAAGACTCTGTGGAAAATCCATCTGTCCAATTCTAGCCAAGGCTGAAGCCTTGATGAGGCTTGAGAAAAACCTTTCTAAAGAGAAGGTTTTCGGCTCTTCGCCCCCAGCAGTATTTGTTGGTTCATGGAATTACCCAAAAGTTTTAGCGGGTCCTTTGGTTCCGCCAGTCTTAGTAGAGGACACTTCAGTTATGGATTTGCCTGAGCTCTGGGTGGACAAGTCGTTTAGTGAGATTTTGCGTTACAGGTTTTCTCTGGTTAGGGGGAAACGGTTTACGGATGTTAGGTCTGCGGGAAACCCGAATAGGATTTTGTCAACTTTTCAAGAGATTGTTATGGCGTCTAAGCCCACGGACACTGAGATGTGGTTTAGTAAGAAACCTAAGTTTTCTGTAGTCTTTTCTCCTAGGGAACCTCCGTCAGGTCCTTCTGCGTCTATTAAACGTGCTGTTTTAGCTGAAAATCCTAATGTTCCAAAGTCTGTGGATTATGTTGTTTCAGACACTGATTTGAAGGCTGAAAAAGGTATATTGAGGCTTTACGGCTCTACGGTTAGTCAACGGCAGATAACAAGAATGTTCTCCATAGGCCTTTTAGGAGCTAAGAGACAGAGAAGGCTTGTCCCTACAGAGTGGAGCATAACCGCTATAGATGACATTCTTGGAAGAGCAATACACAAGGAAATCTTGAACTATCCATGGATTAACGAGTTCATGATCTTCGGACATAAAGCCTTAGCGAACAACATTCAGATCCTCTTGTTTCCATCTTCATGGATGTTCGAAGCTCAAGAAGCTTGGCTTACCTCACCTAACCCGGTTCCAGCAGTTAATTATGAACATGTTCAGGGGCGGCGATCCTATGCGTCTGATCTGGCTGGAGCATACTATGCGGCACGTTTACCAATCCTTGAATACCTAAAGCGGATGAGGCGTCAGGCAGGAGCCTTAGTTCTTATGGAGGTGTATCCAGAATGGATACCTTTGGGCGTCTGGCGTTTCAGAGAGATCTGCCGAGAAGCGCTGAGGAGACAACCTGTTATGTTTAATACGCTTGAAGAAGCATTAGATGAGATCGGAAGGAGGCTGAGACTTCCTCTTGAAAGATGGCTAGAGAGAAGCGAAATCCTTCGTTGGTGCAAAAGTCAAACAAGATTGACAAAATTTCTTTCCATTTGATTTCGAATTCTCACCAAGCATATATATGGGATATTTTCACTAGTGATTCTGCGTTGAAACCCGTTCCACAGCGCCAAACGTGTTCAAATCATTGATTAAAGACTGAGAGTTTAAGGGTATGAAGGCAACTGCAATTGCCCATCCGATTCAAGGCTTAATTAAGTATCATGGATTGAAAAATGTAAGACTTAGGATTCCATTTCACGATAGCATATCTGTTTGCGTTGACGCCCTACAAACAACTACAACAGTTGAAGCGACCAACTCGTTAAAAGAAGACTTGGTAATGATCAACGGAAGAAAGGCTACGGGCACAGACCTAGAAAGAGTTGAAGTTGTTCTCAACACGCTGAAAAACATGACCGACTATTCAGGGCACTTCAAAGTTGTGTCCAAAAACAGCATAACAAATGGAAAGGGCCTCGGCTTCTCCGCTTCTGGATTTGCAGCCCTCGCCACAGCAGCATGTGCTGCTTTAAACTTTGACATTGATTACATATCTCTTTCTGAACTGGTTCGGCTGGGAGCGGGATCTGCCACACGAAGTCTTGCAGGAAGCTTCGCAATATGGTATGCCGACAAGAATGGAAAGTCCTATGCAGAACAGATAGTCAAACCTGAAAATGTGGATTTAGGCATGGTTATCGCGCCTATTCCCTTATCAGTAAGAACGGATGAAGCCCACAGTGAAGTTCTCAGTTCACCATTTTTTAAGGCTAGGTTGAAATACGTGACAAAAATCATCAAGACGATGGAGAACGCCATAAAAACCGGAGACGTTGCCACTATAGGAAGACTTGCAGAAGAAGACAGCCTGAATCTGCACGCAATCACAATGACTGGGAAAGCTCACATGGTTCTCTGGGAGCCAGAAACAGTTCGTATGATAAAAGAAGTTCAGAAAATGAGACGTGAAGGCATACCCGCATGGTATTCCATGGATACAGGTCCGTCTGTTTTTGTCAACACTTTGACAGAATATGTTGAAAAGGTGGCTGATAGGCTACGCGAATTAGGCTGCTCAAGCATTATAACCAGCAAGGTCGGCGGCAGCCCCTTCTTGAGCAGTAAATATCTATTCTAGAGTGGTGAATATACGTGACTTATAGGCTGGCTACAAAATTCTACGATCTATTTGGCTCGAAAAACGATCTGGAATTCTATAAGGAACTGGCTCTTCAAAGTGGAAATGAAGCCTTAGAATTGGGTGTGGGAACAGCCAGAGTAGCCATATCACTCGCTAAGGATGGAGTCACGGTTGTGGGTATTGATAACTCTGTTCACATGCTTAGAGTAGCCAAGGAGAAATTGGCCAAAGAAACAGAGGATATTAGAAACCGCGTAATCTTGAAGAGGGGTGACATGAGAAACTTTGAACTGAGCCAATCGTTTCCGTTTATATACATTCCAGCTTCCACTTTTGACCACAACATCACGATCGAGGGCAGAAAACAAACGTTAAATTGCATCTGCACACATTTGAAAAAGAACGGAACATTTGCGTTTGACCTTGAACAAGCAATGCCAGACAAGCCTGAAAAATCGTGGTGGATTGACAGAAAGAAAACTGAAGACGGAAAAACGGTTGTAAGAAGCATATTCACAAGAAAGAATGCACCAAAACGCACGCTGAGCCTTGACCTTTTCTACGATGTTTGCAAAAACGGCAAAATGTTGGAAAGATACCATGAATACGGGGAAGTTGCAATAATATCCAGAGATGAAATCATCAGGTTACTGAAAGAGACAGGCTTTAAAGTGGTCAGTGTTTACGGTGATTTTGACAAATCAGAATATCGAAAAGACAGGCCTAAACTAGTGTTGGTAACGAAGAGAAAATAGCATTTCGGGCAGATAAATTTGAGGTGGGATGGGTAAACCGAGAATTAATGTGTAGCTGCCAATGGTTTTACTAGTGTTTTCTTTTCGGGCATTTCCACGACTCTTATTTCTACACGATCTAAGGTATCCCTTGCTGCCTTTTTTGCTTCTCTTTTGGTTCTGTACTTCCCTTTCAGTTCGATCCATGGGAGCGTTTCATCGATTTTTATCCATACAGCATACAATTTTTTCACCGTTGTCAAGGCGTGAGAAGAGGGTTAGAGTGTGGATAATTAAAACAGTTATGAATTCTGAATATGGATTCTTGTTAAGTTTCTTGTGTTTGGAAACTTATTTAAAGGGTTTCGTATCATCTTGTAGGGTTTAGGAGCGAATATGAAGGTGGAGCTTGAAGGCTCGGTAAAAAAGGCTCTGTTGAAGGGGTGTCTATGGATGGGCGAAAGCGAAGGAAGCCCAGAGGGTGGACAAGATGAGGCTAGCCAACAGCCTAAACTACGCTCTACCGCTAAGGTTTCTAAAAGAAGCCCTTGTTGCATTTGCCTTCAACGTTGGCGGGATATTTGCGGGCTTTATAGTTGCTTCTCAACTTAATGTTTTTCAGCCAGAAGTTTCTTCATGGGCTATTGCAGTATATCCTGCCATCTTAACTGCGAGAGGTGTGATAAGTGGTTTGTTTTGTGGGCGCTTAAGCACCGCACTGCATATTGGTACAATTCATCCGAGACTTCGTGGCAACACAAAAAACTTTCACATGCTTTTCAAATCCATAATAGTCATAACTTTAGAAACAAGTATTGCGATGAGCTTGGTATCCATGATTTTTGGAAGTTTGTTCTGGGGGATAACCTTCGTAGATTTTTCTGACATTTTGATAGTCATATCGGCAACCATGGTCTTAGGGTTAGCAAACTCCCTGATTACAATTGAAATTGCATTTATTTCTTTCAAGAAGGGGTTAGACCCTGATGTGATCGTATACCCAGTAATGTCTACAGTGGCGGACATAGTCATAACATTGTGTTATGTTTTCACGCTTAACTTGTTCTTTTTGTCTGGTTCCATCGGTAGATACATTGTTATTTTTTTGGGAGTGTTGCTCATTACCCTTGCATTGGATGTTTTGCCAAGATGCATCCACGACCAAGGATTCGTTAAAACAATTAAAGAATCTCTCTTAACATTAGTGTTCGTAGCCTTTATTGTTAACGTCACTGGAACAGTTTTAAAGGATATTGGTGGAATCGTGGGGAGTAGAAAGGAAATTTATACCGTTTATCCCGCTTTGATTGACACAGTAGGGGATGTTGGTTCAGTTGTTGGTTCTACAGCTACGACAAAGCTGGCGTTGGGTTTGCTTAAGCCTTCTTTTCATGCAATACGGAATCATGTAGCACGAATTTCTGCCACATGGGCTGCGTCAATGATTATGTTCATTGTATACTCCGTTTTGTCGCTGCTTACGCAAGGCATGTTCACGTTGAATGCATTTCTAACTTTTTCTGCCCTTTTACTTGCAGTAAACGTGATTGCGGTTTCTGCGATAGTTTTAATATCTTATGCTGTTGCAATCTTGACTTTTAAAAAAGGGTTAGATCCTGATAATTTTGTTATTCCAATTGAAAGTTCCCTTGCAGACAGCATAACATCCATCGCTTTACTTGTTGCCTTGGTTTTGGCAAACTATCTGGTTTAGGAAGAGTTGAAAACCGAATGAAAACAATGAAAAACAAATTAACTATTCTGAATGACGGAAGGGTTGAAATAATATTTGGAAACTTCTAAACTACTTGGAATTGTTGAAGACCGGTTTAAAAAACTTAGGGAAGAAGGTAAAAGCTACTGAAAAAGCGTAGTTAATCTTAAATCCTTAGTTTAGCGATGAGAAATTATGGTCTTATATGTGGTGTATAGAGCTCCAAGAGAGTCCAAGGATAGAAGCGTTATTCCTCATCGTTTGAAAGCATTGGGCTGTAGACGGGTGCGCAGGTCTTTTTGGGAGGTTGATGAAGAGAAAGTTAATAGGGTTTTGAAGGTGCTTGAGAAGAATCAGCCGATACTTTTGAAAAGGGCGAGGGAGATTAGAAAGCCTCGATTTGTGAGAAATAAGGGAGTCTCTGAGCTTGGAAGCTTGGTTATCGTTATGTACGCAACTCCAAAGGAGGCGAAAAGGGAAAAGATAAGGAATGTTCTTAGGAAGGCGCCCTACATTCGTCTCTGTCGTTCCGTTTATGCTTTTTCTCAGAAGCATTCACTTTTTGATAAGAACAACGAGCTGGTTGATGCTCTGAGATTCACAGACTTTATTAAAGGAATCAGAAAAGATGTCAAGGTTATTCCGCGAGTAGTTATTGTAAATAAAGGCTCCATTGAAAGACTTTTAGAAGAAACAAGACAGCGAGTTGAAAATGAGATTTCTGACATAAATAGATGTTGTAAAGAACTCTACAATAAAGCCCTTGAGGGAGAACACGAGGTACGGCGAATACGCGATTCGCTTTCAAAGAACAGAGGAAGATTCGTAACAGTGAAAAAGGTAGCTGCTTTTTATAAAAAATGGGTGGGAATGGACTTTTCAAGAAGCTTAATGAAGGCATATAGAGCCGTTGCAAAGGTTAATTCCATTCTTAACAGAAAATAGAAGATAAAATATGGCTATGATGGCATCTCGCATATTTCACAAGTAATTCTTTTAATCACCAAACTTTAGTTCTCTTTTGACAGATAGAGAAAGAAACGCGGTCTCTCTTAACCTAAGGCATCAAATTGTGACCTTTCGGTCAAAAGATGCTCGCTTTGCCTTATTCTCTCGGAAAAAATCATTTTTTGGTTCTGATTTTCCGCTACGCAATTGTTATTTGGATATTGTGGAGTTACGTCCTCTCGGAGGATGAGAATCATGTTGCGTAGAGCCAAAGCAGAAGAAGAAGAGTGGAAAGAGGAAGAGGAAGAAGAGGAAGAAGAGGAAGAGTAGCAAGGACTCCACACCGCATAAAAGTCTATGGGGGAGGTGACAAGAACGTCCAAGAAGAAGCGAGTTCCAAAGAAGAAGAAAGAAGAAGAAAAGAAAGAGGAATGGTAGGCTAACTCAAGGCTCTTGCTACGTAATACTCTTTTTTTATGTTAAAACTTGAAACGTCCTTAAAGGAGGTAACTGCAAATGGCTAGGTGTCCTACGTGTGGAAAAGAAGTCGAAAAACCGAGCAAGGAATGGGATTTAGGTAAAATTCATGTTAAACAGTATGAGTGTTGCGGAAAAAAATTCCGTGAATACGAAAAGAAGGTTTAGGAGCCAAGGAGTAGTCGTCATGTGTCTACTTGGCTGGTTAAGAATAAAAAAAGAGGAAGTCGAGGGAGGAGCTCGGTTAAGAAAGAGTGGTGAGTGACCCTCACATAAAACTTATGGGGAGGTGATAAGGATGGCTGGGAAAGGAAAGAAGAAGCAATCTAGGAAGAAGAAGAAAGAAGGAGAGTAGTGCCCCTCAGAGTGGAGCGAACACGTATAGATGAAAAACTCTTAACCCTTTTTTTTTAACGTAAGATCACAGTTGTTGAAAGGTGAAGGAGAGATGTCGGAGGAAGAGGTTGTGAACGCCGGATGGGTTTCGCTGAGTAGGTCAGGTAAAAGCTTGAACATAATGGTTATGGATCAGATGTTCTTCGTGCCCCTCCGTGACTTGTGGAAAGTCCTCGATGAGGAGAGGGGACGGGTCGACGTCAAACAGTGGGTCAAGAGAGGCACCGAGGAGCGTTAGACAAAAATCGTTGAGGGAACCAGTTCCTAAGAAGGAAAGAGGTTTGGAAAAGCTTAGTAAATCAGAGTTAATTGAGCGAGCTAAACGACACATTTTCTCGTTAGGTCTTAATGATGTAGCCTCCTATCTATGTAGACTGAATATGAAGTTTGGACTCGCAAAGATACACTACACTCAGTACAAGCTTGGGATGGAGCCAAGCGCGACTTTTATATCGGCACCAGACGAAACCGTGACAAGAAACAAGGTTAGGTGGGAAAGCGGGATAGGCTACGGCGGAAAGGTCTCTTGGGGTAGCGGGGAAGACAAGGTTATTGTTCTAGACGTTATGCCGAACGCGTGTGGCATGCTTATAGGGGGAATAAAAAACCTGCCAGAACCACGTGAAGTTATGAACAATGTGTATGAGCTAAAACGAAATGAGGTATTCATAGATGACATAAAAGTGTCGTGGGACTTCCATGTAGGAAACCACTTTATAGATATGTTTAGGGTTGTAAAGGTCACCGAAATAGACCTACCTAACTACATTTTTATTATACACAGCGCGGCTCCCGAGTTACAAGGAGAGAATCAGAAGGGGGTAGGCCTATATTACCATAAAAGTAGGGTTCTTAAAGAAAGGATGAAAGAGGTAAAAACTCCTTTTGGTCCATGCAGGGTAGTTTTAGATGGAGATGCAAAGGAGTACTACAAGTTTTTTAGATACGCGGAAGAATTCGCGAAGAAGAGAAGGAGATTAGCTGCTACTGAGATTTTCGGAGATTTCATAGAGATAATAAACGAAACACACCAAGGCTTACTAAACTATAATGAAATAGCGCTTGGGTGTCATTACATAAATCAACAAGGCCAGATGTTTCCAATAGCCCTGAGAGCAGACTTACCCGCCTATCTAGTTCGGGGAAACCTAAACCTCTCCGAAGAAACTATAGAGGCGCTCGGATTCTATAAAAGAGCCGAAAAACTCGGGGTCATGGATAGATTGAAAAATCTGAATATACTACCCCACGGCGGGGGCTACACCTTCCCAGATATGTTAGAGGCGTCGGGAGAGGTGGAAATAGATAATAAAAGATACTTCATAACCGAGATGAAGAGCGGGATAGGGCAGAAAATAATCTCTAGCACGGAGGGTATGCCCTTTATGTACCGTGGTAGGGAAGTGATTGTGAGAACCATGGAGTTAAGGATGTGTGATATAGTAGCCCGACTTATGCCCATCTATGTGCTAAAGATATGAGGGGAAAAGGTGACTTTTAATGGGTGGGGAAAGAAGAGGCGAGAGAAAGCGGAGAGGGCGAAGAAACATATGGAGTACGTGAAAGAAAAGAAGCTGAAAAGCAAGGAAAAGAAGGCCAAATCTTGAGCGCCTGTAAAAAGAAAGAAGAAGAGGTAGGTATCGTTTAGATGCCAACGGCGTTTGTGTTGATAAACACGGAGATAGGTTCTTCAATTGCAGGCATATTGAAAGATTTGAAGAAGGTTGAGGGAGTGGATGAAGCCTTCGCTGTTTATGGAGTCTATGACATAATTGCAAGAGTAAGAGCGGAATCTATGGATAAGCTCAAGGAAATTGTGACTTGGCACATTAGAACGCTTGACAAGGTTAGGACGACATTGACCATGATAGTTGTGGAGGGCCAAAATAGATAATCGGCTATTCTGTAGGAGTGGGTGCCTTATCTCATGTCAGGTGTTAAAAAATGAAATGTCCCAACTGCGGTGGTCATCGAGCAAAATTCAAAACGAGCAGAACCGGGTCTCTAAGTCAAAAGAAGTCGTTGGTTAGGAAACGAAAGAAGCTTCCAAAGAAAAAAGGTAAGCATGCACGCCAATCATTCAAAAAGAATACTAAGCCACGAGAGGATTTCAACGCGAAGTGCCCGGATTGTGGTTTCGAGTTTGATGCAAGGGATTACGTATGAAGCACAAGTACCAAGAAAGTTTAGATGAGAAAGCTTAGAGAATCGAGACGGTGGCGTGGAATATAAGAGCGTAGGAGGAGAAGTCGTGGAATTTTGTCCCAAATGCAAGTCTCGTCTTGGGCCAAAGAAGGAAAAAACCGACAAGAAAACATCCTTGATTTTTACATATCCTAAGTGCGACTACAAAAGACGAGTAAGAAGTGGCAAAGTCGCGCCAAAAGTTGCAAAAGTCATACAGCCCCATCCGCAGAAACTCGTAGCGGTAATAGGAAAAGAAGAGCAGAAACTACGAACACTACCAACTCTTAGAATTGAATGTCCAAGATGTGGAAACAACTTAGTATATGTTTGGCAAGTACAGACAAGAGGAGCTGATGAATCTTCAACACAGTTTTTCCGATGCACAAAATGCGGATACACATTCAGAGAATACAGCTAAACATCGTAGTTGTGGAAGCCTTTGAAACTTGAGAAGAGGGAAATTCGTATTCAGAACGTGGTAGCCTCAGCCTCCCTCAAACACGGCGTCGACTTGGACGCCATAGTCAAGGCTTTTCCACACGTCGAGTACCGACCCAAAGTTTTCCCTGGGCTCGCTTTCAGGCTGAAGAGGCCCAAGACGTGCACGCTCATCTTCAGTAGCGGCGGGATGGTTTGCACTGGCGCCAAGTCTGAGAGGGAGGCTGGAAAGGCAATCATGAAGGTTGTCAAGGAGTTGAAAGCGATTGGCATGATCATCACCGGAAAGCCTGAGGTACACATTGTGAATATTGTTGCCTCTGGAAGCCTTGGCGGCCCAGTTGATCTCGAAGAGTTGGCCAGCAAGCTCGCGGGTGGATGCCTCATGTATGAGCCGGAGCAGTTTCCAGCCGCGATCTACCGAATGGAAAGCCCTAAGGTGGTTTTTCTGATATTCGCCACCGGCAAGATCGTGTGCGTGGGCGCGAAGAAGGAGGAAGATGTCTGTCAAGCTGTAGAAAATCTTCGTCCGAGGCTGGAGGAGATGAAGGTCATGGTTTAGCATGTATGAGACAATATCGTTGGCTTTGTTAGTAATAGCTACAAACACCGCGCGAGATTTGGAGGGTAGAGTTAAAATATTCCTTACACTACTCTCTTAGTCGGAGCGACCCTAATAATATGCCCCACTTAGAAAGGATAGAATACAAACCCATATCCGTCAGAGAACTATTTTTGGAAATGAAAAACCTCTCTGAATTGATGATTGACTTAGCGTATTCAGCTGCGTTATTTAACGACAAAGAACTTGCGGAAGATGTCTTGGAACTTGAAGACCGCGTTGACACATTAACCTATCTTTTGGAAATGGAAGTCATGATAGCTGCGAGAGACCCTGAAGACGCTGAGGCGTTAGTAGGGGTTTCCAAGGTTGCCTCCGCTGCTGACAAAATCTCAGATGCAGCTGCGGACATAGCAGCAATAGTTACGCAAAACATCGGAGTACATCCAATAGTAAGCGAAGTCTTCGAAAAAGTTGAAGAACGCCTAACGAGAGCCAAAGTCAACGAGAGTTCAATACTGGTCGATAAACAAATAGGCGAACTCGATCTGGCAGCGAGAATGGGCGTTGACATAATCGCCATCTGCCGAAACAAAGACTGGATAATTAACCCTAAGGACACAGAACCCATCAAAATTGAGGACGTTCTTATCGCTCGTGGAGCCCCTTCAGGCGTCAAGGAGTTCAAAGCACTTGCGGAAGGAAAACTGCGGAAACTGGAGGATTAGAATGTCACCGAAACTTCAAAAAAAGTTTGAGGAAATTGTTGAACGTTTTGTCGAGTTGAAAGACACGTCCGAGTTAATGATGGATTTGGCATACTCTTCATTACTATTGAACAGCAAAGAATTAGCTGAAGATGTGCAAGAGCTTGAGGAACATGTGGACAAATTACATACGGATTTTGAGTTGCTTGTCTTGTCAAGCGGTTTCAAACGAGAAGAAGCCAAAAGTTTTCTCGGGCTTATAAGACTGGGGGTAGTTACTGAAAAAATAGCGGATGCCGCTGCGGAAATAGCTGAAGTTGTTTTAAGGGGAATAAAGCCACATCCAGTATTAAAACTCGTCATAGAAGAAGCTGAAGAAACCGTTACCTACGTACAAGTGACTGAAAACTCTCCGCTTGTAAATAAGACCTTACGCGAGGTTCACATTCCAGAAGAAACTGGCATGTGGGTTCTCGCCATAAGAAGGAGAGGTAAATACATAAAGCCCAAACCCCTCACCAAAATAGACGCAGGCGATGTTTTAATAGCCTCCGGCTACGCTGAAGGAGAAGAAGACCTTAAAACACTGGCATCCCCGTGACATGACTTTGCGATTCGATTATAATTAGGATATTTATTTTGACTTCATTAAGACTATAAACTCGGATTCTGGTATTGTCTAGAGGAAGCTTCACTAAAATGAAAAAGACAAAGACGAAAATCAAAAGCCAGAGGTATAACTGTTTAAATCCAGAATGCGAAATGGTTTTTTCAAATCCAATAATTGTTCAAGATTTAAGCTCAAAAAATGGGTCTTCATACAGTGCATGTCCTTACTGCTTAACTGAAATAGTGATAGAAGAAGATTCCGAGGTTGAAGAGGAAAAGCGAACGTTGAAGAAAAAAAGAGCCATAATTGAAAAGGCTAAAGCACAGCCTCCAAAATTAAAGCCAGCTGAACAGCTTTCTCTAAAGGAACATGGATGTCCATACTATTTTGGATATTTGAGCCAGCGTTCAAGAAAGGAAGAGATACCTGAAGAATGTATGACTTGCAAAAAAATAGTAGAATGCATGCTTAAGAAAGTAACTGGATAAGTTGATAATTCATGATACACACATGCCCTTTTAAATCTGAAAGGTTTTCTCTAAAAAACGGATAGGGGGCAACATGGCTTCAGCAACTTCAGAGAAGAACCCGTGGGGCGTTATATCAGCTTCTCTTAAGACACAAAAATTGAACGCCGAAACAGTAACAACCATTGCAACAAGCTTTCTCAAAAGAATTGGACACAAGAGTGGCGTAAAACCTAAAAGAGTTACATTAGAAGAGGAAGCTTATATTGTTGAAATTGATACGAAAAATCATGGCTATCGTCGAGTTGATGCTGATACTCATGAAATTAAGGGGTATGAAATACAGCCAAAAGGCGAAGAAACATCCTTTATTTCTATTTCACCAAAAATAATCGCAGTGACATTTGGCATTTCAGCAGTCGTTTACGTCACTTCAAATTTTGCCTTTCAAATGTTTGGTGTTTGAAGTTTATCATGCTTCATTATTTCAAATTCATAAATGCTATATAAATTTTGGAGGCATAATTTCGTTTCGCGAATGGTGAAACTACTTGAAACTTGCCGTAGGAGCATTACTTCTTACTTTTGTTACAGCCGTAACTGCAGGTTTCTTCGTTTATCAGTTCACGTTCACTCTTACAGAAAAAATGAAAACGGCTTTTCCAACACAGTCTCTGCAATTGGAACGCGTAAACGCCAACAACACTTGCATAACCGTTTCTGTTAGAAATTTTGCCTTAGTAGATGTCCAAATAACAGGAGTATATGTAAACGGCAAGGCGTATAGTTTGACAGAAAACATCTTTGTTCCACCAAACAGTGTAGGCACGATCCACTTGCACGGCACTTATGTAGAAGGTGAATCCTATACCTTAAAAATTACTTCATCATTGGGTTCTCCACTCGTTTCCGTCGTAAAATACGATTGAAAATATAGAATTGGGTTGAAATAAAGTTTGGGAACTAAAACTGTTATTTTTTCGTCTTCTTTTCCGGTTTTTCCTCTTCTTTAGCTTCCTCTTCTATTTCGCTTGTGATTTCTTCTATTGGTTTCGGCGGTGGTGTTGTAGCCATTGTCCAGCCTATCCACATGCCTATACCCATTACGGCTACTAGTGCTATGAAAACTGGCACTGCTATGACCCAGAATTGAACTTCATGCGTCCATGCTAGCGCATCCTCGCTTATCCCGAATACTCCAAGCCACTGTGGAAAGAAGAGTGTTACAATGTACAACAAGGCAATGACTGCACATACAATGAATATTATTCCACCTATTCCTTGATCTTTACTTACCATTTATGCATCACCATTTGTAAACCATGTTTACTCCTTTACACCTTTTAAAGTTTGCCGTGGTTTTCGACTGGCGCTAGATTGTTCCCATTTCCCAAGTTGACAGATACTTTTTCTGTTCATCTGTTAATTCGTCTATTTTTATCTTCATTGCGTTGAGTTTCAATCTTGCTACTGTTTCATCTATTTCTTTTGGCACTGGGTAAACCTTGGGCGGCATCTTCTCGGTTTTAGCTATGTATTCTACACTGAGGGCTTGATTTGCAAAAGACATGTCCATAACCTCTGAAGGATGGCCCTCTGCTGCCGCTAAATTTACAAGTCTGCCCTCTGCTAGAATGTATATGTTTCTTCCATCTGCGAGCGTGTACTCGTCCAGATTTTGTCTTATGTTTCTCTTTGAAACGGCAAGTTCTTCCAAGTCTTTTATGCCGATTTCTACGTTGAAGTGTCCGCTGTTGGCGAGTATTGCTCCGTTTTTCATTTTCTGCATATGTTCTTTTCTGATGACGTTTATGTCACCCGTTGTTGTTACAAAGATGTCGCCTATTATTGATGCTTCGGCTATTGGCATTACGCGGAACCCGTTCATCGCTGCTTCAAGCGCCCTGAGCGGGTTTACCTCTGTAACTATAACGTTAGCTCCCATGCCTTTTGCCCTCATTGCCAAGCCTCTTCCACACCATCCGTAACCGCAGACCACGAAGTTTTTGCCCGCTAAAAGTATGTTTGTGGCTCTTAGGATTCCATCTATTGTACTTTGTCCCGTTCCGTAGCGGTTGTCAAACAAGTGTTTTGTGTAAGCGTCGTTTACAGCTATTATGGGGTATTTGAGTGTTCCAGTTTTTTCCATAGCTCGTAAGCGCAAGACTCCGGTTGTTGTTTCTTCTGTTCCACCTTTAACGTTTTGTAAGGCTTCTGTCCTTTTACTGTGGATTGTGCTGACAAGGTCGGCACCGTCGTCTAAGGTTGTTTTGGGTTTGTGATCTATTACTTTTTCAACGCACCAGTAGTATTCATCTGTTGTTTGTCCTCGCCAAGCATAGACGTGAACGCCTTTTTCTGCTAGGGCTGCTGCGGCATCGTCTTGCGTGGATAGAGGGTTGGAGCCGCATAATGCAACTCTTGCTCCGCCAGCTAAGAGTGTTTCAACGAGCACTGCTGTTTCTTTTGTAACGTGTAAACATGCGCCTAAGGTCGTGCCTTCAAATGGTTTTTGTTCCGTGAACCTTTTTTTGATTTTGTTTAAGACTGGCATATGCTTTGATGCCCATTCTATTTGAAGAAACCCTTTGGAAGCTAAACTTTCATTTTTAACTTTGAAATTTTCCATTTTAATTCTTCCTTAATGGAATTTGCAATCTGGACTATTTAATGTTACGTGCCAGTCGTTCGAGAAGGCTCTTCTTTGCTTTTTCAGCCAGTTCCAGAACTTTCTCAATTTTTATTGTTGTTGGATGTCCGTTTTCCATAACAATTTTGCCGTTTACTATTACCGTGTTGATATCTGCTGATTTTGCTGCGTAAACTAAATGGCTGATTTCGTTGTACAATGGACAGAGATGCGGTTTGTTGAAGTCAATGATTGCTAAGTCTGCCTTTTTGCCAACTTCTATGGAGCCTATTTCGTTTTCCCATGATAGTGCTTTTGCTCCTTCTATGGTTGCCATTTCTAAAACTTGTTTTGCAGGTGTTAGTGTTGGATTTTTGTTTACGCCTTTATGTAGAAGGGCTGTTGCTTTCATGGTTTCGAACATGTCTGCTGTGTTGTTTGAACATGGGCTGTCTGTGCCCAGTGAAACTGTTATGCCTTTTCTGAGCATTTTTGGGACAGGGCTTATACCTGAGGCGAGTTTAAGGTTTGAGATTGGGTTGTGTGAAGCCTTTACCTTTCTTTTTTTCATTATTGTCATGTCTCTGTCCGTCAACGCTATGCAGTGAGCTGCAATCACGTGTTTGTCTAGAACCCCTAATGAATCTAGGTATGTCATTACTCCGTTTTTTAACTTAATCTTGAAAGCTTTTTGGATTTTTTCTTGTTCGTCGATGGTTTCTGCAACGTGTGTGTGCCAAATTATTGGTGTTTTTTCTGAGCCGTATTTCTGGTTTAGTTCTTCTTTGATTTCTTTTAGTTCCTTCATGTATTCTGGGTCAACGGTGTAGGGTGAGTGAGGGTCTACGCTGACGCGGATTAGTCCGTTTGCTTTGTCGTGCCAGTTTTTACCCAAGTTTGTTAACGCTTTTTTGTCTTCTTTTTTTCTCCATGAAAAACATACGTGGCCTATTACTCCTCTTAGGCCTGTTTCAGCGAATGCTTTTGCTTCATTTTCTTCTGGTGTGTAATGATACATTGTGTTGACTGTTGTTGTTCCGGTCATTATGGATTCTGTGGCTGTTAGTAAGGCTCCGACGTAAATGTCATGGGGCGTCATGTGTTTTTCTATTGGCCATATCCATTTTTCCAGCCATTCTTGGAGTGGTAAATCGTCTGCGTATCCTCTTAGCAGGCTCATTGCTGCGTGTTGATGTGTGTTTACGAGGCCTGGTATGACAACTTTGTCTTTTGCATCAATTTTTTCGTATCCTGTTCCATATTTTCTTTTTAGATCGCGGTTTTTTCCTACGTCAATTATGTTTTTGTCTTCTATTGCGATGGCTCCTTGGCGAATTATTTTTTGGTTATGCATTGTGATGATGGTTCCGTTTTGGATGAGGATGTTCATTTTATTCGCTTCTTTTTTTGTTGTAGTGGTTGCTTATGAACAGTGTTATGCCTGCTGTGAAGAATATGGCTTCGAAGAATTCATGGTGTAATATGTCTTCTATGTCGAAGAAGCGTTCCCATGTGCAAACGTGGTGGAGAATCATCAGGGTTCCTACAATGATTAGGAGAATTTCAAACGTTTTGGTCTTGTCCATGTTTTTCACGCCAACAACATTATGAAATTAAACTGTTGATTCCTAGAACTTTTAAACTTTCTTTTCCTTCTTATTTGAAGTGTATGAAGTGGTGTATTTTGGACAGTGTTGACAAAACTATCTGGGTTCTGCCTTTCTTAAGCGTCTTAGACGTTATTTCCACTTTGTATGTGGAAAGTTTAGGGTATTCTTTGGTGTTGTATGAGGCTGGTTTTTTCGCTGGATATTTTGTTGGTGCTGGTTTAACCTATGTTTATATTGTTATGTATTTGTCGAGCGTTAGTATTGTTGCCTACGTGTTATGGTATATTAAGAATAAGAAGCTGAATTCTTCTGTGTTCTTTGACAAGGTGTTTTTTCTTTTTTTGGTTGGGGTTGCGTGTTATATTTACGTTAGGTTAACTGTAGCGTTTGTCGGAAATTTCATGTTACCCTATTTTGTCAGTGGTAGGGCTTCTTGGTTTTCGATTGACTTGCTTGTATATTTAAGTACTGCTTTCACCCTATTTTTTTACTTGTGGCGTAATGTTATTGATTGGGTGAGAGGAAATGGTGGTGAAAAGGAGTAGTGGTTTATGAAACTTTCCTTGGATGCTCTTCATGAATATCTCTCTTGCTTGTATGATGCTGATGTGGAAATCCGTGGCGTTTGGAGGCTTGGTGAGAAATCTGAAGTTTCTAAGGATTTAAAGGGTTTTGGTTACGGCGTTCCTTACGTCATCGAGTTTAGTGTTGACGGCGAAGCAAAACGCGTTGTTTTGGAAACCATGCGTTCTGGAGGTTTTGGGCATGACTATGTTTCTGATCGTGCTGGAAGTTTGCTTTGGCAACATAGTGTCTTCAACAAGTTGCCTCGGCATGCGCGTTCAGTAGATGTTGGTGCGTTTACAGTGGACGGTAAAGGTTTGCAGTCTTTGGGGAATTGCGGAGAGTTTTTTATTGTCACCGAGTTTGCAGGTGGTAGGCTTTACCATTTTGATTTGGATCGTATTAAGGAGACTGGGCGGCTAAGCGAGTTAGATGAGAAGCGTTGTTTGATTTTGTCTGATTACCTCGCTGAAATTCACAACGTAAAGCGTGAGGCGCCGTCGCTTTATGTTAGACGGGCTCGGGAGCTTGTTGGACACGGTGAATGTATCATGGGTTTGTTAGATAGCTACCCGTCTGGACTTGACTTTGTCAGCGAGTCAGATTTGATCAATATTGAGCGCAACTGTATTGTTTGGCGTTGGCGTCTTAAACGTAAGGCTCACAGGCTCAGTCAAGTTCATGGGGATTTTCATCCTTGGAATGTGCTGTTTCGTGAGGGCGTTGATTTTACGGTTTTGGATCGCAGTCGTGGTGAGTGGGGTGAGCCTGCTGATGATGTTACCGCTATGACCGTCAATTATATTTTTTATTCTCTGCAGAAGTATGGCGAGTTGGCTGGGGTTTTTGAGCGTTTGTTTAGGCTTTTCTGGGAGAATTACCTGCGGAAGACTGGTGATCGAGAGATTTTGGAGGTTGTTCAGCCTTTTTATGCTTGGCGTGGTTTGGTTGTGGCTTCGCCTATTTGGTATCCTAATCTCAGCAGAGATGTCCGGGTTAAGCTGTTTAACTTTATAAGAAATGCTTTGCAATGTGAAAGATTTGATTTGGAAGGTGTGAACTCTTACATCAGCACTACTTAGGTTTTCCATGGATAGCGTATATCTGCATACACTACACCGCGTTTGGCTCTTTCCATTTGTTCTTTAACCCATTTTTCTAAGCCGATTTTTTGTAGACGTTTTCCGTCTTGAATTAGGGTTGGGTAGTGTTCTGCTAGGTTTTGGATGAGCTTGCATGGGTATTCTTTGCATTGTGTGCAGATTTCTATGCTTTTTTGTTTGGCGCATTGGCGGATTTTGCAGTCTGGTGGTCCGCCGCCTGTTCTACACGTGCAGTTTAAGTTGACTAGTTTTTGGAGGAATTGCCAGAATGTTGGGAACGTGTTTTTCATTTCTGGTATGTATTGGTACCAGTTGTCCATGCCTTCTTCGTGTAGGCTTTTTTGTAGTTGGCTTGCTTTTTGTGGGATGCGGTTGCGATGGGCACATAATCCGCAGTACAGGCCGCAGTAGGTTACATAGGTGAGTAGGTTTTGGTTTGACATATTTACTCATAGGGATTAAAGGATAAATAGGGTTTTTGACTAAGGTTATTGTTTGCTGGTGTTTATGTTTGGATGCTGAATATGCTGAGGATTTGAAGAGAATGCTTAAGGAGATAGGTTATTCTGTTAGGGCTGTTGAGGCAATTCTAAAATGGTATACACCAAACGATTCTGAATAGATGAGTATGGTGAAGGGCGTCTACGTCTTAGTCATTTCGGTTGGCAGGGATATTAGGGTAAATATTGGTGCTTTGGGAAGCATATTTTTTGAGAGAGGTTTGTATGCATATGTGGGTTCTGCCCAAAATGGTTTAGAAAGACGAGTACAGCGACACCTTAGAAAGACGAAGAAGAAGTTTTGGCATATTGACGATCTGCTTGATGATGATGCTGTACGGGTTGTGAAGGTTTTCTGCAAAGAGGCGGAGAAATCCGAGGAGTGTAAGATTGCTGGAAAATTGAGCGAAAAGGGTGTTGCTGTTAGACGTTTTGGGTGTTCTGATTGTGGTTGCGTTAGCCATTTGTTTAGGATAGATGATTGTGGTTTGTTGAGAGATTCTATGTCTGACATGCAGTTGTGATTTAAAGCTTTTATTGTGTTAGTGATTTGTGTTGTGTGATGTCTGAGGCTTGGAGGATTTCTCTATGCTTTATTATATTATTGAAGTCAACGTAGCCGCCGCCAACTATTTTTAGCTTCGCATTGATTTTCTTGTTTTTGATTTCTATGACATTGTAGGAGTTTAGGAAGAATCCGCGTAGTCTTTCGCATGATATGCTTCCGGCGTGGATTACTTACATTTTTTCTATTTGCCATTTCCATGGTCTGTGGCGGTGTCCGCATAGGACTAGGTTTGCTTTGGTTTTTGTTAGGCTTCTTAGGGCGTCTCCTGCGTCTATTATTGTGACTGGGTCTGCTCCTGTGTCTGGTACTGGGATTATGTGGTGGTGTAATGCAACGATTTTCGTGTGGTTTTTATATTTTTTTAGTGTGTTTTCTAGCCACAAGTTCTGTCTGTGTCCCACTTCACCGTCGTCTCTATCGGGTCTAGCACTGCTCAACACTATTATGACTGTATTGTCAATTTCTGTTATTTGGTTGAATGGAAAATATTGTCTGAATAGCAGGTAGCCTGTTGCTCGGTAGTCGTGGTTTCCACTCACGTATATGATGTTTTTAGGTTTTAGTTGTTTGAGTTCTCTTGCTGCCTGTTTGAATTGGGATTGTATGCCGTCTTCTGTCAGGTCGCCTGTTACGACTACTGCGTCTGGCGACATGGCGTTGATTTCTTTTATGGCTGTGCGGAACCTTTCGTTATTGAACATGGGTCCGCAGTGGATGTCTGAAATTTGAACGATTAGCATAATTTCTTTCACGCTTTTTCAAACCAAAGCTAGACAACAACTAATAAACATTTTGGAATTGGGTTCTGTAAAGTTTTGTATATAAGGCGGAAAAGGAGAATGTTTGAAGCTTATTTTCTTTTGAAAAAGATTTTTTATCCCTATTTTTTGAATGAAATTTATATATACTACTTGTGGTGGCTTGAAATTTTGGAGGTTCGACTATGCTGTTCGAAGAAGAGGAAGAGGAAGAAGAAGAGCCTGAAGAAGAAGAAGAGTGGTGAAAGTAGTGTCAAAGGGTAAGAAAAAAGGAAAGAAGAAAGGGAAGAAGGACAAGTAACAGACTGCTTGAAGTTTGTCTTACTCCATTTTTTTCTCTTTTTATAATATGTTTGTATTTTTCTCGTGATTGGGCTTCACCGTTTGTTTTTCTGCGGACGCCTTTTGTTCAGTGTCATGTACGGTCTTGTAGGTTTTAGTGTTTCAATCCTTGTTTTAATGGATTTCATCCTCCGACTCCGATGTACGCATCAGCGACAACAACACAATCAACAGTTTCAATCCTTGTTTTAATGGATTTCATCCTCCGACTGTTTACTGTTTGTTCATCCAAGTCGGTAGTGACTATTTCGTTTCAATCCTTGTTTTAATGGATTTCATCCTCCGACAGCACGTTTTTTCGGCTTCTTTTGATGTTTTAAGTTGTTTTTGGGGTTGTTTCAGAGCCATAGTTTTCATCACCTCTTTTTATCAAGTTCCTTATAAATAGGTGACACATTTACACAATAAACGTATTTGTGACTCCTTCTTTCAGAAATCCTAATTGTTTGTCATACACTCCTGTTTGTTCAATAATCATCTTTGAGATATAACCCATGTCAATGGGATCCATGTAACCTACAGTTTCTTTAAATTTCTCCGGGACCGAAATAATATAGTCCCTTAATTGTTTCTTAATTCTCATGAATTCACGTCGTTTCTCAGACGGGTCCGCAATTTCTTGTATTCTCCGGAACTCTTTCCACACCTTAACAGCCTTATTGTCATATTCTATGAAAACATCGATCTTGGGGTAGTCTTCAGCTATAAGTTTGAAGTTGCGTTGAATTTCTTCAAATTCAAGTCGAGCAATATTTTCAAGTAATTTGTTTGCTTCATCATTGCTCATGGAGTGCTTTACTAACTGGTAATACTTTTCAACCACTTCTTTAAATTCATGTTCAGGTATCATCGTTTTTTCTTCAAGAACCTGCATTGTCTTATCGATAAGCATCGAGTTTCCGCCATAAATGTAGCTATAATAGAAGCGATGTTCATCTTGTATCCTGAAGAGTTTAACTAAACCGCGTTTTTCGTTAAAGTTTCTATTACATCGACCAGAAGCTTGCACTACAGAATCTAACGTACCAAAATCGCGATACACAACATCCACATCAAGGTCCACACCCGCTTCAACAAGCTGCGTGCTAACAATAATCTTTCTTTTTCCGCCTTTACATATCTGGGTTATACGATCAAGCCGCTCCTTAGGAAAAATCATAGTGGATAAATAAACAAGATTTTTTTTACCCATACGTTTCTGGAGGTGCTGATACAGTTGCTGGGAGCTACGGATTGTATTCATTATTATCAGAAAACTTTTTTCAGGATTACCTTTAATATCCGCAGTTACTTGTTCCATAAAAACATCTAGAGTAACAGGTTCAAGACATGGAACAAGATCCAACCGATCAAACTGACGGAAATACTGCTCATTGTTGGCACACAATTCTTTGATTTCAATTCTTGGCTGAAAAATAAGTGGCTGTGTAGCAGTCATAAAAACAAAGTATGTGTTAAACAACGCTGATAACGTTTTCAGGTATTCTCGAAGCAATAACCAATATTTATGTGGAAGTGACTGGACCTCATCAAGGATTATAATAGAGTTAGCTAATCGATGATATTTCCGTAGAGACCGATTCCTGTTTGTGAATAAAGTGTGGAAAAGTTGAACAAACGTTGTAACTATAACCTCAGAGTTCCATCCTTCCACAAGAAACAGACCGTCCTCAGGTTCAAACTCATCTTCAGCTGTAACATAATATGTATCCGCTAAATGATGATGCTTCAAAAGAAGATCAGTAGTAGGCTTTTCCCCCGTGACCGTTTCAAACACGTTCTCAAACACTTGATAGTTTTGATCAATGATACTAATGAATGAAATACAATAAAAAATTCGGGGATTAAATCCCTGTTCACGCCGAAGTCTAGACGCAAGTTTATTTGCAAACGCTAATCCAGTTAACGTTTTACCAGTTCCAGTTGGAGCATTAAGAGAATATATTTTCTGGGTAAGATCAAGTGAGTCCACACATTTTGTTGTTTCTTGATATATGCTGTTTCGTATTTTGTTAATACTCGTGGTTGGTTCATTAAATCCTTTTAGACACCGATAAATGTCAACAATGTTATCGGGAATAGGCTCCCGTCTTTCAACACTAATACCTGAAGCATGTTCTTTGTCTGCTTGCAGCAAAATTGAATAACAAAAACTGGTTATAATCGCTGGAAACAGGTTGCCTTTTTTCAAGAATTTCCATAAGATTCTACGGCTTCGTGTCATCTGCTCTAATATTGAATCTAAGTCTTCTTTGAATGTGATAAATGTCTGCTTAGAGAATACGTCTTTGTATAGTTCCGTTACGGTTTCAATAGCTATGGAATCAAGCTGTTTTTTCAAAATATCTTGTTTGTCATTGTCTTGGATGAGGTCTCTAATTTCTTCGCGCATGTTTTTTAGATTCCCATGATGCCTTTTTACTACCAAATAGCCTATGAGTGGCATGACTTCATCGAGGGGAGAATCAGACGTGTAATACTGACTCTTTAAGATATAATACGTAAATACCGCAGAAATAAGGCCATGGTGACTCTCTTTCCTGTTTTTTAGCTTTCTTTTCTTTTGTTCATCTGTTTCATGAATGTATTCCTGAAAAAAAGTTGTTGCTTTTCCAAAGTCATGGCACCATCCTATTATTTCAAGGTTTTTTGCAAGTTTATTTTGTGTAAGATTGATTGATTCAAGGTTAAGTTTAGGTTCCATACACAGTTTATTGCATAGTTCTGAGACTCTTTGAAGATGGTCTCGAAGTTGTTTGTCTGGACGAGCCAGTAGATTAAAGGAAAGTGATGGCTTCATCGTTTTCAAGTCGGATGAATTGGTTGACCTTTGCTTTTAGTGATTTATGTTTTCTTTCAAAAATCACAGGCATGTACTCCGTAACAGTTCTATCTGGAAGCATATTCCTAGGCATAGTCTCTGATAAATACTCGTAATCCTCCTGAAAACTTAGCTCTATTAAGTTCTTTTTAGGCAAAGCTGTTAGAATCTCCGTTTCAGATTCTGTTTCAACGGTCTCCGCATTGTACTCTTTTATATACTTGAAGTTGGCTAATAATTCGCTTAATCCTAGACATGGAGTGTAAACTGTTTTATGGGCCTTCAGCATTTCCTTAAGTTCTAGGTATATTGATTCATCTTGATGATGAACGAAAATCCTGTATTTTGGGTCTTTCAGAAGCTCAAACCGAATCTGTGTTCTCTGTTTTATTTTATTCATCATTTTTCCTGCTTTTTTTGTATCGATGAGATTTTCAGCTAACGTTATCTTTTTCACGTCGTTTAGTAATTGTACTCCTATTGAAGCGTCTTTATCGGAGAAATGACGGAGATACTCTGTTTTATCTAGACCAATGATTGCAGCTAAGAGTCCACATAAGGTTGTTCTTGGAGGTATAGAAAAGGTAAGGGGGCTTGTTGTTGTATAATGTTTCCTAAAGTGGGCATAGTCTCCCCAGAGGTCAAAAGTAAGAACTCTATCCATTATACATCACAGTTAGAGGTCGAGCTGATTTACTGTAAACCCTTGTTTAGCAAGTTCTTTTGCCAGATCGATTTGCTTGCTTTCCCGTTTGAATGTTAGCCGTTCATCAAGCATGAGGTCTATGTCCTTTATTTTGCCGTTATTATCATGTAAAGCATCAAGTAATTTGGTTGCATCTATAGCGTAATCTTCAACATCCCTAATTTCCTCGTCTCTAATATCTGACTTAAGCTCCAGTAAAGCGTTAAGGTCGCCTATGTGATAGTCTTTTTCTTTATAGTTTATTTTTATGAGAAGCCTAGGCATCTGGCCAACTTTAGAACGGCTGATTAAGTTTTTGGTTCCGTTCCAAAGTGCATCCATAAGTAGATCAACGTCACCATTTGTAAGCTTAGTATGTTTGGCAGCATTCTCGTTAATTATTCCATAGAAGCCTATGAGACTGTACGGAAGAACATACATTTCAGTAAAAGTGCCTTGTGTCTTATCTTGTGCGGAGGGGTACACAGTTGTGCCCTTAATGAATTTGAGCTGCACTTTATGGAGTGATCGTCCTATCTTGAACTGGACTGGTCCTGTGAACGTAATAGTTTTCTTTTTTACAGCAGCTGTTGCTCCAAATAACCTAATGTCTACACATTTTTCAACCATATCTTCTGCGGAATCAATTTTCAGATCGGTCATGCGTTCTTCTTTATCTTTAAGATTACCGTCATCTTTTTTCACACCTAAAATAAACACTTCTTCGTTACGGAAGTCATTTAGATAGTCGCGAACTGTTCTTTTTAGTCGAACATCAGTAACGAGATTTAACATAGTTTCTTCGTCTATGCGTGGCTTGTTCTCATCCAGAGGATCTCCATTAGGATTATTGTCCTTAACATCATACAGAAAGACTATTTCGGATCTGTTAGATACTATTTCACTCATCATTTTTCACCTCTTTTGATTGTTTTAAATAACTAGCCAAATTCATTCCCAACACGAAATAGAAACTAACCTCGTCTTTAGATAGTCCCCAATCGTTGCCAGCCTGAATTAAATATTCGCTAGCGAGTTTCTCCAATTCTCTATAATAGTTTTTGTTGTATTCTTCAAACTTGTTCTGTATCTCCCAAAGAAGCTTTGAAACTTTCCTTTGATCTAACCGAAGACCCTGAAGTTTTGTCCTAAATGGGTCGGAACCCCTGTCTACAAACTGTATATTAATTAGGAGTTGCGCGAGAGCACCTACAATGAAGATAGCACGCTTAGAGTCTCTGTTGAAAAATTCAGGGAAACTATCCAAGATGGCTTCGAGTTTTTGTGTACTACTTGCGTATTGAGGATCGTTCACGATTTCACGAATTTTGTTTTCGTTCATGTTATCACCGTGATCATAATCACCTAGAATTCCTAATCGATGGAGATACAGCAAAGAACAGAGGCCTCTCATTCCAGCCTCCTTTGTACTGTAACCCTGTGCAAACTGTTTCCTCATACGGTTAACTATGCCGTTGAGAAGGAAACGGTAGCTGACTTTTTCGTTCTGGAAAACCTTGGCTACAATATCAAGGAAATATGCACTCTTATCTTCATCTTTTCGTTTTCCAAAAAAATACCAAAACGAACCGAAGTTAAACTCCAGCGGTTTTTCTCCAGTTTGTTTTCCTTTATCATAAACCTTAACATTGTATTCTTTAAAATACCGGTTTTGGTCAACACAATCTTTTGCTTTGAAGAGTTCACGTAATCTACTTGGGAATATGCCTTCAATATATCTTAAAATCTTGAACTCATTATTTGAAGCAGCATAAATCAGGATATTACATTGAAACGTGTTAGGGTTATCTGAAAGATTTTCGAGTATATCTCCTTCGGTTTCATCTAACAGTTTCTTATAGTCTTTAGTTAACCGAATTTTCGCGCCTTCTCTATGATAATCTTCCAGTGTTTCGTAGACTTCGCTATCAAGATCTGAAGTAAGAGGTTTTGGAATCAACAGATAATCAAAGCCATAAAATCTAAACTTAGCATTTTCTTTTATGAACCTTTTTCCTTCTTCAAGAGTTAACGCACAATCTCTGCAGACAGGATAGTTTTTCCAAGCTTTACTCTGATCAAAGCCCCCAGACACCATACCTGGCTTATCAACAGTATAGAAATTATAAGTGGAAACAAAACCGTATACTTCAGCCCTTTTTTCTCTACAAATAGCACATGTCTCGTTTTCTGATTTCGAGATTTTATTAAATTTTTGAAAATAAGTTGCTAACGCGTTTGCATGTAATATTTTCCTAAATGCAGAAATGTCTCCAAGATATTTTTGTTCACCATTATCCTGAAGAATTATTGTGATTATTCCACTTTCCCGCTCTTTTTTAAGAGAGTTATGTTTGGTGGTAATGGCTTCAAGTATTTGCTTGCTGTTTGATCGAATACACGATTTAATGTTGGTTAGGAGATTTTGTTCCTCTTCGGTGAGCCCATAGGCGGGGTTAGAAAAGTCGGTTTTGAACCATCTGAGAAATTTTCCTTTAAACGTTTTTTTAGGCTCTGTTAATCTACAGGTTGGTGAAAGGTCTGCGCCACTTGAACCACCGCGCCTGTAAAGATAACGAAATATTTTATCCGACGAGTAGTTTTCGTTTCCAACTCGAATAAAAGTTATATCTATGCCTTTTTTGTTAAGCTCTATCGTTATTATGGTTTTATATAGATCCGAGCTTTTTGGGTCTTCACATAATATTTTAGTTACTTGTTCAGCATCATCAAGACTAACCTGTTTTTCATTCAGAACATAATTACCAACATTATAGATGGCTTCAATCATGATGCTCTTAATAACTGTGAATAATGCTTAAAAATTTTTGCGTCAATGTGGACAGATTCGTTTGTAACAACAATCAATGCATCTTTTCTTATTTCCTGTTATCTCTGGGAACTGTTCCCTTTGAATAATGTGAAAAATATTTCGTATTATATCCTCAGCTTGTTGAAACAGTTTCTCGTTGAACGGTATCTCTACAATCTTGTTTCCGCTACGGGCATAACACAGATAGCCTCTATAAACTGGGCGATTGAAGTGTTCTGCTATCATTAATCCATACAACGCGGACTGATATTTATGAGTTTTAAAGACGCGGTTACGGTATTTAGCGAATTTATAGTCTAATGGAGCGACTGAACCATCTTCAAGAAAAAGCACCTCATCCATAATCCCTCTAATTCGATATTTCTTTGAGCACAGGTAAATCCCAGTGAGTTTATCTGTTACTCCGTATCGTTTCCTTAGATACCCAAGATTTGTTTTTTCTCTGCTTTTATGAAGCGCTCTGCCCTTCTGCACTTTAATTAAGTGCCCCTCATGTTGAGGTATTCCCAAACAGTGCATAAAATAGGTGAATCTGGGACAGAAAAGATACTCAATTACATCGCTAATTGTAATTGACTCTTCAGAGAAACATGACGCCAAGCTTATCCCTCACAAGCTCAAGGTCAAAATCTTTTCCCAGTAATTGTATTCGTTTTAAACATTTATCACACATAGGAAAAACGTAAACTGAATCAGTTTCCTCGATTAGATCACGACATTCAATGACAAGAGAATCTTGTTGATTAGAATTCAATGTTCCTAAGAAAGCGCTTTTCTGGACCCTGTATAACCCATAACCTTTACATCGATTGGCTACGGCATTTCGGACGCTGTTGTCGCTAATATCGTATATGACCCAAACAAGCAAAGAATTCACGTTCCAGTCAGTTCATTTGCTATACAGTAACAATTAGACTGGATAATGTTTCGCAACTTCGTTTTCTTTCGTTGATACATAACTTGTTTATCGAAGTGATCATTTAAAGTGGTCATTAAAATCTTCTTACCCTTATCATTTAGCACATGTCCCCCTTCTACCTGATCAAAACAGTTTTTTTTCATCATTTTACGCGTGAAAAGAAAAAGCACGGTCTCGTCAACATGACCTCTATATTGCTCTATGACGTCAAAAACAAATGATTTTTTGTTATAGTCATCGGTGTGAAGGAAACCAACGTAAGGGTCCAGTCCAGCTAGAATACAAGCTCTTTCAACTATGCTATAAAGGACTCCGTAACCATAATTTAATGTGCAATTAAATGGATCCTTTGCGGGTCTTCTACTTCTGCCGTTGAATCTCCATTTCTTTGATAGAGTTTCTGAAAGAGCCTCAAAGTATATGCGTGATGAGATCCCCTCAAGACCAAGAATGCTTTGCCTGTTTTCTTCAACGTTACCCTCAAGTTCACTGATCTTCCGATAATAGGTTTTAAGTTGTGCTATAACGGATTCTAGTTGTTCTTGCTGTTTAGGTCTAGTTTTTTTAAGTTTCTTTAATAAGTTAATTTGATTTTTAAGTTTCTTTTTGGTCCATTCTTTAACCAAATTAAGTCCTTTCGCGTTTGTACTTGATTCTAGTTGTTTTCGTCTAATCAATGGTGTGCTTCCTAAATTTGGGTGCCAGATTCTAGCGTATGGATTTCCATACTTGTCAAGAAATACAATGTCAATGTTATTTTTCATTGCACAATGGATAGCATCAGTAGAAACGAGAGCGGATGTGGATACCCAAATGTTGTCCACTTTAATTACGGGCACCTCAATATTTTTTTCGTCTAGCATGATCAGGAACATGTCTTTATGTTTTCTGAGATATGCACCAAAATTGTTTATAACAAGCTGCATCTTTAACCCTCCAAAATAACCCCAAACCCTCTGGATACTGATTTACCGATACTGAATAATGGAGGCATATCAAAGTTTATTTTGAATTGTCCGTAAAACCCTAGTAGTGGACTACCCTTTATGTTACAATTAACTGGTTTAACATGTTGTATTTCAGCAATAATTTTTTTATCTATTTTGATGTCAAGTCCTTTTGTTGCCGAAAGGATGTTCCCTATGAGTATCCGCGATAATAATTGTTTTCGTGCGGTCCAATTCATATTTTTGTATTTCAGGTAATTAGATTTGTTTAATGCCAGCCAAGGCGTAACGAAATAGTATTGTTTCTGTGAATCTGTAACCGTAAATATGTGAACTTTTGTGTTCAATCGTTTATCTAGGATATGATATTTTTCAGTTCCAATGGTTATGTCATCTAATTCACTAAATAACCTTGACACTTCATCTGCACCTGCTTGTATACCAAAAATTATTGCTTTTCCACTTAGTATTATGTAATGTATTAACGGATACCTATATGCTAATTTGCTGTTTTGTAAGTGTTGATGAAATAGTGGGTTGTCTAAATATTTGGAGGCAATATTCCCCCTGAATTTTTCTGGGCTGTTAGGGATTAACTTGCTTGAAGCTAATACAAGCGTTGAGACTTTTGTAGACAAGTTATGCTAAACCTCCCATGTTTCATATATGAGTTGTTATTTTTTATATTATGATCGATCCCGTTTGTTTTTGGAATAAGACATAAGACCTTAGTTTTAATTAGGTTTTTTGGCTGTGAAATGAAGCTTTTATTAGGTTATAGGCGCAATATTTTGCTTTTGGGCTGTTTGCATGCTGAACTATGACGTATTGTCTAAAAAACGTTCAGTTTTCAGGACTGGAAGTGCCTGAATTTGACGCCTTAAACTTGAAGATAAAAGAGAGACACCCTGCCTTTGAGCAGAAACGGCTTTTCCGAGCAGACAGAAAAAGAGAACTCGGCGCAGGCCACCCCTTCAAACTCTCCTTAACAGACCGACTCCTCATGTTGCTGGTGTACTATCACATCTACGTGTCATCAACGTTGGCAGCCTACCTCTTTGACCTCAGCCAAACCAATGTGCTAAAAAACATCAGAAAGCTTGAACCCTAGTAAGGCAAGTCTTACCGTTCAATCCTTGATGTGGTCTTATGTAGTTGTGAAAGATTTGGTAGCCCTTGAGCATTGGTGTATCCTTTGTCTTTAAGCCTCTCATGACTTTCTCTCTGTCTCTGATTTCTCCGTTCAACCTTTCCATTTTGTTGTTGTTCATATCGCCTTTCAGTTTGATGTGTCTTATATGCTCGGTTCTCGGACCTTTAAGCATCCAGAACTCTTTCTTGTAAGCGTCATGGTATGATGGAAGACCGTCAGTAATCAAGGTCATAGGCTTCTTTCTTTAAATATGAGAACGTTCTAATAAGCTATTTAGGTGCCTAAAATGAGACTTCAAAAACAGCTCTCACGGAAAGTAGGAAACAAAGAATATCCAAAATGGGTCATCACAATTCCTCCCAAGCAAATAAAGACATTGGGATGGACGGAAGGGGAGTTTCTTGAGAGCGAGATTAATGATCAAGAACTAGTCATCCAAAAAGAGGACATGAGCAAAAGACAAAAAAGGAAAGAAGCAGCGAAGAAAGCTTGGGATACCAGAAAGAAGAAAGGAAGATGAGAATCACTATGGAATTGAAAATGATCTCGGTCAAAGAGATTCAACCAAATCCATTTCAGCCAAGGGAAAGTTTTGAAAAGGAATCATTGAGAGAACTTGCAGATTCAATAAAGGATGCCAAGATCGTTCAACCAATAATAGTGAGACAGCATGGCTTTAATTATCAGATAATTGCAGGAGAAAGACGATGGAGAGCCGCACAGATAGCAGGACTACATAAGATTCCCTGCATAGTTAAGGAAATAGATGAAGAAAGAGTCCTAATAGAGTCTCTTATTGAGAATTTGCACAGAAAAGATCTAACAGATCTTGAAAGAGAGAATGCTATCCACGAAATCTGGGAAAGTAGAGAAGATTCAGGATTCAAATATAAATCAGAACTTGCGAAGGCAATAGGAGTCTCTCCCATTAGAGTAGAGGATGACATTGAGGCATGGGAGGCAAGACACGAGAAGGGCATGCCCTTTTCCGTCTCAACAAGAACAATTGCGAGAACCAGAGGACTCGAAGCAGAAGTCAGAAAGGGCATTGTCGAAAAGGTCGCAGAAGGAGATCTCAAAGCTTCTGAAGTTGATGTCGTTGCGAAAGTAATCAAGAAAGCGTCCAAACATGTGAAGAAGGAGCTTTTGAAACCGAAGTCTCGCATAACTCCCAAGATGGCTGAAACTATAGTGACAAAACTACCCACTGAAAAAGAACAGAAATTGATTGTTGATGAAATAAACCGATCAAGGCTTACGGAAGACGAGGTCGAAGATCGAGTTAGAGAGATTCACCGTGCCAAAGAATTAGGCAAACCTCTTACGAAAGAGATGGTGGTTAAAGAAGGCACTGTATATATAGTGGGTGAATATGATTGTCCGCATTGCAAAAAACATTATCTGATAAAATGCAATGGGAAAAAGGATTGGGTAGAATAAAACCTACGATCTATAAGGATTACAAAGATCGTGTAGGTAGCATTGATGGCATTGTCGTTCCGTTTAATAAAACTCCTCGAGACATAGTTTGTCCTCACTTTTGGGAACTGAGATGGGCTTTTGGTTGTCCTTTTGATTGTGCCTATTGCTACCTGCAAGGAACAGGAAGAGGAAATAAAACTCCAAGATATAGACCTATCACAAAGGTTATCAGAGCAATTGATAGAGCTTTTAGAGACGGATATTTCATTAAGAACCCGTCTATCTTCAATAGTGGGGAACTCTCTGATTCATTGATGAACCCCGGTTATATGAGACAAATCGCAGATTTCTTTGAGACTCAAAACAAGCATAAACTTCTCTTGTTGACGAAATTTGATAAAGTAGAATGGCTTACCAAGGAACCACGAAAACAAACCATTGCCAGTTTCAGTTTGAATGCGACCGAAGTCTGGAAGAGATGGGAGAAGAGGACACCTTCTCCGCAACAAAGAATTATAGCGGCTAAGGAACTTGTCGAGTCAGGTTATGAGGTTAGAATTAGAATAGACCCAATTTTCCCAATTGAAAACTGGAAAACACACTATGAAGATCTCATTTACTCCTTGTTTTCCGAACTAACCACAGATCCAGAGAGGATTACTTTAGGTACACCAAGGGGACTTGCTAAAACTCTTATGTTTGCCAAAGATAGAAGTTGGGAGAGAATCGCATTCACAGACGAACCCGAACGTACTGGATGGGGGAAAAAGGCACCAACCCCATTAAGAAAGGAGATCTACATTTTCTTCTACGATAAGCTTGCTAAGCTAGGCTTCGACAAGTCAAAGATTGCAATGTGTAAGGAAACAAGATCAATGTGGAAAGAATTAGGACTAAATCCCAACTTTTGTAAATGCAACTGTATCTGGTAAGTGAAATGTGGAAATGTATTAATTGTGGCTCAACTTCTTTAAAAAGACCGACTTTTTGTAGGAACTGTGGCTTGGTTCAAGCAGGTATAGGAACTCATGAAAAATATCAGATTCTGGAAAACTATTGTTATCCGTTAAGTCTCATAATGAGAAACAATAACATACCGCACTACTTTATCGACGCTTGTGCTGGTAGTGGAAAGGTTCAAGCATACTATAGAGATGCATATCTGGATGGTTCTCCTCTGATAATGGCTAAGACCAGAGATCGAGTTGAAGAAAAGATAATAGATAAGACCAGGACTAAACATGTAAGATGCATTTTTATCGAAATCAATCCTAAAACACGGGGTCTCCTTGAGAAGTGGACTTGCGATTATCCGAATTGCGAAATAATCCAAGGTGATTGTAACCGAAAACTACCGAACATTCTGGATAGACTCGATAGTGAACGATGGAAACCTTTTGCGTTTATCTATGTGGATCCTTTTGGGCTGGGAGATCCACCGATAATGATGGAGACTTTAAGGCGAGTTCTTGAGCGAAATTATACTGAATTGTTCATCCAACTTAGTGTTGATGGTCTTATAAGAGCTGCTGGTTGGTTGAAATATAGAGATAGTCGAGATTCTGTGAAACGTAGGAAAGCCCAAACCTTTTGCGAAACTCTAGGATTGGTTATTGGTGATGATCGAATCGATGAGTTTTGCGAAAAATGGTCAACATGGCGACAAGGTGATAAGGAAATAAAGAGTTTGAAATACTACATTTCTGGATTGCGTGACTACTTCCCTCATATTGAATATGTGGGGATTCCGATTGGTTCCAAAAGCCCTGTATACTATCTCATATACACATCACGAAAATTAACTGGAAAGAAAATTATGCAGGGGATAATCACCAACGCGAAGAGGAAGGGATCTGAAACTCTGGAAAGATGGTTTGGATAAGTCTCCATCACCCGATTGTTTAACACCCACAACTTAACAACCTTTAGAATGAAAGTTAAAGGAGAGAACAAGTGGGTAACGTTAATTAAAAACGCAAGTGAAGGCGAGACATGAATCTCTACTTAAACTATTTTTTTTCATTTCTCTTTAGGCTTTTCTTTTCCTGATTGCATTTGCCTATATCTGTCTAGCAGTTTAATAGTCCACCATTCCATCGGCAATCTACGCATCTCTGTTATTCCTTTTCCATTAGTCTTGAAACAATTCTCTTGATTCCAAGATGTTTTGCCTAAACAGTAGTAGTCATACTCCTGTTCTTGAATGAACTGTTTACATTCGTTTAAATGTGGGCAGTCATGGTTTTTCATTAAGCTCCCCTCCTATATGTCCTCAATTATCGAATTTAAGTATTACAGAACCAGTCTTAGAACCCAGCAACCGAAAGTTTACAAGGGTTCAGAACAACCGTCAACTTGACAGAGCCTCCTTTCACAAGATCTATTTTAATGTCTTCGGTTGCATCCCTCTCGCGACTAACGCTGTCACTGCTTGGCTATTCGGCAGATAACCGTTTCTTCTTCTGAAATCTTCTATTTTCAATTCTGTTGTTCACAGAACTTGTATAGCTGAATATTCTGTTCTAGGCATTTTTTTCCCGATACATACACTAGCCAAAACCTTCAAACCTTCTTCACCACTCGGCAATTCTTCAGAAAGATCATTTGTTGTTGTAGACCCCCTCCCCCTATCAACAACAACACTTACGCCCAACCGCTTAACGTTCATTTTCACCGCTTCAACACTGCATGTGATTTCAGTAGCTATAACTTGCCAATATTGCTTTTCTTTAACAAGTTCCCACCTTTGACTTCTATTCCACATACCTCTGCTGGCGTTTTTCCGTTCAATGCCATGTGCATCTTGAAAGCTGTGCTGGATTTACTGACTTTGAAGGAAATGATTATTAAATCTGTTACCTAGAGAATCTTTCATGACATCGCAAAGTGGCTGGTGTGTTTGGGTTACTGGTTTGCCTGGCAGCGGCAAATCCGTCATCTCTCAAGCCCTACACAAACTTCTCAAACAAAAAGGCATCTACGCCCAACTACTACCCTCAGACGCTCTGCGCAAGGTTTTAACTCCCAAACCCACCTATTCACTCGAAGAACGCGACACAGTCTACCAGACACTCGTCTACATAGCCAAACTCCTAACACAAAACAACGTAAACGTCATAATAGACGCAACAGGCAACCTTAGACGTTACAGACAAAACGCAAGAAAACAAATCCCAAACTATATAGAAGCATACCTAGAATGTCCTTTAACAGTTTGCATAAAACGCGAAACAAAAAGACCAAAAACACACCAAGCACCAAAACAAATCTATACGCGAGGCTTAGAAGGCAAAGCCCCAACCGTGCCAGGCATAGGACAACCATACCAGCCACCCCTGAACCCAGAAATAACAATAAACACCACAAAACACATGCCAAAACAAGCAGCACAAAAAATACTAAAACTGATTCTCAAACGCTATCACTAACACTTCATATCTACTCAAGCACACTTGGTTCCAAACAAGACGTTGAAAACGCGGCGCAATAATTGGAAAACTAGCTAAGTACCAGTCTCTTTGTGTTTGTCGCGCGCGAGTGATTTGCAATCACTGCTTACAAAATTTTTCGATTTCTTTAACGCCTATGAACGTCCCCTTAGGAGAGTGTAACGTCGGGGTCTCAGTAGTACCGAGGTCTCTCCATATTGACTTGCCATTTCCTTCTTTGCTGACAACTATTTTTTGGAACTCTACTGCATATTTATTTAATATTCTTGTAGCTTCCTCGGAATCTTTGTCACCTTCTACAACATACAAGAGAGTGTTGTTCATCCTCATCCTCCCGTTTTCTCTTTCTTTTTCCCTAATTTAAGATTTTCCAACTAGTTCTGTTAAACATTGCGTCGCTAAGCTCTTCATTTGAATAGAAAGGTTAAATTTTTAAACGTCTGCAACCTAATCCAATCTATTGGATTCGGATTTGACCTATATTGGTTGACATTGGGGCGATATTTTGATCATTATCTGCACAGGGATGAGTGGTAGTGGTAGGAAAAGATCGATTCGTTCCATGCGGAAATTTGCAGAGTCCCAGGGAAAGAAGGTAGAGCTGATAAATGTAGGAGAAAGAATGTACCAAAAATCCAAAAGCCTTGGGTATCCTATAAAGGAAGGAAAAATCTTGGACACTTCTGAAAGAAACCTCGATTACCTACGAGCAATAGTATTCGAGGATATCCTTGGCGAAAGGGAAACAGCAGAAAATATGATTATAAACACACATGCATGCTTCAGATGGAACAAATATATAACGAAGGCGTTCGACTATTACTATTTAACGAAGCTGAATCCCGACATATACTTGACTGTTACAGACACCATTTACTCAATTTTCGGAAGGTTGGACCTGACGCAATGGAAAGGAAGAAACTCTCTTTGGGAACTACTTGCGTGGAGAGACGAAGAAGAACACATCACGAAAACCTTTGCGATGATTCAAGGAAAAAAGCACTTTACAATTTGCTGGGAAGATCCTCCAGAAACTATGTACAACATTATTTTTGACCCAAGTGTCAAAAGAACCTACCTGAGCTATCCCGTCTCAGCCGGAACCTCAGAGGCTATGAAAGAAGTTAGAGAATTCAGAGATACGTTAAGAGAGAAACTCGTGGTGTTTGATCCCATGGCAATCAAAGACATTGAATGGCTAACGGCAGGTTCAGCTCTTAAGAAGCAAGGGAAGACAACGATCAAAATACCCTTTATTGACGATGATGGTGAAAGTAAAGAAGTAGCCTTTTCCACGGAAGACTTAGAAAAAGTAAATAGCTACCTAAAAGACCAGACCATCAGCAGAGATTATACGATGATAAGTCAAAGTGACTTCATAACAGTCTACTATTATGAGCCTGCGATATCGTCGCCTGGGGTTCAGAGGGAGATAAGATATGCTAAAGAAGACGGTAAAGATGTATACATCTACTATCCCAAAAAAGAGATGAGTCCGTTTCTTGAGAAAGATATCACCCGACACTTTTTGGACAAGGAAGAGTTCATCAAATTTCTAATGTCGATCTAGCTTGATGGAGATTTCATTTGGGACAAACAATTTCCTGTTGAAACAAAACGACTAGAACCTGAAAAGCACCAGAACAAATATGCAAAAAAGCGGTAGAAGGCAAAGCCCCAACCGTGTCAGGCATAGGACAACCATACGAGCCGCCATTAAACCCAGAAATAACAATAAACACAACAAAAAACACATCAAAACAAACCGCCCAAAAATCCTCCAAAAAATACTAGAAAAACATGACTAACCCTTTCCTAACGACCCCTCAACACTCTCATTTTCTGGCTCCAAACATAGATTTCCACGCCAAAAATATGGGGGCTATAAATTTAGATGACCATTCTCTTCCTAAGTTTTAGCTGGCATTCCTTGCAGAAACCGTCTATCTTGATAGGGTTTCCATGCAATAATTCCGCGTACATGAGGTCGATCGGTTCTGCGTGGTGAGTGAGTCCTTGGTTGTGACCCAAACCGTGTGCAGCTACCTTTGCTGCAGCATCCTCATCTGTCTCATACAAGGATACCATACCCACGTCGTTTGACACGTAATCGTGAACAATGTTGATTGTTCTCTTGAACCTGTCTACCTCAAACCTGTGATACACGACTATAACGGGATCATGAGTCATCGCCAACAAAAGATCCTCAGTCTTAAGTATATTCTTCATCTCCTTTATTTTCCTCAATAGATGAGAAAAAATGAAAGCTCCACAAACATCCTGCTTCGATCTAATTTTCAAGTCACACTTTACACTCATGTTACCGACGAAATTGACCCCTTCCCAAATGCCCCTTGGAAAGTAGCTAAAAGCCTTCCACATCATCTCCGCCAAATCCTCCCTATTCCTAAACTCTTCATTAATCGTCAACATATCCAACGACTGCATGGACTCTGGCCCCACAGAAAAGGTAACAATCACATTCCGTAAAAATGTTGAGAATTGAAGTTTCATGTTTAAACTATTAACAAAAAATCGTTATCGAAGCTAAGCTTGGACATTAAGCACACTCTGACGTGACAGTGCCAAAAAACGCCAATGAATGAAAGCTAGAATGAGACCTAGTCTTCTTTCACTTCACCAAACATTGTACATCTTCAGAATCCTCAATGCATTAATCGTTGTAGAAACACTGTATTTCTCTCCATCCCCCGACGTCCATGCCCCATCCTGCCTCTGCAAATCAATCACTATATCAATACACCTTCTCACTGTGGGGGTATCCTTAGAGATTCCAGCAGCATAGAAACACTCCAAGCACCAAATGAAATCCCCCGCCCCGTCTTCCAACCTGTCAAGATTTCTCTCTATCACCTCTAACGCCTTTTTCACAATTTCAGAACCAACTCCCTCCAATTGTCCAAAAACTCCCACTGATATCCACGTTGAGTGCAGGAAACCAAAAAACTTCCCTTGCTCATCCCGATTTTCAAGAAGAAACCGCGTTCCTTTTCTCACAGCCTCAGACTCGCTGTAACCAAGCTGAATCAAACAATCCAATATGCTTGCGGTCAACCACATCTTCGTCTTCAAATCTCCCGGCGTGTTCCAGAACGGTGGATTGTACTGATTTATGGCGTGATTTTCGTCCCAGCTTCCATCTTCACCCTGAACACTCGTAAGATAGTCCAGTGTTTTCCTGCAAACCTCTGACCCAGCTAATCCCAACTCGGTCATAAGACTCAAATTCACACATGTCTTATTCACGCTACTCAGCTTTCCCTTCTCGTTGTCATAGGGAAAGCCTCCGCCACTGTTTTGAAACCCCCTCAGATACCTCAGCGGAACCTCATCGTCTCTCTCTTTACCAAGCAGATAATTCAACCTATACTTTTCCAGTTCCGTCCCATTTTCTTCAACGAAACTCATTGCTTTTCGAACATCCAATCTCTCAAAACACCTTGCATTATTTCCTCAGTTGTCGCAGTTTAAGATTTACTCTGTTATGTGCTTGTGTAACTGTCGTCGTATTTCTTCGTGTCTTTTTCGCTTCCAAGGCTTGTTCAAAAAACCTAGCAAGCTTCTCACAGTTATAGTCAACGCAATAAGCACAGTTTTCAACACCCTTTTCAATTCCACATTTCCTTATCTCACACACATCACAGTAACCAATGTGACGTCCGTCCCTAGACAAACAACCATCACAGTTTATTTCTTCAAGCTTCATCTCTCTACCAAAAAGTTTCGACCAAGCCTCTGCAACATCTCTCCTTTTCGCATCATCATTTTCCTGCGTCGCTATGAAAGCCTTGCAATCCATGCAAACCAATCCACAAAAAGCAACCATCCTCTCCATACAATAACCTCTTTTTAGCCAACAATTATTCATTCATTAACATATAAAGCTGATTAATGGCAACCATTTCTGAACTGAAAGAAAGACTACCATGTTTTCCGCCCTTTAGATTTAGCCAGCCACTCATCTCTTAGAATATCCATTATGATATCGTCACGATACTCCCCATCTATGAAACGAGCTTTCCTCCTTCTTCCAACCTCTTTAAAGCCAACCTTCAGATAGCACTTTTGTGCTCGCTTATTAAAGTCAAAAACATCAAGTTCAACTCTATTAAGATTCAAAATTCGGAAAGCAAAGTCAAGAACCAAGCTTGTCGATTCCTGCCCATAACCTTTCCCCCATTTCTTCGAATCATATATGCTGATTCCAAACGTGGCCGATCTGCTGGTCCAATCTATATCAAAAAGACCTGTCCCACCCATGAGCTTACCATCTACAACAGTTTCGATTGCAAATGTGAATGCCTTCCTCTCTTGACGTTGTTTCCACGTGCTTCTAACCCATTCCTCTTCATCATTGCGACAAGCCGGACCTCTATCTGCACTTCCAAGGAGATTCCTCAGCTCCATGTTGTTCCAATGTCTCATAATCTCGTCTAGATCTGAAAGTTCAAAGCTACGCAAGCGAACTCTTTTACCTTCAATCATCTTAGAGACCAGAAAACTGTAAACAAGCTTCTTTATATAAAGATTAGACGCGAATAATCACTACAAAAACCCAAAATTCGGCACACGCTGTCATATTCAGATTTCCACATAGTGCTTATATTGCAAAAGATAATATCCCTGAAATGAATAGTCTTAAGACGCGTGCTAAAAGGGAGTGGTAAGAAATGACATTTACTTGGGATCCCATATACATAATAAATTTAGTGCTCTGCATCGCAATAGTAGTCTTAGGCTATTGGGGCTACAAGAAAAAAGAAGACAAAGTGCCTCTCTACATCGGTACAGCCTTCGGCCTCTTCGGCATTTCACATCTTGCAACACTCCTAGGCCTCAAAGAAACCTTGACAGATGTTTTAATCATAATCAGAACGCTTGCTTATTTAACAGTCGTATTTGCCTTATACAAATGCACGAAAACTAGATAACCAGCCTAAAAGTTGCAAACAAACTTCTAACCATGAAACACCAAAAACTCAATATTTTTAAATAATTAGCAAACAAATTCTCCACCTAGCTTGTGAAAACATGCCAGAACTACCAGAAATAACCGTAATCTCCAGACAAATGAACAAAGAAATCAGAGGAAAACGTATTTTAGACATAGAAGCCAAACAACCAAAAAACCTGAACATGCCAGTCGCCCAATTTGTGAAAACAGCCAAAAGCAAAGTCGTCACCAACGTTTCAAGCAAAGGAAAATGGATATTCATAAAACTAGAACCCGCCTACTACATGCTAATAAACCGCGGAATGAACGCAGACCTACTCTACTTCACTCCAAACCAAAAACCTCCAGAAAAATACCAGTTCAAACTAACATTTTCAGACAAAACAGGCTTCACTATACAATTCCAATGGTTCGGCTACATACACCTCGTCCCAGAAAAAGAACTAACCAAACATAAATTAAAGGCCAGACTCGGAGTCTCACAAACAGACGAAAAATTCACAATCGAACACTTCAAAAAATTGCTAGCCAACCGAAAAGCAAGAATAAAAAACTTTTTGATTAACCAGAAAAACATTGCAGGCATCGGAAACGTCTACATACAAGACATCCTATTCAAAGCCAAACTACATCCAAACCGAAAAATCTCAACCCTATCTGAAAAAGAAATAACCAACCTATACAACGCAATCCAAACCACACTAAACCGCAGCATCCAACTAGGCGGACTAGCCTACGAAAAAGACTTCTACGGACAAAAAGGTAAACTCACCATACACGAGTTCCTCGTAGGCTACAAAACAGGAAAACCATGCCCCACATGCAAAACACCAATAATGAAAATCAAAACAGGAAGCACATCTTCATACATCTGCCCAAAATGCCAACCATTAAAACAACCCTAAACATCATGAAACGCATTTAGCTCCAAATGATGTTCTATGCAGAAAACCTATAGGCGGTGGGCTCTTTTCAGTTTGCGCAGTATTCTTGCAAAACTTATTTACATAAACCCTAAACTCCTATACGTGAACCACATGTACAAAATAATATTACAAGTCATCCAAGTCCCAGAACAATGCGCCGCAGGCTACAAAGTCGGCGACAAAATGGTCATAGAAGACCCGAAAATAGTGCTAAATGAATCAACCAACATCTGCCTATACGCATTAAGCGCTTTAACACCATATCTCATACCCCTGACAAGAGAACTTCCAAAAGATGACTGGATGAACCAAATAACCGAACTAAGCTGTTCAGACCCACACAACTCTGTCAAATTCAAAGTAACAAGAATAAAAACAACACACTAACAAAACCGCACCAGTTTGAGTTGCCTCAACAAAATAGAATGGTAATGTTTATAACCTAATTTTCTCATTCCTACAAGACGCGAAGCGGAATAACAATGGGTCACAGAAAAAAACACGCACCAAAACGTGGTTCCCTTTCTTATTCACCTAGGAAACGCGCTAAAAACATACTGGCCAGAATCCGCTACTGGCCAAAAATAGAGACGGACACACCCACACTTCTAAGTTTTATAGGCTATAAAGCAGGCATGACCCACCTGTTTATAGTAGAAGACAGGAAACGCTCACCAAACTACGGCAAAGAAGTAATCCGCTCAGCAACAATAATAGAAACACCACCCATGCTCATATGCGCCATAAGAGCCTACACAAAAAACCCATACGGCCTCCAAACCCTAACAGAAGCATGGATGAAAAAACCGCCAAAAGAACTCGAACGCATATTCACATTACCCGAAAACTTCAACACCGAAGAAAACCTCAAAAAAATTGAAGAAAATCTGGAAAAAGTGACCAAAATACGCTTCATCGCAGTCACACAGCCGAAACAAGCCAGTGTCCCAAAGAAAAAGCCAGACGTGACAGAAATAGAAGTCGGTGGAGGTACAATCCAACAGCAATTCGAGTACGCAAAAACTCTGCTTGGAAAAACAATAACTACAGCAGACGTATTCAAAGAAGGCCAATATGTAGACGCAATAGCAGTAACAATTGGAAAAGGCTTCCAAGGACCAGTGAAACGCTGGGGAGTAAGATTACTCCAACGCAAGGCAAGAAAAACAAAAAGAGGCATAGCAACTCTAGGCCCATGGAAACCAACACACATAATGCACACAGTCCCAAGAGCAGGACAAATGGGATTCCACCAAAGGACAGAACTGAACAAACGCATCCTAAAACTCGGAACAGACGGAAAAGAAGTAACGCCAAAAGGCGGCTTCATAAGATACGGCATAATCCGCGGACCCTACATGATACTAGACGGAAGCATAGCCGGTCCGGAAAAACGACCAATAAAACTACGCCATCCAACACGCCCACCAAAACGAATACCAGAACAACCGCCACAAATCACATACTTATCACTGGAATCGCCACAAGGAAAATAACGGTGAAAAACCATGGTCGAAACCAAAAAAATCTTTGACCTCACGGGAACCCCCATCGGAAAAATAAAACTCCCGAAAATATTCGATACACCCTTAAGACCAGACGTCATAAAACGAGCAGTCCTAGCAATACAATCCCGCAGATTCCAACCCCAAGGCAGAAACCCCATGGCTGGAAAAAGAACAACAGCAGAATCCAGAGGCGTAGGCCTAGGCATATCGAGAATGCCGAGAACTAAGGGACCAAGCCAGAGAGCAGCCCTTGCCCCTGGAACAGTGGGCGGAAGATCAGCTCATCCACCTGTTTCAGGAAAAACGATTGAAAAAAGAATTCCGAAAAAAGAGAAACGACTAGCTCTATTTTCTGCAATAGCTGCTACATCCTCCAGAAAAATCGTGACTGCCCGCGGTCACCACGTTGAAGATGTACGACAAATTCCTCCAGTAGTTACTAGTGAATTGGAGAAGTTAAAGAAGACAAAGGACGTCGAAGAAATCCTCATAAACTTGGGAGTATTGTCAGACATTTACAGAGTGAAACAAAGCAGAAAAATCCGAGCTGGAAAGGGTAAACTTAGAGGCAGAAAAATAAAACAGGCCGTAGGTCCCCTGATAGTTGTTGCCGAAAACAAGGGCATCGTGAAGGCTGCAAGGAACATACCAGGCGTAGATATCGTGACTGTTAACAACTTGAACGCTGAGATTTTAGCCCCTGGCACACACGCTGGCAGGCTTACAATTTGGACGACCAGCGCAGTTGAAAAATTGAATGAACTTTACGGTGAAGGTGAGAAGGCATAATGGACCCCTACGAAGTTATACTGTATCCCTTAATGACGGAATCCGCAAGCGTAATGGTTGAAAAAGAAAATAAACTAGTCTTCGTAGTCAACCTTAAAGCAGCTAAAAAAGATGTCAAAAGAGCAGTTGAAGAGCTTTATGAAGTAGAAGTTGAAAGAGTCAACGTTCTCATCACACCAAAAGGTGAGAAGAAAGCATTCGTCAAGCTTCACCCCGATTACAAAGCAGCGGATGTCGCAATCAAACTTGGAATATTGTAAAACTTATGAGGTGAAATGGGTAATGGGAAAGAGAATTCGTGTTCAGAGACGAGGAAGAGGCGGATCAACATTTAGGGCTTCAACTCATAAAAGAGTTGCTCCGTCACAATATCCATTGTTGGAAGCAAATGAGTATTTTGAAACAACAACAGAAGGAGTTATCGAAGGCTTAATCCACGACCCAGGACGTGGAACACCCCTTGCACTTATAAAATTCAAGAATGGAAAAACGTGCTACACAGTTGTTCCCGAAGGGGTTCACACAAGCCAACAAATACAGATGGGCGGAAAAGCCCCAGTCGATGTAGGGAACATCATTCCAGTGGGCAAAATCCCAGAAGGCACCATAATGTGCAACCTAGAACTTCATCCGGGAGACGGTGGAAAAATCGCCAAGTCTTCTGGAGCATACGCAACAGTCGTAGGGCACACACCCCAAGGAACAATGATAAAACTTCCATCAGGAAAAACCAAATATTTGAATGATTATTGCAGGGCAACGATTGGTGTAGTTTCTGGTGCAGGCAGAACAGAGAAGCCCTTCCTGAAAGCTGGTGCAAAATTTCACTTAAAGAAAGCGAAAGGACATAAGTATCCAAGAACTCGTGGAAGAGCCATGATTGCAGCTGTGCATCCATATGGTAGCAGCAAAAAAAGTGCACGAAAAGTCACCACTGTCTCCCGTCATGCTCCTCCAGGACAGAAAGTTGGATTAATAGCCGCTAGGGGTGCTGGACAAAAGAAGAGGAGAAGGAAGTAGGAATACTGCCCAGAAGGTTTATAGCATTTAAACGTCAGAAATAGGTTGAGAAAAAATGCCGAAGGAATTTGCATATCGTGGATTTGCGCTTGATCAACTGCAAGGTATGTCAATGGACGAGTTTATCAACTTGCTTCCCTCCAGGCAAAGGAGAAGTCTTCATCGGGGTTTAACACCAGAACAGAGGATGCTGCTTGAAAAAATAAGGAAGACAAAAGAGGCTATTAGAAAAGGAAGCAACATGACAATTAAAACCCATATACGCGACATGATTGTCCTACCTGAAATGGTTGGTCTCACAATTCTCGTTCACAACGGCAAAGAATTCGTTTCGGTGGAGATAAAACCAGGGATGATTGGACACTATCTAGGCGAATTCGCAATAACCAACAGACCTGTGAAGCATGGAACCCCCGGAATTGGTGCATCTCGTTCTTCAATGTATGTTCCGTTGAGGTAAGAGAGCGAGAAAACTGTTTTAGGCGGTATAATCCAGCTTTGAAGGTCTCTTTTCTGACGGTTTTTCAACTGGGATTTTAGGTAGAGGAATTGGCGGCGGAATATTCATTGTTCTGGATATTAACACAGATTCCACAAAGACAACGTTGGAAATTGACTGCACTATAACTGGTGGCGGAGGTTTCTTTTCCTTGTAGTCTTTGTGAATCTTGTCAATCTCATCTTTGTTTCCCGTCACGAACGCTCTTCCTTTCATACTTATCTGGGCTATGGAAGGGTTGTAATTAACTGTCAGCACAAAAGGTACCTCCAAAAAATCTTCTTTTTTCTTTTCCACCGCAACCAGATTAAGATTCGTGTTTATCTTAATTGGCGGTATAGGCTTTCGAGCATCCCAAAATCTTTCCGCAGAAACGTTTGTTATTGAAACGTTTACCCTAATCATTTTAACCACCAATTATCATTACAACAAGTGATTTAAAGGTGTTTACTTCGTGTCTTCGGAAATTTGCTTGTAACGTGTAAAGCCACAATGTCCACAAGCATATCTGTCACCATGGTCAGCCATGAAATATCCTGGTCCGCATCGTTCACATGTCGGTCTCAGCCTTACGATCTGATTATTTTCTATTTTGTAGAGAGAAAAAATTCCTTTCTCCTCTTTCTTTCTTTTCTCAGTCTTCCCTTTTTCTTTCTTTTCTCTAGGTTTTTCCTCCACGTTTTCTGACATATTCTATTCCTTCCCTTCCTTTGTGTCTGCTGGTTTTTCAGGTGGTTCATTCCTTTTAATAATATACTCTGGCTCAACAAGTCTCGCTTGATCTACAGAGTCATAAACATTTGCTAATCCAACAGCTACGTGTTTGCCAGTTTTAGTCTTGAATTTTTTAACAAACACGAAATCCGCCTTCACTTTTAAGGCATTGGCAACGGCATTTCTGACTTCCAGCCGTGGTGGGGTGCTGCCCATTTGCTCATGTTTTACTCTGAAGTGTAGTTCTCTCCGTTTTAGCAATGGATTTTCTTTCTCTGATATTATTTCGATTTCCATGGCTTTTCCTCGGATATGATGTTGACTTGATACGTTTCCTCTCTATTTAGCTTTTCGAAAAATTTCCATAGCTTTTAAAACGTCAGTCACTTCTTTCTTTTTCTGCTTCGTAACCTTGACCACAACTATTCCTTCAAGTGGCTGGCCATACACAACAAAAGAGTTCTCTGGCGCATACAGAACAGCAGCAAGTGTAAGCAAGTCCTCCTCCCCATCTACAACGATTTTGACACAACGGTTATGCTCTAATGCTTCTTGAATTGTTGTGAGTGCTTCCTCCGTTATTGTTGCGGGAGGATTTTTAACGTAAAGAGTCTCGTCTGCTGCGAGTGCGATAGGCTGTATTCTCTTTCTCATAACTTTGTTATCCACAATGGATAACTTGAGGAACATGTTGTTTTTTGTAAGGTTTTTTGAAACGCTGTCTCCTACAGAAATTATCATAGGCGGATTTTCTTTCTCCACCAGATCCTTGAGTTTCTTCATTGTTTCGTTGAATGAACCTCGAATAAGTGTGCCGATTGGTTGTTTGAGTTTTTTACGTAGTTCTGGTGTAAGTCTGTACCTAGTAGCCATCTCACCTAACCTTTAACGCGTAACGTCCTTTCTTTTTGATGTTCATGACTTTCGCTATGGCTGAGTCTTCTGGGTTAAATATTATGAGCAATCCGCTGAAGTCGTCGCTTAGGGTCGGTGTTTTACATCTGGGGCAGACGTTTCCAGTAGCTATAACGTGGCATGTTGAACAAGCTTTTTCATTCATTCGATGCACCTTTCTTCTGAGGTTCTCCCTTTGACGGCTTTTCCTCCACAGCTTCCCTTATTTTTTGCACTTTATGCTCAATCCATTCCAGCTTGCCAAGGAAAGGCTGCCTAGCTGTTACGCCGATTTTTCCAGAGCTTCCAGCTCTACCGAGTGAAACGGCTGTTATTCGAGCGCGGACCTGATCTCCACTGGTCAGTTTCCTTTTCGTTTCTTTCCCTATCAAAACGCCTTGCCTTTCATCATATGAGATGAAATCATCCATAAGCTGCGAAACATGGAGTAAAGCATCAACGGGGCCTATGCGTACAAAGGCTCCGAAGTCAGCAATCTCCACAACCTCTCCTTCGACTACTTCTTGGATTTCAGGGTAGTACGTCAGTAAAGAAAAGCTCACTTTATGGTAGGCAGCTCCATCTCCAGGAATTATTTTGCCAACTGGGCTTACTTTCACGTCTGTCACGGCTATAACATAGCCCAATTCCTCGTCAACTATTCCCTCGTATTTTGCCTTAACCTGTTGATATCCCACGGCGTCTAAAGGATTACCAAAGGTTTCAGGTGGAATGCGAATTGTATCCTCAAGGGTTACAAGTTTAAACAAAATGTTATGTCCTCCCGTCAATTCCTAAGCGTGATTTTTGTCTCACATAAATGACTGGCACATTTATATTTCTTAGCCTTTTCCTAAGCTCTCTATCATTTGTGAACACTGGGCTCTTCCATTCACGCGCTACTTGAAAGATGGCATCGTCCGGAGAGGAACCGGCAATCTTTTCATCTAATTCAACTAACTTGCATTTTTCCGCCATTTTCAAGGCGTAGGAAGCGTTTTTCTGCATTTTCGGTGAACCGTTTTCCGCAAGTTTTTCAAGTTCACGTCGGATTGGCGAAAGCAAAATCAACTCAAATTTCATGTTTAAGAGCTTTTCTAATTCCTCGAAAATATCGATTTTAAACTGGAGTGGAACAAACAAAGCGTTCGAGTCCAAAATTACCTTTAGAGGTTTCTTTATGGGTTTAGATTCTGGTGACATGTCACTTTATCATTCCATACCCTATTAGTCTCCATCTACCCGCCATTTTTCTGCTTATTGCAACTCTGGAGCCTGTTTGTGCACAAACTTGTCTCGTGAGCTGAACTTTGACAGCGTTTTTCTTTGTGGAGGTGACTTTCCCAACGGTTATTGCTGAGCCTACATGTAGAAGCAATGTCTCGCCCATATTTATTTTCTCAATCTTCACAAGTTCTTTTGTTCCTACGGCTCGCTCAAGAATTTGTGTTTCTAATGTTAATTCCGAGAGCGTTGGGGGAAGCTCGTTTTTTCTTCCTGCCACGTTGCCTGTTAGTCCATCTGCTTTTGAGAATGAGGGGTCTAAAAGTGTTCCTACTCCAACTAATCCGCCGCAATGAGCTTTCTTCACATTTTTTCCTCCTACGTGTAAGCTAGTGATCTCGCTTGTTAGGGGGTTATAGACTTTTTTTCCTTCCTTTTCTGTACTGATTCCTGGGCGAATCTCTATTTCGTGTCCAACCGCGAATTTGCCCTGCAGTATTGTGCCTCCAATGACTCCTCCTTCCAGCTTCTCAACTGGAGTGCCCGGCTTATTGATATCGAAGGAGCGAACCACATACATCAATGGAGGTTTTGTTTCATTCCTCTTCGGCGTAGGAATAAACTCCTCCATAGCTTGAATGAGAACATCCGTGTTCACTGCTCGTTGTGCCGAAACAGGAATTATGGGAGCGTTTTCGGCAATTGTTCCCTTAACAAAGTTCTTGATTTCTTGATAACTTTGGCGTGCTCTTGCCTCATCAACAATGTCAATCTTGTTTTGCACGATAACGATGTTTTTTATGCCAACTATTTCAGTTGCTGCTAAATGCTCTCTTGTCTGTGGCTGAGGACACGGCTCGTCTGCTGCTATCACAAGTATTGCTCCGTCCATTATTGCTGCTCCTGAGAGCATTGTCGCCATTAACGCTTCATGACCTGGTGCATCCACAAAACTGACTGCACGAATAAAGGTTGCTTTTAAACCGCAGTGAGGACAAACTGGTTTTGTCGAATAGTTACTTGGCGGTTCGCATTTTGGACATTTATAAATAGGCATGTCCGCATAGCCCAACCTTATTGTTATGCCTCTTTTCAGCTCCTCACTGTGCCTTGCCGCCCAAATACCTGTCAATGCTTGAACTAATGTTGTTTTGCCATGGTCAACATGACCTATAGTACCAACGTTTACCTCAGGTTGCCTTGATAAAGCCTTGCTTTTTTTCTTGCTCATTTTGTTTTCCCATGAACGTTTACAAGTTGTTAAAAGGATTAAATTGCGTGAGTTAATAAATTTTAAGTCTTAATCTCAGCTTCTTTTTTAGGTGTTTTTTCTTTCGTCTTCTTTTTTTCTTCTTTAGCTTTTTTTGGTTTCTCTATTATTTTCATGTTAATTTGCACTATTTCGTCTGTTATTACGTTACCACGAACCATTTTTCTCCTCCTTTGTCCCTCATCTTTTGGGTTAAAGCCCACTCCTCCGCCTAGTATGATTTTTCTACGGACACCACCGTGAACGCTCGGTCTCATTGGAAATCCATCTTTGTCAGAGCCCCCAGTTATCTGCACCTTATGTCCTGATAAACCCACTATTGCCCCGTCTAGTGCTTCACCTACTCTTCTTCCAATCAACGGAACGGTTCGAGTTTCCTCCAGTTCAACAGTTTTTGAAGTTCCCAAATCAGGATCTGAAATGATTATTTTGAACTTAGCCAATTGCAAACTCTCCAGTAATGTTATGAAAGCTGGGCATCTGTCTATTAAGGGTTTATGAAAATTTCGTGGTGAACGACTACTCTACGTGTACTCTGAACAAGTCTATGTCTTCCCGCATTTCAGGCGTTAATTTGAGGAGTTCCCTTACGGCACGTTCAACATCCTTGGATTGTGTCACATACCTTCCAACAATGAGTATGTCTGCACCCTTTTCTAAGGCTTCCTTCGCGGTTTCCGGCACTATGCCGCCTGCTACAGCGATAAGAAACCGCTTGTCTTTGAAGGTTTGCCGCAGTTCTTGAATAAGTTCTAAGCCAAGGGTTCTCCCGGTTTCTTGATCTATTCCTCTGTGTAAAACTACTATGTCGGGGAATTCCTTTAGCGTCCTGAGTTTTTTGATTGGATCTTGTACGTTTAACATGTCTACTGCGGCGTATATTCCAAGTCTTTTCGCTTCATGGATGAAGGCGTTTAATGTTTCAACGGGTGCCAATCCAGCAGCAACTACTGCATCTGCTGTTTCCTCGTAAGCTAAGTCAGCTTCAACTTTGCCAACATCTAAAGTTTTTAGGTCTGCAACGAAGAATACGTCTCTGGCAATTTCTCTCAGTTCACTTATCACTTTTGTTCCATACCTTTTTATGAGAGGTGTGCCGAGTTCCAATATTATTCTGTCGCTTCTCGGAAGCGAGGCTATGATCTTCTTATTTCGTCCTAAATCTGGTATGTCAAGTGCGATTTGCAGGTATGGTGGTCTCCACAGGCGTGGCACTTTGAATCCCATTATTGGATGTCTAGCTCTGTCCTTGTCATAGAGAACTTTTTCCAGAGGTGGATAATTCGCTAAGGCTCTTCTTAGAGCCAGTTTGGTTGCGCTATAATTGTAATGGTATATTTTGCGGTAGTCCTTGGCTTTCGGATGCACAAAAACGCTGCAAATTATAACCCAATCATCAACTTTATCTTTCGGAAACATTCCCTCCTCAACTGCATCTGCAACAGCCTTCGCAACCGCTGACTGCGCTGGACCAAAAATCTTGTTCGCATCTTCCATATTCTTCACAGTAACCTTTGGCACAAGTAACGTATGCGGTTTAGGAGGCAAGTTAGGTCTAATAACAGCCAAAAGCGGCGTGTGTCCCATGGAAAGATTGGACAAACCAGCAGCAAAAGCCGCTCCAACAGGCCCTTCTTTATCACCTACCAAAAGATCTACATGAGCAACCTCATTTCCCTCTCCTACCAAAGCCTCACCTATAAAATAAGTATGTTTTCCAGAAACCCCGACAGTTTCTATCACCTGAGCTGTCGATACAACGTCAGCTATCTCCTTAAAATCGACATTAAACTCCTCAAGCCACGTATAAAGTGTGTCCCTATGTATGTTCAGCAACTTAGCCGTACCGGAAATTGTAGGCTTTGTCGGTCTGCCTTTCAAGAGACTCCGAGCTTTCGCCTCCTTTTCCGCGGTTTCCATCAACACTTTTGTGAATTCCTCTCTAGTTTCTGGCTTCTTTATATTACTTTCCGACATATAACTCTGCCTTCAGAAATACTGTGAGAAAAAGTTGTATATAAATGTGTCGGGTATAACAAAAGAAAGTGAATCACACAGATAAATCTTATCGACCAAAATTTATCCTTCATGGTACAAAGTATAAGTGAAGCTTTATTCCTACACTGTTGTAGTTCTTGTTCGTGTTTGTCGGTCTTTATTGGTGGTTTTTCCGACATATGTGTTGGTTTTGAAATGCGAATCTGTGATCGTTGCAGTGTGTTTTGAGTGGTTGCGGTAAACTCTTGTATCGAATGAAAATAGGTTGTTGTTTTCTAAGTAAAGTCTATATATCCCGAGGCTTCAAACGTTTAAAATTAAAACCGTGAGGCTGACAAAATGTCTTGGAAGGATTTGATTTGCTTATGTATGGTGATTGTAGGTGTGGTTTTATTTCTGTATGCTGCTAACTATTATGATGCATTGATTGGTTGGACCGGAGTATACCTTACAATTGCTGGTTTTCTTATGAAGATAGTTCTAATGGTTTGGGAGAGTTTAAAGGGTTCAGAAAAAAAGGAGGATGGCTAGAAACCATAAAGCTTCGAATATTTTCTGTGTAGATAATTGAAGTACGGTTTGACGCTTAATTCTTCTCCAGTGATCCTTTTAATCAAGTCTGCTGGGTCGTAGAGGTTTCCATAATGATGGACGTTTTTGGTTAGCCATTGCCTTACGCCTTGGAAGTTGCCACTTGAAATTTGATTTTTCCAGTCTGACACATCTTTTTCCATAGTAGCCAGTATTTGCCCACTGAAAATGTTGCCTAATGCATAGCTTGGGAAATAACCAAATGAGCCGCTACTCCAATGTATGTCTTGCATTACGCCTTCAGAATCGTTTTCGATGTCTACCCCAAGGTACTCTTTATATGTCTGGTTCCAAATTTGTGGGAGTTCAGCTACTGTTATTTTGTTGGCAAATAAGTCGCGTTCAAGGTTGAACCTTACAATGATGTGAAGGCAATAGGTGACTTCGTCTGCTTCAACGCGAATCTTGGATGGCTTAACTTGATTAACAGCGTGAACGAACCTATCTAAGTCTACGTCAGAAAGGATGGTGCCTGTAAGTTCTTTCAGTTTTGGCAGAAAATAAATCCAGAATTCGCGTGACCTTCCTATTATGTTTTCTACGAACCGCGATTGTGATTCATGAAAACCTGAGGAGCAGGCTGTCCCAACTGGTTGAAAAATCCATTCTCGATTTAGGTTCTGTTCGTAAAGAGCGTGGCCTCCTTCATGCAATGTGGAAAATATGGACGATGCAAAGTTATCTTCGTAGTAGTGTGTTGTGATTCGCACATCATCATAGTATCCTGTTGTGAAGGGATGTTCAGTCTCATCAATCCTGCCTCCAGCTTCTTTCGACTTTATGTCATATCCGATGAGCTCAGTAAGTGATTCAGCAATTTTACGTTGTATGTCAATGGGGACTCGACGTTTGAGAATGGATATGTCTGGTTGTTTTGGAGCTACTTCACATTTCCTTATCAGCGAAACCAAGCCAACTCTCAATTCTGCAAAAACTTTGCTAATTGATTCTGCTGTCATCTTTGGTTCAAAAATGTCTATCAGAGCATCGTATGGTGTTGCTGTCTTTTTCACTTCCATCAAAATCTCTGCAGCCTTTTTTCTCAAGTCAAAGAGTTTCTCAAGTTCAGGCTTGAACATAGAAAAGTCTTTAGCTGCTTTCGCTTTCTTCCATACATCAATGGTTATAGCTTCTTGTTTTGCAGTTTCTGCAACAAGTTCCTCGGGAAGCTTAGTTTGTTCATCATAATGTTTCTTTATCAAGTATACGTTTCTCTTTTGAACGGTGTCAAGACTGTCGTATTCTGGCTGTCGCATAGTCTCCTTCAATAATTTTCCAAGTTCTGGGTCTGTGCTCATTTTATGTTCGATTCGACTAAGCATGGCAAGCTGTAGGCTTCGTAGCCTAATTGCTCTTGGCGGCATCTTTGTTTCCATGTCCCAGTGAACGATGGCTGCCGCTGATTCTAAGATGAAGAGATTTTTTGCTTTTTCCATCAGTTTTTTATAATTTGTCGTTAACGATCCAGCCATTGCTATAAACTCCAGTTTGAAAGATTAAGTTACGTAAGCTTCTTAAGTTTTTGTGATTAGGCTTCTTTGAATAAGCAAAATTGAGTGTGCGCGTGAGTAATTCGGGATTTCAAGCTAATGAAATCGAAGAAGCCAGTAGGGGGCTTCAGCGTGAAACAAATAAGGACGCACATGTAAACTCTAGTGAGAGGAGAATTATTTGTCTCTGTTCTTAGGCAAAGAAATGGTGAATGAATCTCCAGTTGAATTACCTGTAAAGGCTTTTCACCGTCACCTCATGGCTCTTGGAGCCAGCGGATCGGGCAAGACTGTGCTTTGTAAATGTGTGATGGAGGAAGCTGTTAGAAACGATATCCCTCTGATAATAGTCGATCCTCAGGGTGATATTTCCTCTCTCGCCTTGAAAGGAGATCCAGAGGAAATTGAGAAACATGGGACACTTTTGGCGATTCAAGAAGAATTTTTTGAGAAGGCGAGAGTGGCCATATTCACTCCTGCCAGCAGCAAGGGCATCCCCATCAGCGTTAATCCGTTGAAGTTTCTCTCAGAAGACACTTCACGTGAGGAATCCATCTTAGCTCTTGACATGACAGCTACATCCCTCACAAGCTTTCTAGGATACGACTTGAATTCAGACGCTGGAAAAGGAGCCAAAGCATACTTGTTTACGATACTGGAACATTTGTGGCGAGAAGGACAGACAGTAAAGGACATGGGCAACATGGCTGACATAGTTCTAAGGCCCCCGGCAAAAATCACTGGGGTTCTCTACGATCTTGTTACAAAAAAGGAGCCTCAAGAGATTGCTAGGAAACTGCGTTTTCTTACGGTGGGAACGCCCTCTCTCATGTTTCAGATGGGGGTTCAGATAAACATTGATATGTTTATGGACCGAAGCGATGGAAAGGTGCCTGTTAACATCATTTATATGAATACGCTCAGCTCCGCAAACGATAAACAATTTTTCTTAGCTACGTTGCTTAGAGAGCTTTATTGTTGGATGTTAAAGAATCCTTCGGAAGATGTTCAGTTGCTGTTTTATGTTGATGAAATTGCTCCGTATATTCCGCCTTATCCTAGGAATCCTCCTCCAAAGGAAGCGTATGCGCTTCTCTTCAAGCAAGCGAGGAAGTATGGGATTGGGCTTGTGGCGGCCACTCAGAACGTGACTGATATAGATTATAAGGCTCTCGCGCAAGTGAACACGTGGTGTCTGGGTCGCATGATGACGAAGCAAGACGTCGCTAGGGTGCAGAAAATCATACAATCAATAGATCCTATGCGGGCTGATATGGTTTTGCAGAGACTTCCAAGTCTTCAAACAGGCGAGTTTCTTATGTTGTCTCCTGACTATTATGATAATGTAGTGGATTTTAAAGTTCGATGGCTGGTGACCAATCATTTGACACTGGATGAGAAAGATCTTCCACAATGTTTGTCGCCAGAATCAAAGATGTTTTTCGAAAAGTACTTGCTACAGCAAAAGGAGGTCGCAGAAAAACCGGTTGCTCCCTCCCTTCCATCCAAACCTCTTGAGGAACGAATTCAGCTATTCCTTAATTCTGCAAGACAAGGCGTCTCAGCAGACTCCATTGCAGAGAGCTTGAAAGTTGATGTTGAAGACGTAGAAGAAGCGCTCGATGAACTTGTGAAGATAAGAATTGTGAAGAAAGGGCGTGTCAAAGATGACGCCGAGAACCTTTATTGGTTATCAAAATTCGGGTTCAAGCCTTCCAAGAGCATTATTGGAGAGGTTCTAACGATTCCTATCAGAATCACTCAAGTAGAGGCTTCTAAGAGAGTTAAGCCCATGCTCGAAGGCGGGTTATTCGGCAAGAAAGAAGAAATCTATGAAGCAGATCTCTCGCACATTCCAATCTGGAGAGTTTCAGCAACACGTGAGACAAGCAGATTCATTTTCAAGAAGAAAAAACATGATACGTACTACATGAGCGCACAAACCGGCGCCATAATATCACTTAAGAAAAAGGCGATAGTCTTTCATAAGTTGGTGACAAAGAGAGTAGAAAGGCTCAAAAACTTAGATGATGATGACGACATCACGTTTATCCCAAAACTGCCGAGTGAGGTGGAACGGTTTCCTAGAATTGGGATGGGAATAGACAAAATCTATCGAAAATTACGATTGACGTTAGGTGTGAAACCAGTTTCCGCAGAAATAATACTGTTGCCAGTGTGGACTTTAAAGGTGAGACACAAGAAAAAGCTGGCCAAGCGTACAATAATCATGGATGCAGCTACTGGCCGTATCTTATCTGGGCATTTTCATACGCGTTAGAGCCATTTGCACAAACGTTAGACATAGTGCAAATTCTGCTTTTTGGTTGCGTGAGGTTTTTGGGGGAATAAAGTTAGAGTAAATTGGTGCTTCCGGAATAGGTTTAAATCTCGGTTTAAATTATCGGGGGGTCAAATCTCTTCCCGCACACCATAGGGAATTAAAGTCCAAGGCGGTAAGGAAATTTGTGTGCATTACAGTGTTAAACGTAACATTGGATAATAACTGCATTATCGATCTTGAGCAAAATAACGCCAGAGCCTCTCACTTAAAGAAACTGATTAAGATGCATTGCGACGGTAAAATAAACCTAAGAGTTGTTGCTATCAGTGCTTCTGAACGAAAACCGAACCTCTCGTATGTTTCTAATTTAAATGAATTCAAACATAGACTTGATGCAATAGGGTTAGGTAATGTTGAAATTCTTCCCACCGTTCTCTATCTTGGAGTGGGCTTCTTGGGATATTCTCTGTTAGGCGGAGGAGAGTTAGATGAACTTGAAAGAAAAGTTCAGCGAATTCTGTTCCCTACGATTGCGATTGAATTTTGCGATTTCTGCAAGGAACGTGGTTATAAACTGGATGATAATAAGGCGTGGAGTAGGTGGGTAAATGCCAAGTGCGATGTGCTCGGGTTATGGAGTCATATTTGGTTTAAGGGCGATATTTTCATAACAACCGATAAGGACTTCCACAAGAAATCTGTCAAACCACGACTCATTGAACTTGGCACTGGAAAAATTCTTAGACCAGATGAAGGTGTAAACCTGCTAGTCAGTGAATTATGATTGTGCAGGGATAAGAGCGCAAAAAGTCTGTTCAAAAAAGAAGTTTTACGATAAAAACTCAAGTGATCGTATGCTCATGCAAATTCCGAGAATTCAAACCTTGACCTATCCACGGTATAATGGTGCTCCGGCCGGGATTCGAACCCGGGTCTTCGGCTCGAAAGGCCGGAATACTTAACCGGGCTATAGTCGGTAGAGCTGTTTATGCTCTTCTACCGGAGCCCTGTTGCGGAGCATCATTCAAAATGTGCTTTCACTCGAATAAACCTTATCCTTTTTTTAACGAACCTTAATACTTTCATCTTCGCTTTCGGAAGATCCTGTCGTCGTATTCTCTGGCAGCGTAATCAAAGCCTACTTCAAGCAACACTTTTGTGTTGAACGTTCTGTTTTGTGTTCGGTGTGTCTAGACCCCCCTTATATATAGGTTGAATTGAAGGTTCCCTGTTGGAATACCGTTTATCATTTTCAAGATTTTGTGGCGAATATTAGACTTCGAAATATGGAACTTAGCGCCGTGCGGAGTCTGCTCGACTAGATGATCTCTTCATGTACAAAATAATCTAGTAGCTTTGGCAGCTAACACTTCAGCTTTGCATTGATCTTCGGCTATCATTTGCTCCTTTAATGTTGTCTGTTGCATTCCAAGCACGCTTTAATAGGATATTTTTGCCGATGAAGGAATTTCACCCAAAATTTTTGATGCTGCATTGCTGACTTTTTCACGATTTTTTTCTTCGGTGTAAACACGTAATATGTTTATGAAGCCCTTTAAGACGTCAAAAATCTTTGAAATTTCGCTTAGACGTCGAGGAATTCTGTCGCCTTCCCGTGTTTTGTAAAAGACTGGGATTTCCATGGGTTCCATGAGAACTGAATGATGGTATGGAACAGATGGAACGGTGGGCACGTCAATTATTACCGCTTCTGTTTCAACTTTTGCTTCTTTTGCAATGTCAGCTTCTAATTGGTTTCTGTATGCCTCGCGGTTGAAAATGTTTGAAACCATGGTGTCTTTTTCATAGAAGGTTCTTTCATAAGCGCATTTCAGCAAATTTCGTCTTTCAAGGTTTTTTATGATTCCGCTTGATTTTTCGCAGTTTTTCAGCATTGTCCAAACTGTGTAATCGTCCATGGCAAGGTATTCTTCTGCAGTTTTAAAGTCTGCCAAGCCTAGTTCTTTGTTTGCCTTTTCTATAGCTGTAGCAAGCATTATTTGTGCTGCTCTTCCAACGCGGTGGAAGTATATGCTTTTGAAGGATTCTATTCGAGCTATTACGAATGACTCGAGAGCGGACAACGAGCCTAAATCTAGTGCTAAATCTTCGCCTAGAACGTCTAAGGTTTGTATTAAGCGGAAAACGTCTATGTAACCGTATTCTGCGCCTGTGTGGTAGGTGTCTCGCACGACAAAGTCCAGTTTGTCAACGTCAACAGAGCTGCTTATTATCTGATCTAAGAAAGCCTTCTTAGGCTTGTGAAGGCGGCCTACCGCTAGTTTTCCAATCTCCTCCGCCTCATACCCAACCTTGTTAAGTATGTCTTTTAATTCGCTGTTTTTGACTATCCATAAAGTCATGTCCTCATGCGTCTTGTTAAGTTCCTTGTCAAGTAAATGTTCAAAAATATGCGAGAAGGGGCCGTGTCCAACATCATGAAGCAAAGCTGCGATTCTAACCATTTCAGCTTCGTCTTGGCTTATGCGTTGAGAAATGTTAGGATTTTCTACAACTCTGCCAGCTAAATACATGACGCCGACAGAATGTTCAAAACGTGTGTGATTTGCCCCTGGATAGACGTATTCTGCACCTGCGAGTTGACGTAGCCTACGCAGCCTCTGGACAGGGTAAGAGTCGATGATTTCTTTTTCATCTGCAGTTATGTAAACGTATCCGTGAACAGGGTCCTTTATTTCGCCCCAATAATTTCGTGGCATCAACAGTCTTCTCCAAGCTCTGGTTAAACAATTATTAATACATTCACTCTTATAATGCCTAATGCTCAAAGCCACAAGGGATGGAAAAGATGAAAAGAAAAGGCGTTTTCATTTGTGTTGAGGGACTAGACGGCTGTGGAAAAACAACGCAAACCAAACTTCTTGTGGAAAGGCTTGAGAAAAAAGGTTATGATGCAATCTATACTGCTGAACCAAGCGGCGGAAAAATTGGAAGCTTGATTAAAGAATACTGTTTGCATGGTGAAACACGTGTTTCCAGCATTGTGGAAGCTTTGCTGTTTGCTGCCGATCGTTTTGAGCATGTGGAAAAAGAGGTTATTCCTGCCTTGAATGAAGGAAAACTTGTGGTTTCTGATCGTTATGTTTATTCCTCTTTAGCTTATCAAGGGGCAGCTGGGCTTGATTTAGAATGGATTGAAAAGATAAATGAACACGCGATACGCCCACACCTAGCAGTCTTCATTGATGTTGAACCAGAAACTGTGATCCAAAGACTGAAGCCTAGGAAATCAGTCATGGAAAATTTGGGCACTCAGCAGAAGGTGCGAGAGGTCTACGTGAAATTTGTTGAAAAGGGCGAGCTTGTTAAAATAGATGGGAACAACTCTAAACAAGAAGTTGCAGATAATATTCTAACGGTTGTTCTAGGATTTTTGGAAAAAACAGGTTTAAGAAGCCGTAATAGCTTTTAATATTTTCCTTGAAAACTCTTTGTTAGTTTTGTTGACAACGAAATTGACGATTTCCTCTGGTGATACGTGTCTGGGTCCTCTTTCGTGGAAAACTTGGATTTCTGTTGATTTTTTGTTAAACGTGAATCGAAGCATGTAATAATCAAATTTCAGCGGAGTTTTCTTTTTATTTTCTGTTTTATAATAGCGTATTGCACAGAAGAAATCCATGATCTTGAACAGTTTTTTATTTATGACTTTTAACGCTTTGTTTGTTTCTTTTTCGTCCAAATAATTGAAATTGACTTCATCTGCTATTCCAAACTCAAAAACGACTGTGCATCGAGGTACTGACGGGTGGGTAACATCTTCTAAGCTAAAGGTTTCGTTGTTTAATTTGTGAAGCATTTGAGTTAGGGCTCGTTGCAGTCTCTTTTTTGAAGCTGAAACTTTAAAATGTGTTATTTTATGAACGTTTTTCGGAAAACTCTCATAAAATCCCAACATTACAAGTTTTCGCCCTACGCTCTTTTAGTTTTCCTTATTTTTTCAAGGTTTTCCAGCAGTCCAGAAAGCACTGCCCCCAGTTTTTGCAGCTCTTCCATGTTTTGTTCATGTTCCATTTTGCTTTGGATTTCTTGAACTTTCACTAGAAGCGTTGCTTCAAGTTTTTCTAGAACAATTGAGCCTGTTATTTTTGACGGGTCTTCTCCTTCTTTGACTACTATGACTTTTTTTTCGCATTTTGCGCACCAGATGTCTCCACTTCTCAACCTAAAAAGTGGAGAAGCACATGCAGGACAGGCTAACTCTGTTAAAGTTGCACCTTGACGCAGCAGGTCAGCCATTCGTTTAATATGTTTTTCTTCTTGCGGCAAGTTTTAAAACCTCCGAAATAAATACGTATAAAAGCCTATATAACTAGGTTATTACGAAATTGTGTGGGGTGGCATATTATGGTTAGGAAGAAGAAACTGCAGGAATATGAAGAGAGAGTTAGACAAGCGTTAGTCGTGCTGGGACAAGTTTCTGAGGATACTACTACTCCTAGGAACATTCGAAGAGCGGCAAAGAAGTCCATGGGAGTTCTGCAAACAACAGAATACACGTCTGCCGTTAGAGCCTCAAATGCCATATCAACTTTGGATGAAATTTTGCAGGACCCGAACATGCCGCCTTATACAAGGGTGAAATTGTGGAACGTGATGAGCCTTCTAGAAGCAATAAAGGACTGAATGTTGTGTAAGCGACTGTTTTTCTTCATCAAGCAATACTTTCTCTACTGTGGAGGCGTAAGTCCAATTCCAGTGCTTGAACGAAGTCGTTAAGATTTTGTCCACTCTTTTTAAGTAATGAAAAGCAGACATCGTCTCTAAATTGTCCGTTAAAGTAGCTTTGTCGAAAACCTCCTTCCTTTTTGAAGCCCAGTCTCTTAACAAGTCTGAAAGATCTAACATTTGAGTCAATGATTGCTTGGATTCTGTTTAACATCAGTTCTTCAAAACCATGTTTTAACACAACACATAGAGCTTCTGTAATAATGCCTTGTCCCCAGTATGCAGGATCCAAGTCGTATCCGATTTCAGCTCGATGTGCAGTTTTATTCCAATCGTAATAGCCGCAAGTTCCTATCAGCTCATTACCGCCTTTTCTGACGATTCCCCAGCGAATGCCCCTGTTTTCTTTGAAGGGTTTTATACAATAGAGTTCGAGTTCTTTCTTAGCTGCTTCAAGGTTTTTAGGTCCTGGAAAACAGCAGCCTTCTACGACTTCATCTTTGTTGAAATGGCGGAAATAGAATTCCACATCATCGAGTGTCATTTCGCGCAGTATCAGTCTATCCGTTTCCAACTGCGGAAATTCTCCAAACTCTTCCATGTTGACCATCCTTTTACGAGTGCTTTATTCGAATTGTTAGATCAACACACGCGGATATGTTTTTGGGCGCTCCAGTCCTTTTCCAGTATAATGTTTCGCCAAGACACTTCTTTTTTCTGAGTAAGCTTAATAATTGTTGAGTCTGTAGTTGATCTAGATAAGTGATTGCGATGAAAATCTTTCATTATCGGGATGTTGAAGCAAAAGATGCGGGGGAAGGAACCTTAAAACTAAGTGTTAGATGGCTTATCACGAAGGAAATGGGGGCTGAAAACTTTGCCATGAGGTTGTTCGAGATGGAGCCTGGAGGCTACAGTCCTTTACACATTCACCCTTGGGAACATGAGGTCTTCATCCTAGAAGGTGAAGGCATCGTGGTTGGTAGAGAAAAAAGAAAGTTTAGAGCTGGCGACGTCATTTTTATTCCTCCAAATGAGAAACATCAGCTCAAAAACAGCAGTCAAAAAACTGTGAAGTTTCTATGTCTCATACCGCATATGCAAAAGTGATAGTTTTCTAGAGTGCAAGCTGTTTTCTACATTAAAGTGCTCGTTAAAAATATATGCAAGCTGTTACATGTAGTTCTGGGTTTCAAAGGGGATGAGTGCTTTGAAGTATGATGTGATAATCGTTGGAGCGGGTCCAGCAGGAATATTTTCAGCCCTTGAGCTTGCAGAAAAAACCAAACTAAATGTTTTGATGCTTGATAAAGGACCAGACATAAACCAGCGTAAATGCCCAGCAAGCCGTGGATTCGAATGTATCCACTGTGAACCATGCTTGCTGTTATCTGGGTGGGGAGGAGCAGGAGCCTTCAGCGACGGAAAACTTACGCTGTCAACGGAGGTTGGTGGTTGGCTAAACCAGTACGTTTCAACAGAAGAGCTTGGTGAACTCATAAGCTATGTGGATAGTGTTTACATAAAATTTGGGGCAACCAAACACGTTTATGGAACAGACATTAAAAAAGTAGAGGAGATTGAACGAAAAGCCTCGTTAGCTGGTTTAAAACTTATTCGCCAAAAAATTCGGCATATGGGCACGGAGAGGTGTGCTCAAACCCTTCGAAGAATGCGTCAAGAACTGAATGGCAATGTTGAAGTTAAGCTGAAAAAAGACGTCAAGGGGCTTATAGTAAAAAACAATGTTGTTGAAGGCGTCGAAACGGTTAATGGCGAAAAGTTCTTCGGGAAATACGTTATTGTTGCGCCTGGAAGGAGCGGAGCCGAATGGCTTCAAGCGGAGGCTCAAGCATTAGGCTTGAAGACGCTTAACAACCCTGTTGATGTTGGGATAAGAGTTGAAGTTTTAGCTTCTGTCATGGAGGAATTGACAAGCGCTCTTTACGAACCTAAATTTGTTTACTATTCAAAGTTTTTTGACGATCAAGTCCGTACTTTTTGTGTTGCACCGTACGGTGAGGTCATAGCAGAATCCTACAATGGTGTTTTGAGTGTTAATGGACAAAGTTACGCAGAAAGGAAGACGAAAAACACGAACTTCGCCCTTTTAGTGAGCACCTCCTTCACGGCGCCGTTTAAGGAACCGATAGCTTATGGGAAGTATCTTGCTAGGCTTTCCACCCTTCTCAGCGGAGGCGTAATGATACAGCGTTTAGGCGATTTGCAGTCTGGAAGGAGATCAACACCTGAGAGGATTGACCGAAGCGTGGTGACCCCGACATTGAAGAATGCCACGCCAGGCGATTTAAGCTTCGTTTTGCCATACCGCTACCTTGTTGATATAAGGGAGATGCTTCAGGCACTAGACAAAATTACTCCAGGAATACATTCAACAGACACGCTTCTATATGGCATCGAGGTAAAATTCTATTCTTCAAGACTGCAGTTAAGCAACAGCCTAGAAACTAAAATCCACAACTTGTTCACAATTGGTGATGGAGCCGGCGTCACAAGAGGGTTGATTCAAGCTTCAGCGTCAGGCGTCATTGTGGCAAACGAAATAATGAAGAGGGAAAAGCAGAAGCCGTGAAAATAGATGTCCATAGTTCAGGAAATAACGTGTTCCCATTGCGGTGCACCAATATCGTTTGAACCGGGCGAAATAATAGCTACGTGCAAATACTGCGGCTACACGGTTGTGATAGAAACTGGAAAGGCTTTCACCTTCGAACATTCTATGCTTCAGAACAAGTATGACCTGACAGAAATTGAAGAGCCTATTAAAAATTGGATGCGTGCAGGCTTTCTGAAGCCTTCAGACCTCGCAAGAAAATCGAAAATTATGGAAAAAACGTTGATGTATTTACCTTTTTGGGTTGTGTCTGTGGAAGCTGAAAGCGATTACAAAGGGATTTTTGAACGTATAACCCCGCCAGTTGTTAAGGAAGGGAAAATTGAGAAGAAGTATGATTGGCTTGTTCTGGCAAGAAAGGCAACGAATTTTCCAACAAGGGAATATGACGTGCCATTAACGGGTAAGATCCCCTACGACTTTAGAAAAATCGAAGCTTTCGCTAAGGTTCTGAACAGCGAAATCGAAAAAAACGAGGCTGCAGGGCTTGCAAAGCAGCAAATTGAGGAGCATCATCGTTTTTTGGCTCAGCAAGATGTTGACAGAATTATCGAAATGAAAAATGAGATAAAAATAGATCAAACGGTTTACTTGCATGCCCCAATATGGTTTGTGAAATATGAGTATAAGGGCAAAGCTTACCAGTTGCTGATAGACGGGGCAACTGGAACGGTCATAAAAGGCGACATACCCTCAACTGGATTCGGAATATTTTGACGAAACTGAAGAGTCTTCCAGAAGCCGTGTGCATTCGCAATATGGATCCAGATTTATGGTGAGTGAGAGTGGCAAAAGTAATTATTTTCAGTTCTCTAGCGATATATGTGACGGCATACGTCGAATGTTAGAGGGTGGTAAGTTTGACATTGGAATACATTGAAGCTCCAGATGTCAAGAAGTTAGTGGATGAGATGATAGATAGTTTGGATCTGTTTCATGTTGTGCCTCAATTTGTGTATTGTTACCGAAGTAAGGGTTCAAAATCTAAAAGGATTATTGCTCGTATTCACGGGTTGGGAAGTATATGGCAAGAAGCATTGAGGCGGCCAGCAGCATATATTATCGAGGTTATCTCTGAGCAATATGACAAGTTGAGTGATATAGAGAAAGAAAAAACAGTGATTCATGAACTCTTGCATATTCCAAATGGATTTTCAGGAGGCTTTCGTCCTCACAAAGGTTACATTGACAAGAAACGAGTAGAAAAGTTACATAGAATGTTGCTTAAAAGAAGATTTTTGAGCTCTCAAAATGGCGCGCACTAAAGATTAGTAGGGGATTAGTATTTTGTTTTTAGTTTCTTCTGTTATGGGCAACACTTGTTTTAGTTCTCTGAAGTGTTTGATCACAATTCTACCTCTCTGAGTTACTGCGTAAACAACTCTTTTTTTCCCGACAGTTCTTTCTTCCACTAAGCCTTGTTTAACCAGAAAATCCAAATATTCCTTGAGAACGCTGCAGTTTACGTTGGCTTTGTACATGACGTGAGTTAATTTTAACGGTCCACGTTGAGCCAGAACCCGTAGTATATCGGTGTATATTTCAAGTTTAGATCTTCTCATCACCAAAACCTTCGTACATGTCTTAAGCTTCTTGATATAAACCCTTTATGCATGCAAAATACCTACCCACTCTAAAGAAAGAAAAGCTGGATTAGCACTACATGCTTGTTCTGAAGATTTTAACTCCATCAACTTCAACATCCCATTCAAATCGCACTGCGCCTAGATTCAGACTATGAATTAATATATAGTTTATGAATTCAGAATTCACATTTTAAACCACATAAAAAGAAGAAATACGTTATGAATAGTTAAAAGCTTAGGCGGTAACGTTGTGCCAGAAAAATGTTTGGAGAAAACACTGTGAAGCCGAAGACAATGCTTACAAAAAAATGAATGAGGATTAAGAAGGCACTATGCAATCGGTTCATGTTGGTTCTTCATAATAATTTAGAGTAAACAACGCTATCTGTTCTGAATCAGGCGCGTGTCTCGGCACACTTCACTACGCCGGTAGATCTTTGCATATAGACAGGGCTCTAAGCAACTGGAAACCCGTAGAAATGTTCTTCGCTATGTAGACAAGAGTCATTTTATTTTTTGAAAAAGAGCCAATACGGCCTACCCCCCTAGTTTTTTATGGGATAGATTCTGTTGAGATGTACATTGAAAGTGGTTGCTAGACTACGCCTATTCCAGTCTTCAATAGCGCGCTATTATTGTTCAAGATAAACCTATCATAACGACTAGATCCTAACTAATCTGTAAGTTTATACTTTTTTACACATTCCACTGTAAATTTACCTTCAAGTAATTTTATAACTTCTATTTCAACTGACTTATCATAAAAATTAATCAAATTAAAAGAATGCCCATGGTATCCTCTAGTTTTTACAGAAGAAAGTGTTCCTGCGTTTAACATGATCGTATTTTCTAATCTAGTTATGTAGGGAACGTGCCTATGTCCCATTAAAACCAGATCAACGTAATTTTCACTTACTAACTTAAGGACATCTCCTGCATCATCAATCAAGTTTCTTGACCTTCCAGCATCTGGAACAGGTATTAAGTGATGATGTATGGCAACAACATTTATTAATCCAGGAAGGTTTTCAACTGATTTTCTTAAATAATCTTGACCTGTTCTCCCGAGCCTACCTCCCTCTATGTCTGGAACTGTAGTGTCTAAGGCTACTATTTTCACATTTTTAATTTTTTTTACTGTATGTTTTTTTCCAAAGAAATCTGGATAAAGTTTATAGCCCACGTTTCTTACATCATGGTTACCCGGGATAATCACTAACTCTGCTTCTATTTGTTTTAACTTTTCCCGAGCTAATTCATACTCATCCAAAAGACCATCTTCAGTTATATCACCAGAATGTATAACAAGGTCTGGTTCAATTTCATTTATTTTCTTGACCATTTCATTGAAACATTTTTCTCTAAAACGTCCGTAGGGAGTGATATGGGTATCTGAAACATGTACGATTTTCATTTTTATCGTAAGTATTATTCAAAGGTAAGATTTAAATTTTTAACCCCCCATGAACTTCAACGGGTTGACGTGCTTAAAAGCAGGGTGACGCTTGCTTGCCAGACGAAAGCCAATTTTCCGAGTGGAGACTGAAAATGGCGAGCCACTAGGAGGTAGAGGCAAGCAAGCTGAGAAGTCTTTCAAGTCAGTGGTGTCTTTCCCTTTGGGGAAAGAATGAGGCGAAGCCTCAAGATAGGGGGTGTTGTAAGAACATTAATGTGTCCTTAACCTTTCCTTCTTGCTCCACATTCTGGACAGAACGTAGAAGTCTGAGGCATTAAAGCTCTACAATATTCACAAGACACCATAACAACTTCTTTGGTTATGATTTCCTTCTGAATACTAGGGGCTTCCTTTGTAACAGGTTCTTTCAGTTTCTCTACTTGTCTTAAAATCATATCCCTGAACGGTTCTATTTCCTTTTTACCCACTCCACGAAGATGAAATACATTCTCTCCATTCTTGTCGGTTATTGAAACCCACTTGTTAATTGCTCCACCGCAAGTTACTCCTTGAAGCTCTCGTAAATCTATTTCAAACGAAGCACGTTAAGTCTTAGATAACATTCCTCTTCGCTCAAGCCATAGCAATCTTTGATTTGTAAGAACCAACGCACAGAAGTTCGCTCTTTTGCTTCCTTAGAAACGTATCTATATCGTATCAGTCCTTTTTCTTTGAATACTTGCTTAGGCCATCGTTCACAGTCTCCGTCCCATGAATGTACAACTTGCTCGTTTGGGTTTAGTATAATAGCCTTTTGCCAACTCATTTATCCCATTTGTTCTTCATTTTTCCTTAAAGTGAAAATATAACTTATAAATTTAAAAGAAGGATTACACGTAAGCCTTACAGCCACATTAGACAATGTAATCAGTATTCCTTCTCTTTGCCCTTCTGAAAGCTTCATTGTACATCAATGCTAAAACAGTTTCTGGGTCTGTTATATCGAAGAAACCTTCAATGTTGTCGGAGGTAGCTTCCATATCCTGTATAGATAATATCAAGCATTTTCTGAAGAACCGGAACCCCAAGTAGATAACCGAGAAAACTAATATGGTTCGTTTTAAATGACGCTACAAAACAAAAAAGAGGGGGAATTGCGGGAGATGTCTCCACTGCGTTGTTGTTCGAATAACCCTTATCTCACGCTACGTAAAACAATTAGAGAAGTCGACTCGCTGTGACGTCTTCAAGGACTTTTCCTGTTAGAACAAGAATCTGTCCGTTTTGATGACGAGAATAACGAGCATATTTTGGAATCGTCTCTCTTGGAATCCTCCAAATTGCGAGAGGCTTGAAGGATTCATTGAAGATTACTGCAATCACGTAATCAAACAGCTTCTGATCTAGATTCCTAATGACACCTAATTGCCTTGACTTGTTGTGTCTGGTTAATCGACGAGCTTTGATCTGATATTTTGCTCCAGTGTTCTCATCTATAGCGTCATAACCCTTGCTTGATTTCTTCTGAAGAAGCAGTTTCAGTTTTTCGCAAACTATTTTTTCGGCGTAGTCAGAGACGGGGTTATTGCTGGATCTGATGAGCTTACGTTGGCGAAGTTCTTCCATTAAACTTCCAAAGTTGCAGGAATTCACCTTCGTCTAGATTCTTGACGTCACTCATTTCTCACAAAACCATTCACTTAGATACGCATGCGCGCATTCAAATTCTGGGAGAAGCTTCTATTTTAGATTTCGCCGGAACACAAGTGCGCGCGAGTGCATCAGGTTGCGTATGAAGTTCGCCAAAGAAAAAACGGTTTGGTCTAACCCCTTCCTAGAAGCTTTTAAACTAAACTTTAAATGTGGCAACTATGCATTTATAAAATTGAAAGATGAATGTGAGGAGACAGTTCTTGAGTGCGAAAAAAGATTTTTATGAGAAGGCAAAAAAGCAGATGCGTGTTTCTGAGCGTATTCTTGCAGCAATGCCAGGGTTCCGCGGTTATAAGGAAAAAGAGTTGCGGCGAGAATCTGATAGGCTTATCAGGAACCATTTATATCGAATGTTTTCTGAAGCGAAAAGTGACCTTAAAAATGTTTTTCAGAAATTGTCTGAGCGCCGTTTATTTGAAGTTTTGACAGATGTGGACCGCCTTGTCGCAAAATTTGACCGTGTAGCAGCAAAGATTGATCATGCTTCTTATGGGTATGCTGGCTTCTTTAACATAGTGAAGGTTGAAGAGGCGAATCTTGACAGAATGATTGATTTTGACAACAAGCTAGTTGATGACGTAGAGAAAATAGTCAATGAAGTTGAAGCGTTTAAAACGGAAGTCATGAAACAAGAAATCAAAAAGGCAAAAGAGCACACACAGCATCTGGTTGAAACGTTGGAGGCTTTTGAGAAAACTTTTGATAAGAGAGGCGAAGTAATATTAGGAGTGAGTTAAGATGCCGCAGGTTATAGACTGGAAAAACCCAGGTGCAGAAGACATTCTGTGGAGATATCCAAACGAAGAAATCACATGGGGCGCCCAGCTAATAGTACATGAATACGAAGTCGCAGTGTTTTTCAGAGACGGCAAATCCTACGATGTTTTCGGTGCAGGAAGACACACATTAACAACACTGAACTTGCCATTAATTACTGGATTGCTGACACGAATTGCTGGATATGGCGAAAAACCTTTCAAAGCAACAGTAATTTTCGTCTCAACAAAGGTTTTCGCTGGAAAATATGGAACGCGAGCCCAAACGACTGAGCTTGCGCCATTACAAGTGCACGGTTCTTTCTGGTTCAAGGTTGAAAATCCGCAGCTCTTCGTGAACGAGGTTGTTGGTGGACAAAAGGCATACTCAACTGAAGATGTTAACAATTATCTGCGTGGTTTCTTAAATGAGAAAATGATTGATGAGCTCTCGCATTATGATTTGATCACTGTTTTTACAAGACTTGATGAGACATCGATGGTCGTGAAAAACGCCATTTTAGACTACTTTAAGCGAATAGGTTTGGAATTGACAGACCTGCGATTTGAAGGGATAGACACGACACCGGAATATCGGGAGCGGTTGTTCTGGCTTAGAACTGGAGGGGCTAGACCAGAGGAAGTGTTGCGAATGGAGACTGTGAAGAAGGCTGCTGAAGAGCTTGGAAAATCATCTGGAGCTGGCTTGGGAACGGGTATGGTGCTTATACCGCAAGTTATGACGCCTACGGGTCCAGCGCAGGCACCAGCTGCTGCCTTAGTGATTTGTCCAAAATGCGCCGCGAAAGTCCCAGCTACTTCGAAGTTCTGTCCTGAATGCGGAACACAGCTTACTCCCCCAAGTGCTGGAACAATTAAATGTCCAAAATGTGGAAAACTTATTCCTTCAACCTCAAAGTTCTGTCCAGACTGTGGAGCCAAAATAGAATAAGAGGCAACTAGATGAGTGGAAACGGAAATCGAGGACTACTATCCATCGGAATTTTCTTGATAATCCTAGTAGTTTCCATAATCCTCTATACGCCATTGGATCTGATTGACTGGTCGTTGATTCCAGCCCTAATACTCGCGTTATACGGTTGCTGGACAATAGCGTTAGCTGGAATGAGAACTTCAAACCCGCACAAATATGAGCGTGGTCCATTCAGCACATTTGCTATGGGTCTAATACTGATAGCGATTGGCGGAGCATGGTTTATGTACTCAATTGAGCCACTTTATTCTTTGGCGATAATACTGCTTGTGCTAGGCGTTTTAGCGATTGCTGCCGCTTTGAAAAGAAAATAACTCTTCACTTTTTCTAAACATTTTTTATTCACAGACTGGTTAATGCATGTAGAGGCTAGGCATGGTATGAGTGAGAAAATAATTGGTCGTGGCACATGGTACGACAAAATGGCTGCCGAGATAATTGAAAGAGAGCGGAAGCTGGGCAGAAGCTTAAACTTGATTAGAACGGAGATGGGACTTGGCGCTTCTGGGCTTCCACACGTTGGCAACCTAGGCGATGCTGCCCGTTCTTACGCTGTTACATTAGCTATCCAAGGGCAAGACTATAATTCAGAATTGATTGCCTTCTGTGACGACATGGATGGTTTACGCAAGGCTCCCGCTGGACTGCCAAAATCTCTAGAAAAATATTTAGGCTTTCCAGTAACAGCTGTTCCAGATCCCTTTGGTTGCCATCAAAGCTACGGCGAGCACATGAGTTCGCTATTATTGGAAGCATTAGACAAGTGTGGAATAGAATACAAGCATATGTCTGGCAAAGAAGCCTATGAAACAGGATTATTGAACGAAGAAATTAGAACATTGCTTCTTAACGCGAAGAGAGTTGGAGAAATAGTTAAGGAGGAAGTTGGACAGGAACGTTACATGGGAGTCTTGCCTTATTTTCCAGTATGCAAAAACTGCGGGCGCATATACACCACAAAAGCCACTGAATTCTTACCAGAGGAAAACAAAGTTTTGTACGTCTGCGAGGGCATGGAAATAAAGGGACGTTGGATAGAAGGGTGCGGCTACAAAGGGGAGACAGACGTCGCTAAAGGCGAAGGCAAACTCAGCTGGAAGGGTGAATTCGCAGCTAGATGGAAAGCCTTGGACGTAAGATTTGAACCATACGGGAAAGACATAGAGGATTCTGTTAGAATAAACGACAGGATCTGCCGAGAGATCCTAGGGTTTGAACCGCCTATGCACGCACGCTACGAAATGTTTCTTGACAAGGCTGGAAGAAAAATCGCCAGTTCCGTGGGAAATGTTCTAACTCCTCAAGTCTGGTTTCGTTACGGCTCACCCCAGTCTTTGCTCGTGCTTATGCTGAAAAGATTCGTTGGAACCCGTACACTAGACGTGACAGATATTCCATTCTACGTGAACGAACTGGACCATTTAGAGGACATATACTTCGGAAAGAAACCAATAAGAGACGAGAAGGAACGAGCTAAGCTTCAAGGTTTGTATGCATATTGTTGGGCGTTAAAGCCGCCTGGAAAACCAAGCATTCATGTGCCATATAACTTGCTGGCTTTCTTGGCTAAGATGGCACCGAAGGGACGTGAAGAAGAATTCATTACTGAAAAGCTTCGAAGTTACGGATATTTGCAGAAAGACGAAACGCTTGATGAAAACTTGAAGAAGCGAATTGAATTTGCGTTTAATTGGGTAAGGGATTTTGAAGCAATAAAAGAAACCATCATAAGCCTAACCGTGGAAGAGAGACAAGCGACAAAAGAATTGATTGAAACGCTAAAGATTGAAGATGAAGCTGAAAAAACACAAAACGCCATATTCAACACTGCCAAAAAGTACAACCTGAAACCTGCAAGGTTCTTCAAAACGTTGTATATGATTCTTGTAGGCGTGCCACGAGGACCAAGACTGGGTCCTTACATACTTACCATGGGAAGACAAAACGTGATTAATGCTCTGCAAAACGCATTAAGCAACCAAGAGATAGTATAGACTTTGCATTTTCTTCGTGAAAGAATTTATATTCTTAGTTTAGAGATATTTTCGCCATAAAACTTGGGTCGAGGGAAAAACTTTGGATTTTGAGTTGACTGAAGAGGAGAAGATGGTTGTTGAGGCAGCTGCTGACATAGCTAAGGATTTTGGTCCAGAATATTGGCGGGAGAAAGATAAGAATCATGAGTTTCCTGAAGATTTTTGGAAGACTTTGATTGAGGCTGGTTTTCCAGGCATAATCATCCCCGAAAAGTATGGTGGAGGCGGGATGGGAATGTTTGATATGATTTTGGCTATGGAGACTTTGGTTTCTGAGGGTTGCGGGTTGGGTGGTGAATGGTTTCTGTGTTTGTCTTCTGTGTTTGGCGGCTTGTCCATTGTGAAACATGGGAATGAGAGTCAGAAGGAGAAGTATTTGCCGAAGATTGCCAAGGGTTTGGAGTTTTGTTTGGCTTTGACTGAGGCTGATGCTGGGACGAATACGTTGAACACTCGGACTATGGCTGTGAAAGAAGGCGATGAATATGTGATTAATGGGCAGAAAATGTTTATTTCAGGGGCTGACCGGGCTAAGGGAATGTTGCTCGTAACAAGGACGACTGCTTTGGAGAAGGTTACGAAGAGAACTTTGGGTTTGAGCTTGTTTGTTGTGGATTTGCCTGATCCTGCGGTTGAGATTATTCCTATTGAGAAGCATGGGATTAATTATTCGAAGACCTTTGAAGTTTACATTAGTGACCTTAAGGTTTCTGAGGAAAGCTTGTTGGGTGAGGTGGATAAGGGTTGGTATTTTGTTTTGGATACTCTGAATCCTGAGAGGATGTCTTTCTCGGCGGCTGCTTGTGGGCTTGGGCTTTTGGCTATAAGGAAGGCTGTTAATTATGCTAAGGAAAGGAAGGTTTTTGCTGTGCCTATTGGTTCGCATCAGGCTCTTCAGTTTCCGTTGGCTGAGGCTAAGGCAAAGATTGAGGCGGCTAGACTATTGAATTACAAGGCTGCTTGGCTTTACGATAAAGGCGAACGTTGCGGTGCTGAGGCTAACATGGCTAAGGTTGCTGCTGTTGAGGCTGGTACTGAAGCTGTTTATCATGCTATGCAGACTTTTGGTGGTTATGGTTATGCTGTTGAGTATGATGTGGAGCGTTGGTGGAGAGAGGTAAACCTGATTAGGCTTGCGCCTGTGACTCATCAGATGGCTTTGGCCTTCATAGGCGAACATGTTCTGGGCTTGCCGAAATCCTACTAGGATTTAGGCATGGAAGAGGTGTGCTAGTTTCTCTGCATCTTCTTTCTTTTCCATCCAAAATTTATTATAGCGAGATGGATAAGAAGTTCCCTGATGGTTTAATATGAGTGAAGTGAAGTCTCCAGGTTGGTTGCGTGCTTTAGACGTTATCTTCGGTTTGATCACCATCATATTGTCAATCGTTGTTCTAGCATATCCTGAGCTTGCCATTTTGACTCTGATTTTCGTACTTTCGTTTGCTCTGCTAGTCGTAGGGATTGCAAGGATCATCATCGGAATGTTTGGAAAGCACCTTTCAGATGGGTTACGAGCAGTTAACTTAGGAGCAGGTATACTGGCATTTGTGCTAGCAATCGTGGCTTTGCTTCATCCTCAACTTGCCACTCAAACGTTGATATATTTGCTTTCGGCCGCCCTGCTGTTGCTTGGAATCGCAAGAGTTGTAATCGGTGGATTCGCCAAGGTCTTTCCCGGCTGGCTTCGGGGTTTACTTGTAATAATAGGCCTGTTGACTATTGCTTTGTCCGTTGCGGTTTTCATGTTTGCAGACTTCGGTTTCCTAACTTTAGTCTTTATGCTTTCGTTTGTCTTTCTATTGAATGGAATAGCGAGAATTGCCTCTGGTATAACAGGTGCGCGAAGATTTGAACTTCAAGAAGTTTAGAAGAAATACTTATCGTGTGAAGGCATGGGAGTATGGTAGGGTAGCCATCTATGTTTGATTTTCTGGATTGGTCTCTCATCTTTTTGATCCTGCAAGTTGTCGTGATAATAATTGCCAGCTTTATTTTGGTAGTAATTTTCAATCGATTGGTGGTGAGGGTTGCTGAGGAGAAAATTAAGGTCAAAAAGGGGCGACTTGTTCATGCCCAGAGGTTCTTTCAGCTAGTTGTCTACTCAGTAGCAGTTATTTTGATTTTATGGACTTTCAACGTTGATGTGACGGGGTTACTTGCTGGTTTAGGTATTGGGGCTCTAATAATTGGTTTTGCTTTGAAGGACATAATTGAGAATTGGGTTTCTGGGCTATTGATAATCTCAGGAAAAACCTACAGAATTGGGGACGTAATAAGAGTTGGGAATCTGACAGGCGTAGTTACGGACATTAGTCTCAGAACGACTAAACTGAAGACCTATGATAGAAACGCCATCACTATTCCAAATTCTGCGCTATTGAGGGAGAACATAATTAATCTCACTGGTGGCAAAAGGGAGACAGTAGCTTCCATCATATTTTGCGTTGACTATGTTTTTGACATTGGAAAAGCCAAGAAAGTTATCGCCAGTGTTCTTGCAAGTCACCCAAACGTAATCGTAGACGAGAATAGAAAACGAGAGATAAGATTTGTTGTACGTACTAGGGAATGGACTGTAGAGATAGAGTCGTTGTTTTGGATAAATGAACCTGAAAACGAAGAATTTATCAAATCCAAGGTTACGGAACTGGTAAAAAGGAAATTTGAGGAAGAAAAAATATGGCCGCCGATCCCCGGATTTATGAGGAAAGACTTTCTGGAAAGCAAAAAATGAGTTTGCCAAATGGGCGCGCTAGGGAGAATTGCTAGTCCAATAATTACTGTGAGATTTGCAGTGTTTGAATCTTCGTACACTATTTCGAAAATAGCAGGGTTTGATATTCTGGGTTTACCTTGTTGTATTTATTTTGAATGGTTGAACTGATCTTGTGCCAGTCCGCTGCTATCTCTGGCCAGAATTTGCCCGCAACGTATTTCATCACGTACTCCTTCATTGGTTTTTCACGTCTAATGGTTTTCTGTTGCCAATCAATGCTGGCTAATCCTGCGCGTTGCAAGTGATGGAGGTTGTAGATGGTCTTTTTGGGGTCGATGGGATAGCTTGCACTCTCCATCAGATCTTCAAGCAGAGACGCTATGGAAATCTCGTTTTCGAAACGTAGACATATTATCGCCACGATGTCTAGAAGTCTTACTTGAGCAGCTAACATGGGCTTGATTTTTGATTTTATGAGTTGTTTGAAGTACGCCAGTTTTACCATTTCTGTCGCAGCGATGTACCCAAATACGACTAGAATTACAACTCCGAGCAAAGGCAGAGGTAGAAAGGTGAATTCAAAAAAGCTGGTGATGGGAAGGTAAATCAATGCAAAGGTTAGTAACAGGGCTATTACCGACGCCCAAATCAATTTCTTACTAGGAGGCTCGCTCTTCAAAAAGAACTTGTCCGTTCTTATCATGAATAAAACGAATACCTCTGACAAGACAATCTCTACAAACAGGGCGGTTCTGAATAGAACATTGGATACGTTAAAAACGGAAATCAGCAGTAGAATAAGTAATATGTCGAACATAGCACTTACTAGACCAAGAAGTCCGCCAAATTTGAAAATGTGATTTATGTCCCATCTTCTTGGGCGTACTAATTCCTCCTTTTCAACGTTATCTGTTGAAACAGCAATGACGGGAGTGTCAGTTAGAAAGTTAGCCAAGATCAGTTGAGATGGCTGCAAAGGCAAAAAATGCAGCACCGCTGAGGCAGCCCCGATGGTGTAAAGATCGCCGAAATTTCCTGCGACAGTATAGATTATATACTTGACTATGTTGCTGAATGTTCTTCTTCCTTCTCTAATGCCATCGATTATTACTTTCAAGCTTTTCTTGAGCAAGACAATGTCCGCGGCGTCTTTTGCAATGTCTGACCCTTGATCTACAGCTATACCTACATCAGCCTCTTTAAGTGCTGGGGCATCGTTCACTCCATCACCCAAGCAAGCTGTAATTCGCCCGTTTCTTCTCAGAGCCTTCACCACCCTATACTTGTGTTCAGGAGTTGTTCTTGAAAAAATGACTATTTTGTTCACTTTTTGTTGCAGCTCATCATCTGTAAGTTTGTCAACTTCTGGGCCAAGCATAACCTCATCATCTTTCACTTTCAAACCGACTTGGCGAGCGATTTCCTTTGAAACATGAGGCCCGTCACCTGTCAAGATTTTAACTTCGATTCCCAGCTTTCTGCTTAGTTTGATGGCCTGTTTTGCCGTCTTTTTGGGGGGATCCATAAATGCAATGTAGCCAAGCAGTGTGAGTCCAAATTCATCATCTTTAGAGTAGCTTTCCTTCTCTTCGACCTCCTTGTAGGCAACAGCGATTACTCTGTATCCTTTACTTCCGTACTCCTCATACAGTCTTTTCGTAGCCTCTTTTTCTTTCAACAAGCCGGCTTCATCGTTCTGCCATACGTGAGTTGAGATGTCAAGTATTGATTCTGGAGCGCCTTTTGATATGAGTAATAACTTTCCACTTGTTCTTATCACCGCGCTCATTTTTTTCCGATTTGAGTCGAACGGCATCTCCTTTACGATGGAGTAATTTTCAAGTGCCTTTATGTCAAAGTTTTGTTTTGCATAATTCCATATTGCCGTGTCAATCGGGTTGCCTACGTCTTTCTTCTTCCTTATTGAGTTGCACAAGAGCGAATAGAGGATTAAATTGTTCTCTGGTTTTCCGTTAATGTCCATATACTTTTCAAGCGTCAGTTTGTTTTCTGTGATCGTTCCCGTTTTGTCGGTGCAGACGACATCAACGTTTCCGAGATCCTCAACAGAAACTAGTCTCTTTACAATAACACTCTTCTTTGCAAGCATTAGCGCTCCACTGGAAAGAGCTATTGTTACTACTATAGGCAATGCCTCTGGGACCATCCCGATAGCTAAAGCCAAAGAAAACAAGATAGTGCTTATTATATCCCTTACGAGGAGGACGTTAATGAGAAAAATTAGAACGACACTCGCCAAAACCACTTTTATTAGAGTGTATCCGAATTTCGTCATGTTCTTTTGAAATTCGCTTTCTCTTTTTATCTTCTTCAAGAGCAGTGCAGTTTTCCCAAGATATGTGTCTTTGCCTGTGGCTGTGACAACGCCGATTCCTTCTCCGTCTTTAACGTATGTTCCCATAAAAGCAACGTTTTTCATTTCATGAATAGAGGGGCTTTCGGCTGACATTTCTGGAGAGACTTTTCTAACAGGGTACGACTCTCCCGTTAGGGATGATTCATCTATAGATAATTCGTCTACATTCAGTAACCTTGCATCTGCGGGAACAACATCACCAGTTCCCAACAAAACTAGGTCTCCGGGAACCAGCTCCTTGGTGTCGACATACTGCTTCTCTCCTTCTCGTATGACCTTGGCGGTAAATGTAATGTATTTTCTAAGACGTTCCAGTGCCTTCTCTGACCTGTATTCTTGGAAGAAGCCAACTAGTCCGTTAATTGCTACAATAACGATTATGATCGTTGCATCTGTAAGTTCTCCTAGAAAAGCTGCAACGATGCTTGCCCCAATTAAAATTATCACTAGTGGGTTCTTGAACTGAGATAAGAAGACGAACAAGCCGGTCCTGACTTTTCGTTTGCTTATCTCGTTGGCTCCAAAACGGGCTAGTCTTTCGTTTACTTGCTTCTTGCTTAGCCCCTTCTCAGAGCTGTCAAGTTGATTTAGAACCTCGGAACCTGACATTAACCAGTATTTTCGAGCATACATCTACCAACTCTAGATACCTAGAATTATTTAAGAATTCGAAATCGTGGCAACACCAAAGATTTGAAGGGATTTGCTATGTTTTTAGATCTGGGGTTCGACCAAGATGGTAAGAGTTAGGAGATATAGAACTCGGAACCTAGAGCTATTATCAATTAATTTTACTATTCCCTCTGAACCTTTCAACGTTTCTTAATCTACGCTACGGAGCAGGGTTGGTGTGCTAAGGTCTATTTTATGGCGTCTACATGTTTCTAAGACAGCCCTTTTGAGGTTGGCATCGATTCTTCGAAGGCGTTTTACTTCGTCAACGAAGACGTAGAGGGTGTATTCAACTGCAAAATTTTTGAAGTCGGTTATCCAAACATAGGGCTTTGGGTTTTTCAATACTGCGTTTACATTGTTAGCAGCTTCCAGCAGAGCCGTTTCTACCTGTTCAGCATTCAGTTCGTATCCTGCAGTAATGGAACAACTTCTTCTCACTACCCTTTTCTTGCCATAGTTGTCTATTTCTGACTTTAGCAACTCTTGATTTGGAATTGAAACAAGAACATTATCAAGCGTATTTAACTTCGTATAGATTAAGTCGATGGCTATTACGTCTGCAAATTGACCGTTGAAGAAGATTCTGTCACCGATTTTGAAGGGTCTGCTCGTCATAACTATTATGCCAGCTATGGCGTTACCAATAGTGTTCATTGCAGCAAAACCTATGACGGTTCCTCCCGCCAAAGCCAACAAACCAGCAATTACCCCTACCTCAAGACCAAACTGTGCAAAAACAACAGCCAAAACTATTAAGCCAGTTCCCCATTTGAAAACTCTATTCAAAGTGAAAGCGATATTCTCTTCAAGCTTCCCTTGTTCTTTCAACTTTGTTGTCTGTCTTGTAAGAATCTTATACGCAACATAGCTGATGATAACGGCTATAACGGAAAAAACGATCTTATCTAAATTAGAAGAGACCCATTCGCAACATGAATTGAAAAATTCGCTCAAGACACTCATGCACATTCTTCTCCATGATTTCTGAAGTGTTTATCCAGATTCAATAACTATCTGAGACTTCATATTACTTTTTGGTAGCCTTTTTTCTTCTTGTATGAAGGAGTTTAATTTATAATTTATCGATCTTTGTGACAATGGGACTATTAGGGGTTTAGTTAGAACCATAGCTAGGTTGGTGGACAGGAAATCCTCGTTAGGCTAGTGTAGAAGCTATTCTACGCCCCATTTTTTGGTGATTTTTACCAAGAGGAAGATTACAGTGGCTATGATGAGAAACGTTATTAATGCGCCAATGAAGTGTCCAACGCGGAAAGGTCCAGCTACGATGGTTTCCCATTCGATGCCGGGCATGGCAAGAGTGACTATGGGCATGATTAGGTCGTCAACAAGTGCTTTTACTAGGTCACCGAGGTATATGCCCATGATGAAGGCGACAGCAAGGCCCATCACTTTGTATTTTGAGAGAAAATCTGTGAACTCGTTCCACAAGCCTTTTGGTGGTGGTGGTGGGGTGGGTTTTGGTTCGAGTAACTCTCTTATTCGCTTCAGTTCTTCTAACATTTTGTCTTCTTTCGACATGCTACATTCACGATTTCAATGTCTTGTCAATCCTATGTCTTAAATCTTGCGTAAATTGAATACCCCCTATACTTTTTCAGGTTCTGGAAGTCTCTGCCTTTGTTCTTCTGTTAAGATTTAATAGCGTATTCAACCTCTTCTCTTTATGAGTGGATGAACCCTTTAGAAGGTGTATTATACGCGTCATGTAGGGACCCGTGGTCTAGTATGGACCAGCAACCCAGTGGAGATATCTCCCGCAACTCTCTCTTTTTTCAGTTCCTAAACAAATCAACAGACCAAGAAAAAGGTGATAGACAATTCATTCGATGACGCTTAAGCTTCCGTGCCTCCCTATTCTTAACTGGCGTTCACCCCTAAACCTAGCTACTTTGCCATTTTTAATGTTAATTAAGTCACCCTCAGAAATAATGCTGATCTGCTGGTTCCATAAACCAATTCTAATTGAACCAGTTTCGTCGGCGACAAGTGCATTCGATACAGAAGCCATCGTGCCAAATCTAGTGTATACCATTTTCGATTTTGGGATCTCAAGCACTCTCGCCTTCACATTGATCCGTTTCATTCCAGCTTTCAAGTTTTTGATCGTAGGGTTTGCACCCTCATAGCTCTTAACTGAAGAAACTCTTCTGGGCTGCATTGTTCTCATATAGCTTTCAAGTTGATTACTTCCTAATAGGATTGCAGTCGGTATCGAAAATTGAGCTACAACCTTTTGAACATTGGTGAAGAGAAAAATCGCTGAATCCTTCGTCTTCTTACGACACCTTATCACCAACTGCTTGCATTCTGATTCTTTATGATTCCAAGCTTCCACAATGCAGTCAAAAAACCCGCTCGAATCAACCTTATACGTCATAGCTATTCTGGCAAGGTAATCCAGAATCCTTCTATCTTTGTACGAATGCATGCTTTTAGGAAGCCTACCTCTACCTCTCCAAACCTTTTTCAGCATCCAATCATTTCCACTCTGCATTTTAACGTAATTACCATTTTTCAAAATCACAAACCATAGGAATATCGCAGTATTCTCAACGTCACTTATATAGATTGGCACATTTGTGAATCTTTATAGGCTCCGCCCCCGCTTTGATGTCTCCGGTCGCGAAGAAAGCTTAAAGAAGTGTTTGTTCTCTGAATGAATTTGATGGAATCCTCCGTGCGCGCGGGATTATGTTGTGGTGGTTATCCTTAGGCAATCAACAACAACTTTTTCCATTCATATGACTGGTATTATGAGTTTTCTTATGCTTCAAAGTCTTCTAGGTCTGTTTCAGCTTCTCAAAGCTCGGCACAGTTGGAGCATAATCCTAAGATTCCACTCTATTATTATAATGATATATCATACTGAGTAATTACAAAAACATTTATGTTTTGCTTTTCCTGGTTCTGTTAACTTAAAGGGACTTGAATGATTAGAGTTTTGCCATGTTAACCAAAGGGACTTTTTAAAAGATGCACTAATCTTTTGCACAAACAAAAAAAGGTGGAATGTGAAGTGTTTTTACTTTATCTTACTATCTCAATAGCGCGCGCACAGCCCCGAAAAGGAACAAGCTGGAAATAAAAATTGACTTTTTGTGCGAGTGTCCTGATTTGCCTAGTCAAATAAGCTTTAAACGCTGGTGATGTCTCCCGATTTCGTCCCCGCAACCTCCCGTTTTTCGCATTCTCTCTGCATGCGCGGCTTAGGAAAAACATTATAAGGGATACCTGATCGACATAAAACATTATGAATATATAGGAGGGAAAGAGTCTGCATATTTCAGGAAAACTAACTATAGCGGGGTTTATCTTATTCATAGTTGGATTAATCTGGAAGCTGGTTTTAGGAATTCCCTTGGGTATTTGGGTGACGCCCCCCGAGAGCTTGGTGGTTGAGTGGTGGACTTCTACCGCTATTCATCTAGGAGGTTTCTTTCTCTTTGCGATTTCGTTGGTCTACCATCTCTGGAAGGGACGAAAAGCAGGATAGCTTATTCAATATCGACTCCTGCAACCAACAGTGCTACAAGTACATGAGAAGGCGCAGAATACAAAGCTCCTGAAAAAACATGTATATGAATACCACCAGAAATGGGCTAGGAGAATCGGTGGGCCGCGGGGATTTGAACCAGAGACAAATGGAGATATCTGCTGATAACACCTTGACTTTGATGTTATATCAATTAAGAAGTTGGGTTTCGGAAAGGCTCACCCAGAATATGATTTTGACACAGAGGCTGCCGAGAACGCACATATCCCCCCCAAAAAAATAGAATAACGAAACATAATTAACAACTTCCCTCAGCAAGGCGAAGAAAACGCAAAGGCGGCGGGTTTTTAGAGGCTTCTAAAGGTTAATCAATTGATTAGAAAATTTGAGAGACTAGAGATTTAGATTACTGGATTATTTCTCCATTAATTTGTAGGCTACGGCTTCTAGTAGTCAATGGATATTCAAGTTTCCTTCTTGGATTTCGCCCATTTGTCCTATTAGCCAGACCAATTATCATAAAAATTACTCCACATCCAAGAAAACTAACAAAAGCAAGACTAATCGCTGAGGTGAAGACTACTCCTAGTCCCATGAAGCAAACTCCAAGGGCAAAGAAAACCCGATAGTCGATTTCCGTTTTTTGTTTATTCAACCTCGTCAGCCTTCCAACCCAATCTAACCCAGTCAAGATTTATGCCTTACCGCATCCTTCTGCTTATCGTCTAAGTCTTTCTTGAGATATAGGTTCGTATGAATGCACCAGCTATAAACGAGACTACTCCTAGAACGAACAATGGAATACTTAGTTCTCGGTAAGGATATAGACCTCCCGATATCTCATAGAAGAATGTAACGAATCCACCGAATAGTAGCATAACTCCTAAGACTAGGCATAAATCACCCTCTACACTCTTAGTTCTTGAACTCATAGGAATCTCAACTCTCTACAAATTTATGTATGAATATTAGATGGGATTACTAATATGTTTTTGGAGGCGAGGAGCGAGTGAAGTTAGACAAGCCGACCCTCATCTACTCCCAATCTAGTAAGATATAAAAACATTATTGGCGTTAAGATAGTTTATGAACTATAAAGAAAGACAGGAAATTATAGCTAGTTCGCCTATTTCGTTCAAGTATTTGAAGCGTTTCAATACGGCTGCGGGTGTTCTACATCTAGTGCAAGGAATAGTGATGTTAGCGGCTGGTCTCTTGTTAGATTGGAGCAGAGACATATACACTTTCTATCTTGATTTTAGCGGAATTCCTCCCACTCCCAGACTCGAAATTTCATTCACAGTCAGCTATTTGGGAGCGATTCTCGCTTCTTTCCCTTTGATTTCTGCCATTGCACATTTTTCTATTGCACATCTGAGAAACAAGAACTATAACGAGAATCTGAAAAAAGGCATGAACCCATATCGGTGGTATGAGTATGCTTTCTCAAGCTCGATAATGATAGTGTTGATTGCATCATTTGTAGGTGTCTGGGAGTTTTGGTCTTTGGCTATGTTTTTTGTCCTTAATGCAATGATGATAATGTTTGGGTATTTGATGGAACTGGTAAATCAGAGAACTGAGAAGACTAATTGGTCGCCATTCATCTTGGGATGTATTTCTGGTGGGACTCCGTGGATAGTGCTTTTTGCGTATTTTATTTCAGCCGTAAGTTCCTCAAGCACCGGTCCTCCGACATTCGTCTACTTCATATTATTCGTCTACTTCATTCTGTTCAATGTATTCGCCATCAACATGGTTCTGCAATACAAAGGCGTTGGTCGCTGGAAAGACTATCTTTACGGTGAACGATTCTACATTATTCTCAGCTTTGTAGCAAAGACGATTTTGGCTTGGCTTGTGTTCACGGGAGTATTTGCACCCTTCTAGGATCAATATGAAGACTAAAGACTGACAACTCTCGCAACATTCCTAGTATATAGAAGGAAGGTGTAAGCGTCGCGCGCGCTAAATTCGTAACTTCCCTAAAAACGTGAAAAAGGAAGCAAGGGTGTCGGGTTTTTAGAAGCTTTACTGGCTACAACAAGCGAGTGGGACCTAAGTGCATACTAATCATTTCTTTGTTTCGGTATTCCTATCCATCTTGGAGTCCTATTCATATATTCTCGATAGGCTTTACCGTAATGTCCAAGGCAAAAGGCTTCTTCCATCTTTATGAAATATGCGGCTCCAACTCCAACTATTATGGGAAATACCAAAAAAACCCATGAAGCTGAAGCTATGCCCACACCCAAAAGGAGCAACACTTCAGTTACATACATAGGATGTCTCGAATAACGATATAGTCCTCTGGATACTACTTCCCCAACGGGGGTATTAACCCAATTCACCACAACTAAAATGCTTCCAACTAATCCAACTAGAGTAATTGGAATACCAACATAGAACCACATCGTGCCATATTCTAGCGGTAGAAAAACAGAGTATATAACGGCTGGAAAATAGATAAACTTAGAAAAAAGGCAAAATGACATCTTAGTCTTAGACAGACGCACACTTTTTGGACTAGGTGCACGTTTTTCTTTAAACAAGCGAAGAGAGAGAAGCATAAGTAATAGAGAGGGCCCCATAAAAAGCCAAGCATTCCATAAACCCAACCCAAAAGCTGGTATAATTGACATGACTCTTATCACCATAACATCCATTTGTGTTTCGAGTTATTCATGAAACTGAATTAGTTCGCTTCAGTTTTTATGACTTACGCAAAAACCTTCGATGGGTCACAGTCTTAGAGGCTAGCGCACGTTCACTAACTCTATGTAGTTGACTGTAAGTTCTCCAAACTCCGTCTCTCTCAGTTTTTCGAGATAACTAATCAATCTATCGAGTTCTTGATCATTTTGAAACTGTGCTATGCTGATGTGAGGTAAAAGATTTGGATAGTCGAATTTCGTCTTTTTTATCTCAGGTATTGCTTGCAGTCCTTTGTTTAACTCTCCAATTTTGCCTTCATCATGAACCTCTATTAAGACAACTTCTGAAAAGATGTTAAGTTTAGGAAGGAGCACGTCGAACTTGTGAAATGCCTGTAAGACTTCTTTTGCTTGACTGACTATTTTTTGCAGGTTCTCTATTAGAATATCATCTTCATGCTTTTCGGATTTTGCTAGGAATCCACACCCTTTCACAGTTACATGAAAGTAATCTTTTGGGAATGAGTCAATACAAGGAATAGTCGATAGCTTATCCTGAATCTCGATTATTTTCCCAATCAACTTTTCCTCTTTTAATTCTTATGAGAAAAGTCAAATACTGATTTCTTCCCTTGGCCCAATCGTTGTCTACCCAGTCGTTCGTTATCTGTGGTTGGATTCTGTTCCTCTCTCTCCAGACATCAGCAAACCTGCTTTCAGCCCTATCTTCATGCAATTGTCATCACCATAATGAATGTCAAGTTACTTGTTGCTTGTCTGCTTCAGTTTTATGATTTGTGGAAGAAATTAATGTGCCTTTGTGATTGCCTCAAATCAGTGGGTATGAAGAAACTTGCTCATGATGATTATGCCCTTTCCTTCTTCATCTTCACGTAGATAACCTTCTTGCACAAAGCTGAGACTGAGACGATTGGAGTATAAAGAGAGCTTAAAGAAGTGTTTGTTCTCTGAATGAATTTGATGGAATCCTCCGTGCGCGCGGGAGAGAAGCGGGGGAGCATTTGAGGAGAGAGGTCATTAAGTTTTAGGTGTATGTTTAAAAAGAGAGTGTTGGAGCTTTTCTGTTAGGTTTTTATAAGCACCTTGCGAGTTCAATCGCAAGCTATATATAAAAGGTTTGGGACTAGAGCGCGCGCTAAGGTGTACCATACTATAGAGGAGCAAAGAAGATTTGCTTTAAAGATCCGTTCATTTTTCACGCGTTAAGATGGTGGGCTCTCGGTGGCCGGCATCCCTTTCATGAGTCGCTGGAGTTTCTTAAGGATTCTGAGAACAAGAGTAAACTTTTGGAGTCTGTTGTCTGCGATCACATGGTTCGCTTGCTGTTTAATCTTGAGCCGAGTCCGCAGTTTGACTACACAACAAAGCTGTTCTATTGGGAAAGCAGCAAAAAACGGGAAGTGGATTTTGTGACAAAGCTGGGAAGTGATTTTTTGCCGATCGAACTGAAATATCAATCATCAATCCAAAGGAATGACGTGTACGGCATAATAGATTTCATGAAAGGTGGAAAGGCACATAAAGGAATTATTGTAACGAAAGATGTTTTTGTTGAAGGAAGAAGTCACGTTGAAATACCAGTGTCAACTTTTCTACTTCTGGCGTAGGTTACTGCTGCTTGAAAACCATTGCGCGGTGGTAAGCTGTGGCGATGTGTCTGAAAGAACGAGAAGACAAAAAGGTTTTCTACACCAGATTTTCTTCTACGCATTCAATATCAAGTATTACATGGTGAGAATAACATTATAAGAAGTTTTGAACATTGAGGTTAAAAAGAAAAGGCAATATTTACCAGAAAACATCAAATAACATGACTTGAAATGGGTAGGATGTTAAGCGACTTGTAAACTTCTGCACATCTCATACGCCTGTGCGTAAATTTCAAGGATAGATTGTCCAGCGTGAGAGAAAATTGATGTTCTCGGTATTCCTGACAGATTTTGCAGGAGCTACTCCGAATTGAGGATATTATTGCTGCGGAAATTGTGGGCTTGATGTCTCTCGTATTCAGTTTTTGCCTGCTTGGTTTCATTTATTAAAGCAGTTTCATAATAATGTGTGGGGAAGAAAATGAGAAAGGCAGGTATTGTCGCCAGCGGTTCAAGTGTGATGGAAGCATCTGTCATTCTTGCTGAAGGCGAAGAACGGCAGGTAAAAGCTGAAGACTTGGTGGTTATTCGCAACAGGAACGGTAATGAAATAATGGCAGTGTGCCGAGGTGGTTTAGGGAGCAACGAGAATCTGCGGACAGGCAGTTACTCTCCAGGAGTAGCCTATGCTCGTATCGGTCGTCACCCGTCAAACGCCAAAGAATTCTATGCTTTTGGTCTCAGCGTTGTCGGTGAAGTGTCAAATAACGTGTTGAAGGAGAATAAGATGTTAATAGCTCCTTCGTCGGACGTTCAGATCTTTGAGGAAAATGATGATCCAATGAAAATCTTAGGCTCAACTTCCAATACTATTGGATACTATAAGGGTCATCCCAGTTGGCGGGTTCCAATGAACCCTCAATTTGTATGCTATCACATAGGTGTTTTTGCGGCAACTGGAGCAGGCAAATCCCTCTTAACCCGATATGAGATTCTGCCGTTTATCAGGTCAGCTGGATACAAAATTTTAATCTTTGATTGGAAAGGATCAGACTATGCTCCCTTCTTTTCCAGCTCGTTTGAAATATCAGATTTGGGACTGGACAATGATGTGGTGATAGAGTATTTGTGCTCATCCATGGATTACTTCGGGTACTACGCAGGTAATATGCTTGAAAGAAATCCGATAAGAGCAGCTTTGGAAACAGTGATTTATGAAGGCAGCTGGAGAAATTTCGATGACCCTGAACAGCTTCGCGGTCACCTACAAGCCAGGGTTAGATCGGAGATTGAGAGTGAAAACATGGATAGAACAGGTGCAGTGAGTTATTGGGGTAGGAATTATGTGCGGAGATTTGAGAAGAACCTTGAGAAGATGTCTAGTGAAGAGTTGAAGAATGTTATGGGGAAGATGGCGCCAGCGGAAATCGTGGAAGCTACGAAGCAGCATGATACAGTGGTAATTGATCTAAGCAAAGGCGGTAAACAGCAAAAACTTTCAACATTTCTATCAATAGCCAAGCATCTCTGCAAGCTGATGGAGGGGAAGGAGCGGCTTAATCTAGCTGTCATAATAGATGAGGGCCCACAGTATTGTCCTTTCAAACCCAAGGGAATTGAAACACGAACAATGGAGCTGATTTCCGATTTGTGTGCTCTAGGTCGAAGTTACAATCTGTCTGTTGTGCTCCTCAGCCAGGGAATTGCCGGTGAGATCGGAATAAACGCGGCAATCCGTCGGAACTTGAACACTCAGTTTATTGGCAAAATTAACCCTTTGGATTTCGATGAATCTATGAAGCTGTTAGGTCAAGCAGACATTGATCCAAAATATCTAATACTTATGCCTGTAGGGGATTTTTACGTAACAGGTAAGATGAATCCTTCACCAATTCCTTTGCTAATCCATTTTGATATTGCTGAGTCAGATAAATGATGGGGTCAGGCGAAAAAAAATGAGTGGGACGATTGAGCAGTTTCCTGAATGGGTTAAGATTCCTTCTCAAATGCAATATCAGTTTTTTGAACTGGCTGAGAAGCAGGCTGAGCTCATAAAGGCAAAGCTTGTTGAAGATAAAGAAAAGCTGGGCAGCCTTGGTAAACTCTTGGAATTCAAAAGGATACCGGAGAATGATGAATGGGAGAACTGGCGAATTGCTGTTGTTGATGGTTCTGATTCTCCTGTCATGAGTGAGAGAATTGGAGGGCGTTTTGGAACGTATGGTGCGACCTACCATATCTTTCAGGGTATGGAGCTTGTTGAAGAGGAGTATTTCAGCGGCCATTTTTCTGATTTTCAAATAGGTGATCCGGAAGTTAGTAAGAAATTGCTGTCGTTGTTAACTGCTGGGCTTGAGCGTGAGATCGCGTTGTCTTGTTTGGAGAAGAATGTTGATTTGTTGATTATTGATGGAAGCTTCTTCGGATTTAGACCGCGTTGCCGCATAGTGCATAATCAGGAAGTGCCGAATGAAAGATTTGAAAATGGAGCTGAACTGGTGAAGCATGTACGTGACGTTTCAATTAAATTGCTTGAAAGCAGAAAAGTTGTAGGTATCATTAAGAGGGTTCAAACGTCAGCTATTGACGGGTGGATGATATACCAAAACGGGAACGATAGCTTTCGTCTGAATCGAAATGACAAGGAAATTCTTTCATCCCTTATCAAGAAGGGGGAATGGTTCTCTTATGAAACTGCTTTTGGAGATCCTGTTCTATTTACCTATTACACTAGGCTGGCGCTTGCTTACCATAGGTACGCTGTAGATCCTCAGAGGAGTATAAAGTCGATTTTTAAAGCATGTAAAGGAGATGTTGATCGTGGTGCAAGGCGAGATCTCTTATGTAACCCTGAGGATATTTTCCGGACTGCACGTCATTATGTGCGTTGCACGTATCCAGCACCACCTTTCTGTTTGGAAACACCCGTCAACTTCGAGTTAGACTCCATCTTAGCTTTTTTCAGTGCGTCTGTGAATAAGGCGACTGGTTTGCCGCTGCCACTTGACCTGACCGATCAGGACATTACAATTCCAACTGGTTTCACGCAGGAATTTGTGGAGGAGATAGAAGCACGCTTAGTCAAGGATCCTGCTTTGGATAAATATGAGCTTGAGAATCATTTTGCTTCACTTAACCCACAAAAACAGGAATAAGAACTAGGCATGCTCTCCCTAACTGAATCTACATGAAAACTCGCACGCGCAACAGTTAAGCTGTTGTTCCAATAGTCTTAAACATGTGATCAGAAGAGAATTGGTGTGGGTTGTCAGAGATGGTGAGTTTGACGTTTTATGGTGGAGTGGATGAGATTGGTGGTAACAAGGTTTTGTTGGAGGATGGTGATGTGAGGGTTTTCTTGGATTTTGGGCAGTCTTTCACTATGGGGTGTGATTTTTTTACTGGTTGGTTGTCGCCTAGGGCGATAAATGGTTTGGGGGATTATTTTGAGTTTGGTTTGCTGCCGGAGTTGAAGGGTTTGTATGCGGAGGAGCAGTTGCGGTTTACGGATGTTTCTTATGTGAGGCCTCGGTTTGATGGGGTGTTTTTGTCTCATGCTCATTTTGATCATGTGAATCATATTCAGTTTTTGGATCGGGAGATTCCTGTTTTTCTTGGTGTGGGTACTAAGTTGTTTTTGGAGGCTATGGAGAAGACTAGTGGTTTTTGTAGTTATGGGGAGCATGTGTTTCGGACGTTTCGGACTGGGGACAAGGTTAAGGTTGGTGGGTTGGTGGTGGAGCCTGTTCATGTTGATCATTCGATTCCTGCTGCTTACGGGTTTTTGATTCATACGTCTGGAGGCGTGATTGTGTATACTGGGGATCTTAGGAGTCATGGTTCTAGGCGGGACCTGACTGAGGAGTTTGCTGAGAGAGCGCGGGAGTGTGAGCCTGTGGCAATGATTTGTGAAGGTACTAGGATGGTTGAGGAGGAGAAGCGGAAGAATTATTCTGAAGAGCAGGTTGAACAGTTAAGCGGCAAAGTGGTTTCTTCAACTGGTAAGATTGTGTTTGTTACTCGTTACAGCAGGGATATGGACAGGTTTAGAAGCTTTTATAATGTGGCTCGAAATAATGGTAGAAAAATTGTGGTTTCTCCTAAAACCGCTTATTTGCTTGGCAAGCTTGTGGAGGATAAACGGCTTGATCTTCCTGACCCGTTGAATGATGAAGATATTTTGGTTTATTATAAACGGAAAAGGTCTGGACGGTTCCAGGAGAAGGATTATTATGTTTGGGAACGAGAATTCATGGATAAAATGGTAACGTATGAAGATGTGCATAAAGACCAGAGCAAGCTGGTTATGGACTTGGATTTCTATCAGTTTGCAGAATTAATCGACATTAAGCCAGACCGCGGCAGTCATTTTATTCACAGCATGAGTGAGCCGTTTAGTGAAGAAGACATTGAAGATGAGGTTATGCATAACTGGCTGGATCATTTTAAAATGCGGTTTCATCAACTTCATGCTTCTGGACACATGAACAGACAGCAAATAACTGGTTTAATCAACCACGTCAAACCGAAGAGAATTTTTCCGATACACACGGAAAACCAGCAATTGTTCAAGAAAATAAGCAAAAACGTTCAGACAATAAAATATGGAAAAGAATATACATTGTAAAGAAATCTGAAATAGAGAAATGTTAAAAATGTGTTATTGTAGTCGCAATTTGTTACTATGGAGGTATCTCCCGTAAAATCTCCTTTTTTCGGCTCCATCAGAATTAGTGCGTGTGAAGATTGAATTAGTATGTTTAAATCGGAAGGTTTAAGTGTCTCTAGCGATATTGTTAGCGATATTTCTGGTGGTGGAATGACCGAGCGAAAGATGAAGAAAACTTTAGGAGTCCCAAGAGGTCTTCTCCAATTCATAGTCTTAAAATTTCTAACGGAGAAGACTATGTCAGGTGCAGAGATTGTTGAGGAAATTGAACAGGAAACAAGTGGAAAGTGGAAACCAAGTCCAGGCTCAATCTATCCACTTCTAGCTAGGTTACAGGATAAAGGATACACCAACGAATCAACCATTGGAGAAAGTGGAATGAAACATTATGTTCTTACAGATAATGGAAAAAAATTCTTTGAAGAACAAGTAAAGTTTGGACAAACGTTCTTGAAAAAATTAGAATATCTTTCACCAATACTCTTTGAAGGATTTCATTTTAACAACAAACATGAAAACTTACGTATTGTCGGAAAATCTGCGAAAAGAGTTGTGAAGATATTCATAGATCTCCGAACTGCCTTAGAAGACAACTTGACAAAGCAAGATGCAGAAAAAATAGCCGAAATTTTGAATGATTGTAGTAAACAGCTGGAGAAAATTGCCCGAAGAATCAAAGAGAAAAAACCTGCCTGAATTCTCTAAAAAAGATCAAATGTGGTTTGCTTATGGGATTGAAAGCTAGTTTTATGATTGCGTGGAGGTCGTTATCCAGAAGAAAGACAAAGAACCTTAGTGCAGTTCTAGCTGTAACATTGGGAGTCACATTGCTTGTTGGCATTCAAATAACAACGGACACGTTGGGGAATTCATTTTTAACTAGTCTTCTTCAAAGCGAAGGAGAAGTGGACCTTAGAGTTTTGAATAGCACTGGAGGTGGTTACCTTGGAGCAGCAGACCAAGAATCTATAAAAAATCTGGTTCCCGACGCAGTAGGAGTTATGCCCGAGCTTTCCACACAGATCCCGGCATTAGTATTTAGCCAGTTTGACCCCACAATAGAAGCTGCTGGAGTACCCATAGATTATCCAGATGCATTTGGCAAGTTCTATAATTGGAAAAACGGAGAACAAATGGACTTAAGCATTCTCTTGGATGATAACAAAAGCATCTTGCTATCTAGTAATCAAGCTGAAAAACTAGGCTTAAACCAAGATACAACATTATCAGTTCCATTAACTACAGAATTCACTAACCTTACAATAGCTGTCACTATCAACACCACATCTGGTCTACCAATCATAATGCCTATTCAAGAGATTCTGAGGGTGGAGTTACAAATTGTGGGCTTCTTTGATTCTAAACGTCCGGGAATTGGCTCCCAGTATTCTGGAGCTGTTTTCAGGTTAGAACATCTGCAAGAATGGATTAGTTTACAAGATCCTGAACGGGAAACAGATGTAGTTAGTGCTTTTTTGGTGGCCTACAAAACAGACCATTTTGTCTTAGAAATAGATGAAGATTATTTGAGAACGAAAGTGGAGTTGCTTGAAGACGTAATTCCCGAAGAGGTAGACCCTCAAACAGGTAAAGCGCAAAAAATCTATCAGGTCACTTCGGCTCGGTTAGATTTTTTTGGTTTTGCAGCATTCTTCATCACATTAATGAGCACAATGTTGACTTCTTTGGGTTTTCTTATCACGTTAACTGGTGTTTTACTGATAACCAATGTTCAGCTTATGAGTGTAGAAGACAGGGAATTTCAAACAGGGGTTCTACGTGCCGTAGGTGCCAATCGCAGGGGAATCTTCCAGTCTATAATGATTGAAAACTCATTCCAAGGAATAATCGGAGGAATTTTAGGACTTATCGGAGGATTGATCTTTGGTCAAGCTGTAGCATTATATCTTGTAGGATTATTTGGAACTGGCGAACTAAGTGTTCAACCAGTTATTTCTCAAGAAGCAGTTATTTTATCCGTCATTATAGGTGTAGTCTTAAGCATAATAACTGGGATTCTTCCAGCTCTAAGGGCTTCCCGAGTCAACATTGTAGAAGCCCTTCGTGGAATAAAAGTGAAATTCAAAGCAAAATCTAGTCGCAACCTAGCAGCCTTTGGTGTTATAATGATTATAGCTGGCATCATTCTTCTTCTATACAACGGAGTATTTGAGGAGACACTTCAAGTTTTTTGGAGCAGCGAAGGATGGGACAGCCTAGAAGAATGGAGAATCCTCATGATGGGATTCGGCTTATTCACGGGAGGTTTAGGATTTGTCCTCTCGCGGTTCATGGATAGGGTTAAAGCTTTCAACATAACAGCTATCACACTCTGGGCTATCCCTTCAATCCTGTTTGTTGTAGCTATGGGTAACTGGGTAACAGACATTACTGGATTATCCTTTGAAATCTTGATTCTGGGAATTATTGAAATAATGATTGGGTCTATATTGTTTGTTGCTCTCAATCTACCGATTTTGATGCGTGGCTTAAGGAATGTCTTGATAAACATTCGGGGTGTAAAGGGTGTTGGCCAGATATCACCGTCATTAATATCCTCACACATCACTCGTTCTACTCTGACCTTTGCTATTTTTGCGGTCATATTAACTCTTAATGTTCTTGTGGCTGCGTTAATTCCTACGAGCTTGGGAACTGTAACTCAGATTGAAGAAGACTCCAGAGGTGTAGACTTTGCAGTCCTTTTAAGTAAGCCTGAGGCAATCATTCCTGGTACATCATATTCCGATGAGCTTTACAAGATTGATGATCGCATAATAGATGTGATTGGTTTCAAGACTTTTCAACCCAATCAGGATTTTACAAAGTTCATAGCTTTGGAAAACCCCCTTTCTTCTGGGTTTGACCCTAGAATGGATTTGCTTCCAATTGGAACGGGAGAGTTCAAGTCGGAGCAGATCCGGGGTAATGCTTCAGACTATTCAGATCCTAGCTGGCGTTACGCCTTTTATCTAAGTGGTTTTCCTGATGGGGTTCGCGAATCTCTTGTTTCTGGTCTATCTGATAACGAAATGCTAGAACTATCCAAGAAAGCTTGGGACAGATTCTTTGACTCCCAGTACAAGATGGCTGCCTACAATGTTACATCTGTTCTATTAGCTATTTTCTCTGGGGAGACTGATATTTCTGACTTACAAATAGGGTCTGGAGGGTCAGAAGGTCCCATAATCTCTGGTGGAGATTCTCTTGAAGGAGTTGAACCCTTAAGGAATGTTGATGGAAACATTATCGAGAACCCAATAGTCTTCACTGACTCATTTCTGCTGCCTGTTGGGTTACAAATTTGGATACCAATGAATACTTCATCCATGGGATTCCCAAATTACCAGGCTTTTACGATCGGAGGAAGTCTTGACAGTCAACGTGCTGGAGGTTTCCCTTTGGGTGGGGGAATGGATTTTGGGGCAGGAGAATCTGATTTTAGTGCAATTCTAGGAACCTTATATTTGCCAGAACATTGGGCAATTCAAACAGATTTTCTCGGTGAAGCTAACGGTCAAACCTTAACATCCAGAGGAGAAGACCAGTATGACTCTTATCTGATCAAAACCAATCTCCCAATTGATGATCCTCAACTCGAGGATATAGCTCAAGCAATTGGAGAATTCACAAATACAAACGATGAGGGATACCGCCTTTTGGCAAATGACAACTTCTTTGTTGTAAGTTCTATTCTAACCTATTCTAGAATTGAGTCAATCTTGGAATTTACGGATCGAATAGCATCTTTTCTCCAAATCTATGTTACCTTCGGTCTTGTAATAGGTGCAGTAGGCATGGGGGTTATTTCAGTTCGAAATGTTTCCGAAAGAAAACGGGAGATTGGGATGATGAGAGCAATAGGATTTCCCAGAACACAGGTGATTCTTTCGGTTCTCCTTGAATTGGTGGTGCTTGGAGTAATTGGTCTAATTATAGGAGTCATTAACGGGTTACTTGTAAGTATGGGTTTTGCAAACATGCAAAATGCAACACTAGTAATTCCTTGGGAAGAAATTGGATTGTATCTTTCCATTATTGTGCTTATAGCATTAGGGTCAGGTTCACTTCCCGCGTTTGCAGCTTCAAGAATTCCTCCCGCTGAAGCATTGAGGTATGTTGGATGAAAAAAAATAGGAACAAGAAAGATCAAGTTTCCAGAAACCTAATCCTCAAAATCTCAAAGCTACATAAACGCTACAACGAGGGCAAATCAAACGAGGTCCACGCCCTTAGAGGAGTAGAATTAACCGTTAGAAAAGGAGACATGATGGCAATCATGGGATCTTCAGGATGTGGAAAAACCACACTACTCAATATGATAGGTAACTTAGATCGCCGTTCGGCAGGAGAAATCATAATCGATGGAGTAGATACCTCAACCTTATCTGACGAACAGAAGACGGCCTTTCGCAGAGACAATATTGGCTTCATATTTCAGTTATTCAATCTTTTTCCGTTCTTGACCGCTGTGGAAAATGTTGAGACTCCATTATTACTAAGGGGAATCAACTCCAGTCTAGCCAGAGAACAAGCCAAAATGATGCTACGCGAGTTGGGAATGGGAGACCGACTTTACCATCTACCCAGAGAACTCTCTGGAGGTCAACAACAACGAGTTGCTGTAGCTCGAGCTCTAATTAATCAGCCCGCAATCATCTTAGGAGATGAACCCACAGGCGACTTGGATTCTACAACAAGTTCTGACGTCATGGACCTCTTTCGCCGTATAAACAAGATCAATCAACAAACTCTAGTTCTTGTAACTCACAATCGATGGATTGCAGAAAAATGCGATTATATAGTTCATATGACCGATGGCAAGATCTCAGGGATAGAAGATACTCCTTTAGTCAAGGAGGAGAAGAAAGGTTGAAAGCCTATTTTTCTGCTCTAATAGATAAATCCGTTCCTTCAGAAAACTCTAAATTGGCTAAGAATCTAATCAAAGACTTAAAGAAAACCCTGAAGACACCTAAATCAAGTATAAATTTCAAGGAACACAACGCATTCATCTTTTTGGCTGCAGACAAACCCTTAGAAAAGCCATTTGGCCCTGATATCCTAAAGGAAATCCAGAGCAGAATCCATCTTCGCCTTCAAGAATATTATATTAAAAACAAATCTAAACTCCAAAAACATCTAAAAGGCAAACGGGAACTGAAGGAAACATCGCAGATCGTGAAAAACTTCCTGAAGGAGATAGATCCCAAGCTTGAAAAAGTATTCGATCTTCGACTAAAAAAATTAATTTCAGAGTTGCCAACCAAATTTTGTGAACTTCAGACCAATAGTATGACGGCCATTTGGAATTTAAACGAAGAGCAGAAAGTCCAGTTCTACCTTTCAGGATGGACATCTCCAGTTTTCAAAGTATCAGAGGTCAAGCAAGATGTTAATTTGGAAGTGATGGTTGATAGGCTAGCATTTCTCAACTTCTTTTGCATATTTCTAGAGCCTACATTAATTCGTCTGCGCGAAATGAATAAAGTGTTGGAAAGATTGAAGTTAGGTCTTCACGGAACACATTATAGAAGCAGCAACTCTGAGATGCAAACCAAACTTGAAATGTTCCTGCGGATCCTCGCAGCAAAACTTAGTTCACTCCAAAACATGGACAAAACCATCTTTAACATCTTCAAGTTATTCAATGAGCCTCAAGCCTTCTTCAATAAGCATAATGTCATAGAACTTTCGGAAGACCTTAGGACGGCAGTTAGACAGATCTCCTGGAAAATAAATCAAGGCAAAAATCTTTTGATTGAGGTTCAAGAAAGTCTGGAAGCGTGCCAGATAAACCTTAAAGATTATCTGGATGAAACAAAGAATGGGGTGAAAACCACCGAATCCATGGATGAATTTAAACTTGCTCTGCTGACTGTGGCTGAATTGAGTTCTGACTTGTTTATTGAAGCAGAACTTTTGAAGCTGTGGTTGGACTTTTTTGGCTCAGATCTTCCATTTTTCACATTCCAATCCAGCCTCTTCAACCTCCAAACTCCACAAGCCTTTGAAACTTCCACTGAATACATCATCTCAGTTCGGGGCTTAGTTAAGAACTATAGTTTAGGACAAACTACAGTTTATGCCCTTAGAGGAGTAGACCTTGATATTAAAGATGGCGAATTTGTGGCAATAGTTGGCAATTCTGGAGCTGGAAAAACTACTCTTCTGAATTGCTTGGCGGGATTAGATGAACCAGATTATGGGGTTGTTCTTTTCAAAGGAAAAGACCTCCATCATTCAAACGATTCAGAAAAATCGAGGGCCAGGTTGTTAGAGATGGGGTTCATCTTCCAAAGTTATGCGTTAATACCACACTTCGACGCTCGTGAGAACGTAGCTCTACCTGCTGATCTCGCAGGGTTTAGCAAGGGCTTGAAAAACAGAATAGAAGAACTCCTTGACGGCGTTGGAATTAGCAAACAAGCTAAACAGTACCCAGCCCAACTGAGCGGAGGACAATTGCAACGTGTAGCTATAGCGCGGGCATTGACGAACCGACCTAAAGTCTTATTTGCGGATGAACCCACAGGCGACTTGGATTCGAAAACTGGAAAGCAAGTGATGGAATTAATTAAAAAATTTCATGAAGAAACTAAAACCACGATAATAATCATTACCCACGAACATGATATCGCTGGTTATGCCCAAAGGCAGATTAAAATAGAAGACGGGGTAATTGAAAGCTAAACCTAGGCGCCAGCTAAGCCTAGTGCACTTTCAGTGTGCATCTACTTTCTAGGTCTTTAACCTTTTTCTACGTACAGGTGTTTAAGCCCAAGTGCGCGCGAATTAAATTCCTTGAACAGATGTATTGAGATAAACAAGATAGCTTCCTACAAGGCCGACGTCAAGATAGCGTTCATCGCTGAAAGACCGTGAATTTAAACAAAGAGTCGACACCGTTTTTTGTTGGCGCGTGAAGGCTGGAATCTGGTTAAAGAATTGTCTAACGACCAGTTCGTGTTGGAGAAAAGCTTCAACTGAAGTTGTGTTTATCTATTTGATAGTTGTTTTTATCCATCTTTGTATCTGTTTCGCGTTGAGACTTGGATTGTAAAGTTGTATGGAGTCACGGTATTTTGGTAGTTCTGTTATGGTCGTTAGTGTGAACGTAAGTTTGAATCTTTTGACTAAGTCATAAAAAGTGTCTATGTCAAGACTTTCTTTAATGATGTATTTGCTTGGGTTTGGGTCCAGTAGGGCGATTATGTCTGCTCTGTCTTTTGTTATTTTTCCGCGGAGTCTTTCCACTTTTGCTGGCTCAATTGTTGTTCCCTTGGTTTTTAGATCGTAGGCTCTGTCTCTTGCAGCCTTTATTTTGTATAGGAGCAGGAGAGGTTTGGGTGGGATGTAGGATATGGCGTCTTCTTCTAGTGTGACTTTTCTTTGATTTTGGCCCTCAGCGGTTAGTGAATATGGTAATTGCTTGTTTGAGTCTTCGTGGAAGCTGCCGGGTTTGGGGTCTTCGAATGTGCATGCGTCGATTTCCATGTAACCTATGATTTTGCCGTTTTGGGTTACTGGTTTTCTGGATGTAACTTCTAGTCCCAGCGGGTCTTTTGGTATGAACTCGTATTCGTGTGTTCTTTCGTATCGTTCAATTATGTCTATGAAGCGTCCTTGGTGGCTGGGGCCTACTATGTCGATGTCTATTGAGCCGAAGTAGGAGTTGTAGAAGTAAACTGCCCATCCGCCTATTATGGTGGGTATTGGTCCAAAAAGGGAGAACCATTTCAAAAGGGATATGAGTTCATTGTAGGAGTCTTCTATTAGAATTTCAAGTTGTTTTCTGTTGTTCATTTCTTGTCATCTCGTAAAGTTTTGTGGCTGCGTCTCTGCCTGCGGAGCCTAGACAGAAGAGGTCTATGACTGTTTGTATTGGGTCGACTGTGTTGAAATTGTTTATGTTTTTTGTGTTTTTTAGGATGTCTGGATAGTCTGGGCTGAGTATTTCTATGGTGATGGGGCCGCGTCCTTTGGGGAGTAGTTGGTTTAATTGTTTTGGGTTGTTTGTGTATGTGTGGATTGTTGGAAAAGTTATGTAGTAGGCTAGGTAGCGGCTTAGACCTGAAAACGCTGTTAAGGCGTAGTCCAGCTGGGCTTTTAGACAGTTTTCTCGTAGGTTCTTTTCTGCATTTGCTATTTCTGTGAGTTCGAGTCGAACGGTTGCCTTGATAAGGCGTTGAAGAGGGCGGTGCCAAGATAGGAGGTCAAGAAGTGCGTATGGGTCTTCAAGTTCGATTCTTCGCCATTTGCCCTTTTTTGTTATGCCTGCTTCGTAAAGGGAGTTAATTACTTTATTTATCCAGCCTATTGATATTTCGAGGTCTCTGTGGATTTGACGCTGATAAGTAATAGGGTTTTCCAGCAAATATTTAGCGATACGGAAAGATTGAGGAGACGACAGTTTCACAGACAATGTTATTTCACAAATATTCTTGTAAAGCCAGAGTGATATTTAAAAGTTCGGTAAATAACGAACAGTTCGGTAAGTAGCGAACTTTCTTAACGCTCTTTTATAGTTGTTAAAGCAGTTACCTAAAAGTTGGCATGTTGTATTAAAAATTTTGAAAGGTTTCTAGGTTGTTTGGTTGGTTTTTGTTGTTGTGGTTATCTCTAGGTAATTAGCAACAGTTTTTTATTCATAGTATGAGTGAGCCGTTTAGTGAAGAGGATATTGAAGATGAGGTTATGCATAACTGGCTGGATCATTTTAAGGTGCGGTTTCATCAGCTTCATGCTTCTGGACACATGAACAGACAACAATTAACGGGTTTAGTCAATTATGTCAAGCCGAAGAGAATTTTTCCAATACATACGGAAAACCAGCATTTGTTCAAGAAGCGGTAATGTTCAGACGATTAAATACGGAAAAGAATACACGTTATGTAAGTTCTAGGTCACAAAAACGTAAAGGACACATTACGCTACACGCAACTAGTTAATCTAGGCGAAGATGAATACATTTCAAAAGTGGCTAGAACCGACGACTGGTGGAGATATTCCCCGCCAATCCCTTTTTTGTTTATTCATGTGGAGTAGAGATGAAGCTTTTTTGTGTGTGACAAAATAGTGTTAGGTTAGTGTGGTTAGAGCCCATTGGATGGAAGGATGCTCTTTTATTTTTTCGTGGATGATTCCTTTTTCGTCGATTAGTTCTGGTTCAAATGTTTTAAGTTCATAGAATTGGTCGATGGCCTTGATTTCGTTTTTTGTCAGATTTGCTATTATTGATTTGCTGAATTTTGTGGTTTGTTTCCTCATCTCGTTGAAGTCAAATCTTAAAAATCTCTCTGCGTGTAGTAGGTTCCTTAGGCTTGAGTCTATGGGAATTTTATTAATTGTTTCCTCGATTTTGATGTCCTGAAGCTTTGGTCTTCCACGCATTAAGCTGTCGATTATGGCGCATTTTCGGAATACTGTGGGTTTCATGTTCATTTTGGTTATTTGATAAATGTCGAAGAGGTCTCTTGGGGTTTTTCGGTAGAGAAGGGCACACCATTTGTTTGCGAGGAGTTCCTCTTTCATCGGGGTCTTTATTGGGAAGGTTTCTTGGGTGCCTATGTGTTTGAAGCTTGCTAACATGTCTGTTTTGAGGATTGGATATCTTCTCATGTATCCTATCTCGATGTTGTAGTTGTCCTTTAAGCCTTGAGTGTTTGTGTATCGCACGGTGATTCTGGCCAAGGGGTAACTTGGGCTTATGGCGAGGTTGGATTCTTTGTATTCTTGTCTGTAGAGCAGGGCTTTTATTTTCTCATCGATTTCGTTTCTTACTTCTCCCCAGTCTTTTTTGTCTAGGTGGCGGTAGTTTAAGTCTAGATCGATGGAGAGGCGTAGGATTTCCTTGGAGTAGATGAAGGTGAGAGCGGTTCCTCCGTAGAGGGATAGACGATCTTTAAGGAATTTTACAGCTGAGATGTCTTCGAGTAGGTCGGAGATTCTGCAGACCTTCTCTATCTGTCGAACGTTGAATCCGTGTCTTCTTGCGAGCTCCTCGAAGTTGTATTCTCTTTTCATTCAGATACCCCTCAATATTTCCTCGAAGTCCCTTGAGAGGTAGAGCTTCCACCTTTTGTTGAGGGGCCCTTTCTCTCGGGATATTAGGTACCGGGGCGGTCCTGTTATTTGCTTCTCTATTTCGTTTAACAGGTGTTCGTTTAGATGTTCATAGAAAGGTGAACGTTTTTTTAAGAGTTCGAGGATGTAGCCAACTCGCCTGAATAGGATGTCCCTTTCATATTTATGGAGAAGGCTTACGAGTTTTTCGAAGTCGAGGCCCCTGAATCCCTCTAGGCTTTTGAGGCATTCTTCCCAACCTCCGGCATACTGCACCCTATCGATACATTCGAGAAACGTTTTCTCTTTGCTGCTGATCCTCAAGAGGTTTTCTTGATACCTTTTTTCTTCTACCTCCAGATCTGTGTCTTCTACAAACACGGGTCTAAACCGGAGGCGTTTATACTGGAAAGAGTTGAATCTATCCTTCATTTTGATGCATATGTATGCTTCATTATAGAAGGAGTGGGCATCGCCATAAAATTCTAGGGCGGTGTGAAAACCTAAGTAGTAGTCGTTTCTGATCTTAGAAGCGATCAGAAGCTTGTCCACGACGTGGGTTTCCGGTTTTTCAATGGGTGATAGAACGATGTATAATCCTCTTCGCACTCTGTGAAGTTTCCTTTTTTTAATCAGTCTATATACATACTTGCGGTAAATGTATCTGCGGCTCGGGGCCGCCTCGATAATGCTCTTAGCTTTTTCCACGATCTCATCGAAACTTACAACTTTCATTGAAAGAAGAGCTGAGTAGAGCTCTTCAGTTTTCGTGACCAACTTCTTTTCACCATTTGAAAGCAGTTACCCATTTTATGGCATACTGCTTTAAATATTTAAAAATTGTTACATTCAGAGATTTGTAAAAAAAAGAATGCTGTTATCCAAAAATTGGCATACTACATTAAAAACTAAAAAATCTCTTTTATTCCTATGTCAATATCACGGTTTTTCTTCTGCTTCTGTGTCTTCTAGGTCTATTTCAGCTATCCAAAGTTCCGTGCAGTTGGAGCATAATCCTAAGATTCCACTCTATTATTATAAGGATATATCATACTAAGTAATTACAAAAACATTTATGTTTTGCTTTTTCTGGTTCTGTTAACTTGAAGGGATTTGAATGATTAAAGTTTTGCCATGTTAACCAAAGGGATTTTTTAAAAGATGCACTAATCTTTTGCACAAACAAAAAAAGGTGGAATGTGAAGTGTTTTTACTTTATCTTACTATCTCAATAGCGCGCGCACAGCCCCGAAAAGGAACAAGCTGGAAATAAAAATTGACTTTTTATGCGAGTGTCCTGATTTGCCTAGTCAAATAAGCTCTAAACGCTGGTGATGTCTCCCGCATTTCCCTTCTTTTTTTTTATGTGGCACCCATAGATGCGTGCTAGGCTGGCTATTTCAGTTATCTTGCAGATAACAAAGTCGCAGATTGATAAACTAGGTTCTGGTTGGATCTATTGACAAGAAGTAGAAGACTATGGCTGCAACGATACCTAGTGCTCCAAGAGCACCTCCCATGATCCTGTAATTATACAAAACAAGAATCGATCCTCCTAGTCCCGCCCCCAGAGCAGAACCAAGACTTTGAGCCGCTGAGGTTATCGACATCATTGTTCCACGGAATTTTGGAACTTGTTCAAGAGTCAGACTATTTGATGCTGAAGCCCCCATACCGCAGAACCAAGCCCCTAGGAAAAACAATGCCAAAGAAAGCCATAGATTGGGCAGATAAGCGAAGGAGATTGCGAATATACCTCCCATGAGAGCAGTTAAGACCGTTGAAGGTTTCCTTCCAAACCTGCTCACAAATTGACCGCAAACTAAGCTACCCAGAGTATAAAACAAAGCTGCTCCTAGCATTACCAAGGATGCAAAACCTCTTGATACTGAGAACTGTTCCCTGAAAAACGATATTCCATAAAGCAGAATTACCATAAATGCAATCGAGCGAAGTATATTACCAACTAAACATGCGGTGGCAGATCTGTTTGATAAAACCTCCTTAAAACTTCCCAGATAAACCCTTTTGCTCATCGCAGGTTGGTGTCTACGTGATGCGAATGGCAGACCAATAAAAGCCAACAAGAGGCTAGCAAGTGAAACAGGTAGCACAAATCCTAAGAGAACGAAGCGCCAGGTTCCAAGATCTGCGATGAAACCGATGACTGGCCCTCCAATAACGTATGATAGAGCTCCACTGGCGACGATCCAGCCGATTGCATTTGTCCTTTTTTCTAAAGGCAGATACTCTCCAATCAGTGTAATAGCCATTGGCGTAACCATAGCTGTTCCTATCCCACTCAGAGAATAGGACATAAGCATCAAGTTGAAATTTGAAGCTAAGAAACATCCTAATGCAGAGATTGCAACGGACAACAGACCTGTCATCAGTAATGTTTTATGGCTAAACCGAACACTTAGAACACCCATGAATAATGCAAAGATGACAGCAACAACGTAAAAAGGAGTGTTTATCTGCCCCATGACGCCAACAGAAACTTCGAATGTCAATGCAATATCGATCAAAAGTAATCCTGTTAGAACTCCCAACGGCCCCGTTGCAAAGTAAGAGAAGGCAAGTGAGGGGAGAAACAACCTTCCAGATGAACGCTTAGTGGCAGAAGGTAGATTATCGCCTATGTTCTTTCACGACTCCTCCAAGTTCATACTTTTTAGAGTAAACTCCCCTGGGGTCAATGGTATTACTTCCATAGCCGATTGGAGTCTATTCAATATTTAACATTTGTTTTGTGCACACGCGTCATCATGTAAAAAACAACAATGCAATCTCAAGTTTTCATTCTTACTTCAAGCCCAAAAAAGAGGAGCGCATCAATCCTGTGGAGACATCTCCCGCAAACCCATCTTTTTCTTTGCATTCTACGCGCAAGCGTGATATAGCTTGCGAAAGTGAGTTCTGTATTTTCGCACTCTAAAGCTATCGAAGTTATTGCAATAAATATAAGTGTTAAAGCGATAGGAAGATAAGTTGAACCTGGAATGGTGAAGGTTTGAATGCCTATTCGTAATATGTGGAGTCTTGAACCTGGTGAATGCCTTACGGCTGAAAAGCTTGCGAAGATAGGTGAAGTATTTTTCCCATTACACGATGTGGGAGTTGACTTGCTCGTAGTCAAAGGAGATAAGCATGTCAAGCTTCAAGTTAAAGAGTCAAGATACTATCATCCCATGAAATGGAAGAGCGGACATATAGGGCACAGCTGGCATCAAATACGGAAAGAAAAACTATTGAAAGATGATGTAGATTTCTATGTTTTCTTGACGTATAAAGAAGACTTTGGCAAACACAAAATCCAAGGTTTTGAGAACAAGTTCTTGATAGTTCCTAAAGAAGAGCTAAAGAAGAAAATAAAGTTCAAAGATGCTGGCAAAAAGAATGTTTACAGTTTCTACTTTCACTTTGAAAATGAAAAAGTATGGGATGAAAGAGTGAAAAATGGACCCACAGACTACAGCCAGTTTCTTGATGTATGGAAACTAGTTGAAGACGCGCTGAGTTCTTAACGGTCGCTTAGGATTAGGGAAGGAAGATGAGAGACCTTGGCAAGGTGTGAGATCTGCGCTAGAGAAGTGTTTGTTAGCCCATACAAGGGGTACGTTTATGTTTTTGTAAATACTGGCGACCCACGGCGTGAAAAACGCTATTACTATCATGTTACGTGTTTTACTAATAGCCTCAAGAAAAGAAGTAAACTCTTCAGAAATATTTTCTGGCGTTTTACCCTTAGATAAACAAAGCCCGAGTAAGACGAATGTTTTCAGAAGTGCACTACTATTTTATGCTGACAAGCGTAATGAAAAAGATTGGAGAGTGCAAACTTGGTGAAGTGCGAAGTTTGTGGCAGAGAAGTAATCATTAATCCAGACAAAGAGTATGTTTACGTCCTTCTTAACATTGGAAGACCTGGACTTGAAAAACCTGCTTTTTTCCACAAGAAGTGTTTCCTTAAGACCTTAAAAAAGAAGAGCAAGCTATTCAAGGACTTATATGAGAAAGAAAAAGTCATTTTCACTTAGAGCGTCCGGTTGTGGTGCCGAGGGCCGGATTTGAACCAGCGCCAAATGGAGTAGTCCCGACTATTTGTTGGCTTTTCTAAGCAAATGATGTACACTTAGAATAAGTGGCCCTCTGATATACCCATTATTCCAGAAACAGAAAAGTCTATGCATGCATCTATGAAGAAGTTTAGAGACTTGGGCGAAATCTTATAGCTCAACTTAAAGAACTAGTTAGGATAAAGAAAGGGAAGGAGTGATGGAATGTCCTCATTGCCAGATGATCAAATTCGGCATGTTATTTTGGAGTTGCTTTACAAAGTGGCAAAAGACCACCCAGAGAGTAGCGGTATGCAAAGAGACGAAATGTACGAAATCCTGAAAATTCCTAAAAACCAAATTGAGTTTAACATGTCTTATCTTGAGCAGAAGCTGCTTGTCAAACGTTCAGCATTCATGGGACCACCTTATTGGTTTGCAAGTATTACAGCTTTGGGTATAGATGTTGTTGAGAACAAGGAGGAATACAAAAAAGAATTTCCATTCATACAAGCAAACATCCAGGAAATCCATGGAGATATCTATGCACCTGTCATTCAAGCAGTTGGTTCAAAAGTTGATTTCAAGCAGCAAATAAACAATGCCTTCCAGCAAGCTCATGAGATCACTGAAAAAAGGAGCATGGAAAGTTCACTTAAAGAGCAAATTCAAAAGCAATTGACCCTTTTAGAAGAGGAACTTGAAAAAGAAGAAGCTGATCTTGGGAAGGTTCAAAGGCTTTGGAAATGGCTAAAGGAAAATGCAAGCTGGCTTGTTCCAACACTTGCTGATGTTGTTATAGAGAGTGTAAAACTAGCTATGGGAGGATGAAGTGTGAAGGATTCAGTTTATGCTGATATGGAAGATTCAGAGAGGCAGGTTGCAGATTACGATGCTTGCATGATGTCTGCAGTTCTCGTTATAATTCCCTCTTAAATTTCTAAATGTTAAGAGGCTGATAGCTTGTATCATAACTTGGTGTCAATTCTTTTTTTCACAGCTTATCAAAAACCACTAATTTTTTCTTTAGATTTGTCAATAATAGAATGTTAGCTTCAAAATGGCTAAAGGGCTTGAGGGGGATGGTAGATGTTAAGAGTTGAAAGTGGAGCCTTTAAGAAATATAAGGAGGAAGCAAAGCCATTAATAATGGATTTGTTAAGAGAGCATCATTTCTTGTCTCAACGTTCGATTCAAATTCTGTTGGAAAGTAGAAAGCTTTGGCATACTGTTACATGGAATGCAATAAGAGAGCTTAAGAAAGAGATGAAGTTGAGAACTGCAAAGTATCCACCAAGGGGGAATTTTCCAGTTTGGGTTTATGAATACAATCTACGTATCAATGATATCAAGAAGCAAATTGATGCTGAATATAAACCTATATATAACGAATTTGTGAAGGCAAGTTCGGAGATGGGGCATTACTGTGAAGATATTATTGAAATGGCTCTGACGGAAACTGGTTTTGTAACATTATCACGAAATCAAAATACTAGGTATTTTAGAGGGAAGAAATATGCTGGCAGAACAGATCTTGATTTTATTGCATATAAAGACGGTGTCTTCTATGGGGTTGAGGTTAAAAATCTTATAGCATATCCAGATTGGAGAGAAGATATTTTTGACAAGAAATCTGTTGCAGAGTTCCATGGTATTCAGTTTGTCATGGTGAGTAGAGTTCTTGGACCTTATGGTTATAATTTGTTTACATGTGGTGGCTTATATTCAGAGTTTAATAGTCTAATTTGGTCCCCAAAATTTTCTTCTTTAGCTAAAAGAATTGAGGAAAAGCTGTATTTCCCAATTATTTGCACTGATAAACCTTCTAAAGATTTGCTTACCAAGGTCAAAAATCTTCCCTTCTTGCACGAAAAGCATTTTTACGGAAAAGGACGAATTTAATGGGGAGATGGGGGCTTTTTTGTGGTGTTATTGGGAAAGGGGGGGAGATACTGCTTGAACCCCTAATATAGAATGGTGAGCAGGAATCTGCAATTTTTCCGTAGTTGGGCAGCTCTGGAACTTTGACTTTTCTCTAGTCTTATATGTATGAAGTTATGCCGCGCGCGCTCAACCCCACATTTTTATATCAGCTATTAACTAATTTCTATGTTGTTCTTTCTGGACAACGGGTTGACAAAAATGAAAAAAATCCAATTTTATAGCAAGTTGGGTCTTGATGGAACAATAATAGATTTTGAATCAACACATTGGGATGCGAGAATAGGAGAAATAATTACTGCTGGCTTTCTTTCGCAAAGCGAGTTCACGATACTTCAAAGATTGGAATCAACTGAAGAAAGCTTCAAAAAGAGAGTAATCGAAGAAATGAAAACAAAGAAGAAACCTTGGTATGCTTTCAATAAGAAAATTGAGGAAGGGTTCTGTGGTTTGGAAGTAGACTGTGATTTGCAAGAAAACCGTGAACCGTCATTCATAGCTTTGAAAGATAGCGGTCTTCTTGAACACTATAATTTGCTTGGTGACCCACTCGACGGTAAGGAAATACCAAGGTTTTGGAAAGCATGGAAATCAACAAAAGATATTCTCTTTGTTTCAAAAATTGTGCGCCATAATTATTGTTGCTTGGCAAAAGAATATTATCTCAAATTGAAGAGAATAGATAAACTTGATTTGGACATGATTGAAAAATTTCTACCTTCTGTACTGATAGAGAAGTTGGAGATTAGAAAACAACTTGGCTTGACTTTTCAGTAAGGTGAAAACTTCACCAACCGATAAGTTTGCAGAGCCTTGGGTCAACAAACTTAACAGTATCGTATCAATCACAGTATTTACTGAAATCAAGTTTGCCTGACAATCGGAACAGAATGACTAGTATAGCGAGGGTGAGGAGAATTACTAACGCAATAAGAAGCTCAATCATCACTATCACTTGACGACTAATGCTTGGTGTAAACTCTGTTTTAAAACGTATTAACTATTATGAATTGCCACACTGTATTTAGGATGCAGATTCTGCATCTACTTTTTTTCTATGGGGATCTGATTGCTTACGGTTGTGTCTTATGCTGTTGTGAATGTAATCTCGATTTGTTGTCTTTCAGCAAGTTGTGCGGTCTGCTGCTCTAAGTGTGCGGCTAGTCTATGCGGGTGGCTTGTGAATACATGTACGGAGCCTATTTTGCAGAAGTTGCCGTTTATAGTTTCTTTTATTTTGAGTGCGTCTTGTTCGATTGTTTTTATCGCATTTTTAGGTATTTTCTTGATTCTTGGGAAATAGATGATTTCGCAAGCCCAGATTAATAGGGGGATAGACAGTCTTGGTAGAATTGGCTGTAATTTTTTGTAGTTTTTTCCACATACTATGTCGAGTGTGTTGTTTTTGACGAAGTCTGGGTTCAGGATGACTAGGTCGTAGTGGCCTCTTTTGTAAAGTCCGCCTTTCGGTGTCCGTTCTTCTTCGCCCATGTGTTGAAACTTGTAGCCTTGCATGTCGCATCTGAAGGGCGTTGGATATTCATGATGAGTGAGGGTTGTCTTGAATCCGTCAAGAGTTGTTTGTGTATAGAGCCCAAGTTGTTTAAGTTGCTCTTGGGTGAGGTTGTACAAAACGGAATGGATATCGTGTTCAGAGAAAAAGCAGTGTGGGCTTGCACGAAAGGCAGTATTTAGTTTGTTGGTGACTGCATTCTTTATGATGTGCCATTGGCTTTTCTTAGGCTTCATTTTGTAGCACCGTAGAATTCTATGGGTGAAATTGGTTATGTTGTTTGTGCTTTCTTTTCCAAGTTTATTTCTCTTAACGCCATTTTTTTAGCTGTTTGGAGGTATCCCGCTTTGCGGAGTTCTTTTAGGGAGGGTTCTGTTTCTTTTTCGGGATGGTCTTTCATGTAGAGTTTTATTGCTTTTTCTTTCATGCGTTGGCGGACTATTGGCCAGAATGTTCCTTTTTTGGGGTGTGGAATTTTTGATGGAGCCTTCTTGATGGATGGGGTTGCGTTTATTTGTGTGCTACCGCTTAGTACTGCTAGCGCTTCTAGTGCTTTTGTGTTTATTTCGTCGTCGAGGAGTTTGCTGGTCCAGAACCAGATTTCTTCTGGTGTTGTGTTTAGTATGTATTTTGTGCCTTTTTGGATTTCTTGGGGTGTTTGTGCTTTGTTTATTAGGGCGGTTGCTAGGCCTATTCTGTAGGCTGTTTCGTATGCTGTTTCCCCGTTTTCGTCGAGAAGTATGTATGTGATGTTACGGCGTTTCTTGGTTGGGTTGTTTTGGGCTGCTTTTTCCAGTACATGGCGTATTGCTAGGAGGCCGCCGCCTTCTGCTTTGCCTATCGTGAAGGCGGGTTTGAGTTTTTCTTCTTTTGTGTGGGGGTATCTGTGGTAGGCTTCGACGCTTACTTTTTCTGGGTGTGTACGTCGCCATTTGATTATGTATTTGAATGGCATTATTTCACCCGTTTTGGTTTTAGTTCTAGGCTGAGTTTAGTGTTTAAGTCTTCGGTTTTTAAAGTGTTTTTGAGCAGGTTTCGTAGGTCGTTGACTGATATTTTGTCGGCTTTTAGTGCGAGTGTTCCTTCAAATTCGGGTAGTGACCATCTGCCGATGTCGTCTAGGATTTTGGCTGCGGGTGTTTCTAGTCCTGTGTCGTCTGCTCTGAAGGTGGCGTCTAGTGTGAGGTTTGTTTGGAATGTTCTGGCTTTGATTTCTACGGTTGTGGAGATTTTTTTGCCTGCTTTTGCGAGGCGTATTAGGTTTCTGAATTGTGTTGCTACGTCTGTTGAGCCGGATAGTTTTATTTTTGCTTCTGTTACTGTGTTGATCCCTTCGCGGCGCGTCCATTTTTCTAGGTCTTCGAGTTGGACTTTTGGGGGTGCTGGTTCGAAGGTTTCCCATTCTTTTGATATAGTTTCTTCTGTCCATGTGGTTAGCGTTGATTCTTCTGGTTTTTTTCCGCATTGGCATGGCCATGTGAGGCATTTTGGGCATAGGTGTCCTCTTTGGTCTGTCAGTTCGCGTTTTCCTGCTTCTTCCGGTAGTAGTAGTTGTGAGTCTGAGCTTATTATTGCACGGGATGGCGGGTTTTCTGGTGCGTATACTTTTTCTTGTTGGATTAGTACCCATGTTCCTCTTTTGATTCCTTCAAGTATTGTTTGTTCGAATAGAGACTGGTTTTCTGGTAAGACTATTCCTGTTTTTTTGTGTATGTTTTCGTAGAAGGCTCTTGTCGTGGTTTCTGTGGCTTGGGCTGGCCATGCTTCTGCTTTTGCGTAGTCTGGGTCTAGTGGTTCGTCTGTTACTCTGTGGAGCACATTAGCAAGAACATGCCATATTATTTCTTGTCCTGGTTGGGCTGTTCCGTAGCCGCTTGGTCTGAATGATTTGGCTTCTATTTTTCCTCTTCTTGTGGCGTAGACTAGGTATGTGAATACTGCTCTTACGGCGTCGTTTACTGTTCCTTCGTATTGGGCTACTTTCTGTTGGAGCTTTTTCTTTTTGTCGTGGGGTATGCCGTATTTTTCTGGGTCTTGGGCTAGCGCTCTTGTTACTTCTAGTCTTGCTGCGGCGTCACGGAGTGTTCCCCATGCTCCTTCTCTGGCTGCGAGTAGGAAGGTGTTGTTTCTGTATGCGCGGAGGTTTCCTCTTGAGTCTCGGTTTAGGATAAATTGATCTACGCGGTCTGGCACGTGTTCTTCCGATGGTATCGTGTGTCCCAGGAGGGGGTTTAGTACTCCGATTTTCAGGGTCATGTCGTCTACTATTTTGCCCGGGTCATTTGGGAATATCTCGATATAAAAGTGGCCTTTTCCTTTAGTTGTTATGAAGAGTGCCCGGAGTACATCATAGACGACTTCTGTGATTTTTGGTGTTGGAACATTTTGTGATTCTTGGTCTATTATGCGGATTTCTGTTGGTTCTTTTTTGAAGACGAATCTATTGCCTATGGGTTCGATGTACCAGAAGTTTTCACCTATTGTGGGTAGGACTTGATCGCGGTAGTATTGGACGTGTTCTTCTTTTGTTGGTGTTGCTAGGACTGTGACGAGGGAATCTGTGTCTATGCCTTTTGCTTCTTCTTTTGCGCCTGTTAGGCTGTAGAGGTATATGGTGTTGCAGGCTCTTCGGAATAGGGGGGCTTGGAAGTGGCTTTTGTAGTCTTGGTCTTTTTGTTGGGCTTTGGCTTTTTTTCCTCCGTGGTTGTAGACGTCTGAGGCTATGGCGTTGGCGTATTTTTCTTCGTCTAGGCGTGTTGTTAGTTCTTGGACTATTTCTGGGACTGAGAGGTCTACGTGGTGTGGGTGGATGAGGAATGCGTCGTTTTCTTTGTCTTGCCATGTTTTGCGGATTACGTTGGCTAGTAGGCGTAGGGCTCCGCGTGTTCTTTGGAATTTTGGTAGTGTTGATAGGCGTTCGTATAGGACGTCGATTAGTTCTGGGTGGAATGGGTAGGTTTCTATTATGCGTTTTTGGTATTCAGCTGTTCGGTAGTGGTCTGGAGCTTTTATTTGTTCGTAGAGTTGTGTGTAGGCTTTGGCTGTTGTTTCTGCTGTTTTTGGGTTTGTGAAGTCGAAGAGGCGTTTTTTGAGGATATGGGGTACGTCTTCGCTTTTTACTGGTTCTATGGGTTGCATTTTCCGATTGAGGATGTTCATGGCTTCCGTTAGTTCTCTGCGTACGGCATCTGCGGCGTCTATGTAGGCGTCGCTTGCTACGCTTATGATGAAGATGCTGTTTTCTGTTTGGCATACTGTCAGCGTTAGGGTGTGGATGAAGTGTTTCACTTTGTTTAGTAGTTCTGGCTGGTTTTTCACGAGGTCTAAGTATTTTGGTAGCTCGTCTATTAGAATGAGGGTTGGTTGTTTTTGGAGTAGTTTTGTTATTGTTTGGCGGTCTGGTAAGCCTTCTGGGGTGTCAGATTCTTGGGCGAGTTTGGTTTCGCCTAGTTGGTAGAAGAAGTCTGCCCAGATTGTTTTGAATTGGTATTGGTCTCTTTTTACTCCTTTTCCGCCGTAGGCGCTCCCGTCTATGACCACGGTTCTGCATTTTTGTGGTGTTGGTGTGCTGCCTAGTTGTTTTTTGATTGTTTTTGGGTTTTTTGTTGCGTAGTAGATGGCTGCCATGGCGTGGGTTTTGCCGCCGCCGAAGCCTGCGTCGAAGAGGAGGACTGGGTTTATGGTTTTTGTTTCTGCTAGGTGGCTTAGGGTGTCGTTTAGGAGTTGTTTTAGTGTGGTTGTTAGGTGAGTTGCTTTGAAGAATGATTTTGGGGTGTTGTATGGGGGTTTGGCTGTTCCGTTTGCTATTGTGTGGAGGTCTAGGGCGAGTTCGGCTTGGAGGTATTTTCCTTCTATTATGTCTTGTTTTGGTATGCAGGCTTGTGGATTCCAGATTGGTGTGAGTGTTTGTTTTGGCATGGTTTATTCACGTTTAGTAACGGTTACTGTTTTAAATGATGTAGGTTAGATTATAAAATGTGTTTGGTTGTGGCTTAGTGTGGGGTTGATGGTTGTATGGTTGACGGTGAAAAGCGTGGCGTTGATAAGGGTGAGTTGATAATTAGCAAATGGTTTCCAATAACAGAAGTAAGCGTAGAAAGCGTCAGAGAAAGGTCTGTAGGACATAACCCTCCTCTGAATCGTATCCATGTCTGGTTTGCTCGTCGTCCTCACGCAACCAGCAGAGCAGCAATTTTGGGCAGCCTTTTGCCAAAGGAGACAAAAGAGAAAGATTTTTTGACATTCCTAGGGATTCCGCCTGGAGTTGATCTCCAAAGAGCTCAGGACAAAATAGCACAAGCAAAGGTATCCGGAGTACGCATAAAAAATCCTTTCACATGGAACAGGGCGTACAAACACACACCTTCTGAAAACGAAAGGTCAACCCTGCATTCCATATTTCAAAAGCATTGGACTGAAAGACGCCCTTTAGTTGTTGATCCAATGGCTGGCGGGGGCACTATTCCTTTTGAGGCTATGCGGTTAGGATTGCCGGTTGTTGCTGGTGATTTGAATCCGGTAGCCTTTGTTTGTCTTAAAGGCTGTTTGGAATATCCAGCTAGGTTTGGCAAAAGGTTGCTCTTGGCTGTTGAAAACTTCTGTAAAAAAGTTCACGAAGCGGCGAAGGCAGAACTTAAAGAGTTCTTTCCCCAACAGCCAGGTGAGAGGGTTTATGCGTATCTATGGACGCGAACGATAAGGTGTTCTTCGTGCGGTTTGACTATCCCTTTGTCTCCTAACTGGTGGGTTGTTAGGACTAAAAGTGACGAGAAAAACGTCGCGATTAAGGTTGTAGTGCCTGAGGTTGGCGATAAATGTAGTTTTGAAATTATTAAGAGCCCAATATCGTTTGGTTTGGATCCGGATAAGGGTACTGCAAAGGGCGGTCGAGTGGAATGTCCAAGCTGTCATACAGTGATAGCTAGTGATGAAGTTAAACAGAGGGCGCAGAACGGTCGGATGAGACGCCAGCTTTATTGTGTTTGCGCAAAAAGCCGAGGCTTAGGAAAGAACAAAACAAGTTGGGTTTTTAGAAAACCAACAGAAGAAGAATATGAGGCCATTGAAAAGGCAGAAAAACGGCTAAAAGAGAAAATCGCCGACTGGGAAGCTTTAGGGATGGTTCCTAACGAAACGATACCTGAAGGTCTGAAAACCAGAGAACCATTAAATCATGGGATGACTCGATGGTGCGATCTTTTTAATCCTCGTCAGTTGCTTACGCATTTGACTTATCTCGAAAAGTTTTTGCAAGCCAAGAAAAGGCTACTGGCTGACAAACAAGCTGGAAGTGAGGAATGGGATTTCGCTTCTGCTGTCGTAACTTATGGTGCCATAGCATTCGATACTTGCATAAATTTCAATAGTCGCCTTTCACGATGGCGGGCAAGTATGCTAGGAATTGCTGGAGCGTTGGACATGCAAGCCTTTCCCTTCAGGTGGAGTTATGGTGAATGGAACCAGCTCGTTCCAAATGGCGGTTATGATTGGGCTTTATCTAAAACACTTAATGCACTTACAGAAATAGTTAGTCTTTTACCAGAAAATCCCGATTTTCCCATGGTTTATTGCGGGACAGCAACTAAAATTCCTCTCCAAGAAGAAAGTGTCCCTTGCATAGTGGTTGACCCGCCTTACGCTGCAAATGTTATGTATGCTGAAATTAGTGACTTTTTCTACGTTTGGCTCAAACGTCTTCTAGGCGACGTCTTCCCTGAAGTTTTTAAGACAACTTTAACAGAAAAAGAAGATGAAGCAGTGGCCAATCCAGCCAGATTTAGAGATATGGGCAGTAGCGCCAAAAAACTAGCTCAAGAAGACTATAGAACCAAAATGGAAGCATGCTTCAGGGAAATGCATCGCATCCTCCGAGACAAAGGCGTCATGACAGTGATGTTCACTCATCGCACAGCTGAAGCATGGAGCAGCCTCGCAACGGCTTTAATGAACGCAGACTTTACGTTCATCAGTAGCTGGCCGGTCCACACAGAACCGCCAGACAAATTTGGCAAACGTGGCAAAGGTGTACTAAAAATCACAGTTTTACTCACATGCAGAAAAAGAGAAGCAAATCATCCGGGTATTTGGGAACACATCGTTGAAGAACTCCGCGATGTGGCCAAACAAAAAATTGAAGAATTCAGCAAACTCGGGATAGAAGAACCAGACCTTAAAGTAAGCGTCTACGGTCCTGTTCTAGGCAGATTTGCAGACTATTACCCAGTTAAAACCGCTACTGGAAGAGAAATAGACCCACTAGAAGCCCTAGACCTGGTAGCAGACGTTCTAAACGAAAAATTCCTCCAAGAAGCAGGCATACAAAACGCCGACAAAGAAACAGCAGCCTACATAAACCTACTAGCAACCTTCCCAAACACAGAAACAGAATACGAAGAAGCCCGCCTAGCAACAGTCTTCGGTGGGCTAGTCACACTCGACACACTAGACGTAAAAGGCACATACGGTCTCATCGAGAAAAAAGGCAAAAAAATCAAAATACTATCAGCAAGAGACCGCCTAGCCAACGGCACACTAGAACCATACAACCCAAAAACCCTCAAAACAATGATAGACCACGTCCACGCCGCCATAATCCGCTACGAACGAGGAGGCCTAATCCAAGTAAAGCAACTGCTAAAAGAAAAAACCCTAGACATAGCAGGTTCACCCTTCCCAACGGTCCTCCAAGCCTACGCACGATACGCAGAAAACACCTCAAACGAAAACTTCAAAAAAGACGCAGCCATGGCAAAAGCCCTACTCACAGCCCTAGGCCACTCGATAAACTTCGCACCCAAAAAAGAAGAACGCCTAGACCACTACTTCTCAGAATCATGAAAATCCATAACAGGCTCAACCCTCGGCACATCCGCACCCCGCGCAAAACTCTTCCAAACAGGCAAACGCCTCTCCAAAACTTTCAATTGGTCCAGCATCTTCTCGGCAGCATCCAAACTCCTATCAATATAACCACCAAAAGTCTCCTTCAAACGCTCCCGATTACGAATACGCTTAGGCAAAACATCCACAGGATCAACATAAGCAACCTGCTCAACCACAACACTCCAATGCTTACGCACAAACTCCTGCAACCTCGGCCTAGCACCAACAACACGCTTCACAGCATCAACTGCAGCCTCACGACCAACATCACGCGAACCATCCAAATCCAAACTAACCCTAAAAACACCAGCCCGCAACAACTGCCTCGCAACCAACTGAACAGCCCCCAAACGCATAGCCTCAGCAAAACCCTCCAACCTACGAGGCAAATCTCTCTCCAACAACCTCCCAGCCTTAACACGACGCTCCTTAACCATACCTCGAAAACGCTCGACACACTCACAAACCAAAACTAACCACTCTCCCTCTCAGCCAAGCTCATAATCTGCCTAAACAACTCAACAACCCTGCCAGCATCTGCAACACGAACAGGCCTACCACCAGGCTCCAACACATAAACATCCAACAAACCATCCTCAGTCCCAACACCATAAACACTAAACGGAACCTTCCCTGGCAAATCGGCGAACAACTCAACCTCAGAAGCCAACCACTGCACAAATGGATGCCCAGGCACCAAAGCATTAGCCCTACCAGGCTTCAAACACAAACCATCCTCAACAAAACCCCTAACACCCTCAGGCAACCGCTCCAAAGGCTCAACAAACAACCTCTCCTCATCCCTCACCCTTCTCCTAACCAACCTCATCCCCAAAGCCTCACAACCCAAACTCACAAACCGCTCCAAAACACGACCAACCTCCACCTCAACAAAAGTAGGCTTCAAAGGAATGTCCTCAGGAAAAATCCGACTCAACCTAATAGCTTCATCCTTTGAACTCTCAACTTGCTCCACAGTCTCGATAATACGTCGCTGCAAGTTCTCGCCGCTCGCGCCCTCTTGAAAAGCCTCAACTAACCGCTGAGCAATAATCCCACTTGCAGGACCGATAATAATCCACCAAATATGCTGGCGCTCAAACAAAACACGGTACATCCTAGCCTCATAAGTATCAGGATACCAAACATTAACAACTCTCACAACATCAGCCGTCTGCCCAATACGGTCAACACGACCAATACGCTGCTCAACCTTCGCAGGATTCCAAGGCATATCAACATTCACAACAGCACTCGCAGCCTGCAAGTTCAAACCCTCACTAGCTGCTTCACTACAAACCAAAACATCCACCTGCTTCTCCAAAGCCCTACTTACAAAATCCTTGTCACAAACACGCCAATTCTTAAGCCTAGAATCCCAAACCTCACCACCACGACCCGTATAAGTGCCAATTCTATCCGCACCAAGCCACTGAGAAAGAAAATCCCTAACAACATCCACAGTATCCGTAAACTTTGAAAAAACCAAAACCTTACGCCCCTCACCCCGAAGCTCCTGAACAACACGCCGAATCTCACGCAACTTCGGATCATCAGCAGCCGTCACAGCCCTACTATAAACAACAAGACTGCTCTCCAAACTCCTAAGCTTCTCAAGCTCCCTCTCAATCAAACCACCAGCCCTTTCAACAGCAACCCTCATCATCCGAACAAGCTCTTCCTCATCAACATCCTCCCCAACATCCTCAACGATCTTAGCCGCCAACTCGAGCAAACGCTCCTCATCCCCATCCAACAAAGCATCTAAAGCTTCCCTCCTACGCCTAACAGTCTGATAAGCCGCCGCAAAACTACTAACAAACCTCTGATGATAAACAGCCCTAATCAAACCAAAACCACGCCGCTCATCACCCCTAAGAAAACTCCGATATTCATCATAATAATTCGCCAAATAATCATTAAGCTCAGCCAACAAAGCAGCATGCTTCTCATCCAAACCAACATCCACATTCAAAATCTTCCGCTCTGGAAACGTATAACCCGCCTTCTTAAGACGATCCCGTGTATTACGAATCATAAACCAAGAAGTAGGCATCAAACCCCTCAAAACCCTATCCAACCCATTACGCTTCCCAACATCAAGACGTTTCACGAAATTCCGAAAAGCATTCTCATCTCCAGAAGCGAAAATATCCAAAAGCTCCTTCGCCTCAACCCCACTGAAAAGCGTGTTAACAACAACCTCTCTATGCCTAGTCTCCAAATAAGTCTGAGCAAACCACGAAATAAGAACAAAAAGATGAAGCCAATCAGAATTACTCCTCTCCGCTGGACTCTTATTCAAAGCCTTATAATACCTCTTAAACGCACCTTCATGAACCCAAGGACCACCCAACCCCAAAATACGAAGCAAATCCAACATCTCCAACTCATTCAACTGCAAAGGCGTAGCAGTCAAAAGAAAAACATGCGGGGTCAAAGAAGACAAAGCCACGGCCAAATCATAAAGCCGCGTAGGTCTAGGCGAAGCAAACTGCGACCTCGTAATGCGTGCCGCATGCGCCTCATCAATCACCACCAAATCAAAAGGCTTAGCCTTAAAAATCTCAGGCTCACGCCCCTTCCGCCCCCTAACATAATGCCAAGAAACCACAACAAGATCAACAACATCAAAAGGATTCCCATAAACCGGAAACTCCTTTTCATCGGGAGCCACAAAAACGTGCGGCTTACCAGGCTTAAGCAAATAGGCAGGAAGACTAAACTTCCCACGAAGCTCATCCCACCACTGCCTAGTCACATTCTTCGGAGCCAAAACCAAAACACGACGAACATAACCCGTCACCCACAACAACTTGATAAAAGCACCAGCCTCAATAGTCTTCCCCAAACCAACCTCATCCGCAAACAAAATACGAAACGGATAACGCTCCCTCGCCAAATTAACAGCACGAACCTGATGAGGATAAAGACGAACAGGACCCAAACCCATATGCGCCAAACAACGAACCCTAGGCAAAATCCTCACAAAACGACACGCAGGCAAAAGACCACGCGCAGCAGGTCTAACTTTAATCTCCTGAACAGGGTCAACCCTTGGAGCAGACTTCGGCGTAAACTTAACAACAGCCCTATAAACAGCCTCCGGAAGACTAAAAACCTCAAAATCCGGATGCTCAGCATTCCAAATACGCTCAAAACACTGCACCAAATCCTCAACACGCTCCTTATCACCTTCCCTCCAAGAATAAAAAACAACAATACGCTCCCCATTCACAGTATAAGCCGGCTCAGTCTCGTTAGCACTACCCTCAGCAGCAACAACACTACCTTCCTTATCCTTAAAAACAAGAATCTTATAATGAAAAATCCCAGTCTGCCCAAGATAAAAGTGACGAGGCAAAACAACCTTAACTTCCAAAATCTTCTGATTAAACATCCAAGCAAGAGCTTCCAAGCGCTTCTTCACCAACATATCCTCAATCTTTTCCAAACCCTCAGCAATCCGACGCGCAATCTCCTCAATCACGTCTTTCCCAGAACGCAACCCCATCTTGTAAGCTTCCCAAAGCTCCTTAGGAACATCATGCGCACCCAAAATCAAACGCATCCTGCCACCATTGCCAATTAATCCAGCAACACCACTAGCTGCATGAACAAGAGACTCAACAGAAAAATAACCAGTAGCACGATCATACTCAACCGATTCCTTCAAAACAGGAATATAAAACCCCTTAGCTATCCGCTCACCACGACCCTCAAAACTCAACCCAGTCACACCAGCCCTTCTAAGCGACAACACAACCACCCTATTATTACCTTAATGAATAGAATAAGCAAAACACAATTATGTCTTTAGGTTCAGAAGTAGTAGTCACTTCTTCCTAGGGCGCTGTACTACTTCCAATTCTATTCTAATTACCTTGTTGACCCATTTTTGAGTGGCAAGTCACCATCATTACCAAACCTTCATAATTTGTTGTTGTAGACCCCCTCCCCCTATCAACAACAACACTTAAGCCAATTTCCACATAACTGTCAAAGAACCTCCAGCACATGCCTTCCTTAGCCACCACTGGAAAGCAACCACAGAATACGCAAAAACCAAGGACATTCTTTACGTCCAAAAACTCCACGATCACAAAAACCTAAAGACCACTCTTCAATACACGCAGTTAATTGCACTCCCACAAAACGAAGAATATATCTGTAACGTAGCGAAAAACGTTGAAGGGGCAAAGACCTGATAGAGGCTGGATTCGAGTACATAACCGACATTGATGACTGCAAGCTGTTCCGCAAAATGAAGACCTCATATCTTGGTACCTGATCTATCCCTGAGGGCCCGTGGTCTAGTATGGATCAGGACGCTGGCCTGCGGAGCCGGAGATCCTGGGTTCAAATCCCAGCGGGCCCGCCAACTGCAACAAGAGGATTCGGTCATTCTCTTTCGTGCATGGGGAATATTCGCCTAATTCAACCACCGTGCGTGTGACGATATGCTTATCTACTAAACCCTTTCATTATCCCTACTCTAAAAACTTGCAGATTGATGAAGGTGTGCTCGTGTCTATCATTAAAACGATTGATTTGACGAAACGTTTCAAAGACTTGATTGCAGTGGACCATCTCAACTTGAGCATTGATGATGGAGAAATCTTTGGGTTATTGGGCCCTAACGGGGCAGGAAAAACGACTGCTGTTCTCATGCTTTCCACTGTGATTAAACCAACCGACGGAACCGCAATCGTCGGTGAGTACGACATTAAAAAACACCCGGACGATGTAAGAAAGCTAATTGGCATTTGTTTTCAAGAGCCAAAGCTTCTCTGGGTCAGCACACCTTGGGATGTTTTGAATTGGCATGCAAAGGTCTGCGGTCTTTCAACGCAAGAGCGGAAAAGAAGAGTTAAGCAAGTGTTGGAAGACGTAAACATGTGGGATGATAGACGAAAAAAAGTCCACGGTCTTTCCGGCGGAATGAAGAAACGCGTTGAAGTCGCCAAGATCTTGATTCAAAGACCCAAAATTGCCTTCATTGACGAACCTACTGCCCAAATAGACGTTGTAGGCAAACATAAGATTTGGAACATGATTCGAGAACTTCGAGACGAAGGCTCAACCATAATCCTAGCGACCAACGAGCTCTTCGAGGCAGACATGCTTTCCGACCGCATTGGCATCATGCACAAAGGCAAGATGCTAGTGTGTGACACGCCTAAAACGTTGAAAGACAGCATCCTTGGAGGGGACATTGTCGACGTTCAACTTGAAAAAGAAGTGAATGGGAACGCTATAGAAGAACTGAAGAGCTTCCGAGAAGTTGTAGACGTCGTCATGTTGAAGCCTAATGACCTAAGAATCCATCTGAACAAGGTAGAAGAAGTTGTTCCCAAAATTGTGAACCTGTTCCTGAAAAATGGCTTTCCCATCTCGTCGATTCGCATGAGCGAACCATCGCTTGACGACGTGTTTGTACATTACACAGGCTTAACTATTGAGGAAGCCGAGCAAAAGATCGCCTCGAGGTGAAAAAGACGAAGAAACTGCTGCTGGTTGTTGAAAGAGACCTGCGAATGTTCCTACAATACAAATTCATCATGATCATGCGAACGATATGGTTCGCCGCGCAAGTTGCCTTCTTTGGCTTAATCGCGTCTCGCATGGTTGTGCCTGAACTGGCAGACATCTACTTCGAGTTCTACGTCGCCGGCGTCGTGATAATGATGCTCTACTCCGCTTCAGTTTTCATCGGATACGACATCAATGAAGAGGCTGAACATGGAGTCTTCGAGTATCTGCTTAGCCTTCCCATCTCCAGAAAGGAACTCGTCCTTGGAAGATCTATTGGAGGCGGAATACGCAGCTTCATCCTTGTAGGACCGATAATTGCAATATCACTATTTGTGATTGGATTTGCAAATCCACTTAATCTTCTAATCGCCTTTTCAGCCCTTTTCTTGTTCGCTTTTGGTGTTTCCGGAATGAGCATTACGATTGCGGTTATGCTGAAGTCGGGTGACCGCTTTGACATCTTTATGGGAGTTCTAAACGCCTTAATAGTTCGACTGAGCACAACAATGTATCCTCAAGCTTACGTTCAAGACGCAAGCGAAGTATACGCAACATTTTCAAAATTCAACCCGCTCACTTTCGCTTCTGATCTGTTTCGTTGGGGCACAGGCATAGAGAGGTACCTAACCATGGATCCCATGCCCTTAGCAGCGATAATAGGCATTGTCATATTTTTCTTCGCTTTTACGTTTGTTGGTGTCACAATCTACGAGAAACGGCTTGAAGGTGGAGGTTGGCAATAGGTGAAAGCAATTCTGCACATGATTGAATACGATTTCAGAAATTTTTTCCGCTACAAATGGTGGTTGGTGGGTCTCATAAGCATGAACCTTGCAGATCTGCTGATAATGGCAGTGGTATACAACCAGATGGTGAGCCCAGAAATAACTGAACTGACCAAAAGCTACTTCAACTTCTTCGCCCCAGGCGTCACAGTAGTAGGCTTGTTTGCCTCCGCCTTCATGATCGGTCGAGAAATAAACATGGAAGTACGCCGCGAAATTCACCACTATATGCTCAGCCTTCCCATTACACGTTTGGAACTTGCCGTGGGCAGATTGCTTGCAGGCGGACTGAGAGGAATGGCGTACATGTCGCCACTGCTCTTGACAACATTTCTCTTCCTCGGCTTCCCGTCACTTCCACAGTTCTTCGTAATCTTAGGCGCTCTCTTCTTACTAGCAACAGGAATCTCAGGTCTGAGCATAGCCACTGCAGTTTCCACAACAAGCTTCGAAAAATTCGTTACCGCAAGAGGCTTGGTTTATTACGTGCTCTTTTTCTGCAGCAGCATCTTCTATCCGCTGTCACTTATACAGACCCTAGGCCAGGAGGGTGTAATGCCGCAGCCCATAGTAGCGTTGGCTGAACTTAACCCTCTAAGCAGCGGCGCAGATCTCATCAGATCCTTCCTCCTAGGCACCCCGCCTTTTACGTTAAACATGATAAGAAACCTAATTGTCTTCTCAACAATCTTCGCCACGACAGCCACGTTTGCCTACATGAAAATAATTGAGCGAAGGTAGTATCGATCAAAATCTCTGCTGTGCTTTTCTGTTGAGATTTAGTAGCGTGTTCAGTATCTTCTCCTTATAGGTAGGTGAAGGCGCGCGCCAAAAATGAAACGCTTGTTTTTCTGCAGGATAGAACCTACAAGATTCCTTTATACACGCACGCGACGATGAGAATGTAGAAAAGTTAGACTTTATCACGTTCAATTTGACTGATGAAAGGTGGGTTTGTTCCTAAACGGCGAATTGGATCTGCATACTGTCACTTTGCTATGTTTTGTAAACCAGCGAGTGTGCATTTTTTGTAGAACATTGAGAAAGGATGTACCTAATTATGTTAGTTTATCCAATTGTCTCTAAATCCTTTCTAGGTAAGCCTCTTCGGAAGCTAACAGTTTCTTAAGTTCGGTTAAACGCCTCTCTACAATTTGGCATATTTTGACTCTGAGTTCTTCTCCTTGAATTGATTTCTGGATTTTGTTGATTTCATTTGCAAGGTAGACATCTCCTCTGGTTCCTCTGATCCATTTCTGGAAATCTCGGCGTTTGTAGTGAAAATCTATCGACTTTGCGTCTATTGTCTTTATCTTCTTGCAGAAGTCGGCGAGGCTGGCTGCAAGCTCTCCGCTATATTGTCCAATATCGGTGAAGAAGTAGAAGGCACTATTGTAGGGAACAGTTCTGAGAATCTTGGAGGCGATCTCTTTGTTGTTAACTTTCATAGTTTTTGCCTTTTTCGTCACTCTCGGTTCACTCCTTTATGCTTATTCCTTCTGTGCGCACATTTTAAGATTTCCTTAATACATTAGCTCGCGCGCGCGATCAGCTACTCTTTTCACATCTCTCATTCTACATACCAATTGCCACTATCTTATAGAAACCGGTTTAAGATTTATCGTTCTTGCACACGAATCCATTACCTCTTAGGTTCCATTTCCTGAAGAGAGATTGTCATCAAAGTAGCTGTCCAACATGAAGAATATAGTTAACGGTAAATTGCAGCCCTTCCAGGATATTTCTTTCTGAAGAGCTTGTCTGCCTCCACGGCAAGCTTCACTTCCAGTTCCCGTTGGCTTTTTGAGATAGCGCTTAGGTTTGGGTGGGTTATGACTGGGCCGCCTAAGACGGTCTTTGTCTCCTTCTTCTGCAGCTCCCATGTAGGTACGGGGGTTATCCCCATAAGTTTCTTGATTAGTCTGTTCTGGACGGCGCCCCTTTGGTGGATGTTGCTAAGTAGTTTTTTTGTTTCCACGCCTGATAGGGGTCTGAACCCGTAGGATGGAACTCCCTCCACAACTTTTCGCATTTCCTTTGTGCCACCTATCCTTACGCCAACTCCTGTGTATTCTTGTGGGTTAAGGGCTATCAGCTTCAGCCTGTAACCCATCCTTGAGCCTAGAACCACTACGTTTCCCTTGTGGTCGGTTAGAACACTCCAACCTTCTGGCTTCTTGTTATACTGATCCATAATCCTCCTCATCACTGATTCAATCGGCTCGACGTTCACGCTGATCCCCCAAGAAAGCTTAACAAAGCGTCCCCTAAAAAGACATCTGAATCTGATGTGTTGATTCAAACATTGCTCGGATTGCGAAAACACACGAGAACAATCAACCAATCTCAAATTTGGATATTCTAAAAATAGATGAGCGAATGAGCGCACGCGGTGATAAAGAAGCTCTGTTGAGTATTTCTTCTTCACTGGGCTTATAATCTGGCAAATATCCAGCTCAACTCAATGACCCGAATACTTCTTTCAGAAGATTCTCGTCGTCAATGATGACGTATTTTAGTGATTGACGGTTAGCCCCGGAATGAGAAAGCCTTGCTGCATCTACACAGCTTGTCAAGACTTCTTTGGGAACATCTTTCTGCAAATATTTTCGTATCGTTCTCCTGCTAACAATCTTCTCGTAAATCATAGTCTCAAATCCTATTGTTGATTTCCTTCAAGATGTGTGTCTACTGAAAAGTATTTCTATTATTGACATGTCTTTTTTAATTTTGATATTTTCTTCGGTCACTGTTTGTGTTACTATTTTTTGTTGATGACCGCTTGTTTTCGCGAACGGAGCTTTAGCTTAGAAGAAGGGGTTTGACTATGCTTTCCACGACTAGATCAGCCACTTGGTTGATGTTGCTGATGGTGTCGATCCCCAAGGATGGGAAGTCATTAAGAATCATGTCAAGTAGTGACGTTGAAAAGTCTGTGCGCAGATGAGATAGGCCCTCAGCGATAAGCCTCTTCAATTCTTCGCCGAACGTTTTGTCCAACAAGAGGGGTGCAGCGCATCCTGCCGTTTTCAGGCTTGAAACCAAACATAAGATCTCTGCTGACGGTTTTCCCCTTGACATTTCCCAAGAGAGTCTGTCGCTTTCTGTGACCTTGAGAAGGTGCTTCGCGTAGGCCATTTGGTCTTCAACGTAGCCTCGACTGTAGAGAAGGCGCGAGACTTCGTAGTCTTTCACCGAGATGGATATTAGGTAAAGCAGGTTGGTTGCATACTCTCTGGAAATGTTGAAACGGTCCACAATGTCTGAGAGTGCTGGTGGAAGCGGGAGAAGGTAATAGAGTAGGCTGCCGTGCAAAACTGAATGGGCCACCTCATGTCGGATTCCTCCATCCTGAACCAGCTTCGGCAACTTTTTCATCCTTTCCAGGCAGAGAATGATGCGGCTTGTTCCTCGAAAAGCATCGTGCATGGCGAAAAACAGCTCGCTGAAGGAGGCGGAAACCACGCTAACTTCCTCAGATTCTTTTGCCATAAAGGCGTCCATAGATGAGGGCTTTTCAAAAACGTACAGGTCCATTAGATCAACCTCGTGGGGTTCCAGTTGACCATAACACTCTTCCACGACCGCAAGGATATAATGTATTTCTCGATTCTCAACGTCACCAAACTTTGACACGACAATTTTTGGGTGCCCTTTTTCATTAATTGAGTTGCGGTAAGTCATCTGTGTCTCATCCAGCCAGCTAACTAGATTGTTGAAGCCTTTGTATATATATGATAGAGTTGGAGAATTGACAGAAATAGCACGCGCCAGTCTCTATGTGTGCGAAAAATACAAATTGCTAGAGCGCGAAATGTTGTTTCGAGGTTGAATGCGTGCCAACATACATTCTTCTTTCAGCTCTCACAGCTGAGGGAAGGAAGACGATCAAGGGAAAGCCTGACAGGATTCGAGAGGTCAACAAGGAAATTGAAGCCTTCGGCGCCAAAGTTGTATCACAATACGCGGTATTAGGATCCTACGACTTCGTTAACGTTGTGGAGGCGCCTGACAACGAGGCAATTGCTCGTGTCTCTCTGGAGCTTGGATCCCGCGGAACAGTGAAGATCACAACTCTACCAGCCATACCGATAGACAACTTCATCGCCATGGCAAAGAAGAAATAGGAAACCCAATAACCCCTTCTTTTTTCTGTCCGTTTTCGCGTCAAAGTCTGTTCGGAGTTGGTTACCCAAGGTAGTTGAGTCATCCACTCCATGCCTGGTTTGAGAACTCGATTGCTCGCTGCATTTCCTGCGCCGCCGCACGCGCGCGGGCGAATTAAATAATTAGTTTGGAATTGGTTTGTTTCTTCTTTTTGGG
>CAZRCD010000002.1:0-314970 GCA_964598485.1 uncultured Candidatus Bathyarchaeia archaeon
TCAATAAATACGAGATCCCAATTACATTAATTAATTTAGGGACAAGCCAGCGCGCGACCATAAAGAACAAACAAAAAACCTGTCCCTAAGAGTTATCTAGGAGTTGCACAGAGTTGTTGTTTTGGGTTCAAGTTTGAAGTTTGAAGGCAGAGACATTATATCCGTTAAGGATTTTTCCCGCAAAGAAATCGACTACATTTTGAAGATCGCCCAAGCCATGGAGCCCATAGCCGCGAAAGGCTCAGACATGCTTAAAGGAAAAATCCTAGCCACACTGTTTTTTGAACCAAGTACACGCACTCGTTTAAGCTTTGAGGCTGCAATGCACAAACTGGGTGGTTCAGCAATAGGTTTCGCAGAGGCTGAGATTGCTTCTGTCAAAAAAGGAGAAAATCTTGCAGACACCGTTCGTGTCGTAGAGAATTACGCCGACGTAATAGCATTAAGGCATCCACTTGAAGGCGCAGCTAGGCTGGCCTCAGAATTTGCGAAAGTGCCAATTATCAATGGTGGCAGCGGAGCAGAAGAACATCCAACACAAGCCTTTCTAGATTTATACACGATATTGAAGGAGAAAGGCAAAATTGACGGGTTAAAAATAGCTCTCATAGGCGACTTAAGATATGGACGAACAGTTCACTCACTTGCATATGCCCTCTCCCTGTACAACATCGAATTATACTTAGTTGCTCCAGAATCCTTGAAAATGCGGCGGGAAGTACTCGAAACAATAGAGGAAAAAATACCTGTGACTATAAGGACAAGCCTTGAAAAAGTGATTACGCAAGTAGATGTTTTGTATGTCACAAGAATACAGAAGGAACGCTTCCCAGAACCAGCAGAATACGCAAAAGTCAAAGGTTCCTACAAGATTAACCTAGAAACCTTGAACAAAGCCAAAGAAGACCTGATAATTTTGCACCCGCTCCCGAGGACGGATGAAATATCCGCTGAGGTTGACAACACGTCACATGCACGCTACTTCCAGCAAGTCTGGAACGGCACAGTCGTTAGAATGGCAATTCTAGCCCTAATATTAGGCGCTATAAAATAACGCTTCCTTTCTTAAAGAAAAACAGAAAGCCAATAGTCTGCTAAAACCTACTTAAGCATGACAACGTGCTTGTTGATTCGCATGAAGGACATTTATGCAGCAATCCAAACCAACTTCTTTTGCAGTTTGTGCAGTAGGTTAAATTGCGATTGTATGTAAAGAATTCGATGCCATATGTTTCAACAAACCGTTTAGTCAAAGACAACAGATCCTCTGGTTTGTGCTCGCCTTCCCCAAGCTCTACTATTGTTAGGTTTCCGCCAGCATACAGCCCAAGCAGTTTCTTTTCAAATTTTAAATGCTTCAACTGAGTTTCCACATTTTGAAGACCTAGCTTGCTAAAGGTTGAGTAGAACGGCTTTTCCCTTGTTCCGGAAAATCGAACCTTTGCAATACCGTATCTGTCAATGTCTAGTCTTACTAATCTTTTGGAGGCTTCGGGGCTGGGCAAAATGGCTGGTAACAAACGTTTTCTACGTCTCCTTCCAACTCTACGAGTGAAATCTAAGATGTATCGGGTTATTTCCTCAGCAAACTTAAGGGGTTCTTCATCCTCAAACATGGTTTTTCCACAAAATACTTCCGCAGCCTCCTTCAACCCTGCAAAATTTATTAGACGGGATGAATACTCGAGCCTGAAATATCTGTCTCCATTAACGTTTTGCATGATGAACGGAATTAAGCCCTTGCCATGTTGCTTTAGCGCTCTGTACTTGATTTCCAAAGCGCGCGCCGCCATTTCGAGTCTTTCGTCTAAGATGTCAAAAAATTTTGTTTTATCTTTTTCGCACACGTATGTGATTCGTGGCAGGTTGACTGTCACATGTCCTATGTTGCCTGTGCGTAAAGTATCGATTTCCCAATCTCTGTTCAAGTCTGCTTTAAGCTTGTAGCCTGAAGCTGAAAAAACGTCATGTTTTCGGCTTTTTCCTAACAGGTTAGCGAAGTATGGAATGCCCTTTTCTGATGCAAGATGATGTGCTTGCAAAAGATTTTCTCTCGCTTTTCCATCACTAAATGCTTCGAGGCGTACCTTTACAATGATTTTTGGATTAAACAATGGCTTACGTGCACTTTCTTCGGCGAATATTCCAAGCATAAGCGATGCTAAAAGCTGACTTTCTTCTCTGAAATCTCCGTAGTTGCCCACCAATTTTCCAAAGGGACCAATTGCTTTCTTCTCAGCCATAAAGTCAGGTGTTACAAGTTCTAAACCCAAAGAAGTGTCCGTGTACTGGCTTATACTGCAGATGAAAGAGCGTAGAGTCTCTTTAACTTCAGAAGGTTTCATGCCTGTTACGAAAGGAGCAAGAAAAACATTGAAGTATTCAAGTGTTTGTGTTTCACCAATTTCTTTAGCGGACTGTAAGATAACGTTAAATACCATGGACAAGGCGGATTCAAAGCTTTTCGGCGGTGGATAAAAAAGCTGAAAAACATTCAGTTTCTCTAGGTTTAACCCATTTTGAAAGAAAAATCTTAAATCGTGCATTATTTCGCTTGGTCCTAAAATCCAGCTGTCTAAGCCGTTAATATGCAGCAAACCGGACAGGTGCGCATCTGCGATGTCTCTTGGAAGTATGTTTAACAGAGTATATTCTTTCAGAACAACTTTTCCAGCTTCTTCATGAATAGAGGTTGAACCTTGAGAAGTTTTGCTTTTCGCCTCTACAAGGGATGTAACATCATGAACTGGAAGGCCTAAACGTGTAAGCTTATGGCGGTATTCCTCTAATCCTTTCTCGATTAAAATCGAGTTTACAACCTCCCTTATAAGAGGGGCTGTCAAATACTTTGTTTTTGATTTAACTAATCGCCTCTCAGCTTCTTTAGCGATTTTTTGAGCCAAATCCACGGGCATGCCTGCTTCTTTTATGAGAGAATCTACAATCTTGTTTGCATCAAAATCTTCCAACGCAAAACGGGATGTGCGCACGAGAATCCTTTTCCGCTTGACAGATTTCCTTTCAATTTCCTCTGCAACGTCAATCACCATCTTACCCAGCTCGGTTAAACGGTATTTTCTAGCTTCAACATCTGCTTCAATCAAGTCTGCCCTAAGCAAAAATTTCAGGTGATATGCAAATCTTCCAGCATCTCTGCTTGGGTTCATCTTTAAAACACCCATCAACTCAGTGTATGAAAGAGAATCATTTTCAAAAAGCAAGTTCAAAATGTTCAACCTTATAGGCGAGGAAACAGCCTTCAGCACTTTTACTCCACGAAATCGCCGCAAAGGAGACAAATTTCACAACCCTAGAGAAAGTATTACGACAAGAGTTTAAAAGGTTAGGGAATACCTTTATTTTTAGCTTTAGAAAAATGACAGTTAAGTTTAAGGGGCTGTCGGCTAGCTTGGTCTAGGCTTGGAGACTTGGGCTCTCTAGACCCCGGTTCAAATCCGGGCAGCCCCACCAAAATTTTTCATACGGCAAAAGCCTTACGAAACGAGTACAGCAAATAGAGAAAAGAAGGAGTCTAGACGGGTGGCTGACGTCTTTTCCCTAAAGTTACAAATACTTGCATTTCCTTCCACTCCTCATCTATTTTCCTCAAAGTTGTTAGCTTGACTGTGTCTCCTGGCAATGTGTTCTCCTCGAGAAAGCTTGACAAGTCATCACTATTTCTGATGCATGTTTCATTCATAGCAATTATTGTATCATTAACTTCCAATATTTTGTCTGATGGATCTCCTGGTACGACTTCAACTATCCTCCAGCCATAAGTTACGTTCATACCCATTTCTTGAGCAGTTTCATAATTCATGTCTGTTCCTCTCAGGCCTAGGTATGAATGGCCATCATAAGAGCCGTTTTTTATTAGAGATTCTATTTCCCTAAGTATCGTGTTTGATGGAATGGCAAAACCTAACCCTTGAGAATCAGCAACTATGGCTGTTGTTATACCTATTACTTTACCGCAATAGTTTAATAATGGACCACCAGAGTTCCCAGGATTTATAGGTGCACTTGTCTGTATTATGTTAGCTATCCCAAAGCCTCCTGTGTACTCTTCAGTTATTGTTCTTCTAAGCGCACTTACGACACCAGTAGTCATTGAACCAACTAAGCCATACGGATTTCCTATAGCTATCACAGAGTCACCTACCCTCAACGTTGAGGAACTAACAACCTCAAGCGGCTGGAATTCACCTTCAGCGGCGTCAACTAAGAGTACAGCTAAATCTGCGTATGGATTTGTTCCATTTACTGTGGCTGCGTATCCATTTCCATTCGAAAATGTTACACTCATGCCTGTTGTTCCATGAACAACATGGTAATTCGTTATCACAACCATTGTCCCTGAAAAGTTATAAACGAACCCTGAGCCTTGAACAGTTCCTTCACCTGTTCTTCCAATAATCAAAACAACCGAATCTTTCACTCTTTCATACATTTCTGATAGGGCGGTGCTATTTTGGAAGATTGTAATGTTTTGGTAGGTGACGTTTTGGAAACCCCATAGTCTGGAAACTTGATTTTTAAGGTTTGAAATTTCATTGTTTAAGCTGTTGATTTCTCGGAAGGTTATGTAGCAGCTTACTATTCCTCCAACCATTAATCCAGCTGCAAATATCAATATGAGAAAAGCTGAGGAGAATTTTATGTAACGTTCATCGAATTCACCCAAACTGTTTCACCTTTCAAACGAGAATCAATCACTTCATTAAATAAAAGTTCCGCAACCTCAGTAAAATTTATTCCTCCAAAAGTTTTGTGGACGCCAACAACGCAAGAAAGGGCGTTATCATTATCGCAATGAAGAAAGGGTAATAGGGTGAAGCGCCATAGAGGACGCCGCCGATGTAGGGTGCTATGAACGAACTGAACATACTCACTGTTTGGGGGATAGAAACCCAACGAGCCCTGATAGATTCTGGGGCTAGGGGGCCGACAATAGCGCTCATTAGAGACCAAGTTACGTAGGAGCCTCCAGCTATGAAAAATGTTATGATTAGAACGGTAAAATTGCCAGATACTGTAAGAAGCACAAGTGAAAAACAGCAAAGAACCATAGAGGCTGCAAGCGCATACTTTTTCCTCCATCTGTCTCCAAGTTTACCCAAGAGAATTCCTAGAACTGCTGAGCCCAAGAAGGAAACCGAGCCTAGAATGCCTATCTCGAAATCACCATAATCGTACATATCGCTGAGAAACTGGGGAACAAAAGGGCGGAATGACATTATGATAAACATTGTTAGGGCGAAGAAAATCGATAGGACCCGCAGTTTTCTTGTTCTTAAGAGCTTGAAAAAAGAATAGCGTTCTTCTGATGGACGTTGTGCATGGCCTTTTGCATGTTGACTGTTAATGAAGATGAGGATTAAACCGGCTGAAGCGTAGAGGGTGAAAGCTGAATAGAAAACTGTTTGCATGCCTATTGTTTCAGCTAAGTAACCGCCTAAGGCTGGAGAGAAAATGTAACCGAAGGACCATGCAGCTGAAAGTGCTGTGAAAGTCAGAGTTAACTTGCTTTTATCGGCGGATGTTACGATGTAGGCTGTACCTGTCGGTCCGCCAAGCCAAAAACCCCACAAAATCATCCCAGGTAGCATTTGAAGCCAATTTTCGGCAAAAGAAAAGATGATTGGTGCGGGCAGCCATGCAATCCATCCGGCAATCATAATCTTTTTTCGGTCATACCTATCCGCAAGCCTCCCAGCCACAAACAGCGTAGAAGCTGCAACCAAGCTCATTACCGCATAAAGTATTCCAACTTGTACCGAATTAGCCTCAAGAGTCTCAGTCACATAATATGGCAAAAGGTAAGCGTAAAGGCCATCGCCAAAAGAGCCTGCCAAGTTTGAGGCAAAAATAAGTTTCAAGTCTCTGTTTAAGACTTCAGAAGGAAAGCCTAATCTTGATATTTTATGATGCGCAGCTGAAGTCACTCTAGATTATCCTCTCACAGTTTTAGCTCCGATGGTTATCAGCCAGATGAATGGTGATTTTTATTGCTTTCTAGAATACAAAAATTGTTTAAAGTTTTCCTGCTGCTTTTTTTAATTCCTCTATGGATGTTTCATCCTCTATTGTTGAATAGTCTCCAAGCGACTTCTCTGTGATTATGGCTCTAATCAAACGTCTCATTATTTTTCCACTTCTCGTTTTCGGAAGTTTACTCACAAAGAACATGTCGCCAACTATCACTATTGGACCCAAGGTTTTCTTGACTAAGACTTTTAAAGTCTGCTTCAAAGCGCCATTTGGCTCATACCCACTCTTCAAGACAACGAACGCACATGCAACTTCGCCCCTTAACTCGTCTGGGCGCCCAACAACCGCAGCTTCAGCAACGCTTGGATGTTGAAGCAATGCACTTTCAATTTCAATTGTGCCAATTCTGTGAGCTGAAATCTTGATGACTTCATCAACTCGACCCAAGAACCATACATAACCATCCTCATCCTTCATCGCAGCGTCGCCAGTATAATAGACGCCTGGAATTTTGTTCCAGTAATCTTGCACATAACGATCATGGCTCCGCCACAGAGTAGGCGTTAAACCTGGAAACGGTCGCTTACAAACGAATGTTCCTTCAACACCAGTTGGAACAGGCTTGCCTTCTTCATCAACTATTTCTCCGTCAATTCCCGGAAGCGAGATTGTTGCGGAACCAGGCTTTATCGGCAGCAACACAATACCGTAAGGGTTGCCAACCATTGGTCCGCTGCTCTCAGTCTGCCACATGTGGTCAATGACAGGAATTCGGTCTTCAAAAACCTTTTTTTGAAGCCATTTCCAAGCGGGAGGGTTTAAAACTTCACCTGCACATGCGACAAGCTCAACAGAGCTTAAATCATGTTTTTTAGGCCATTCGTCACCATATTTCATTAGGGCTCTGGCTCCGGTTGGTGAGATCCAGAATTTTGTCACATTGTTTTTCTCGATTATGCTCCACCAAATGTCTGGTGATGGATGGTCAGGTGTTCCTTCATACATTATTGTTGAGCAACCGAAAAGCAAAGGTGCGTAAATGACATAGCTGTGGCCTACTATCCAGCCGATGTCTGAAGTGGACCACCATACGTCTGTTTCGTGCATGTCGTAAACCCATTTGCCCATGGCATAGATGTAAACTTGATAGCTTCCGTGGGGCTGAACTGTGCCTTTAGGCTTAGCCATGGTTCCAGAAGTGTAGAGGATGTAGGCTGGTTCGTCCGCCCGCATCTTTTCAACTTCAGCATCTATTCCTTTGCCTTTTTCTATTGCTTCTTCCCATAAAATGTCTCTTCCAGGCATTATGGACGAATCTTTTTCGCCTCTTTTCAAGACTATGACTTTTTCCACGGTTTTTCCACATGTTTTTAGGGCTTCATCCACAACACCCTTAAGGTTAACCACTTTGCCGCGTCTGTAACCAACATCTGCTGTGACGACAATCTTTGATTCTGCATCTGTTATTCTGTCTGCTAGGGCACCGTAGCCGAATCCTCCAAAAACAACCGAGTGAATTGCTCCAATTCTTGTCGTGGCTAGCATTGCAACAGCGGCTTCTGGAATCATCGGCAGGTAAATTGTCACTCTGTCTCCCCTGTTGACGCCTAACGCTTTCAAGGCAGCAGCGAATCGTTTCACTTCGTATAAAAGTTGGTTATAAGTCAAGACTCGGGTTGGTATGCCTTCGCCGTTCTCCCATATTATGGCAGCGTGGTTGCCTCTTCCCTTTTTGACATTATTTTCTAAACAGTTGTAGGCTATGTTTGTTATTCCACCCTTGAACCACGTGAAGTTTGGGTAGTTCCATTCGAAAACTTTGTCCCAACGTTTAAACCAATGCAGTTCCTCAGCAACTTCACCCCAGAAGCTCTCTGGGTCTTCTAAAGCTCTTTTAAGCATCCACTTCAAATGGGGCGGATACTCAAGTTTAGAAGTTTTGGGCATTGTTTCTCCATGGGCTGACATGTTTAGCACCTGTGTTTTATCGCCATTTCTCACGTTCGACCATAAATACTTTAATCTTGAAAGTTGTCGGATTCAACAATGAAGTAGGATTGTTCTCTTCTGTCAATTATGTCCAATGCTTCAGGTCCTGTGCCGATGAGCACAACGGGAACTCCGGTTTGTTTTTCAATTTCATTTATGAATTGTTTTGCCTCTTCTGGAAGTTCCTGGTAGGTTCGTAAACTCTTGCACTGTGGATGTAAAATGTCAAGTTTTGTTAATGCTATTTGGGTCGTGCTGTTAATCATCACAGCTTTCTTGGTTATTTCAAAGTTGAAGGGGGCTGAACGTCTTTCACGGCCTGTTCCAGCAGCTATTTCAAACCATCCGCGTTTTGTGGCTTCTTCCTTTGGCAGTTCTCCAGGTAGGGGTCCGCCACCAACTCGGGTCATGAAGGCTTTAAACACTGTTAGGACATTGTCAACTTTTGTTGGGCCTACTCCTGCTTCTGAGCATATTGCCGAGGCGCTTGTGTCTCTTCCAGTCACGTATGGGGGGGTTCCGTGGAAAAGCGAAAGCATCAAGCCTTGTGTGCCTTCTAACAGAACTTTTTTGCCGTTGTTTATTGCGTCGTTGGCTTCTTTTGCCACATCTGTTAGATATGGCTGTAGTTCTGGAATGTCCTTTGCGAGTTTTGCTGATCTTCTCACGCGTTCCTCAATTGCTGGACCCACGCCCCGTCCAGTTGTGCCCACAACTCCTTTCAGATGCGCACTTGCTTTGTCTTGAATTGAATGTTTCTCTTCGATTATTGATGCTTGATAGTCGATGCCTATTCGGTTTTTCACGTTTGTTTCTTCAACTTCTTTAAGGAATTGTGAAATGTGGATGTTTGCGCCTGTACCAATTAGCAAGCGACATTTTTCATTTATGAATGCTGCTGGGACCATGTGTAACTTATAACAGTTGCCTTGGTACCATACAGTATGTGCTGCGTTAACTGAGCCTGTTCTTACACAAACATCGATGTGGTCTTTGAGAGCTAGATAAGAAATTATTTTTCCTTTGCCTTCGTCTCCCCAAAAACCTCCATTAATAACTGTGCAGGGCATTTTTTCACCGTGAAAAGAATTTGCCGAGAGTTATTTAAGATTGTTTGCCAACTTTATGTACAAAATGTTCGATTTCTTATCCATGAGCCTCAATTAGGTTTAGGTTTAGTAGTTCTGCCCAAGCTATGTTTTTTAACGGTATTCTCAACGTATTTTTTCTTCCATACGGGACACATTTCACGAAAGCTTTTCTTTTAAATTCGTCTTTTTGAATTTCAGCCAAGAGAACATTCACTATTACTGAACCGTCTTTCAGATGGAGGTTTACGTTTCTTCCTAAAAGAGACTTTGCCGTGTTTGTGCTAAATCCTTCCATAATTTACCACTCCAAATCTTTCTTGGCTATTTTGCTCCAGCAAGATCTACAGATTGGTCGCTTCTTTCCTTTATGAAAGATGTAAACTTCAATGTTTGTGTTCTTGCATTCTCTATTCCACGGATTTCTACAATGCTCCATTAACGTGCACATCCACTAGGTAAACCACTGACAAAATGCTCTACGTTTTTTGCTTTTAAGCCTCTCTGTGAAACGACTTTTTTTGACTGTGGAGAGATGAGTTGAAGTGAATTTCTATCTTGTTGTAGAAAGGCTGAATGCAATACGATGTCTTCGTTCATGGAGTCTTTTCTTGAGTATGTTTATCTAGATGTGGATTATTTCTGGCGTTATCTTTTCCTTAGTTATTCTGAGCAAAGCTATTGATGGTTTGGTTATGAAAGGTGGCAACGGATTTGTTGGGCTTCCAGGATTTACAAACAATGTTTTTCCTTCCCATTTTATTCTTGGATTATGTGTATGTCCGTAAACAAGCACGTTGAAGCCGTTTTGTTTGGCGATTTCTCTCATCCTTCCCATTCCAAATAATGCTCTAGGGTCATGTATGACTCCTATCTTCCAATCAAAAACCTTAACAGAATTTATTTTCGGCAATTTCCCGCGGATTTTCAGTCCGTCCATGTTTCCATAAACAGCCAAAACGGGTGCAAGCTGTTCCAAGTCGTCAATAACAGAAAGGTCTACTAGGTCGCCTGCGTGAATTATAAAGTCTACTTTATCGAAGATCTCAAAAACTTTTCGTGGAATCTCTCTAGCCCTAACAGGTATATGCGTGTCCACTATCAAGCCAACAGTCTTAGTTACTCCAGACTCGCGGAGCCGAAGAAGGACTTGAGATTCTTGGCTAACCATTTAAATGGTCCTCTTCAAAATTTTAACAGTTTTTTATGATATAAATAGTCTTGAACAGCAAATAAAGATTTTAGATAAACTTGTTTGCTCTTGATAAGAAATTGTCCGCTACAAATAGGGTTCTGGTTTGCATTTTTTCCGCGCAAAGTTTGGAATGCCCACCCCTATAGATTAGCGTGCACGCTCAAGAAACAATGTAATCGTGAAGATGACTGGAATGAAAAATCCACTGTAGGGTTGAGTCTTTCGTTCATAGAAATATGATTTGATTGCGTATCTCTTCGGGGGATTTTGTTTAAGCGATAGCTTTCAGTCGTCTTATGCATTCTCCTATGCTTAGCTTTTGCTGGTGAACGTAGATTATGCCTAGATGTTGTTTGCGGACGGCTATTCTTAGAAAGTCTACATCGTGAGTGAATATTATCGCTTGTTTTCTGGTAGCGACCTTGATTTGTTCCTCGTCGGTTAAGCCTAGTTTGTCTATGTCTGTGGCGGAAAACGCTTCTATACCACGTCTTTTCAATCCTTCGACGATGGCGACGTTAACACTTTCGTCTGCGTAAATTTTGATTCGTTCTGATATTATTGACCCGCCCTCAAGATCTTGGAAAGCTTTTGAACGAATTGTTTGTCGCTCTTTATCTTTTCGTCCAGTTCCTTTCTGTTCTCATAGTAATAAGACAAGGCGTCGTGGACCTGCTCTAGTTTGAGATGGGGGTGAGCGCTGATTATTTCGTCAGGCGTACGGTTGAGGTATTCGTATTCAACTGCTATATCCACAACCCTTGTTCTGGTTCCCTTTATCACAGGAGAACCGCCGCATATGCTCTTGTTTACTTCAATATAGGGATGAGTCACTTTAGCCTTTTGCATTGTTCAAGCCTTCTTCTATCCTCTTCCTTGAAGTTTATTTGTTTTACGATTCTTAACTTTTCCTCTTCTGTTCCAGCAAATGAAACCAGCTGAAGCATGTGCGAGTGCATCATCGTGCACAGCCCATACGCGTGCTTTCACCAATACTCTAGGAAACAAACTGGTTTCCTTCAATAAAAAACCTCAATTCCCGCGGCAAATCCACCTTCACACCAATTCTATGAGAGGAACACATCTTAAAACCTTCCTCTCCTCCTTCAACCACCACTAATTGACTATCTCTTTCCGTGACATCAACTCCATTCAACTCCTTCGTTACAGCCAAAGCTTTCGTCAACTTCCCCGGCCCATTAGTCAAATCCCGTAATCTCTTCACATTCCTGTTATTCTGCATAGTTTCTATCCCTTCTATTGGTTCTATAGCCCTTATTAAAACAGCCCCAACGCCACCCTCCACGTGAGCAACTATGTTCAGCAGCCAGTTTGCATGAACCATATAAATGAAGGCTTTTCCAACACTCATGAACATCAACTCATTAAACCTTTTCCTTCCCCTATATGCCCTGGAAGCCGGATCGTTTCCCCCATAATAAGCCTCGGTTTCAACAATTTTTCCAGACAAAACCTCAGAATCCAGTTTCCTCAGCAAGGTTTTCCCAAGCAAATCCTTCGCAACCGAGGCTGGGTTTCTTTCGTAGAAATCTTTTGAAAGCGTTTTCATTTGTCTTGCACTCTCCTATAACTGACTTACAACAATGACAAGTAAAAGCTTTGAACTCGATAAGGCTGAGACTTTAAATCTTGAACAATGTGTTAAATAGTCTGGTGAGGTTTCCATGTTGATTGAATCCTACGAATTTGGTGCCATAGTGATAAATGGTAAAAGATACACAAGCGACGTCATAGTCTTGCCAGAACGAGTTATTGACGGCTGGTGGAGAAAAGAAGGACATAAGGTGCATATTGAAGATTTAGAGGAAATCCTTAAACAAGAACCAAAACCTGAAGTGCTCGTCCTCGGCACAGGCTACTATGGACTCGTAACGATTCCACCAGAAATCGAAAACACCTTAAAATCTCACGGAATAGAATTGGTTGCCCAACCAACAAGGGAAGCATGTCAGACATTTAACAAAATCTTGAAGTCTAACAAGCCAGTTGTAGGAGCTTTCCATCTTACATGCTAAGGGAACAGATATCCCTATGGCTGCCAGCAGTGTTGCTGTCATTCCTTTTTGTAACCGGGGATTGTCTTAAGGTCGCTGTGAAGTAAGTCTCTATTTTCCTTTTCTTTGATTTGTTCTCCAGCTTTTTTCGCCAACTGAATGTACTCAGCTTCGCCCTTTTTTCCAGCAACAGCGTACGCTCTTGCAATTGCTTCATAAGCATAAGCAAGATCAAAGCCTCCAATACTATTTTCTTTGCAGATCTCCAAATACCTCTTCGCGTGGTAGAGTGCTGATTTAGGCCTATTCAACACCGAATAGACACGGGAAATCTGCCATTCACCCCTTCCAAGGTTAATAGGTCTACCTATCTCGCCCCAATGAAAACGAGAAGCATGAGCAGCATGAACCATCTTATTATCTTCTTCTTTAGTTCTATCCTTCTTGTCCAACAAGCTCCATACAAGATTAAACAAGTCAACCGCAAATTTCCTGTGACACTCCAGCTCCGTATATTCCTTCTCTTTAGCCGTCACATGCCACCAAACTCTTTACTGCTTCAGTTAGATGAAACCACGATAGATTTATACCTTTTTTCTAGGTAACCAAGGGCTACGTTCAGAAGTTTACTCCTTTATTCCGTGTTATGGAAGATGGCAGCGCGCGCTTAACCTGCTTGTCCCTGACGGCTGTGAAAGGATTCTGCAACCATTCAAAAAAGGTCTGCATTCAAACGACAGCAACAAGTTAGCCAGCGAAAAGTGACAAAAAAAGGACGGCTCAAGCAAGCGTGATGATAAATGTTAAATATCCATAGGGAGGAAATATGGTTATCGTGAATTACCATGGGAAAAGATAAGTTTGTAAAGTCTTGGAATATGAAAAGTCCGAATGCCAAACACACTTTAGTAGTCGAATTGTGGGAAAGACCTGACGGAACACGTTACAGAAAAACACACAAGAAATAGCGGAGAAGAAACGGCTATCCTAACAACCCACTTTTTTGTTTGCGCCTTGTCGAGAAAAATGATTGGCACACACGAAACAAAATCTTAAGTGAACTAGACGTTTATAGTCTGAGCAACAGGTGATTTATCGAGATGTGTGCGCAGTTGTTAAAAGAAATCGAAGAGGAAGTCACGAATCTTCTAAGCGATCTAGTCAAAATAAACACAACCAACCCGCCGGGAAACGAAACAGAAGCAGCAAGATACTTGGGTGAAACCCTAAACAAAGAAGGTTTCAACTGCGAATTTTTCGAGTCTTCGCCTGGAAGGGGCAGCGTAATCACACGCATTAAGGGAACTGGTGAAAAACCAAATCTGCTGTTGCTTTCGCACTTGGACGTAGTTGCTGCGAACCCGAAAGAGTGGAGTGTAGATCCCTTCGGAGGCGTAGTCAAAGACGGTTTTGTTTGGGGGCGCGGAGCAATAGACATGAAGTCAATGACAGTCATGGAAGTCATGGTTATGAAACTTCTGAAAAGAAACAACGTACAGCCAAAAGGCGACATTGTATTGGCCGCAACAGCCGACGAAGAAAAAGGCGGAGAAGCAGGAGCCGGCTGGCTCGTACGCAATCATCCAGAAAAAATCCAAGCAAAATACGTAATAAACGAGGGCGGAGGACTGGCAATCCCAATCAACGGAAAAAATATCTTCACCATTCAGACAGCAGAAAAAGGGATTCTATGGCTTAGAATCAAAGCAAAGGGCAAACCCGGACACGGCTCAGTACCAGGCGCAGCAGACAACGCAATCTTGCGTATGAACAAAGTAGTGGAAAAGCTCGGAAACTACCGCGCAAAAATTTCACTCGTGCCAACAGTAAAGCAGTTCCTAGACGGAATCGCAAAAGAAAACAAACTTGTACAACAAGCCTTAGCGATTTTACTTCAAAACCCAGCAGCTGGAGACCAAATCTTGGACATGTTAGCCCAGAAAGACAAGGCCATGGCTGAAGAAGTGCGTGCAATGCTAAGAATGACTATTGCACCTACGATAATTCATGGTGGTGTAAAAGAAAACATAATTCCCTCAGAATGCGAAGCCGTTTTCGACTGCAGAATCTTGCCCGGACAAAACCCAGCAGACGCCATAAACGAAATAAAAAACTTGCTAAAAGAAGCTGACCCTGAAAAACTAGAGTTCGAAATCATCCAAGCCAGCAAACCGTCTGAATCGCCAATGGATACACCGCTTTACGACCAGATTGTAGATGTCCTAAAGGAATTTCAACCAAACGATTCTACGGCGCCAATACTGCTTACTGGCGGAACAGACTCCAGATTCTTCAGAAAAATAGGCAGCATATGCTACGGCTTCCAACCAATACGCGCAGACATGCCCTACGGAGAAATCCTAGAAACAATCCACGGCATAGACGAACGCATATCCACAGAAAATCTAGTGTTCGGAACAAGTGTTCTCTACAATATTGTTGAAAGATTCATGACTTAACATAGAAAAAGGTGGAGACATGCAAAATCTTCTTTTTTCCTTAAGTTACATTCTTTTATCCGTATGTCTCTGTTTCATTACTTTAATTTCCTCAATAAAAGGTGAAGTTATAAATACATGTTTGAACGGTTTCTCTAATGGGGTTTTGATGTGCCAGCGATAGAGGTTGGAAGAATCTGCATAAAACTGGTTGGTCGAGAAGCTGGAAGAAAATGTATAATAGTTGACGTAATGGACAAGAACTTCGTCTTAATAACAGGTCCGAAAAATGTGACTAGTGTGAAAAGGCGAAGGGTGAACGCCAACCATGTGGAGCCGCTTGAAGACAAAATTAAGATCAAACGTGGAGCAGCGGACGAAGAAGTGATAGAAGCGCTTAAGGCTTCGGATAAACTGGAAGAAATGAAGCAGATGGTTAAGCCAGCTTTGGCTTAGTAAACTCTTATACGTCTAAGCTTTTTTCTACATGTAGGAGTGAAGAGTTTAACATGCCTAGAACAGTTCCCCCATGGGAAACAAAACGTAAACTATTGGTTAAGACTGAAGACAAAACAAATCCACGTTACGGCTGTAAACCAGAAGAAAGGTCTGTTGAAGAATACATGAAATACGGTGTCATCAACTTGGACAAACCAGCAGGCCCGACAAGCCACGAAGTAGCCGCATGGGTTAAACGAATCCTGAATCTTCAGCATGTCGGTCACGGCGGGACTCTAGAGGCATAAGCCAGAGAAATCCCCACGTGACAGGTGTCCTACCAATAGCACTAGAGGAATCTAGGAAAATCGTTCAAGCCTTACTTTTGAGCGGTAAGGAATACGTCTGCGTGATGAAGCTTCACAGAGAAGCAGAAGAAAAGCAAGTAAGAAACGTCCTAAAAGAGTTTGAAGACACAATTTATCAGAGGCCACCTTTACGAGCTGCGGTCAAACGTCAACTACGCACGAGAAGAATTTACTACATAGATTTTCTTGAGATGGATGGGCGAAACGTGCTTTTCAAGGTTGGATGTGAAGCGGGAACATATATTCGCAAACTATGCTTTGACATTGGTGAGGTTTTGGGCTGTGCGGCTCACATGCAAGAACTGCGGAGGACGAGGGCTGGACCTTTTGTTGAGAATGGAGACATGGTGACATTGCATGATGTAGCCTACTGGTTTATGGAGTGGCAAGAGCAGAAAGATGAACGAATTTTGAGAAAGTTCATTCAACCCATGGAAAAGGCTTTGGTTTTAGTTCCGAAAATTTACGTCAGAGACTCCGCTGTGGATGCCGTCTGTCATGGGGCAACCCTAACAGCCCCCGGAGTTTTATCCCTTGAAACAAAAATAAATAAAGGCTTAACGGTTGCGGTTCTCACGTTAAAAGGCGAAGTTGTGGCTCTGGCTAAGGCTGCAGTTTCGACAGAAGACATTTTGAATATGGAACATGGAGTTGTTGCTGAAACTAAAAGGGTTTTGATGCTTAGGGGCACATACCCCAAATGCTGGAAAAGCGGCGAAGCATAAAATGCCCAAAAAAAGTGAAAGTCCAAATCACTATTTTACGGCTCATCCAAAATCAAAAGAAAAGCTTGGAATAGTACGCACGTATCTTTGTGGAAGACCTTTCGAGTTTCTGACAGCTTCAGGAGTATTCTCCAAGAAGCGTGTTGATTTGGGTACAAGATTGTTAATCGAGTCGATGGTTCTTCCTGAAAAGGGCTATGTTCTTGACGTTGGATGCGGTTATGGGGCAGTTGGAATAGTAGCAGCCTCTTCTAATCCTAATTTGCGTGTAGTCATGGTTGATGTGAATGAACGGGCTGTCTGGCTTGCAAAACAAAACATCCAACGCAACAGCATAGACAATGCTGAAGTTAGACGCGGCTTTTTATACGAATCTGTAGAAGACTTGACCTTTAACTGTGTTCTTTCGAATCCTCCAGTGAGTGCTGGAATTAAAACCGTAAAAGCAATAATTGTTGAAGCACCAAAACACATGGCAAACAAAGCACGCTTCCAAATGGTTGTAAAGTCAAAGATAGGTGGGAAAAGACTGAAGATGCTTTTGGAAGAAGCCTTCGGAAACACTGAGATTCTTGCGAGAAAAAGTGGATACCGCGTGTTTATTTCAGAAAAACAATAAAAACAGCTTCTAATAATTGAAGTTGTGTGCCGGGGTCTCCTAGTCAGGTAGGGAGCAGGCCTGGAGACTACGAGATGCCTTAAAGCCTGTGGCCTCTCGGGGCCGCGTGGGTTCGAATCCCACTCCCGGCGCCATGTTGACTTCATCTTTTCAAGATGAACTGCTAATCTGAGAGAGGAAAGCCTAGAGTTTCAACTTCTTTTCCTTGTACTTTCTTTTGGGTTCTTTAACAAAGAGGAGAAGGAGCGCTAGGGCAAGTAGTCCCATTATTCCGCTTACGAAGAAGGGGAATCCAATTCCCTTAACTGTTAAGCCTCCAAGCCATTCAATCCTGAATTCTTCAAATTGAAACTCGTTAAAAAGCCATGGTCCCAAAAGCGCTCCAGCTACCATGCCCGTGTTAAAGCATGCAGCAAATCTTCCGAATAATTTGCCTCTGATCTTTGTGGGAACAAGATCCGCTCTTAAAGCTCGACCAGCAGGCATACTAACGTTGATGCCTAAAGATCGAAATGCCATAACACCGGTTGCTTGCCAAAGATTACCTGTGAAAGGCAAAACGAAAGAAGCAAGTCGAGAAGATAGGCTGCCAATAGCTATAACTGGCTTCCTACCCCAAATATCAGCTAGTTTTCCAGCGAAGAAGTTGCATAATATTCCAACAAATCCAGAAACAGATAGTATCGCTCCTATTTGAAACGGGATGGCTCCAAATATTTCGCCTAGAAACAGAACACCAACTGGCGCAATGAAGCCCACAGCAAAACCGTTAGTCAACGTTGAAACGTACAGAACTCTGACTGACCGCAAAATCCAACCAGTAAGTTTAAAGTCGTCTTCCTTCGAGGTTTCCGTTGTTTTTTTGACCGAACCATGTCCTCTTGTTTCACGGACTTTCTAAGCCACGAAACCCATGGCTATAACCGACAGTGCAGAATCTACAAAATAAGGAATCCGATAGCTATCTTCCAAAGCCAATCCCAAACCAGTCTCCGACAAAAACTGGACAGTCCCGCCGAAAACTGGCCCTAAAAACCACCCCACCATAGTAGCAGTCAAAAAGAACCCTAAAGCCTCACCTCTCCGCCTGCTAGGAACCTGATCAACCAAGGAAGCCTCTGCAGCTGGACGCACTGCGGCTGTAGCCACTCCATTCAGGGCTCGGACGACCAACAAAGACGGCCAATTCTGAACCAACCCAGTCAGAGTGCCCAAGAAAACATCTGCCAGCAACCCGGCTTGAATCAGTTTTTTTCTGCCGACACGATCAGAAAGGCTCCCAAAATGTGAAGAGAGAAGAGCATTTGCGACCAAGAAAGCAGCTACGAATGATCCTATGAACCATATTTCAGCTCCCAATGAAGTTGCGTAGTACGGAAAATATGAAGCTGGCAAAGCACCAGCTATGTTCTCAACTAACGATGCTAAAGATAACACTATGACACTAGCAGAATAGACTTCTGAACGCCGCATCAACACACCATACTTTTTCTAATCGATCGATACTTCGCAGTATTACATAGCTTCAAACTTCGAGAAGAGAATTTTAACGTTAGCTTTCCTATTAAATCTTGATGTCAAAACTCCATTCCTACGATGAACTAGTGGATTATGTGGGTCGTTTAAGAGATCTCGGAGCAAAAATATCCTCGACTGTTTATTGTTCAATGATCGTTAGAAGGTCTTCTTGGATGTAATTCATGAATTCTTCGGTGGTGCTTCTGCTGAAAAGTGTTACCACACAATTCCTTGTAATCCCGACTACGGCCTCACGCTTCTGGGTTTCAAAGACAACATACCAGATTTTTCCATGTTCAACATAATCTCGGTATAGACTCGTGTCAGCAAGATCTGATCCTGCCAGACAGAGCTTTTCTACACCCGGTATGTCAACTTCGTCAAACCATATCAGCTTCGTCGCTTGAGGGTTCGACTCGTGAAGCTGCTTAAGAGTTTTGTGAGAGATCTTCACCTCGACAATCGCTTGGGGTTCGATGAAAAGGACTTTGCTGAGCTTGTTGGCTACGTAGTTTGTTAACAGCTTCTTTACTCCTCGAGCCACAGACGGCGCTAGCACTATCATAAAAGTCCTCTCTTTGAAAGGTCTAATCCAGAAAGGGGCTTCCTCTGTGACGGGGGTTTCAACTAACTTGCGTCTGTAAAAACGTTTGCGTATGAAGTCCTTGCTGAAAACTCCTGATATCGAGTCATCCTTTGACTTGAGGTCTAAAATTTCCGTTACTAGATTTATAGTTTCTCCGTTCTCAATTTGGCAGCGTTCTTCTTCACGGAAATCCTTGAGCTTCCAAACTATCAATCCGAGATCAGCTTTCTCTTTCATCTCAAAAATCTTAGCTGGCTGAACCAATTATTTACACCCTAAAACAAATTCGAGCATCTGACTTTAAAAGCTTCCACTAGCCATCGTAGAAATTCACATGAGCACAAAACACTATGTTGAGCAGTATTCGGAAACAACTCTGTTAAGACAAAATGGGAGCAATAAATTTGGGTGGCTAGAGCGCTATTAACGCATAGGCAATGATCAGAGGTGCAAATAATGAAGCTATCTGAGATATCACCGTTACCAAAGTGTTTAGTGACGGACCAGCCGTGTCTTTGAATGGGTCGCCAACCGTGTCTCCAATGACTGCTGCTTTATGAGCTTCTGAACCTTTACCGCCAAAATGCCCATCCTCGATGTATTTTTTCGCGTTGTCCCACATTCCACCAGAATTAGCCATCAGTATCGCAAGCAGGAACCCACTGAATATGGCTCCAGCCAAGTAACCAGCAAGCGCTTGGATTCCGCAGATGAAACCTACACCTAACGTAATCAGAATTGACATAGCGATTAGAGGAAGCAATGCCTTTAACGCCGCCTTTGTTGCAATGTCCACGCAAGCTGCATAGTCCGGTTTCACTCCTTCCTTACCCTCTTTTAAACCTGGAATCTCTCTGAATTGCCTTCTGATCTCCTCAATCATTATAGAAGAGTTCTTTGAAACGGCAAGCATACACATGGCTGAAAACAAACATGGAACAGTGATGCCTATGAAAACACCAAGCATAACCAACGGGTTCATCAGATCAAAACCAATCAGTTCACCAACAAGATCCTTAACTATCTGCTGATACGTCGCAAGCAACGCAAGCGCCGTCAACCCCGCAGCCCCTATAGCAAACCCTTTCGATATAGCCTTAGTAGTGTTACCCGCTGCATCAAGCTTATCCGTTATTCTAATTACTTCGTCTCCTAATCCAGACTGCTCAGCAATTCCCTTTGCATTATCACCTATAGGTCCATATGCATCACCAGCGACTATCGTTCCAACAATGGATAACATGCCAAGAGCACTCATGCCTATCCCGTATACGCCAAATCCGGGCGATATGCTTTCGCAAAGGAAGTATGCTGATGCAGATGCTATAGCTATGCCGAGAAGCGGCGGAAACACACTTATCAAACCGTACGAGAAGCCTGTCAATATGTTTATTGCTGCCCCTGTCTTTGCCGACTCCGCAGTCGTTCTGGCGGGAGGCCTGTTTATAGACGTGTAATAATCTGATGTGATGCCAATGACAACCCCGGCGATCAATCCGACTACAGTTGCTCCCCATATTTCGTAATCAATTTTAAGATAGACTGTTGCGGCAAGTGTTAAGGCACCAAAGAGAAAACAGGTTATGTACGTCCCTAGGTTGAGCGCTTTTCCCGGATCACCCCTTTTACCAACTCTCACAACAGCTACACCGAGAATGGAAGCAATAATTCCTAATCCAGCAAATATTAGCGCCAAATTGACATAAATGTTTTCCACAGGTGAAACCCCGGGCAAAAGGCCTACTGCTAGTAGCATTGCTGCCATTACACAAGCAACATAAGAGTCGAACAAATCAGCCCCCATCCCTGCAACATCACCAACGTTGTCTCCGACGTTGTCAGCTATAACGGCTGGGTTTCTCGGGTCATCCTCTGGTATGCCAAGCTCCACTTTACCGACGAGATCAGCGCTTACATCGGCAGTTTTAGTGTAGATGCCGCCACCAGCCTTTGCAAACAAAGTCAAAGTGCTTGCTCCAATACTGTAGCCAAGAACTATCCCTGGATCACCTGTGAGCCCATAAACGATGCTTACTCCTAACAAAGCTAATCCTACAACTGATAAGCCCATTACGGCTCCGCCGCGGAATGATATTGGAAATGCCTTGTTTAAGCCCTTTCTAGCCGCGTTAGCCGTTCTGACATTTGCCTTCAGTGCAACATCCATGCCGAAGTAACCAGCCAAAGCAGAAGAAAGTGAACCAAACACGTATGCTAACGCCAAACTGATGTTCTTAATCTGGGTTTCAGTGATCCAAATGGGTTCTGGAACGAAAATCAGTAGCAACACAGCAACGGCTACGACGAAGATTGCGAGAGTCTTGTATTCTCTTTTGAGAAAAGCATTTGCGCCTTCCTTTATTGCACCGGCAATTTCTTGCATTCTTTTGGTTCCGGCGTCCTGTTTTTTCACATAATAATAGAGATATAACGCGACTAAAAGTGAGATTAACGCTGAGATTGGAGCTATCAACCATTCTTCCATCTTTGTTTACTCCTTAATTTTTGGATACTAAACGCTAGATCTTAGAGCTGTTTACGAGTTTCTAGATTGTTCATGAACTGTTTTATAACTTTAATGGTTAAATAGTTCACTGCGAAATGAAAAAGAATAAAAGAAGATCCTATAAGAAGTTATTTCACTTTTAGGAGTAAGGGGTGGAGTGAACGTCAAAACCATGGCACAGCATGGAAATCGATGAAGTTACGCGTGCATTAAACGTTACGATGGATGGTTTAAGCTCGGAGGATGTGGAGAAACGTTTACAGGAGTTTGGTCCAAACGAGCTAAAGAAGGAAAAGGGAAAGTCGCCTGTTAGGCTTTTCTTGGAACAGTTCACAGATATATTAATAATCATATTATTAGCCGCTACAGCCCTATCAATAGCTATAGGAGAAGTTTATGATGCCATAGTCATAATTGCCATAGTCATGGCATGTGCAGTTTTAGGCTTCACCCAAGAGTATAAGGCGGAAAAAGCCTTAGAAGCTCTAAAAAAGATGACTGCTCCAACAGCCACGGTTTTACGCGACGGCAAAGAAATGCAACTTCCAACGATCGATATTGTGCCCGGCGACATCATTTTGTTATACACTGGAGACAAGGTGCCCGCGGACGCTAGGCTCATCGAAGCTATGAATATGAAAACGGATGAAGCTCCATTAACCGGTGAATCAACGCCTGTAAATAAGAATGTTAAGCCTTTGCCTGAGGAAACCATAGTTTCTGATAGACGTAACACGTTATTTACTGGCACAGTTGTTGTTTATGGACGAGGCAAAGCAGTTGTCACGTCAACCGGTATGAACACCGAGTTTGGAAAAATCGCTAAAATGGTTCAAGTAACCGAGGAGGAAGAGACGCCGCTTGAGAAGAGAATGGGCCATGTTGGAAAATGGATTGGAATTTTGTCGATAACTGTTTGTGCAGTTGTGGCGATTTTTGGCATTTATAAAGGGCGTGAAATTCTTGACATGGTTCTATGGGCAATCAGCCTTGCAGTAGCCGCTGTTCCAGAAGCGTTGCCCGCGGTTGTAACAGGCGCGCTTGCGGTAGGCATGTACAGAATGGCAAGAGAAAACGCCATAGTCAGACGGCTTCCAGCGGTTGAAACTCTGGGCTGTACAAGCGTCATATGCGCAGATAAAACCGGAACGATGACGAAGGGCGAAATGACCGTGCAAAGAATCTACGTAAACGACAAAGCTTTGAAGGTCAGGGGCGTAGGTTACGAACCGCAAGGAGAATTCCTCTTTGAAGACAAAAAACTTGATCCAACCAAAGAAAAAGAGCTTTACATACTCTTAAAAGCCGCCACTTTATGCAACGATGCAAAACTGGAGAAGGAAGAGGGACAATGGATCGTGAAAGGCGACCCAACAGAAGGAGCATTAGTTGTTGCTGCTGCCAAGGCAGGTTTATGGAAAGAAGAAATTGGAAAAGAAGAACCAAGAATAAACGAAATCCCGTTTTCTTCGGAAAGAAAACGCATGACCACAATGCACGAAGCATATGGCAGAACCAAAATAGCTTACATGAAAGGCGCTCCAGAAATCGTCTTAGAAAAATGTACTAAAGTTTACACGAACGGAAAATTACGTAAACTAACTGATGGAATGCGCAAGCAAATGTTGGCAGTAAACGCAGCTATGGCAATACAAGCGTTAAGAAATCTGGGCTTTGCATATAAGGAACTGCCAGAATCTAAAACTTCATTAGATGAGGAAGACGAGGAAGGCTTTGTTTTCCTTGGAATAATGGGAATGATTGACCCCCCACGGGGAGAAGTCAAAGACGCCATTTACATGTGCAATAAAGCTGGAATCAAAGTTGTTATGGTTACTGGCGACCACAAACTAACAGCCGTGGCTGTAGCTAAAGCGTTGAACCTCGTAGGTGAAAATGAAGGTGGAGAAGACAGGGTTTTAACAGGAGTAGAACTGGACAAGATCGGTGACGAAGAATTCGAGAGAATAGTTGACAACATTGTGATCTACGCAAGAGTTTCGCCTGAACACAAAGTTCGAATAGTGAAGGCTCTGAGAAAAAAGGGCTACATCTGCGCCATGACAGGCGACGGGGTAAATGATGCGCCAGCCTTGAAAATGGCTGACATAGGGGTGGCTATGGGAATAACTGGAACGGAAGTCACAAAAGAAGCTTCAGACATGGTTTTGGCAGATGATAACTTTGCAACCATAATAAAAGCAGTTAGAGAAGGACGCGAAATTTACGGCAACATCAAGAAATACTTGACTTATCTGCTTCGTTGCAACATAATGGAAATTCTCGTCTTGTTTTTCGCCATGATGCTAAGCCACACATCAGAATCAGCCATAGCTCTAACAACAATACAGATTCTCTGGGTGAACCTGACAACAGATGGCTTGCCAGCCATAGCCTTGGGTGTAGACCCAGGCGACCCAGATCTGATGGAGAGAAAACCGAGGGATCCAAATGAAAGCATTTTCACGCGGGATGTGAGAGTATACCTATCTGCGGTTCCAGTGTTGATGACAGTGCTTCTCCTAGGCGCATACTTCTACACTCTGGAGACTCACGGTTTATTAGAGGCTAGAACACAGCTTTTTACCGCACTCGTTTTAATGGAACTCGCTAACGCTGTAAACGCGCGTTCGCTCAAATACACTGTTTTTAAGGTGGGCTTATTCAAGAACAAGTTCCTTTGGCTTGCAATCCTTTCTTCGTTAGGTTTACAGCTGATGGTGCTTTACATCCCGGCATTTCACGGGATATTTGAAGTGACGTATCCAAACGTATTCGACTGGGCTGTAGCAGTTGTTTTCACTTTGATAGTGTTCTTCAGCATAGAAATAGGCAAATACGCAACCAGCAGAAGAAGAACGTGATTTTCCGCGGAAAAACTTATATCATATACTCTATGAACAGAGCTTTTCAAACGCAAAATGGTTGATAAATTTGAGTGAGAAATTGGCGAATTCGGCACCTCTTGGACTTATGGGTTTTGGGATGACAACAGTGCTATTAAACTTGCATAATGCTGGTTTTTATCCGTTAGATAGTATGATATTGGCAATGGGCTTAGCGTATGGTGGACTAGCCCAAGTGATCGCTGGTGTAATGGAGTATAAGAGAGGAAACACGTTCGGTACAGTTGCATTCAGTTCTTACGGACTGTTCTGGTGGTCTCTTGTGATCTTGCTTATCCTCCCTGATTCAATAATGTATTATCCGCAAATTGCAGGGGCTTCAAATGAAGCTATGGCGGCTTACTTCTTCATGTGGGGTTTATTCACTTTCGTAATGTTCTTTGGCACGCTAAAGGCTAACAGAGCTGTACAATTCGTTTTCATGAGCCTGGCTATACTGTTCTTCTTGTTAACGACAAAAGAGATGATGATGGCTTGGGACTTGACAGGCATAACAGAGGTAAGCACAATCTTAGGAATTGAAGGAGTAATATGCGGGCTAAGCGCTGTATACACTGCATTGGCAGAAGTGTTAAACGAAGCCCATGGAAGAACGGTCTTGCCTTTGTGTCCAACGAACAAGTAACAGTCTGACGCATTCTGCTGCATGCCTTTTTCTTTTCAAATTAGCACATCACTCGTCTCATGATGCGTTTTACGTGTTTAAAAGAGAAAGTTTATATCCAAAATCTTACATTTTTCAGCAAAATTCAAGCATAATGAAGTGGTTGATATGGCGTTTAAACCTATTATGTGGGTGAGGCGAGATTCACAGAAAAATAACGTGTTCTGGCCGTCTGAGGAACTTAAGAAGAAGGCTTGGGTGAAAGATGAATCAATCTATGCTGAAGCAAACAAAGACCTAGCGGCTTTTTGGGCTAAGCTTGCTCGTGAAGGAATCGACTGGTTCAAGGAATGGACTGAAAACTACCGATGGGAGCCACCGTATTACAAATGGTTCATTGATGGGAAATTGAACATGTCTTACAATTGTTTAGACAGGTACATAAAAACTTGGAGAAGAAACAAAGCCGCGATAATATGGGTGCCAGAACCACCAGATGAGAAAGAAAGAGTGCTCACATACTTTGATCTATACCGTGAAGTCAACAAATTCGCTAACGTACTGAAGAGTCTCGGAGTAAGAAAAGGCGACAGAGTTGGAATATACTTACCAATGATTCCAGAAGTGCAAATAGCCATGCTAGCCTGCTCTCGCATCGGAGCCATTCACAGCGTAGTCTTTTCCGCTTTCAGCGGCAAATCTCTGCAAGAAAGAATGCTGGATGCAGAAGCCAAAGTTCTCATAACAGTGGACGGATATCACAGACGGGGAAAACAAGTAAGCTTGAAGGGTGAAGCGGACAAGGGAGTTGAGGGGACACCGATACAGAACGTTGTTGTTGTTAAGCGAATGGGAATAGACGTGAACATGATTGAAGGTCGAGACTACTGGTGGCATGACTTGATGGAAAACGCTGGCGGCTACTGTGAACCAGAAGTTATGGACAGTGAAGACATATTGTACCTTCTTTACACAAGTGGCACAACAGGCAAACCCAAAGGAGTCGAACATCACACGGGCGGATACGCGGTACAAGCTTACTGGACGACAAAGTGGGCTTTTGACTTGCATGATGAAGACGTTTTCTGGTGCACAGCCGACATCGGCTGGGTTACAGGCCACACCTATGGTTGCTATGGTCCGCTTTTGTGCGGAGTAACCATGCTGGAGTACGAAGGTGCTCCAAACTTTCCCCAACTAGACAGATGGTGGAGCATAGTAGAAAAATATGGTGTAACAGTCTTTTACACGGCTCCGACAGCGATAAGAATGTTCATGCAATGGGGTGAAGAATGGCCTCGAAAGCACAACCTAAACAGTCTTCGAATACTCGGAACAGTGGGTGAACCAATAAACGAAGAAGCATGGCTCTGGTATTTCAACAAGATCGGCGGTGGAAGATGTCCAGTAATTGACACTTGGTGGCAGACCGAGACTGGAGGAACCCTAATCAACTCGCTTCCAGGCATAGGCCCGTTCATCCCAACAGTCGCTGGTAGAAGCTTCCCAGGCACAAGCCACGACATTCTAGACGAGTCTGGAAATTCCATGGGCATCGGCGAAGGTGGTTATTTGGTGCAGAAAAATCCGTTCGCGCCGGGAATGCTTAGAAACGTATGGAAAAAACCAGAGAGATACAAGGAATACTTCAGTGTTTACGGCGAAAAATACTACTACACAAGTGATGGAGCGCGAAGGTGGGATAAGCTTGGGAACATTCGGTTAACTGGTAGGGTTGACGACGTAATGAAAGTTGCAGGTCATAGACTGTCAACGGCAGAGTTAGAAAACGCTATAACAAGCCATGAAGCAGTTGTGGAATGCGCGGTTGTAGCAGCACCACACGAAATAAAGGGTGAAGTACCAGTAGCCTTTGTAACTCTAAGACCTGATGTAGAGCCTTCAGACCAGCTAATGAGAGAGCTTGTGAAGCACGTGGACGCTACAATTGGACCAACGGCAAGACCTGACAAGATAATATTCTCAAACGAACTACCAAAGACACGCAGTGGAAAAATCATGCGCAGAATCCTAAAATCCTTGGTTAGAAACCAGTCCATCGGCGACACTACAACCCTCATGAACCCGGAGTCAGTTGAAGGGCTCAAAGAAAAAGTTGGCTACAAGGGATGAGGTTACCCCTTTTTATCCAGCACACGCCAGTGCTAGCATCAAAAGAGTCAGAAAAAACATCAGTTGGGATATAACACATGTCATCTGAATTTCCGAGAGAGATAAGAAAATTAGAGATTAGATTTGAAGACTACATGAAAGCACAGCAGGAATTTATAGAACATGTGAAAGAGTGTGTCAGAATTTTTAAGGAGTTAATGGAGAATCTGGAGAAGAGAGGCAAAACTTCCAGCTTCGAGGAGCTTGAAAAATTATCGATACTTAGAAGAGAGGCTATAAAGTCTCTAGGTCAAGTGCCGAAAAGTGAAAGCAACATTGAACATGAGAAAAGCCATCTTTTCGAGTCTTACGGAGCACTAATTCTATGCTTAGATAAGGAATTTGAGAAATCTAAGCCATAATCGATCTAGACAGTTGACAGTACTAGCCGAGTAGAGTTCACGTTAACTTCAATAATCTTGCAGTTCTTAAACTGCTTAGATTCCCCTAGTACGTCTTTAACGATAACATTGTTGCTTTCCATCTTCGCATAGACAGCATCTTTGAAAACAGTATCTCCATCAAGGATTACTTCAAATTCACACATTTCATTACGCCTACCATCAATGAAACATCAACTCAGTTATAAACCTCTCCTTGCGACGACACCTTGGGCAAAATTTAATTAAGTTCCGATTCCTTCTTATGCAAATTCTTATCGAGGATTGGGTGCGGTGGTGAATGATATGAAGGAGTCATCTGCTTTCAACAATGTTTTAGTCATTGGGGGCGGGGTTGCTGGCATAACTGCTGCTTTAGACCTTGCGGAGCAAGGGCATACAGTATATCTGATTGAGAGGCAGTCTTCCATCGGCGGAAGAATGGCTCAACTTGACAAGACATTTCCAACATTAGACTGTTCCATCTGCATTTTGGCTCCTAAGATGGTTGAGGCTTCTAGGCATCCAAACGTGAAACTCCTAACTTATTCAGAAGTAAGTAGCGTCCAGCCTACACTTGGTGGTGAGGCATTTAAGGTTAGAGTAAAGCGTAAGCCGCGCTATGTGGATGAGGAGAAATGTACTGGATGTAGAGTCTGCATGGAAAAATGTCCAGTCAAAGTGCCAAGCGAATTTGATGAAAAACTTGGAGTTCGGAAGGCCATTTATATACCCTTTCCTCAAGCGGTGCCAGCAATTGCCGTCATCGACAAGAAAAGTTGTCTCTACTTTCAGAAAGGAGTATGCAAGATTTGTGAGAAATTTTGTCCAGCCCACGCCCTAAACTTTGAACAGAAGGAGCATGAAATAGAGATAGAAGTCGCTGCTATCATCGTAGCAACGGGATTTGGCCTTCTCGACCCATCGGTGCTACCTCAATTTGGATATGGCAGATTTCCAGATGTTCTGGCATCTATTCAATATGAGAGACTGATGAACGCCGCTGGTCCTACAGGTGGAAAGATTCTCAGATTATCAGACGGGGTTGAGCCTAAGCGAATAGCCTTTATCCAATGTGTAGGTTCAAGGAATGTAGACGTAAAACCATACTGCTCACAGATCTGTTGTATGTATGCTACAAAAGAGGCTATTGTCACAAAGGAGCATAACCCAAAAATCGACATAACCATTTTTCATAATGATCTCCGGGCACCGGGAAAAGGGCATCAGGAACTTATAACTAGGGCAGCTGAAGAGTTCAAAATAAGATACGTGAAATGCCTACCCACTAGGGTCAGTTTAAACCCAGCAAACAAAAAGCTGGCAATTTCTTATCCGGAAACCGCGAAGGGTAAAACAAAAACCATAGAAGTGGATATGGTTGTTCTTTGTCCAGCAGTTATTCCTAAAATCGGCACAGCAGATTTAGCCAAAACTCTAGGCATTGATGTTTCGGAGTACGGCTTCTTAAAATCCCTAGGGGCTCCGGCTCCAGTGGACACCAATGTCCCCGGAATTTATCTTTGCGGCGGCTGTGAGGGGCCAAAGGACATTTCAAGTTCGGTTGCTCAGGCAAGTGCAGCTGCGGCTAGGGCAGCCCTCCACACTACACTTCTTAAAGCTGAATTTAAGGGTGTTAAAGTAAAGGAGCGAGTCGTTGATAAAGAACCTAGAATAGGAATTTTTGTTTGTCATTGTGGAATTAACATCGGAGCCGTTGTGGATGTTCCAAAGGTTGCAGAGTTTGCTAAGGATTTAAGCGGAGTTGTCCATGCTGAAGAACTTCTTTTTGCATGTTCCAAAGATGCGGCTGCAAAGATTAAAGAAGCCATAAAAGAGCATGATTTTAACCGCGTTATAGTTGCCTCATGCACACCAAGAACTCATGAACCACTATTTAGAGCCACATGCGAAGAAGCAGGCCTCAACCCATATCTCTTTGAGATGGTCAATATACGAGAACATGACTCTTGGGTGCATTCACACCAACCAGAAGAGGCTACACGAAAAGCCATGGACCTTGTCAGAATGGCTGTCGCAAAGGCGAGACTGCTACATCCTCTAGAAAGATTTGAAATAGATGTATCTGAGACCGCCATGGTCATAGGGGGAGGAGTTGCAGGACTAATAACTGCAAAAACCGTTGCAGATAAGGGCTTTAAAACATACTTGGTGGAGAGCAGAGAAAAACTGGGTGGAAACGTTAATCGAAGTTTTGTTCCCTTGGAAAACATTGACGTTAGCGACATGCTTGAGTCACTCGTCAAACAGGTTGAAAATCACAAGAATATTGAGGTTTTTCTTTCAACCAAATTGAAAGAGGTTAAGGGATCCATAGGAAACTTTGACGTAACGTTGCTTCAGGGTGAACAACCAAAAATCGTGAAAGTAGGCACCATTATTGTAGCGACGGATGCTGAAGAGTTGAAACCAGAAGGACTCTATGGCTACGCCCAATACGATAGCGTGTTCACTGTACAAGAATTTCGCCGAATGATTGGGGAAAAGAAACTGGTGGACGGCGAGAACGTTGTGATGATTCTGTGTGCTGGAGCCCGTGAAAAGGAGGGACGCACATATTGTTCGGCTGTCTGCTGCTCTGAAGCCATAGATTCAGCGTTAAAAGTGAAAGAAGCCTATCCAAACTCAGAAGTTTACATTCTCTATCGGGACATAGTAGTTTCATGGAAGGATGAAGTCTATTATCGTGAAGCAAGAGAAAAGGGAATAACCTTCATACGATATGAGGAAAAAAATCCGCCAGAAGTCAGTCTGGTTGGTGACCATCTAGCCGTAAAGGTCAAAGACATAATAACCGGAGCTGAGCTGACAATACCAGCAAACAAAGTGGTTTTGGCAACTCCTTTGGTTCCAGCAAGAGATAATGAAGAGTTGTCTTCAACCTTAAAAGTGTCTCTGACAACGCAGGGCTTCTTCTTGGAAGCTCATCCAAAACTTAGACCTTTAGATTTCGCTACTGATGGGATACATCTTTGCGGAACATGCCACAGTCCCCAAGGCTTCTCAGAAACAGTTTGCCAAGCATTAGGAGCTGCGTCACGAGCACTCATTCCATTAATGAAGGGAAAAGTTGTTAACGAGCCAATAACAGCTGATGTGGACTCCGACAAGTGCATTGCTTGTGCGAACTGTGAAGCTGTATGCGAATATGGGGCCATAAAAGTCGATAAAGTCGCTGAGGTTAACCCGTTTCTCTGTAAAGGGTGCGGTGTCTGCGCTGTTGAGTGCCCAGCTTCAGCTATAACTATGCACCATTTTACAGACGACCAACTTTCAGCCATGATAAAAGCTGCTCTAGAAACGTGGCCGCCTGAAGGAAAGCCAAAAGCTTTGGCGTTTTTCTGCAATTGGTGTGCCTATGCTGGGGCGGACATGGCTGGTGTGAGTCGATTCCAGTATCCCCCGTCCGTGAGAATCATACGGGTCATGTGTACGGGTAGAATTGATCAGAGACACATACTTCAAGCATTTCTCCTAGGCGCAGACGGTGTCCTCATAGGGGGTTGTCACCCAGGCGATTGCCACTACATTTCGGGCAATCTAAAAGCTGAAAAACGCGTAGAACAATTGAAGGGATGGCTTAAGGAAGCTGGAATGGAACCTGAAAGACTTAGGCTGGAATGGGCTTCGGCGGGGGAGGGGAAAAAGATCGCTGAGATCATACAAGATTTCACTAGTCAGCTTGAAAAACTTGGGCCTAACCCGTTACGAAAGCAGGTTAAGGTGAAACCATGAGGCTTTTAACGTTCCCTGCAGCAATTTTTATATCCATGATTCATTCTCATATGACCTTCTTTAAGGAGGGCCTCTAGCTTGATTATAGTTCAACAGAAGCCGCTTGAAAAAATTTTTGAGATGACTGAAGAGTTCAAAAGGTTGCTGATAGTTGGCTGCGATGGATGTGCTGCCATAGTACAGGCTGGCGGTGAAAAGCAAGCTGAGGTTTTGAAGACATTGCTGGAAATGCACAGAAAACTTAGGGGCGGAAACGGCTCTAAAACTAAGGCCATTTCGATTTTACGTCAGTGTGATAGGCAGATAGCTGCTTCTTCACTTCATCCGTTGGTCGAGGATTATGATGCTGTGGTTAGTCTAGCGTGTGGAGTTGGCGTTCAAACACTTGCAGACTTGTTCCCAAATAAGGTAATCATTCCAGCAAACGACACAATGTTCATCGGGATGCACGACACGAAAGAAGGAAAATTCTATGAAATGTGTAGAGCGTGCGGAGACTGCATCTTGTTCGAAACTGGAGGCATATGCCCAATAACCAGGTGTGCCAAAGGTCTTCTTAACGGACCGTGTGGGGGACAATCAAAGGGAAAATGTGAGGTTGGCGGGTGGAAGAATGATTGTGCGTGGGTTCTCATCTACAATCGCTTGAAAGAGAGGAACAGGCTTGACTTGTTTAGGAAGTTTAGGATTCCCCGCGACTATAGAGTTTCGGAGCATCCGCGGAAAATGGGCGGCGAGGTAGTGGAGAAGAAGGAAGGGACCAAAAAGGAAGAAGAGGTTGTTAGTGGGGCGTTTAAGAGGGAAGCGTACAGTGAGCTTACGAAGCAGATTAGTGAGGGTAAGTTTGTTTTTACTGGAGAGCTTGAGCCTGTAAAGACGACGAGTCTTCATAAGGTTCTTGAAGGGGCAAAAGCTTTGAAGGGGCATGTTGTGGCTATTAACGTCACGGATAATCCTACGTCTTTTGGTTATATGAATGCTCTTGTGCCGTCTTACATGATCCAGAGGGAGGTGGGTGTGGAGGCTGTTTATCAGATGACCACTAGGGACCGGAATCGTTTGGCTTTGCTTTCCGATGTTTTGGCTGCTGGTGCCTTGGGGGTTAAGAACATTTTGGTTCTTACTGGTGATCACACGACTGTTGGTGACACTCCTGAGTCTAAGCCTGTTTTTGATTTGGATTCTGCGACTTTTACGTATATGATGCGTAAGGTGATTGATGAAGGCGTGGATTTGAAGGGGAATAAGATTGAGGATCCGCCGAAGTTTAATATTGGCATTGCGGGTGCGCCGAACGCTGATCCTTTGGAGGCTGAGGTTTTGAAGATTGAGAGGAAAGTGAAGCTTGGGGTTGATTTTATTCAGACGCAGTGCGTTTACAGTGTAGAGCAGGCTAAGCGGTTTTTGGATGCAGTGGAGTATCTTAAAACGCCTGTTTTGATTGGTATTGCGCCCTTTAAGTCGAAGTCTATGATGAATTGGATGATCAAGTTTGTTCCTGGGATTAAGGTTCCGGAGGATGTGGAGCAGCGTCTGCGTAGAGCGAGGGAGAAGAGTAAGGAGGCGTTTCGGGAGGAGAATGTTGAGATCTTTGGCGAACTGGTTCGCGAGATTCGGAAGACGACTGGTGCTGCTGGGATTCACATGATGGCTATTGGTTTCGAATGGGTTGTACCCAAGATCATCGAGATGAGCGGAACAGCCTAGAATACAGCATTTCCTTATATCCGGAATTAGTAGTTGTGATTCACATTTGTTTATTATCTGTTTCAATGTAGTATTTAGTGAAAGATGAATGTAGATGTCTGAAAAGGGTGAGAAGTCCTCTAGTCTCGACATATTTCAGCTGTTAGAGGAAACAACGGAGAAAGAGAAGAAAAGGCAGAGGGAGGAGCTTCTTGCACCTTTAGGCATTGAAGAGTTCTTTATTGAAGGAAGTATATCCATTAACAAGCGAACCTGTCAAGAAGTAGAACGCAAGTTTTGCGTAGAAGCCTGTCCAACGAACGCTTTGTTTTGGAGGGCTGGGGAGGTTGGGATAACGCCGGAGCTTTGCGTCTACTGCGCGGCTTGCGTGTTAAGCTGCATAGTGGACGACTGCATGAAAATCGTGAGGAAGAGGTCTACAGGCAAGGTTGAAAGCTTCAGCAAGCCAACAGAAGTCATAGCGCTCCTGCATTGCATTAACGCCAGAAGACGACTTGAAAGAACACGATGCCTCTTTCCAAGACCAGAAGATTATCTGAAAAGGTATAAGCCTATACCCTAGAATTTTTGGAGGATTTTTGTCGCAATACGGCATACCCCCCCTTATTTTTTGATTTTCTCATCCTCAAGCAATTTGAAAGGCATTAGAGGGGAGCCTTTAGGACCGATTGTTCTGTGTATAGAACTGATTGTTCGATGAATAACCCGTTTGATAATCAGGTGTTTTCGGCTTCCACATTTTTATAGGGGTCGTTGTTTAGGTTTCTTGAGTGTTAGGGCTTGAAGCGGGCTAGTAGTGAAGAAGCATTGACGTTGGTGTTCGTTTACAGTTGTGAGTATGCTGAACGGGTGATAAGGAATTTGATAAATGACCCGAGTTTCTGCAAGTCCTGTGATCTCTACTGTGACTTCTGTAAATATGGCGTGTACAGTCATGTTCGCTGCATTCGCGCTGCGATACAGCTGCCAGACCCGTTTAAACTGCCAGCCTTTATAGACACTCCGGAAAAGCACATGCCTAAAAAGATTCCGAAAGCGGACATTTGCGTGGCGCCAGGGCTGCACAAAGACCTGCTGTTAGAATTGCCAAGTCACCTGCAAAAGGTTGGGATAAGAGGGCTGATTGTGCCAATAGAAGACTTCGTTGAAGTTCCTTCAGGCCTGAGAAAGCAGGTGGAACAAATATGTCAAGAACTGGGATTAGAACACGCTTTCCCAAAACCTTTCTGCTCGCTGAAAACAGCAGAAGACAAACCGTTGATCTCGAGGTTTGTAACTGAACTGAAAGTTGGAAGGCCCTCACTGGAGATTTCTACTGCAAGAAGGGACGGGTACGAGATTATAGACTCTGCGATTGTTAGAAGAAGTGCTCCATGCGGGTCTACGTGGTATGTAGCGAAAAAATTGATTGGGGTTAGAACGAGAAAGGGATTTCTATATGATGCAGTGGCAAAGGCTCATCACAGCTATCCGTGCACTGCGACAATGAGGGTAGACCCGGAAATGAAAGAGCCGATACTTCACATTGGAGGCTTCATAATAAGAGAAGAAGTTGAAAGAGCACTGAGAAAGACTTGATTGATCACACTAATGGGGTATGTGGGTTCTTTTGGAAAGCTGAGAATTGTTTCAAACAGTATTGCAGCGTGAGACAGTGGAGGATTTGGCTTAGCGGAAGGTGGTCTCTGTGCTGTTTACTACCCCCCTTGTATAAAGTTACGTAAGGATTCAACTTTTATCTCAGCTGTGAAGAACCTGCTTTTTGGCCTTTTATGCGCTCAATCTTATCTAGGCGTATGCACTTTGGGTGGCAAGTGCAACTCGTCTTAAACATTCGAGTGCACATTCGTAGGTTGGGTATCCTTTCAGTCCACATTCTGGACTTGCGTACGGGACTCTTTCTGGTCCGTATCGGTTGACGATATCTAGTATACGCTTTCTTATCAAGGCCGTGTCTTCAAGAAAAACCGTGGCATTCAGTTCTCCGTTCAAGATTTTTTTCCAGTTTTCCTTGATTTCCCGGCTGATGTCTGCTTCTTGCTGATGTGCTGCGGTTGCTTTTTCTCTTATTAATCCGTCAAAGTCTGTTGTGCATACAGTTGCCTTCAGGAACTTGTCATGAGTCTCTAAGAGCTTTTTTGTTTCTTTGCTTCGGTAAAGGAAGTTGTTCATTTCACATTCTATAACGTCAAGCGATTTCACTTCCCAGAACAAGCGGTCAGCAGTGCTGTGGAGGTGTATACATGTGTGCGCAGAATTGGAATTCGCCTTGCTAACGCGGGTGATGAGTTCCCAAGCTTTTCTCAGGTTTTCTCTTCCCTCACAATCAGGATCTATTAATGGGTCATTCAGAAATCCCAAAATAGGCTCATCCACGGAAATCATACTTACTCTTCCATGTTTTTCGTTGAAAATAGTGTTTTCGACAAGTTGAGAAATTAAGCGGCCAAGCCTCATAAACAGATCCGTGTCTCTGAGAGCAAATTGAGAAGACAACGTGTACGGTCCTGTAACGCAAACTCCGAGCTCAAACGGGTGACCAAGAACTTCAGAAATCTCTCTGGAATTTTCTTTGATAACCTTCACCTCTGGTATAGATTTTCCTCTCTCTTTCAGAGACATATCTTTAAACTGTACGTATCCCTTCTCGAGCTTCTCAACACCATCAATAAGCTCCAAAAACATACAGTTCATGTCTCTGAACTGAGGGTAGTAAGGAACATTGATGCCTGTTCGAGCCTTATCAACAAAGCTTCTGATAACTTTCGAACGAAAATAGCTGCCTGCATCATCGCTACAAGATAATCCAAACTTCGATGCTCCGTCCAAAAACTTTGTAAGGTTCCCAGAAAAAGGCAAGCTACCTATGTCACAGGACTTAATTTCAGGCATTTTATCGTTGCAATCCCTTTTTGCGATTTGAAGGTGCTATGAGGTTATTTAGCCTGCGATTTAAAAACTCTTGCGTGTTTAGAATTCGACAGCAACTCTAATGTAACATTTTTTTCTTGCCTAAACATCCTACACGTGCACGGTCAAACCAATAAATTGTGTGGAGTTTTGCCGTTTTTCTTGTTTCGTTTTGGAGGGCTGGAGAAGTTGGAATAACTCTAGAGATTTGCATATATTGCGGAGCGTGCGTCTTAAGCTGCATAGTAGGCGACTGCATAAAAATCGTAAGAAACAGACCAACAGGCCAAGTTGAAAACATAACAAAATGCGGTTTAACGTTAGCTACAGCTTTTCGCAGTTTTTCCACGCAAGGATTTGTGTAGTAGAGCCTGTATGTATAGACTGTGTCGAGGGGCAATACTACGTCTTAGATAGAAGAAGAGTATGTACAGATGGCGCCTAACATTCCTCCACCTAAAAAACATAGGCTGATGGCCCTCTTGGGATTCATGTCTTCACTGATCAAAGTGACAACCTGCCTTTATTTGTGCACGTTGCAACTACAAGAGAAAAGCTTAAAACCTATCTTTCTCATCTTTTCAGACAGGTGGAGATTCACTATGGGAAAATGTGATATTTGCGGCAAGAACGGAAAGGATTTAACCTTACTTGGAGCTAACCATAAAGAGTTGGGCTACGTTAAGGTTTGTTCAGACTGCTGGGAAAAACTCTATAGCAAAAACGAATTTGTTGGCGGTACTACAAGCTCCAGCGGCTCTTGCCCCACATGCGGATAGAAAGCTCTGAAAGGAAAGCTTCCGGAGCTTGAAATTTTCGACTTTCGGGTAATTGAAAGCAGGCTTTGAACGCTTGTTAGAGTTGTCTTTCAATGTAGCTATATTTGTGGCGGAGTTTTGTTTGTAATGATATGGTTGATGGTTGCGGGCTCTCCGCAAACCGTTCTTGACGGACTCTATAGATTTTCAACACTATAACTTAAGTAAGCTTTCCGTCACTGCATGTGCTATTTACATGCAACATGATAGAGTTCAAGAAGACGATACGTTAAAATTTCGGAAGTAACCAAGTAAAGTATTGGATGAATTTGGCTTGAATATCTCCGAGTGGAAATCGCGTCTCGAAAGACAACGTGAAGAGAAGAATAGATATTTTATATTAGACCCACGATCACCTGTACCTCGCGAAGAACGCAGGGGCCTTATACGCGAGGGTCTTAGCTATTATCCTCCAGATCCGGACCTACGTTTTGAATTGGTGCTTCATGAGCATAAGGAGAAGAAGAGAGTGGAAATAGCCACTACAAAAGGTGGGATACAAGGATTCATTCGTTGGGGAGAATTTAGATTTAAAGTTGATGACAAGCAGTGTGTGCTTCAAGCCTATAAGAGCAACGCTGATGAGAAAAGACTGTGGGTTCCTTTCAGGGATACAACCTCAGGTGAGGAAACATATGGTGCAGGTCGGTATCTCGATTTGGAACCCGAGAGAGATCTCACCCCGGATGGGAAATGGATTCTCGATTGCAACAAAGCGTACAATCCATGGTGTGCCTACAGTGAAGCCTACACTTGCCCCTTTATCCCTCCAGAAAACTGGCTTCAAGTATCCATAACAGCTGGCGAGAAGAAATACCCTTTGGGAAAAGAGCAGTAAAATAACAGATAAATCCAAAATCATTTTTGAAGTTTCCACGTGGTGCAGCAAGAAATCTATGATTCATTACGAGTTTGCTTTGGCGTGTTCAGTCTGTTCCCCTAAGAGATACCGTCATAATGTTTTGCTCTAACAGGCAACATGACAAATCCGTTTATTATTGAATTTCAACTTTGCAAAAGGGTTTAGATGAGACCCATGTTTTTCAAAATTTCTTCCACATCAGCGGATGCCTCTTTTGCATGTAACACCCTGCCATCCATGCAAGATTCAAAGATTTCCTCGTCAAACCTGATCACTCCGTTGATCTCAAGGTTCATTTCCTTTGCTTTTTCTTTGACCAGCTCAATTATTTTAGGTGTGGCTTTGTTCAGTATCAGCCAGAATTCCTTGTTGAGGTTCTGAAATGTTTCTTTGAGAATTTTTGCCAGCATTAAGGCTTCAGCCGTTGGATCTACAACAGCCAGTATAGCGTCACAGCCTTCTTCAACTCCTCTTCCCACATGCTCTATTCCGGCGTCGGTGTCCACCAACACTATTTCATCTTTATCTAATGCTAGATTCTTGAGCAACGTCTTTGTTAGAAAGTTTAGTGGACACGCACAGCCTTCACCAAAATTTCTAACTTTACCTATGGTTACCAGTCTGATTCCTTCCGTCGATGCGGAAACGTATTCTATAGGTAGGTTGTCTAGTTTAATCCCTTTGCCAGCCTTTGCCAGAGCATTCACGATGTTTACTTCTCCTTTTGGGAATATGCCTTTTTTGCCTCCAAGATATTCAACGATGGGTTTTGGCGGTTTGACACCGAGCAGTTTGGGAAGTAAAACATTGGATTCGTCAGAGTCTATCAAATACACTTTACGTTTTTTAGGTAACGCCCTAGCCATAAAAACTGAGACCGAGGATTTTCCCGAACCGCCTTTTCCGCATACCATTATCTTCAAACCTTAACCCTCTCTGCCTTTGAGAAGTAAAACCGAATTTAACGTGTCAATTGAAACGATTTCAACATTATCCAAACTTATTTCCTCAAACTCCAAGTTTTTGAGTTTAATTTTGTCATTGTCTTTAGTAACTAAGGCAATTTCTTCAGCAACGAGTTTCTTGCCTGATTTTCCTTCATCCACGTAAACCTTTAGAAGACACATACACATCCCATGTTTAAGCTCTTATTCTCTAATTTACGCCTTTTGCTTATTTTTCCTCATGAGTTATCGCATTGACAGGGCAGTTTTTCTCGCATTCCAAACAAAGTGCACAACTTTTAGGATTTACGACAACAGGCAAGTCGTCGAGCCATTCTAGTACCCCATAGCTGCAGGCTTTAACGCATTTCTTGCATCTGGTACATTTGTAATAGTTGATTTTTATCTCTACAATCATTGTTATTGGAGCTTAAGATAACGTGTTATTTTCGGCTCTAACATCTGTTTAGGCATGGCACCAATTATTCTATCTACAAGTTTTCCGTTCTTAAACACTAACATTGTGGGGATACTCATTATCTGATGTTGCATAGCAGTCCTTCGATTTTCATCCACATTCAATTTTCCAAATAATATTTTCCCAGCATAATCCCGCGCGAGTTCCTCCACAACCGGAGCAACCATATGGCACGGAGCACACCATGACGCCCAACAGTCAACCACCACCAAGGGATTCTTCCGCACAACTTCAATCAACGTCCCATCTGTTACTTTAACAGGTTTACTGAAAACACGTCTCCCTTGCTCTTGAAGGGAACCTACTTTCTTTTCCGAAGCGCCGCGCCCGAGCATTTCCTTTAACCTCTTAAACCTGATCTTTTCAAGCTGTTTATCCTCAACCACAGAACTTCCTCCACATCCCCTTTTATTTGCTCAGCTCGAAAGAAAATTAGGAAACAGCGAGGCAGATTAACCTTTCTGTTTGGAGATTTTATGCTGATAGTGGTTGCCTGCGTAAAATTTCTTTTTCCAGCTACTTTTCCCTATGACTTGGGGTAAGTTTCCCTTCAAGGAGAGATTATCCATAAATTGAATAAATGACCTGAACTATTCGAAAAATAAAGTATAAGAGTCGCGGTTACTACAACAAAAAAAGACAACTTGAACTTTAGCGATTGTGAAAACCCTCAAAATCGTGAGTTTCAGGTGTTCCAATATGGGCGACCGCGTGAAAATAATCTTCGATCCGATGGATAAGGTAATCGAGGTTGAACGAGGTACGATACTACTCGAAGCGATCAGAGAGACTGGTATAAAAATTAGAAGCATATGTGGCGGAGAAGGCGAATGTGGAACATGTAAGGTTATCCTTAACAAAGGTGAAGTCTCCGATGTATCGACTAAGTATGAAAAGTGGCTCTCACCTCAGGAGATATCTGAAGGGTACCGTCTCGCCTGTCAAATCCGTGTCCAAAGCGACTGTGAAATTACAATTCCGGTCGAAAGTCGAATTGCCAGCCCTAAGATACTCATCAGTACAGAAATGGCTATCGATCAAATTAACCCTGCATCGAAAAAATATTTTGTAAGTCTACTGCCTACTAAGGATTATGAACGCCGCTCTATTAGACTTCATGGTTACTCAGGTCCAAGACCAAGCGTGAGCGAAGACATCTATAACAAGCTTCTTTTAACGAAAGAAGCCATGACCGCAACCTTGAGCACGACGAAGGCTCCTCCAGAGATCATAAGCATCGAATCAGGCGATAGAACCCGTTCAAACTACGGTCTTGCCATCGACGTTGGAACCACAACGATCGTCGTGCTCGTTGTTGACTTGATGAACGGCGAGATTTTAGGCAAAGCTTCGGGGCTAAACAGGCAGATCACTTACGGCGAAACACTTCTCACCAGGATTGCCTTTTCACGTAAAGCCAAGAATGGATTGCAGAAGCTTCAACAGACGGTCGTCCAAAGCATAAATGACCTCGTGAACAGGCTTACATCAAGGGCTGGAATTAGGAACGAAGAAATCGCAAGCGTTTCCGCAGGCGGAAACACGGTTATGAACCATCTCTTAGCGGGGATAGACGTAGACTACCTTTGGTATGTGGATGCGAATGACAAGGTTCCTAGGACACCCATTATTAAAAAGGCGAAGACATTGGGGCTTCACGTGAACCCAGAGGCATACGTTTACTGTCTTCCGAACGTAAGTCGATTTCTTGGAGGCGATGCCGTAGGTGACGTAGTAGCCTCAGGCATGTATGATTCTGATGAAACATCTCTTCTGGTTGATATGGGAACAAACGGAGAAATTATTTTAGGGAGCAAGAACTGGCTCGTATCATGTTCTATCGCATCTGGCCCTGCTTTCGAGGGAGGAGGGGTCAAATTCGGGATGCGGGCGATGCGCGGTGGAATAGAACATATTAAAATCGACCCGAAAACCTTCAGGGCGGAGTGCACGGTTATTGGAGATACAATTCCAAGGGGCATCTGCGGCTCAGGCATAATCGACGCTGCGGCGGAGATGTTTTCGGTTGGCATCCTAGACTTCGCGGGAAAAATCGTTAAGGGTCGAACGTCGCTCGTCAGAAGTGGGAGCGATGGGCTGGAGTATGTCGTAGTTCCTGCCGAGAAGACGGCGATCGGCCGAGACATAGTAATAACGCAGCGTGACATGGATTACATAATGGACTCTAAAGGAGCTGCCTGCGGTGGTATACTGGTTTTGATGAGGAAATTCAAGCTGTCTATTTACGATGTTAAGAACTTTTACCTAGCAGGAGCTTTTGGAGCGTACACTGATCTAGGGAGTGCGACAAGGCTTGGGATTTTCCCAGAGTTTCCGAATGCGAAGGTACATCCTATTGGAAACGGTTCGGTTTCAGGAGCCTACGCCACGCTTCTATCTATGAAGAAGCGAGACGAAGCGAACGCTGTGGCACAGAATATGCTGTATATCGATCTTCTTGCGGATGTCATGTTCGCGGAAACGTATTCCGAGTCGATCTACATTCCAGGTCCTAAAGAACTCTTCCCAAGCTACAAGTGCTAGCATGTTCTCCGAGAACGACAAGGCGAAGCTCTAGGCAGATTGTCTGGTCGCTCATAATTTTGGCGATTTTTACGCTTTAACTCTGCTTTTTAGAACACACCTTGATAGGAGGCCCTTTAAGCGATCCAGAGTAACTTCTTGACGGATCACCACAAGGCGTGTCCAACTGGAGAAATCAAGAATATTTTTAGGTGTATATTCATCATAAACATTTAGGGGTTTGGGATCTAGAAAGATTGCTTTCCTATAGGTTCCAAAGTTCACGTTTGCATCAGCATCGTCCCACTTCAGGTAATCTTTGTAAATTCGTTCCCAAACATACCTGTTTTTGCCAGCATAGTCCAGCCATCCAGGCGAAAGCCAAAAAACACTTCCAATTTTCCCGCCACTCATCTCCTTCCGTTTCTCAAGGTCAGCAAGCATGTCAATACAATCCTCGGCTTCCAACCTCGAGATTCCTTTTCCTTGACTTATTTTGTCTATATCTGGATGACAGTTTTTGCCATAAACTACTATTGTATCCGGAGAGTATTTCTTGGCGTTTTCTAATTGCTTTGTAAGTTGCGATTTGAGTTCATCGCGATTGGCATGCAGTCCTGGCGCTGTATACAAGATCTTGTCAGCATCTAGGAAGCCAATGTTTCTTAAGTAATTTAACTCTCGGTGTAGTATACCGCAAGATACAATGCTATAACCTTTGAATGATATACGGTCTCCCATGGTGGATCAGTAGTAAATATTATTGCTCCATAAATAAGTCTAGCGCGCTAGAACTATTGTGAAAGGCCATCAGAAATTATAAGAAATGAAAATATACCATTAAGGGAAAAAGGAAATTCAGAGCAGTTGGAGTCGAAGTTATGGAAGAGTTGTGGAATTGGAAAAGGTGTAAAGCCAAGATTAGAAGTTTGAAGGGGCGACTCGGTTTCTCAGATAAACCTGTGCTAAGATTTTTGAAACTCAGTTTATATCTTGAAGATGGATCAGTATACGATGACTTAGCGAATGATGCTTTAGAGCAAAAACACCGTACTTTACCGTACATCTATTGCATTCTTTCCTCCTACGCAGATGCCAAGCCGACTCCTGAGATTTCAAATCTTGTTACTTCTAAGCAGTTGCAGGGAGGACAATATTGTAACGTTGCGGTCGAGCGCGCTAGGTCTTCGATCCAAAATGTATTTGGATCCATGTCTAAGCTGCTGGTTGAGTCTGCTAAGGTTTTAGGTGGTTCTGAGGTGAATTTTGGTTACGGAGATCATTCAGTTAGGATAAATTCGCTTCCCCTAGTACCACTGACAATTGTTTTGACGGAGCAAAACTCAGAGTTTCCAGCATCAGCACAAATCTTTTTCGATGAGTCAATTAGTCATTATTTGGCTTTAGAGCAAATTGGCATGCTATCTGAGTTGGCCGCAGAAAGACTAAGACAAGCCTGGCAATTTTTAGATGAGAAAAGGAAATAAGGAGAAAAAGAATTGTTAGGTTGAATGAATTTTAGTCAAGAATCAGTGATAATTTTGCTTCCCTATGCCATAAAAAATTTTAAAAAAGTATTGAAAAAAGCAGGTTTGCCATATGGTGCTGAATCTTACGTTGAGATTAGGGGATTTTTGGCTAGACATTATGATACCTTGTTAGACCTAGCCACTGTTGGATTTTATAAAAATTTTATAAAAAATGTGATATCCAAGATGAATATTCAACCAAACGACATGATCTTGGATATGGGGGCTGGCACAGGGAGGAACGATCTTCTGATGCTCGATTATCTAGAAGAAGGCAAGGTAGTTGGATTGGAGATAGGTGAGGAGATGAAAAAACAATTTCAGGAGAAATCTTGTTATCATGATAACCTAAAATTAATTGAGTTAAGGATAGAGAAGGATCTTCCTTTTGAGGATGAATTTGATAAGGTATTTATCTCATTCACTTTACACGGATTTGAACAAGAGGATCGAATTAAAATCATAGAAAACGCTAATAAAGCCCTAAAGAAACGGGGAAAATTCTTCATATTGGATTACAATGAATTTGATCTATCCAAAGAACCTTTTTACATCAAGGGTTTATTTCGTTTAGAATGTGATCTGGCAAGCGATTATGTAAAAAGGGACTGGAAGAATATATTGAAAGAATGCGGCTTTTCGGTTCAAAATCTGCATCTTTATCTTAAGAATCTTATTCGACTCCTCGAACTAGAGAAATATTAAATTTAAGTTTAAATCTCTATATACAATTCTCACCTTTATTTGAAATTTACCTTTAGGCACGATGTGAAATAGATTCTCAACTTCAGTAGAGCGTACAATCCTGTGTATCCAATGAAGTGTATACATGTCCTCTTGTACCTAGAGAAAATTGGCTTGAAGTTCAATATACCCTGAGAGAAAAATTATTCCGTTAAGAAAACTTTTAAGTAGTTATCGATCAAAAACATAAAAGGGAAAAAATGATGAGTGAGAAGGTTTCAGAGAAAGATGTACGTCAATTGCTGGCAAAGGTGAAGCATCCTGCAATAAATTGTAGTTTAGTTGATTTGGGAATGATAAAGAACGTAAAAATCAAACGCGATGAAGTTACAGTTATGTTGGCTCTACCTTCTTTAGGAATCCCTATTAGAGAACACCTTGTAAATCTTATACGCGAAGCCATAACGAAGCTAGGTGTAGAAGTTGATGTGACAATAACGGAAATGAATCAAAAAGAGATCCAAGCTTTCCTGGCCATAGAACATGAGAAATGGAAAGGTTTACTATAAATTGAAAAATTGCGATGAAAAAGGCATAGTGGGTTGTATGCTACCCAATATGCTGTATATCGATCTTCTTGCGGATGTCATGTTCGCGGAAACGTATTCTGAGTCGATCTATATTCCAGGCCTCAAGAACTCTTTCCAAGTTACAACCCTAGCCTATTCGTGCGCATGTGAACCTAGCTCAGTGATAACCCTGAAAAAAAGTTCGGTCTATGGCATCGGCAACCTGAATGCCTAGTCCAAAAGGCATCAAATAGGAACGTCTCTCTCTTTCATTTTTCGTGTAGGGCGCGTGTTCGATAGGAAAATAGAATAAAGGAGTCATCTTATATTTGATATTGTGTTTGTGGTGGAAGCCTATATACTCGTCAATTCCGTTCCTGGGATGGTGTGGGAGATTGCCGAAGCGGCACTCGAGATTGAAGGAGTGAAGACGGTACATGCTGTTACTGGCCAGTTCGATGTCATTGCCTATGCCGAATTTGCCAACATGGATACGCTTAGAAAGATTATAAACAGGTTTATGTCCTTGAATGGAGTTCAGCGAACCCAGACAGCAATTGTGATACCGCCTGGATTAAGATAGTGATAGCATTTGTTGTCTTTGATATTTCCTTGGCTTGCTTCTCTGTAAGAAATAGTAAACGTAGGTTTAAGTGGTACAAGGTTATTATGTTGCCAACACTTCTGGAGATGTTCCTGTACACCCCATATTTTCTCTTTTGTGATTCACGGCATAACTTTTATGAACGCTCTACATCCTCGGCAGGAGAGAAGAGCTTGCTAGTATTACTCTTCTTCTTTTGGGGGCCACTTTTCGTCCAGAAACTTCGCTATTCCAGATGAATCCCTTGGACCTACCATAACGTGCCAACCAGGTAAACCAACGTTCTTCAATTCGTCCTCTGTCGCTCCGCTTAACCTAGCAGCCATACCTGGTATAATCAGGTGCTTGTGCTTAATTTTCTCCGCTATCCCCGAGTTCTTTACCGCCTCTGCGATCGATTCTGCTGTCAGATACCTCCCAGCTACGGCGCTTTCCACGCTGATTCCTTCGGTATCCGCTACGATCAGATAATAGTTGCCGCCAAACTTCTTAAGGTCTGACTCAACCGTGAAGTACGTTAGGGCGTAGTTTGTGGTTAGCATCAACGGCGACATCTCATTAGGCTTTCCAAACGTATATAGCTCGGCATCAACTGAAACTGGCTTTCTAGGGTCTGTGTAAATGTTAAACTTCCATATGGCAATAGGTAGTTGAGTCCATCCATCAAGACTGTGCATTATTAGTACGTCGGCATATCTGGTCATTAACGTGGCTGCTACGTATGCCTCCTTCCACGCTAGCATCTCCTTTGAGTCTTTTCCGCTCAACCAAGCTGTGATTGGCGTCCCGATAAGGGGGAAGCCGAACATTTCATCTCCGCCTTTACACGCATTCCTTCTCACCATAGTGAAATTATTGACAGCGTCCGATAGCCCCTCATCAGAGAACGTTCCAGGGTCCAGCACCAAATCCTCGACCCCATACTGGATTAGAGTCTTTGATAGGGACCGGAGAAGATTGAGGTCGTTCGGGGCAAATATGGTTAAAGGACAATCGTACATCAACGCCAAATCAGCCATCTCTTTCCAGTTTTCCTTGGTTGCCGCATAAATCAACGGCCTTCTACCTGAAGCCGCTACCAGTCCAGCCTCCATGACGTTAGGGTCTAACGAGCATAGAATCAGCGGCATTTCCGTGGCTTCGGCAACGATGCCCACGGCTGACCTGAAGGTTGTTGGGTCATTCGATGTTGATCTGACAGCTATCATGTCGAGTTTAAGCTCTCTCCCAATATATTCGTATAAGAAATTCTCAACTTTCTTCACCCTGTCTAGGAGAGCTTCTTCACCGGAAAATCTAGGGCGCGGAGGCATATCGTCGGTCACATCGAAGGCGAGGGACACCGGGTTGTGGTATGTGAACTCATGACGGTACATGACAAGCTTGCCTCCTATCTTGACCGCGCGATCCCCAGTGCCGATTATTATTTCCTTAATCACCGGTGCAAGCATCTCTTTAAGTTTCTTGTACTCCTTTTCGTGTTCCTTCTCTAGGATCGGGGGGCAGTCTTCTATGGGGACCTCTCTGTTGACCAGCTTGGCCGCGAATGCCATGCAGTTTGCTTCTCCACACTGCTTGCAGTTTGTTCTGGGAAGTAGCATATACACATCGATGGGACTGAGTGTTCTTACACCTTTCTTAATCTCCCTCTCACTCATATCTGCTCCTCCTTTACATTCTTGCATTGACCCAGTTAGCTATCTTCTCGGGTTTGGCGTTACCTCTGCTCATAAGCTGCTCTTTGAGTTTCCTCATAGTCTTAATGGCGTCAGGGTGCATCATCATGAACACGTCAACGCCGGCTAAGAGCAGGGTCAGCGCAGTTATTGTCTCCCATATGGGACCTCTGAGTTGTCTCGGCTCCCACTCGGGACCCAGCTTCATCCAAGCCTCCCTTGCAGCCCAGGCGTTCGTGGTGCCGGCTAGGACTGGGTGCTGAAGCTCTGAGTCTCCCATTAACGCCGCAATTCTGGCGCGCTCGTGGATAGTGAATGAGTATTCAAGTCCGTAGCCTAGGGCAGCCGTCGTCAAGTCCATTAGTATGTTGCCTTCGGGTATGTGATCGTAGAGTTTTCTGTTCAGCTCCTTGGCTCGATTCAAGTCTAGGGCTGTGAATGCTAGCACTAATTGTCCATATTTAGCAGCTGCTTTTACCACGCCGTCGAGGACGCCGGCCTCGCCCATGTCCAATGTAAGGGAGCTGAGCAAAACTCTCTCGCCCTCAGCCACCTCGGCAACCTTCGTGAAAACCGCGGCGTCTTTCTTTGGATCACCACAACCCCCAATGATGAGGGGAACGTCTACTGCCTGCAGTACCTCTTCCACGGTTTTTGCAGCCTCTGCCGGTTGTGCATCTTTAATAAGCGGGTCTGTGCTCAGCAAATGCACCGAAATCAAATCAGCCCCCCAGTCATCAACAGCCATTTTGGCCCACGCAGCAGTGTCTTCCCAAACCTCCTCTACATGCATTCTTATAGCCTTCGGAAGTCGCACTTTCATGTCAAATGTGTCCACGGCAATTACAGGCGGATGAGGAGGAACCTTCTGAAACAGATAAAACGCCGGGCTAGTCGACCCTCCAATCGTTATCGCTTTTCCACGGGAACCTCCTTCGCCCTTGGTAGCTCCAAGCGTTACTTCCCTAATCTGTCCAGGATATTCTTGGACAAAGGGCTTGAAGGGAGCTTCCAAAATTGCTGTAGGCTTCACCTTTGGCGGTGCAAGCACCGCGGGTGGTGTAACAGCTTTCAGTGCAGCCGGGGCTAAAGCTGATGGCTGCAAGATAAGCTCTCCAATCTGAAATTCAACGTCCTCGAGTTCGATTTCCCCTTTACCCTCTATGCCCAGAAGCTCCAGTAACTTAGCAAGCTGGGTGACAGCGTTTTTCTCCTTTTCCTCTTCTTCTCCCAAGGTTTTCACTTCTCCATTCTTCGGATAATAACTTTCTTGGCGTGAATCTTTGCGTCTTTGAGAATTATCTTGAAACCCCCAGCGGCGATTGGTACTCCAGAAACCGGCACTTCTAGTGCCGCTTCGGCCTCTACTTCCTCCACCTCAGGCGCCACTTCAACCGGTATAGCCTTCCATCTTTCGACAACCGGATGCGCCGTCTTTTCAAGAAAGCCCTTCAACTCATCAATTGTACTAACGTCGGTTTCTGTGGCTATCTTATCAACTACGTCCTCCGATATGAAATCTTTAACGCGTTCCTTGACGCTGGATGGCATCCAAACTATGCGGTTCCAACCGTCATCAACCTGAAGAAACTTTGGAGACCTCATATATTCGATGGATAAGCCGTGGAAACCGTCTACTTGCCGTCCTCCAGCAGTTGCGTCCGCCATGGTTGAGAAAGGCAGCCCATTCACGGTTCTCTCCTTGAAACCCCTGTCAACGATTCCCATACCATCAACCTCGGGGATATAGAAAGCTATGGCCTCGAAGCATCCGCATGATGTGTGGGGATATAACTCTTGGTCGGGTTTGTGTTGTGAGGTATAAAGCTGGACTCGCGTAATTTCTCCCATCGTGTTTTCTCTTAAAGATTTATTAGCCCCTGACCATTCACCCTTAAAAGCATCGAGGCACTCGCCTCTTTCGATCTTGAAAATTGGGCCCTTTGGGTCCACCCGCGCCGCAGCTCTGCCGTCGAACCAACTGATGGCACCGCAGTTAGCGTACCTTTGAGGTGTGATGATGCAAGAGTGGGTTGGAGCAAAGGATTGGCATAAATTGCACCCATAGAACTCTTCGACGTCCTCATCTTTTAATCCTCTAGCCTTGGCGTCTCTAGCATCATAGATCTCCATGGCCTTTTTCTTCATTTCCTTAACTTTTTCTGGGTCGGTATAGAATGTTGTTTGTATTTTCTCGATAAACGGTAGATCACTTTTGAACAACCTGTGCAAGACCTTGCCTATCAATTTGAAAGAATTCAATCCTCTTTCGAAGGATTTCTTTCCTAACCTCAGCCATATGTCGTATCTCTGATTCAGGTGCATGAAGCCCTCAATGTAGTTGCAGAATTCGTGGACTCTTCTTTCTATGACGCCTTCAAGTTCTTCTTCAACTTCTTTCCCCGCGACTTCAATCCATATTCCGAAGGGGTACCTGCCTCCAGGCTCTAAATCTTTGAGGTCGGGTCCGATCACAGTTATTTTTTCGTCTTCGATCTCGTTCATGCTCCTGCTTTTTACAACCTCAAACTTCGCTTCAATTTTTGGGCCTCCGAGCTCAACGTGCATCTGGTGTCTTCGAATCCTTTCTCCCTCGTAGATCACGCCGACGTCAACCGGTATATCCTCAAACATAGCCATCTTATTTCTCTCCTAACATACGTATGACATCCTCAAGATTTTTGTTCCAATCCTCAATCTTCATGTTCGGAAAAGACCATGTAGCATGAGGCTGATAAAACCTATCTACACTGATTGTCGTAAGGTGTTTGTAAGCAAAGTGCTTAAGCCCAGACAGAATAAGCCACTCCATATAATACTGCATCCCCATGAACAACGCAAGATCGTACTGCCCTTCACCATCAACACCATTCCACTCCGAATCCTTAAGTCTATTGCCAATATCCATCGCTGGCATCCAAGCCGCTGGATGAAAACCCCTCTTAATGAACTCGCCCACTATGTGAGCCGTAGCAACCACCGGTATTTCTGCGGCCTTGGCGAGACCAATTGCAAAGTCAATCGCCTTTTTCTCGCCCAATTCGATTTCAACAGCCTTGTGTCCAACAACGAAGATGGGGCGCTCAGCTTTCTTTATCATGGCGACGACGACCGCCGGTTTCGTGATAACGTGGGCCTTCATCGGACCTGGTATTTCAGCTGTCTGCCACGGTTCTGCCCTAGCCATCTTTACTCCTTCACCTTCCTAATTAGCCTTGGCAGCAGGGTTGGAATGTTTATAATTCTGCCCTCCTTCCACTTCTCTTTCTCCAAAACCTTTAGAATTTCGTCTTTCATGGTTATCGGTATGTCTGCCTTGGTGCGGACGAAAAGGCGGATGTCGTCGGGAAGTACTCCGTAGAGTCGTTTGTGCAGGTCTATGTAGTGTGTGAGCTTTATGGCCCGTCCCTTCGTTGTGTCGGCGGGCCTTATGCAGAGCTTCGCTATCATAACCATTGCCTCCTCCTTTGTTTCAGCCGCGTAGAACAAGTGCTCAGGTGCAGGGCCAACATAAACCCGGTCCCCGGTGCGGGCGTCATAATCATACCAGTCCCCCTCACGATCCTTCCTACCCATAAGCATGCGTCTATATTTCGACCCGTGGGGCCCAACTATAACTGGCACTCCTAACCGCCAGAAGCCGCTGGCTATGGAGGCTGCCTTCTGGGACATAGCACCCCATGCAACTCCAACCGCACCAACACGCGTGTAAACGTAGTCGGCAATCTCCTCGTAGTTCGCACGGAGAGGAAGTTTTGCAAAAATACTTGCAATTTTGATCGCTGCCCCGGCTATGTGAGGGTTGGAGACACATGAACCCACGTTAACTATACCTCCTGCGTCAAAGTCACCCGGGTATTTCTCGTAGAGAGTCTTTCCATCTTCATCTTTTTGCATGGCTATGGACATGGCGGCACAGCCTGTAGCGGTTACGATGTATCTACGCTTCGCGAACTCCTCAGCCATCTCTGCAACCTCCTTTCCACCGTGGGGATAGTTGGCACATCCTACCAGCGCCACAATTCCAGGAATTTCGCCGAGGACTATGGGGCCACCAACCTTCCTGATTTCTATGTCTTGTATTGCACCCCGTCCAACCCGTATCTTAAATTTCTCCTTAATTAAATTCTTTTGTGATACTGCTACCACAAAGCTATGCAGAGGGAAGTCGTTTGGGCAAGCACTGTCGCAACGGGCGCAACCGATACAATCTTCGAGAATTTTAGCCAGTGGGTTAAGGTCACCCTTCGCCGCCGCTTTCATGGCATCAGGGATGGGCAAGTCGTTTGGACAGGCTCGCCTACACTCGTTGCATTGCGTGCATTCTTTGGCAGCCTTAATGACTTCTTCTATTTCCGGTATGCTCTTGAATTTCTTTCGTTCTGGGGCAACAGCCATCACGGTCTCAACTGCAACCTCTCCAACTTTCTCTGGGTCTAAAATGAGCACTCCAGGAACCTTTTTCTCCACCAGATCAGATATTATCTCTTTCGCTGGGCTTTTGGTTCTGTCGTCAAGTCCCAGACAGTTTTTCGAACTAGAGGCAATTACTGGTGCCTTGATTTTTTGGGCCTCGATCAATGCGTCTGCACGGATACACTGTTCATCCACTACTATTAGATCAGGTATTCCGCTTCTGATATAACGTAACTGCCAAGATATGGGACCCACTATTTTAGCTAGGGAAGAACTGTACCTAGTGAGATCGATGGCGGTGCAGCATATGCCTACAACCTCAACTTTGTTGTATAACCCCTTGTCTGTTAAGTAGTCGATTATCCCAATTGAGGACGGCACGTTATGACCGATAACCAGGATCACGGGTTTAGAGACGTCTGCTACACCCCAGCCTATGTCAGTTAGAGGAGCTTCTGGATCCGCCTTTGGAAAACCATAGGCCGAAATTTGCACCATATCCGCAACCTCCATTCCAACCTGGTCTATCATCCCTGCATGGAGTACTTTAGACTCGAAATCTAGGTTACTCCCCTCCTGACCTGTATGGCAGGCTGAAAGCAGGTGGGTGACCTCGGTTTCGCAGTAGTCTAATACTTCTTCTAGGTCGCCAAGGGTCTTGGGTCTTATCCCTGTAACCAGTCGAGTTACCGGGGCTTCAACATCAACGCTTATCCCACCCACGTCGATGGGATAACTTCGCCCAAATTTTTCTATCAAGTGTTCAAGCAGGTGTCTGGCGTGGCCTGTGTGGGTGGCGGCTCCGATGCTGCATGCAAGCAGAACTATGCGGGATTGCTGTGCTGCCATGTTTAGTCCACAGGCTCCGCGCTTGTCCCTTGTTAAGTCGCATTTCCCCATGGTGCAGAGGCAGCAGACATCACAAAACGGGAGGTAAAACGGCTTATAACGTTGCAGAAGCTTAAAGTCCCACGCTCTTAAATCCGTGATGGATGGAAACGGGGTCGGACCAACAGGCTCAGCCCAGGTTTCTTCGAAAACTCTTCCAACAGACACCTCAACGTCCTTCATAATCGCGACATCTGTCTTCAATTCTTTAATCTTTACGTTTACTCCTTTCCTACTCAACCACAAACACAACCGAAGATTTTGAAGATGTAATGTTAGTGGCAGATTATTTTAAGTTTTTGTAGAAATATATTCTAGATATTACTTATCCGATTTTCCAGTAAACTTAGCTTAAATATGGACAGGTACCATCTACTGCTTAATATAACCAGCATTTTCCATTACTTTCTTCACAGAAATGTACGCCAAAGAATCTGAAGGTAAATCCAACAACGACTTTCCGGAAAGAACGTACTCTTCAACCTTTTCATCACAAGCTATCTTTCCCAAATATTCCAGCTGTGTCACCTTTTTGGCTTGACTCTCTAGGTGTGCCGGAAACCTGAAACCGCCGATAAGGTAGAAGTTTTCGAAGTCTATCTTCACTTCTTTGGCTACGCGATATGCACGTCTAACATGATCAAAGGATTTCTTGGAGGGATCAATTACGTCGAAGACATCGTCAATCCTTGCTGAAATTCTCCGATTTAGATGTTCCAAGCCTGCTGGGGAATCCATAAGCACGTACCTGTAGTTTTTGGTTAGAGACTCTAAAGCCCCCTTCAGAGCTGCATCTGGCAGACAGTAGCATCCTTCAATCCATTTTGTTCCGACAGCGATGAAATCGAAGTATTCGCCTTCGTACATGCTTTTTGCCCAGATCTTGCTTTCAATTCGTTCAGTGGGTGGAATACCAACGGTGGTTCCACTCCCTTCTATGAAGGTTTCCACAAGCAATTCTGAAATGCTCTTCTTTCCACTCTCTTCTAAGTCCACGCCTACCATCTCGCCAAGGTTTTGGTCTGGATCAACATCCACCAAAAGCATGGGAGTATCTCCAATTTCAATAAGGTATTTAGTCATCAAAGCAACGAAGCTTGTCTTTCCAGTTCCACCGCGACCCATGGTGACAAGCCTTTTCAATTTCTCTTCATCTCCGTTGCCAATAATCTCTTTCAACTTACTAGTTATCTTTTATGGCAAGCTCTTCACTCAAATTTTGTATGACTCGCACAGCAGCTGATTCCTTGTATGTAAGAGGTGTTTCTCCACGCATCTCTGCCTCTACCACGGTTTGGTCGAAAGGTACAAGATCAAGGGTTGTCAAGCCATTTTTTTTAGCAAATTCTTCGACAGTTTCTTTTTGAATTTGGTTTCCTATCTTGTTTCCAACCAAAAAGACCTGTTTTATACCTGCGTTTGTAGCTAGATTATGGATGTGCTTGGCAGTTTCAAGGGCTTTCATGTTCGCATCTGCGACAACCAGCATAGTATCCACATGTTGCGCTGTCCCTCTGCCTAAATGCTCAACACCTGCCTCCATGTCGAGGATAACTGCCTCATTTCGTTCCACCACCAAATGGCGGAGCAAAGCACGAACAACGGTATTGGCTGGACAAGTACATCCTGAACCCACAGAACGCACAGTACCCATGACAATCAAGTTCACCCCGAAGGGAGTTTTCACCGAAAAGTCACGGACAATATCGTTCACCGTAAAGGAGAGACGGTAAACACCTGAATACCCTGTGCTTGTTTTAGATTGGATCAGTTCCTTGTTCTCTGATATCGGCAGTATGTTGCGCGCTTCTTCTAATGGCAAACCTAGAGTCAAAGCAAGATTCGGCGAAGGATCAGCATCAATAGCGATTGTTTTCAGCCCCTTACTTGCGAAGGAGTATGCTAGACCTCCAGCGATCAAGGTTTTGCCTACACCACCCTTACCAGAAACCGCAATTTTCACTCCATTTCCCCTGCCTTGGTTGATCCTTACAAACTTATTTACGTTTTCACCAAATTTAATTCTTCTATTATGACAATTCATTTTTCGTGAATTTAGACTCTTCAGTATAGAAACACATATTCCAAAACTTGCGCATGAAGATGGATATTGAGACGAAAGAAAGAGTGAGAGAGGCAAACGAGTAGCCATCTTACACTGTGCCCACCAGAAAAGTGGAGAAAACTCGCCAAGCTCGAAAAACAAAGCAGGAAAGATTTAGGATAGTTTCAATGTTGCTTTTTTGGTTTCTTCGTCAACCCGTTCCATCTTGAAACCTTTTTTAGTGCACAAGCGAATCATTTTAAGGTTTTTCGATAGAATGTCTCCGCCGATTGTCTCCAGCCCCATGTCCTTGCCGATCTCAATTATATAATCAACCAGCTTCGATCCAAGTCCATGTCCTTGCCACTCGTCGCCCACTACAACAGCGAACTCACCTCGTTTTCGACCTATCTCTAAGATGATTCGTGCGACACCAATCATTCTTCTTTTTTTGCCTTCTTTCTTCTCTGCTACTATAGCGATTTCACGGTCATAATCTATGTTACAATACCTCGTTAGAGTTTTGTGGGACATGTCCTTGATCACTTGAAAGAATCGAAATCGCATCGTTTCTTCCGAAAAGGACTGAAACAGTTCGTAGAGGAGAGTCTCGTCTTCAGGCTTTATCGGGCGGAGAACAACAAACGTTCCATCCTTCAACTTGTGTCGAGTAATGTACTTTTTGGGGTAGGGAGTGATCACCAAGTGTTCGTGAGGTTGAATCTTTTGGAGATTTTCCTCCGTTTCTACAATTATGCGAGCATCTACAGCTACAGCATCATTTTCACTGACTATGATGGGGTTTATGTCAATCTCTTTTATTTCGGGAAAGTCTATTACAAGTTGAGAGAACTTCACCAAGATTTCTTCAAGCCCAGTGTTAACAGGATATTGATTTGACTTCAAAAATTTGCAAATGGCGGTCTTCTCCATAAGTCGTCTCGCAAGCACCTGATTCAACGGCGGAAATCCTATGTTTACATCACTTAAGAACTCTGCGGCAATCCCTCCCGTGCCAAATGCAATGACCGAGCCGAAGTAAGGATCTTTCTTAGAACCGATTAAGACTTCACACTTTTTATTCTGGATCATTGGTTGGATGATGGCACCTTGAAATTCTGCTTCAGGCTTGTATTTTCTGACTTTTTCAGCCAGCTCTTTGAAAAACCCTTTAACTTCTGCAGGCGATCGTACATTTAAAACAACTCCCTCCGCTTTGGATTTGTGAGTTATCTGTGGCGATAGTAACTTGAGAACGACAGGGTATCCCAGTTCAGAAGCTGCTGCTACAGCTTCTTTCGGGGTTTTAGCGATTAGGGTTTTTGTTGTCGGGATTTTGTATGCTTCAAGGAAATGTAAGGACTCAGATGGATTTAAGACTCTCATTCCTTCCTTAGATGCTTTTCTTAAGACTTCTTTGAGAAACGTCGGGATAGATTGCTCTACAGATAATTCTTCGGGAGTTTCGTACAGGAGCTCCAAGTTTCTAGTGTAGTTATACATGTACATGAAAGTGGAAACTGCCTGTTCGGGCGTCGTAAATGCTGGAATACCGTTCTTGCGAAGGATTCTTCTAGCCTTCCAGCAGCCATTCTCACCCATTAGAGAGGTAAGAATGGGTTTTGTGGTTTGTCTCGAAAGTTCCAGAATTATCTTTGCGGTTTCAACTGGGTCGGCTACTCCTTGAGGGGTGTATATGATCAAGAAGCCGTCGCTGTTGGGATCTTTGAAGCAGATTTCCATAACTTTCCTGAACCTATCTGCCGTGGCTTCTTCTAGGATGTCAATAGGGTTCAGGATGCTACAGTAAGATGGCAAAACATTGTTCAATGCTTCAATAGTTTCGCTACTCAATGGCGAAAGCTTCCCACCATTAGCGATGAGGAAGTCAATTGCCATAATCCCAGGTCCGCCAGCATTAGTAATGATAGTGAGTTTTGAACCCTTGGGGTTCGGCTGCATTGCTAACGCTTCTGCACAGTTAAAAAGATCATTTATTGCTTTAACACGAACAACTCCTGCGCGCATGAAGGCGGCATCGTAAACAGCGTCTTCTCCGCACAGGGCACCAGTGTGAGATAACGCTGCCTCTGCGCTCTCTGGGAACCGTCCTGCCTTCACGACCACGACAGGCTTGGCTTTGGCAAATCCTCTCGTTGCGCTCATAAATTTCCGTGCATCCTTGATGGATTCCATATAAAGGACAATGCTTGTTGTCTGCGCGTCGGTCCCGAAGTAGTCTATTAAATCTCCGAAATCGACATCTAGCTTTGATCCTACCGAAATCACAGCGCTAAATCCCACATGTGCTTCCGCAGCCCAATCCAGCACCGAAGCGCACAACGCTGCACTTTGCGAAATGAAGGCTATCTTCCCGGAATTGGCTGTTTTGTTCGCGAAAGTCGCGTTGAGCTTGATTTTTGGCCGCATTACTCCAAGACTGTGAGGCCCAATAATGCGCATGTTATACTGATTTTTGTATTTAAGAATCTGTTTTTCAAGAGCCTTACCTTCTTCTCCAGTTTCTTTGAAACCTGCTGAGACGATGATTACTCCTGAAACCCCGGCTTTCCCGCACTCGTCAATAATCTGCGGAACAGTGTGCGCTGGAGTTGCTATTATCGCAAGATCTACTTGCCACGGGATTTTCCTTATGTTTGGATATGCAGTTATGCCTTGCACCGTGGGTCTAAAAGGGTTGACAGGATAAACAACTCCCTTGTACCCAACTCCAATCAGATTTCGAAGCAATTTGGCACCTACAGAATTCTCTCTATCACTTGCTCCGATGACGGCTATTTTTCGGGGGTTGAAGATTTTGTCGAGGTTTTCGGTGCTCACCCTTGAAGTTTCCTCCCCTTCCTCAGAACCTACTTTGCGATATGTGATATATGTAGTACATACTTTTTAATATTCTTGAAGGGATGTTCGTGTGGTTTTGGCGGTAACAAGCATACATCCCTTTCAATTTTTTCCAAAGACGGAAAACAGCAAAATCATGAGAAGAGCTCTATCGGCGCTGTCTTCACGGCTACCAATACGCGATGTCACGACGTTAGAGGATAAGGTTTCCAATGAAGAGATAAGCGTGCATGTTGAGAAATCAAATATAATATTCCAATCAATCTGCGTAAGCCTATACTTCATTTTCTACTTCTTATGGGTAGAATCTCCTTATTGTCCGCGGAAACGGTATAGAATCAATTATGTTTTCAAGATCAAGCATCCAAGTGAGCAGTCTTTCCAAACCTAATCCGAACCCCACATGTGGAACTGTTCCGTAACGTCTCAAATCAACGTACCATTCGTAATCCTCTTCTCTTAGACCAAGCTCCCTAATCCTCTTAAGCAGTTCTTCCTTATCGTCTTCTCTCGCGCCACCTGTTGATATCTCACCTATTCTTGGAACAAGCATGTCAGTTGACATCACAAGATCTGGATTGTCTCTGTGAGACTTACAATAGAACGCTTTAATCTGCCTCGGATAAGCATAAACAAAAAATGGACCGCCAAACTCTTCTGCTAAAGCCTTCTCGTCTTCAAAGCCGAAGTCTTCGCCCCACTTAGTCTTGAAACCTTTTGCGTTCAGTTTTTCTATGGCTTCTGTATAGGTGATCCGTGGAAAAGGAGTCTTAACAGCCTTCAATTTTGAAATATCTGCACCTAGGTTTTCCATCTCTTTTTTGCAGTTTTCGGCTGTCCTTTGACAGATGTAACTTACAAGATCTTCTTCTACGCGCATCAAATCTTCCATGTCAGCAAAAGCCCATTCGGGTTCGATATGCCAATACTCGGTTAAGTGCCTTATAGTGCGACTTTTTTCAGCCCGGAAAGATGGAGCAACACAATAAACTTTTTCCAAGGAATAAATTAATGCTTCAAGATATAGTTGGGCACTCTGCGTTAAGTAAAGTTGTTTATCAAAATATTTCAAGCCAAAGAGGGTTGATCCACCTTCACAGGCGCTTGAAATAAACATAGGCGGAGAAACTTCAATAAAACCTTCTTTTCTGAAAAATTCATGAGTAAACCGCAAGACTTCGCTTCGCACTTTCATTATCAGATTCATTCTGCTGCTTCGAAGCCATAGATGGCGGTTGTCTCGCAGAAACTGCTCGCTTTCTTTACCCTTACCTTTGGTTATTGGGAAAGTTTCAGCTAAACCTATTATGGATAATTTTTCAACAGTGATTTCGTAACCGCCTGGCGCACGTTTATCCTGTTTAGCTGTGCCCTTGATCATCACAGAGGATTCTTTGGTCACTCTTTTGGCTTCAGCCCACGAAGGATTATCTCTTTTAACCGTGCACTGGATAATGCCTGAGGCGTCACGAATAATCAAGAAAATTGTTTTTTTGCTTTCTCTTTTACGGTAAATCCATCCCCTAATGGTTACAGATTTCCCTTCGTATTTTCCGTCCAGAATAGTTTGAATAGCTACAACAGGCATAGGCTTCATCTTCCATAATTAACTTACAAACCAATATTTACCTTAAAGGGTTTGTTAAACCTTTTTTGTTTGAGTTGAAGGAAAAGATAGTCAACGTTCGCATAGAACTGAAGAAACAGAAAAAGAGGGAGGATTTAGGGAAGCTCAATTTCGTTTAGGAATGCTAGATCTTCTAGGTTGTTCATTTTTATTTTTTTGTCAGACACCGTGTAGAGTATATCTTCGATGTAAAGTGCTCTTTTCACGTAGTAGCCGCTTTCCCATCCACCTACATCATTCTCTTGATGAGTGACATTGCCTCTCAGAATTAGCCCGTCGCTTAAGGTTATGTTAAAAACGTAGGCACCCTGCCATGATGAACCTTTATCCCAATCAGATATTGACAGGGGGATAACGAGCAGCTCTTTTGACCTATCAAAGAGAAATGCCTTATGCTCTGTCAAAACAGGCGTGTCTGACCAATCGCCTTCAATTTTATATTTGTCTATTTCTATTGGATCACTTACATTGCTGACATCGAAAAGTGAAATTTTCACATTGCTCCCTTCCTTTCCTATACCTATCACATGGTCTTCATTGTATGGGTGCAAGTATCTTGTGAAGCCCGGAATTTTTAGGTAGCCTAAAATTTTCGGGTCGCTTGCGTTTTCCACATCTATTACAAAGAACGGGTCTTTTTGTACGATTGATGTTGCAAGGTAACAGCGGTTTCCAATAAATCTGGCTGAGTCTATAGCTTCGCCGGGTGCAATGTTTGTTAAGTCTCCAACGATGCTTAGGTTCATGTTTAGTATGTATACGTTATTTTGGGTGTTTCCGTTTAAGGAAGTCGTGGTCGCTATCCTAAAGTAGTTATTGTATTCGTCCATTGAAAACTGGTTGAGTTCGCGTCCTAGCACTTGACCATGAGCCTCACAGTTGAGGGTGCTGTTTTCTATACGTATCCTATAAATTGATGTCTTTCCAGCCGTTTCTGGAAACGTTATATAAACATTGTTTAACGAAACGTACATGCTGCTCGTCCCGCCTAGCATAAGTGTCATATGGGTTGGCTTCTCTTCGGTGTTTTGCATGTTTAGGGCAACAATCGTTGTGTACATGTAATAATTATCAGAGGCATTGGAGTAGTGGATTTCAGAAGCGCTTATCTCTTTAATCCCGTCACTTGAGTAAATTTTGGGAAGAACAACTGTGTCATAGATGACGTAAGCTGGTTGGCTTACAACGAAATAGACGTATTCGCCTATCATTCTTGAGTTGAAATAGCTACCGCTCAACGTGAAATTTGTCAAAAGTGCAGGGTTTGTTTTGTTTGAAATATCATAGACGTTCACGAAGGTTTTAATATCCACGAAGTATTGTCCATAAGCTCTCCATAGAGGTATATTATGTTTACACCCTAACACGGCTAATCTGTTACTGCTTGGACCTACAAAAATCTCTGCAGGATATGTGTCATTCAAAGTTATCTTTGAAAATACTTCAGCTTCTTCGGGCGGGTAAGCTTTTAGAATGAAGACGCTATGGCCTGAGGCTAAATAGATATATTCTCCATCGGTTTTTACGATATCTGCTTCGTCGACTCCAGCAACCTGAATGTTTGTGATTGAGTATTGAAACTCCAAATCTTGTGCTGGTGCAGCTGACAAACCCGGTGCTGTGACAATTTCACCCCCTAAGGGCGCCAAATACATTCTCACATCCTCCGAAATTCTAAAATCCCAAGGTCCAAGAAATGCAAACGTTCCTTGGGTTCTAGAATTTGTTGTCAAGAAACTTCTCAGCTCCTCGTACGATGAAAACGTGCCTAACGGTCCAGCAGATGGAGAAAGTTGTTCAGGCGACTCGGATTCTGGTGGATAGACTCCGAAATTGTAGCATATTGTGCCTAATATTATGGCTAGGAGAATGGCGGCGATTCCGTAGATTTGTGCTCTTTTTTTGATTTTGCTTTCCATTCGGTAATTCACCTACTAGACATCAGGTTTTCGTTTTATTTTATTCTAATTCTTAGTACAGTTGGTACAGAAATTAGAACGGTCTTAGAGACCATATGCGTATTGCTTCATACCAAAATATTGTCGAAACTATTGCGCCGAATAAAAGTATGAATAGGTTTTCTCGTGAGAAGCCTTGCATTAAGAATAGAAGATAAGTAATTAGTAAGGTTGTGCTGAAGACTGCATAAAAGAAGTATCTTGGGAATAAGAGTTTTCCCAACTTGACGAAGTGTCTGAGCACGCCTATTTTGACTTGGCTGACAAGAAAATAATGACCGCCTATGTTTTGCTTCTCCACTAAGCCTAATTCGCATAACCGTTCAAGATGATGATTTGCCACGCTTGGACTGCTAAAATGTAAGGCTCTTTGAACCTCGCGAACGCTCATTGGACGACCATTCTTTAGAAGAAGCCAGTAAACTCTCCAAGCTTTCCCGCTAAGTGCATAATCAAGCTTAGTTTCATCTTCCATAGTCAAGAGATGACACGCCTTCTCTAACTAAATTGTTAAGTATGAAGCTTATAAGTCCATTTTCTAGAACAAAAGAAACGGTGTGAAAAAGAATGAAAATTGTGCGTTTAGAGGATGCAATTTCAGAAGCTAAAAGGCTTGCTGAAGAAAAGTTGGCTAGGGGAGAGAATGCTGATGAATTTGTGGAGATAGGTGAAGCCGACGGATTCAAACTCTATATTACAGCTGGAAAAACCGTCAAAGACGAGTTTCCATTTTCTTTTCATGAAAACCAAAGAGACGTTTTCATGTTGGTTCTTGAAGGGGAAATAGAATTCACATTTGAAAAAAGAGAAAAAACAGTAGTGAAAGCCGGAGAATGTTTTGTTCTGCCAAACCATTTGCAGCACCATTGTGTTTTCAATAAGATGACAATAGCGATTGAAGGAGTATACGAGAAATGACCTTAGGTAAACGGAGATGAAAGAACTACCGTATCACACCAAAACAAACGCCAGCAACCCAGTCATGAACCACAACAAAACCATTCTCTTCACTTTCCGAGCGTTCTCTCGCGAATAATTTCTGAGGAGTGAAACAGAGGATGCCACAAGTCCAAAATCTGTTATAGCTACTAGGGGAAGGAACCAGATAGAAACACGATTTAGAGAAGGTAGAGGACTTAACAAGACAGCAAACAAATAAAACAATGTGGCTGCGCTTGCGGCTGTCTTTTTCCCATAACGAACAGCCAAAGTCTGAATGCTCCTTATTCTGTCCCCTCGAACGTCAACAATTCCCTTTGTTATTTCCCTACCAGTGTTTGAAAGAAAAGCCATGGAAGCGAAAATTAAAACGTTTAGCTCAACCGTATTAGTGACTGCTAGGCTACCGTAAATGAAGGGTATTGCTACACAAGCACTAACGAGAAAATTGCCGAGAAGCCCTGTTCGTTTTCCAACAGTCGCATAAGCTACAGAGACCATCCAAGAGATTATGGCTGTCCTGAAACAAAGAGAAGTGACAAGAGCGTTGGCAGTATTGGTCAAAAATGCAGCTACAAAGCCTATTGCAGTGAGGACAGATGCAAAGACTAACGCTTCTTCTGGTTTGATCAAGCCGCTTGGAATTGGACGGCCAGGCTCATTAATAGCATCAATATCCTTATCGCAAAAGTCATTTATGACCATGGATGCAGCAGCCAACGCAAAGCCTGTGATAAAACCATAAACAAGATTTGAAAAGAGTATATCTTCGAAACTCTGCTTTGAAATGACTGCACCGACTATTACTGCAAAACCCATCATCAAACAATTTACTGGACGCATCAAACGCAAATAACCAACAGCTTTACCCATAGTCGCTCAAACCTTTGCAATAACTCATAAGATTTCATTGAAGTTATAAAATTCACGTTTACATTCGAAAGCTTAATACGTTCAATACAAGTTAATTCATTCTAAAAGTTTGGTGGCAAGCTTTTGCGTGACAATTATGCACCAGAAAGATTAAGAGTAATAATTCCAGTTGGAGGAAAAGCCAAGCGTCTGCTACCACTTACAGCAGAAACAAGCAAGGCATGCCTCCGCCTCTTGAATAGGCTACTAATAGAATTTTCGTTAGTATCCCTCGCACGTCAAGGCATCCAAAAATTCATTTTTGGAGTGAAAGGCTACACGAACTATAGAGACTTACACGACTATTTTGGGTCAGGTTTCGGTTTTTCCGCAAGATACGGCATAACTCCTCGTGTTCATATAAAATATCAACCCAACGTAGACGACTTCGGCAGCGCAGATTCTGCAAGAATAAACATGGAATACTATAACGTTAAGGACCCGGTTTTTGCTGTGCAAGGCGATAACGTTTTCGACGTAGACGTAAGAGAGCTTGTAGATTTTCACGAAACGAAAGGGGCAATGATGACTATAGCATTAAGGAAAGTTGAAAATGTTGAAGGTTACGGAATAGCGGACGTAAACAAGAACATGAGAATCTCAAGATTTGTTGAAAAACCAACACCTAAAGAGGCTCCCTCTGACCTTGCTAACACCGGCTTGTACATGGTTTCACCTGAAATACGAAAAATATTCAAAGAAAAAGGAGTTAAACAAATAATCAAAGAGCGACATCGTTTAGATTTTGGTTACGATTTCATTCCTTACTTAATAAAAACTGGCAGACCAGTGTACGGTTACACTTTAACGGGAAGCTGGTATGACATTGGTACGCCGAAACGTTACTTGGAAGCTATGCGAGACATGCTTGACGGTCGTTTTTCATCATTGACAGAATTCGGTGGAAGAATAAGTGAAGAAGCCAGAATATGGGTTCAGGGAGAAAGCAAAGAATCGATGAAACGGAGAAGAGAAATCATAGGAAAGATTAAACGAGGAAAAATAGAGATCAAAGGTTCTGTTCTGATTGGGAGACATTGCAAAATAGGCAATGACGTGAGAATAGTGAATTCGTGCATTGACAACTACACAAAAATTGGTAAGGGTGTTACGATAGAGAACTCGGCGGTTATGGACAGAGCTATAATTGAGGATGCAGCGGAAATAAAAGAAAGCATTGTGGGAAGACATGTAACAATCCTTTCAAGCCAGAAGAAACCCACGAAAATAGACTCGATCTCGGTTATAGCAGATGACGTGACAATCGCAAAAGGTTGCAAACTGAAAGCAACAAAAATTTATCCGCATCAATACGTAAAAGGAGAATTCATAAACCAGACATTAATGTCAAGTTAAAAATCAAAAAGGCAATCTGCAGAGGGTATTCTAAAATGGAAAATTGGGAGTTGACAATCCTAGGTGCGGGTGCTGCAGGTTTAGCAGCTGGAATTTATGGGGTAAGAAGCGGACTAAATACACTGATTTTGGAGGAAAAAATGGCTGGAGGCACAGCAGCAGACGCCCCATTAATCGAGAATTATCCGGGTTTCCAAAGCATAAATGGACGCGAACTAGCACAGAAAATGGTGGCTCACTGCAGAAGTGTCGGCGTAGAAATTCACGAGCTAGAAAAGGTTGTCAGCCTAGACCTTAAAGGCGAGCAAAAAGTTGTGAAATCCGACAAAACAGCATATGAAACTAAAACGGTTATCATTGCTTCTGGAACCCACTACAGAGAACTTGGCATTCCAGGTGAAAAAGAGTTCCGTGGAAGAGGTGTAAGCTACTGTGGAGTTTGCGATGGGCCTTTATTCAAGAATAAGCGTGTCCTCGTGGTTGGCGGCGGTAGCTCAGCAGTAATAACAGCTCTTTACATTGCTGAACTGGCATCTCAGGTTAAACTGGCTCATCGAAGGGGGATGCTGAGAGCTGAAGAAGCCATTGTGGAAGCTTTGAAGAACAAAAGGAACGTGGAAATTTTATGGAATACAGAAGCGAAAGAAATTGAAGGTGCAAACGTGGTCGGCAAGGTATTACTGTTTGATAATAAAACCGGAGAAACGAAGGATCTAGAGGTTGACGGCGTCTTCATTCAAGTCGGAGAAACCCCCAACAGCCAACTGGCAAAAAAAGCCGGAGTCAATGTTGACAGGAAAGGCTACATCATAGTTGATATGCGACAACATACAAACATGGCAGGAGTTTACGCAGCTGGCGACGTTACAAATCATCCCGTTAAGCAGGTTGGAACAGCTGTTGGACAAGGCATCACAGCAGCTTTGGAAGCTTACGGTTACATCAGACAACCATACTACTATAACGGATAATTCCGTAGTTTGGGTCATGTTTGCCCTATCATTGAAATGATTCTTTCTCACACGATATTCTTTTATAAGAATAAATGTACGTCTTTTTTCTAAAACATGTACGTAAAGACGTGAGGAATCAACTTTGGGTAACAATGCTGTCCTCGTGGTTGGCGGCGGCATAGCCGGAATGCAAGCATCTCTAGATCTTGCTGACCGAGGACTCACAGTCTATCTTGTTGAAAAATCTCCCAGTATTGGCGGGCGGATGGCTCAGCTTGATAAAACATTCCCAACAATGGACTGCTCCATATGCATTCTTGGACCTAAGATGATTTCAGTTCTTTATCACCCCAACATAACTCTGCTAACTTATTCTGAAGTAAAGGAAGTCAGTGGTTCAGCAGGCGATTTCAAAGTCAATGTGATAAAGAAACCTAGATATGTAGATGAGTCTAAATGCACTGGTTGTGATGAATGCACAAAAGTTTGCCCAGTTACATTGCCAAATGAGTTTGACATGGGATTAGCAAAAAGAAAAGCAATTTACAGACTTTTCCCCCAATCTGTTCCTAATATTTTTGCAATAGATAGAAGGGGAACTCCACCGTGCCGTTATGCCTGTCCAGCTGGCGTCAATGCTCAAGGGTATGTAGCGTTGATTGCGAATAGAAAGTTTGAGGAAGCATACGATCTCATAAGAAAGGACTTAGTGCTTCCAGGAGTTCTTGGAAGGGTCTGCTTTCATCCCTGCGAGAATGAGTGTGAAAGAGGAGAAGTTGACGAACCCGTTGCGATTTGTGCCCTAAAAAGGTTCGCAGTTGACTATGCAAGAAAGATAGAGAAAGAAAAGCCCGAGCCACTACCGAAGAAGTATGACGAAAAAGTGGCAATTATAGGTTCGGGTCCAGCTGGGCTTACAGCCGCTTGTGAACTTGTTAGAATGGGATACCCTGTAACAGTGTTTGAAAAGGATTCAGAGCTTGGTGGAATGGTACGATATGCAATCCCAAATTATAGGCTTCCTAAACATGTGTTAGATGAGGATATCAGTTACTTCGTGGACTCTGGTGTAGAAATACGTACAAACACAACTCTTGGCAAGGATGTAACCCTTCAGGATTTGAAAAAAATGGGATATGTAGCGTTCTTCTTGGCTGTTGGGGCTCAGAAAAGCGTAAGACTTGGAATAGAAGGAGAAGATGTGGACGGAGTTTTGCACGCGCTGAATTTTCTGCGTAGTGCGAATTTAAGAGAAAAAATCAACATTGGCGATTCGATCGCAGTAGTTGGTGGCGGTGACGTTGCAGTGGATTCTGCCAGAACAGCTCTGAGACTCGGTGCAAAGAAAGTGACAATTTTCTACAGAAGATCAAGGAAGGAGATGCCTGCACATCAGCCGGAAGTCAAAGAAGCTGAAAACGAAGGAGTTGAAATAAAGTTTCTCGTTAGCCCTAAAAAGGTACTTGGTGAAAAGGGCAAAGTCACAGCTATAGAATGTCTGAAAATGGCGCTTGGTCCACCCGATGAAACAGGTAGAAGGCGACCCATCCCAATTGAGGGGTCAGAACACACTATTCTAGTTGATAACGTGATAGTTGCTATAGGGCAAACGCTTGATTCTTCAAGCGTCCCAGAAAAAATTCTGACATCTAGAAGAACGATAATAGTTGACCCTGTAACTTTTGAAACCAACATACCGGGCGTATTTGCTGGAGGAGATGCGACACTAGGTCCAGCATCTGTTATAAAGGCTATTGCATGTGGAAAAGAGGCAGCAATCTCAATTCACAGATACCTTAGAGGCGAAGACGTAAGGGCTGGACGACCTGAAAAGCGAATCAAAGTTAAAGAGGTCCCAAAGGAAGGAATCATCAAAAAACAGCGAAAGACTATCCCAGTTCTATCTATTGAAAAGCGAAGGAAGAATTTTGAAGAAGTCGTGCTTGGATATACGGAAGAAATGGCTGTTGAAGAAGCTAACAGATGTCTCTCATGTGGAGGCTGTTCTGAATGTCGTGAATGTGAAAAGGCTTGCTCGGCACAAGCAGTTGATTTCAGCCAGAGGCCTGAAGAGATAACGCTTAATGTCTCAAGCATAATACTGGCCACGGGCTTAGAGCTTTATGATCCAGCTCCAATAAGCGAGTATGGTTATAAACGATACAAGAATGTTCTTTTATCACTGGAATTTGAAAGGCTCATCAATGCTTCCGGACCAACTCGCGGAGAGCTTATGAGGCCTTCAGATAACAAGCATCCACGTAGAATAGTTTTCATACAATGCGTTGGCTCAAGAACCCAGCAAAAGGGATTACCATACTGCTCCAGCGTCTGCTGCATGTACGCCACAAAAGAGGCAATTCTAATCAGAGAACACGAACCTGAATGTGAAGTTCACATTTTATACATGGACCTAAGAGTATTTGGGAAACGATTCCAAGAATTCGTCAGTAGAGCCAGAGACCAATGGGGCGTCAAATACGTTAATGGACGTGCCGCTTTAGTCATAGAAGACCCAGAAACAAAGGACCTTCTAGTTCGGTACGAAAACATCACACAAGGAAAAATAGAAGAGTTACGTGCAGATTTGGTTGTGCTTTGTCCAGCCTTAATTCCAAGGGAAGACAATAGACTTTTGGCGAAAATTTCTGGTTTAGAATTAAATGAGTATCACTTTTTCAAAACGAAAGACCCATTGCTCATGTCTGTCGAGACAAACGTGGAAGGAATCTTTGTTTGCGGCTATTGTCAAGCGCCTAAGGATATTTCTGAGGCGGTTACGCAAGCCAGTGCAGCAGCAGCTAGAGCCGCGGAAGTGGTTGTATCCACTGTTGTGAGGGAATAGCTGTATGGAAACGGATAGAGAAAAACTGAGGATTGGGGTTTTCGTTTGCCACTGTGGCTTCAACATCGGTGGAGTGATTGACGTACCAGCGGTTGTGGAGTATGCCAAAACTTTGCCTAATGTTGTTTGCGCCGAAGAAAATCTTTACATGTGTGCATCTGTTGGATTAAGCCTCATCAAAGAATGCATAAAACGGTATGATCTAAACCGCGTTGTAGTTGCATCATGCACACCTGCAACCCACGAACCACTTTTCAGAAATGCATGCGAAGAAGCGGGGTTAAACAAGTACCTTTTCGAGATGGTCAACATACGAGAGCATTCCTCATGGGTTCACATGCACCATCCGAAAGAAGCAACAGAGAAAGCCAAAGATCTAATCAGAATGGCTGTCGCAAAAGCAAGCTATCTTAAACCACAGATAGAGCCAGAACTCGAGATAAAACCTTCAGCACTGATCATAGGCGGTGGAATAGCTGGGATGACTGCAGCTATGTCCCTTACAAGACAAGGCTTCACTGTTCACTTAGTTGAGAAAGAAGCGGAACTCGGTGGAATGCTGAGGTACCTGCATAAGCTGCAACCCACTGAACGTGACGCCTCAGAAGTTGTTCGAGAAGCTGTCATAGCTGTGAAGGCTAATACTAACATAGATTTGCACATGTCAACCCTAGTTAAAGAAATGGAGGGGTTCATTGGAAATTTTGGCATAAAACTTCAAAAAAATGATTCAGGTGAACTTGAACAGATAAATGTGGGAACAATAATCGTAGCCACTGGAGCTGAAGCATTCAAACCTGTGGGAATGTATGGATACGATGAAAATGAAAACGTTGTGACACAGCTAGAGCTTGAACAACTTCTGAAAAAGGGCGAGCTCAAAGAACCTAAAAAAGTTGTTATGATCCAATGTGTCGGGGCTAGAGAGAAAACTGGCAGAACATACTGTTCAAGAATATGCTGTATGGTAGCTCTAAACAACGCTCTACTCCTCAAGAAAATGTATCCAGATGTTGAGGTAAACATTCTTTTCCGAGACTTACAAACCTATGGTGAATACGAAGATTTTTACCGTGAGGCAAGGGCAAACTTCATCAACTTCATCCGTTATGATCAGGACAAACCTCCGAAAGTCGCTTCAAAGCCTGATGGAAAGTTAGCTGTCACAGTTTATGACGTGTATTTAGGCGCTGAGGTTGAAATGGAAAGCGACTTGATTGTTTTATCAACGCCTTTAGTTCAGCATGAAGACGGGAGAAAACTTTCTCCTGTACTCAAGGTGCCTCTGGGTTCTGACGGGTTCTTTTTTGAGGCTCATCCAAAACTCAGACCTGTTGACTTTACATCAGAGGGCATATATGTTTGTGGCACAGCTCACGGACCAAAAAATGTAACTGAAAGCATCGCCCAAGCCTATGCTGCAGCCTCAAGAGCAGGTATTCCGATGGCTCTGGGAAAAATAAAGGCTGGAGCCGTTAAGGCAACGGTTGATAAGGACGTCTGTGTCAACTGTGATGCTTGTGTGGTTTCATGCATTTTTAACGCGGTTGAAGCTGAATCCTTTGGACTGCCCAGTATTGTTGAGGCTAACTGTAAAGGCTGTGGTGTCTGTGCAGCAGAGTGCCCAATGGGAGCCATGCAACTCATACAATTCACGGATGAGCAGATTGTGGCAGCAATTGAAGCATTGTTCAAACCGAAAAGGCTTTTGAGTTCAAGCGAAAGTTTCGAGCCTATAATCTTGTGTTTTGCATGTCAATGGTGTTCTTACGGTGCTGCTGACCTTGCAGGTGTTTCAAGAATTCAGTATCCGCCGAATGTTAGAATTTTAAGGGTTCCATGCAGCGGCAGAGTGGATGTGCTTCACGTTTTGAAGGCTTTTCAGAACGGTGCTGACGGAGTTATCATAACAGGATGCCACATTGGTGACTGCCATTACATAGATGGTAACGTGAAAGCCAAAGATAGGGTGGGTGTGATGAAAAAATCTCTAGGAGCCCTTGGCATAAACCCCGAACGCCTCGAAATAGGCTTTGCCTCGTCATCTGAGGGACAAAAATTCGCAACCATGATGACGAATTTTGTGGAGAAAATAAGAAAGCTTGGCCCAAATCCTTTAAGGGTTAAGGGAGGAGGCGACTAACTTGTATAAAATAATAACAAAAAAGGAACTGGTTCCCCACATTAATCTGTTCGAGTTCTCAACTAAGGAAATCGCTGCGAAAACCAAACCAGGACAGTTTGTGATTCTGAGAATAGACGAGGATGGAGAAAGAATGCCCCTCACAATTGCTGATGCTAATGTTCGAGAAGGGACGATAACTGTGGTCTGTCACGAAGTTGGCAAGTCAACGAAACAGCTTGGAAATCTAAAGCAAGGAGACTGCATCTTGGACTTGTTGGGTCCGTTGGGAAAACCCGCCGAAATTGGGAAATTTGGAACTGTGTTGTGTGTTGGCGGTGGGGTGATGGTGGCTCCTTTACACTTTCAGGTTAAAGCCTTTCATGAAGCAGGTAACAAAGTTATCGGGGTTATTGGCGCCAGAACTGAAAGCCACCTCATTTTTGAGGATGAAATGCGAGAAGTGTGCGATGATCTTTACATGGCTACAGACGACGGAACAAAAGGCTACAAAGGACTAGACTTCCTTAAGGAATTGCTTAAAGAGAGGAAAATTGACCGCGTGATAGTCATGGGACCAGTTGTAACGATGAAAACGGTTTCAGAACTCACCCGTCCCCATGGCATACCTACAATTGTGAACTTGATCCCCCTAATGGTTGATGGTATGGGAATGTGTGGAGCATGCAGAGTAACCGTGGGTGGCAAAACAATGTTCGCTTGCGTTGACGGACCAGACTTTGATGGGCATCAAGTAGATTTTGAAGAATTGATGGCTCGATTGAAGATGTTTACTCCTCAAGAAAAGCTTGCCTACGTTTTCCATGAAGAAGGAGGAAGAAAACTGTGAGCGAGCCTAAACCCAAGATTAAGAAAGAAGCAGTTCCCATGCCCAAACAAGACCCAAAAGAACGAGGGCACAACTTCAACGAAGTAGCACTAGGCTACACAGAGGAGCAAGCCGTGGCAGAAGCTGAAAGATGCCTACAATGCGCAAAGGCTCCATGCGTACAGGGATGCCCAGTGGAGGTAGATATCCCAGCATTCATACAACTTGTGAGAGAACGCAAATTTGGCGAAGCGATAAGGAAGGTTAAGGAGAAAAATAGTCTTCCCGCCATCTGCGGCAGGGTATGCCCACAAGAACAACAGTGCCAAGCGAGTTGCACTATGGGAAAAATAGGTGACCCAATTTCCGTTGGAAGACTAGAACGATTTTTGGCCGACTGGGAAAGAAAACGAGGCTATGAAACTCCACAAAAACCAGATTCCACTGGCAAGAAAGTGGCAATCGTCGGTGCAGGTCCAGCGGGCTTGACGGCGGCAGCAGATCTAGCCAAACTCGGACACGAAGCCATAGTTTTTGAGGCTTTGCACAAACCTGGCGGTGTTCTCATATATGGGATTCCAGAGTTTCGGTTACCAAAGAAAATTGTTGAAGCCGAAGCCAAGTACATAGAAAAGTTAGGTACCACACTAAGAACGAATTCGTTGATTGGGAGATTGTACACTATTGGTGAGTTGCTTGAGCGGTTTGACGCGGTTTTCATAGGCACTGGTGCGGGGCTACCGCGTTTTATGCGCGTACCGGGGCAAAACTTGTGTGGGATTTACTCGGCTAACGAGTTTTTGATTCGTGTTAACTTGATGAAGGCTTATGATTTTCCGAAGTCTGATACGCCGATTTTTGTTGGGGAAAAGGTGACCGTTATTGGAGGTGGCAATGTGGCTATGGACTCGGCTAGATGCGCCTTAAGATTGGGAGCAAAAGAGGTGAAGATTGTGTATCGGAGGAGTCGGCAGGAGATGCCTGCTAGGGCTGAAGAGATTGAGAACGCTGAAGAGGAAGGCATAGCCTTTGAGTTTCTCACAAACCCGAAAAAGTTCATAGGCAATGAAAGGGGCTGGGTTAAGGCAATTGAGTGCATAAGGATGCGTTTGGGAGAACCGGACGCAAGTGGGAGGAGAAGACCCATACCCATCGAAGGCTCAGAATTCATAATGGATGTGAACACGGTTATCATTGCTATTGGTGGGACGCCTAACCCAATAATTCAACAGACGACCAAAGGCTTAGAAGTTACAAAACACGGCACAATAGTAGCTGATGAAAACGGAAAAACAAGCATCCAAGGCGTCTATGCAGGAGGAGACATAGTGACAGGCGCAGCAACAGTCATATCTGCCATGGGAGCAGGAAAAAAAGCAGCAAAAGCCATACACCAATACCTAACGAAAAAGTAGACTGCGCGCTAATATACATCTTACTATGGGGTTATCCTGTAGGCTTAATCGATTTCTTATGTTTGTCAGCAACTACGTTCGGATGCGCTCTAATATTGTAAGCACCTCTGCATCTTCGGCTCTTTTCTTGAGATATTTTTCGTCTAATTTGCCCTCCTGCCTAATTAATACACTTTTAACATCCTGTTCATCGATCACGCCTCGGTCGGGTCTAGCTAACTTGTTCACTATGAAATCCTCTGGAGAAACAATCCATGCCTCAACATCAACATCCATTTTGACTTTCCTCCTTCTTCTAAGCGTTTCATCATCAAAAACAATTCCGTCTGGTTTACGCCATAATTCTATCTCTACCTTCTCTTTTTGATCAAGAACGACAATAACAGGGTTTAAGGGCGAATAGACAGTCGCTTCAAAATCTATCAGTCGCAGCCAATCATGAAATTGGGTTAATTCTTCCTCAGTTCTTATTCCTACAGCCAAATCAAGATCAATAGTTGTCCTTATTCTTCCATAGAAAGGAAGAGCATAACCGCCGATTATCATATAGGGGATATTCTTATCCTCGAATAGTCCCACTAGCCTCTGAAGAGATCTTAATATTGTGAACAATAGTGTTCAACTCCATGAAAAGTTTAAAGGGTGAATGTCCATTTGCAACAAGTCTCTCCGTGTACAGTGCGTCTTCTACCGCGTGTTCCAAATCTTCTCTTCGCGCTCTAAGCGGCTTCATTCTTAGTCTCCGATAAGCTTCAAGAAACTCATAACCAAGAGACGTGCACATCATAATCTTTTTGGGTCTCCCTCGTTTGGAATTGCGCGCGCTATTTTTCTGCAACTCTATGAGCCCTTCATCTTTCATCTGTTCCAACAAGGAGATAACGCGTGAGGGTTTCCATCTTAACTTCTGGATTAATTCTCTTACACCGTGTTCGGTTTGTGCAACGACATTAAGCATTTGGACTCTTTCGTCTAGAGACAATTTTGTTTCCCCTTGGGTAACTTATTCTGGCACAATTATTTAAATATACCGCAGAAAATCTGCAGATGCCATTCTCCCTTTTTAGCAGAGATTTTGGTTATTCAAGCGTGTCGTTGTCGAGGTGCAGATTTAAACATATATATACGACTTTTAACAAGACCACAATCATAAATCTTGAATTAGAACTGGTTGCCAGGTTGATTCTGGGTTTTGTACTCAGCGGACTTGTAGGTCTCGAAAGAGAAGTAAGCCTCAAACCAGCGGGTTTAAGAACTCACATCCTCGTCGGACTAGGCTCAGCCCTTCTTACGATTTTATCTTTACATGCCTTCCTAGGAGCAGATCCTTCCCGCGTAGCCGCTTCCATTATCGTTGGAATAGGCTTTCTCGGAGCCGGCACCATACTCAAAACTGAAGAAAAAATCATAGGACTAACAACAGCAGCAACCCTCTGGATCGTTGCCTCCATAGGCGTAGCCACCGGAGCAGGATTCTACGTACTAGCGATTGTTGCCACAACCCTTGCATTTCTCGTCCTAAAACTAGACATATTCCAGAGAGCACCTCGCTGATTCCCGGCTAAGCTTCAATCATGCTTTCAGCTTTTCTATCTCTCCTAGTTTCTTACTGAATTGCGTCGCCAATAACTTGTTTACATCTCCTATGGCTTCTTCAAGTTCAGCATCAAACGGTGTGTCTCCCCAGAACTTTATGCCTCTGCCTTCGATTTGTTGCTGAATAAACCGAGATTCCTTCATCTTCATGTTTTCAACAACACCCATTATGGGAATTCCCAACTCTGAAAGCAAATCTATCAGTTTTCTAACAGTTTCGAAAGCCAGCCGAGAAGGCGTAGTAATTACGACAAATTCTATTCTCTTGACGAGTCTGATGACGTCTAAAGTTGCGTCGCTTATTCCAGGAGGCATGTCTACTATCAAGAAATCCAAGTTGTTCCACCTTGTTATCGCAAGCAATTCTATCAATGCATTTGAAACGTCCACGCCTCTCAATGGAGAGGCATACTCGCCTGAATAGTAAACTATTGACATATACTTTAAACCATAAACCTGCGGCGGAATTATACCCTTTTCCTCCCTCGGCTGCAAACCTTCAACGCCCAAAATAACATGTGTCGACGGACTTGTAAAATCCAAGTCGAAAAGACCCACTTTATAGCCTCTCCTCGCCAGTGTTAAAGCCAATGTAGACGCGATTAGGCTCTTACCCACGCCACCTTTACCACTTGAAACAGCGACTATTCTGTTTACCCCTTTCAGTCTCTCCTCAATTATGCCTATTCTCGGGTCACCCATGCTATTTCAACCCCCTCACGCTTTCAAGCCAAATCCCACGTCCCTTCAAAATCTCGAAGTCTGGACTGCCACATTTTGGGCATTTAATGTATGTGTGGGCGATTTCTGGAACGAAATGTATGGCTTCTGCTACTTCTTCGTTTATTTTCTCTTTTCTGAAAATCCATTCATGTGTGCAAACTCTGCACTTGAGTTCTGCCTTTACTGTTTTTATGCGGAATTTTACGTTTTTGAATTTCAGAGTTTTAAGCTGTGACAGCGCAAACTCTAAAATATCCAGTTCTATTTGCTGCAGTTCACCAACCTTTATTTCCACTTCTGCAATTTCTTTCAAGCCTTCCTTTTCTGCAATTTGAGAAACCGTGGAAATTACTGCTTCAGCCAAAGCCCATTCGTGCATAATGAAAGCCTAAGTTAAAACCTATTTAAGAATAGCGTTAAAAGGAAAGAGATTCAAGAAAGAACGCTTGTTATTATCCACAAGTGGTGAAAACAATTGAATGCCAAAAATGAATGCATCACGATGTTGCACGGCGCAGGAGGAACAGTCATGCACAGTCTAGTAAAAAAATACATTGTGAAACATTTTCGTGCTACAGCTAACGTTGAAGTGCCGCTTGAGGCTTTGGATGATGCAGCCGTTGTGAACGGCATTGTTTTAAAGAGTGATTCGCATGCTGTTAAGCCGATTTTCTTTCCAGGTGGAGACATTGGACGCATAGCTGTGGCTGGTACCGTAAATGACATTGCAGTTTTAGGTGCTGAACCCTATGCTTTAGCTTGTGGTTTTGTTTTAGAAGAGGGTTTGCTCCTAACTGATTTTGAACGTATTTTAGCCAGCATGCAGCGGACATGCCTTGAAGCTAAAGTGAGTATCATCACTGGCGACACAAAGGTTGTTGAGAAAGGAAGTTTAGGCGGCTGCGTCATAAACACCTCTGGAATTGGCAGAAGAAATGCTGCTTTAGAAAAGAATCTTAGCGTTGTTAAACAGTTCAGAAGCAATTTTGAAGCCCGCTGGATTCTAGACTCAAACTTGAGAGCTGGAGACAAAATACTATTGTCCGGCACGATTGGCGACCACGGCTTAGCTGTTTTGTCTGCACAGGAAGGACTAAGCTTCGGAAGCGGCATAAAATCAGATGTTAAACCATTAAACCGCATAATTCAACGTTCACTCGGGGAAGTCGGCGGGATAGTTGCTATGAAAGACCCAACAAGAGGCGGTTTGGCAGACGCTCTAAACGAGTTTAGCGAAAAATCAGATGTAGGCATATTAGTTTACGAGGATAAGATTCCAGTTAGAAAGGATGTGCAAGCAGCTTGCGAAATGTTGGGCTTAGATCCGCTTGAAATTGGAAATGAAGGTAAAGTTGTCATGGGTGTAGTGAGGGAAAAGGCTGAAGAAGTTCTGCGACTTTTGAGAGCAAACGAAGAGGGGAGAGAAGCGGAAATAATCGGTGAAGCAACAGCAGATTTCACAGGTGTAGCCATGCAGACAGTAGTAGGTGGAAAAAGAATAATAAGCAGACCAGTAGGAGATCCAGTGCCAAGAATATGTTAGCTTTTACGTGAATACGGCTAGGCAACCTGCTCGCTCACACTTGCCCCCAGAAATGACTGGGGAACTATAGAAAAAATAGTAGAGGAACAGCGCTTTATTGCACTTCAAGCTTTTTCTGAAATGTTCGATTAAGCCGTCAGTTTTGTTATTTTTTGGTTGAACACTTTTCTTAGCAGTGAGATTGGCAAGTATCCGTTTGCCGTGATAGTGTCGTGGAAGGATTTCTCGGTGTATTCCATTCCCATTTTCTGTTTTACTTCTTCTCGCAACTGCAGGATCAAGTGTTTGCCTAGTAAGTATGAAAGCGCGTAGCTGGGTGTTTGCGTGTAGCGTCTTACCTCTGCAGTGGCGGCTTCTTTTGACATTCCAGCTTCCTTCATCAACATTTCAATAGCTTCGTCAACACCCATCTCACCTCGTGACAGTTTTACGTCTACGATTATTCTCACGGCGCGCCAGATTACGTCGTTGATCTGTATCAGTTTCGATTCTAAGCTTGTTACGTAACCGCGTTCCAGCATCATTTGCTCACAGTAGTGAGCCCAGCCCTCAACTGTCTCTGTTCCGTCAGCAAGTATGTGTATTAGAGAGCTTCTGTTTGAGATTGACCCTTGGAGGAAATGTCCTGGAAATGCTTCGTGAACAGCAGTGTTCCGAATGCTTGCGTAGTTCAGGTGACTACCTAGGTTTGCAATGTCTCTTGGTCGGGTAACCACGTAGATGCCTATCATTGGCTTGTCAAATCTCGACGGCATCGACATGGCCGCGAACGGAATGAGGGGTGCCAAGAAAGCTGGAGTTTCCTCAACAATCAGCTTGTCTCCCTCATAAACCGTGGCAATGCCGTTTTTAATGATGAATTGTTTTGCTTCTTCCATTGCCTTTCTTGTCGCGTTCAAGGCTTCTTCAAAGGTTTTAGGAGCGTTCTGTTCAATCATTTTCATAACTTCTTCGACGCTTTTGTCTGGTGCAATTTGTGCAGCTATGCGTGTTCTTTCCTCCTTCAACTCCTTGAGATATTTGACGCCGAGTTGATAGATTTCTTCCGAGGTCATTCCGAGGCCACGTAGCTGAATTAGTTTCTCGAATTTATCCTTGCCTAGAGCCCAGTTCTCAGTTGTCTTTGGCTTAAGGCTTTCCAGCCACTGCATATGCTCTTGAAAAGGTTGCATCAAATCAGTCGAGGTTTTCACTAGTCTTCCGTGAAGTTCTTCAGGAATCTTGCCTTTCGTTGATACAGCAATGAACTGGAATAGTCCGGGTATCTGTTTTGCTGATTCGATGGCGACTTCGGTCCACAGCTTTACAGGTTTGGAATTTTCGAATCTTGATTGGAACTCCTTCAGGTATTTTGGGAGTTTTTCTAGTCTTGCTATGATGGAGTCGATTCGCTTCTCTAGAGGTGCATAGTCTTTAGTGATCATGTTAAAGAAGACGCCGCCAACTTCCTGGAAGGCGTCTGGGTTCAGTTCGTGCATACGGCGTTCGTGAAAATCGAATTTGCCCATTTCGAGAGCCTTCTCTATTACTTGCCAGTCTATCCTGTTAGCATCGTTCAAATCTTCGTAGTCTATTGTTTCTTTCATGCGTTTAGTAGCTTCTTCAAGCAGTTTCAGGTTTCCAAGCACGTGTGCAGTGTCGCCTTTTGGAAGCAAATGGTCGTAGGGGTCGTGGAGACCCAAGTAACTCGCGAAGTGAGGGTTCTTTTCGAAGAATTTGTTGAACATTTCTTTTTCGAGTTCCTCGAATTTTTCGTTTGCATTCAAGTTTTTTCACCTTTGCCACAATAAAAGACGTTTTCGTAATTAAGCTTTGATTTTCATAAAACTGATGCGCATGTTTTGGAGGGGCAAGTTTATAAGAGACTATTATGGAATAGCTTCGTTGTGCAATAAACCGTTTTGCACATGAAATGCAAGGAGATGAAGTAGTATATGTCTGATAGAACGATGTACAAGGCAGTCTGTGCTGATTGTGGGAAGGAATGTGAAGTTCCATTCAAGCCTGACCCAAGTAGGCCTGTTTACTGTCGAGAATGTTGGCAAAAAAGAAGACCCCCAAGAAGAAGATATTAGTTCAAGCTAACATCTTTTACCATAAAAAACATTTTTTCCATGTTTTTTTATCCTAGTGAAAACAAGTTAAAGAATATGCTAGTCTGCTTTTTAACCAAAACCCAATACATGTTTTACGACTACCTACTGATTGAGCGTTAAGAGGAGCATAGTTTGTATTTCTCAGTCTAGAAAATTGAAAGGTGGTCTCGTGTGAACTTGTGTTTCTTGGTAGTAGCGGTGCGATTCAAGTGCCATCTTTTCACTGTTCCTGTGAGGTTCGTGAGACCACTAAGCCGAGGATACCCGTTCACCATTGCCAAAAACGTGCTAAGTGAGTTTTGAAGCTTTTGCCCATATTTGGCATGTCCCTTCACTGCTCACCATGCATGGACCTACAGGTTTCTGCGGAGTGCATGCCTTCATGAATAATGGACATTCTGTCGGCTTGATCTTTCCAATAATTACAAGATGACATTTACAGCCTGGCTGTATGTCCACACCATCTTCCACTTTTACGCCATACTTCAAATGTGCATCAAACGTTTCGTATTCCTCCCGAAGCTCAAGAGTTGAAGATGGAATTGTGCCGAGTCCACGCCAGTTGCCATCCACCACTTCCAAAACTTTTTTCATCAATTCCTGAGCCTTAACATTACCTTCCTGACGAACAGCCCGTACATACTCGTTTTCTAAGCGTGGTTTACCTTCGCTTAGTTGTTTCAATATCATGTAAACTCCGAACAAAATGTCTAACGGTTCAAAACCAGCAACAACAGTCGGCATACCATAAAGCTCTGGAAAAACCTTGTAAGGCTTAACCCCAATAATAGTGCTAACATGACCCGGCGCAACAAAACCGTTCAAACTTAAGTCTTTCATCTCCACCAGAAGTCTCATGGCTGGAGGAATAAGGCGATGAGAAACCAGAAAGCTGATATTTTCAGGTGGCTTTTTCACAACTTCAACCGCTGTGGAAGGCGCTGTCGTTTCAAAACCAACAGCGAAAAAAACAAACTCCTTATCCTTTTCTTTTTCAGCCATTTTAACCGCGTCACCCACACCATAAACAACACGGATATCAGCACCTTCGGCTTTGGCATCTAGAAGAGACATTTTAGAGCCTGGAACACGCAAAACATCACCAAAACACGCAACAACCATACCTTTCAACGCTAACTGTATAGCCTCGTCAAACTCTGACGCTGGTACAATGCAAACTGGACATCCCGGTCCAGCTATAACCTCCACATTAGAAGGCAAAAGACTGCGCAACCCAAAATGAGTAATAGTCCACTCATGAGTACCACAAACATGACAAATCTTAACCGTCTCTTGTTTCGATGCAAGCCTACGTATTTTTTCAACAACACGTTTCGCTAAAGCCGCATCCCTAAACCTCAAACTTTCAACCATCAGCCTATGCCTCTGCCGCGTCTAAAATTTCATTCCACAAACGCAAAGTCTCCAGAGCTTCTTCTTCACTTAAAACCTCAATCGCATAACCAGCATGAACCAAAACATAATCCCCCACCTTAGCATCCACAAGCATCACATTCACCTCTCTCAAAACACCCTCACCAAAATCCACTCGGGCGCCGTCACCCTTGATGTTTACAACTTTTGCTGGAATTGCCAAGCACATTAGTATCACACTTACGTGAACAAGCACACAGATAAATCCATTACGCTCAAAACTACGAAAAACCAGCCACAACAGCCTGCCCAAAAGACAAGCCACCATCACCCGGCGGAACAACCTCATGAACCAGAAACTCCAAACCAGAAGCTTCAACAACCCTCCGCATAACAGAAACTAAAATCTCGTTGCATGCAACCCCACCCGAAAAACCTACCGTTTTGACGCCTTTTTCTAACGCCTTTTCAATCGCCAACCTGGCTAAGCCCTTACCCAAGTATGCATGAGCAGAATACGCCAAATCAGCCTTAGAATATTTCCGCCGATTCTTAAATATTTCCAGAAGCAACTGAGTAGTGTCTAAAACGTCATTTTTTATTATCGGTTTAAACTGTAAGACATCTCTGCCCTTAATTGCTGCAGCTTCCAATTTCATGGCTGGTTCACCCTCATAAGTACGTTCATAGCATATGCCTAAAACGGCTGCAACCGCATCCAACACCCTTCCACAACTGGATGTTTCAATTATTTTGTTTCCCTTCTCAAGCTGATGAAGAATTATCTGAACCTCTTTTTCACCATGCGGAAAATACTGTTGATTCTGTAGAAGCCATCTTTGCACATCCACTTTTTCATGCAACATTCCCGCTGCAACTCTCAACGGGTAACGTGTCGCCAAATCCCCGCCGATTAGCGGCTGCTTCTGAAGGTGAGCTAAACGTTCAAAATCGGGAAAATCTCGGGTGCAGAATAAGATTTCACCACCCCAAGCTTCACCATCTAAGCCATATCCGTACCCATCACAGCAAATACCAACAATTTCCTTTGCGTTATGCTCTGCCATCAAAGCAGCAACATGTGCATAGTGATGCTGAACTTGGATTAATCGCCAACCATTTTCGTCAGCAAGATCTTGGGCAAGCTTTGTTGTTGTGAATTTTGGGTGAAGATCACATGCAACTGTTTCAACCTTGCCGTTTGTTAGACGAATCAAGTGTTTGGTTGAGTTTTCCAAAAAATCTTGTGTTTCAATGTTTTCCACATCGCCTATATGCTGAGAAACAAACGCCTTATTCCTTAACAAAACACATCCAGTATTGTTCAGTTCTCCACCTAAACCCATTACGCAGCGTTTAGCTTTTTCTTTCAGTATTATGGGCGCTGGTGCGTATCCCCTTGAACGCCTCAAGAAGACTTGATGATTATTATGCAGACGAATAACTGAGTCGTCGCATCTGTGAGCAATTTGTCTGTCATGAAACAAGAAGTAATCCACAGTGTCGCCTAATCTCCTTAAGGCTTCTTTATCATTCTTTATTATCGGCTGGTTCGGAGGATTCGCACTTGTCATCACAAACGCTGGCTCATCCACCTTATCGAAAAGCATGTAATGCAAACCAGTGTAAGGAAGCATAACACCTACATTGTGCAGGCCTGGAGCAATCAAATCCGACAGATAATAATTTTCACTTTTGTTCAAAAGCACTATCGGACGAGTATAAGCTGTTAGAAGCTCACTTTCTTCTGCGCCTACTTCTGCAAAAGATTTTACGGTTTCCAAACTTTTAGCCATAATCGCGAGGGGCTTGTGTCTTCTATGCTTAACCTTTCTAAGCCTGATTAAAGGCTTATCCATAGTTGTTGCAGTGGCAACATGGAAGCCGCCGTATCCTTTAATGGCGACAATAAAGCCTTCTGAAAGAAGCTTCCCAGCTTCTCGTATATGGTCTTTATTCTCTACTGATTTGCCTTCTTTTGTTGTCAAGTATGCCTTTGGACCACATTTTGGACAAGCAACTGTTTGTGCGTGGAAACGTCTGTTCAAAGGATTTGTGTATTCGCTTTTGCAGAAATTACACATTGGGAAGTCTCTCATGGTTGTGTTCTCTCGGTCGTACGGAAGCCTTTCAATAATAGTGTATCTTGGACCACAGTTTGTGCAGGTGATAAAGAAATATTCATATCTCGGATTTTCTGGATCTCTAAGATCTTTCAAGCATTCATCACAAATGGCTATGTCCGGGGGGATGACCGAGCCAGAAAGCTCAGCTTCGTCAGAACTCTTCAAAATTGTGAAAGCTTTGTACTCGTTTTTTCCTTTCAAAGGCAATGTGATTATTTCATAAATCTGTGCTAAAGGAGGTTTTTTCTCTTTTAAATCCCTCAAAAAACTTCTAATGTTCTCTTCTCTGCCTTCTAAGAGTATTTCTACTCCTGCATCGCCTCTATTCCTTACATAGCCGTTTAAATCGTTTTTCACGGCGATACGGTAAATGAATGGACGGAAGCCTACGCCTTGAACTATGCCGGTGACTCTGATTTTCGCACGCACCAATGTCATCTCTTTGTTCCAAATAGGGCAAATTCGAATCTGTGCAAGTTAAGGCTATTAAAAAACATATCGTTTTCTTTTTTCATGAACGATGACTCTTGGTTGGAGAAGCAACCTCCTGCAGAAGCTCTTCGCTTGAGGTTCCTTTCCTTCTTTGGAATTATCCAGCTCTACCTCTAAGCATTTTTTGAGATTTTCAATCCTGAAGTGTCATTTCTCCTTAAAGTCTCTATACCCAAAATCATAAGTTTGCCGTAGTTCTTCAACCATTTCTTAAACGCATTTTCTAGTGTCAACTTTACTGTTTATTTAGTGTTTCAAGTACGCGGTGATATTCAGACGTTTACGGAAAACCTAAATAAGTCAAGTTTAAATCATATTTACTTCAAAATCTAAAGATATCTTGAGGTAAGCCGATGGAAAAAGTCCAAGTTGAAGAACAAAAGGTACTTCTCTACGACCCTCAAAGATGCACTGGCTGCCGCTACTGTGAGATTGCTTGCACCTTTTATCATTTCAAACATTTTAACCTTGAAAAAGCCCATCTGCACGTACAGTTCAGCGAGAAAAATGCTGAATTCGAAGCAATTTACTGCCAACACTGTGACGAACCAATCTGCGTTGCTGCCTGCCCAAGCGAAGCAGCAATCAAAGATGAAGAAACTGGGTTGGTGCGAATAAACCCTATGAGATGCATAGGATGCAAAACATGCACTTTCGCCTGTCCACTTTCAGTTCCATGGTTCAACGCAGATTATAAAATTTCAATGAAATGCGACTTCTGTGATGGAGACCCGCAATGCGCCAAGTTCTGTTCTCCACAAGCCATACGAGTTGCAACTAGACAAGAGGCGTGGGAATTTAATAAGAAACACTACGTAGAGGTGTTGACGTGATGATTTCAGAAAATGAGATAATAGCTTATCTGAAGCAGGAACTGGGCGAAGACCTTATTGAAGCATCGAAACCCCGTGAGAGAAGAGTTTTCGTTAGAATAAAGGTAACGACTCTTAGAAAAGCCGTCAATACTATGAAAAGGCGGTTTCAAACGCTCCGTTTTATGACAATTTCCGTTGTTGACCATGGCTTGGATTTCGAATTCTTGTACCACTTCCATGTAGATGGAGCCGTTGTAACGCTGAGGAGTGAAAAACGCAAAGAAGACAACACACTAGAATCCATTGTAGACATAATCCCCGCTGCAAACTTCATTGAAAGAGAAATCGGTGAACTGTTTGGAATAAAACTTGTGAATCACCCTAAGCCACAGTATTTGATATTGACAAAGGATTGGCCAGATGACAAGCGACCACTGAGAAGACCACTAGAAGGAGAGCTTCCGAAGCAAGCGAGACCTGTGGCTGAAGCGTTAATATCAACCAGCTGCGTGGCTCCCATATCCGCATTCATGCAGAAAAAACGTGAAGAAGCAGGCTTACCTAAGACTCCACCTTTTGCCTTTACAGATGAGAAAGCAATGCAAGAATTCCACGGAATCATGAAGGACACAAGCTTCGCTAAGAAGGCTGGTTTTGATTGGAAGAAGAAACGACTACGACATAAGTGATGGAGGATTATGAAGAATGGTTAGATATGCATCATTCCTCGGCTGCCAAATTCCAATGCGAATTCCAAGCATTGAAATAGCCTCAAGGAAAGTTTTTGAAAAAATAGGACTAGAAGCAGTTGACCTTTTAGGCTATTCATGCTGTCCAGAACCAGTAATCTCAAGGCTGTTGGATAAAACCGCTTGGCTGGCAGTGTCGGCGAGAAATCTAGCATTAGCAGAAGAACTTGGACTGGACTTGATGACATTATGTAATGGTTGCTATGAGACCTTAGTTGAAACTAATGAGGTTCTAAAACATGAACCGGAGGAACTGCATAAAATAAATGAGATTCTGAAACCTTATGGCAAGGAGTACGCTGGAGAAGTAAAAGTCAAACATGCCGTTGAGGTTCTTTACGAAGAGATAGGTGTTGACAAAATCAAACAACACGTAGTTAAGCCTCAGCGAATCCGAGTGGCTCTTCACTACGGATGCCATATGTACCGCGAACCCAATGGAGGAGACATCAACCGGAAACCGAACATGATGAAAGAATTGACCCGAGTAACAGGCGTTGAAATTGTTGATTACGGAATTGAGCGTTTATGTTGCGGATACCCAAGCATGCAAGCAGACGAGGAGTTTTCGCTGAAGCAGAGGCTGCTTCTGAAGTTGAGACATATAAAAGAAGCTGGAGTCGACGCCGTAGTTTTGTCATGTCCAGCTTGCCAAATACAGTTTGAAATAGGTCAGATAATGCTCAAACAGTATGGTGTACAATACAGGATTCCATGCATCAACCTAATGGAGCTGATGGCAATATCATTCGGGGTTTCATCAAAAGATTTGCATCTTGAATTTCATAAGAGCCCAGTTTTGCAGTTAGCTCAAAAAATGGAGGCAACCTAAAATGCCTGAAATAGTCCAGATTGGACCCTATCGTCCACAACTACTGGAACCCGAACGCTTCGAATTAGTTGTGGAAAACAACAAAATAATTGACGCTAACATCGAGTTAGGGTATGTGCATCGTGGCATAGAGAAACTGTTCACTACGAAGACTTACATGCAGAATCTTGCGCTTGCCGAACGTATCTGTGGAATCTGTTCGGGAGTGCATACACTTTGCTATGTCCAAACAGCAGAAGGAGTGATAGACGTAACTGTTCCAGATCGCGCTAGATTCTTGCGATGTATCTACATGGAAATAGAGCGGCTGCACAGCCATTACCTGTGGTTCGGCGTTGTCGCCCACAGTTTGCATGAGACTAATGCATTCATGAAAATTATGGGGGAGCGTGAGCAAATCCAAGATTTACTAGAATATTTGACTGGAAACAGGATAAACTATCTCATAAACACGATCGGCGGCGTTAGAAGAGACCTAACTCCACAAAAAACAGAGAAAATCCGAAAAGTAACGCATAACATGAAAGCCCTCTCAAACTACTTGCTGGCACTCTTAGATGAGAATGGAAGCCTCGCAAAGAAAACTAAAGGGATAGGCATACTGCCTAAAGAAAAAGCCTTGGATCTAGGCGCAGTAGGTCCCACACTTCGTGGTTCAGGAATAAACAGCGACGTTCGCAAGGACGATCCATATGCCGCCTATGGAAAACTGGACTTTGAAGTAATAACAGAAGAAGAGGGTGATGTGCGCGCCAAATCACTTGTTAGAGCCAGAGAAACCCTTGAAAGCATAAAAATAATCGAACAAGCCTTAGACAATCTTCCAAGCGGAGAGATTGCGATAAAACCTGGCGAACCACTGGAGAAGGAAGAGGTTGGAAGAGCAGAGGCTCCACGCGGGGAACTTGTCTACTACATTAAATCAAACGGAACAAACATTCCAGAAAGGGTTAAAGTCAGAACGCCTTCCTTTGCAAACGACTTCACTCTAATTGAGATGCTTCGCGGAGACTTGCTTCAGAATGCTAGAATCATAATTGAAAGCATCGACCCATGCTTTGCATGTACCGATCGCCTAACAGTTTTGGATGCAAAGGCTGGCAAAGAACGGAGGATGATTTTGAAGTAGGAGGAAGATTTATGAGCGGAAAAACTTCAATTTATCGGTTTATGTCTGCCGGATGCAACGGATGCGATGTCCAAATATTGGAATGTCTCGTTCCACGCTATAAACTCGCTGATTTGGGTGTAGAAGTTGTTTTTACACCAGAAGAAGCAAACGTTCTGGCAATAACAGGCGGTATAAACGTTAAAGGAAGAGAAGAATTAAAGAAAGCTTATGAAAAGCTTAAGCCACCAAAACTTGTGGTAGCTGTTGGCAACTGCGCCATTACAAAAGAGATTTTCGATAAAGGCTATCCGATGGTCGGACCACCAGACCAGATAGTTCCAGTCAACTTTTACATTTCCGGATGTCCACCAAGACCACAAGCAATCGTGACGGCAGTCGCAAGAGCCTTAGGGGCAACTTTAGAGGAAAAAGAGGATTATTGGGCGACTCCTGAAGGTTTCAGAGGAAAACACGAGTTCGATAGCGAAAAATGCATGGGCTGTGGTGCATGCGCCCAAGTCTGCAGTTCTGATGCCATTGATATTTTAGAAGACAATGGAAAACGCTTCATAAAGGTTGATTATGGACACTGTTCCTTCTGTGCCTTCTGCCAAGATGAATGTCCAACTGAAGCCATAAAACTAACAAAAGAATACCATATGCTAACAGACAACCGAAACACGGCAAACGTCACAAATGAAGTAGACTTGTTCAAATGTGCTTCCTGTGGAACGTACTTTATACCAGCACGCCAAATTGACTGGGCGCTTGAAAGAATAGAGAACGAAGTCAGTGAATACAAAGATTTCCACAGAGACCTAAAAACTGCAATGGAATTGTGCCATACCTGTCGAAGAAAAATCAGCAATATCCGAAATGCGAAAAAACTGTTGTCGCAACTTTCATCGAAATTTCAATCCTTTAGTTAAGTTAGCTAGTCCTAACACTCCTTTCAGCCCATTTTCATTAGTTTCTTTCACGGCTTTTTGTAAATGTCTGCGTTATGGGTAACATGCGTTTGCGTTACACATAACATATCTTTGGGGTGTTTGCTTTCAAAAAACTTAAAAATGCCTTCCTTTTAGAAGGTAGCTTCAACAGAATGTAAGGATGTGACAAAATGAATTCAGATGTGAAACCAACTGAAACTTTAGATGTTAGAGGAGAAGTGTGTCCATACCCAGACGTGAAAACTCAGAAGAAAGTGAAGAAGATGAAATCAGGTGAAATACTAGAGGTACTTCTTGACTATCCACTATCTGCGGAACGAATGCCGCGATCAATTGAGAAGATGGGACATGAGATTCTGAAAACCGAGAAAACAGGTACAGGCGAATGGAGAATACTGATAAAGATAAAGTAGCGAGGTTATAAACTTGATAGATACGTCACTGATGATTTCTGGGCTAGTAGTGGGGATAATCTTCGGTTTTGTATTGCAACGTGGACGTTTCTGTATGAACTCAGCATTCAGAGACATCATACTGATGAAAGAATACACACTGCTTAAGGCGGTTGGACTGGCAATAGTTGTTCAGATGATTGGTTTTCACCTCATGGCAACGATGGGATATATTCAACTATATCCAAAGACAGTATATTGGGGTGCAATGATTGTCGGCGGCTTCGTCTTCGGCGTTGGCATGGTTTTAGCCGCGGGTTGTGCCAGTGGAACCACCTATAGAGTTGGAGAAGGCATGATGGGATCCTTCGTTGCATTGCTCGGTTTAATGATTGGCGGTGTTATAACCTCTGGAGGCGCTTTGATGGAGTTGAAATCATATCTGCAACCCACTGAAGGCTTTTTGAAAGCGATAACTGCAGATAACCCTGGACCTTATGTGGGAAACTCAAATCTAACATTAGCCAATGTCTTCGGTTTAAATCCATGGATTTTCGTGATAATCATATCTATTATCATTATGGCTGTTCTGACATGGAAACGCGGAGGCGAAGAAACCAAGGTGGAAGGAACACTGTACGAAAAAATCTTCAAGAAGGGTTGGAACTGGTGGATTACTGGCATCGCCATAGGGATCGTTGGCATAATAGCCTTCCTAGCATTAAAGAAGTATGCTTTGGGAATTTCCGGCGGATGGTTTGGTTTTCTGGATGCTCTAATAACTGGTAATCCTGAAAAGCTAAACTGGTTCACATTCCTAGTAATTGGCGTAGTGATAGGTGCTGCTGTCGCCGCTGGCATAGCAGGTGAATTCAAATTAAGAGCCCCAAATGCAAGGCGACTACTGCAACAGTTCATCGGCGGACTCGTCATGGGCATTGGAGCAGTCATCGGAACAGCGTGCAACATTGGACATATACTAAGCGGTATACCTCAACTAGCGCTAAGCAGTATACTTGGCGGAGCATTCATAATCTTGGGATGCTGGGTAGCAGCATACATTATGTTCCTGAGGGGATAGCATGGCGACAATAGGCTTTCTCTTCTTTTCAGGGCCTTACCAGTCTGAGAGTCCGGAAACAACAATTGAGCTAGCGAAAGCAGCTTTAGAGAAAGGCATGAATGTTAAGATTTTCTGCTACATGGATGCGGTTAACTGTGTGAAAACAGGACAAAAGAAAGTTCCAGGCGTAACCAACATAGAAGAACAATTCAGAGAACTAATAGCAAAAGGAGCAGAAGTTCGCTTATGCACACTCTGTATGCTTGTAAGAGGAACAAAAATCTTCATCGAGGGCGCTAAAAGAGCTGGAACACCCGACATTGCAGACATCGTGGAAGAATCCGACAGAGTTCTAGTAATCTCATAAAGGAAGAGAAGAAGTATGTCCAAAACAATTGTTATCATATTAAGGAAACCTCCTCACGGCTCGCTATTTCCAGCTGAAGGTTTACGAGTGGCAGTTGCAGTCAGTGCATCCGAAACAAAAGTCGTTTCCATAGGGGACAGCGTATATGCGTTCCTGAAAGAAGTTGACATGACACTTTACAAGCACCATCTAGATTTCCTGAAGGAAACTGAAATTCCAGTATTCATTGACAAAGATTCGCTGGAAGAGCGTGGACTAACGAAAAGAGATTTAGTGGATGCCGTCACGGTAAAAGAACGCAGCGAAATCCTTAACGTAATAGCTGAGGCTGACGCTACCTTAACATTTTAGGTGATTTTTTATGGCTAGAATACTTTATTTTGTAACTGATATGGATCCAATGAGTATAAAGCTCGCTTTTGAACACAAAGGCAGTGAAGTTGGAATTTGTCTGTTGCAAGACGCAGTTTACTTCGGATGCAAAGGAAAAAATGGAAACGGAATGCTTGCAGAAGCATTAAGGCGCGGTATGCCCGTATTTGCAGCTGAGAAAGATGTTGAGTTGCGAGGCTTAATGAGGCTGCTTCGTTCAGAAATCAAGGTTTTAGACTACGGTGAAATCATAGACCTAATCCTCAACTACGAGCGAATAGTCAACATTTAGCTCCACCTTTTTTGATTTTTATTCTGTAAATGTTTTTTCTTGAAGATTTTCTCGATTTCTCGCTTCCATAAGCCGTTTTTCCTTCTGTGAGGTTTTAGTGATTGCCTAGTGATATTCGTTTGTCCCAAAGTTTACAGGAATAGAGAAAAAGATTAAAGAAACAAAGGAAGAATGGTCATCCTTGAATTCATAGTTAAAAGGAGGTCATCTCATGGAAAAACATGTAAGGAGCTTAGCCAAAGCAATATCTTGGCGTATAGTGGCAACTTCCACCACAATTCTTCTAGTATTTCTGTTCACTAGAAATTTAATCATCAGTGCAGGTGTCGGCTCCCTAGAACTACTATCGAAAACTGCTATCTACTACATACATGAACGAATATGGAACATGTCACATTTTGGTAGGGAAGTAAACACGCGTGGAAAAGAGCGAATTTGACGCGTTATTTAAATTTGTTCAAAATGGTTATTTGCCATAGCTTATTGTAGTTTTTGTTTTTGGAATATCGATTTGAAGAACCTTGTTACCATTACATCTTACTGTCATATTTTCAATCTGCAAATGCTTCACGGGCAGCTTTAACTTTCGACATTCTTTTGTGCATATCTCTAGGCCATCCACATCTGTGTGAATAGCCACTTTTTGATCTTTGCAGCGACATTGTAAGAAAATTTTGACGTAATCTTCGTCGTCAAACACATCGATTAATGGTTCCTCTGCCTGGGGAAGGGAGATTAAATATCTTGTTAAGGGTTTTGATTCTAGGCTTTCTTCTATTATGTATTTTCTTCTAAGAAGGTTTTCAATGGGTTCAACCACGATGTCTTGCGAACAATTCTCATCTTCAACAATTTTCTTTACTAATATTCGGCAGAAAATGTCGATGTTTCGCAACGCTTCTTCGAAATGTTCCATCAGGAATCCCTGTAGAATATTTTCTATTTACTAATATGTACTTCTGCCTTTTTAATCTTCTTAAGTTATGTATGCGCTAAACCTAGCGGAAGAAATATCCCACAGCAATAAACTATTTTCTCTTAACCGACAATGGTATGGTTCGTTCATGTTTTCTTATTTTGAGAATCTTGCCAATTTCTTTGTCTGACTTCATTAAGGTCGTGTTAATTGCTACCTTAGCAATTATTGCACCTTTGTCTGCGATTTTGCTTAAGGTTGAAACTATTGTTCTTAAATAGGGGATTTCTGGTAGTTCGCGCATTTCCTGTTCAAATTCACTCTCAAGAACTTCGTGCATTTCTAACAAGTTGTTTGCAATCTTCAGATCACCTGTAAAAATGCAATCTACAGCTTTCTGGAATATCGTTTGCGTTAATTCGCCTAAATGATAGATTCTTTCAAGTGTTTTTTTGCCGATTGTTGCTCTATACTTCTCAAGTTCTATCACTCGTTTTGCAATGTCTGCAGAATAGTCGGCAATCAGTTCGAGATATTGTAGTATTAGACAGGTGCAAGGGATTAAGACAAGTCTAGTTACACCGATTTTTTCTGCTAAATCTCGTTTTCGTTGGGCTAAAACAAGTAATCGTGTTGCCAAGAAGAACATCATGTCTGCTTCATCTTCACGGTTGATAGCGTCCTTGGCTAGTGCCGTATCCTTTTCTAAGAGGGCCTGCATTGCTTCGCTATATATTGTTGAAGCTATTAAGGATAAGCGTCTAATCAGCATGTCCATTTGAAATTTGGTTGGGTCAATAGAACATTGAAGAAGAATGTTTTTCGAAGTTTCTTCTAATATACCAAGTCCGATAAGTCTTTTGACGATGCCCCTAACTTCTTCTATATGCTCGCTTTTTATTCGACTTGTTGAATTTATTCTGATAACATCTCGTCCGAGTATATAGCTTCCAACAACTAGTCTTTCTAACAATCTTTTCTCGTCACATGCATCAGCATTTATGATATATTCCTCTGCTTCTTCTTTTCTAGCCAGATCGCTTGGTACGATTCGCAAAGTGCCGTTTGTTTCTGGCACAATGAAAACAAGGTCACCTGCCTTTATGTCGTTTTGTTTTACCCATTTGCTTGGAAGTGATACTGTCATAGTTGAGTAACCTACTTTTTGAACTTTTCTGCTTTCCATAATAGCTGCCTCTGATAGTATTTATCACGATTTTTTATATATGTATTTCGCATTTTCGCTTATAGTATTTACCATTATATGTTCTATATGCATTAAGTATATATTTTCGATTTATGTTATATATCAATCAAGCCTAAAGGAGATGTATAAAATGCCTAAATGGAAAACCGTAAGCATAAGAAAAGAACTCATAAAGGAGATTGATAAGATGTTGCAAACCGGCCGCTACAGAAGCATTTCGGAATTCATTTCCGAGGCGATTCGACTACGTCTAGAAGAGTTAATGCGAATGGAAGGAATTCCAGCGGAAAAGCGCAAGGAATATCTTGCAGTGCCCGAGCAACTGCTTTACACACCGAAACACACGTGGGCTCAGATAACGCCTGAGGGAAACATAAAGGTTGGCTTATCAGACTATGCGCAGAAACATCTAGAGGGGATAGCATACGTCTACACAGAATCTATGGGAAAAGAAGTCAAAAAGATGACGCCGTTCGGAGTGGCTGAAACATGGATGTTCATGTTCGACTTGTACGCCCCAGTCAGCGGTAAAGTTGTCAAATTCAACGAAAACCTCAGAAATGACCCGCACCTAATTAATGAAGATCCTTACCGTGAAGGATGGATAGTAGAAATCAAACCTAAAAACTCGCTAACTCTAGAGCAGGAATTAAAAGACATGCTCAGTTCAAGGCAGTACAACAAGTGGGTAAACAAACTTGAAGGCCGGTTACGAGTGAAATAGCAATCTCCATATCCCCTTTTTATCACTTTTATGCTATGAATGAACTAAAAGTAATTGAGATGAGTTAATATATCTGAACAGAGACCAAATAAGCTCTAAGTAAAGCTGGTTTACATAATGGCAACTGGCACCCTTATACATACAAAGAGAAAGTTGCCACCGTGCCGTGCTGCTTGTCCAGCGCACGTAAATGTTCAAGGATATGTTTCTCTGATCCAAAGAGGCATGTTCAAGGAAGCAGTTGAACTCATAAGAAAAGACATGCCATTTCCCGCAATTTGTGGAAGAGTCTGTCTTGCCCCCTGTGAAAAAGCTTGCGCAAGAAAAAATGTTGATCAGGCCGTGGCGATACGCTCCCTGAAAAGAATAGTTGCCGATGTTGAACGAGAACAAGGACGTGTAAGGGGGGAACCTATACCAAGGAGATATAAAAGGAAGATAGCAATAATCGGAGCTGGCCCGGCTGGACTTGCTGCAGCTTACGACCTTGTTAAGCTTGGTTATCCTGTTACTGTTTTTGAGCGTACGCCGGAGTCAGGGGGAATGGTGCGATACCGAATACCTGATTCACTTCTTGAAAAATTTGTTGTGGCCAATGAGATAGCTTACATCCAAGATTTAGGTGTGAATATTAGGTGCAATGTTGAATTTGGGAAAGACGTAAATCTTGACACTTTGCAAAATGAAGGATACCAAGCAGTGTTCATAGCTGTTGGAAAACTGTCGGAAACCTCCTCCTTACCTCCAGAACTTTTAGGTAAAGAATCAGGAGCTTTTGTAATACCAGTCAACCCAATAACCTTGGAAACCAAGATACGTGGTGTTTTCGCTGGAGGCGACGCGATTAAGAGTAAACCAGCAGGCATTATTGAGGCTATTGGTACTGGAAAACGAGCCGCCGTGTCAATTCATCGTTACTTAAATGGTCAAGACTTGAAAGCTGGAAGAGAAGAGATTGAGGAGACAGTGTGGATCAAAAATTGGGAGACGGTCAGCAAAAAGCCCCGAAGGTATGTGGCAAAGAAGGGCGAACCCAAACCTAGAGTAAGCTTCGAAGAAGTTGCGGAAACTCTGGAAAGAATTAAACGGAAAGCAAGATTTGAAGCATTCCGATGCCTCAATTGTGGACCTTGCGCCGAATGCCTAGCAGAAACACGTCTTTGCGAAATCGACAAACCAATAATCGATGAAAACTTGTGCACTGGCTGTAACATATGCGTGTCAATTTGCCCGTTTGGAGCGATAAGCAAGAACGAAAAAGGAGTAGCACAAGTTGATGAAGAACTCTGCAAAGGATGTGGAATCTGTGCTGCTCATTGCCCGGAAAACGCAATCACGATGGAACGCTTGACAAACGAACAGATTATAAGTTGTGCACTAGCTGGCTTTGGAGGATGATCTTATGAGTTTTGAAGAACCGAAAATTGTTTGCTTTGTCTGCAACTGGGTCTTCAGTGAACAAGAATTGGCTGTTAGCAGAATACGAAAAGTTGCCAACGTAAATGTTGTCCGGGTGATGTGCATTGGAAGAATAGACCCAATCATAGTGCTTGAAACGTTCATAAAAGGCGCAGACGGCGTTCTACTGGTTGGTTGCGCTCCTCCAGATTGCCATTTCGTTGAAGGCGATGCTTACGCCGAAATCACAGTTAATGTGCTAGAGAAACTGCTTGCTTTAACAGATATGGAACCTGAACGCTTAGAACTACGTTGGTTTTCACCCATAGAAGAAGTGAGATTCACCAAAATCATAGAAGATTTTGCCAAGCAACTAGGAAAGCTTGGGCCTTCGCCGTTAGCGAGAGCGAAACGTGACGTAAACATTCTTGAAAATGTTTTAGCGGCCAAAAACGCGGTTACAGACTTCCGTTTAAGGGCCTTAATTGGAAAAGAAAAAGAATTGACAAAGAGCGTAAATGCTTACGGCGAAAGAATTTCACGCGAAGAATTCAACGTTTTGCTGGATGAAGTTGTTAAAGCCGAGTATATCCGACACAAATTGCTTCTTTTAGCTAGGAAAAAGCCGTTTTCAGTTAAGGAATTAGCTAAAGTCCTTAACATGAAACCAGCCATTGTGCTCCGCCACATTGTGAACATGCGGAGAAAAGGAATGATAGCCTTGGACAGCGTTGAAGGGACAACGCCCCTCTATAAAGCCTTGGAGGTTCAATGAAATGGCGGAAGGAAAGATTGGTGCAGTCCTTATCGTGGGTGGAGGGGTAGCTGGAGTACAAGCAGCCCTAGACATCGCAGACTCCGGTTTCAAAGCCTATTTAATCGACCAGTCGCCAAGCATAGGCGGAGTAATGGCTCAACTTGACAAAACATTTCCAACAAACGACTGTTCAATGTGCATCCTTGCACCCAAACTTGTCGAGGCTGGAAGACACCCGAACATAAATCTAATAACAAATGCAAAAGTCACAAGCTTGAGCGGTGAACCTGGAAACTTCGAAGTAAAAATTCGAAAAAGGAGTCGTTACATAAACGAAGAGAAATGCAACGGCTGCGGACTGTGCGCACAAAAATGCCCAGTAGAAGCAATAGATACATACAATAAAGGCTTAGGCGACAGAAGCGCCATCTACATCGAATACCCCCAAGCAGTTCCGTTAAAATACATAATAGACCGGGAAAAATGCATCGGTTGCGGCATCTGCCAAGAAATCTGCAAACCAGGAGCAGTTGAATACGAACAAGAAGACACAGAAGCAACCCTAGAAGTGGGCTCGATCATACTGGCTCCGGGCTTCGAATCCTTCGACGCTAGGCTCAAAACAGAGTATGGCTATGGGCGTTTCCAAAACGTAGTCACAAGCATAGAATTCGAGCGAATATTAAATGCTTCAGGTCCCTACGGCGGATTGACCCTAAGGCCTTCGGACGGTGAAATCCCAAAGAAAATTGCTTTCATTCAATGCGTAGGCTCTCGTGATGCTCAACTCGGAAACAATTACTGCTCCGCTGCCTGCTGCATGTACAGCATCAAAGAAGCGATTATTGCTAACGAACACGTTCCCATAGAACTGGAAAGCGCAATCTTCTATATGGACATCAGGGCATATGGGAAAGAATTTGACGCTTATTACAGTCGTGCCAGAGAAGAATATGGCGTAAGGTTTGTAAGGTCCAGGGTTGCAAACGTAGAGGAAGACCCTTTAACAAACGACCTTTTCGTGCATTATGTAGAAGACGGAGAACCGAAAACCGAAGAGTTTGACATGGTTGTCTTGTCTGTTGGAATGCGTCCTCCAAAGAACGTGGAAAAACTGGCGGAAGTTTTAGGAATAAAACTCAATAAATACAAATTTTGCCAGACAGATACTTTTTCACCGATAGAGACTTCAAAGCTCGGAATCTTCGTGTGTGGAGCGTTTGCTGCTCCTAAGGACATTCCCGAAAGTGTTGCACAAGCTAGTGCTGCTGCAGCAAAGGCAACGGCTACCATTGCTTCTGAAAGAGGGAAACTGATAACCATTAAAGAGTATCCGCCAGAAAGAGACGTAAGCCGAGAAGAACCACGCATAGGCGTGTTCATCTGTCACTGTGGAATAAACATAGGTGGAATAGTAAACGTTCCGGAAGTTGTGGAGCATGCCAAGAAACTGCCGAACGTTGTTTATGCGGAAGATAACCTTTACACGTGCTCACAAGACACTCAAGTAAGAATTCGAGAAAAAATAAAAGAGTTTAGCCTTAACCGCGTTGTTGTAGCGGCTTGCACTCCACGCACTCACGAGCCACTATTCAGAGAAACACTTTCTGAAGCTGGCTTAAACTCGTACTTGTTTGAGATGGCTAACATCCGAGATCAGTGTAGTTGGGTGCACATGCACGAACCTGAAAAGGCAACGGAGAAAGCCAAGGATCTAGTTCGGTCTGTCGTGGCGAAAACGCGTCTGTTGGAAACTTTGGAAAAGCCAGTAACAAGCGTTATCCCCGTCGGTTTAGTCATCGGTGGCGGTTTGTCCGGAATGACCGCTGCCTTGGAGTTAGCACGACAAGATTTTGAAGTCCATTTGGTTGAGAGGGAGAAGGAACTCGGTGGTCACCTACGTCACATCTATTACCTGCTAGGGTCTGAAAATCCGCAGGAAATGTTAAGGTCTATCATTAATGATATTCATGAAAACGAAAAGATTAGTGTCCACCTCAACACAGAAATTGTCAATGTCGAAGGATATGTTGGAAACTTTAGGACAACCATTCGTTCTAATGGAAATGAAAAGCAAATTGAGCATGGGATCATCGTAGTGGCTACAGGAGCCACAGAATATAGGCCAACCGAATATCTCTATGGGACTGATGCTAGAGTTTTTACACAGCACGAATTAGAGGAGAACCTAGCTAAGGATCGGTTCAGTGCCAAAACCGTTGTTATGATTCAGTGTGTTGGGGCAAGAACAGAGGAAAGACCGAATTGCTCAAGAATATGTTGCGGACATGCAGTAAGAAACGCCTTAAAAATCAAGGAAGGGTCTCCTGAAACCGAGGTTTATGTGCTGTACAAAGACATCAGGACATACGGGTTTAAAGAGGACTACTACCGCGAAGCTGCAAATGAAGGAGTTCTGTTCATACGCTATGACGATGAACATAAACCCAAAGTCAGTCAAGAAAATGGAAAGCTAATGGTTTTAGCTTGGGAACCCGTCCTAAAAACGTGGTTTCCTATAGAAGCGGACACTCTGGCGTTAAGCGTAGCTATAGTTCCAAACCATGACAGTGAACGCTTGGCAAGAATGCTGAAGGTTCCTTTAACCAAGGATGGATTTTTCCTAGAAGCTCACGTGAAGCTCCGTCCACTTGATTTTGCGACAGACGGTATTTTTCTCTGCGGGCTGGCTCATTGGCCGAAACTTATTGAAGAAAGCATTTCACAAGCGTGTGGAGCAGCAGCCAGAGCTACAACCATCTTATCTAAAAAAACGTTAGAAGTTGAAGGAATAGTATCATACGTTGATGAGGATCTTTGTGTTGGATGTGGACTTTGCATAAGCCTTTGTCCATACGGTGCCATAGAGAAGGATGAAAGGGGAATAGCCAGAGTAAAAGAAGTTCTATGCAAGGGTTGCGGCACTTGTGGAGCTAGTTGTCCTAAGAGAGCTATCACAATGCGCCAGTTTACAGACGAACAAATCATTGCTCAAGGACTCGCCGTTTTAAGGGGGGCTGTCTATGGTTGAATTTGAACCTAAAATAATAGGTTTCCTCTGCAACTGGTGCTCCTATGCAGGTGCAGACTTAGCCGGTGTGAGCCGAATCCAGTATCCTCCAAACATCAGAGTTATAAGAGTCATGTGTAGCGGTAGAGTCGACCCAGTCATTGTTTTGGAAATGTTCGCAGACGGCGCTGACGGTGTTCTGGTGATGGGTTGCCACCCAGGAGAATGTCACTATCTAGAGGGAAACCTCTACGCAGAGCGGAGAATTAAGATGCTAAAGAGACTCATAGCATGTACAGGTCTCGAACCAGAGCGCCTGAGACTTGAGTGGGTTTCCGCTGCAGAGGGCTCACGATTCGCGGACATAGTGACAGATTTCACGAATCAGCTAAAAAGCTTAGGACCATCTGCACTCGCTGGCGAAAAACCTGACGAGCCCATTTTAGCTTGTGTACGAGCAGCTGAAAACGCCGCGGGTACTTCCAGACTACGGACTCTGGTGGGTAGAGAGAAAAAACTCACTGAAGAGGAAAACGTCTACGGAGAGAAAGTAGCTCAAGAAGAGTTTGACGAGCTGATGGAGGAAAGCGTAAAAGAAGAGTATCTCCGAAGCAGAATCTATCTTCTAGCGAAAGACAAGTCAATATCAATTGAAGAACTGACTAAACACTTAGGTGTAGACTCTGAGATAGTGCTGCGTCACATAGTTGTCATGAAACGCAGAGGGTTGCTCAAAATGGACAGAATCGAAGGAGACAATCCACTCTACATCGCGTTGGAGGCGATATGATGAATGACAAGGTAGGTGCAGTACTCGTAGTCGGCGGCGGAATCGCCGGAATACAGGCAGCATTAGACCTTGCAGACTCCGGATTCAGAGTCTACGTAGTAGAGGATACACCCAGTATAGGCGGCACGATGACGCAGCTGGACAAGACGTTTCCAACCAATGACTGCGCTATGTGTATTCTCGCCCCGAAGCTTGTGGGAGCTGGAAGACACGCTAACATTCATCTTATGACAAATTCGGAATTAAGGAAAGTTGAAGGTGAAGCAGGAAACTTCAAGGTTACTGTAACGAGAAGAGCTCGATACGTCGATAGTGAGAAATGCACTGGGTGCGGCATTTGTGCCCAAGAATGCCCGGTTGAAGCAATAGACGAGTATGATGAGGGTTTGAATAGGAGAAGCGCGATTTTCGTTAAGTATTTGCAGGCTGTTCCCTCAACGTTCATTATTGACAGAGAAAAGTGCATTGGATGCGGGACATGCCAAGAAGTATGTAGGGCAGACGCCATCAGGTATGAGGATAAGGATGAGAATGTTGAGCTAAACGTGGGCGCTATCATACTTGCACCCGGCTTCGAAGAATACAACCCAAGCCTCAAAAGTGAATATGGTTATGGTCGATATCCAAACGTTGTTTCCAGCATAGAGTTTGAACGTATTCTAAGCGCTACCGGACCCTACAGCGGAGTAGCCCTACGCCCATCTGATGGCAAGATTCCAAAGAAGATAGCCTTTATCCAATGCGTAGGCTCCCGTGACGAAAAAACCGGAAACACCTACTGCTCCTCTGCCTGTTGTATGTACGGAATTAAGGAAGCTGTCATAGCCCAAGAGCACACGCCCGGCGTTGAATGCACCATATTCTTCATGGATATACGCGCTTATGGTAAAGAGTTCGATGCCTACTACAACCGAGCAAAAGAGGAATACAAAGTAAGATTTGTAAGGTCTAGAATCCCTAAAGTTGAGGAAGTTCCGTGCTCAAGAAATCTTTTGGTGAGATACGTTGCGGAAGGGGAGCTAAAGGAGGAAGAGTTTAACCTCGTGATTTTATCTGTTGGGATGAGACCGCCTAAGTATGCTAAGGAATTAGCGGAAATTCTAGGCGTAAAACTAAACAAATACAATTTCTGTTCAACAAACACGTTTTCACCCCTAGAAACTACTAGACACGGAATATACGTTTGCGGTGCCTTTTCTGGTCCTAAGGATATTCCAGAGAGCGTGGCTCAAGCAAGCGGTGCTGCATCTAAAGCAGCGAGCATCATTGCTTCAGAGAGAGGAAAGCTGGCAACTGTGAAGGAGCTTCCACCAGAAAAAGATGTGTCCGGAGAAGAGCCTCGAGTCGGGGTGTTCGTTTGTCATTGTGGCATCAATATTGGTGGAACAGTCAATGTCCCAGAGGTTGTGGAATACGCCAAAACGCTGCCAGACGTCGTCTACGCAGAGCATAACCTATACACATGCTCCGAAGATACTCAGAAAAGAATAAGGGAAAAAATTAAAGAGTTTAATCTTAATCGGGTGATTGTGGCTTCTTGTACTCCACGAACTCATGAACCATTGTTTAGAGAAACTGTGCGAGAGGCTGGCTTAAACCCATATTTGTTTGAAATGACTAACATCCGAGACCAGTGCAGCTGGGTTCACATGCATGAGCCAGAAAAAGCAACAGAGAAAGCCAAAGACCTAGTGCGTTCAATTGTTGCAAAAGCCAGACTTTTGAGGCCTCTGAAAAAGCCTACCGTAAACGTTATTCCAGCAGGCTTGATCATAGGCGGCGGCATAGCAGGTATGACAGCAGCATTAGAACTTGCAAGACAAGGCTTTGAAGTTCATCTGGTAGAGAAGGAAAATGAACTTGGCGGACACTTATGCGCACTCCATTACCTGCTTGAAGGCGATAACCCAAAAGAGCAACTGAGCAGAATTGTGAAAGAAGTTATGGGAAACGATAAGATTCACGTTCATTTAGGAGCCGAAATTGTTGATGTAGGCGGGTTCGTCGGCAACTTCAAGTCAAAAATAATACACAACGGCGAAGAAAAGGAAATTGAACATGGAATAATTATAGTTGCCACTGGCGCAGTTGAATATAAACCTACAGAATATCTGTATGGCTTAAACCCAAGAGTTATGACCCAGCATGAGTTAGAGGAGAAAATTGCTAAAGGAGAATTTAAGGCTGAAAAAGTAGTCATGATTCAATGCGTTGGAGCAAGAACAGAGGAAAGACCGAACTGCTCGAGAATATGCTGTGGGCACGCAATAAAAAACGCTTTGAAAATAAAAGAAATAAGCCCCGAAACAGACGTTTACATTTTATATAAGGATGTGAGAAGCTATGGTTTCAAAGAAGACTACTACCGCAAAGCTGCAGAAAAAGGGGTATTATTCATAAATTATGACGACGAAAGAAAACCACAAGTTACAAAGAAAAACGCGAAACTTACAGTAAGATTCTGGGAGCCAGTGATCAAAAAAGAGGTTGAAATCGAGCCAGACCTTGTGATTTTAAGTGCAGCCACGATTCCAAACCTAGACAACAAGCGATTGTCAGAAATGCTGAAAGTACCATTAACAAAGGGCGGATTCTTCTTAGAAGCTCACATGAAGCTCCGCCCAGTTGACTTCGCTACAGACGGCATATTCCTATGCGGCATGGCGCATTCTCCGAAATACATTGACGAGAGTATCAGCCAAGCATGTGCAGCCTCTGCAAGAGCTGCAACGATACTTTCGAAAAAAGCGTTAGAAATGGAAGGAATCGTAGCAAACGTAGACGAAGATTTATGTAGTGGTTGCAGAATTTGTGAATCTCTGTGTCCTTACAGTGCAATTGAAATGAAAGAACAAACCGAAGAAAAACGAGTCGCACACGTAATCGAAGCCCTATGCAAAGGATGCGGCGTATGCGGCACAGCGTGTCCAACCAAAGCCATAACAATGGGACACTTCACAACAGACGAAATAATGGTTCAAGTCAAAGCCGCTTTAGTGGAGGAGGCAAAAGCATGAGCGAAAAAGAAGAATTCGAACCTAAAATAATAGGTTTCCTCTGCAACTGGTGCGCTTATGCAGGCGCAGACCTAGCTGGCGTAAGCCGAATTCAATATCCCCCGAACATAAGGATTGTAAGGGTGATGTGTAGTGGAAGGGTAGACCCGTCCTTCATCTTGGAAGCATTAAAGGATGGTGCTGATGGAGTTTTGGTTGCTGGATGCCACTTGCCTTCTGATTGCCACTATATTAGCGGAAATTTTAAAGCTCTAAGAAGAATAAAGCTCTTGAAAAGAGTCTTGGAGCAGTTTGGAATTGAACCTGAACGTGTGCGGTTGGAGTGGATTTCAGCAAGTGAAGGAGACAAATTTGCAGCCGTGGTGAAAGATATGGTTGAACAGCTAAAAAAGCTTGGACCGAACCCGTTAAAAGGAGGAATTGAAGCGTGAGCGAAACCCAAGAATACGTTCCAAACGTTATAAAAGCCGAGGAAATGGATCCCAAATTCAAGTATGAAATAAGCAAGCTGCCGGGCGCAGAAAAACTAATGCTATGCTTTCAATGTGGAACCTGCACTGCGGACTGTCCGATTTCAAGGTTCAACGACTTTTACAGACCAAGAAAAATAGCTAGGATGGTGCAGCTTGGACTCAAAGATAGGCTCCTTTCAGATGATGCCCTTTGGCTTTGCTCCACCTGTTTCACATGTGTTGATCATTGTCCACAAAATGTGGAGATCGCAGGCATTGTGCGTGTCCTCAGAAATATGATTGTGAAAGAAAAAGGTGTTATGCCACTCGTCTTTAAAGAGTTAGCCTCAAACCTTCTAAAAACAGGTTATGTGTACATGATTCCTGAATCGAGGCATAGAAGGAGAGAACAACGGGGACTGCCACCATTACCAAAACCAAACTTAGAACACATTACAAAAATTTTCGAAATCACAGGTTTTTCGAAGATACTTGAGAATGTGAAAACTTTTGAGAAGGTGAAGAGTTGAGATGTCCGAACAAAAGTATTTGTTCTTCTTAGGATGCGTTATTCCGTATAGGCTTGCAAGCTATGAGGTTTCAGCGAGAAAAGTTCTTGACAAGCTTGGAGTGAAATTAGTTGAAATGTCCGACTTCAACTGCTGTGGCTTTCCAATGGACCCGATAGACCATGAATTGGCACTCACTTTAGCGGCGCGAAACTTATGCTTAGCGGAACAAGAAGGACTAAACATTCTAACCTTATGCAACGGATGCTTCGGTACATTAAACAAAGCAAACAAAACGCTGAAAGAGGACAAAAAATTCAGAGACAAAATCAACGGAAACTTAAAGGAAATTGGCATGGAGTTTAAGGGAACGGTAGAGGTTAAACATTTAGTTCATGTGCTTGCAGAGGATGTTGGCTTTGAAAAAATAAAGGACGCTGTTAAGAAGCCTTTAACAGGGCTACACGTGGCTCAGCATACTGGATGTCACCTTGTTCGTCCAGCAAAACATGTAAATCATGGTGATGACCCGGAAAACCCGACGATGCTTAAAAACCTAATCAGGCTGACTGGTGCCGAATGTTTAGATTACATGGATGAGACAGAGTGCTGCGGCAACCCCATAATTGGCGTGAATGAGGAAGTTCCATTCCAGATGGCTAAAGAAAAGCTTGAGCATGTCAGGGCTGTGAAGGCACAAGCTTTGATAACTGTTTGTCCGTTCTGCCACATGATGTATGATCTAAATCAACCCAGAATAGAAAGAGCATTCAATGAGAAAATCGGTATACCAGTGCTGCACTATACGCAATTGTTAGGTCTAGCAATGGGTTTCCCACGTGAAGAACTTGCATTGAACGAGCTTAGAGTGAAACCAACAGAACTTTTGAGTCAAATTCAAGAGTAGGATAACAGAATGGCGAAAGAAAAACTGAAATTCGCCTTCTACTGGGCTGCAAGCTGCGGCGGTTGCGAAATTTCAGTCTTAGACATAAACGAGAAAATCTTAGAAGTTGTACAAGTAGCCGACATAGTTTTCTGGCCTGTTGCGATGGACATCAAATACAAAGATGTTGAAAGTATGCCAGATGGATACATAGATGTCTGCTTCTTCAATGGAGCTATAAGAACAGAGGAAAACGAGAAAATGGCGAAGTTACTGAGGAAGAAATCAAAAGTTTTGATTGCTTACGGTTCCTGTTCATACATGGGAGGAATACCTGGCTTAGCAAACGTGGCAAACAGGAAAGAAGTGTTCGAAAAAGCTTACCTCAACAACATTTCCACTGTGAATCCTAATGGCGTAACTCCTAAAACTCGAGTTAAAGTCAAAGAAGGAGAATTGGAGTTGCCAGAATTTTACGACACGGTTAAGACGTTAGCCCAGACAGTGGATGTTGACTATTCTATTCCAGGCTGTCCTCCACAAGTTGAGCTTACAATAAATGCTTTAGAAACTATAGCAAAAGGTGAGCTTCCACCTAAAGGCTCAGTTCTCGCTCCATTGAAATCAGTCTGCGATGAATGCCCACTAAATCCCCTAAAGAAAGAGAAAATACAAATCTCTGAAATACATCGCGTATATGAAATAATTCCAGACCCAAACAAATGCCTTCTAGAACAAGGAATAATCTGCATGGGTCCAGCAACTCGCGGAGGATGCAATGCAAGATGTATAAAGGCGGGTATGCCATGCACTGGATGCGGGGGTCCATGTCCAAACTCGCCTGAGCAAGGAGCCGCAATGATAAGTGCCTTAGCGTCATTGCTTGGCTTAGAAGAAGAGAAGGAGAAATACACAGAGGCTGACATTGAAAAACTTGTTGCTCAAATAAAAGATCCGCTGGGAACTTTTTACATGTACTCGCTACCGTCCTCACTTCTTAAGAGGAGAGTTATGAAAAAATGAAAGCGGTCACTATAAACCCGATTACAAGACTTGAAGGTCATGGAAAAATCACGATTTTCCTGAACGAACAAGGAAACGTTGAAAATGCTTACCTTCAAATTCCAGAACTTAGAGGTTTCGAAAGATTTTGTGTTGGAAGAAAAGCTGAAGACATGCCGCAATTAACGAGTAGAATATGTGGAGTCTGCCCTGTTGCCCATCATTACGCTGGAACAAAAGCTTTAGATGCTGCCTTTAATGTTGAACCACCGTCTGCTGCAAAAAAGCTTAGAGAACTCATGTATTGCGGCTACATAATCTATGATCACATACTCCATTTCTTCTATTTGGGCGGACCAGACTTCATTGTTGGACCAGAGGCTCCGCCAGAGAAAAGAAACATTTTAGGCGTAATTGAAAAGGCAGGCTTGGAAATCGGCAAAGAAGTTATCAAACATAGGGCTTATGGACAGAAAATCACAGAGATCATCGGTGGAAAGGCCACCCACCCTGTTTGCGGGTTACCTGGTGGAATTTCTAAATCATTAAGCGAAGAAGAGAGACAAGAAATCGAAAAAATGGCCAGTTCATGCGTGGAATTTGCGAAGTTATCTTTGAAGCTGTTTCACGACATTGTTCTGGGAAATGAAAAATACGTTGACATGATCAAAAGCAACGCTTACACGTTAAAAACCTATTATATGGGGCTGGTTGACGAAAACAACAAAGTTAACTTTTACGACGGCAAGGTCAGAGTTGCCGACCCCTACGGAAACAAGTTCCTAAAGTTTGAACCCGAAGACTATCTTAATCATATTATCGAGCGCGTAGAAGAATGGACCTACGTGAAAATGCCTTACTTGAAGAAGGTTGGATGGAAGGGCTTCGTTGACGGAGCAGACAGCGGAATATACCGTGTTGGTCCTCTTGGAAGACTTAACGCCGCAGATGGCATGGCTACTCCACTTGCTCAGGAAGAGTATGAGCTCATGTACAAGACTTTAGGGGAAAAACCTGTCCATTCCACACTGGCTTTCCACTGGGCTAGGCTTATTGAGGTGCTTTATGCTTCAGAAAGAGCCGTAGAATTATGCAGAGACACGGAAATAACAAGCACAAATGTCCGTAACTTGCCTGGTAAACCTGGAGAAGGTGTGGGAATTGTGGAGGCGGCTAGAGGCACTTTAATTCATCATTATGTGCTTGACGAAAATGCACTTGTTAAAAACGTGAACTTGATTGTGGCAACAACTAACAATTACCCAGCGATCTGCATGTCAATTCGTGACGCAGCCAAAGGCTTGATCCACGGTGGCAATGTTAACCAAGGCTTGCTCAACAAGGTTGAAATGGCTTTCAGAGCCTACGACCCATGCTTTGCATGCGCCTCACACTTTGCCATTGGTCAAATGCCCTTTACCGTAGAAATCTATGACCATGAAAAGAAGCTGCTCAAAACGGTGCAAAGATGACCTTTTATTTTCTTTCATTTTTTGTTAGTTCTGTGGCGACTTTCTAATGGTTAGCGAAGAATGCGGTGTTGAGAAGGAGTTAAAAACATGGCTTTCAAACGCTGAAAAAGTGGTTGTAGCTGGCATTGGAAATCCCATTCGCATGGATGATTTTGTCGGAACTAAAATAGTTCAAGATTTGTGGGGAAAGGTTTCTGATCGAGTCTACTTGATCGAGTGTGAAACTGTCCCGGAAAATTTCATGCAGCAAATCGTAGATTTCAATCCGACGCATGTTCTCTTGATAGACGCGGCAATTTTAGGCTTGAAACCTGGAAACTCAAGGCTCATTAGACCAGAACGGTTAATGGCGTTTCCAGCATATTCTACACATGCACTTCCGCTAGGGATGTTTTGTGGGTATCTTGCGAAGATGACAAAGGCAAATATTGCCCTGTTACTGGTAGAACCCAAAAAGGCTGATTTTGGGGAAGGATTAACGCTTGAAGTTGAAGCTTCGGCACAAGATATTGTAGATAGTTTGCTGAGGGTTCTTCCTTAAACTTAAAAATGAAAAATAGAAGGTTAGGAAGTTATTGGAGTAACTTTTAGAGCTTCTTGGAATAGCTTCTTCACTGCTGTGATTCTTGCCTTCTGTGCCAAAACATCGCTCGTAACCAATTCTAGTGCTTCCTCTGGACACCACTTGACACATTGAGGTTCGCCTTGCTCTTGACATAAATCACAGACGTACACAACTTTCTTTTCCGGATGTAACATGATTGCCCCATAGTCACACGCTTCAATACACCATCCGCATCCGTTACACTTGTCTTCATCAACCATTATTAAGCCTGTTTCGTCAGATTGTGTTAAGGCGTCTCTTGGGCATGCAGCAACGCAAGGTGGGTCTTCGCAGAGTCTGCACGTAACTGCTAAGTTTATCAGCTGGTTTATTCGGACGACTCGTATTCTGGATTTTAACGGGTTGAAAGCTCCTTCTTTTGTCCATGAACATATGTATTCGCAGACTTGGCATCCAACGCATTTTTCAGGGTCTGCCGCAACAAATTTTCTTTCGTGGATTTTGACCATTGTTAACTCTCCTCTGCTTTCTCAGCTTTTCTCTTAGCTATGTGGATTAAATCGTCCATGCCCAATTCTTTGAGTTTCTCTATTGTTGGTATACCCTCTTTATTCCATCCGCGAGCTTCATAATAGTCGTCCAGAAGGAAATCCAATTCTTTTTGGCTTACATAGGCTCCTTTAGACGGGCCTTCATCTGGTACTGGAAGATGCATAACTTTATGTGGTAACGTGTCATCCTTTCTGCCTAAGCCTTCTCTAACATTGAACAATCTGGCAACATTGTTTATTCTCTCACCAGCAAGTCTCATCTCTTCTGCCGTAACTTCAAGTCCTGTAACTAAGCTGTAGAGCTTAGCCATGTCTTCTAATTCTTTATAGTATGTGCCCCTTGAGAACTTGCAGACGATGAACGAGTCGATTAGCGTGTAGACGTCTTCCATATCTTTGACCATCTTTCCTCTACCCTTCTCAACGACTAGGCGGTTGACCTTCCCCTTTACGTCAAAGCTATAGGCTCCATGTCTGTTGTGATCTGCCCCACGGAAGGAAACAGCAAAACCTAATGCAGCCGTCTTGAGACATCTAAGATCGTAACCAGTAACCTCGACTCCTTTAATATGCTGAGCCAGTTTTTCTGCTCCTTTTCCTATTTTCTCTCCAGCAATTTTCACGCCTTCAGCCAATATGTCACCTATGCCTTCACGCTTACCAATCTTTTCAATAAGTTGAACTAGAGCCTCTTGATTGCCAAATCGGGCATCTATCCCGTCAAGGTCTTTCTCCGTCAGTATTCCATTTTCATAGCAGTCCATGACGAAACCCACGATTACTCCTACGCCAATTGAGTCTACTCCGTAATAGTTGCTGAGGTCCATTCCCTTTATGATAGCGTCTAAACGGTCTACGCCGCAATATGGTCCCATAGCCCATAACGGTTCGTATTCCATTCTGGTCATAGTTCCTTTGTATGGGCCTTCTGGAACAACGCAGACGTGTTCGCATCGCATTGCACAGGAGCTGCATCCTATGATTTTCGCAACGAATCTTTCGTTTAGGTTTTCTCCGCTCACTTTTTCTGCTCCTTCAAAAGAGGCGTTGTTGTAGTTTCTTGTAGGCATACAAGGTATTGCGTTATGCACTAACACATTTGCTGCAGTGCCCAATGTTCTGTATTTTTGTGTGGCTGGCCCTTTCATTCTTTCATGAAATTCCTTAACGAACTCCATGAACTCGTCTGGCTTCGCCACTGTAATGTCCCGTGTTCCACGCACAGCGATTGCCTTAAGATTCTTTGAACCCATAACGGCTCCCATGCCAGTTCTTCCAGCAGCCCGCGTTTTGTCATTAATTATGCAAGCTAACCGAACAAGCTTCTCTCCAGCTAGACCTATGGCTGCAACACGAATGTAATAGTCGCCTAACTCTTCCCTTATGATGTCTTCTGTTTCAGCTGGTGATTTACCCGTCAAATGAGAGGCGTCTAAAATCTGAACTGAATCATCGTCGATCCACACGTAAACCAGTTTTTCAGCTTTGCCCTCAAAAATTACAGCGTCGTATCCAGCCCTTTTCAGTTCTGTGCCAAAGGAACCATGGGATTTGGATTCGCCGACACCGAAGCTCTGGGGAGATTTTGAAACAAAGGCGTGTCCGTTCCCGCCAGTAGGCCACATTGTTCCTGATATCGGTCCTGTTGCCAGAATTAACGGGTTTTCTGGACTGAAGGGTTCTACTCCTGGCTTAGAATGATCCAGTAACAGTCGGATGCCGAGACCTATTCCACCAATATACTTTTTCGCGTATTCCTCATTCAAAGGTTCAACGTGAGTTTTTCCCGTTGTCAAGTCTATGTGAAGAATTCTACCAGCATACCCCTGCAAACATTTTCCTCCATTAATTTTGAGTGGAATTTATAATAATTAATCAGTTAATATATTAACGTATCTGTAACGCAAGGACCAAATTAACGACATAACAAGATGTGGTGACGGATCAACATGTCAAGGAAGTTAAGTGTGAATCAGCTTCAAGATGGATTGCGCACCAGACGTTTCGGAAGAAGCATTCTCTTTTCCCGTGAAGTTGACTCAACAAACAAGTGGGCTAAAGAACTCGCTACGTACGGCGCCGATGAAGGAACAGTGACTATTGCAGAAACTCAAATGAAAGGAAGGGGAAGACTTGATAGAGAATGGGTTTCTCCAACTGGCGGATTGTGGTTTTCCATAATTCTCAGACCTAATCTCAGCCCGACAGAAGCCGTTAAACTCACGCTTGTGGCTGGATTGGCGGTGACTAAGGTTTTACGTGAAATGTTCGATTTAAGAGCGGAGACTAAATGGCCTAACGATGTGCTGGTGAATGGACGGAAGATTTGCGGTGTATTGACTGAAATGAACACGACAGGCGAAACCGTTAACTTTGTCGTAGTAGGCGTAGGAGTCAACGTGAATTTTGATGTGGAAAACGTTTTCCCAGAACAGCTAAAAAAAGTTGCGACTTCACTTGAAAAAGAGCTTAGTCGAAAAGTTAAGCTGGAAAAGCTGTTTAGAGCTTTGCTTGAACGTCTGGAAAATCTTTATGAACTTTTCGTTGAGGAAGGGTTCAATCCCATTCTTGAGGAATGGAAAAAATATGCTGGTTTTCTCGGTTGCAAAGTGGAAGTCACTGGTCCGACTGGAAAAATGAGTGGTTTAGCCGTAGATGTTGATCATGAGGGTGCTTTGGTCCTACGGCTTGAGGACGGAACTGTGAAGCGTGTTTTCGTTGGAGATGTTTCTGTTCGAGCATAATATTGCGACATGTTCCGCAGTTTATGGATTAGCTGTGGCTTGTGGTACGAAACTTATTAATTAACGTGGTGAAATAACACAGTTCCGACATTTAAGAGAGAGGATTAAATCGATGGGTTTGGAATTCGGTTTGCTCATGACATTGATTGGTGTGGTTAGTGTATTTTCTTCCCTAGCCGTTGTTGCACTGGTGTGTGTTGTTTTGAAAAGGCTCTTTAAAGGGGGGGTTATCGTCGAAACAGGAGTAGCTCCGTCTGAAGAATTGGAACCAAAAGGAGTTGAGGAGAGTGGAATCGGAACCTTTAGGATCAAGCTTAACGGAGAAGAACATGAGGTCAAGATCAAAGATTTGGGAACTGTTGGGACAGGGTTCGAAGAGGTTATGTCTCCGTCTGGTGTTGGTGAAGAACTTAGAGTTGCCGTCGGCGACGTGGAATACAAGGTTAAAGTTGAGAAGCTTGAGGGAATCAAGCCTAAGCCTCCTTCAACGGTGGAAGAACATGTTCCAGCTGCCAAGGAAGCTGCGAAAGAGGTAAGGGCGGTTGTAACTGCACCGATGCAGGGAACGGTTGTCAAGGTTTCAGTAAATGTTGGAGACAAAGTCGAAAAGGGAAGTGTAGTTGTTGTGTTAGAAACTATGAAGATGGAGAATGCCATTGAAAGCACGGTGTCTGGGATTGTGAAGGAAATAAAGGTTTCAGAGGGGGATTCCGTGAAAGGTGGCGACATTTTAGTTATTATTGGTTAGAGTTGTGGATATCATGAAAACACTTGGTTATAAATTGTATTGTTCTCAGTGCACAAAAATTGTAGATGTTTGTGAGTGCCACAGATGAGAGGAGGGAGAAAAATAGCAACCGAAATTAGCAAGAGAGACGCAGCCGCTCTTTCAGCGGCAATCGCGGTTTATCTGGCCAAATCTCGTCCAGCTAAAACGGGTTCAGCCGCTGAAGTTCCAAGAGACCTTGAGCCGTTGCTTGAGAAAATAATTGAACTTGAAAGGAAAATGGACGAGTTGAATTTGAGCGTGGAGGAGCTTAGAGAAAAGGTTGAGAGGATAGAGAAGAGGTGAGTTGTATGGTGCAAATAACCGAGCTTATTTTCAGAGACGCCCATCAGTCGTTGCTTGCAACACGTATGAGAACCGAGGACATGCTTCCAATAGCAAAAACGATGGATCAAGTTGGATTTTTTGCGTTGGAGGTTTGGGGAGGAGCAACTTTTGACGTTTGCCTTAGATACTTGGCTGAAGATCCTTGGGAACGTCTTAAAACGCTTAAGCAGCACATGCCGAACACGCCCATGCAGATGCTTGAGAGAGCCATGAACATAGTGGCGTACAGTAACTTTCCAGACGACATAGTTGAAAAATTCATAGAGTACGCCCATAAAGACGGCGTTGATTACTTCAGAATTTTTGACACGTTAAATGACTTGAGAAACATGAAGGTACCGATAGAAACTGTCAAAAAGGTTGGTGCCCACGCGCAAGGCAGCCTGTGCTACACGATTTCTCCAGTTCACACAGTGGAATATTACGTGGAGACTTTTAAGAAACTTGAAGAGATGGGCTGTGATTCGCTTTGTCTTAAAGATATGGCTGGAATGGTTTCACCGTCTAAAGCCTACCAAATAATTCGCGCTTGCAAAGAAGCGATAAACGTGCCGATATGCTTGCACTCGCATACGACTTCTGGAATGACTACGCTTTCATACATGAAAGCTTGCGAAGCAGGTGTGGACATATTGGACTGTGCGATGTCGCCTATTTCAGGGGGAGCTGGGCATCCGCCGACGGAATCCATCGTAGCTGCTCTTAAGGATACGCCTTATGATACGGGTTATGATCTTGAATTGTTGATGGAATGTAGAAAATACTTCCTAAAAGTGTGGGAAAAATATCGGCATTTACATAGAGAACGGGCAATGATGGTGGATCCGTCTGTTATGGTGCATCAAATACCCGGTGGAATGCTTTCAAACCTCATAATCCAACTTGAAAAATTCGGCGCAGTGGACAAGTACCATCAAGTTTTAGAGGAAACACACGTGGTTCAGAAAGACCTTGGTTGGCCGCCGTTGGTTACGCCAGCAAGCCAGATAGTTGGAGTGCAAGCGGTCATGAATGTTCTTTTCGGAAGATACAAACGTGTCTTGGAAGAGACCAAAAATTATGTGAAGGGGATGTATGGGAAACCACCAGCGGAAATTTCAGAACCGATTTACAAGAAGATTTTAGGTTCAGACTGGCGTGATGCGATTATAGACTGTAGACCTGCAGACCTTCTGGAACCTATGTATAAAAAATGTAGAGACAAACTTGAAGAGCTGGGACTGCTGAAAAAAGAGGAAGACGTGATTTCTTATGCCCTGTTTCCTGAAGAGACGAAAAGGCTCCTAAGCGGAGAAGCTAAGCCGGAGTTTACGTCGGATGAGCTTCCGTTGGAGGGTGAAATGCGTGGGAGAAGGTTTAGGGTTTCTCTTAATGGTGAAGACTATGAAGTAACGATTAGAAAGGTGAAAAAATAAGATGTCGGAGCCTCTTTTGCCGTTGCCGTTTGGCAATATCGTAATGATTGTTGTTGGCTGCTTGTTCGTTTACTTGGCTATAAAAAAGAAGTATGAACCTCTTTTGCTGATTCCAATAGGCTTCGGAGCAATATTAGTTAACATTCCAGTATTAATGAACACGGATTCTCTTGGAATAATGGATCCTCAAGGAGTCTTTGGTTACATATACGCTAAGGGCGTTTTGACGGACATATTTCCCTGTTTGTTGTTTATTGGAATTGGAGCCATGATGGATTTTGGGGCTCTGATAGAGCGACCTTGGTTTCTAATTTTTGCTGCTGCTGGACAGCTTGGAATCTTTATAGCGTTGCTCACTGCATTGGCGGTAGGGTTCAATCCGCTTCAAGCGTCCTGCATCGGTATAATCGGAGCCATGGACGGGCCAACAGCAATTTTCGTAACATCGAAGTTTGCTCCAGACCTTCTTGGGCCTGTTGCCGTTTGTGCATATTCTTACATGGCGCTTGTGCCATTACTTCAAATTCCAATTTCTAAGGCTTTAACCACACGTAAAGAACGGCTTACCAAAATGGAATACAAACCTCAAGCATATTCCAAAGCCATTCGAATAATATTTCCAATAGCCGTGACAATCGTGACTGGACTCTTTGCTCCCATGGGAATACCATTGATGGGCAGCCTCATGCTTGGCAATCTGCTCAAGGAAAGCGGTGTCGTCAGAAGGCTTGCGAAATCAGCTGAAAACGAAATTGCTAATGTTACGACTTTGCTTCTTGCAGTGGTGATTGGTGGAACAATGAATGCGGAAAGCTTTCTTGTTTTTGACACGCTTGTGGTGTTTGGTTTGGGTTTGGTGGCTTTTGTTTCCGCCATAGCTTGTGGTGTTCTTTTTGCTAAGCTTGTGTGTTTTGTGACGAAGGGGAAGGTTAATCCTTTGATTGGGGCTTGTGGGATTTCAGCGTTTCCGATGGCTGCTAGAACAGCGCATAGAGTTGGAAGAGAAGAAGATTCAAGTAATTGGCTTCTGCCGTATGCTATGGCAACGAATGTGGGTGGACAAATAGGTTCAGTGGTGGCTGGAGGAGTAGTTCTAACATATGCTACGATCGTTCTGGAAATGTTGGGCTTGATATCAATCCCCTAAAAAGCAAAAAAGATTTAGATTAAGACGTTGCAAAAGTCTCTTTCTAGGTGAACAACTTGAAAAGACTGAAAGCTTTAAGACAGCTAGCCTTTGAGAAAAAAGATTTTGACGCTTTTCTAGTCACTAACGGAGCAAACCTTCTGTACTTCGCTGGTTTTCCTGGAACAGCATGCATGCTGATTCCAAAAAAAGGCGAAAGCACAATTTGCGTTTACAGCGTCAACTATGAACAAGCCAAAGCTGAAGCAGAAGGATTCAGAGTCGATTTGGTCAAACGAGGAGAAGACTTGGCAACTAAAATCTCAAAAAAAGTCAAGGCTTCCAAAACTAAAAAACTTGGTTTAGACGCAATCACAGGCGTTCCAACTGTTGCAGACTATCTAAAGCTTAAGAAAGTTTTGAGAGGGATAGCTGAAATCAAAATTGATAATGAACCTGTAAGAACCCTTCGCAAAGTGAAAGATGAAGAAGAAATCAAACTCATGCGAAAAGCCGGACAACTAACAAGCGAAGGCATGAAAGCCGCTTACGAAACAATCAAGCCTGGCGTGAGAGAATATGAAGTTGCTGCGGAAATCGAATACGCCATGCGTAAAAAAGGTTCTTGGGGAACAGCATTCGAAACCATCGTAGCATCAGGCGTCCGTTCAGCATTTCCACACGGAGGCTGCACCGACCGAAAAATACGGAAAGGCGACTTGGTTGTGGTTGATATAGGGGCAACCTACCAGTATTACTGTTCAGACATGACAAGAACAATCGCCGCTGGAAAGCCTTCAGCAAAGCAAAAGAAAATGTACGAAATCGTCAGGCTGGCTCAAGACGAAGCCTATCAAGCCGTAAAACCCAAAGCAAAAGCAAAAGAAATAGACTCAATCTCAAGAAAGGTAATAAAAGACGCAGGATACGACGAATATTACGTTCACGGCTTAGGACACGGCGTAGGCTTAGAAATTCATGAACCGCCAACACTAAACCCAACAAGTAAAGACAGGCTAACGGTTGGCAACGTTGTGACGATCGAGCCAGGCATATACGTTGTCGATTTTGGAGGCATACGCATAGAAGATACTGTTCTAGTACAGAAACGCAAGGGAGAAAAACTCACGAGAGGTCCCTACACTTTAGAAACAAGGCCATGAAAACAATTCAAAAATGCATGGCTTTAGACTAGTTGACTTGGCGCGGGCTAACCGAAGACGGCGTGGAAGCCTTCACGCAAGAACTAGACTATCTCCAGCCCGTTTAGTAATGCTGACATAAAAGAAGTTGACGAGATTATGAAAGAATTCGGCTAAATCATCAACTATTTCTAGCAAGATCTGGGTTAAATTCAGAAGGGAGACAAAAAGTTTAAAAGCAAGATATGACATCATTATGGAAAATGTGTGAGGGGGATGGTAGAAAAAATTTTATCCCTTCTCTCCTTTCTCCCCTTGTGAAGGTCTACCATCCTCCTCATGAAAATCTTAATGCAGTTTTAGTCTTTTATGGCTTATGGAGAAATCTTCTATTCCCTGACAAACGTAAAAGCCATTGAATGGTAGAAAGAATTAGATCAGTGTGGCGTACTCGGCCAGATTTTTTTTTGGGGGTTTCTTGTGGCATGAAGACTTCCAACTGTTCTAGGCTTTTTTCGTCATGCTATAGAAAACTATAAATGTGTTCTAGACAATTGACCTAGATGTTTCATCCTATGCCGTTTAAATATTTCGAATCTAAATAGAAAGGAAGGAGTACAGTGAACTTATGTCTTGTCTCATCCGCTCCTGTCAGGGAGGGATTAACTAGTGGAAGTTACCGCTCGGCAAGAAATCATTAACGAATTGAAAATGCAGTATAAAATGCTCTGGTGGGAGCGGATTGACGATAAGGTGAGAGCTGAGGGGATTGCAAATAAAGATTATTTCATGTTGTTTGTTGAGAAGGGTACGGTGATTTTTGCAACAAGAGATTTTAAACCGTTGAATTTCAAAGAGATTTTGGAGCGGCATAAAGTAGTTGGCGTAGACGGGGTTGTTCCTCCTAGTCCTCATGTCGGTGGATGGGGAAAATTTATGAGAACGGAGATTGCCAGCCAAAAGCGCCGTGGAAGAGTTAGGCAAACAAGACAGTATTTGGATGACAAGAAGCAACGGCAACATTTGAAGAAGGGAGGAAGAGGCTGGCTTCATTTTACAGCGGGGCTTTTGGAACGTAGACGTAGGTAAGAGTTGTTTCAGTTTCTTATTTTAACGATTCAGTTTTGAGGGAGTGAGTTTGGGTAGTTATAGGAGCAGATTAGATATTATAGCGGATATGCTGCGTGTGGTAAGCGAAGGAGGCGCTAAAAAAACGCAGATTATGTACCAGGCTAATTTGAGTTATAGGCTTTTGACCAGATATTTGGCTGAGGTTATTGAATCATGTCTTGTCAATTTTGAACATGGGGAAGGGTGTTACGTGCTTACGTCTAAGGGGAAGGAGTTTTTGGAAAAGTATAAAGATTATTCGAGGCGCGATAAACGCGTTGAAAAGAGGCTTAACGATCTTCAGGATAAGAGGAAGGTTTTGGAGGAGCTTTGTTCAAGTGATTAGGCTTCGAGTTAGATGATTCGTTTTTGTTGCTGTCCACAGAAGTTAAAGTATGGTTTATTGTTTGAGTGTGAAAAAGGTTGGGGGAATAAGTATGGTTAAGTGTAGGAGTTTCATTTGTTTTGTCGTGTTCATTTTGGTTTTTTCTTGGTTTGCACATGCTTGTTTTGCGGTGGAAAAGGCTGATGCTGAAGAAGCGTTAATTGACGCTGAAAACATTTTGTCTTCTGTTTATGTTGCGGTTTTAGAAGTGGAAAAAAGTGGTGGCAACGTTTCTGGTCTCTTGGTGAAGTTGGATTCGGGAGGTAACTTTTTAGTTGAGGCTCAAATGTGTTATAGAAACGGAGATTTTGTTGGTGCAGTTTATTATGCGGATCTTTCGGTTCGAAATGTCACAGGTTTGGTAGAGGAAGCGGGTCAATTAGAAGCCTTAGCTGTCGGTGGATGTAACGAAAGACTTTTTCAAACGATGGCGGCTTCAGGTTTGGCTGTTGGTGTGGTAGTTTTGGGAAGTGTTGTTGGTTGGCGAATTTTTAAACGGCGTTATTTTGAGAAGGTTTTGAAGATGAAGCCTGAGGTGGTTACAGGTGAATCTTGAGGATTATCGCACTGTTTTCGCTGTCAGTGGTTTAATCTTGATTCTAGTGGCTTCGGCTCCCACGTTAAGCCTTGTTTTGCCTCTTTCTGGAGGTGAATGTTTTTCGGAGCTTTGGATTTTGGGTCCAAACCACATGGCTGAAGATTACCCATTTAATGTGGTGAATGATACAGTTTACAATGTTTTTTTAGGCATCGGCAATCATATGGGGTCTTCGGCTTATTACATGGTTTATGTGAAGTTTAGGAATCAGAGTGAGCCTTTGTCTAACGCTACTGCTGGAATGCCTAGTCTGCTTTCGCCGTTGTATGAGTGTCGCGTTTTTCTTCGAGACGGTAAGACTTGGGAGGCGCCTTTGACTTTTTCGTTTTCTGGGGTTTCTTTTTTTGAGAATCAATCTTTTGTTGAGAGTTTGGTAATAAATGATGTGGTTTTTAGCGTTGGTAAGTTGGCTTTATGGGATGGGGGCAATAATGGCTTTTACTATCAGGTTTTCGTTGAACTTTGGATTTATAATGCTGGGTTTGATGCTTTTGAGTTTCATAACCGTTTTGTGGGCATTTGGTTGAACATGACGGGTGTTTAGTGTTGTCGTGTTTTCAGCGCTCTGGGCATATTTGATTTTTAAGCTTGTTGATCCTTAGTTTGAATCTGTATGCGCGCGTGGCTGACTAAAGGCTCTTTAGGTACTCGATTATTTTTAGGTAATCTTCAGCTGACACGTGCCATCCCTCGTTACGCATTTCCTTAACCTTTTCCATTAACTCTTCTTTTTTGATCTTGCTTGTCGCAAATATTTTGCCTAGGATGTAGCCTGTTCCGTGGAGTTCTATTCCCAGAAGCCTGGCAACGGATCTGGCGACTTGGTCATCGGCTATGGCTATTCCGTTCAGCTCTTTTGCTAAGCAGAGAACCTCGGCTTCTGCTTCGTGTAATGGTTGTCTTTTACTTTCTGCAGACATTTTTTTTACGGATTTGAGGTATTCTTCGTCGTTGGGGTTATGAACTTTGATTGTTTCTTCTTTGAAGAAGCTTTCTAAGAGTGATGCTTCTGGCGCTCCTTTCTTTTTTCCTTCTTGGACGACTTCGTTGAACACTTTTGTTGTGGTGAATTTTTCTTCGGGGATTTCTTTGAAGAATTTTGTTAAGGAAACTCGTGTCAAGTAGATTAGAGGGGTTGAGTTGAAAATTAGTGGTTTCTGCATTATTTTTCCTTCAAAGCCGTTTCAAAGTCTTGGCGGAAATCTTCATGTGTGTAGCGAAACGGAATCTTTCTCTCTTTTGTTATTTCCATCATTTCCCAGAGGGATAAGTCTGCGATTTTTGCGGCTTTCCAGAGGGTTATTTTTCCGTCACGATAGAGCGTTAAGGCCTTTTCAAGTTTCCACTCGGCAATAGCCTTTGCTAAGAGTTTTCTGATTACAGTGGCGCGGTCGGTTTTTTCTTCCTTTTCGATTTCCTTTAGGTCTTTGGCTACGTCGTCTGGGATTCGTGTGGATATGACTTCTGTCATCGGGATCACTGTTTACATTTGTATGTAAACGATACATATAAATGTTTACACAGTGTTTTTACCGTGAATGAATCATGGGAGTGTTGGTTTGAAAGGGTTTTCAAGGGTTCTTGTTACTGGTGGGGCTGGGTTTATTGGTAGTCATTTGGTGGATCGGTTGATGAGGATGGATTGTTTTGTTAAGGTGGTGGATAATCTTAGTGGTGGTAGTTTGGATAATGTTAAGGTTTGGGTTGATAGTGAACGTTTTGAGTTTGTTCGTGGAGATTTGAAGGATTTGGGCGTGGCTGAAAGGGTGGTTGATGGTGTTGAGGTTGTTTTTCATTTGGCTGCTAATCCTGAGGTTCGTGTGGCTGAGGTTGATCCTTCGGTTCATTTTCGTGAGAATTTGTTGACGACTTTTAACGTTTTGGAGGCTGTGCGTAAGAGTGGAACTGTTGGGTTGGTTGTTTTCTTTTCTTCTTCAACGGTTTATGGTGAGCCTGCGGTGTTTCCTACGTGTGAGGATTATGGTCCGGTTTTGCCGATTTCTGTTTATGGGGCTTCGAAGCTTGGTTGTGAAGGTTTGATTTGTGCTTTTTGTCACACTTTTGGTGTTAGGGGTTTGGTTTTTCGTTTGGCTAATGTTGTTGGTGGTAGATCTGGTCATGGTGTGATTATAGATTTTGTTCGTAAGCTTCGGGAGAATCCAAGGGAGCTTGAGATTTTAGGCGATGGCAGTCAGAGCAAATCTTATTTGTATGTTGAGGATTGTGTTGACGCGGTTTTGCATGCTTTGAAACGTTTTCTTGATGATGAGAAGAAGAAAGTTGAAGTTTATAATGTTGGTTCTTTGGATAAGGTTGATGTTAGGCGTATTGCTGAAATTGTTGGTGAGGAGATGGGATTGGAGGGTTTGGAGTTTAGGTTTACTGGTGGGGTTGATGGGGGTCGTGGATGGAGGGGCGACGTGAAGATGATGTTGCTTTCTGTGGATAAGTTGTTGAGTCTTGGTTGGAGGCCACGGTTTAACAGTGAAGAAGCGGTTAGGCTGAGTTGTAGAGAGCTTTTGCGATCTATAGACAAGGCATAAGCATTGATTGGTGTTTGAACTTGGTTCTGGGTCGTGTTAGGGGTTTGGTGCTTTGTGGAATCCCTAATTTCCACATCATTACCTGTTTTGATGCAAAAGACTTAACTCTCTATCAACTCAAATCGGATAATAGTAACGATGATTTCTACGCGGAGGAGATGGTTATTTTATCCTTCAGAATTGCAAGGACGATACACGGCGCTAAAGTCAAACTTTACTCTGAAGTCCTGGAAAGGATAGTTCGCAAACATGGTGAGCTTAGAGGTTGCGAACATATGATTCTGGAAACTGTTGAAAGACCCGATTATGTAATTGAAGGTCGTAAGCGTGAATTATTGGCTATGAAGCATTATACCGAAACATCCATAGGACCCAAAGACTTGATCGTGGTGTATCGTGAAGATAAAGAGCTTATCATCACAGCGTTTTTAACCTCTAAAGCACATAAGTTATTGAGGAGACCAGTAATATGGCAAAAAGCGAGATAGTGGCCCTTAGCACCGAAGTGGTCGACGTGGAATATGATGAAAAAGCTGATGTGCTGTACATATCATTTAGTCCAGACTCGCAGGCCGACGACTCAGAATTAACTGAGAATGATGTGGTCATCCGATATAGGAACGGAAAGATAATTGGGCTAACAGTGTTACACTTTTCAGAGAGACGTAAACGGAAAGCTGTATAGAAAGGCAACGCTTACCGCGCTATGAAAGGAGGTTGAGAGGGCTTGGTTTTATTAGAATATGATTCCAGCTGCAATGCGTTGTACATTCGGCTGAAAAGGGGAAAGGTAGAGGAAAGCGAGCCGATCTCGGACAATGTTATCCTAGACTTGACCAAGAAGGGAGAAATAGTCGGGATAGAAGTGCTTGGTCCAACACCGATAGACACAACAAAGTTTTCCCATCCGATAAAGATTATTGCTAAAAAGCAAGGTTATCATCCAAAAGCTTAGATTAAGTACGCATGAAATGTAACATGTGAAGAAGCTCGAATTTATGCTGTTTTAAACGTTTCATGAGCGATTTCTTTTTTTAATGTTTATATCTTGCCATTTATATTATTGTGTGGGGTTGCAGTGTCAAGTAGTGCTCTAAAAGAGGTTTTAAAAGAGGTTAGGCTTGTTCGTGAAAAAGTTGAAAGATTAGCGGAGCTTGTTGAGGAGAGGCTTGTGGGGTTGGAAGAGCCGTTAAACGACGAGGTTGAGGCTATCAAGGAGTATGTTAAGGCTAAGGAGAAGGGAAGTGTAAAGCTTATACCTCTCGAAGAGGTTGAGAAGGGGACATAATTGTTTGTCGAGATACCGTGTCCTTCTTGAAAAGAAAGCTTTTAAACAGCTTGAAAAAATGAGCAAAGATACGCGTAACAGGATGATTGAAGCTTTACATATTTTAAGAGATGAGGGGTTCTCCACAAGGGTTGACATCAAAAAATTGCGAGGGTATAGAAAACAGTACAGGCTTCGGGTAGGTAAATATAGAATATTATTTGAATTGAGGCTAGAAAAAACAATAGTTGTATATGCAATACTGCCACGCAAGGCGGCTTACTAGTGTGCATCATATTTACTGTAAAGTACTAAAAATGAAGGGAGTAGACATTTACTAGTGTACACGTAACGGTTTTGTAGGGGTTTGGTTGAACGTGAAGGGTGTTTAATTTTGTTGCCCAGTTTTTTGTTTGAGGGATTTTTCTGAAAAACGTTGTTTTCAACATTCTTTGTTTATTAGGATCCAAGTATTAGTGCGTGCTTGTGTTGTTGTTGAGAGGGGGAGGGGGTCTACAACAACAATTGCTCTTGAGATTATGAAGGAATTGTTTGGTGTTGAAGGGTCATTGAAGATTTTGGTTGTTGCCATGAATATTGCAGCTCGCGCGCGCGAATAGGTTATAGGGATAGACTGGGCGAAAAGAAACTGAAACTCAGACATGGTCTTATAATCCTTAGAAGGATATTGACGAGTCGCTTACTTGACATCAGGCTGATTTTGAATGTTTATTGGCATTTCAGAATTGCTTTATAAGGGGTGGGTGAAAGATGGGTTTTAGAGCTGTGAAGGTAGTTGAGGAATCGGTTATTAGTTGTGGTTGTGTTGCCATTTGTAGTGTTTCTGTGGTCTGTTGGATGGGTTTTGAGTCGTTTAGGTGAGTGTTGAGTTTTCGACTTTTGGATGTTTAGGTAACCTAACAATGTTTTTTAATCTGTCGAAATGTTTGTCAAATGAGTATATCTCCTTCAGTTCATAGCTTCTCATAAACAAATAGGCAAGTGCGTCGTTAGCGCTGACTCCTGTTTCTTTGGCAAGTGATAACGACGCTTCGTAGTGGCCTAAACCAACAGAATAAATCTCAATGTTGTCCATGGTTATAATCCAAGCTAAGAGGCCTAAAGACTTCTCGAGACCTAAACTTGCTTCAACAATATTAACAATTTCCGAAAGATGTACGGTTGACATCGCAACTTCTTCTCCGCCTTCAATGTTCTTAATTATACCCTTGGCTTCCTCTTTGATCTTGATTTCATTTTGTGTCAATTTTCTGCGAGGCTTAAGGAAGGCGTGAAGAAAAACATTGGAGTCCACAAGCCTCAATTTGTGGTTCTCTCCAAAAGCGCTCTCTTCAAGGAATGTGAATCTGTAAAGTCTACATCGTCAACTATTTCAATGGAATCAAACAAACTGGAAGGAGCCAAAGGCTCCACTGGTGACAACTCAATTTTTCCGCCACGCTTAACCAGAATGACTTTGCCAGACCTCCAACCACGTCTCCAAGCTGCAGGAATGGTAACGCGGCCTTGTGCATCAACTTTTTTAAGGACTACTTCTTCCACCATTTTAAACATCTCTACCAAAATATTAAGAATTGACAAATTTAAGCTTTTCACCATTTATTCGGAGATAAAAGTTGCCGTTGGAAAACTATTACGTGGCTAACGAAAATCAGTTAAGAGAGGTTGAATTCCCTGTAAATGTGAGGTTGTTTAAATTGAGTAGAGTTCTTGTTACTGGTGGAGCTGGTTTTATTGGTTCTCATTTGGTTGATGCGTTGATGGTTAGGGGTTTTCATGTGAAAGTTTTTAAATATGGTTACTTATAAAAACTACATGTGAGTTCTTATGAGAGTTGAGGTTGGTAAATACATAGTTGTCGACGACGAAATCTGTCATGGAAAACCTACTTTTAAGGGCACGAGAGTTCTAGTTAGCGATGTAATCGAACTTCTCGCCGCCGGCCTTTCTATTGAGGAAATTATTAGAGACTATTATCCCAGCTTAAACGAGGACATGATCAAAGAAGCATTAGATTGGGCTGCCAAAATTATAAGAGGCGAACATTACGTCAAATACGCTGAAGTTCCTGCTTGACGAAAACATTCCAAAGCTGGTCAAAAATTTTCTAGAATCCAAGGGTTATATAGTCGAATATTCGCCGAAAGGTGTGAAAAATAGGGAGTTAGCATCGTTGGCCCTCAGCAAAGGATACATTTTGTTAACCAGAGATTATGACTTCGCTAACACAATCTTATTTCCTCCAAAACAATTCCACGGCATAATCGTCCTTCACATTCACCCTCCAAAAGCTGAAAAACTGATTAAAGAAATGGAATCGTTGCTAGCTAAAGTTAAGGATTATGAGGGCAAACTATTAATCATAAAAGACGGAGCGCTTGAAATTATCGAAGATAAAAGTTAACGCAGGGATCTCTTAATTATCACCAGTTTTTTGTTCAAGTGTCTGTTTTTGTTAAAGCTTGGGTAAGGTGGCTGTTAGGGTATGGATGTGAGTCGGGTTGTAGTTACTGGTGGGGCTGGTTTTGTTGGTAGTCATTTTGTTGATGGGTTGTTGGCTGAGGGTTTGAGGTTTGGGTTTTTATCTGAAAATTGGGGTTGAGGCTGGTTTATTGGAGTTGGTTAGGTGGCATTTGCGTGTGATGCGTGGTGTTTAGCAATTTGTGTTGTAGGATGGATATGGTGGTTTTTTATAGAGTTTTTTTCCATATTGATTTATTTAGGACGGAAATAAGGGTTAACGTGTCTGAGAATTAACGACGTTTCCGTGTTGGTGGAGAAAGTGGAGAAGGATAGTAGTTCTCCCTCAGTGTTGGCGATGATTGCGGCGCTGAATGAGGAGGAAGGAATAGGTCCTACCTTAGCGGAGCTTAGAGAGGTTTTGAAGGGTCCAAGGTTTTTGGTTGTTGACGGCAACAGCGCGGATAGGACGGTTGAATTTGCTAAGGATATGGGGGCTGAAGTTTTGTTTCAGGAAGGGTCAGGTAAGGGGCAGGCTATTGCGCAGGCGATTAGGCATGTTGATTCTGATGTGAAGTATGTGGTTTTTATTGATGCGGATTATACTTATCCGGCGGAGTATCTGGTTGAGATGGTGAGGGTTTTGGAGGAAAACCCGCAGGTTGGTATGGTGTGTGGAAACAGGTTTAACGCTCACTTCCACTTGGGCAGAATGCATAGCGTGCTCTACACGGGCAATAGATTGTTGGCCTTTGTGCATAATTTGTTGAATGGGGTGCAGATGCGTGATCCATTAACGGGTTTGAGGGTTGTGCGCTGGGGAATATTGAGAGATTGGAAGCCGAAATCGAAAGGTTTCGACTTGGAAGTGGAATTGAACCATTATGTGGAAAGGAAAGGCTATGGCATAGTGGAAATCCCCATATATTACAGAGTACGATTAGGAGAAAAGAAGCTGAAGGTTAAGCATGGATTTTCAATTTTGAAAAGGATCTTGTTAGAGAGCACGTATTAGTTTTAAGTGTGCGTGTCGTGTTTTGTTTAGTAGTGGTAGTGCAGCGCTCTAGGAAAGAGTGGGTGCTTAAGTGTTGTTGTTGATAGGGGGAGGGGGTCTACAACAACAAATGCTCTTGAGATTATGAAGGAATTGCCTATTTATTATAGGGCTAGAGTTGGGAAGAAAAAGCTGAAGTTGAAGCATGGTTTCACTATTTTGAGGAGAATTCTGGTTGAAGCTCTAAGTTAATTCTGAATCTGAATTAGATGTTCAGAAGCATTTTGTAAAAGGGGAATAGAAGATGGTTTTTAGAGTCGTGAAAGCGTTCGAGAAGGCGGATATGAATTGTTGCGATGTTTCCGGTTCTAGAGTTTCTGTGGACTGTCGGGTGGATTTTAACCTATATTGGTGAACGGTGAAAGTTATTTCTGCTTATTCTAGTTCAGAAGTTTTGAAATTGATGGGTGTGTTGAGGTGAGCGGATTTTCGAAGGTTTTGGTAGCTAGAAAATTCATAATAGTGTGGTTGGGGGAACGGTGAATCTTATATTATTGGTCGCGGGAACGAGACCCGAAGTAATAAAGCTTTCGCCACTAATTAAGTGGTTGCGGAAACTCAAAGTAGATTTTAGATTCGTTTGGAGTGGGCAGCATTATGACTATGAGCTTAGTAAAGTGTTTTTTGAAGAACTTGGGCTTCCTGAGCCTGATATAAACTTAGATATCAGAAGTGGAAGTCACTCCGTTCAGACTGCGAAGGCAATGGTTCGCTTGGAGAAGGTAATATCTCGGTTTGAACCTTCACTTGTAGTATCTGAGGGAGACACTAATACTGTGGCGGCTGCTGCTTTAACGGCTATAAAATCTCATGTGCCTTTTGCTCATGTTGAGGCTGGATTAAGAAGTTACGATAGAACAATGCCTGAGGAAGTTAACAGAATTGTTGCCGATTCGTGTTCTGAACTTCTGTTTGCACCAACAGAGTTGGCAGTTGCGAACTTGACGCATGAAGGAATACCCTTAAGGAAAATACATTTAACGGGCAATACTGTGGTTGATGTGGTAATTGAGTGTAAGGAAAAGGCTAAGCGAAGGAGCATGAAGCTATTAGAAGAACTGGACATAAATCCATATGAGTATTTGTTAGTAACATTGCATAGGCAAGAAAACACGGATGTTTCCTCTAATTTATCGAGTATAATTGGAGCTGTCTCGGTGCTCAGTGAAAGGTATAAGATTGTTTTTCCAATTCATCCGCGAACACAAAGTAAACTTAAGGCGGCGGGAATCCTTAACACTCTTAAGAGACGAGGAAAACTGGCTGTTATTCCACCTCAAGGATACTTTGAATTTCTGGGTCTTCTATCTAACAGTTTGACGGTGCTAACTGACAGTGGGGGGGTCCAAGAAGAAGCTCTCACGTTAGGTGTACCAACCGTAACGTTAAGGTACAACACGGAGAGACCGGAAACTGTTCTGTACGGAATAAATGTGCTTGCGGGCACGGAGCCAGAAGCTATAGTCAAGCTGACTGAGAATCAAGTGCAAAGATCTGAAGAAATAAGGAAAAACTCAGGGAAGAAGCCGAATCCGTTTGGAGAGGGAGATGCTGGTGAGAGAATAGCTGTTGCGATGAAGAATGCAGTTGAGAATGGGATTGAAGTAGAAGCAAGCGACACTAGAAATGATCCATACATCGTATACGCGCTTATAAACTCTGAACAACTCTGCAAGATAGACGGCAGTTTTGAAATTTTAACAGTGTACAATCAAGCTGGGTATTCAGAAGTGTTATCGGAGCATAAGAATTCCAACGTTACAAAAGGCAAAATCCTCGTAAGGGCACCGCTAAAAACAATTGTGAAACTTCTTAAAGAATGAAAGGCACCTCTTTAATAACTGATTGGCCCTGTGGAGTTATTATTAAGTTTGCCAGAAATGATTTGTAAGCCTTGGTTCAGAGACGTTGAGTGTAGAAAAATTAAGCCAAAAAGTCCATAAGTTGTGTGAAGATTTTGAGGAGAGTAACCTTAAGGGTTGCCGTTACTGGATTGGGTAAGATGGGGCTACTCCATGCTAGTATTTTAAATACTTTGTCTAATATTGAACTTACTGCGTTATGCGACAAAAGTGCCTTAATTCGTAAATTTTGTAAGAAAATATTTAATAGGGTTCAGGTAGTGGATGATGTGGAGAAGCTCTCTGATTTAGATCTTGATGCAGTTTACATAACGACACCTATACTCTCTCATTTTCTTGTTACTAAGACTATATACTCAAAGGGAATAGCGCGTAATGTGTTTGTTGAAAAAACACTTGCATCTAGTTACGGAGAAGCGAAGGAGTTATTTGGGTTAGCTAAAAATTTTGGGGGTAGTAACATGGTTGGCTACATGAAAAGATTTGCTGCTACTTTTAGGAAGGCTAAGGATTTACTGAATCAAGAGACGTTAGGAGACGTAATTTCTTTTGATGCATATGCTTACTCGTCAGATTTTTTGGGGATTAAGAAAATTTCAAGAACTTCTGCGTCTAGAGGAGGGGTCCTTAGAGATTTGGGGGCCCATGTTATAGACTTAGCGCTTTGGTTCTTTGGCGACTTGGAGGTTGACTCCGCTAAGCTGGAACCATTAGGCGAGAGAGGTTCTGAAGGTTCTGCATACTTCAGTGTTAAGAAATCTGATGGCTTAGAAGGACGGCTTAACATATCATGGTGTATGAAGAACTATCGGATGCCTGAGTTTGGACTAGTGATTAGGGGTTCTGAAGGGATTATGAGGGTGAATGACGATAAGGTGGAGTTAAAGCTGAATGATGGAAAATCATCTAGGTGGTATAGACATGATCTTAACGATAACGTGGGTTTTCTGCTGGGAACACCAGAATATTTCCGTGAGGATGAATGCTTCATTAAATCGGTATTGAATGGTGGTGATGCGGAACCTAGTTTCTGCACTGCTTCAAAAGTTGATTACATTATTGATCAAGTAAAATATAGAGCTGGTAAAAATGAGTAACGAAAGAAAAAAGTTGTTGCTGGTTGGTGATAACCCGTTTCATGGTATAAGTCATCTCTCACAAGAGCGGGCTAGAGTTAGAGGTGATGCGATTACTCATGCAGAGTACGATGCTGAGTTGGTTATGACTTCAGTTGAGAATGGAGCTGACGGCTTTATGTTCTCGGTTAGTGAAACAACTCTTTCAATACTGAAAATAATTCGTGAAATGGAAGGAATTAAGAGCCTGAGACTTTATGCTCTAGTACCATACGCATATGAATACGTTAGATTAGCTACTCAGGTTGGAGGAATCCTTGGATTAGCAAAAAAAATTGCGAAACAAATAGCAGTCTCAGGAAATATAAGGGCAATTGCTATGGGTTTCAAAGGAGTTATAAGAACAGATCCTATCGCTCTCATGAAGACCTATCTAATTTATGAAATCTCTAGGATAAAATCATCAGCAGGTAAACAAGCGAATCTAGAATCAGTATTGCTTCACGAGATAATAACTGACATGGCTCTAGCCCTCAACTTAGATTGGCTCTTCAAGTCATATGTAGACTTCATGTTGAAACTTGGAATGAAACCTGGCTTCGAGACCCGTAATTTCTCACACCTAGTGAAAAAATTCAGAGAGTGGAACATAAATTTCAATAAAATAACAATTGCTGCACCGTTCAATAAAGTTGGATTCCAAATGAACTCCTCCAAGACAGAATGCGAGAGAGCCTTAGCAAATCTTCCTGAATCTCATGTAATAGCAATAAGCATCTTAGCAGCTGGATATCTCAGGCCATCGGAAGCAATAAATTACATACGGACTTTATCTGAACTTAAAGGTGTTGTTGCAGGCGTATCGAAAGAGCATCACGCGCGTGAAACATTCAAGCTTCTTGAAAAGAATCTCGCTTAACATTATTAAGAAGGAATTGAGAGTTCGCGTGCGATCTGCCCAAGCCCAAAATTCCAGCGGAAAAATTTCAGTGAGAACCCAGCTAAAAAATGGTTAAACACTTGAAACAGAAGCGAGAGCGCATATGACAATGTATGTAAGTGCATTCAATTTTGGTGAAGTGTAAATGAATATTCTGTTAATACCCAATAATGACTGGGTTAATCATCCTGTCCCTGCCCAACGACATTACAAGATCTTTGAAAAACTTGGACGAAAGCACAACGTCTATGTCATCCAATTTGATGTCTACAAAGGAAACGAGAAACCTACACATACTCCAAAATTCACTCGATTGATCAAGCCATTCACGATTCATGTTTCAGATCCAGCACAGTTTTACATAGTGAACCTTGTTTTCCAAGGGAAGAAAATCTTTTCGGCAATAAGAGAGCTGGACATCGACGTAGTGTTTGGATCGCACCTTGCAGTTTGCACATTAGGATTTGAGGCGGCTAAAAGATGCGGAGCGAAGAGTATTTTCGACCTTTCTGATTTCTTTCCAGCTTCTGTCCGCGCGTATTTTCCTGAGGCAAATAGGATATCAGCAGGCTTCATTTACTCTTTGGCGATGCTGATCACAAACCACAACATAAGAATAGCCGACCTTTGCACGACCTGCTCAACCACACTTCAAGAATATGCTGTGCACGTAGCATCAAATACTTGTGTCAAACATCTTCCAAACGGTGTTGATACGAAGGTTTTTGTGCCGAGAGTACCCAGTAAGAGCCTAAAGCGTGATCTTGAATTAGAGGGTGACGTTCTAGTATACGTTGGGTCTATTGAGTCTTGGTTAGATTTTGATGTTGTATTCGATGCTCTTAGTATTCTCAAGAGGGAGGGAGTTGGAATTCAACTACTTATCATAGGTCGGAGCATATATTCCGAGAAAGAGAATCCGTTGATTCAAAGAGTCGTAAAACGGGGTCTAGAACGGCAAGTTAGACTTTTAGGTTTTCAACCATATGAAAGACTGGCAGATTTCATAAATATAAGTGTAGGTGGGCTAATACCCTTCAAGACCAATTCACTGCTTACTGAAATGGCATTTCCTAACAAGTTGTTGGAATATTTGGCGTGTGGCAAACCTGTCTTTGCTCCACCATTGAGAGAGTTAAAAAAAGTTGGTGGTAAATATCTTCTTGCATACACCAGTCCCAAAAGTTTGGCTTCGCAAATAAAAAAAGCAATTTCGTCAGATTATGACCCTGAGGAAATACGAAAACCTATACTTAGTTACGACTGGGACATTATAGCTGACAAGCTTGAAGTTCTTATGCAAGAATTACTTAGATAATCTAAGGTAACAAAATGCGAGGAGTGAACATGATCAGCAATTCCTTAACATATTTTTCAAAGAATGACTGGCACGGTAAGCGAGTTTTAGTACAGGCGGCGCTGGATTCATCAGCTCATGGTTAACGGAATTTCTCGTCAATTTGGGGTCAATCGTAACGGTCATCGACAACTTTTCGCGCGTGAATCGTTCCTCAGGAGGGCGGGATCGAAATATGAGCGATCAAAAAATTAGAGTAGCTATGTATTGTCCCTATTTTCTCCCGGCGTACGGTGGAGCTGAACTTGCAACTCTCAATCTAGCAAAAGAATTAAAAATGTTGTGCGATGTCAAACTTTATACGTTCAATTGGACCCCAAATTTAGATGCGAACAAAAATTATAAGCTAAATTTTTCTTGTGGATTTCCCAAACAAGAAATAGTTAATGGAGTTCCAATTTACAGGTATTCGGTCACAAATTTGCCTTTTGTCAAAAATTTCTCTGTGAAATTGATAAAAGATCTGAGATTTTGTGATATTGATATTCTGCATTTTCAAGGTCTTTCTAGATTATTTAGTGGATGGCTATTGCAAAAATCTGTAAAGAAGAAAATAAAAATCTTAACTACACATGGGCTGCAAGAAGCAGCAGAAATAACGAGACGAAGCAAATTAAGTGCCTTGATAAATCCCTTTTTCATCGACTCGTTAAAAAATCTGGATCACATAATTGCTCTTTCTAAAACAGATGTAATGTTACTTGTTTTCTTGGGCATAAATAGAAATAAGATTACACTAATACCGAACGGAATAGATGTAAAGAAATTTGAGAAGAGAAGAAAATTTGTCGAAAGAAACGGAAAAATGAAGATATTGTGTGTTGCCAGGTTCGACAAAAACAAAAACTACGAATCTTTAGTATACGCATTAAGCAAACTTAAGAAAGATCTTGAATTTGAAGCCTATTTTGTCGGAGCTGTGACTGATGCTAAATATTTTAAGAAAATTATGAGCCTTATCAAAAATAATGGGTTAGAAAAAATTGTTAAAATTGGGTTATCGCTGGACGATCCTGCTTTGGTCGATTGCTACTTTTCATGTGATTTATTTGTTTTACCGTCTAGAGTGGAAACATTCGCGTTGGTAATACTTGAAGCTATGTATGCAGGGTTGCCCATTATAGCGACGCCTGTGGGCTGCGTACCTGATATTGTGAAAGATGAAGTCAACGGGTTCGTCGTACCCAAGAATGATCCTATAGAATTGTATAAAGCATGTCTCAAACTTTTAAAAAATGAAAAAATGAGGAATGACATGGGAAATATAAACAAGGAAGTCGCGAGAAATTATACGTGGAGTAAAATAGCATCGTCAACATATAATTTGTATCAACAGTTAATGGAAAAACACCAGCAAAGATGAAGGTTCTTAGGAAGATGAAAAGCGGTGAGTTATAAAGTCTGCTATATGATGAAACGCTATTTATCAGAGTTTTTCGAAGGATATACTATTGGCTCTAAAAACCTAATTAAGGCGGCGCGTCTAATAGGTGTCAACGCAACAGTTTTCTCAGCTGAGCCACGTGGTTGCCATGTAGAGGAACCTGCGACTTATTTTTTCCGTACTCTTTTTGCCGAAAAATTTCATGTAGATAATCTGATAACAGCTTCGTATGCGTCTTTTTTATCAAGCTTACATAACTATGATATTGTTCATTTCTTACCGAATTTGGCAGGAGATATTTATGCTTTATTTATTCGTCCTAAGTTAAGAAAAGAGACTAAGACTATTGCACATTTTTCACATCCGTATCATCCATATATCTACTCGCCTCTTTCTCAGTTTCGTCTTTCGTTTTTATGCAAAAAAGTATTGGATTACATTTTATGCACCAATGATTTCCTTGTAAAGTATTTCCGAGAGAACACTGGAATACAAGAGTCGAGGATCTTTTGCATGCCATTTCCCATAGATACAGATAAGTACAAGCCTCTTCCACAAAAGGAAAAACTTCGTGAAAAACATGGTGTATCTGGAGAGAATGTCATAGCTTTTGTTGGGCAAATTGAGCCGGTTCGAGGAGTGTTTGTGCTTCTACGCGCTTTTCACAAAGTAGTAAAGCATGTCGATAACGTCCAACTTGTAATTTCAAGCCCTAGACAGCAATACGAAAGACCGTATATATTAGCACTTCAGAAAATAGTAAGGGAACTAAAACTTGAGGATAAAGTTGTTTTGCTACCCCCACAGCGCCGTCTAGAGGAGATATATAATTTAGCAGACGTAGTAGTGTTCCCTTATACTCAGCCTTATTATCACATGGATCCTCCCTTGACTTTATTGGAAGCTATGGCAAGCGGTGCCTTAGTAATAGCATCAACAGTAGGGGCTGTACCCGAGCTTGTTGTTAATGGAAAAAATGGAAAGCTTGTTAAACCCAGAAGTGTAGAAGCACTAGCCGAAGCCATAGTTGATGGCGTAAAAAACGCCGACGATTACCGTTTTTTAGGAATTAAAGCTCGCGAAACAATTATATCAAGATTTTCAATGAACAGAGTTGGCAGTGTCCTGGATAGGATATACACTGAGATTTTAGAACAAAAATGATAGAAAGGGCTGACTAAAATTACGGAAACACTTAGAATAATGCACTCGTTTGAAGATTAAATCGATCATGCTTAAGAAAAATGAAGGCGAATGCTGTTGGAAACATTGAAAATAGCCTTGGTGGATCTCAATGGAGGTTTGGGGGGCGGGCAGATTGCACTCGGCAGCATGGCTTACGCATTATCAAAAAAAGGACATGAGGTTCACATAATATTAGGGTTAAAAAATATACCCGAACGACTTACAAAATTATGTTCTCCATATTGCCATTTGCATCAAACTTTAGGCTACTCGAATCTAATTCATATAACAAAAATTAAGGAAAAAGCAAACCGCTATATTTTAAACCTACATAAAACTTGTAAATTCGACGTAATAAACGTGCAAGGAATAACAGGAATGTTGATTCCTCCGTTGCTTCAAGACCGTCTCGTCGTAACGCTTCATGGAAACAATGTGAAACGTGGACTTACGCTTTTTAATTTTGCTTGCAAAAACTCAGAGATGCGCACTGCTATTCCAAAGGCCCCCAAAAACTTTTTCAAAAATATTTTTGGACATTTTTTTTACGGAGAACTTGAAAAAAAAACCTGCCAAAAAGCAAGACTTGTTGTGACATTAACACCAAAGGAAGCGTATTATGCAAAAAAATATTATTCAATTTTACGTCAGAAAATTCGCGTCGTTCCGAACGCAGTCATTAATTTAAAAGATAACAGTTCTGAAGTAATACACATACCCGAACAAAAAAAAGTGATACTGAGCGTTGGAGCTCTACAATTTATAAAAGGAACCCCAATTCTCACAAAGGCAATGAGATATGTCTTGGCATCAAGAGAGGATGCAATATATGTCTCTGTTGGCAATGGACCACTTATGAGTAATGTTACAGAACTTCAGGCTGAGTTCCCGAAGAGAGTGATCATACTTCCTCAAATATCTACTGGCTTATCTGCCCTCTACGCACGTTCAGCAATGCTAGTTCAAGGAAGTCTTTACGAGGCTTTCGGTTTATCGATAGGTGAAGCAATGCTCGCGGGAAAGCCGGTAATTGGTTTTCGATTAGCCTCGATACCTCATTTGGTCATTGACAACGTTACAGGTTGTTTAGCTAAGCCGGCATGTTCACGAGATTTAGCAAATAAAACCCTCAGTTTGATAAGAAACGAAGAAAAAATCCGCACAATGGGCTCTAATGCCAGAAAAATGGTTGACAAACTTTACAATGTTCAAGTAATCGCAAGCAGTATGGAACGTGTTTTGAAGGAAATTTGAACTAAAGAGATAATCTTAGCGCCCCATAAGGATGATTTCTATGCAACAGACTAGTGTCTTTGTGATAAGTAGCTGGGACGATGTTACTAGGTTAGATCTTAAGCTTTGTGAGCTTTTGGAGACCTATAAGCTGAAGGGAACGTTTTTTGTTGTTAATAATTGGATAGGGAAGGAAATATCGAAGAATGAGTTACAACACATTTCTGAAAGTCATGAAATAGGTGCTCATACACTTAATCATGTAAACCTTACTCAGGTTCGAACGGAAGTGGCAAAGAGAGAAATATTTGAGTCGAAAAGATTGCTAGAAAAAGTATTAGGGAAACCCGTTACGTCGTTTGCTTATCCTCAAGGATGCTACGATAAAACTCACGTTGAAATGGTTCGAAATGCAAAGTATCTGTGTGCCAGAACAACCAAACCATTCTACACAGTATCCGCAGAAAATCCTTACGAACTTAACGTAACTATTTGGGCTTATCCTCATGCACTACGTGACATAAGAGGAATGTTTCGATTATTTAAACTACTACCAAATCTTGTTGTTAACCCTCTGAGAATAAAAAAGTGGAATGAACTGGGTAAAGAAATCTTTGATGTGCTTTTGGAATCAGGTGGAGTTTTTCACATTTTTGGTCATGCTGGGCAAGTGGACAAAATACAGGGATGGCAAAAGCTGGAAGAGTTGTTGGCACATGTTGCTTTTCGAAAAGAGGTAAAGTATGTTACGATGACAGAGTACGCGAAATTGTGTTTCTGTGACCAGGGCTGAATGAGATCTAAGATCATATTTTAACAATCCTTACGCACGAATGTGAATTGATGTCGATATTCTGTTAGCAACTAAAAGGGTTCCGATAAAACAAACTTTGTGTGGGAAAAAATGAGAATAGCAATTACCTCAGATGTTGTGGATTGGGGACCAACAAGTCTAGCAAGGTACACAAGAAACCTCCTAAACATTTTTGACATGAATAGTGAATTTCAAACTTATGCAGTGTACCAGAAGCGAAGACCTCGAGAATATCTGCATCGGCGGGCGAAAAGCCTTCAGATGAACAGCCCCCATTTCCACACTCGCAATATTTTCCTCGATGTTGCAATCGATCGAACATTTCTTTTATCCACTCTTAAGAAATACCCTTTTGACATAGTTCACTTTACCGATCTGGCTGCGGTAGATGCACCACCTTTAGTGTTCCATTCTGGCATGCCTAAGGTTATTGTAACTATTCATGGTGTGTCGCCTTTGATTTTACCCTCCAAAGTATACTGGCCAAACGTTGGGGGGCTAAAAAGGCTAATATTCAGATATCGTAAGTTTTTTGCCCTCTTGCTCTACAAGCTGAATAAGATTAACACTATTATTACAGTTAGTCTGTCGGAAAAACAAAATTTAATGAAATATATGAAAATACCCGAAGACAAGATAAAAGTCATTTATAACGGTGTAGAAGCAAGTTTTAGGCCTCTAGGGCAAAAAAGCCTGTTAATTAGAGAGTTAGAGGAGAAGTATAAAATTTGTTTTCCCTTCATACTCCATGTGAGTGTTTATCAACCCACAAAGAATGTTGTAGGATTGATAAAAGCGTTTCACAAGCTACGTAAGTTGGGGATTAAGCACAAATTAGTCTTAGTTGACCCCCCAGCATGGGGGTATGAAAGCGTGATCAAGACGATTGAAAAATATCATCTGCAGAGGGAGGTTGTTTCTTTAGGTTATCTACCGGATGAAGATCTTGTCAAGTTCTACAACCTGGCTGATTTATTTGTTTTTCCTTCTTTGCATGAAGCTTTTGGATTGCCCGTGGTTGAGGCAATGGCATGTGGTTGTCCGGTCGTCACGTCAAATGTTTACTCGTTGCCCGAGATAGTTGGTGATGCAGCGGTCTTGATAAATCCATGCGACACCAATGAGCTTTCAAGTAGGATGTTTGAGATACTAACAAATGAAGGATTAAGAGAAGATCTGTGCAAGAAAGGTGTAGAAAGAGCAAAGATGTTTTCATGGAAAAGAAGCGCAAGAGAACATCTAGACGTTTACAGAGAGGCACTTAGTGACTAATTCAATTCGTTCCTATGAAGCGATTGATATAACATTCGGCTGAGTGCTATAAATGGTGTACGGATGAAACATTCGTAAAGCTGATTTTGATTGAAATCATCAAGTTGGGCTCATTTGATGAGGGTTGTGGGAGCGTTACCCATGCAAATTGGCTACACGGTGTGGAATTAAATGATGGCTAAAGTAGTGGCAATTGGGCTGGATGGATGCATACTCGATGTGATTCGGAAGTGGAGTGGAGAAGGATACGCGCTAGCGTGTTGCTAAATTACTCTTTTCCTGCCAACTGCCTTCCGCCTGAAGGCTCACAGACATAAAACGAACCATAAAATCAAACAAGCAGCGACATATCCATGTTAATTTTTAGAATTTAGCAACAGCCTAGCGCGCGTTTGACAGGAAACATCGCAAATGAGGTTTATATAATGAAAATTTGTAAAAAGTGTATAATACCGGATTCTTTTCCAAATATAACTTTTAGCGATGGAATATGCAGATTTTGTAGAGACCATAAACAGTTTACCACCAATAAGATTACTAGTGGTCATGACAAACTTCTGGAAATTTTGAGATCCAAAAAGAGGGATGAATCTGATTGTGTTATACCAGTAAGCGGTGGGAAGGACAGTGCTTACATTTTATTTTACGTAGTAAGAAAGTTGGGGTTAAAACCGCTAGCCTTTTTTTTTGATTCTGGTTTCGCAACCGAAGTTAGCAAAAAAAATGTTGAAAGCATGTGTAGTAAATTGTCAGTTGATCTGGTTATCGTTAAGTCTACGAGTTTTCGTCGAAAAGTCGTAAGAGAGGCTTTACATTTGTCAAAGTGTATGAATAGGTTTGAGAGGACTTGCGGCAATTGTGAAAACAACTTGCGCACAGCGGCAATTAATGAGGCGACTAGGAGAAATATACCTTTTATTCTTTGGGGTTCTACGAACGTTGAAGATACTACCAATGCGTACGATGTGAAATGGGAAGCAGGACGATTTCGAACAGAATTTGGAGAGAAAAAGACTGCTAATTTTTGGCACCTTTTGAAAAACGTTTATCATTACGGAAAAAGAGGCGCGTTAGTGCATATATTACAATATCGCTACTATATTATTCGAGACAACATTGGTTCAAAATCTCCGGAAGGGTGGAATAAGTTTAACCCTTTTTTACAAGTGTCTTTCAAAAATAAAAAAGTGCAAACAATTTATTTCTTTGATTACATAGCATATAACCCATTTAAACAAATAGAGATCCTAAAAAGAGAGTTGGCCTGGGAAACACCCCTTAATAAAGAAGTAAGGGTAGATTGCAAATTACACTGTTTTGATAACTATGAATTTTTGAGAAGAACTGGCATTACGAAAGATGGGTTTTATTTGGCAAATTTGGTTAGGGAAGGATTATTGAGCCGAGCAGATGCGATAGAAAAAGAAGAAGCAATAAAGAAAGATTTAAGAAGGCAATGCGAAGAAATGTTTAAAGAGTTAGGATTTAACGACTATGAATTAGTTTAAGTGCATGTGAGCGGATGAATAGAAATGAAAGGGCATCACCGTATTCATGCGCGCAATTCCTGATGCCCCTTATCATGAAACACTGAAACGTGTGAACACAATAAACGAAATGACTCGGTTGGTGCGCGCACGGTTACTCCCTTAAAAAATTCCTTTGAAGAAACTAAACTCGGATTATTGCTCTCCAATAGTGTAAGTATGATACAAAGCGAGCTAACGTCTATGCCAATGAGTTGGTTGAGATACGTAAGACGGCAAGTTTCATGATGGGCGCTAAACTAGCCAAACTCGAAAAAGGAAATTAATGGATTAAAGGTTACCTGAAACGAGCTTTTAATTCTTAATAAAAAAGAAGCCTTTACTCTAATTAATTTTAGAAGAGAAAGATAATTTTGAAGATAGCTATTCTCTATCCTCGATTAGCACAGCTTGGAGGTGTCGAAAGGATAATAATTTCTTTGGCCAAGAATTTCAATTCTGTTATCTTTACAGGTTATTACGAACCTTCAAAAGCCTATGAAGTTTTTAAAGAATTGAATATTATCGAGTATGGACATGCACTTGGCAATACAAAACTACATAACTATGAAGGAATTCTGAAATCGGTTCTTCTTGATCTTGAAGACTTTGATTTCATAATGCCGCATGTATTCCCAAATACATCTGTATCTTTAAAATGTGGTGAAAGGACAATATGGTATTGTCACAGTCCACTCCCCACGATCTATGATCTGAAACCTTATTTTCTAAGCTTTTATGGAACACTGGGTAAATCATTTTTCTTGGCGACTCACTTTTTTCTAGAAATCTTTGATAGAATGTTCGTTAAAAATATAGCCAAAATAGTCTGTAATAGCAACATAACTCGGGAACGCATAAAAAGAATTTATGGAAGAGAGGCCGAAGTGGTATACCCTGGAATAGACATAAAAAGGTTCGAAAGAAAAGATTTCGAAAATAAATTGCTCTGTATCGGTAGATTTTCAAGTGCAGACATCAATAAGAGACCCTTGTTAGCCATAAAAGCCATGAAATTCCTTCCAGATAAAACGCTTTATATTACAGGAAATGATTCGTACCAATACAAATTAATGAAAGAAGCTCCCAGCAATGTTAAGTTCTTAGGAAGAGTGTGTGATAAAACCCTCAGAGAACTCTATGCAAGATGTCTCGCCGTAATTTTTCCCTCATTCAATGAAGATTTTGGAATGATTCCGATAGAGGCTATGGCATCTGGCAAACCGGTTGTTGCTTGTTATGATGGAGGAGGGGTATGCGAAACAATTGTCGATGAGAAAACAGGTTTCCTCACTGATCCAAAACCAGAAAGCATTGCAAGAGCTATTAGAAGACTTGATGATGAGAATCTTCTTAGGGAAATGAGCGAGAATTGTTTACAACGTGCGAAAATGTTCTCTGAAGAGAATTTTATTAAGGAAATGAAGAGAGTTTTTAAGGAGTTTAACAATTAAAATGAAGTAGAAAAAAGTAAAAAAAATTGATTCGAAGAGTGAATGAGCTATATCATGATTTTACTGGCGAGCAGTACGAGTGTTATCAACGCGAAATGGTTAGCCAATAAAATGAAAGATGGGAAAGACTTGCAAAGCAATTTTTCAATCTCATCAGAGCTACAAAGACCCTTTCAAATGAAATGAAAGAATTTATAGTTCTGATCTGTGGGAGAGGAGAACAAGAAGTCTATCTTAAGCATTTGACTAAGAAACTTAATGTTTCTGATTACGTCAGATTCATGGGTTACGTACCACATGATCATATTTCAGAAGTATACTCAGCTTGTGATATATTTGTTTTACCTTCTTTATATGAGAGTTTCAGTCTCGCGCTCCTAGAAGCTATGAGCAGTGGAAAACCATTGGTCACAACAAAAAATGTTGGCGGGATCACCTACTTGATGGATCCGGGAGAAAATGGAATAATTGTAAATCCTGCAAATTCAGAAGAGCTTGCAAATGCTATTTTAGAATTGATCAGGAAATAGTGTAAGTGCGTGAAAAATTTGTACAATAATAGGTGAATAGAAATGAAACAGAGTAGCATAACCACTCTCTTAGTTCTGTTGTCAATCTCTGTTCTCGTTGCGACTTTGCTTACCCTACCACGCGTAGACAAACCTGAACCTGATCCATACTTTCATGTGAAGGTTACGCCAACCGCATACTGGATAGGTCTTTTTCTTTCTCTATCAATTTTAATTCCATGCTCGGTTTTGTCTCTGAGACGAAGACTCAGCAAGAGCTTAACGATTCTAGGCTTTCTTGCACTGCTTTCGCTAGCGGTTTACATATATGTAATTCCAAGGCTCGTGTATGTAAACATGATCTACACGGATACCTACCAATTTGTGGGCGAATCACTTAATGTTCTGCGTTCAGGTCACACGGGTTTCGGCTATTCTTTTGAGACGCCTGCATTGTCCTGCCTCATTGCTCAGTTCAGTTTGGTGACCGGAGTCAATTACATAGTTATTGCACAGTTTCTTCCATTAGTGCTACCCTTTCTTTTCCTACTTTACTTTTATATGGTAGGTCGACTTCTTGTTGGAAAAAGTGGTTTTCTTTTAGCATGCTTAGCATTTATCGCCCTGATGTGGTTGTGGTTTATGTTTGGCAGGCAAAGCTTGGCTCTGGTCATTGAATTGTTTGTATGGTACTGCATACTGAAATTTCTGTTAGCCGAGAAGACACATTTATCACAAATTCTAGTGTTTGTATTCTCCTATGTTGCGTTAGTACTTTCTCATCCGGCATCTTCGTTTCTACCAATATTAAACACATTTGGTATTATAGTCTTCATCTTAGCTATTGGCCTTATACAACGACTGAGATCACGTGAGTTTACACAGGATTACATCGACAATCGAAAATTGCTACTCAAAACCTTTCCAATTGCCGTATTCTCCCTTTCTGTTTGGCTTGCTTGGCAAATATATGTTGGTGGAACAGCGTTTATGGCCTTCCGAAATCTATTCACAACTTTCTACCAGCTTGTTGAGAATCCCAATCCTTTTACACATGTTGCAGGCATAATCTACAATTACACGCCCCAATACTTGCCTATAGTAAGGTTTAGACTCTTTGAAGCATTATTTGTGGCAATAGCTGGAATCCTCATTTCTTTTGTTTTGGTTTTCATAAGGGCTAAACCGAAAAACATCATACTATCAGCCTGGGTCAGCAGCATAGTTTGCACAAACATCCTTGTCTTGTATCTGGGAGGGTGGATTGACAGACCATACATCTATTCGCTTCCTGCCTTTTCACTTATCTTAGTGGCTTTCTTGGAACTACCTAGTTTTGGCATGCGCCACAAACTGGTCAGTGCGGCCATGAAGACCTGCAAGATCGCTCTTTTTGCAACGATAATCCTATCGGCTTCGGTTCTTCCAGTCGTTATGTACGCTCATACCCCATTTTCCTTCCCTCCAACATCGTACTTGAATGAGCTTGATTTCATAACCAAAAGGGGGAATGGCTCTATAATCATCTTTGGCATTAGCACAGAATTGAGGTACTATGTACTTCTGAATAATGCCTCGATCATACCTGTCGATGAAACACAAGTATATGATCCTGACTTTAACTCTCAAGTCAACAAAGTGATGGATTCTGAAATGATTGCCACAAGCTTTCGTCTATATGCAAAAGAAGCTTTCTCAACTCAGATGTTCTCGCCCCAGACAGTTCAGGAAATCGAGAACTTCCTCTCACAGAATCCTAGCTTTGGCAAGATCTACGATGCCGATGTGTGGCATAGAACTTATGTCAAACAGTTCTTCTCGAACAACTCGCGCGCGCACACACTTGCCATAGAACCAAATCAGTGAGAATGGACTCAGTGGGCCTTACTTGATCTTTAGGTCGTCACCACAAAGAGCTTACAACATAATAGATGTCAGCCGAACACAACGCTGATCCCTAGGTTATGATCAAAATTGTGTATGGTGTTGCAAGCATAATTGCGTTACAAACGAACGCTACTTATTCAAATAGTCTTTCCAGACTTCACCTACCTTGCTGAGTGTTGACATATACTCCTCCGTTAAACCGTAGCCACCATATGTTTTAGGCCACCAAGCTAACTCGCTCCATTGACAGCCGTATTTGTTGAGGATTGAAATGAAATCGTGCATACATTGGGGCCATCCAGGTTCAAACTGTTCGCGTGGTCTAGGCAAGGCTTCGCCACAGATGGGACAATATGTGACAGGTGGATAAGGCACCCCGACTGGATTGCCGCCTGGAGCGTCGAACGTGTCTGCAACTTTACCAGTCCAGCTACATGCAGTGCAAAATCGTCTAGAAGCATAATGTTCTTCGTTCCCAGTGAAGCCAAACTCGTCGCAGATTATTGGTAAATCGAGGTCAGTAACCCACAAGTATTTATCATGCAGCCACTGTTCAAACTCTGCGTAAGCCTTAGTGTAATTACCTAAATAGTATGACTGGTAGAAAGGCATTCCTATGTTCACTAATTCTTGGTAGGTCGAGTCTAAAACCCCAGTCATCCCACCAAGGTAAGGGTTGAACATCGGTGCATAAACGTAGTAGTAGTGCCAAGTGTAAACCACGTTAGGCGTAGGAATCGGGTCCGTCTTCAAAATGTTGCTAAATCTCCAGCTACTCCAGAGGTCTGCATGAACTATAATTAGCAGCTTTGGATATTTCTGATGTATTTGTTGGCAAACATATTTTGCTGCTTCCCAGTAGCCACTTGTTAATCCACCGTCTAAATCTGTTCCTCCCCAACTCGCGTAATTTGGTTGAGGTTCATTCATTATGAAAACGCCAACAGTGTTTGGAATGTGCTCGAAATATGGCAAGAAATCGTTGATTAACCAGTTAGCCCATCCTTCCTTTGTCCAAGGCACTGGAAAGCCATACATCAGCCCTGGACAGACATAGATTCCCTGTTCTGACAAGGCTTCAGCCATCTGAACTGTGAAGTCACGATTTCCAATTCCATCACCGTTAGTGTCAAGGTTAGCATCCCACTTCTCTTTGTTTACTTGCAGTCGCACAAAATTTACGCCAAGTTCTTTTAGTCTTGCAGCTCGCTCCTCGACTGTTTGATCATGCCGGAGCTTGTCACCTAAATATTCTGGTTCGATTACTGCACACCCTCTAAGAAATACAATGTTTCCTAATTCATCCTTAATGTATTTCCCATCTGTATGCAACCAACCTAAATCTCCAGCACTGCTAATCACACCTTGAGAACGTATGACACGCGAATTTTGTTGTGTGCTTTGAACTGGGAAAACGAGTAGACTGAGACAGACAATTGCGACTGTTAAATGATTCAGGGATGGTTTCAACTGACCTCCACTCCAAAGGTTCTTGGCATGCATGAGAACCCTCTGGGACTTCTATTCCACACATCGGGCAGCCGTATATCGTATCGTAGGATTTAATAAATGTTCTCTTATACTCGTACAACATAAATACAAACCAGTGAACAATTACAAACGAAAAGCAAAAATGAAAGTGACAAAATCTCCCAATAATCTCGGTATGATTAATAAGAAAACGTTTTAAGGCCCCGTCGAGGTCGTCCATTTTTGAAACCAAAACCGACTATCCCTCAATGTGTTGCAATCTGCGGTTTAGACGGCAGTGGCAAAACTACCTTAGTAGAATGGCTTGTCGAATATCTCAAATCTAAAGGATATAAAACCAAATATGTTTGGATCAAGTCGCAACACACACTTGCCTATCTCATTTCGCAAGCACTTACAGCCTTAGGTTGGCGTCGAACCTTTAGAAATCCCAACGGGATTACTGTATCTCGCTTCAAAGTTTACGAGGGTACCTTTGCTAGAGAAATCTGGCCAGCCATTGAATTTCTCAGCGTTTTGCCTTTGATCATCTTTAAGGTTAGATTACCTCTTCTATTAGGTTACAGAATAGTACTGGACAGATACATAATTGATACCATAGTCTCCATTTCCTTGAATACTCAAAATATGAACTTTGCGAATAGTCTTATTGGAACACTCCTTTTGAAAATGATTACAAAAGAATGCACTGTAATTATCTTGGATATTGATACATCCACAGCTCTCAAGAGGAGACCCGACATTGAGTACGCTCTTTATGAAATTGAAAATGAGATGAAGCTTTACAGAGTATTGGCAAGAAAAATGAAAGCCTCCTCCCTCGATACCACAACTCAGTCAATAGAACAAATCAGAAAGAAAGTCGTTGATTTATTATCAGCAGAATCGATGCCAAAAGTCCCAGTCATGCGCGGAAGACCGATAATTACGATAGGAATACTGACCTACAATAGATCCTGGAGCCTACCATCTGTTCTCGAAGCGGTAAGCAATTTTGAATATCCGAAAGATAGAATAAGAATTGTTTTTGCAGACAACAATTCACAAGATAAGACACTACAGATACTTAGGGACTTCAAAGCACGAATGGAAAGTCATTATGAAAGCGTCATTATAATATCACACAAATTACGCAAAAACGGTAGCATATCTGAAGGCCGTAACATTTGCATTACTAATTCTATCGGTGAATACACACTTTTCATAGACTCCGATGTTGTGGCTCCACCTGACACCGTTGTAAAAATGCTGGAGTTATTTGTATCTAATCCTAATGCTGCAATCGTAGGTTTTATGTGCTTATCCTCTCCAATGACTTTCTTGGACAAACTTTGGTTCCATGAGCTACCAAAAAAACCGAAGCCAGAAGTTAAAGATGTAATCGGGATGGGCTGTACAATGATTAAACGAAAACTGTTCAACGAAATTGGGTTGTTCGATTTGGAATATTCCACAATGGAAGACTTCGAGCTTTCAAGAAGAGCGAGTAAAGCTGGTTATGTTGCCCTCCTTGACCTGAGCAAAACGGCTCTACACCTTAAGCAGAAAAGAGGAGCTTTGCGTGAAATCATGCACCATTGCTTTTATTCATTCATTGGTGATGCTCGAAATCGGTTTATGATTCTTCACAAATACAAACCGAGGCGGATAGTCGCTAGACTAGGCCTATATTCTGCACTTATTGCATCATTTCTTCTAGCTATAAGCGGCATATTCCTGAAAGATGCACTTTTATACTTACCCTTTGTTTTATGTTTCGCCTTCGTTTTTACCTACCACTTTCTTAAAGCCTCCGGAAGATGGCGTCTCGTTAACCCCATCCTCAGTATCTTATTCGGCGTATTCTTTGCCCTCGGAATTTACTGGCAAGCCATCAAAAGCTATGTGTATTACTATGCAAAAAGAAAACCAGCTCAGAAGCCAAAAACTGGAGGATAGAAAATGGCAGCACATCCAGCAGACCTTAGATTGATGATCTTGAACCTGCCCAGCCCACCGCACAAGATTGTTGACAGAGAATATGCCGGAGGATTCGGCATAGCCCGGTCTCTCCCGCGCATTCGCCGAAGACACAGCGGCCGCCCCTCTCTTAATCTTTTTCTTCCATACTCCACAGCGGTCGCCAAAGAAACTGGTTGCGAATACAAAGTCCTTGATGCACAAGCTCTTAAACTGACAGCTACAAAAACTTTGCAGAAAACCAAGAGGATCAACCCTGACATTGTGATCTCTATGATGTCGCTTCCTTCCATCTACGAGGACAAAAAGCTTCTAAGCGACATAAAAGCAGAGTTACCCAACACAGTAATTGTTGGATGTGGAACAGTATGCAACGTCATGCCTGAAGAAGTTTTGCATGGAAGCAAAATCGACCTTCTACTTCGCGAATCTTTTCCCTACGTAAACGGTATAAAACGTCTACTAACCAGTTTCCAAAATTCAAAGGAAAAAACAAAGTTTAAAGATTTACCGGGTTTCTCCTACAAGAAAGGCTCAAAGGTAAGGAACAATCCACCTAAACCTCCAGAAAAGCAATTCGTGGATTACACACCCGTTTACAACGTTTTGCCATTAAAGAAATACCAATATTTCCCCGACCTAGAAGGTAAAGAACACTTGTTCATCCCAATCCTAGGAAGCAAAGGCTGCCCACACTCATGCATGTATTGTCCATATCCAATAGGGTTCGGAAGAAAACCAATTTTCAAACATTTCAAACAGGTTGTTGACGAAATAGAACGCCTTCAACAAATGAGCATCGAAGGTTTCCTCTTCCGAAATCAATCCTTCACCCTAGACCAAAAGTGGGCGAAAAACATCTGCCACGAGATCATTAATCAAAAACTGGACATCTCATGGTTCTGCGAAGCTCGAGTAGACGAAACCCCAAGAACAATTTTAGCTTTAATGCATAAATCTGGATGCAAGACAATTGACTACGGAGTAGAAACAGGCGATCCAACACTGATCGGAACAGCAAAACCTGGAGTGCACCTAGAAAACACGTATAGAACGTTCGAGACCGCAAAAGAAATCGGCATATGGAGACACGCTCACATGATCTTGGGGTTACCAAGAGAAAACCAACAAACTCTGAAAAGAACACTCAAATACCTTTTGAAGCTGGACCCAGACAGTGTCTCCTTGAACTTTGCAACACCATATCCAGGAACTAAACTTTATGAGATCGCGGAAAGAAATAATTGGATAATTACACGCAATTGGGCATATTATTCTTCCTTCGATGTGGTAATGACGCCTCCCAACTTAAACGCGGAAGATTTGTACAAAATGGCTATGCAAATAGAGAAAAGTTTGCTAACACAAAAAGCAAAGTATCTCCTTTCAAGCAGGCTAAATATAAATACATTTAAGCTTGTTGCAAACCATTACATGCAAATTATAATCTCTGACTTGCGTTTTAAAAAGCGTATTCACAGTTTCCGTAAGAGAACATAACAAACACCCAAGACAAATGGCAGATATGGTGAATTAGCATAATTTAACAGGCTCACTAGTAGGTTTTCCTTATCATATGATCTACCAATCCTGAAACTACACTTTTCGTGAAAAGCGGGTTCATCATTTCAAAGCATTGCAATGCCATGCTTTTTCTTGTTTTTTCCTCCTTCAGACTATCCATCACGCTTTTGAACAACGTCAAGAAGTGATACTTGTGAGGAGTCTGAAAACCGTTTTGCTTAAGTCTCTTTTCCTCTAAACCATCAGACCCTAACTCATTTGATAAAACTGCGAGCTTCTCAGGAACGAAACCAAAGGCTTCATTATGTAATGCTACGGTTACAGTGACAAATGATCTTGTAAGTGCCGCCATATTGCTTGTTTCTACCAAGCCCTTAAATTTTTCTATTTCTTTCTTTTTCATTGTTTTTAAAAAGAGCAAAAAAGCGTAGTATTCAGCGAGTGTAAAAATTTGTTCTTTGATGACGGAATGAGCAATAGTTGCTAGTAAGTCAGCTTCAACTTTAAATGTGGAAACGCTTTTTTGGTTTGGAAGCATTATTTGAGTAACATATTTTTCAAGTTTTTCTTTATCGAGATAGACAACCCAGCTTACAGCGATTTCTCTGTACAAATCTATTCCGACTTGTGCTTCAGAATCGAAAAAAGTGGTTGATTGAGGGCCGTATCCTAACATTTTCCAACCCGCCTTAGGGGAACTCTTTAGTGTCTTTTCATATTTCTCTGAATCCAAAATCAACGTGTCAATGTCAACACTTGCATCCGGAAAAGGCTTGAGAGATTTGAAAATGGCGTGTTCAACATCCAAAGAGCTTAGAAAATCTGAAACTCGACCCATTGCATCAAAAATTTTCAAGTACCTCGAATATTGCCTGCGGTAAGTAGATTTTAAACTAGATAATTTCTTCTTTTTCTCTAAAGCGTCTAGAAAAAGAAGCGAGATTCGATTTTTGATCGCGTGAAAATAAAGTGTTGAAACTTCCTCTTCTTCGATGGGTTTCACATACTCTTCAGTAACAAACGGCGACCCTACAATCTTCAACAGTCTTAGGGTGTAATTCATTACGTTTCCATTCTTTTTTTGAAGCAACCCCGTCTCAAAAGATCATTTGCATACTACAAATATTAAAGTTATATGTCCCAAAAACAAGCGTGCGATATCTTTTAAACTATTCCAAAAAACCTAGTGGATATAAAATTGAAACAGCTTTCTCAATGTTATTGCTCTTGAAACTTCGTTTCAAAAGACATATATCAATAGTCAGAATACTTCTTTTAATTCGCATGTGCATTAAATTAAACGAGGAGAAAAACGTGAAAGCTAGGAATACAAGATGTGTAACTACAGTTATTGCACTACTCCTATGCTTGTCCTTTATCCTATTTTGGGCTGACCCCAAGATTTCTGTTAATGCAAGTCCTAGTGTTGTTTATGTCCCTGGTGATTATGAGAAGATTCAGTGGGCGATAAATAATGTAAGTGCTGGATCCACAATCTTTGTTGACTCTGGAATCTACTATGAGCACTTGACTATAGATAAAGCATTAACCATGCAAGGAGAAGGAGAAAGCATTATAGACGGGAACTGCACCGGGGATGTCATCATAGTGACCGCCAACAACGTTAATATTAGTGGCTTCACGATACGAAATAGTGGGCTAGGCTTCTGGGACAGCGGTATACACGTATACTGTTCAAGCTACCATAACATAAGTTACAACACTATAATAAACAACGGTCATGGAATCTGGCTTGATGGTTCTACCCATAGCATCCTTACTAATAACAACGTCTCAGACAACCAATGCGGAATCGGGCTAGGCTATTCCAGCAACAATACCGTTGCAAACAACTACGTTTACTCAAGTGACGAGTGTGGAATCGGACTGGACTACTCTAGTCACAACATCCTTACTGGTAATACTGCCTTAAATAATGGGTATGGAATCTGGATTACCCAACGTAGCCACAACATTGTTTTCCATAATAACATTGTTAATAACACCAGACAAGTGCATATTTTTAATTCAACAAACATATTTGACAACGGCTACGAAGGAAATTATTGGAGCGACTACAATGGAGTAGATGCCGACCCAGATGCCATTGGGGATACCCATTACATGTTTGACATAAACAACACAGACAACTATCCTTTAATGGGCATGTTTTCCGACTTCAAAGTTACTTGGCAAGAAGAAATCTATCATGTAACAACTATTTGCAATTCTACAATCTCCGCATTCCAATTCAACCAACAAGAAAAGATATTGAACTTTAATGTTACTGGCCAAGATTTCACAGTTGGTTTCTGCAGAATCATGATTCCTAAAACTCTAATTAACGAGACATACACCGTGTTAGTCGACGGTGAAGAAGTTGACGTAGCCGTGCTACCCATCTCCAATAGTACACACGCTTTCTTATATTTCACATACATCCATACTACTCATGAAGTAGTGATAATACCAGAGTTTCCACTAACCTTAATTCTAATACTGCTCACGATAATATCATTGATAGAAATAATTATAACAAAAAAACACGTGCGCCCTAACTTAAGGAAAATAAAATCCCTCTAAAACTAAAGAGAGAACAACATTATTTTTCAACTAACAGGAGCGTCATAATTGTCAAAAAACCATAGTGAAACAGAAGAAAAGCTAACGCAAACCATACTCAGACTAATAAAAGAACACAACCCCACAGACACCAACCAACTAATCACCCTTGTTATAGGAGAACTTCCACTTCCGAGAGAGAAAATAACCGATCACATAATCCAACTGGAAAACGAAGGCAAAATAACCTTAAAACAGCAGCCACAACCAACACCCCCGAATTTAAGCACATACATAAAAACAAAAAACGCCCTATGGTACTGGACAACAATAACATTAGCAGCAGTTTCAACGATTATGGTGTTCATGGTTCCGGAAAACGCCTATCCAATAATCTATGCAAGATACCTGCTAGGAACAATCTTCGTCTGGATATTACCCGGCTACAGCTTCATCAAAGCCTTGTTTCCAACCAAAGTTCCAGTGCCCACAAACAGTAATGAATTAGACCTCGCAGAACGTGTTGCATTAAGCATCGGAATGAGCCTAGTCCTAGTCATAATCAACGGATTTATCCTTAACTACACACCCTTCGGAATACGAACCAACTATGTCACACTCAGCCTATTCACCTTGACTATAACCTTTGCCACAGCAGCAATAATAAGAGAACACGAAACCAAACTAAAAGAAAACCAACCACACATTCAAAACACATCTAACGGCAAATAACCAGCATCGGTCTAAATTGTCTATATAAATTATGCGCTAGCGTGTTGTTAGATTACTCTTTTTCTGCCGATTGCCTTCCCCCTCAAGGCTCACAGACACAAAACAAACCATAAAATCAAACAAGCAGAGACACATTCATGTTAATTTTTAGAATTTAGCAACGGCCTAGTGCGCGCCAACTATGTTCAAAAAAGGAATAAAAGAAAAAATACCTAATGAAATTTATTGAAATTTATGCGCGGACGGGGAAAGTACTAAAGCCTTGCATGGAGGAAATGGTTGGACAGAAATGTCGGATGAAAGTGACATTGTACAGATAGCTGAGTACTCTGCGCGTGGGGGATACTACCTTTTCGTAGGCAACACTTTATCCACAGGCATACTGGTTATAAGCTCTATTATTATTGCTAGGCTTTTGGGTCCAGAAGATTATGGACTATTCTCCCTGCTGATTGTTGTTCCATCCCTATTCATCGGTTTAGTTGATTTTGGCATAACCTCAGCCATCACAAGATTCTCAGCCAAGTTTAGAACTGAGGGTAAAAATCCAGATGTGGGAGGTGTCATCAAGACAGGTCTTTTCTTCGAGTTAGCGGTAGGCGTGATTGCATCCATTTTCTGCTTCCTATTTTCAGATGTTTTAGCCACATACCTAATAAACAGACCTGAAGCCGGCTTTTACATTAAAGTGGCATCCCTTCTGATATTGTTTCAAACACTCTTCAACACACTAAGCTCCATCTTCATGGGCTTAGATAACATGGAAAACAACGCTGTCATGATGATAATTCGGGCCTTTACAAAAATTCTGCTTTCAACCTTGCTTGTAATCTTAGGGTTCGGCGTTCTCGGGGCGCTTCTTGGCCACATTTCGTGTTATATCGTTGCGGTCGTGGCAAGTGTAGCAATTTTAACCTTGAAGCTGCACAAGAATCGTGACGACCACAAAGCCAGTTCGGGTATTTTAAAAGTCATGTTAAAATATGGAGCCCCACTCTACATGTCTGGTCTTCTTGGCCTGTTTATGCTTCAATATCAAACCATAATCATAGCTTTTCTCACGTCAAACGCTGAGATTGGAAACTTTCAGGTGGCAACTCTTTTTTCAACGGCTATAACCCTTATAGTTTATCCTTTCACAGCGCTTTTTCCTGCCTTCTCAAAGCTTGACCCGGAGAATGGGCAGCTCAGCCAATTTTTCAGGCGTTCTGTGAAATACACCGCTCTTCTGCTCATTCCAGCCTCGCTGGCAATCGCCGTGATGTCGAAGGATTTAGTTCTCACATTTTTCGGGTCAGACTATGACTTGGCGCCAACCTTTGTTGCATTTTACATTTTAATTAATCTTTATGCCGGATTTGGAAGTGCAGTGTTCGGGTTTCTATTCAACGGTATAGGAAGAACAGACGTCATTCTAAAATCCAGTCTAATTAGCATAATTGTTTTCACCCCACTAGCCCCACTACTAACCGCTTCATACGGTATTACAGGTTTAATAGCAACGCTCTTCACATCTAGCTTTTGCTCACTACTCTATCTATTGTCAACTGCCGTCAAAAAAATCAACGTGAGCCTAGACATTTCCTCCTCGGCTAAAATATATCTCGCCTCAGCCATATCAGCCCTATTTTCACTCACCTTCCTCATGGCTTCACCATTTAACAGCATCCTAAACCTAATTCTTGGAGGCACAATCTTCGGCTTTATGTATCTAACTCTGCTGCCCATAATAGGTGTCTTGAACACTACGGACATGGAAATTTTCAGACTGCTATTCCATAAAATCAAAAGCGTATGGCCCATCCTCAAAATTTTACTTTCCTATGAAGCAAAAATCTTGAAATACACACAAAAACTAACTCGGTAATAGGAGAAAAACTCTTAGAGTACCAAACAATCTACAACTCTGCAAAATACAAAAACTTGACAACCTCTCACCGATGATCCAAATGCGCTGGTGGGATACGCGCTGCTTTGTCCCTAAATTCCTAAAGTGTACACAACTTTATTAAATAGGATGCTAGGCCTGTTAGCTTAATCTTCGCTTTCCTTATTTTACGGGTGAAATCCAAATAACGTGGAAAAACAAGAAACAAGCTTATATTGCCCCGTGCACCAGGTGCACAACCTTTTGACGGCGACTTTTCCAAACTCATCTAGAAGACCCACACATAAACAAGCTAATTTCGGGACAAGCCAGCGCGCGCAACCCGAGAGGCGCAGACAGACGTTACGCATTAGAGCTGAAAGACGCGCTGGACGACTTCAACAACGGCTACTAAACCATCCCTCACCTTTTTATGCTAAAAAAGATTACGTAGCATATGGTACGCTAGGTTGAGGTCACAATGCACATGACTAAGAGAGCAGTCAGTTTAATCACGTTATTCATACTCTACTTCATTCTTCCTATATCATCCACTGCATCATTTCCACTGGAACAAACTGTCAGTCGCAGACAATCCATACGCAGCTATACCAACGAAAACATTTCCAGCCAGCAACTTTTAACAGTATTACAAAATGCTTACGGCTTATCAAACAGCCATAGAAATATTCCACGAATCGGCTACGACCACTCTTTAATAATTTTTCCAGTAAACACCACCGCCAGTTACCGATACACTCCCGAAAACAACACGATCATTTTACACGACACCAATGTTAACAAAGAAACCATACGCCCTCATAATGACGGTTGGCCCAGCGACGCTAGCGTCGTTTTAGTCTTAGTATGGAACAAAACCAGAATGAGCAACGAATATTTCGCCTCTGCACAAGCTGGTTGCCTTGTTCAAAACGTGTATTTAGCAGCGGCATCCCTCAACTTGGGAACATGCTGTGTTGGAAGCATAAATTCTGAAGGATTACGTAACGACCTCAAACTGTCCAATGACTTGATTCCGCTGCTGGTCATGCCTCTAGGCTACCCAACAAACCCATATCCTTCGGCGGCTCCAAACTTCGGTCTCATGACTGGCAACCTTCCAATCGTACAATATAGCCAGTTGTCCTTTGAAGATGCGTTGAAAAACATGCTATTTGCAACGAAATGGTCTGCGGAAAACCTATCATCACAGGGACTTTCTCAACTGTTATGGGCTGCCTACGGCTACACCAACGTTACACACAAAACCTCATATCACAGGACAACACCAAGCGCATACGGAATTTACCCGCTTGTAATTTTTGTTTCAAACGCTACCGGGGTGTATCAATACTTGCCGGAAAACCATTCTGTTGTGGAAATGCTGCATGGTGATAAAAGGTTTGACATAGCAAATGCATGTTCAGGTCAGCTGTGGGCAGCAGACGCCCCAGCAATGGTTCTCATCGTCTACAACTCATCATACAACAACGGCTGGACCGGCGATGGTGGCACTTTATCCCATGAGTTTATCGAGGTGGATGCTGGAGCGGTAATTCAGCAACTCTTTCTTGAAGCATCAGCATGGAACCTAAGCGCAAACATAGTTGGTGAAGGACTCGAAGATTGGAACGGAACAGGGGCAGAAGAACTCCGCAACATCCTTGGTCTGTCTCCCTCATCTGTTCCACTGTACGTAGTGCCAGTCGGCTCTCAAGACAAAACTCCACCTATAATTGGTACGCCATCCCAAAACCCAGATCCAGCAGAGGTAAACCCTAATCAAAACGTAACAGTTTCCGTAGAGGTTATGGACGAAGGAGTTGGAGTTCGCGAAGTTATCCTCTCTTACACCATCGATGAAGAACAAACATGGATTAACACTACAATGGGCAATATTTCAAGCCACACTTACGTAGGAAAAATCCCAGGTTTTAAAGCAGGCACCTATGTACAATACAAAATCATAGCATACGACAACGCCAACAACTCAGCCGTAAATGATAAAAACAGAGAATATTACGTCTACACAGTTATCCCAGAAATCAAAAACCTCATAATTCTGTTTTTCATAGTCACCACATTAGTCGTACTTATCCTAACAAAAACAAAGAAAAAAGTACACTGCTCGATAGTGTCAAGATCAAGACGAAATCCTAATCAAACTGAGCTATCAAAATGTCGAAATCGAAATCTGTGACACTCTGCACTTCAGGGAAAATTAACAACGATAGGGTAATTTCAACAGCTTCGTTGGGTTTAAAAACTTGCTCTGAGTAATCCCAGCTCAGTGTTATGTACTTCGAAGCATCTGGTGGATCCCAGTTAGTGGTGTGTTTAATGAGATATACGTTGGAACGTTTCCTTCGTTTCTGATGTAAACTGTCACGTTCGACGGAGAATCAGGCTCCATGATGCCCCAATCAATCTGAGAGACAGCGTTAACGCACTCTTCATCCAATAAACGCCGACACCCAGCGTCTTCACCACACCCCTGCTCCCTATAGTTGCTGAAAACAAATGCACCGAAACGGAAGCGTAAACGAGAGAACTGAAAATGCAAACAATAAACGTAAAAGCTAAAAGCCTCATTTTTCTCCTCGGTTTTGGATGAGAAAGCCCCTCAAACAGCAAAGAAAACCGTTCAACAACTTGTTTAAGTATATTTTTACGCATTTCAGCTTCTCAACCTCTAAATTATAGTTTCATTCCACATACTATTTTTGTCCAAAATTTTATGGAAAAATCGACAAGAAAACTCCCCTATCGACTGTTATTCTGCCCAAAAACGATAAAGAGGCAAAGAGTCGATACCCAGCGTGTATAATTTATCTGGGCGCACACGAATCTATATTTACGGAAAAATACTAGAATTAAAACAAACTTTGCAGAGGAGTTTTCTTGGATAATGCTGAGACAGTGGTGACCAAACCCAGAGGCTTAGTAGTGTTCGACGTTGAAGGTGTTCTATATCCTAAAAGGCGTTTTATACCTTTCGAAGCAACAAGAAAACTTGGATTCCTAAAATTCCTAAAAACCATATTCTTAGGTTTTCTTTACGAAATCGGTTTACTATCACTTGAAACTGCCTTACGACGAATCTACAAATATTTTGAAGGATACACAATAGAGGAGTTGCATTATTACTTTGAGAAAATACCTTTACTTCCAGGTTCAAACGAAGTCTTTGAATATTTGCACAAAAACGGATGGAAAACCGCTCTCATAAGCGCAGGCATCCCAAACTCTTTCATTCAAGAACTAGCGATGAAGCTGAAGGCAGACTACGCTTTCGGCTTAAAAATGGAATCGGTGAAAGGCAAATTCACAGGGAAAATTGAAGGCGACGCCATAAAAAAGAATGGGAAAGCCGTAATTCTTCAAGAAATTCTAAATCGCGAAAAACTAGATTCACAAAACTGCATCTTAGTTGCTGACGACCGAAACAACCTGCAAATGTTCGCGCATGCCAACTTAAAAATCGGCTATAACCCAGACTTCATGCTAAGCGCCAAATCAGACTACGTCGTAACCGGAAACCTCACCAATATCCTGCCAATAATAACGAAGACAATACGTGAAGAACATAAGCAAACTCTCTCAAGAAATCAAATCCTCCGTTTAGCCATCCACATGAGCGGTTTCACAATACCCTTCATGTGCACATACTTCCTTAACCACTATCTCATTGCTATCCTGATTTCTATTGCAACTTCCCTCTACATCATTTCAGAACTTGCCAGAATGATGAGAATAACCTTTCCAATTCTCACCTCAATAACAACACGCGCCGCCGTCAAACTAGAATTATACGAGTTCACAACCGCCCCGATTTTTTATGCCTTTGGCATAATACTTTCACTAATAATCTTTCCACCACAATTTGCCTATGCTTCAATAGCCATACTCACGTTAGGCGACGGAGCCGCATCCTTATTCGGCAAAAAATTTGGGAAAACACCGTATCCATTCAACAAAGCCAAAAACCTCGAAGGCTCCATTTTCGGTTTCATCTTCGCCCTTTCAGGAGCGGTCTTCTTCATAGACCCTATCAGAGCCTTTATAGCAGCCATGGCAGGCATGCTTGCAGAATGCCTTCCCATGCCACTCAATGATAACTTGACCATTCCGTTAACAGCCGGTTCTATACTTATGATGCTTTCTATCTGATCGTATCTGCCAAAATTCAGCTTCATCTTGTCGAAACAGCGTTGGTGGACACCTATTGGTAAATATATTCGTTAAGGTTTATCTTTCTTCTATGGAGAAAATAGAATGTTCGCTGTCGGTCATCTAGCCATCGGATACCTATCTGCCAAAGCTTCTCAAAAGTTCCTAAAAACAGACATTAATTTGCCCCTGATATTTTTCCTATCTTTAATCCCTGACGTAGATTTGCTGATTCCAGGTCTTGTGCACCGTGGTATAACTCATTCCATAATAGTCCTAACACTTGTGTTTATACCCATCTTTCTGTACTACCGAAAAACTAGCATACCTTACTTCGTAGCGATAACACAGCATGCTCTTGTAGGGGATTTCTTCATGGGTAGGATTCAGATGTTTTGGCCTTTAACATCTAATTGGTATGGCAGCGGAATTGACGTGCGAAGTTTGACGAACATCTCAATAGAGTGGGCAAGCTTTCTATTAGCTATGATAGTCTTAACGAAAACAAACGATTTAAGACTGCTTTTTAAATCTGGAAAATCGAATCTACTCCTCATAGTTCCATCAGGCGCCATTTTTGTTTCATCAATTATTGGTGCCCGCGCTATTGGCTTAAGCCAAAGAGCTCCAACAGAGCTTTTGATTCCCCATTTAATATTTCTCACAGTTTTCACGTTTTCGATAATGAAATTCCTCTCAAAGAAAACTCTGTAGAGTATGAAGGCAATAACGCGCAAAAAAATGGGGCTTTGATGTTTCTATGTTGATTCTGTTCCAGTTATGATTATGTCAAAGCTGAAGTTTGTAATTCCGCTGATTTCCGACGAAACTGAAAGAGTTAAGACAGCTTGCACAACGGATCCGTGACTCAGCGCATGACTTTCACGATTCCAACTTAATGTTATATAACTTGAAGCCGACGCAGGATTCCAATTTTCGGTTGACATGCTTAGCACCACTGCAACGCTGCCCTCATTCTTTACGTAGATTGTGAAATTCTTTGCTGCGCCAGGTTCTAAAGTTCCCCAGTTGACTGTCGATGTTGCATTGGTGCAGTCGTTGTCCCAATAAACGCCAACGTTAACCGTTTTCACAGTTCCAAAACTTTGGACGTTTCTGCTGTTAGATAACGCTCCGAAGGCGACGATGGCAGCTGCCGCTACCGTAACTATTACGACTAGCGTTACAACTGCGAGTAACCTTTGCGCAGGCTGAGCTGCCATGTGTATCACAATTAAAATAGTGAATATTGAGTCTTAATAAACATTATCGTTTAACCGTACAACACAAATACACAAAATTTATTAGCGGCGCAAGTACTTAAAGTAATAGATATGTCCATATTGGGACATATCGTATCCATGTTCAACTCTGAAACAGTTCAACACAAAAACACCAGAAGAGTCTCAAAATGAAAAAGCACAGCATGACCGTTGCGTTATTCTCAACACTTTTCGCAGCTTTGCTGCTGACCATCAACACTATTTCAAGCCAAACTGTAGGTGAAACCGTTAAAGAACCACCCCTCTCATCCAACATTGCTGGAACAATCAACATCGACGGCGACGTTTCGCTAACCGAAGCCCAAAACAGAATCTACTGGAACCCCCACTCCACAGGATTTACAACCGCTACAGCTTGGGGCGTCACCTTCAACAACAAAACAAAAATATCTCTCAAAACAACCGCAACTGAAGCTGGACATGTTGCCACCGGCGCATGGTGGACAACCAGCTTCAAATCAGGCAAGAAAATTTCCCTGCACACTTCAAAATCCAAGAAACTCATGGTAAACCTCCGTGTAAACGTCGCCACCATTTACTACGAACTAGGCGACGAATGGCTACGAATCGCCTTAGCCTCTGCTGTTCAACGTAGCGACGGCTCGGTTGTTTACACTGAAATGGATTTCTGGGACAGCCCGAACACGCTTAGACACCCATCTGGAAACATCAAATTCGGAGGCAACGTAGTTTACAGAGGAGGAGATGTCGTTGAGTACAAAATTGATCAAGCCATCATAAGCGAGTGGACAAACTACTCGTTGGATTTGACGCGGTTCATCGACCGAGCATGGTCGCTTAAACCCGGAGACATGCTGGAAAGTGTGTATGTAGTGGTTGAGACAATGGGCGTTCCTGTCGAGGTCACAGTGGAAGTTGACGATCTATGGATAACATGGGTCGGATAAGGTGGCACAACCAAAGATGGGTTACGTTTAGCGGAACCCACTAATGTTGGGAACTTGGAAAAGACGGTTTTTGTCACAAAAAAAGCCCAGCTGACCACGTCTAGGGCTTTCAGCTTAGTTTTTCCATTGTCTCGATCTCTAAAGGCAATAGGCACTTCCCTCACTGCAAACCCGTGCCTTGTAGCCACAAACAGTGCTTCGACGACCCACTCGTAACCATTAGAGCTTGTGCGATTAACGATCGTCTCAGCGCATTCTCTGGAGTAAACCCTGAAATTGGAGGTGTACTCGTGGATAAACGTTCCGAAAAAAAACCTGCAAATCCAGTTAGCAACGCGGCTTACTAATCTTCTGGTAGGACGCCAACCGTTTGTGCTCCCGTTTTCAACATATCGGCTTCCCTGGACAATATCTGTTTTTTCAGCTGCGGAAAGAAGTTTAGGAATTTCACTTGGGCTGTGCGACAAATCTGCGTCCAACGTTACAATTCTGTCAACATCATCCATCGCTAGGGCAATCTTTAGGCCTTCTACAACAGCTGAACCTAACCCGAATTTTCCTGCTCTACGTCGGACAATGATATTTCCATGAGCATGATTAAGTTTCTCGGCAACCCGCGCTGACTTATCTGGACTGTTATCATCCACAATCACAAGCTTAAAATCCCAGCCACGCAGTGCCTTCTCGATTTCCACAATAAGTTTTGGAAGATTTTTAGCCTCATTGTAAGTAGGCACCACGACGCACAGTTCGGTCATTGCAACTCCTCACAGGCCACTTGAGCTTCAGCATACTTTGTTGACCTGATAACGGGCCACACACCGTACTGACGACGGAAAACACGGTCAAGTATGGACAACATGTAAATTACAGCTTCAACCGCTATGGCACTTATCAAGTAACCTATCTCCCTCGGACGCTCAACAATTTCGTCAGCTAACACTTGTGCCACAACACTGGGTCTAGAAAAAACCATCGTGTCTAACACGGTCGGATACTCACCTGTAAGCCTCTTCGTCTGAAAATGTCCATAAAGCCACCTTCTCCTCTGATTTACATAATCGACAAGGTTAGAAGGCAAAAGATTGTAGCAAATGGCGTTTGGAGCAAACTTTATCAACCCCTTCTTCTTGGCTAAGATGGCAATGTAAGCATCATCAACGGCGCATTCGTCAGGAATAACTGTCCTAACGTCGCTCCTTATAGCCATAAACTCTCCGCTACAGTGGGCTGCTTGTCCGCTGTCGTTAAGCTTCTTCATGAGTCTTCCCCAGAGCCTGTACGTCATTCTGGCTAAATAGCCCATAAAACCCTTGGGTGTCCTTCGAGGATCCTGCATGGGACGCCCGCTAACCGCAGACACATCTCCGTTCCTGAAAGGAATAAGAAGATTAAACAGAGCATTATCTACAGGGCAAACATCTGCGGGAACCAAGGCAACATAGTCACCCGTCGAAGCCTCAAAAGCCCTGTTCACCGCGGATGCCTTACCCAACCTCTTCGCCTCTTCAACAAGTCTAATGTTCGCATTCCCAGCCATATGCCGTTTCACAACGTCAACAGTTCTGTCTGTACATCCTGAAGCTACCACAATGATTTCACGATCCCCAATCTCTGGAGGAACCTTTTGACACATCAGATTCTCCAAGAGAGGCCCAATTGATTTTTCCTCATTGTAGGCACAAATAACCATGCTTAATCTCATGCTCGAGTCACTTCCTCCCAAGTTTCCTGCAATTTGGCAGCCAGTTTGGCATGGGCACAGTTTTCATGTACAAACCTTGATCCCTCTTCGGCAACTTGATTCATGTCCTCTGGCGTTTTCAACAATGTCGAAACTTCTGTCGCAGCCTTTTCCACGTTATTCGACAACAGAAAACCGTAAGTTCCGCGTAGAGGCGTTTTTGGCGATGCCTTGAACGCTGCAACTGGAGTGCCGCATGCGAGACTTTCGTGTATGGCGCCATCAAACCAGCCGTCAATGTCATGAACCCGAATAGGCGAAAAAGTCAGCGCCGAGGCTTGGTAATACTTAGGCAGTTCATTGTATGGTACATAACCGTGGAAAGCAACGTGATCCTTTAGCCCAAGTCTATTAGCTAGACGAAAACCGTAATGCAGTCCAGGTCCGTCTCCCACCACATCTAACGTCACGTCTTTCAGCTGGCGCAAAAGACTCCGCAAAAGGCGAAGCAAAATAAGGGGCGATTTTTCTCCATAAGCCATTTCGGGTCTAGGAATCCTCCCAACATATAACAAACGATTCGAGTCGCAGCGTCTCCGACGCCTAAAAACCTCAGGGTTAACACCAGGAACAGGCACTCTGACCGCTTTTTCCATGACCCCTAGCTTTCGGTATAGCGCCTCCTCCGGTCTGTAACTGTAAAGAATGCGATCAGCATTTTTGAGCGCAAGGAGGCATGGTAAGTAAAGCCATTTCCGCAAAGAGCTATTGTTGTAGCCATGAAGCTGCACAGTCAAAGGCCGCTTAAGCTTTTGCCTAACAAAAACTGCAGTGTACGGAAACGAAAACAGATAGTAATTGTGGAAATGCACAAGATCCGGCTGGTCGCATAGTGCCTCTCGCATGATAGCGTTTGGGTTGTGGTCGTTGCCGAAACGTTGAAACGGCGGAAAGCGAAACTTCACCGGAAAGATTTTAACCACGCCAACATCATCCAGCCAATGAATCTGCCGAGCTTTCACTTGCTGATGGAACGTGTAAAGCAATGGCTCCCAGCCTTTGTGCTTACAAAAACGAAGGTACTGAAGCGAAAAATGCTGTCGGACGAGCTTATCCTTAGCCGTCCAGCCGCTGAAACGTTCATCGTGCAGAAGAAGCGTCAAAACCTTCATGATTGCCACCTCAATTTGTTAGTTATGTAATGCCACGACAAAGCAACCCAGCTAAACGTCAGCAGCGTCATCAACAGTAACCGAGTCCACCCGAGGGTGCCATCGGCAAAAGAAGTAGCCGCATTAAGCGTCCATGGGTATGGAAGCCAGAAGAAAGCTATTGCTGGCACGTGCACAATCACAAAGCTGAAAAGCAACATCCACAGCCGCTGAACAGTTCCTAAATCTTGAGGATTCTGTAGAAAGACGCTCAGAGCCAAAAACGCAAACAGGAAAATGATGTTCTGTTCAGAAACCCAAACACGCGTCGTAAACAATGTAAGCAACAGAAGCAGGGACCATTGGACAGTCGATGCAAAATCAGCATTTCGCATGCGCACGCGAAAAAGCAGCACATAAACGGCAATGCAGGCTGGAATCCAAACGTACACGAAAACCCAGGGTAACTGAAGCAGCCCGCCTGATAACTTATTCAAAAGGGTAAAAGCATTAAACGGACTAGCTGCTCCGTAAGGAAATCCCATCTGGCTGTAATCCGAAGGATTTGACGTATTAACATGATAAACCAGCGCGTTGTACAAGTTAGAAACCGGCCAATCGAACACAACCATTGGGACAATCGTGAAAAGTCCCGTAAAAGCGACTGTAAACAGAAAAAACTGAAAGGCGACCTTTAAGCTTCGAGTGGACTTGTAGAGAAGCACAGAATACACGGGAGCCAGCATGAGCGGAAACACTTTAAGAACAGAAGCGACTGACAGATACAATGAGGAAAGCCTCCAATTACCCTGAAGAGCATAAGCAGAAAGCAAAGCGAAGAAAAGCGCAATGACATCAAACATACCCCAAACAGTGCCCACTGAAATTATGAAAGGGCAAAACAAAAAAAGAAGAAAAGCTTTTGAGGCGACTTTTTCATCTATTTGCGCCTTCAAAATGTTATAAACTAGAACAGCAACGGCCAGTTCCGCCAGTATAATGGGAATCTTTAACGCAAGAACATAAACGTACAGGTTATTCGGAGCGACGGCTGAAGAAAACGAATACGCTAGACCACAGACAAGACCCCAAGGCGGCGGGTATCCTATGCCCGGAAAAGTCCCGTAAAAATGCGGATGCGGCGTTGCAGCGAATATGTTCTGAAGAACATACTGACCATATGGTGTTATTCCTCTCGCCACAGCCGCCCCTACCGCCATGAAAACCCTCATGTCGAATGGGTGACCGAGAAAAGGCGCCAATAACAATCGGAGAAACAGGCCTATCGCTAAGTAGCTGCGTTTCGGCAGGTTGCTTAGTAGAGGCTTTATTTGACTCATGTACATCAAACCGTGAGCATGGTTCGCTAATCAACCATCTTAATGGAAGAAGTATTAAGTATTACGTATCGCTAGTCAATACACCTAATCCCAAGAATCACTCAACACCGAACATAACGCGGAGACAAACAGCCATTTCCGGTCAGCTAGAATTCACTTCGATAGTGACACTGAAGTCTGTTATTCCATTCACCTCTGAATCCACAGTCAAAATTAAGGCAACAGCCACAATCTGCCCAGGCTCAACCGTATCTCCTGTATTGTTCCACTCAACCGTCAAATAGTTCGAAGCGTCAACAGGATTCCAGTCATAGACATTCAAGGCAAGAACTGTCTCACTTTCACCTTCGTTTCTAACATAAATCGTCACGTTCTTTGTCTCCCCAGGCAACAACATTCCCCAATCTATCGACTCTACAAGGTTCATACATCTGTCATCCCAGTAAACATCAATACTTTTTCCGAAACCCACTGACTCTGCAACACTAACCTCGTCTAAATACCCATTGCCGTCGGAGTCTGCAAACTTAACTACAGCAACACGTCCAAACAAACTCCAACTTTTGTAGCTTGCCAACAACTTAGTCGCGGCAACAGTTCCTGATCCGCCAAGTCCAGCAACAATCACCACCCAAATACCACGCTCAGCATCATAAAACAGCGTTACAACGCCATAATCGGCGCTTACCCTATCCAGAGCGTCACGCTCAATCGCATAGGAATTACCCGAAGACGCCACAAAAATACAATCTTCTCCGTTCTCGTCCTTGTCAAAATAAACAGGCAACACCCTAGCGCCAGAGGCGTTCCTCAAATTGTTATAGTACCACGCAACCTGATTAACACCAGGACCACCAACAACTAGCAAATTTGAAGAAACGTCCTTAAGCCCAACTTTTGCAGTTCCGAAATCGTACGTGGAAACGTAATCATCCATAGTTGCATCCAACATGCTGCCGTTCGCCTTCAAGCCGAACGTGCCCCCAACCATTATGGCGCCCATGACGTCCATGGTGTGCGCACCACCACAAGGACCATGCCCAACACTGGAAGCAACGACAATCGAACAATTCAACAACCCACCAGAAGAAACAAACGGCTGCGAAAAGTCCCTGAAAGTGTAAACCTCAGAGCTGGGTGCACTTGAAACGGCGACCAAGACAATCTGCGAAACTACCGCCAAGAACAACAGAACGTAAGTTCTCGACAACCGTTGTCTCCGGGCAATCCTCCGCTTCACAACTTTCCATTTCGAAAGCAGAGACATTGAAACCAGACCAAACACTACGAAACCCAAACTACTAGACCCATACGGGGGTCCAGAAACCTCTTCAACGATAGAAAAAGCATCCAGCAACCCATCGCCATCGTTATCATAATACTTGACGACAACAGCACTACCACATAGGCCCCAAGTCTCAAACGAAGAAACAACCTTGCAAGAAGCCCAAGTACCAGACCCGCCTAACCCCGCCAAAATCAACACAAAACGACCACCATCCGGAACCATCAAAACCATACCGTAATCGGCGCTTACCCTATCCAGAGCGTCACGCTCAATCGCATAGGAATTACCCGAAGACGCCACAAAAATACAATCTTCTCCGTTCTCGTCCTTGTCAAAATAAACAGGCAACACCCTAGCGCCAGAGGCGTTCCTCAAATTGTTATAGTACCACGCAACCTGATTAACACCAGGACCACCAACAACTAGCAAATTTGAAGAAACGTCCTTAAGCCCAACTTTTGCAGTTCCGAAATCGTACGTGGAAACGTAATCATCCATAGTTGCATCCAACATGCTGCCGTTCGCCTTCAAGCCGAACGTGCCCCCAACCATTATGGCGCCCATGACGTCCATGGTGTGCGCACCACCACAAGGACCATGCCCAACACTGGAAGCAACGACAATCGAACAATTCAACAACCCACCAGAAGAAACAAACGGGCTTGGAAGATCCTCAAGTCCGACAGAAACTCCGTAAACGCTAGTGATCAGCCCGGAAAGCCAAAAAAACAGCATTGAAACCGTCAAGAGAACCAATAGGTACCGTATCCTCTTTCCTGAATGATTATTTGCAGGTGAACTAGGTATTCTCATGTGTTGATCCTCGAAGTTCGGGCGTGTTCAAGACGAAGGTATCATGTATCTTAATAAACATTATTGTCTAGTTAAACTACACAAATACACATCCAACAACATAACACATCACATACTCCATGCTGCAAATCATAGGAACGCATTAGCTTCTGTTCAACTACTTCAACAAAGTTTTTCGCCTAACATACAACAGGCACACCCAGTCGCTACGCGTATTTCAACCAATTCTCTAAACGTAGTTTCTGTCGAGTGCGGAAGTTACTCCAACCTTCTAACGTAGACATCGGAGGTGACCCTCGACACCTTGCCATATTGTCATATCACCCTTTAATCAAGCGTCATCAAAAGGCAGGCGAACTTCTCCTAAAGTCATACATTAGAAAGCATTTTTAAATCGTTTAGAACTGATGGTTCTGAACCCAAAAAGTGGTGGGCCCGAAGGGATTTGAACCCTTGACCACTCCCCGAATGTGCGGTGTAACTCACACTCTGCAGGTTATGAGCCTGTCGCTCCAACCAGGCTGAGCTACGGGCCCGTTCTGTGGCTGTTCATTTATTATGCTTATTTCAAATCAATTTAAACGTTTTCTGCATTTTAAGCTATTCATAAAAGATTTTAAAAGCAATTCCCTCTAAGATTAGTGTTCGAGGGGACTGTTGTGGAGTTGAAGGTCTTCACTTTGCCTACTTGTTCGGTTTGTTCTATGGCTAAGATGATTGCTTTTGAGGTTGCACAAAAATATGGTGTTGCTTGTAGGGTTGTTGATTTGGCGACGAAGGAAGGACTAAGTGAAGGCTCAGCTTATCATGTAATGAGTGCTCCGAGTATCGCTATAGACGATGATGTCTTTGTTAGAGGGCATCTTATCTCAAAGGAACGGCTTGAGGGAGAAGTTAAGAAAAGACTGGAGAAATGGAGGACGCGGGCTTCAGAATAGAAACCGAGCACGCTAATCGAACAAGAACACCGTTACTTCTTGATTCTTTTCAACAATGTCGATGTTAATTGGTATAACAATGTAACCGTCCGCTTCTGTCATGCTCGTTATTGCTCCCGACTGCTTAAAAACAGGATAAGCTAGATTCCGCTTTATTTTCACTGTAAGGAACTGTTTTCTGCCCGTGGAGGATACAACCCTTTTTGCCAGTCGTGCTTTCATGGTTTTCTCTATTTTCGGTGGTAACCTTGCCATTTGACGAATAGCTGGAACGAGTAACAAATATGCGTTGATTAAGCAAGATGTTGGGTATCCAGGCATTCCAAAGACAGGTTTGCCAGACACTAAAGCAAAGAGAGTTGGTTTACCCGGCTTTACCTGAATGCCGTGAAAGACAACGGTTCCGAATTCTTGAATTACACTCATTAAGAGGTCACGTTCACCGACAGAACTTCCGCCTGAGAAGACAATCATATCGTGTTTAAGCAAGTTTTTTGTGGCGTTTCCAAGTTCATCAGTTGTGTCTGGAACAGCTTTGCACTTTATTGGAACGGCTCCATTCTTGTTTATAATGGAGGATAGCGTGTATGAGTTTACATCATAAATCTGTCCTTCTTTAAGGGAAGATCCAACTTCTTTAATCTCCGTTCCTGTTGGGACTACTGCGATCCTTGGTTTCTCGTACACTTCCACTTTTTTCCTTCCCAGCGCGGCTAATGCACCAATCCTAGCGGGAAAAAACTGTTCTTCAGTTTTAATAACAACTTTTCCCTCTTCAATGTCTTCTCCTTTCGGCGAGATGTTTGCTGTCGGATATACTGGTTTCAAAATATTAACGTCATTGCCATTTCTCTCAGTGAATTCAACCATGACAACAGCGTCCGTACCTTCAGGAATGGGACTGCCAGTTGCAACTTGAACACATTCTCCTTTGCCTAACACTCTATTTGAAGATGCTCCAGCATGCAGAATTTCTGTGAGTTTCAATGTTTTTGGTTTAAACGAGGAAGCTCCGAAAGTTTCCTTTGCTTTGACTGCGTATCCATCCATTGCAGCCCTATCAAAAGGTGGCACAGACATGTTTGCCACGATTTCTTTTGCGAGAACTCTATCGAGAGCATTTTCGATGGAAATAGACTCTGTTCGATCAATCGGTTTTATAGATTTGCGAATTCGTTCCAAGGCTTCTTCGTAAGATATGAGTTCTTTGAACGGAGTCATCTTAGTCATCGGTTAGCCTCCTTGATGATGTGTCCCAGTCCTGGCAATATGAGCTTGTTGAGGGCTAGTCCAACTGCGTTTTTGGATCCTGGAAGACAGAACACAAGTTTCCCATTAATCGTTCCTGCAGTTGCACGGCTAATCATGGCTGCTTCGCCGATTTCTCTGTAGCTTAAGCTTCTGAAAAGTTCTCCAAAGCCTTCAATTTTTTTATCCAGTAATTCCGATACAGCTTCAACTGTTAGGTCCCTTTTACTTATGCCAGTGCCACCGATTGTTACAATAACGTTAATTTCAGGATTTTGCAGTACTTCTTTTACAGTAGTTTGAATCAGAGACTTGTCGTTCCCTATTATTTTGTAAGCGAGAACTTGATGCCCCTTGTTGCTGATTAGTTCTTCTGCAATTCTGCCTGACTCATCAGTTTCTTCGTTTCGCGTATCGCTTACGGTTAGAACCGCAAAACCTGCTCTAACATGGCGATGTAAATCATGCTCACTCATCAAGTAACTTCTTCACCTTTTTCACAACTCTTATTTCGCTTATCTTTGTGTGAGGATACTGCCCTTTTTCGTCTTTTTCCAAGGATTTCACCATGTCCCATATCGTCAGCAAGGCGGTGCTTACACCTACTAGCGCTTCCATTTCAACTCCTGTCTTGCATTCGCCTACGACGGTGCATTTTGCAGTGACATATTTTTCAGAAACGTCAAAGCTTATGTCTACCTTAAATAAGGGAATCAAGTGACACAAAGGAATGAGTTCTGGAGTCTTCTTAGCAGCGAGTATTCCAGCGATGTTTGCTGCTGAGAAAACATCTCCTTTTTCAATAGATCCGCGACGTATTTTTTCGATGGTTTTGGGTTGTAGCCAGATTTTGCCTTCTGCTTCTGCAATTCTCTTAACTACAGGTTTATCGGATACATCCACCATTTTCAAAGGTTGGCGTAAAGCTCTCTGTTTCCTTAGCATCTTTTCACCTTCAATCCACCTGTTTTTCTCAAGTGCAAATTTCTTTTTCCCATGTTTTCGCCATCTTTTTCATTCCTTCCAAAATGTGCCTACATGCTTTGAAGGCTTCATCACGATGAGGAGCGCCTACAACAATTAGCAGAATGTTCTCCGATACTTTGAAAGAACCAATTCTTTGTACAATTGCTATTTGTTTCACCTTAAATTTTTGAAAAGTTTCAGCGCGAATCTTTCCCATTTCACTGAGAGCCACCCCTTCAGGCACTGGAATTTTAAACCTTTCAACATTTTTACCGTCAGATTTTCCGCGAACAATTCCGATGAAAGAAACGATGGCTCCAATCTCTTCAGTCTTTATTTTTTGAACAATTTCATCTATGGAAAAGTCATCATATGTTATCTTCAACATTGGTGTTCACCACTGCTTGGAGAGAGTTGCTCATACCTTCCATTTCCCCCTTTCCAGTACGGTTCCCTAAGCATGGCTGCTTTTCTAAAAGCTTCTTTCAGTTCGTTTGGATCTGCGTCTTGTCTGACAAGTGAAAGAATGTCCACAAGATTGTCGTTTCTGAGAAGACACGGCTTCAATTTTCCGTCTGAAGTAACTCTTAAGCGAGTGCAGTTTTGACAGAATATGGAGTTATGCATGGGTTGAACAACCTCTACGCTTACTGGGTCACCATTTTTTTCTAGAATGTATCTTCTTCGTTTATGTAGGGGGTTCTCTTGAATGGAGACGGCTTTCTTTTTCAACCAGTTTTCTATCGAGACTGGATCGTAATGGAACTTTTTCCAGTGAACGTAATTTTCTGGTTGAATTGGTTCAAATTCGATCAGCTGAAGTATAGCGCCAGCTTCTTGGGCGAAATCTATAGCTTTTGGAACCTCGTCAATGTTAATTCCTTTCAGCATCACCATGTTGATCTTGACTGGATGAAGATGGCTTTGCACGGCTGCTTTTATGCCGTTTTTTACCTGTTGAACATGATCCTTTTTTGTGATTTTCTTGAAGCGTTTAGCATTAAGTGAAGGTAGGCTTACGTTCACACGTTTAAGCCCTGCATTGAAAAGTGATCGGGCATACTTTTCTAACAGCACACCGTTGGTTGTTAAAGAAACCTCGTCAGCGTATTCAGCGATTTCTGAAACAATCTCTGGAAGATCATCTCTTAGAAGAGGTTCGCCGCCTGTTAGCTTCACCTTCTTCATGCCAAGTTCGCAAGCGATCTTTGCAATCTTCGCTATTTCTTGTTTAGTCATTTCGTTGTTTGAGGCAGCTTCGCCTTCTCTGTGGCAATAAAAGCATTGGAGATTGCATTTTTGGGTTATAGAAATTCTTAGGCTGTTGAGTTTTCTGCCAAACCTGTCACGCAACGGCAAAGCTTCATGTTTTCTGTTTTCGATAGCCATGCTATTCGCTCCGGTGTTATGCACAGATGTTCATATCGGTGTTGCCTAATAGTTAAGCATTACGCTTCGATGGAAGTTTAATTGGGTTTTTTGTTTCCGCAAATTTTATAAGTTTTGACAAACCGATATGCACACATATGCATAATGCTTGAGGAGCTGATGAGATGAAACCAAAACTCGGGACGTGGGGATTAGTCATAATAATTGCTGCAATCACATCAACAGCCTCAGTTGCAGGCACAATGTATTATCTACAAGCCTTCAACAGACAGAAACTAGTGGTAGCAACCACCACAAGTCTCTACGACACTGGCTTACTAGACGAAATTGAAGAACATTTTGAACAAAAATACCCAATTGACCTATGTTTAATCTCTGTAGGCACAGGCATAGCCATCCAATTCGCACAGCGTGGAGACGCAGACATGCTACTCGTACACTCACCCTCTCAAGAAACGAAGTTTCTCCAAGACAATTACGGCGTTAACAGGAAAATCATAGCGTACAACTTGTTCCAAATCGTTGGTCCCAATAATGATCCAGCTCAAATCGAAGGCTTATCTATAACAGAGGCTTTGTCCAAAATCGTTTCTGAAGGAAGGAACACGCGAGCGATATGGATTTCCAGAGGAGACAATTCTGGAACGCACACCAAAGAAAAGACATTGTGGAAAGCTGCAGGTTTTGATTATGCCTTTCTAAGAGATGAAACAAATTGGTTCAAAGAAACAGGCTCAGGAATGGGAAAAACTCTAATCGCAACCAGCGAGTTAAAAGCCTACACGCTAACGGATATTGGAACTTTTCTTGCATACAGCCAAGCCACGTCAAACCTAGTGCCCAATTTGAAAGCTTTAGTTAGTCAAGAGGCTGAATTAATTAATGTTTACAGCGCAATCGCCGTAAATAAGACGACAAACCCAAATGCAAACTTTGAAGCGGCAACAACGTTCACAAAATTTTTGATATCAGAGGAAGGACAACAAATGATTGAGAATTACGGAATATCAACGTATGGACAACCATTGTTCTATCCAGCCGTGGAGCTTTTAAAAATCAATACAGAACCTGTAGCGCAAATGATTAAAGATTACGCCTACTTTGACGGGTCGGAATGTCCGCCTCAATACAGACATGGCTATGCAGAGCTTTACGGTTAAAGAATGGTTAAATGGAGAAAGCGAATTACATGAGGCTGAGAAAGTTCAAGCCAATTCCCCTAATAATCTCCTTTTTTACGATTGCAGCGATCGTCCTTCTTATTGTTTCAGTTGAAGAATTTCATGAGGGTGTCAAAGGAGCAATTGTGTTGATTGTTTCAGCGGATCCCGAAATCATGGAAATAACACTGCGGTCAATTTACATATCTGGAACGGCAGCGGCACTAGCAATCATCTGGAGCATCCCAACTGGATTAGTTATCGGTCTAGGAGATTTTGTTGGAAAAGGTTTTGTTAAAGGCATATTTAACGCGTTGCTTGGAATACCAACCGTTGCTCTAGGCTTAATATTGTATCTTCTGCTATCCAGCTCTGGGCCTCTTGGATTTCTAGACCTCTTCATTAATCCCTTAGGCGTCGCTGTAGGACAAGCAATTCTAATAACACCTATGATGATAAGTTTTACAACAAGCGCCGTTGAAGCTGTTGAACCTGACATTAAGGATTTGGCAAAAACTTTGGGTGCTTCAGAAGTTGAAGCCGCCTTTGCCGTTTTGAGGGAATCAACGTCAGGTGCTGCATTGGCTGTTATGGGAAGTTTCAACAGGGCAATTGCTGAGTTGGGAGTTGCTTTTATGATTGGTCAAAACGTTCGTGGCAGTACCAGAGTTTTGACGACTGCAATCGCTATGGAAACTGGTCGCGGAGAAATCGCGTTGAGCATAGCACTAGCGTCAATATTGTTAGTCATAGTGTTGTCGATAAGTCTTCTTACCAACTTATTGCAAAGGCGATTACAATGAACGTGATGGCCGAGTTAGACAACGTTACGAAGATGTATGGAAAGATAACTGCTCTCGATGATATATCTTTGAAAATTCCTCGGGGAGAAATATTTACTTTGATAGGGCCAAATGGGTCGGGAAAAACTACACTGTTGAAAATTTTGGCTTGCATCGAAAAGCACACAAAAGGAAAAGTGTACTTCGACGGTCAGTTGGTTGAAGAGAGAAGTATGCCTGAGTTTAGGTTAAAAAGCACAATGGTTTTTCAAAAAAACGTACTGTTCAATACCTCAATTTACGAAAATGTTGCGTACGGACTGAAGCTTAGAGGTTTCTCAAAAGAGGAGATAAACGAGCGAGTTAGAAGTGTTCTAAAGCTAGTAAAGCTTGAAGGCTATGAAAAACGTTCTGCGAAGAAATTATCTGGAGGGGAACAGCAAAGAGTTTCGCTTGCAAGAGCTCTAGCACTACGAACGGAACTTTTGTTACTGGATGAACCAATGGCTAATTTGGATCAAAGAAGCGCGTCAATAATTGAAGCAGCAATATCGCAAATAAGACAAGAAACAAACACAACGATAATTTTAGCAACGCATAACATGTTTCAAGTGAAAACGCTTTCTGAAAAAGTTGCTTTAATCAACAATGGAAAATTAATACATGTTGGAAAAACACATGAAATTCTTAAAGACGCCCGAAAACTAGCGAATTTTGCGAGAATTGAAAACATTTTTTCAGGAGTCTCGTGTGTCACCAAGGATGGGACATCTAGAATCGATGTTGGGGATAATATGCAGATTGAAGCGTCAATGAGAAGGTCTGGTAAGATTTCTGTGTTCGTGAGGCCTGAAGACATTATTCTGTCAAAAATCAGATTTGCGTCGAGTGCAAGAAATGTTTTCGAAGGGAGAATAGTTGAGATTTTAGATCTGGGTCCAACGGTGAGGCTTAGAATAGACGCTGGAAAACAGTTTGTTGTTCAAATAACAAAACATTCTTTCATTGAAATGCAACTGAATCTTTCCTCTAAGGTTTTTGTCACCTTTAAAGCATCTTCAGTCCGGACGATTGATTGACTTGCTCAGAAAAACGTGTGACGGTCGTTCAAAACATCTAAATAAAAATAAGTGTAGTAATACGTAGGTGAAACCTTGCCTTGTCATCTTCTCTAAAAAAGGAAAAAATTAAACCTGCTTTCAAATTATGGTTCGAAATTGGAGATGACTATGTTTTTGGAGAAGGAACTTATGGGCTTTTGGATGAGATAAGAAGGAAAAAGTCGATAAGTGCTGCAGCAAGGGCTACGCACATGTCTTATCGTCATGCATGGGATTTGATTAAAGAGGTGGAAAAACACTTAGGGGAACCTGTTATAAAAACCCAAAAAGGTGGAAAATACGGAGGCGGATCAGAAGTGACAGGTGCAGGTCTTTCACTGTTAACAAGTTACAAAAAGCTGAAGAAGAAAATGGCAAACGTGTGCAAACTGTAGTAATGTAGTTTCCAGAATCATGTCATGTTGTATTCTTATGAATCTTTGAACTGGAAGATTCTACCATAAGATTTCTCCATAAGCTATAAGTGATTAAAACTGCATTAAGCTTTCGTGAGGAGAATGGTAGACTCTCATGAGGGGAGAAAGGAGAGAAGGAGTAAAATTTTCCTACCATCCTCCTCATACATCTGTTAATACTTATGCTACACCCTTGATTTAACCTTTGACTTTCCTGAAAGAATTCGATGAGGCTGAGTTAACCGTTCTCAGATAATTCTTTTTTCTTTTAGTTTACTCTGATAGCCTTTTTTCGTGTTTAGGTGTGTCAACAATTGCCAGCTACGTAAAATGGTGGGGTCGCGGGGATTTGAACCCCGGATCGCCAGCGCCCCAGGCTGGTATCCTTGACCAAACTAGAGACCGTCTCCAGGGGCTTGGATACCGCCCCCAGGACAAGTCTTAACTAGACGACGACCCCTCATGGATACAGTTTATTTTGGCTTTTTAAAGAGTTTTTTGTCTTGGTATTCGCATATGTGATCGAATCCTGTTTCGATGAGGTCTTTTGCTTCTTTGACGTTGTTAGCTACTTTGCAGATGTAGTCGTCGCTTTCTTTGTAGAGCATTTGTTCAAGTTGAATGTAACGTAACGTGTTTTCTATCCTCTTGTGGCCTAAGAATTGCATCACGTGTAGGATGTCTTTGGTTCTATGGTATTCCATTGTTGCTCGCCAGTGTCGGAGTGTGTGAAAGTGGATCCTTTTTATTCGAGGATTTCCCAGTTTTTGAACAGCTCGCTTTCGTTGTTTTCTGAAGGTCTTACTCATGTATGTCGAGTTTTTGTACGTGAACGCTCTTTGTGATTTTCTAGGCAGTCTATTGAGCATCGCTATGAGTTTGTCGTTGATTCTGACTATTCTTGGGTTTCCTCCTTTTCTGGTGGTTATGTGGATGGTTTTGGTTTTGAAGTCTATATCGCTCCATTTTAGTTGCCATGCTTCGGGTCTTCGTGCAGCGCTCTGTTTCAACAGTTCGAGTACTGTGGCCATTTGGAATGAGCAACTGGCGATTAAGGCGTCAATCTCGTTTTCTTGTGGTATCCAAGGGAGTTTTGCTTCTGGCTTGTATCGTGGACGTTGCCAAGAAAGTCCTTGTATCTTAAGCCATTTTGTGTAAGCCTTACACATGTTCCATTTCCAAGCGTTGCTGCAGTTTTGTTTGGCGATCGTGGTCTTGACACTGTCTGTATTGAAAGGTCTGCGCCCCTCCTTGCCAGAATTTCGAGTGTCTTGCAGTAGCCGATTATTGTTGCTTCAGCGTAGCCTTCTCTTTTGAGATTCCACATGAACTCGATGATTTTACCTTTAATGTCAGCTTTCGATAGCCTTGTGGCTCCCGCGGGCCCTTCTCTAAGTGGTTCTACTTCGACCAAATTTTCCACTAGCCCATGGGCTTGTCGGGTAGCGCCTATTTGGCAAGTAGAATCTATACTCGAAGGTGTACTTATTTGCTGCCTAGAACTTTCTTTTAATGGAGGACAGGAGAAGCGGAAGCCACAATCTCGGCAGAGCCACCGTTGAACTGTGCCGCCATTCTTAAAGTAGCGAAGTCCGTCTCGGTAAAGCTTTTGGCTGCTGCATTCAGGACATGCTGGCTGTTTTGGAGGTTTGTGCAGATTGCTTCGACGCGGATTTTCCAGTGTTTTAACCTGTTTTTTTTGCGCGTCTCCCGGCGATGACTACCATAGCCAATCCTGCAAAAACCGGTATAACACCAAGTAACAATGTGGGTCCTCCATAAGGTCCTAGTCTTCTCATTTCCAAGAAAATATACGCGTATCCAAGAATTTGCAGCAACACGCTGATTATGACTAATAGCCATTGGATTTTGTCCTTCATCTTTGTTGGCACCCTTTCCTAAGTCTAATGATAAGGCATATTTAATTTGTGTTTTTTTGACTACTTACCTAATCTTAACCGTGCAGAAACACCTACTTTTGAGAATAAACCCTACAGGACCGCGCACAAGCGACACATTGAGCAAACTCCGAATTTATGGCATATACAGAAAAGTTCAGAGCAGGTTCGAGTTCATCAAGAACTCGGTCGGGTTTTTCCATAAAAAATAAAAGGATGGTATGATACTGGTAGAATACAATGTGTTAATGGAGAGATTCGTTTGAAAAGAAGAAGAAAAAGTGTAATTGTGGCAATGTTGGAAATTGTTATGGCTGTACTATCTATGTTAAGCATAGCACCTGTGAATGCTTACGAGGTTTCAGGTGTTCTTTCTGTTGAGGAGGTTGACTATTGGTGGATCTATAACGTTAATGAGGGTGATTTGGTTTTGCTTGTCGTTGAGACTGATACTACTTGCATGTGGGAGTCCCGACTTTACTATTCCAACTTGACACTGCTTGGCGAAACATTCCAAGGGGACACTCACATTTACGAGTTCATTTCAGACAAGGCTGATGACTACTTGCTGAGGCTGTACACTGAATATTGTAGCTTCAACTACACCATAGAATCAAAGTATCAAAATATCTCAGAACAGCTAATGTATACAAATGCAGGTGTTCTTTCTGTTGAGGAGGTTGACTATTGGTGGATCTATAACGTTAATGAGGGTGATTTGGTTTTGCTTGTCGTTGAGACTGATACTACTTGCATGTGGGAGTCCCGACTTTACTATTCCAACTTGACACTGCTTGGCGAAACATTCCAAGGGGACACTCACATTTACGAGTTCATTTCAGACAAGGCTGATGACTACTTGCTGAGGCTGTACACTGAATATTGTAGCTTCAACTACACCATAGAATGTATAGCATGCATGCGCGTTACGCCACCTCCTGAAATTAAAGACTTAAAGACAGCCTGGAAGAACGCAACTTTCGTGCTTGGAACAAGTGAGCCTTATGGACCTTTGCCTTGGGGGGCCTTGATAGATGATACAATAGGGTCTATAGACCTAGCTGTAGCGTTGGCGAGCTATGGAACTCCAACCTCAGCATTTGACGTTGAAGTGCTTGAATGGAATGGAACACGTTTTAATTGGAAACCTGGTTCACCATCAACTGTGATTGCGGTTGGAGGAACAGCCGTTAACTTAGTCAGCTACGAATATAACAGTTATACTCATTTCAAACTAAGCGTTGCTGGGGAATACGTTGAACTGAACGTTGATGCTGACGGAATCGACCATATCAGATTGTATTTCAGTCCACAACGATATGTAATCCATTGCGCCAATGGCTCGGATGTTCAATACGATTCTGAAGAAAACGATTTTGCTGAGGTATATGCCTATTACGACGCTGTTGACGATAAGTATGTGTTTCTGGTGATGGGAATATGCGCAGAAGGCACTATCGGAGCATGCAGGTACCTAGCAGATAATCTGCATTCATTCCCGACAGATGTGGCCAACGCAGAAGGCATCATTTTACGCTGGTACGACACTGACATGGATGGAATCGCAAGAGGAAACGAAATGACTGTAGTAGCCACTTATCCATAAATCCTCTTTTTTCTCATTTCAAAAAAGACCTTCATGAAAGCCGCGCAGGCACAATCCTATGATAAACAGACGTCAAAAACCCGCGAATACAACCTAAATTCAATGACCTAAGCACTTGTTTAATACTCAAAGTCTCTTCCTAACAATAAATGATCCGAAGCAACAAATTAATTTCTAAACACCCTAGCGCGCTATGCGACTCTGTTCAAATTCTATTTACTTTCAAGTTTTGCTTTGGTGACCAGAAAATAGCCGCTTTGGTTTTCCCAAACTTTCTCCGCTTTGATAATCTTTATTTTCTTTCTGAAGAATTGAGCGTCAAGCACTAGGGTTTCGTATTCTCCTCCTTCGCCGACAAGAGAGACACCATATTTTATGTTCAGTTCCTTCAATGCTTTGACAGTTTTTTCGTTGATTTTCCTTCCAAGCCATTCTCTGCTAAAGCCGTATGCGTAGACTCCGGTTATTATTACCTCAAATTTAAGGTCTAGAATCTCGTTCAAGATATGCAACTCTTTTTCGTGCCAGAGGGGCATTACAGATTTCAGGCTTAACTGTCGGCAGACTTTTTCTATTCTTGTTTTCTGATAGTTTGAGGCTACTGCTCCGGAAACTATGCCTTCCACATCAAGCTTTTCGATCAAGTGTTTAAGGTCTTTAACTTCCTTTTCTTTAATGCCGGAGGTTTCAGCTTTCACAAGTGGTATCTCAACAGCATCCGCAAATAAATCAACCAAACGAATGTTCGGGTAATGGAACATCCAACTGTCTTCTCTAAGAGGAATCATGCTTACTAGATACCTTACTTCGTGTCCTTCGTTTAAGACTCGGTGAAGCGCTAAAACGGAGTCCTTTCCTCCCGTGGCTAAAACTGCAACACGCATAGCTCTTACACTTATTCTGTAAGTTTTGATCGAGCCTCCTTAAATAAGATCTTTCTTTTCATTCGCCACTCCTCAAAGTCTTCCAGAGTTTCAGGATAGTTCATATAATGGGCTTTAACTTCACGCATCAGATTAACCGTAATCCTAAGCTTGTTCAAGAAACGCATTCTTTTTAGTCCTCTGAAAACACGTTTGGCAGTTTCCGTTACATTAAGATGAAATTCTTTGCCCAGACCAGCTTTCAGAACATCTTCCTCTGTTAAGAGCTTATACTTCATTCCATAGTTCAGATCTTCGTCTCGGCAGTTTAGCAGAAACATGCGGAAAACATCTAATCCAGCCTGTTTTGCCCCATACATTTCCATATACTTACGATTGTAAGACCACAAGGATTTCTTGCTGGCATCACCTTTTTCCAAAGCCTCAACTATTGTTTTTCCAGCAAGGTATCCACTCAACATTGAGGGACCTATTCCACCCCCGTGTATTGGATTAGCCAAGCATGCTGCGTCACCAAGGACTGCAACTCCATTTCCAACCATGTTATCCAAGGGTCTGCGCGTCGGATCGTACCACACCCCTCCCTTCAATAACAGTGAACCTTCAAAAAGTGGTTTTGTCAAAACGTATTTGTAAAACTGGTTTCTGGGGTTTGGAAACTTCCCACGCATACAAACTCCCAACCCAACATTGACCTTAGCTCCGCCCTTAGTGAAAATCCACGTATATCCACCCGGAGACACCCGCTGATTTAAATAGATTTCACAGTATTCCGCTTTTTCAGTTTCCATTTTGAGTTGCCTAATCTCCCGGTAACAAGCTTCCACATCCTCATTTACAACCTCGCTTTCTATCCCCATTTCTTTGGGAAGCTTTCGCCTGATGACAGCTAGAAATCCGCTGGCGTCCAAAACGACTTTGCCTTTTAATTCGATGTTTTCGCCAGTTTTCATGTTTTTGGCTAAAACCCCTGATACAAATTTTTTCTCTGTTATTGGCTCTAGACACTGTGTGAAATCCAAAAGGATTGCACTCGCATTGAGGGCTTTCTTAAGCAGCCATTGCCCGAAAAGACGCCTGTTCAGCATGTAACCAACATAATCCTCATATGCAATGGTGAAAACTGTTTCCATATCTGGTGAATAAACCTTGACACCTTCAATCCTCTTTTCAAGCTCACCACCTTGAGGCTTTTCCAGCCCCACCGTTTTTAAGTGGTGCTCCCCTAAGGCGTCTCCACAAATTTTTTCCCCTATCTCCTCTCTTCCCTTTCTATCAATCACACAAACTTTCAAGCCTGCTTCAGCTGCCGTCTTTGCAGCCAAGCAACCCGCAGTTCCCGCGCCAACCACTATCACATCTAATTTTTCCAAGAGCTATCCTTCCTTAGTGTTTCTAGTTTCTAATTCGCTCCTAGGGATTCATAACTTTTACTGAATTTTCTTTAATACGTGTTGAACGACTAACTAGATTCATTTACTTGCTCCAAAACATTTAGGATGCTGCACTGTTTCCTAATGTTCCTAGTATTCATTCTCCATGACTTTTACAATGAATTTGTAATCTGGATTAGTGATTCATAATCGTTAATTACATCCGTGGCTAACCATGGAAAATCATCAGAATATATGAAGAGGTCTTTAAATGATGAGGAAAACTGCAACCGAAAAAGGTGGAACCTACACGGTTGATTTGACAAAGATTGATGGAGATGGAGCTTTTCAATGCCCAAAATGCGGCGCCATAATTTCTCCCGAGGATGAGACAGAAGAAGTCTACACAATCGTCGAAACGAAAGTTAAAAAAGACGAGTTGACAGAGCTAATGTTAAAGTGCAATCAATGCGGAACCAAAATCAGACTGGTAGGTTTTTTATCACCATCTGAAGAAGCTAGACACAAATAAACGCTACCTTTCTTGTTCAAGTCTCCTACTTATAACAACAAAGACAAGCCACAAAATGAGAGCGTAAAAAACACCGTTGAACAGCGCACTTAAATATTCAACATATTGACTTACCGCTTCTCCAATTAACATGCAGAAAAAGTTTCCCGGAAACATCGGTGAAGGAATCAACAACGATGCAGATGTAAACATTAAGAAGAAAACTACTAGGATTAATGTTCCCTTCATTGCTGATTCACCTGTGTGGGAGTTTGATGTGTTTTGTTTCTGACATGTTTTAGGCAAGAATATCTAGTATCGCAATATTTAATAAATCTTGTTGTCTACAAGTTCAACACAAATACGCTAGTGCACTAAAAAATTGGAAGAATTGGAAACGAAAAAACAAAAATAACTATCAATACGATTGTTAGAAGCTTTCTGCTTGCAGATAGACTGGAAACATCGTCAAGAGGGCCAGGATGCTTATACATGGAGATGAAAAGTACAAGAAATGCCATCGGCCAAAAACCTACTAGAATCAATAGTAGAATTGACAAAAATGTTAAGGCATTCCTTGTTTTTTCACCAACTAACGAACGGGCTACGTGACCACCGTCAAGCATTGCAGCAGGCAGTAAATTAAGCATAGTGATAATCATACCCACCCATCCTGCGAAAGCAACCGGATGCAACAAAACATAGTGGTTTGGCTGAAGTTGTACAACAAAGATAGCGAAGAGTTCGAAGATTAATGGAGCTGGAAGGCCGTTGATACCTTCTGGAGGCATTTTTAACATCGGAGAATATAAAAGTCCCACAATACTCACTATCACAGCTAGAATAAACCCAACAATTGGGCCGCTTGCACCCACATCAAACAGAGCATCTTTGTTAGGTGGAAGAGACTTTTGCATTATAACTGCACCAAAAGTTCCTATCCCGAGTATGCCAAATATGGGTGGTGGTCCAGGAATAAAGTATGGAGGGGTGGCTTCTATCCCCTTTTTGTCTGCAGTTAATTTGTGACCCATTTCATGCGTACCAAGTATTGCCATTATCGCTATTGTAAACGTTGCTCCGCCAACGAGAGGATTAGTTAAGTCTCCGGATAGCATGTAACCTGTAAGGAAAGTAGTTCCAATAGTTGCAAAAAACAATATCCAATTCACCATAATGTTGCTTGGTTTTGTAGGAGGTTTCGGAACAATTTTCAAAACTATTCTTCCGTTCTTTCTTCGCAGAAGCACTATCAGATTCATTGTTTCCAAGTTTTTTAGCAGTTTTAGAAAGGCTTGTTTTGTTTCTTGCGGCTGTTTTAGGTAGTATGTGGGAACCATCTTTTCTATCAGGCATTCTTCTAGTTGGAATTCTGCAGAGACTATTGAGGTTAGTTTTTCGAAATCGACTGGCTGAGTATAGCGATTGAATGGTTGTTTCTCTTCGTCCATTGTTTCTCTTGTCCTTTTGCTTGGGTTGTTGTATTAGAGAGTTTAGAAGTAAAAAAGGTTATTGGAGTTAACGTTGTTTTTGTTCGGATTCTGAAACCCTAAAAACTTTTTAATAATCGTCTAAGGAAAACTCGATCCAACAAGCTAGAACGCACACAGCGAAATTGCTGAGAGGTCCAAAAACATTTCAACACTATACGAAAAGGATGGAAATTCCTGAAAATGATTGTTGAAGGGAACTTATGTAAATTCTGACGTTGGAATAATCTTGCCAACATACTGTGAAGCAGTAAACATCGAAAAATTAATTGATGAAATTGAAAGTTTGAGATTAGATGCTTGCATTCTAGTTATTGATGATTCAAGTCCTGACGGCACGTCAAACGTCGTGCGAATGTTGCAAAAGAGATACGAAAATATTTTGCTTCTTGTGCAACCTAAAAAGCGGGGTCTTGGAACATGGGTGTTGCACAACGCCGTCTTCGTTCGCATTAGCCCAGTCGTAAAGGTGAGTAACGGATAAGACTATAAACTCTCTCAGGCCATTGTAGAGCACTTGCAGAGGCTCTGTCTGGGCGTAACCAGTTGTCTTTCTTCCTCCAGACGGAAGGCTTTCAAGGGGCAATACATGACCATTCAACCATTCTCTAATCCCCATATAATATTTCTTTTCAAGAAATTTATTGGTTTTGGTTAATATGGAATTAGTCAGCTAGGACAAACAGTTTATTAATTTTAAAGGGCATTCCAACGGTTGATGTTCATGATAGTGCAGATGTTTACAGTTGGCAGGTTCTTGACAAACTGTTACGTCGTGGGTTGCGAACGAACGAAGGAGTCAATCATAATTGACCCTGGTTTTGATGATCAATTAGAAGTCGAAAGAGTCTTAAAGTTCATTGATTCAAACGCCCTAGTGCTAAAATTGATTGTGAACACTCACGGTCATCCAGATCACACTTGCGGCAATGGAATTGTAAAGAAAAGATTTCGCATACCTATTTTGATACATGAACATGATGCTCACATGGTCGGAAAAACGAGTAACAAGGTTGCAGAGCTCTTTGGCTTTGAGAGTTCTTCACCACCAGCAGACATGCTGTTACATGATAAAGATTTGGTGAAGATTGGAAAAATAATCCTAAAAGTTATGCACACTCCCGGTCATAGTCGTGGAAGCATATCGCTTCTGGGAGAAAGGGAAGTTTTTACTGGTGACATTTTGTTTGCAGGATCCATCGGAAGAACAGATTTTCCTGAAAGCTCAGAACTTGACATGAAACTTTCTTTAAGAAAGCTGGCGAATTTGCCGAATCACTTTGTCGTTTATCCTGGGCATGGACCAATGACAACGATTGGCGAAGAAAAACGTGGCAACCCGTTTTTGCAAAGGTTGTAATCACAATGCGTCTCTGAACAGGTCTTCCTCACTTGAAATGCGTAATTCGTTTATGCTGCACTTATCGCAGGACTCCACGACGCTGTTTAAGCCTTTAAAAATGACAACGGGTGTTGCTTCTTTTGCTTGCCCCATAAGTAATTCTGCTGCAGCAGCAACTTCATCTATTACCGCGACATTTTTTACTTTTAGAACTAATCCGAAAAGGTCCTCTTTCCCCCTATAATCCTTGAACAGTTTAATTCCAGCCACACCTATGGCGAAGTTTACTTGTCCACGTCTAAACGGACGGCTATAAGTGTCGCATATAATTACTGCAACGTTTTTTCCGGTTAGTTTCTTGATTTCCAATCGGCAGTTTTGAGCTGACATGTCAGGGTTTTCCGGTAGTAACGTGAAGTTTCCTTTTCCTTCCACGTTTGACTTGTCTATCCCAGCGTTTATGCAGACTAGACCGCGGTTATCCTCCACTAGTAATACTTCACGGGAAGCCTTCACTATCCTCTTTGTTTCTCTTAAAATTAACTCGGTGAACTTGGCGTTTTTGCCAGTTATCTTGGCGTTTTCTTCAGCTTTTCTCGAAGGAACAACGTCTTTGAGTGTTACTATTCTGTTTTCAGCTTTCGAAAAGATTTTCTGTGCAATAGCTATCACGTCCCCATCTTCAATTTTTAACCCGTTTTTTCCAGCTGCTTCAAAGATTACCTTTGCTATATTGTCTCCAGGCTTTATTAACGGAAAATCTTCCAGAGCGAACGCCACAAAACTTTTCATAAGGTTTCCTTCCTCCGCGATCTACGTTGTTTTTAACTTCATTAAAACTCTTGTGTATTTCTCCATTTGCGCGTGCTGTTGCACTGCTTCTCTTTTTGGGTGGCTGGCTGCTAGGTTAAAAGGAGCTTAAACCAAGTGACCGCTGTGGGAAGGAAAATTAAGATCATAGTTATGTAGGTTCCAATTGCAACAGTATTGGCGAACATTGCCTGTTGAGACTGGTTTGATGGGGAGTTTTTCGCTGTTAACTTGTTTACAGTTAACATGGTGAGGCATGCTGACATGAATATGAGTGCTGAGGCTGCGTACGGGTTTATCCATTGTGACAGCATTAAAACGTAAATATTCGGCTCAAGGTATGGGGAATGTCTTGTGTAACTTATCCATCTCATTGTTTGATCAACTATTAACATAATGAAAATCGGTGCGAACATTTTTTCACGAATTATTTCGAGTTTTGTTTTCGAAACATTTTCGTCTTTTATAAAAATGTGGCCGGCGCCGCAGTTATGATCAGTTGGGTTACGATGAGAAATGCAGAAACATTCTTGACAATAAGGGCAAATGTGGGCTACGTGACATTCGCGGCTACAGTACTTGCACTTCATGATCAGTCCTCAGCACGGTTTAAACGTTGCGTATAGTTTATCCTGCGAATAAGCGTAGCAATTCGGACCACAATGGCAGGTATGTTGTACCTTCAATTTTCGCTAAAAGCTCATCGACATAGACTTTTACGGTTAGTGTCATACTGGCTAGGCCTAAATCAAGTGTTCTTTCGTTATCTTGATAGTGCACTAAGAGTTTGTTTAACATCATTGTGTACGTGGTTATGTTATCGTTTGTAGCTATTGTCTTAACACTTGCGTGGCTGGCTGAAACATTCAGTGTTTGTCCGTTCTGCGAGTAGTTCACGTTGAAGTCTGACAGTGTGAAGTTAACCAGAGTTATGTATGGCAGCACATCTTTCAATTGCTCTATTGAAGTTTCAAATGCAAAAACTGTAACTGGAACTGGTACTTGAAGTATTGCGATTAACGCTATGGAAGCAACAGCCATTGCCATCATTATCTTTTTCTTGTTTTTAAATCCTCCAAATGTAAAGCGCTGAGGAAGCAGTTTAGCTTCAACTCCTTGTTCAGGCGTGTAACCGCAGAATAGGCAACGTTCATAAAGCTCGTTCATAAATCCTGAACTGTCTCTCCGAGAGAAAACAGTCATTTCTTCACTACATTTTGGGCATTTCAACTGTTTCCTTTTCCTCCTTCCAGTTTAGTCAATACTGTTTATGTTTGAAATCTTTTATAACTGGGTATGTAAAAATCTTTTATAATATCGTATAAGATCCATTACGACATTCGATACTTTCCTCCGTGCGCGCCGGACTCCAGCCTCACCCTAAAACAACCGTTTAAAATTGCAATTTAACGCGTTAGCCATAAGTCAAGCCAGTATTCTGCCTTGCAGTATCCTAGCTAAAACCGCGAACGCTCCAGCCACCAAAGCAATCCAGTATTCCAACGTGAATGTTGCCATCGAAGGTGTTTGGGTCGATATGCTTAATTCCCCATACGTAACAGAATAGTCTATCGTGAACCTACCTGTTACTGGGATGCTCACTCCAACGTAAGAGTTCACCAGCTGAGACCCCGCAAACACGCCTACAACAAACATGATCGGCAACGCCAACGCCTTCATACTCATCAACGGTTTTGCCCAAGGCTTAGTAGGCAAAAACGATCCAATTAGCATTGTTGCTGCAGCGAGCAGAGCCGTGAGTTTTGCTGCGAGTATAAGGTAAGGCATTATGGGAAGAACCAGTGGTTTACCCAGTATTTGAGCTTCAAAAGTAAACGGAGATATTCTAGCTGAAAAACTATGTTCCTCATCTAATCCTCCAGTTAGGGTCCACCAAGGCTGGTTAGACAGCGATATATAGATCAGCAGCAATGCTCCGATGATTCCCAGAGTGTTCACACGGTTTTTCAGTGAAAGAGCTTCGACGATTTTCACTCTGCCTCACCCTTCATAATGCGCTGGCATTCCCAAGTCTTCTGTGGTTATGAAAAAGGAAAATTGAACGGGTGCAGTAACAGTGGAGCCGAGAACCCGCATGTCAGCTTCACCCTTAATCTCCACGTGCACTCTATCTTCGTCGATAAAGTATGAGGATAGCCTTGAAAGAACAGAATTGTCAAGGTTAACGTTCATTACAAACGTTTTCTTGGACTGAGGAACTGAGACAACTAATTCAGTGAGGTTGACAGGCGCTATTTTTTCTCCATCGGGACCGTAAGCACTTGCATTCACACCGTCCCAAACCATTTTAATTTCGCCTAGATTCTTCAATTCACAGATAACATGTAAATCGCCGTTTTCAATCCTCACGTCTTCCATGTTGATGGAGAAATCTATTTTCGGAGGCGAATACACAGGCGTAAACAGCGCGGAAACGTCCCATTCACTCTGCTCAAACGCAAACACTATTGGACCAATCATTACTCCAAGTGAAAGCATGAGCATCACAACTTTCGAAACCGTTGCTTCCCTCAAACGTTAACACACCCCAAAGATTTCAGCTAACAATATTTACACGTTTACTCTTTATATTAACTACGTCTTCAACGATGTTGCAGCACCAGCATCTTATGTACACCTCAATGCGTCCGTTTCACTTAGACATGTAACAATGATCTTCGTAACGTTGGGAAGGTAGTTTCATGTAGTGTTTTCCAGCTAAAAAACTCGTATGAACAATCTTTCAGTAACGGTGGGACGCGCTAAATAGATAAATGGTGTGTCGGGTTTTGTTTAGTTATAGAAAAAGGAGGAAAGAGATTTTCGATTGATCATTCTGTCGCATTTGATGATTAATGAATACAAGTGTCGGTGGCAGCTTGGATGTTTGAGTTTAGGTTTATAGGCACAAATGCAATGGCTCTGCTTGCTTTAGCCAAGGATTAACTAGCTCTCAGCGAGTTCCAAGAATGGTGACGTGTATAAACGTGTATCTACATTTCAAGTTCCACATACTAGTGATTTATATACATGAAAGGGACAAACAACATTGTTTAGATAAGTGTGTGAACGGAGTTGAAAGGTGAAAGAAAATTGAGAATGCAAAAGTTTGTTGGAACAGTATTAATGTTGTTGCTATTGAGCAGCGTCTTTAGCACTGTTTTCGCCATCGGATTTGTTTTAGAACCCGCTGAGGAGAATGAAGTTTCGGAAGTCCACACTATCAAAGAAGGAGATATCGCCACAATTCAGCAGCCAAATACCACCGGAACTTCACCTAATGCTCACTCCAATCCGTTCTTCAACAACCTTCCAAGAGAAAACCCGACGTGTTGGAAAAGAAACGCGTTTCCTCGAGTTGACGGTGAATCAGTCCAGTTAGTTGTTGGTCTCTGCCCAAAAAGTCTGCAGAACCAGGCGATCCTACAAAATCTTATTTTGAAGGAGGAAGGCAAGGTAGTTGACGTAGTGTCTATAAAGGGTAAAACGATGGCTGTTGTCGTTGAGATTCCCTCAGAAACTGCAGCTTCTTTTGCAGCAGAAGCTCAGTCCAAGAGGTTAGTAAAATATGTTGAGGTCAGTGTCAATTTTGAAGCTCATTTTACTCCCAACGATCCGTATTGGACCATGCAGTGGGGACCGCAGAAGATAGAGGCAGATTGGGCATGGAATACAACAATTGGTAGCCATGATGTTCTTGTGGCGGTTATTGACACAGGTGTTGATTGGAATCATCCTGACTTGGCTGCTAACTACGTTCCTCTCGGTTACGATTGGGTCAACGAGGATTCCGATCCTATGGATGACTACGGTCACGGCACGCATTGTGCTGGCATAATAGCCGCAGTCATCAATAACAGCGTTGGCGTAGCTGGACTTGCTCAGGCACGCATTATGGCAGAAAAAGGTCTTGATCAATGGGGCTGGGGAAGCGACTACGAGCTAGCCAACGCCATAGTCCACGCCACTGATCAAGGTGCTGACGTTATCAGTATGAGTTGGGGAGGCAGTGTCAGCAGTCAAGTGCTCCATGACGCAATAGAATATGCTTACGACGCTGGTGTGCTGTTGATCGCATCTGCGGGGAATGAAGCAACAAGCATGAAAATGTACCCTGCTGCGTATGACGAGGTTGTGGCGGTTGCAGCCACCGACGAAAGCGATAACCCTGCATACTTCTCCAATTTTGGCAACTGGATTGAATTAGCGGCGCCAGGAGTAAGCATTTTCTCAACGGTTTGGGATGACGCGTACACGTATATGAGTGGTACTTCTATGGCTTGTCCACATGTTGCTGGTGTAGCTGCTTTAGCGTTCAGTCAGTTCCCCCATGTGGAGTCGGATTGGATTAGGTTATGGTTGAGGTTTACAGCGGATGATTTGGGTCAAGCTGGCTTTGATGAACGTTACGGGTATGGAAGAGTTAACGCGAGAAAAGCAGTAGCTACAGTTCCACCCGCCCATGAATTGATAGTTTCAGGGTTGAATACTCCGCCCTATGTTGAGCCTGGAGCTACTGGTGTTGTCAACGGCACTGTTTTCAACTTCGGAAGCAGTAACGAAACCAATGTTGAAGTGCAGCTTTTCGTTAACAGCACTATGGTTGATTTAGCAGTGATAAGTTTTCTTGCAAGCCGCAGAACCATCACGGTCAGTTGCGTATGGAACCCGACGGTTGAAGGACTGTACAACGTCACGTTTTACGTTGTCGCGGTGCCTGGAGAGACAAACATGGAAAACAACGCTTTCGCCGCGTTTGTCCATGTAGGTTTTCCTTTGAAGGTTGTTGTTTTAGATTCTGCCGGCACAGACTTGGCTGAGGTTATTGACACTTGGTCTGTTCTAAACTTGAACTGGGATGTTTTCGGCGACACAATGATCTGCATTGACTATTCCACGTTGAATAAGGAAGATATTAGTTACGAAGACATTGTTGCCAGCGAAGCCGACGTGTTGATTATATCCTGCGCGTTTCAGTGGGAATTCACTGATGTGGAGATTGACGCTATTGAAAGGTACGTTATGGAGGGCCATGGGCTTATCGCCACGGCAGGCACGTTTTATTATTTAGCGCCTAATAACAACAAGTTGGCTCGACTTTTTGGAATGAATGAGACAATCATGTGGACTTCTGCAGAAACAGATCTTTTAGACCTTGAGAATCCCGCGCATCCTCTCTTTACAGGCGTTCCTAACCCGCTTGTTTTTCCTCAAACAGGAACAGCTTTGTCGTTTGACGGCAGGTGGGATTCAAACGAGCTTGTTGAAGGCGAATATGCGGCACGGGGATACTTCAAGGAGAGCGCCATAGTAACGTTCAGGGGACTTGTATACCTGTCTCCTTGGCTGGAAATACTGCCAGCTCGCTATCGTCATCATCTACAGCTGCTTTACAACGCGATCACGTGGTCTCAATATCAGAAGCTGGAGCATGAACTCACTGTTTCCCTAGACGCCCCCACGTATCTACAACCAGGAGAAAACGCTTTGTTAAACGCTACAGTTTCCAACATGGGGTTAAGCAACGAAACCGAGGTTGAGCTTTACTTGACGATTGATGATGCTGTTGTCAATTCAACCGTGATTTCAGAGTTTCCAGCCGGAGAATCCTGCAACATCACGTATGAGTGGACTCCGACTCTTCAAAGAATCTACAACATCACTGCTTACGCTCCACCCTTGGCAGGAGAAGAAACCGCCATAAACAATAAAGCAACCGTTTTCACAATGGTTAGTTCTCCATTAATTAACCCTGAGGAAGGACAGTATGCAAACTACACTTCCTATCTCTCGCGCGCAGGCGAACCAGTTGTAGTTGTAGGCTGGATGGACATTACATATCTTGAATATGTTGCGCCATACCTCATAAACGTCACAATGACATCTGTGACCAATGGCTACAATTACACTAGCTGGATTGTTGTGAGCACCATAGACCGAAAGGTAGTGGCACCTTCTATGCCAGATGAGACGTACTACCCATACTGGATTGAAACAAACATTACAATCGGCTCTGAAGTCAAACTGTTAGACACGGTTGCAACCGTTGTTGACAGCGAACCAGTGCTTGTGGAAAACCGTCTAGTAGACTGTTGGAAACTGTCAATGCTTTATTACGGGTATGAATATTCTCTTTGGGTTGACAAGGCTTCCGGATTAATGATTCGCTTAGAAGCTTCAGTGGACGAGTACGTCTCAGGAGGCATGTTGACGGAGACGAACATTCCCATAGGCGAGGTTGAGCATGATCTGGCTGTTTCAGTTGAGGCACCTGACTACCTTGCGCCCAGCACCTCAACGGTTTTGGAAGCCACCGTTTACAACACAGGATTGAACAATGAAACTGACGTGGAACTATATCTGTCCATAAACGGCATGGTTGTTGCCTACCAGCTAATTCCAGAATTAGTAGCAAGCGACTCATATTCCATGAGCTATCAGTGGTCTCCCCCTAGAACCGCTGTATACAACATTACTGCGTATGCGCCTGCGAAACCTGAAGAATCCGTTGTGGCAAACAACGTTGCTTCAAAGCTCACGTTAGTTAGGCGGCCGCTGATCAGACCAACAGAAGGTCAATGGGCAAACTACACAATAAGATCTTTCAACGGTTCCTCGGATCAGACAAGTTGGGAACAGAAGTGGCGGTTTGAGTACGGACCTTATGTTGAACCGTGGCTTATTAACACAACCGTCATAATCAGTGACAATGGAGTGAATGTTAGTCAAGTTGAGTTGTTGGCCCGTTACTGGATGACCATTAACACTATGGACAGGTGGGTAGATGCGGGCACAATGTGGTGGGTAGACACTTGGTATATAGGCTGGATAGAAACTGATATCGGTTTAGGTTCAACGGTAAACGCGTGGACAGACTATGCAACAGTGGTCGGTGAAAGAACCATAGAAGTATGCGGCATGTCCGTTGACTGTTGGGAACTACACGCAGACTTCACATATTTCAACGCCACATCCTGGTATGATAAAGAAAGCGGATTACTAGTCGGATGGGAAGAAAGAATAAATGGTTTTGGCGCCAACATAACGTTAACAGCGACGAATATTCCAGTTGGCTCAGCAGCGTTCGTCTACAGATGCTACCGTGACCTGCTTTTCAGAGACCCAGAACCTGAAGGCTTAGAGTTTTGGGTGGATGAACTTGAAAGCGGCAGGTTGACAAGAGCGGGCTTTGTTGAGGCAGCACTGAGTTCTGAAGAGTACCGAGACAAGTGGAGGAACAGGTTGTTTGTAGCCTTAATGTACGACGGCGTTTTCGAAAGAACAGCAGATCAGGGTGGCTATGAATGTTACGTTGATGCTTTAGATTCTTCAGCTTTAACTTGGGAGCAAATGCTTGATGCTTGGCTGAACAGCACAGAATGGAACATACGTTTTGGAGAGCTTAACAACACGGAGTTCGTCACTAAACTTTATACGGGAATGCTTCACAGACAGCCGGATAGTGAAGGTTTGAACTACTGGGTTAACGTGTTGGAGAATGGTGAACTGAGCCGATCTGAACTAATTACTAGTTTCTACCGATGCTCCGAATATCAGATGGTTAACGCTGAAAGAAAACTTGTTTACCAGTTGTACCTCGGCCTGCTTAGAAGAGTCCCAGATACAGAAGGCTATCATTACTGGGTCGGCGAACTCCACTCTGGAACCCTGAGAGAAACCGTTATAAACGCCTTCCTAACAAGTCCTGAATACGGTATGATTCACTAGGAGCAAACACCGCCTAAATAAGCCTAGGACGAGATAATAATTTTCCCCATTTTCTAGGATACTGCTAAAAACTAGAAAGCAAATCACAAACAAAACTGCGCAGTACTAAGTGGATTGCCTAGACCTAGTCTCAAAAACGTGCAGATAGAGATCTTTGAATACGTGATCTACATGTTATTTACAGGGTATCACATGTCATCGAGGACTGCAGTTTTCCTTTCTGACGTTGAGGATTATTCATTTTCGAAATCGGAGAGTTGCAGCACCTTGTATATGTGTAATATAGAAAAAAGGGAAAGTTGATATTGGTGGGTGCGTGTTTAAGCGATTTTTCTGTAGACTAGTATGGTGCATGCTATTGCAGCGATAGCTGCGATTAACGAAAGTATTGCAGCTATGTATATGGGTGTTGCCAAGTTTGGAAGAGCTTCGACATCGGCTTCTATAGTGCCTGCTTTGGTTTCTATGGTAGCTACGGTACCGTCTATTGAAACAACTTTGCCTGTTAGGTCGGTGCCCACTGAAGTTTTTATTGTAGCCACGTCGAGTTTGATGGTATCTATTTTTGGATTAATAGTGTTTAGAGTGGTGTTTACGTATCCAACTGTGGTTTTTATTTCAACAACGTTACCGTCTATGCGGGTTATCACAGGCTCAAGGCTGCTGAGTTTGGCTTCTATGCGGCCAACAGTTGAGTTGATGGTTACAACGTTACCGTCTATGCGGGTTATTACTGGTTCAAGGTCGTCTAGTTTAACTTCTAAGTTGTCAACTTCTGTTCTTATGTAAGCTGTGTCATCTTTAATTTCAACTAGAAGGCCAAGCGTCTCTATAACGGTGATTTTGTTTGAACCGGCAAAGCAAGGCTTGTGAATCCATGTTTTTGTGTTTCCATCCCAGTAGTCGCCGTCTATGTGTTTGATTTCAACTGTGTACGTGCCGGGTTCTAGGAAAGGCCAGTTCAGCGTTGTGTTAGCGCTCTGCGGGGGTTCGCAATCCTCTGTATAGTAGTTTAGAGCATTTACGAGTGTTCCGTTTCCGTCAATGTACCACCAGCGGTCTGCCTGAGTGTTTACGCCTTGCAACGCGTCTGGAAGGATGAAGAACCATGAGTATCTCATCATGTTCTCAGCTGTGAAGCCTGTGGCTTTCACGTCGATAAGCGCTGGACCTACAACTTCGTCAGGGTTAAAGATTATTTCAGGCAGCACTGTGAATTTTACAGCGCATTCCATTACAGATGATTGAGCACTCACATTGTATACTCCCGCTGGAGCTTTCGGAAAGACGAATGTAGCGGTGAATGTTCCATCAGATTTAGTTTTAGTTTGATTGACAAATACGTTGTACGTGCCATATTTGGCAAAGTATTTGTGGTAGGTTGGTATGTAGACCCTGACAGATACATCAACACTTGCTCCAAAGGAGTTTCCAGTTAGTGTTACAAGCGTACCCAGGGTTTTACCTTTGTAGGTTTCAGGGTATGACTTGACCAGCCAAGTTTTGCTGTCTATGAGAACTGTTTTTGGAGCGGCATATCCCTTTGACGGTGTAATCGTTAATGGTGAGGGCGGTTTAATGTATGTAAAGATCGTTGTGGTTGTGTTCTTATTTCCTACGCCATCCCAAACCGTTGCAGTTATTTTGTAATCTCCGGATACTCTGGTGGTCATCCATATTTTTTCTTGGAAAATCCAAGTCTTGCCAGGTGTAAGGTTTATGGAACTGTTAGTATATTGGTATACAATGTCTGTTGATAATGTTGCGTTTGTAACTATTATTGATGCGTTTTTGATGCCTGAATCATGAGGATCTCCAGTTGCTGAGAGTATGTCGTCTGCTGCTGTGACATTGAGTATGAAGTAATGGTTTCCGCAAGGTGCAAGGAGCCCGTTCACGGTAGTGCCGTTGACTGGTTCAACATCTACGCGCGGTGGAGTCTTATCCATCATAAGCCATAGAAAGTGTCTATGCCCCTCTTGCTCGCTATCGTATGTCCAGACTGTAAACCGATAGTTGCATTCGTTTTCACCTTCAGAAAAGTAAAGCTGGAAGTACAATTCCTCATAAGTTCCGAGGGGTTTTACACCATTTTCCGTGCTCTCTGTTTTGAAGCGGTAAACTCTAACCCATCCATTTGCATCTGCTTCAACAATTTCCGATGTCCACGCCAACACGTCGCGCCCGCTTGCATCAGTTACCTTGCTATCTTTCAAGTTAAACAGAGCATTACCTTCAATATCCTGTGGAATAATCACTTCAACTCTAATTATGGGATCTTGTGAAGAGGCAGTAGTATTTGCTTCTACTACAAAAACAGCGGATCTCAAAGGAGTTCTTCCATATAGTTCGTTTGCACCAGTTGCCAATTTAGCATGGTAGTAAGTGTCTCCTTCATAGTCATTATCAAAAACTAAGCCCTCAACAGAATCGGTTATGGTTCTACTTGTGGTCCAGTAAACGTCACGGTATTGTGGAGCTGCTTCATGCCTGGCCAAGACGTAGGGAACAACTGTTGTTGTAAGTACGCTGATCAACATCATTGCTAGTATTACTGACCATGTTTTTTGCTTGTTCATTTTTTCTTTTCTCCTTTGAGCCAACTTATTGTTAGCTTTATATATAAATGCATGATGCTGACAAAATGGCAAAACTGTATACAAATTCAGGCAAATCAGTCGATCTTTGTTTCTACCCTGAAGATTCTTCGTTGATTTCTGGGATTTCTGGGACGCCATTACCGTTATTGTCTGCCCAACTAAATACATAATAGCTTTTTGAATAGACTGGCAGATTGCAAGAAATGACCTGGGAATAGTAGATTTCCGCAGCCCAACACCCTCTCCAGTCAAAGCCATATACTACAAGGTAAGTGTTGTTGACTTCTCGATCTCTAAAAACGTAGATGACAAAGCTGTCGTTTCGACCTGATGTGACATCTTCAACTGATAAAGAACACAAAACTGTACCTGCTTGATTAAGAAACATATAGTGATCTGAATTGAAATATTTAATCGGTGTGAGATCTGTTTCAGATTCGTAATATCTGACTATACTATTGTATTCTGGGCTTCCGAACAAAGCTAAAACACTGTCTTTCATTTCCAGAAATTGAGGTAACTCTTCAAACGAGTCAACCAATTGTTTCTGGGTGTTTGTACAGAGGCTATAAATTACAGAACCTTCAGGTATGTAGGGTCCTCCATTTAGGGATTCTGGATTAGCATATACAAAGCAGATCGTATTTTCATGAGCATGAATTATTCTGCTTGCAACAACAGATACTCCCTCTCTTTCAAACCATTCGATGCAGTTTTGGGCTAAGATGTTTCTCCACTCCTTGGATAACCATCGCAGTGAGAATGAGAAATAAACTACGGATCCTTGTCCATTTTGGGTTCCATCAAAAACATTTATGGCAGATGAGTTAATCCCGACAAAACGAGTTACATCGTAAGCGCCGTAAGCTGGACTAGTAAGGTCATGCCCATTATTTGCACATTGCCAACTCATGTTTGATGGTAATCCGATCGTGATAATGTTGTCTGGTCTCGTTACAAGCAAACCTGTTGCTGGACTAACAGTAATGAACGAACCTTCATAGATTACATGAAGAACTGACTTGCAAAAATCTGTTTTGAATGAAGGATTCTCTAAAGCTATGAACTGCCCTTCAATCAGAAGATTTCCACCTTGCAGGATATAGTTCTTCAAAGTTGAAGCATCTGTCCTATCAACGGCCAAATTACAGTAGTCACCCACTGTCCAAGCCACTATTTCATATTCAAGCAATTTGTCAAGTGAAGGATTTCCATTTTCAGATTCTTTCCAAACATCACATTCGTAACCTACTGTTGTGAGAGCATGTTCAAACTCAGCTAAGCTTGTACCAAACTCATGCCAATCACCGTCATCATCAGCCACGATCAAGAGCTGTGGAGATTCGGATGGAACTGCTACGTGCACAGTTATTGTTTGGAGATTATTGTATATATTTTTCTCTCCGGCCACCGGACATACGCAGGAAGTAATATTGTACGTTCCTTCTGCAGAAGCGGACCAGTTGAAACAAAGCTGATCTTGATCACCAGGCTCAAGCTGAAGCAGGGTTGTTGAGTTCACAACACTACCATTAACATAAATTGACACCTTAACATCAATTTCATTTGTCGATCCAAGGTTTGTAACTGTAGTGTTCAACCACAAGGACTTCCCAAAAACAACGTTTTCTGGAAGTTCAGGCTCAAACATGACGCCAACATCATGTAAATCCACTTCAACAGTTAATGTTTTCTGGTTGTTGGTTGTATTTGCTTCTCCTGCTACTGGAGTTGCGTAAGCAGTGATATTGTACATCCCTTTGGAGGAAGGTGTCCACGAAAAGCTACATAATTTCCGGTGGCTCACTGTAAGCTCAGATATGGTTGTTGAGTTTACAACACTACCATTAACATAAATTGACACCTTAACATCAATTTCATCCACTGTCCCTTTGTTTTCAACCGTAACATCCAACTGTGTCGACTGACCCAACACAAAACTACTCTGGTTTTCAAACGAAACAACAGCAATATCCCGTAAAACCGACTCAACAGAAACTCTACCTGAGTTACAGTCGTGGAAGATGCTTCGTAACATGAAATCATAAAGTTCACTGTCACTTATGGTTATAGAAGTCTCTCCTTCACCAACAGCTTTAAGGTGCAACTTAAGCAGAGTTCCACTTCCACTTGCCCCTTTTGCCTGAAGGAAACAACACGTTATTCTGGAAAGGACTCCGCTTCCACTTTTGTATGATGACACCTCAAACTTGGTGGCGCCAACACTTTTCAGGAATGACCCTTCTTCAACCATGTTAGCATCAGATAGATCAAGCTCTATAACAGCGGCATCCCAACCAATCTGTATCTCCCACTTGTTAAGATCCCTAACATCAGCGATGCCAACTGCAACTATGAAAGATTCGCCTAAATCCACCTTTTTGACGCTTGGCTCAACCGATAAAACAACTCCAGGCGTAGTGTTCGCTGCAAGATTAACCATACGGCTTCCCGAAATCATGCTTAATACAAGAAGAACTGTTCCCATAACCAAATTGAACTTTTTATTCATTCAAATCACCATGTGCAACCAAACTTCACGTTTAAACTTGTTTAGGCGAACTTGGATAAAATCTTTACGTACACCATGACAATCAAGGAAAGCTAGGTGGACACTTCAAAAATAAGTATTTCACACCCGGCTATGAAAAAACTTTAAAAGGTCATGTCTAAAACTGAAACATCATTTCTAGTTTTTAACTGGTCGATTAAAAATGTACATTTTATATGTGAATCGGTTTGGTGCTTTCAGTGGCTGAACAGCTTTAAGCTATGTTTTCTCATACGTTAATGAGATTATTCCTTTAACATAGTCTTGTTTCTGTGTTTTGTAGTTAAGCTCGTGCATTATTCCCTCTATGAATTTTACGAGAAGTTCAGTGTTTTCTACGGAGAGTATGGGGGAGACGCATCTAATTTTTACTTCTTTATTTTCCTGTGTAACTGCAACTTCGCTTAAATTCCATTCTGATACTGCTAAAAAATTTTCTAAAATTTCAACCGGTTTTTCATGTTTAGAAGCTAAGGTTTTTGCACAGAGCTGTCCGAATTCACGCCATTTTTCATGAAGAGCTTCCTTGTCAGTCTGATACAACTTGCTGATTAAGTAGTTTGACGCTTCGTCTGATATGATTCTAGCTCCTGAAACCTTGTATATTTCCATGAGTTCGTAGAAGTCTACAACTTCTTGAAGTGAACGTTCACTAGCGTACACTCTTAACGCGTTTTCAAGCGTTTCAGCAATAAAGCCGTAAAAGGGTTTCCCCTGCTTGTTCGATATTTCCATAAGCTTTTTCACAATGTAGTCTGGAACTAGAATCAGCTTTCTGCCTTTCTTTGATTTTCTACTCATTCTCGTTAGTCTCCTCTTTCAACGGTTCGAACTTCAACTGCACAAAACCTTTAGCAACATGCCTCTCAACGCATTTGTACCCTAACATGTTTAGCGCACCTTCAAAAAACACGCTTAAAAAAACTGCATAAGACTCTGGAAATCTTGGACTTACACATCGCACAGAAACTGTATCTCCATTTCTGGTTACATCAAATTCCCTTACATTCCAGAAGAAACTACACATATCTCGTCTCAAGTTTTCAAGTGTGTGTTCTGGATTTCTCACAGAATAATATTTGCCGTACCATTCACCAGATTCAGCCCATTCTTTAAGCATCCACTTTCTCATTTCCCTATAAGCCTTATCCATCGTTTCGTACAGCAAATTTTCAGGCACAAGTATAAAACCTGCATCCTTTGCTGCTTTTAAAACTTCATATTCATCTGCGACGTCGCTCAATCTACGATCCATCTTATCAAGTTCCACAACCTGCTCTAACGCTTCATTCGTAACTGCAAAAAGCGTCAAACCCCTTCTACTTGCAATCTCACTGACTTGATTAGCCAAATCTTCTCTTGCTGCAAGCATCTTTCTCTTCAAACCGTAAATCCCCCAAAACATTAGATATAGACGATCTATTATACATATTAAGAACATAAGAAGATTTTCAGATAAAAGTTTTAAAGCTTATTCCACATCTTACGATGGAGACACTTGCCATGTCGTTGATGGATTACCTGCGGCTGATTTCCAGCGTTTTAGGTATTATTGCAATCGGATGTGTACTCGCGGTTGGAAGTTGTATTATAGCGTGGTGTTGGAACATGTACTCAGCAGGACTCGGCGCAGATTTTTTAATTCTCACCTTAATGTCATGGGTGTTCATTTTTGTTTCCGCATTGCTGCTTGTCTACGGCAGTTTAAACATTATGAAGAAATCTGCTTTAAAAGGAGGATTGACAAATCTGATTGCAGGCGTTGAAATGATACCTATTTTCTGGTATTTCTACGTTTGCCTTCCGTTTCTTCCTCAATTCGCATTTTTGGGGTTTCTACTGTTTCTACCAGCTTTGCTCAGTGCAATAGTGAGTTTAGTGTCACTTAGAGCCTCCAAAAGCTAAGTTCATTCTAGTTACATAATAGTGAAGGTTTCAATCAACCACCCGCTTACAGTTCAAGCAAAACAAGTCTTTTCGTGTATAAGCTTCAACTATGGTTTCCGCTCTCTACCCGCATGGAACTTCATAACAATAATCCTTCGATGTGTTCCTCAAATTTTCTCCTACTTTCGTCGATAGCTTTTCTAGTTTTTCCCTCTGTTACCAGTTTGTTTATTGCACTTCTAACTGCGTTTGCATCTGTTTTTAGGTTGGTTTTGTTCGCTAGATTTTCCAGCGTCGCAACAAGTGTAGTAATTTCTTCTTCAACCTTCTCATCTGCCACTGTAACAGCCAATGCAATGTCATTTAAAACGTAGCATGCTTGAACTACTTGGAAAGCATCACTGTAGTTTGGATGTAACTCTTCTAAGAACTTGTCTTTAACTGAAGCTAATTTGCTGAAAAACTCGTGTATTTCCTTTAGAATGCTGTAAGCTTCCTTCACAGCTTCTTCAGGTGAACGATTTTCTATTGCAGAACCAAGTTCATCCAACTTGAAGGTTACCTTTTCCGTTGAAGTCTTTTTAACTTTGTCAAAATCTTTTTCAAAAGTTTCCTGCAGGTTTTCAACGTGAGGCCAAATAACTTTACCGTTAAGGCTAATAAGCATGTCAAACAATGTATTAATAGCCTTTATTGTGATGGTAAGGGTTGCGGCAAGTTTATCTCTTTTCTGTTCGGCATCAGCTTTTTTCTTTACTGTTTCTCTATGCTTCTCCAATGATTTTGTTGCTGATTTATAAATTGCTGCCAACAGTTCTGCATTGTCGATTACAAAAGTATCAGTAAAAGTTTCTACTCCTTTCCATGTGACCTCCATCGTACCTTCAGTTTGTTTCAAACTTTTAATGTCTGCAATATTTATCTCCCTTACAACTTCATCATGTTTAGTAAAAAAGCCTTTTTTAACGTAGAAAATAAGATATTGCTCTGTCAACTCAAGCGTGCCTTCACCAACTTCTTCAAGCGTAGCTTCACAAGTTACCACAGTTACACCTTCTTCTCAAGCATATCGCTTGCATCATCAAAAGAAACCTCGACGTACTTTTGCCTTGAGTACAATTTCAGGTATTCTTTTGCATATTCAAACTTAAATGGAAGATCTCCTACTTTTACGTGATCTCTGCTTTTAAACACGCTTTCTATCGCTAGTTCAGCTATCGGATAATTCAGCATAAACTCCTGTTTCTTGTTGTACATGCTTATCGTTTCTATACACTCTTCCATGTAAGCTAAAGATTTGTACAAACTGTCTATAGCCACATCCAGATTATGCTTAGATGGATTAGACACTATGTCAATTACCGTTTCAAGTTTTTCTGCGATGGACATGTTTTTGCCCCATTCATATTCTTTCGTGGGTAACAAACTTTTGATTAACCTCTCTTTCCTATCCAACTCGCTGTACAGGGTTTTGAGAATTTCCGTGCTGACATTTAACGTTGACTGTAGAACTTCCTTAACTAACGTTACTTTCATAATGTTCTTTTTCTTCTCTGTTGTGTTCTTTATAATCTCTTCGCCTTCTTTCGCCAGATTCATTAATTGTGGAAAAGCGTCGCCTAAAATTGGCAGAAGATTTTCACTCTGAACACTCAAATCTACTATGCTAGCTAATGAATTCTGCATGTTTTGCATTGATTTGGAAATTTCAGAACTATATTGCTTCTCAAGATTTTGCAATGTGGTTAAAAGGGATTCTATTGCTATCCAAGGTGTTGTTGCCTCTTCAAGACTTTGTATTACAAACTCTTCAGTTGAACTTTTAACGGGAAGCTTCGGATCGTAAAGTGATCTGATTAAACTGTAAATCTCGTTGAAAACATGCATAAGTTCTTTGGCGAGAGAAAATCCTGCGTTTAAAACGTTTTTGATAGTGTCAACCTTAGCGTCAATTGACATGTCTCTGAAATGATCTATATCAACCATTTCAACGGTTTTTTCCACTTCCATTTCTAGGTCCTTCAGCCTGTCAGTCCACTCTAAATACTCGTAAACCATTTGACTGTAATATTCTTCCAAAGAAATATTCAATTCAGACGGCAAGTTTTCAATTTGACTATTCACTGTTTCCAGTTCCCCAGTTTTCTTATCAATAGTCGGTAGATCGTAAATCTCTCTTGAAGCCTTAGCAATGACATCGTTAAGCCTATCCTCAATCAGTAAAATCTTGCCTTCAATAGAATGAACGAAAATAGGTATACTAGATTTGACAACGTCTAGTTTCTCCTTGAAAGTTCGTATATGTGAAAGTAAGCTTTTCGCCTTTTCCAAAAGAATACTCGAGCGCTGTTCAATCAAAGCTTGTATCCTTAACATATATTCTATTATTGACACAGGTAATGTAACCCCAACTATGGTTAAAGTTCCCATAGTCATTGTTACCGCATCAATTTCCACATCAATGAGTAATGTTGCTGGAAGACTAGTTGATAAAAACCAAAATATCTGAGCGGCAATAACCGCGGTGATCGTTGGAAGAAAGATTTCAATGTACTTCGCATACTTCCTAGTAAACTCTATTCCTTTAAACATCTTCAGCATTGTCAACGTTCCAAATGCTGATGCTGATATTAGACCGAACACCATAATTAAGAATGTAGCTATGCCTGGAAGAGAATTCATGTACGCAGTTATTGCCTGCAACACGTCTGGGTCGCATGGTCCAACTAGATTTTCAAATATTCTCAATACCGCTTCATTTATTCCATTCAAGTTGAAAGGCTCTATTGGCTTAAACCTTATCGATATTGGACCATATAATAGAGGAAGAACATTATCTTTGTGTGCATACTTATCAAGGAACTCCATTATTTGAATGGGAACTGAAATCATGAAGTAATAAGACAATGTAAGCGTTAATTTTGCCTTTTTATATAACACAGCAAAGATCAATATCAACGGTATTGGTAGGCAATATGTTTCACCAAAGAAAAGCAGCATAGCTGCCGTTATACCTATTGCAATGGCAATAGCATCTTCATGGTTTTCAGTAGCGTATGAAGTGAACAGAAAAAACCCGAGAATAATAAGTATAGAGAGAAGACGGAACGCATTATCTTCAGCTATTCCAGATATAAAGCTTATCTCAGCTAAATGATATATCAAGCTTATTCCAATGAGCAAGCTGCCAATCGTTATGCCTAATCTAGGATCTTTGAATGCTAAAAAAGCTATCAAAAAAGACATGATAATAGGCAGCATATACACTGGTTCTACAGGCCATATTGGCATAAGCGACAAAGCTAACGTCATGCTGAAGAACACTAGCACGAAGGTAATGACGCGAATTATCCTTTCTTGAATTTCAGCTGTTTTCGATGCCTTCAACGAAGCAACACCAAGATAAACGAAAAGTTATTTACAGGTAAGCCCTTAAAAATGTGTCGTGGCGAGTTCTCTTGACTACACGCTTCAGTAACTCAGCGTTCAATGTTCTCAAAAGCATTCAGCTACATGTAAATCAATTGAAGCCTTATGTCCCTAAGCAAGCCATCTTGTGCTCAGGCGAGTATTCAACGAAGATACTGATAAAATGGGCTCTTTCAAACAAGATGAACGGTGTTTTACCGGTTTTCATAGACAAGTCAAGTGCGGATGTCGCAGAGTGGACTGAAAATCGCCTTAACAGTTACAACATTATAGGATTAAACAGAGAAGTTGCAACTCATTTCTGGTTTGACTCTTTTTCCCTCGCAACAGAAAATAACCTTCTTCCCAGCCAGTTAAAAGATAAAACCCTTCATAAACTGCAAAACGCCATTTTAGTGTCCGCAGCATGGGAAGGCTTCAGTAGCGGTCTAACACCTGCTCTGATTTCTCAGCTAAACCAATGGAACGTAAACAACTTAGCTATAGCCATTTTTCCATCCAAATCGCAGCCACCAGATGCACACTTCAATGCGCTGTCATCAATAGGAAAATCTCTTCTTCAGAATACAGCTTTGTTACTTATCGAGAGGGATAGGCTTGAAAAATATGTAGGGGTCAACCGAAACGGAAACATCATACGAGGCAACATTCTCATTAATGATGTACTAGACATTATGCTAAGCAAAGAAGATTTTGTTGACGAAGTAGTTCAACTGTCAAAGTCGCATAAAGTAAAAAAGTTTACAATCCTGCCAATAATGGGTGCCAGCCTTGAAATATACGGCTCGTTGGAAAACATGCTTGACAGCGCTTTGGTGAAACAACTTTTAACTTTTGACCTTTCAACCGCAACAGTAGCATACATCATTTTAAGACTGCCTCTCAGATTCAAGGATAAGATTCGGAAAGAAAGCTTCGAACTTACCGCTAGCAAATGGCTTAAAAAGAAAGCAAAAGTCAGGTTTATCTATATTACTGAACCCATATATGTGAAAGATCTAAGCGATAGAATCGACATAATCATGCTTATAGGAGGAATTAAAACGAATCTGTTCGAATCGTTAATTAAAGAAGTTGACGAAACCAAAAACTACGCAATTGAACAAAAACGTATGAAAAAAGAAGAGTGGAATAAAATAGTGGAGAGCTTAGCTGGAAGATGAAGCAGTAATTTTCTTGTCAGTTTCCTCAGTTTTTTTTGCCATTTTTATCTCGTCAATAAGCTCCTCAGCTGTAACTCCATGTTCCACCAGAAAAGACCGTGACAACTGTCTTTCAAAATCTGAAGCCTTGTCAAATAACAGTTTCATCCCTTCATATGATTCAAGATCCTCAACTTTGCCTCTTCCAGCTACTACTAAGAGTTTTATGGTCCATGGCTCCTTTGACTCGATAACTCTAATCGTTATTGTCTTTGCCACTTCACCTGTGACGTATGCTGCCAGCGCTGTAGATACCTCTTGAGTTAAATGTTCAGTCCATAGGCCTTGAGGAGTTTGCACAGTCACCCAGATATAATCCGACCTGTATGTCGGGTTTAACCCCAGTATGCTCGGAGTTCTGAACACCCTTATGATGCTTTTCATATAGTCCTCAAAGTGTTCTATATCCAATATTTCTTTGAGTATGCCTTCTCGCGAAAGAGATTCTTCTTGTTCAGCTAAGATCTTGAAAACTATTTTCGTCTGTTCTTCCACGGTGAGTTCAGACGTTCGCTCAAAGTATTTTTTAGGCTTAATTATGTTGCTTATCCTTTCTTGATACTCCTTTGACAAACTTAGAGCATTGTTTAATGTTTTTCGGTATTCTGATGTGACCTCAATTTTCCTTATAAGATTTCGATACAAATCGGTTATCCCATCAGTTTTCTTAATTTCTCCACTGATGTATTCTTCTTCCTCCTCCATTGTTCTTAGTTCTCTTTCAAGTTTTGTGATCTGCTCTTTAACGTATTTCTTACCGAAACCAGCAAATTTTCCCAGTTTACGTTCAAGCTTTCTTATGTCAAATTCAGTTCTTTTCTTCTTCTCTTGTACTCTCTGCAGTTCGTTGTCAGTTTCACCTTTTTTACTCCTTAATTTAGTCATGACTCCGCTTAGGTAGGTTAAGTGTTCATCAATCATCTTTGCTTCATCAGCTGGCGTTCTAAGCATCAACTGCACTAGATGATATAGCGTTGTCAATTCAGTACGGGTACTTTTCAACTCTTTTGACACTTCTTCTGACTCGGGAACGATGTTATAGTACCTTAGGAGAGCTTCATTCAAATGTCTAGTTTCGTTAAAAATTTTAAGAACACTAAGAGATTTCTCGCAGAGCTCAGTTATATTCAAGAAATCCTCTAAAATCTTCTTTTGCCTCACCGTTAACGCTTGTGAACTAGGTATCAATTGTTTTAACCGCTCAAAAATGGCTTCTTCCTTCTCTAGAAATTCGCGATGCGTTTTTGTAATATGAGTAAGTAAACTCTCTAAGTCGTCAGCTTTCCTAACATCTTTCTTATGAAGAATTAGGTTAGCGATGGCTTCCTCTATGGTTCCAGTTTTAGCCACCATTCGGATTGTCAACAGAAACTTCTTTATATCCTCTATCCAAAGCTTAACCTGTTCCTGTAATCCTTTGATGTATAATCCATAATCTTCCTCGAACCTTGGACTGCCGTAGATAACTCCCCTCAGCTTCTCGTTAAATTGTTCTTCAACGTAGTTACCCGTTTTTATCAAGTAACGTTTATACAACTCCTCAGCTTCTTCGTATTTCAGTTGAACAATATCGTATATGCCCTTGAAAATTTCAAGCTTTTCTTTGCGAAGTTCACGTAAATGTTCAAGCTTTTCAAGATATATTTTGAATGCTTCTACGTAATCGTTAACTGGATAGGTTACCTTAACCAAACTCATTGTGTGAACAAAGTTGCTGGTAAGACCGACTTCCGTTCCGATGCCTCCTAAGAGGTCCGCCATGTCGAAGCCCATAAGGATATAAAGCATATCTACAGTCATTCTGTCCATTTCTTTTCTAGCAGCAATAATATTTCCCGCCTTTGTGTAAGCTGGCGCTAAAGGTAAGAAAATTAACGCGTTGAAGGGGTTTTGATACACTTCCCCAAAAGCCTGCGTAATATGTTGATTGTCCTCACGATTCACCAGCAACGAAGTTTCTTCTATAGATGCGAATGCGGCGTGTCCTTTCGCTGGAGGGTCATCTCCTTGACATGGAAGAATGCTTAAACCTATTATTGGCACTCCAGAACCTAATATTTTTCTTAAGTGTCTGGCGAAGTCAAAGACTAAACCGCTTCCAGTGCCCCCACCTACCCCGAAAATTACAACAACTATTGGAGTTAAGATCGATGATAACGCTTGCTCTTTAAATGATGTTATAAGATTTTTGATTATGCCAAGTTGGTAGTAATTTAAAGCGTAAATTGCTTTAGCCAAGGCTCTCCTTCTTCCGACGCCTCCAGCTAAAGGCGGTATAGCCATTGTTGAAGAAAGCCATGGCACGTACGCTTTAAGTTTCACTTTTTCGCTTTTTAAATGTTCCTTATACTTTTTGAGGACGAAGTCGAACATGGCTTCAGCGCTTGGAAATTTAACTGATTCCGCGATTACCGTTGCTCTTTCCTTGGGAATACCTTTTTCTTCCATTGATTTTTTTATTCTTTTATAAGATCGTTGCAAGCTTTTTATTTCTGGGTCAGCCACATCTATTGCCAACAGAGCAAGTCTTGTACCTTCTTTTTCTAGTAACCCAAGAGTTCTATGATCTTCTAAGAATGTTTCAACTATATTTGTTCCCGCTGAACCTAATCCTATTATATGCATCACGTTTGAATGAACTTTTTCCATATGTGTCACACGCCAACCAAATTTTTAAGCCTGTCTCTAACAGTCTCCAACCTTGTTGAAATACTTTTTTCTACTCTCGAAGCCTTCATCACTATTCCCTCTAAATCCTTAATCTGGTCTTCAAGAACCTTTAAGGTATAGTTTAGCTTCCCTTTTGACCTAACGAATAATAAGCCCACTATTACTATTACAACTGACAGGCCACCAACGACAGGTATGAACACTCTTTCTACAAATGATTGAGAAGGCGTTATTGGTAAATCATCAACGTTTGATGGTACAAGATTCAAAAGGCGTTTAGCTTCGTCGACAAATCCCATGTTAGCTTCGTTTTTAGCCTCACCAATAATATCCTCACTGAGTTCTATGTACTTAGAGACAACTTCGCGCTCAGTCATGGTTGTTACAACATCTTCTTTATCTGAAAGAAGATCTTGGTACTCCTTAATTTCAGTGTCAATTACGTTGAAAGAAATTTTATCCAAAGTGTAGTTCCCAGAATCAATTAACTCTATCACTGTGTAATTTTCCACTATTTCATGCAATATCACTTCACTATTCAGTGGGCTTTTAGTTATGTCATCCGGAATCTTACCGTATGATGTTATCATTAGGGTGCCCTTTTTTTGGTTAAATTCTACGCAAGGTTGGTTAGGGTTCCAATCAGAGGGATTTATTCCTGGATAATCCTTTAGAAGTTTCCAATATACATCTTGAAGCGTTGAATGTTCCAAGTTTGTACAGAGTTTTAGAATACAAGTAGGCGACTCCGTCGTCACATTGATCCGAAGCGTAATATTGTATTCTAAACCTTCGAATGTGTCTTTGGCTGGAAGATCCGTACTCAAATCTTTAACCTCATAATATGTGATCCATTGGCCCTCAACAGCAGTAGATTCAGCTATAATCGAAGAAAACATTATTGCTGAAAAGAGGAGGATGGCTAATAGTGCTGCCTTCATCAAACACACACCTTACCAGTATCTTCAATATTAAGCATATAACCTTTATTTAAAAACGTTCAGCTTTAAGTTAACCATTACAAACTGTCAGGCACACGGTTACCTAGTTTATACATTAATCAGAATATGGTTTCTAATAAAAATGTGGTTTCGCGAGAGTGTGGAAGATATGTATCTCATCTTTACTTCTTCATTTTCCTGTATAACTGCAGCTTCCGTCAGTTTGTATTCTTTGGTTTCTCATTATTTCTACCTGTATCACTTATGGGAATAGCAAGGTTAGTATCGCTTAACGCTTCTAAAACTCAGATTAATTGCTTGTGCGGTTTTTTTATGATTTTTCAGCTTTAAGGTCAAAATGGAAGTTGCATTTTTGATAAGTATCTAAAAATGATGTGTTTCAAGCGATAATTATGTGTAAAATTATTGTTTAAGGCATAGTAATGTTTCGTAAGACGTAATATTTAATAGGACCTCACACTAATACCTCTGTATAGGAGGGGTCCACCGACGAAACTACAGCTTGGTCAATTACTAAGTAAGCTGAAAAATATTAGAAAGCCTAAAAAAGTAGAGATTCCGCCGTCTTCGCCGAGACCTGTGCCTAAAGGGTTCAAAATTGTGGAGAGCCATCCGCTTTATGAACCTTTTGCTCAGGTTGTTATAGTGCAGGAACCAAAGACAGGCGAGTACAAGTACATATTAGATGAGCTTCAGCTGGACTCGCTTGAAAGAAGCATTTACGACCGTGTGCTGGAAATATTGCTTGCAGAAATAGAATCCCCAAAACATGAAATTCTTGATCCTAGAAAATTCTTTGCAGAAAAAGCAAAAAAGATTGTTGATAAATACCGTATAAGCTTAGGTTGGCTGCCAGATGTCTCATGGTACAAAATTCTTTATCATGCTGAAAGAAACCTTGTAGGCTTCGGCAAGATTGACGCGTTGATGCGAGACCCGGATATTGAAGACATTTCATGCGACGGAGTTGATAAACCGGTTTATATTTGGCATAGAAAATATGAAAGTATTGAAGCAAATCTCAGATTTAAAACGGATGAAGAACTTAACAACTTGGTTGTTAAGCTTGTGCATATGGCTGGAAAACATGTAAGTTCAGCCTTTCCAATAGTAGATGCTTCATTACCGGGTAAACATAGACTGGCAGTTTGTTATAGGCGTGAAGTTACACCTTTTGGAACAGCTTTCACCATTAGGAAATTTAGAGAAAACCCATACTCGATAATAGACCTAATAAACTTAGGTACCTTCTCAGAAGAGATGACGGCGTATCTCTGGATGTGCCTTGAAAACAGAGCGTCTATAATGGTTTTAGGTGGAACAGCTGCAGGAAAAACCACAGCTCTAAATGCTTTAACATGCTTAATTAAGCCTGGAAACAAAGTGATAACCATAGAGGAAACAGCGGAGCTTAATCTTCCGCTTGAAAATTGGGTTTCATTTATTGCTAGACAAAGCTATGGCTTAGGTGGAAGCAGAGCCGGCGAAGTGATGCTTTTTGATCTTGTTAAAACGTCGATGAGGCATCGTCCAGATGTGCTGATTGTAGGCGAGGTGAGGGGTCAAGAAGCCTACGTGCTTTTTCAGGCGTTAGCCACAGGTCACGGAGGCATGTGTACAATGCACGCTGAGAATATAGACTCTGCGGTTAAGCGTTTAACACAGAAACCTATGGATATTGCGCCAGCCTACATTCCATTAATGAATCTTGTTGCGTCAATTCAGAGGGTTCACGGGCATGCTAAGGATGGAGAGAAAAAAGCATATAGGCGTATAATGAATGTTCATGAGGTTGCGGATTATGAGGATTACAGGTGCACGTTTAAATGGAATCCAGCAAAGGACGAACATTTGCCATTGTTTAAGAAAAGCATAATGTTGTCAGCGATTTCTGAACATGCAGGTGCAAGCAAAAAGGAGTTACTTGCTGAGATAGATAGGCGCAAAGATGTTTTGCATTGGATGTGTGAACGCAACATAAGAAGCTACAGAGATGTCGCCGCAATAATCGCAGAGTATTACGCTAGACCAGAGCGGATTTACGAAGAGATTATTGCAGGAGAAGAGGTGGAGACTGTTGCAATTTCTAGAAAGACTTGAGGCTTGGTCCTTCCGTCTATTCGGGAGAATAGCACCTTCCTTCTTAAAGCGTGTCATTGAATTCAAAGATTATTTGGAAAGAGCAAAAATCAAGATTTATCCGGAAACGTATGTTTCATTAATGTTTTTCATTGCGGTATTAACGCTTCCAGTATCGATAATGGCTATGGTGATTCTGTATTTCTATATGTTCATTCCAATGATCTTCTTGGTTCCGCTTCCAATCTACGTGATGATAGGTTTTATGTTGATACCCATGTCCAGAGCCGGTGAAAGGGCAAGCAATCTGGAAAGGGAGATGCCTTTTGCAGCTACTTACGTTAGCGTTATGGCATCTGGAGGCATAGCGCCATATGCAAGTTTCAAACGGTTGTCAAGAGTTGAACTGATGCCAGCGATGAGAAGCGAAGCCAGAGAGATCATGAAGGATGTGGAGATTTTCGGGATAGATCCTCTAACAGCCATTGCAAATGCAGCGAAGAGGAACCCTTTGGATGTTTTCCAAGATTTTCTTGCTGGTTATGCCTCTACTGTCATTATTGGCGGGGATATTGGGCATTTCCTTGAGAGGAAAGCTGAAGATATTTTCAAGAGTAGGGCTTTGCGTGTTAAGGCTGCGGCTGAGAGGCTTGGAATGCTTTTGGAGACTTTCATTATAGTGATGGTTTTGATGTCTCTCTGTTTCTACATTTTGTTCAGTGTAGAATCCATCTACAGTACAGGTATGTCGTCGTTTTCGGGCATGCTTCTCTACACGTATTTGTTTACGCCGATGCTTTCGTTGTTATTCATTTATTTAGCACATAGTATGCAGCCTAAGACTCCAGTAACAGAAATGCGTCCATACAAGGTCTTCGGACTCTGCAGTGTAATAGGCACGATACTGTTTCTGCTTTTAACGAATTTCATGGGTTACATCGAAGTTCCTTTCTTCAGTTCACTTCAAACAATAATTGACATGCCTATCGCCATAGCCATAACCCTATTTGTTACAACGGCGCCAGCTGCTGTCGTGTACAGCAGAATCTCAACGAAAAAAACAGGTATGGAGAAAGGTATCAATAGTTTTCTAAGAGATTTGACTGAGGTTCGGAAGACGGGGCTGTCTCCGGAAAAGTGTATCGAAAGCCTCTCCAAACGAGATTACGGAGTGTTCAGCAAGGAACTGCGCAAAATAAGCTCAGAGATTTCTTGGGGTGTTTCCATCCGAAAGGTCATAATGGACTTTTTAAAGAGAACACGGAGTTGGATGACTCAAGTTATTATGTTCTTACTTGTTGAGACAATAGATGTTGGCGGAGGAACAATCGCCATGATAGAGTCTTTGGCAAGATTCAACAACTTAACCCACGAGGTGGAAAAAGAAAAGAAGATGGCGGTGCGTCCGTATATATTGATGCCTTATTTTGCTGCAATTCTGCTGGTGGCAACAACGACGATGATGATAGGTTTTACTGCAGGCACTCTTGGCGCTCCCGCAGCGGCTGGCGCAGGTGGAACAGGCACAACCCAAGATTTGAGCCCGATGATATCAATATTCACAACTTCCTGTATTTTCCACAGTTTTCTGATAGGCTTAGTTGGGGGAAAGATCAGCGAAGAATCCATTGCAGCAGGCTTTAAGCACGCTGCTCTTCTAGTGGTAATCGCTGTAACAGCTGCGAAGCTTGTGCCTATGTTTATATCGTTTTAATGGAGGGTAAAGAACGAAAGATAAAATTCAGTTGCGTAGATTGAGAAGAGATGAGAAAGCGGTTAGTCCAGCAATTTCCACAGTTATACTAACAAGTGCCGTTGTAGTCTTACTTCTTGTCACGGTTACTTTTGGAAACAACTTCTTGAACGCACGGATGGCAGAAAATGAGTTCAGCGCTATGAAACAGTTTATGCAAACGGTTGGGCTTCAAATAGATGATGTGGCTTGGACTATTGGGCGTGCACAAACGATTCGTTACGCAAGCAGATACGGACAAGTAATTTTCGTCAATGAAACATTGCGCTATACTGTTTACGTGAATGACGTTTTCTTAGCTAATTACAGTACTGGCATTCTTCTGTTCAACATGCCTATAAGCAAATACTCTGTCAGTAACAACTATAGTGAACGAATATTTCCCTCTTCAGGCTCCTCTTTTCTTCAAATAGGCACCTCAGCACTAGTAAGTCACGTGTATGTAATTGAAAAATTGCCTATGAATGACGGGAGTTTCATAAGGGTTGTTGTTGCTCCATCAATAAGGATGCTGAATTCAACAATATCCACGGGTGAAGCAAAGAATTATACCCGGTTTTTTTTGCCTGTGCTTTCCTCAGGGAGTCATCCACGTTACTCACAATCTGTGACGCTTGCGGGAAACAAAGTTTCAGCTGAAACAGAAGACTCTGTTAACAAAGTTAAGATTCACGTTTCTTTCCTTAAAGACGGCTTAGGATTCGATGAAGATTTTTTCAATTTCGAAAGTGTAGACGAAGAGGTGGATGTTCCAGACGGTTCCATCATTGTGTTTTACACAGGTGAGGTGATTGTTTCGTTAGGGCTGTATGCTTAGCCTGTTAGGGAGATTTGAGGGATGGCACACATAACTATCGAGTATATTATTATGATTCCAATCTTAATAATGCAGATTTTCCTCTTTCCCTTAACAGCAACTTGGCTCATGAACATTTGGGTAGATTCACGTAGAACTCTCGCACTTCAAGAAGCGACAAGCCATCTAGGAAGCACAATACAACAATTATATTTCTCGCTAAACCATGAAACAATATCAGCTGGAACAACAACATATTTGCCAGGGCTTCCACCATTCATAGAGAACCATCACTACATAGGAAACGCAACCCTGAGGACAGTTTTAGACCCGACCTTGAATTCAAGTAAAGTTTTAGAATTAACACTCAAGCTAGCAAAAACTAGCATCACGGTAACCACATCGGTTATTTTGGGTACTAACATTCTGTGGCAGGAATCCACCTTCGTAAGCAATTCCACACATGCATGTGTGAGTGCTGAGAAGTTTCCAAATGGAACCATATGCCTGTACTTCGGAGGATAAAAGGAGAGAGATAGAATGGTTAGCTCAACTATCGACCATATGGTTGCCACGGTGGTTTTCTTAGGGGCACTGCTGCTTTTTGTAGGGCTCTTCAACCAGACAATTCAAACAGCAATCTTATATCAGCGTCATAGACACCTTGCAACTAAATGCAGCGACCTACTTGACAACATATTACTGAATCCTGGGTATCCTCTTGATTGGGGAAAAAGTAACTGTACTCCAACAGGTTTCGGGCTGCAAGACCCAGAATTCACTCAGTACAAGCTTAGTCCCTTTTCCCTTATGAGACTACGTTCTTCCGTAGGCGAACCAGTCTATTATTCCAAAACAGACTCGTATTACAGTAACATAACCATGGGATATGGCTTCTTGTTAGTACCTTTCTCAGAAGCTGTCAACTATTCGGCAGCGACAAGACTGCTTGGAATAAACAACACGTATGGATTTCAATTAACCATAACACCATTAGTAACAGTTTCAATAAAGGAATCGCAACCGAAAAACCCGTTAATTCTAAGCGTTAACGTTACTGGAATGGGTTTCCCGCTCGCAAATGCCAACGTAAGCTATTGTCTTCTCACAGTTCGTGAAGGTGGCGGTGGCGGTCCTTATCCATCTTACACATTGGAATACGGAGCTGACCTTACTGACGATAAGGGTTCAGTTCTTTTAAGCTTCCCGTCGGTCAAGACAGAGGTATCTTATGTTCTCATTGTATACGCTTATCTGAGCGGACTTGTAGGAGTAGGTTATTACGAGCACGCAACATATGAGAATAGTTATGTAGTTCCGTTTATTGCTGATTTCGGAGAAAGGAGAGTGCTTATTGCTCACAGTTGGGATGTACATGGTGGAGATAACCCTGCAGAGATAGCATACAACGCAACTTTCGTCCTATTGACTGAAGACTACACTCTCCGTGAGATGCCTATGGAAAATTCTACAGGAAAAATTGGTAAGATCAATTTTGGTCAAGATCCAGAACACGCTTATAAAGAGATCACGATTCCCACGTATAATCCTGGTATTTTGATTATCAGTTACAGAAAGAGTGCGCAAGAAACTGGTGTTGTTATGATGCCTTGGGGAATTAGCTCTATGGCTTTTCCAGTAACTTTTGGTGGTGACCCCTTTGGTAAGGAGTGGGTTGCCACGGATATCCGTCAAGTCATAGTTAATGGCATTGCATACCAAGCGAAGCTGGCGTTGTGGAGCTTAGAAGGCTACGGAGTGATTGGCTGAGATGATGCGGACAATTGAAATATTCTTGGTTATCATTATCATTACTGGAGCCTTCATAGTATCCTCTTTTTTTGCTGTTTTACCTTCGCCACGGCAAGTTTCACCGTTAAACCTTCGAAGACTAGCTTTGACAACGCTTCAAACTTTGGATGTTGATTATGATTTAAGTGAAACAGTGTTTAATGAGTCAGATAACCTTGCATGGGGACAACTACAAATTGCGCTGTCAGCTTGCTTACCGCCTAACATTGTTTACAACCTGACTGCTTACGAAGTGTCTAGCGGAAGTGGAACGGAACTCTACCATCCCATAAAGTCAATCTCCAACGCTGAAAGTTTAGGCGTAGCGTCAGACGCTGGTTCCTATTTGGTTGCTTCTTCCAACGTGACTTTCAATGTGATTCCGGAGAAGATTGGGGAACATGGAGGCGGAGGAACCTTGTATGTATTGAATTGCAGCGACGCCAACGGATGGTGGATTACCGGATACACAGCCCAAAGCCTAGCCGAAGACCTGTACGGAATGCTCTCACCGTACTTCCAAACAACAGTAATGGTGCAAAACACAACACAACTCGGACAAATACTAAACAACACTTCGTTACAAAATGAAACTCTGCAAAACGCGGTGGTCATAAACACCTTCGGAGAAGCCGTACCCATACCAACAGAGTATTGCAAATCACCATATTCCACTGATGGCTATGCTTACTACTGTTATTTCTTGGGGCAGCAAGTTCGTCGTTACAATTGGACTTGGACTAGCATAGTAGGTTATCCATTCTATTACATTTCAAATACTGGAAACTTTACAAACGACCAAAATACATATGGCATTTACGGAATGAACCGTGTTGGGCGTTCAGGGGACTGGGATGGAGGACAGTCGGGAATAAACGCGTTCCTTCAAGGACTAGACAACAGGTCACAATATACATATGATAAAACAAAACTCACTCCAGATACGGGTTTTATTGTGACCCTTTCACGACAAGTTTTAGAATGTTGCAATTACTATGGGATATATCCCTCCCCCTATCAAACTTCAACAAGGGCGTTGAAAGATTCTATACTAGGTGACTACCATCTAACAATTGGATTAAAAATATTTGACAACGTCACAGTGAGCGGTACAACCTATAATCCGGGAGCTCTATACAATCATATTTCTAAGAGTGGTTCACTGTTAGCATTAGGCTTGACAAGAACCCCTGATATCCGGCTTACCGCCATCGGTCTTCTTTCCTATTATAAGCCTCGGCTCTACAAATCAGAGTATTTTGCCGCAGGGACTTCTAGGCTTGTTGTTTTGCAGCTTGGACAAGTAGGAGGCGTATAAAATTGAACAATAAAGGTCAGTTTTCAATTATTGCAGCTTTGCTTGTGGCAGTGGTGCTAATAAGCACTGTCATAATCACTTACTCTACTATACGTAACAGCCCAATTCAGGATCAACCACAAATACTAAGCGCGATAGACGAAACAAACTTCGCAATAAAACAGATCTTAGGCTTTACCGTGGGCTATTACGGTTCAGTTTTGAAAGTTACTGGAAACTCCTCGTATGCGAGAACGTTGGCTATCAACTATTTCCATAGTGGGTTGGTTAACATAGCTAACATGCATCCTGAATGGGGGGCATCCTTCAACGTAAGCAAGAGAGAACTTTACACATACTGGTTTACAAACGCAAGTTATAGCATGGGAAATCTAGCTGTTACGTACAATCTAACTGGTCTTGGGATTTATGGAATAACATATGAAACCTCATGCCGACTAATGGTGCAAATTGAGAACAACGCTTCCGTCAATCAAACGCAAGTAGTAATAACAAAGGATGAAGGTGAACCTCTCATAAATCTTGGAAAACAAAACTTCAAATTTTACAGGTACATATACACAAACTCAACATGGGAGCTGATTACGCCAAGCAGCGAACCAATAGCCTATGCAAACGGCACATACATAATAGACATTCCATCCGGAATAGACCCAGACTCTTACCTTATCCAAATAGAAGACCAAAGAGGTCTAATAGTTGTAGCTTCTTCATTCAGTCGCTACACATGCACACTAGCATGGAACTCCACGACGCAGATCCAAAGTTACGTAGATAATAGCACATCGAATGAAGACTCTTCTCCAGATAAAGGTACACACAGCAATTTTCCAGCGCAGCAAGCTGGTCCAGATTCAATTTATGATACGTTGACAGAGCAGAACACTGGTTGTGTCAATACGACGCTCATTAACACAGAATCTTTTGAAGGCGCTTGGCCTCCATCGGGTTGGACTGAAACCGAAGGGTGGAATAAGGAAAGCAATCAAGCCTATGATGGGACCTATTCAGCGGATTTTGACGATTATTATGGTGAACCATCAGGAAGTCTGACTACTCTTGATCTAGATTGCTCCGATGCAGATGCGATTTATGTGGACTTCTGGTATAGAGATGATGATTGTGACAATGATGACTTTCTGCTTCGATATTATGACGGAAGCAATTGGGACCTCATTTCTGATCTTGGGTCAACAATGCAGGAAGATCAGTGGCTTCATTATCAGCAGAAAATTACAGACAGCCAATATTTCAAGTCAACCTTCAAAGTACAATGGTCTGCAGTCGATATCGAAGGAGGTGAACACGCTTATGTTGACTTAGTCACAGTAAAAAAGGAAATTCAAGGCGATGATAACTACGAGCTGGATTTGGAAGTTCAATGGACAAACACATATTATAACGGAACTAATGAAGAGTTATGCATTTACGGAGGAACAATGGGGTCAGAAAACATTCAAGTTGATGTATGGAATGGTTCAGCATGGGAAAACTTGTTCACCGACTTGTCAAGCGGATGGAACAACGTTTCAGTTTCTTCACACCTAGACTCAACAACATTTACTATAAGATTTAAGGGAAGTGACGAAACCTCCGATACCATTCAAGACAACTGGAAAATAGATGCAACACTCTTACACGTTTGGCCTACCGAAGACCTGTACCTATCGTTACGAGACGCAACAATTGTTGTAGAGCTACTTCAAAACGGCACAATGCGATGGCTAGGACAAAACCTACAATTAACAACACAGGCAAAACCTGTTCCGCCAATACCAGTAAAAGCCATTCACATCAACCAAACCATGAACGGTGTGAATCGAGAAACATCATTCCAAGTGGAAGACTGGGCTTCCAACTACAGAATTCCACTAGGCTTAACCAACAATGCAAGCGTTTTCAACGGCAGAACCATGCTGGTTTTCTTGGTAAACCCGAAAGTTTCAAAAGTTACGATATGGTGGAATGGAAGCGACACAGCAGTTCAAACACCATATGCAATCTACAATCCAAATACATCACCGTTCAAAAACGATGACCCTGACTCCAGAAAGTTAACTAACGGAATTTTAGCATTAACTTTCAGTTCTATTCCACAATTCACAGTAACTTCAGCTTTAGGCAGCGTTACCAGCACTGCAAGTTTCTTGCGGATAAATACCGAGTCTCCAGTATATTGGGCAAGTCCTGCCTACGTAATTCATCACGGTATAGTGAGAGATATTGTACAACAAGAAGCAGAATGGAGCGGTGGCGCCGATGGCTGTCCAAACCTTTATTCACATATAGTATTGATGCTACCAGCAAACGCAACATACTACACGTATCAACTAAGATTAATGTTTGTAGAATCACAGCAAGACAGAACAATCACAAACCTATGCCCAATCAAAGTAACAGCTTCAACTGGTCAACCGCAAACCGAAAACGGTACGGCAAACGGCTACCCAACAGTTTCAAACTCAACTGGCTTGTTCTACATTTTCTCAGCTTCAAGCTGGGCACATCATTGGAGCCAAATTATTTCAGAAACGCAGGGAGCTGGGATAATGTTCACGGATAGTGCCAACCAGATGCTATATGTCTTCGACTCTATTGCAGGAAATAAAACAGGAGCCCTTAAGGTGTCAAACTCCATCGAACTTCTGCCGGTAGCGAGCGAGCTAGCTTCAGTGAACTTTACATACGCCTTAGACGTAACTTGGCATGGTGCAGTAGTCACATTTGACGGAACAACACCAATCTACAAAGAAGATAACAACACTGGCTTATGGATAACTGTTGAATATCCACCAACAATCACGGTAACCACAGAAAACTAAACCCATTGCTAATCCTTTTAGAGAATTTTAAACAGGAATCAATCATAATTCCAAAAGGATACTATACTATGCATGTGGGTTCAGTACCTATGACAACTTGTCGCGCACGCGATACCCTATTAGATTTAAGTATTCTTCGAGGTGTAAGAAGTGTTTTAACTTCTCCAAAAGAATAGATTAGCTTCCTGAGTAAACCGCAACGTTTCCCCACTCAGTAACAACCTTCACTACATATTGCCCACTAGGCAGACAAATGTCAACACGAAGATAAGGCAAGATTTCTCCGGAATGTACGAAAACACTTATGTCATAGCGCTGATGAACCGTTAAGTTGATAATCCATAGCGAGACTAGATGAGAGGTTAGAGGGCCTTCATTTTTAAATGTGAAAAGCGTCCCACTAGCCCTCATCACTTCAAATTCAACCCAGTCAGCTTCAAAATCAATCTGCTTATCTGTCGCCTTAATTCCCTTAACCTTCATCCTCCAGTAACCTGTGGCGTTTCTAAAATGAGTTGGGTTGACATTGATTGTCTGGCTTTTGGTTTCATCAGTGTTTGGTGTGCTGTGTGAAGTGTAATCCAAGTAGCCGTTTCCGCTTGCTGGATAATCATCAAGCGTGTAATTATAAAGTTGAAGTGTAACACTCACTGAATTGGCTGTCCATGCGCTGTCAACCTTCCAGTTCAATTGGGTCCAATCCTCCGTACTACTTGAACCTATGAATTCGACTTCTGTTGCATATTCGTCAGACCAGACATGTAGCAACGTGACATCTATATTCCAGCTGTCTTCATTGGTGTCACCAGACTCTGTGCTTCCTTTAAACCTAATTGCAAAAGTTGAAGATTTCAAATAAGAGGAAACTGAAACGTTGTTCCATCCGCTTGACAAGTCGGTGAACAAGTTTTCCCATGCTGAACCGCTCCACACATCCACACGAATGTTTTCCAATCCCATAGTTCCGCCGTAAATGCATAACTCTTCATTAGTTCCGTTATAGTCTACATTCATCCATTGAACCTCAAGATCAAGTTCGTAATTATCAGGCTCGCTAGTTGCGATTTCCAAAAATAAAGTGTCAATTTTAATAAGATCCGCAGTTGTTGTGTCCGAGCCATCTGCTTTTTCATTGTTACTATCTTTTAAGAGTATGTAAATCGTTGTTGATATGTCATCGGGAACATCCCAATTCCTCCAACCATCGGAAGTCGAAGCAATGTTTCCGAGGAAATTCATTGTGCTGTCATCAGGGCTCCAATAAACTCTAAATGTTTCCCCAGTCGTCTGAGCTTCAATGTAAACATGTGTGTCTGCTCTTGAACTAAGCAGACTTGTGAAGTCGAATCTCCAAGCGAGTAAATAGTTCCTCTGCCACGAGGGTCCACCTGCTGTGGCTTTAGTTTCAACCAGCTCGTATCTTATGTTATTTGACGAATGAGTATCGCTCAAAACTCCCGCACTTACATCGCCCGCACTACCCTGTCCTGAAATCCAGTCGTCCCTATCGAAATCTGCGCTCGCAGCCTGATTACTTGACGAACTCCCTGCAGTGTTTTCTTCAGTTAAAGTATCGTAGATTGAGTCTGGACCGTATTGTTGTGCTGGAAAATTGCTGTGTGTACCTTTACCAAGAGAAGAGTCCACATCTGATAGGTCATTGTCCACAAAATCTGATATATCTGTCCCTGAGTAATAGCTTCTAAAAGTCAAGTAGAGGCCGTCATCTAACTTCAGATTTGAAACGCTTCCAGACACCAAGCTTGTCGATCCGCCGAGATCGTATCCAGAGGGATTATAAGACCACGTATCTCTGATATCGACTATGTTTACGTCTTCCTGCATTTTTTCCCAGTCAAGCTGGTTCATCTGGTAACTCCAGAGAATGACGTTAGCCGATATAATCACAAGAATTACTAGGCTAAGCATAACGACTATCACGCTACTGATTCCACGTTGATCTTGCTTGATTCGCAACTACATCTACGCCCATAAACTTGTAAATTCCATCAGAGAAAAGCATTATGAAACAGAAATTATTATTCAAAATTAACTCTTGACGCAAAAAACGTAGGGTCAGACAGAAAGTTTTACGGTAGACTTCCTAGGGCAAGCCCTTAAAAGGTTGTCGTTCAGAAACAACGAACAACAACTCCTGCGCTTTCCCCACCCTTAGAAGTAGTAGTACAGCAAAAAAATGGAAAACCATGCACTACTACTTCTGCGGTTTCAGCCGGAGATTGCCCTTAAAATTTCTCTTCTAATTTATTTGTTTTCATCCTACCATAATGGGATGCCCTTCTATAATTTTGGTAAACTATTTAAATTTGTTTACCTAATTTAGTAATATAATTAGGTTAGTTTACCAGTGATTGTTATGCGTAAAGAAATGCCAGAATGGCTCAAAAAGTACTATAACAAACTCTGGATGCGATACAAAAATCAAGCGTTTACGTTTAAAGATGTGACGAAAGAACTTGGCGCAAGTAGAGTAATGACAATCAAAACACTTTGGGAATTGGAACAAAGAGGATTTGTAAATAAGGAAAGAAGTGAAATCGATTATAGAGCAAGAATTTATCGACTAATCTCACCCGAAGACATCAGCTTTGCTACTGGACTTTATTCCTTGGTAGAAAAGGAAAAATTTAGAAAGCAGGGTTTAATTGAAAAACTTGTTTTCATAAACAACAAACTGTCTTATGCAATAACAGGAAGCCATGCTGCTTATTACTATCATCGCTATATGACCCCAGCAAGAGTTTTTGAGATAAAAATAGAACCTAAAGACGAAGGAAAGTGGATCGCTTTCTTGACAGATGAGAAAACTCGGGTGTTTATTGGAGATGTAATAGAAACAAGAAAAATAAACAACTATATTAAGCTCCTTCATTCCACTAAGCCCATCAATTCGATAAAAACAAAGACTAAAGAAGGATATTACATAGAAAAGCCTGAGTTTCTTCTGATGGAACTCTTAAAAAGGCAAACCCAAACTAGCATAATAGAAGCAATTGCAATTATTTTGCAGAACAAAGATCAGCTCAGATGGCATGGCAACAATGGCATCATAACTCTTGCAAAAGGTTTGGGTTTTTCCAGAAGACTTGGATTTTTACTTGATGCAATAAACTTTGAATCCCATAAGCCCCTGATTGAGACAAAAATTATCCAAAAAATAAAGAAACACTTGAGAGGAAAGAGCGATGAGATATTCCCAAGGGACGAGATATCCTTGTCAAGATTTCGGGAACTGAGGAACAGATTGGTGCATCAAGCTCTGTTAACAAGGAAAGAGATAGAAGAACTTGAAAGAACGAAGGAAAGGTTTGAAGGCTATAAAGTATTAAGTGAAAAGTGGGGCATTCAGACAATTTTACCTAGAGACATTGTTCGCAAAGTGTTAGAGGATTTGGGTGTTAGACTTGAAAAGAACTGAAGCAAGCAAAACAGAAGTGGTTAGCTTAAAGGATTTGGAAAGAATAGACCAGAAAGCAAAGAACTTTCAAATCAACCTCATTTTGATTGGTGGTTATGCAGTAAGAGCTTATACTTATCCAAGAAGCTGGAGATTCACAAAAGACGTTGATTTCATTACAACAAGAAGAAAGCTGGCAGCTCTACGTGGCGTTTTTGAGCTGTTGGAATATAGCTTTGAAAAGACAGATTTTGGAGTAAAGGGGAGCAAGAAAATCAATCTTGAATCTATTGAACTCCATATTTCAGTAGACAAAGTAATTGACTGGAGCACAAACTTGGAGTACATACTGCCAGAAGACATCTTCACAAAGGCAAATAAGATAAACATAAAAGCATCCTTTGAAGAAAATAAGGATTTGAAAGTTGGCGCTACGGTAGCACCGATTGAAGACATTTTAATAATGAAACTGATGACTGAGAGAACAAGGGATCATTTTGATGCTATAGCAATGATTCTCGACTCGTTTAAGAGATTGAATATGAAAAGATTTTGGGCAAATTGCAAGCAATCAAATCTAAATCAACATATAAGGAAAAGGTTGAATTCTTTTTTGGCAGACATAAAAAAGGGTTTAGTAAAGAAACTTTGGAAAGAATTCACTGGAAGAGAGTTCATAAGAGAGCAAGAAATTACCCTAAAGGAAAGGATAAACAAGTTGCTTGAAAGATTTTGACTCATCTTTGGTTTTCAGAAAATGTATTTTGCTTTCCAAAAACACCGAGATCACTTAGCCTTCCTTATGATGCTTTTCTTTCAGGAAGGCAGCCGCAATAAATACCGTGGCGTCTAAGAAGGAAACTCTAGTGCTCACCGCTGACCACTTCATCATGCTCCAAAACAGAGTCAAATCCTTCAGTTTCATATTTTCCAACTACGTCAGTAAGTCTAACAGCTTTCCCCAAAGGTCTGACAAAAATCTCTTTGCCGGTGTCCACCCACATCACCTCATCTCCAGGTTCTAACCCGTATTTCTCCCTCGTTTCAGAGGGAACAGTAACCTGAAAACCTTTCGAAATCCTCAACTTCTTAACAACAATCGCCAAGCCAACCACCATGAATTCTAAACATTTTACGATTTATATACACATTTCCACCTCTGTTCTATAGAATCGTCCGCTTAGCCATCGTATCTTACCTTTCATTTTTAGCAAACTTCTTCTTATCTGGCTTCAGTTCCCACAGCTCTCATATCACGGTAACCACAGAAAACTAAACCGCATTGCTAATCCTTTTAGAGAGTTTTAAACGGAAATTATTATTCAAAATTAACATACAGTAGAGCATGAAAAGCCCCGGTCAACTCGGAGAATTTCAAATATCAAGTTAATTATTTAGCGCGTGTTAATTCAAGATGAGATCTGGGCTACCCTAGGTTGCCAATGTTGATTTTCATTACATCTGACTTAATTCATGTTGGGTAGTTCTTGCCGAAAGATTTAAAAACTGTTTTTACCCAAGCGTTAGGTAGGTAAAAGAAAATGGGTAATACCAGAATTTCAAGTAAAGGCCAGATAACAATTCCGAAAGAAATTCGAGACAAACTAAACCTGAAGCCGGGAGACAGGATTATTGTTGAGGCAAGAGAACATGCTGCAATAGTCAGACCTCTCAAGAAGCCGTCGGAGAGCATGAGAGGCATCGGAAAAAGAACAAAACAAAAACTGGGAAATATCACCGCCGTGGAATTAACCAGGAAAATGAGAGAAGAGGACGAAGAAGAACTTTGACCCTCTGCCTAATCGACACCAACATCTTCCTCTGCTTAGCGTTCGAAGACCCTGGACACCAACACTGCGGAGAACTCCTAGACCAAGCCTTCAAAGGCGACTTCAATCCGCTGTTAAGCTCCATACAAATCACGGAACTCCTAACTCCCTTCTATCGAGCCCAAGACCTGGTAGGCCTGCAGAAAATGAAAATAGAAATCACCAACTTGAAACCAAAAATAAGAAATGTAGATCAACAAATCGCAGAAAAAACCGCTCAATATCGCTCCACCATCCAAACGCCAAACGGAAGCTGGCTCGCATTAGCAGACTCTATAATACTCGCCACCGCAGTCTTAGAAAAAGCTCAAATCCTCTACACCATTGACACCGATTTCGTCAACGTCAAGCAAATCAGAATAAAAGCGCCTGGAATGGAGATCGCCGACTGGATAAAACAGTACGGTCCTAAACATCTTAAACATCCTCATGATCAACGACCAAGTCCTATTTGACTCCTATTAAGCGAGGCATGTTGAAAACAACATTTTTTCTTGAATCCCATAAGCCCGTGAGTAAGACAGAAATTATCCCCTCTTGATTTTCAAGAAATAATTTTAGAGTGATTTAAAACCTGCTTCTTGTATTCTTTCACATTAGTGTAAAGAGAGAAACTCTCTGGCCTCGTCCTCAAGCTCGTTTAGGGTTAGAAAGCTATGATCTTCAGAAAATTCTATGGCCAGCTGAAGTATACCTCTTACCGAAGGATCCAAATTTTCCAAGCTTATTTCAGCAACAGTCTTTGTAGCCAAACGCCCAATCTCATCGGGGTGAACTTGTCTATTCCTAACTTGCATACATAATTCTAGAATTTTCTCTACAATCCTTCGCTCCCTAATTACTTCATGAGTAACTACAACTTTGCAATTATTTCTTTCCAAGATGTCTAACAACCGTTCTAAATCCTTTTCAGAAACTCTCACAGCCGCACTAACATGTAACTTATCGAATTTTCTAAGAAGCTTGCTTACGTTCACTTTCCTCCACCTCTCTTTCGGATATTCCACGAGGACAGTAGGCATCTCAGTCACCAACACATTATCTGACTAACATGTTAGTATAATTGCTTATAAATATCACTGAAAAGTTAGTAAAAATAAAAAGAGACAATAACGCAAACGTTTAAGGAAGTGTTTCAGGAAGGAAACTCCGGTGAATGTTCAAGTAATAGTCACAGACAGAACAAAAAGCATAAAAACCATCATCAACATTCGACCGATAGCAAAAGCATGGCAATTCGACAGAATGAGCATCATCCTAGAAACAAGAGACCTCCAAATTAATGAATGCCTCGAAGTCTGGCACCTTCAAATAGAACACGAAACTGGAAAGATAGTTCATAGAGACAGGAAATATCCTTTACCCTGAAGACAACATTGGCTTGCTATACAATTTGTACATTTTTTACCATAATAAAAGTTCCTTAAAAAGAAAAAGTGTAGCTGCAGCGATTGAGATCTTAGACGCTATAATTTACTCTCCTCATTTGATCGTGAGTTTTTACTCTACTTGTAGTTTAGGCAATCTTGATATTCCCCCTATCTTGTCGAAGTCCTCGTCAAATGAGTAGATTTCCTTTATGTTGCTCAGCCGCATAACATCAACGGCTAAGGCGTCGTTGGGATCAAGCTTTAAATCGTCTCCAAGCTCTGTTGCCGCGAAGTACGCCTCCCTGCTTACTCCACGTATTTTTACGTTATCCAGCATAAATAAGCCGAGAATAACGTTTGTTAACTGTTCCAATGGCATACCATGTTTAAGAATGTTTACTGCTTCGGATAAGTGCACAACCGTCATCATCACATCTTCCTTTCTCTGGGATACCTCGCTGATTATTTTCTTGGCATGATCCTTCATCTGTTTCTCTTTTTGGGTGAGTTGCTTTTTAGGTTTGTAGTAGGCGTAAATGAATACGTTCGCATCCAAAAACCTCATGCGCCTGCCTCATAGAATTTTTTCTCGAACTCTTTCCAGCTTCCAATTGTCTCTACGCCTAAATCAACATTGTCAAAGTTTTCGGTTAGATCAACTCGACGTTTCGGAATTATCTTCAAATATCCTTTTCTCTTCACGATGTATAGTTCCCGACTCTCCCCAACCTCAGATTTTCGCCAATCCGAAGGCAAAATAAGACGACCCTGAGAGTCGACCTTCTTAACTTCCACTCCTGTTTCCAAATTTTCCACCATAAAAGAGTTTCTTTTGCCACAATATAAAGTTTCCTCCAGAAATTCTGTAATCAGCCATTAAACCATTCGGTTGAGCAGCCCATAAGCCCTAAATCAAGTTCTAGACCACTCAATAATCTCAACGGACGCCGTGTTTGACACAATACCATAGGTAAAGAGGACTGACCCACGTGAAATATGAAGTATAGAAAAAGAACAGTTTCCTTCTCAAGTTACAGCGTGTCAGTCAGTGTCTGAATCTTGAATTTAGGGTTTACTGCAGCCACGATACCGTTAAACTCTTTGTTTCTCTTTAACTCTTGGATGTCTTTGTCTTCCGTCACTACGGCGTCACAATAGTTTATAGCTGAGGAAAGAATGAGACAGTCTATAAAGTCGCTCAACATTCTTCTAAGCTTGAAAGCCGTGAGTAGAACTGAGCTGTCATGCATCGGAACCACCGTTATTCTCTCATCGTAGACTATGGCACTTATGCCTCTGGTCACTCTTTCAGATGAAAGCGTTCCTGTAGCAACATGCTTTGCTCCTTTAGCTGAAAGTTCAAAGACGCTTATGTTACTTATGGAGATTTGATGCCCTTTCTGCATCAATCGGACAATCGCATATTTTGGTAGACCTTTAATGGAAACACCTATAGCTGGCAAAAGATAAGCAGTGTCCAACAGCGCCTCAAGACTCAGCCTTCCGAGACAGCTTCCTTCTAAACCCATGAAACTCCTCAAGAGTTACCTCAACCGAAGGCGGCTCCTTCAACACATCTTCAAGACTTGGAACAGGCTCCACCACAAGCCTCCCATCTTCAATCTTATAGATAACTTTCACATGAGCACGAAGACCAAGCTTTTCTCTAATCTCCTTAGGAAGAAACAACTCGCCTTTCGAACCTACTCGACTTTTAGACATTTACCAGACTCACTGAATAAAACTTCTAAGCTCCAGTTTAATAAAGGTTATAGCTGTTACTAATCTCTTCAAAGAGGTTTTAAATAAGAGTTAACACCTAGTTTTAAAGGGGCATCCTATGGGATATGTACGAGTTCATGGAACTATCGCTAATCCGCTTAACCGCAACTTGAAAGACGAGTTGGAATTCATAGCAGACACCAGAGCAATATACACGGTAATATCTAAAAACATCGCTGACAAACTGCAACTTGAAGAAACGGATAAAAGAAGATTTAAAACAGCCAGCGGAGAAATCGTTGAATACCCAGTTTCAGAAGCATACATAACAATAGAAGGAAAAAGCGTAACATCCCTAGTAGCCATAGCAACAGAAAAAACACCCATACTTCTAGGCGTAACAACCCTAGAACTTTTAGGCTTACAAGTAGACCCTGTTAACGGCAAATTAACACCCTTAGAACTCGTGATTCTTTAATAAAAATAGTCCACGCGAAACATTCTTACCCGAATTTTCACCACTTACACACATCACTTTTCAATTCACATCTCTAACAGCAAAGTAACAAACAGTTTATTCTAAATGTTGATTTCCAATTCATATAAGTTAAATAACCAATCCGAAGATTCCTACACAATAAAAGGTGAAAACGTGTTGACAAAAAACATGTTAAAATCTAAAAAAGCCATATCACCAATACTTGCCACACTACTATTAATCGTCATAGCAGTTGCAGCCATAGTCGTCACATACGCATGGGTAATGACATACATGACCAGCGCAGGACAACAAGCAGGAGTAATACTATCTAAAGAAAACGTAAGGTTTTATGGGGAGCCTACAGATGCAGCTAAAAACAGAACAGACATCACAGTAAGAAATATGGGAACCGAAAACACAAAAATAGTAAGAATCTATATGGGAAACACCTCAGCAAACTTAATACAGGTATACTCAAATGAAGCTGGAAAACTGCTCAACGCAGGCTCAGCAACAACAATAACTATAACGTGGCCAAACGACTTAGCAGATGCTTGGGAACCAGGAAAAACTTACTACTTCACAATAGTACCGTCAGTAGGATCACCTCTAGAGAAAGTTCCAGAGCAATCACCCACTTCTTAAAGTCCGCTTCTGACTCCCCCTTCTAAAATTCAAGACTGGAAAACACGGGCATTCCAGTTTATCAATTACCTAACTCTTATATTACTAACAAAAGTAGCTTTTAACGCTCATTGGTGTCCATTATGCAAATAATATTTGATACGCTGAGAACAGCTACAGCTTTACTCTTCCTGTTTTATGCTTCTTGGAGCGACTACAAAACCCGAGAAGTAAGCAACACCGTTTGGATGGTGTTTGCACCGCTCGCTTTTGTGCTGACTTTTCTTGAAATCTACGTTTACGAGTTTTCAGAGTTATCCTTACAACTGTCTCTATACGGCATGTGCTTTGGCTTAACCGCAGCCTTCGCCATAATACTTTTCTATTCCGGAGGCTTTGGAGGAGCAGACGCAAAAGCCCTCATGTGTCTAGCACTTGCACTACCATTCCACCCAGAAAACTTGATTAAACCTTTCTTCGGAGAAGCCTCACCGATTTCACAAACTTTTTTCCCAATAACAATTTTCAGCAACTCTGTCCTCCTAGCAGCCGCAACAGCAATCTACATGCTTCTGCGAAACATTCTCTGGCGTCAAAAAACCGGTAAAAAACTCTTCGAACGAGGACTTGGTGAATCGTTCGGAAAAAAACTTTTGGTTTTAGTAACAGGCTACAAGATTCCCATTGACAAGTTAAAGGAAAAATGGCACTTGTACCCTCTTGAAGACGTGGAAAAAACTGAGAATGGGCTTAAAAGGAAGCTTGTTGTTTTACCCAAAGATGAAGGCAGAGACGCAATAGTTGAAAGACTATCAAAAGCTGTTGAAGATGGAAAGATTAAGAATACTGTTTGGGCAACTCCAGGCTTACCCATGCTCATCTTCATTACAGCCGGTCTAGTTATAGCTTTACTCTTTGGCGACATCGTCTGGATTTGCATCAGCTTTCTGCTCGGATAGTTGAAACATAAAATGAAAAAAGTTATTTGATTTAGGCAACCACTTTGCTTGAGGTGAACATAACTTGTTGGGTTACCTTGAAGAATTGCAGAGGTTCTTAGAAAGCAAGGTTCAAGAAGTTAACGTGGTTGTCATGCCTGACTTCTTCCTTGACCGTCTAATAAGCCTAAACTGTGATGTGAAGAATTTTTGTAGGATGCTTGGAAAAGTGGTGAAACGTAAGGGCGGCAGCATAGACGGAATTGAACAAGTAGACCTTAAGGGAGGAAACGCAGTTAACACGGCATCTGCTCTAGCCGCTTTAGACGTGAAGGTCACCCCAATAGTGTGCACAAGCAAGCTAGGATCAAAACTTGTCAGATTTCACCTTAATCCACGCAAAGTTGATCTTTCCCACGTTAAAATCTTCGACAATGCATCGATAACAACGGCGATAGAGCTTGAAAACGAAAAAGGAAAAGTTAACGTCATGCTCAGAGACGTCGGTGCACTAGCCGATTTTGGGCCACACCATCTGAATAACGAGGATTTTGAAGTTATTGAAAATGCAGATTACGTATGTGTTTTTAATTGGGCTGGAACAAGACATTTCGGGACAGAACTGGCTGAGACCATCTTCCGCCGTGTAAAAACTGCGGGTAAAGGCAAAACCTATTGTGACACAGCCGACCCAACAACCAATAAGGAGAAAATCCCGAAACTGATGAAGAAGGTTTTGCAGAGCAAACACGTTGATATTTTAAGTTTAAATGAAAATGAAGCAATCTGCTTTGCATCACAGCTAAACGATAAGATAGAAAAACTTGCAAAGGCTTCAAAGTTTGATGATTTGGCGAAGGAATCTGCAAGAATTTTAGCATCTCGTTTATCAGCACGAATTGACTTGCACACAGCAACCTTCTCAGCAACCTTCACAAAAAAGAGCGAAACAATTGTCCCAGCTTTCAAAGTTCCAGTTTTAAGGGTTACAGGAGCTGGAGACGCTTGGAACGCTGGGAACATCTTAGGAGACGCGCATGGACTCTCAGATGATCATAGACTAGCATTAGCCAATGCGGTTGCCGCCTACTACATTTCAAATCCTAAGGGAACACATCCCACACGAAAAAAGTTAGTACAATTCATTGACAGGTGGAGCAAAGAACTAACTTGATCTTTTCTGCACGAGTCTATTCTCGACTAGAATTATTTAAATGCGTTTGCATCTTACCATGGATTGGGAAAACACTTGAAATCTAAACTGTTCGGCAGTTCTGGAGTGCGTGGCTTAGTCAATGTCGATTTAACGCCAGTTCTAGTGGCTAAGATAGGTTTAGCCATTTCAACTTTTTCAAGAGCAGAAAAAATACTTGTGGGGCGTGACACGAGGGTTTCTGGTTTGATGGTTGAGAACGCTTTGGTTTCTGGTCTTTTGGCTGGAGGAGTGAAGGTTAACTGTTTGGGTGTTGTGCCGACTCCGGTGTTGGCGTATTTAACTAGACAATTGGAAGCTGATGCTGGCGTGATGATTACTGCTTCGCACAACCCGCCACAATATAATGGAATAAAAATTTTCAACGGTGAAGGCGTTGCTTACAATGAGGAAAGCCAAGACGAAATTGAAAGCATAGTTGAGAATGAGAGTTTTAGATTGGCGGATTGGCGAAACATAGGTGAAGCCTCGTTTATAGATGAAAGCTGTCTTTATACTGAAATGATTCGGAAGAACATGAGATTAACTAGGAAATGGCATGTGATAGTGGATCTTGGATGCGGAGCAACATGTTATATCGCACCTGTTTTATTTGGAAACTTAGGCTGCAAGGTAACGGCGATAAATGCGCAGCCAGATGGGTTCTTCCCAGGTAGAAGTCCAGAGCCGAACAGTGAATCTTTAAAGTCTCTGGCTAAAATTGTTGAAGATTTAGGCGGGGATATTGGCGTAGCCTATGATGGCGATGGTGATAGGGTGGCTTTTGTTGATGAGGATGGTTGTTTTGTGGATTTTGACAGGGTTTTGGCTGCTTATGCCGCGTGTGTTGTAAAGAGAAATTCTGGGGGGGCTGTGGTTACGAATGTTGAGGCGTCTATATGTGTTGAAAGGATGGTTGAGGCGTGTGGAGGAAAAGTTGTTAGGACAAGGGTTGGCGATGTTTATGTTGCTGAAGCAATGAAGCGGTGTGATGCTGTTTTCGGTGGAGAGCCTTGTGGGGCGTGGATTCATCCGCGATTTCATTTTTGTCCAGATGGCATTCTCTCGTCTGTGCTTCTTTTGAAGGCGTTGGAGGATGAAGATAAAATGTTGTCAGAATTCCTTTCCGAAGTACCCAAGTATCAGATTGTCAGAGAAAATGTTGCGTGCAAAAATGAGGTAAAACACAAGGTTATGGAAAAGGTTGACGGAGGTTTAAGGGTTCTTTTTCCGTCTTGTAGGCAGGTTTCAATGGTTGATGGTGTTCGTTTAAGCCTTGAAGATGGATGGATTTTGGTGAGGGCGTCCGGTACTGAACCGTTTATTCGGTTGACTGTGGAAGGTGAATCGTTAAAAGCAGCGGAAGAGATAATGGAGAAAGGTGTAATGTTTGTTAGAGGGCTTGTGGGGGAGGTGGGAAGATGAAGGCTGTTGTTTTGGCTGCTGGTGAAGGTGTGAGGCTTCAGCCGATTACGTTGACCAGGCCGAAGCATTTGATAAAGGTTGGTGGGAAACCGATACTTGAGCATTGTTTAAGAGCGCTTAAGACTTGCGGCATAGATGAAATAGTGTTAGTTGTCCATTATATGGCGGATGCTATTCGCGATTATTTTGGTGACGGGCAGAGTCTTGGGTTGAAAGTTGAGTATGTGAAGCAGAAGGAGATTCTTGGGACAGGTAACGCCGTAGGTGTCGTTGAGCCTTGTGTGGAAGATGATTTTCTTCTGGTTTACGGTGATTTGTTGTTTACCGTGGAGGCTGTGAAGAAGGTTGTTGATTTGCATGAGAAAGAGAAGCCTGTTTTGACCATGGCTGTTGTTCCTGTTGATAATCCGGAGGGTTATGGGATTGTGGAGGTTGATGATGAGAGGAATGTGAAGCGTATAGTTGAGAAGCCGAGTCGTGAAGAGGCGGCTTCAAACTTGGCGAACGCGGGGATATATGTTCTTTCGAAGGAGATCTTTGGGAAGGTCAGGGAGACGTCGGCTTCAGTTAGGGGTGAGTGGGAGGTTATTGATGCGATTTCGCTTTTGTTGAGGGAGGGAAAGCGTGTTTTGGCGGTTGAGATTTTGAGGGAGGATTGGTTTGATGTTGGGAGACCTTGGGATTTGCTTGAGGCGAATCGTTGGGTTTTGTTGAGGATGGATCATAAGGTTTGTGGTTGCGTGGAGAATGGTGCTCATTTGGTTGGGGCGGTGACTGTTGCTGGGTCTGCTCGTGTGCGTTCTGGGGCTTACGTTGAGGGCCCGGCTTTCATTGGTGAAAAAAGTGATGTTGGGCCGAATTGCTACGTTCGCGCTTGCACGAGTATTGGTGAGGGGGTGAGGATTGGTAATGGTTGTGAGGTTAAGAATAGTTTGGTTATGGATGGTGTGCATGTTGGTCATTTGTCTTACATTGGGGATAGTGTAATTGGTGAGGGTTGTAATTTGGGTGCGGGTACTGTGACTGCGAATTTGAGGCTTGATGACGGGCGTGTGAAGATGATGGTGAAGGATGTGGTTGTGGATAGTGGGCGCAGGAAGCTTGGGGTTGTTTTGGGTGATGGTGTTAAGACTGGGATTAATGCGCTTCTTATGCCAGGCGTTAAGGTTGGGTGTAATAGTTGGATTGGTCCGAACGTTGTTGTCAATCGTGATGTAGCGGCTGACACTGTGGTTGTTTTGAAGCAGAACTTGGAAGAGAGAAAGCGTTCTTGATTTTCTTGACGATTAGAATCTTTGTTAGTTGATGGAGAAAAAAGATTTGCGAAATTTCTGTGCAAGCAAAAAAGGGTAGACCCCCCTATATTTTTCAAGATTGAAGCTTTATTTTGTGCAATTAATTTTACGTGTTTTTGGACGCTTAAAAGTTAGACCCCTATATTTTTTGTTTGTATCATGAATGTGTGGCTTTGAACGTGTGGAGCTTATGTGGTTTGGTAAAAGTCTTAATATGTGTTTTGTTATGTGTTAGGGTGTAATGGAGGTTTGATGGTTGTCGATTGCGCAGAGGAAGTTTTTCACTGAGGTTGCGGGTTTGGTGGATTCTAGTGTTGTTGTTGTGACTACGACTGGGAAGACGTATGGTGGGACTTTGGTTGGTGTTAATCCGGATAGTTTGAGTTTGTGTTTGGCTGACGTGAAGACTGAAGGCGATAGGGTGTTGCATAGGGTTTTTCTTAACGGCAGTGTTGTTGCTGAGATTTTAAGCGTTGAGAAGCCGTTTGATTTGAAGGCTTTGTCTGAGCGGTTGGAGAAGGTTTTTCCGACTATGGTTAGGCTTTATGAGGATAATGGTTTCATTTGGGTCATGGATAAGGTTAAGGTGACTGAGAAGGGTGTTGTTGAGGGTTCGGGTCCGGCTGCTGAGCGTGTGCAAAGTGTTTACGAGCATTTCATTAGTGAGATTAAGGGTTAGACGAACCAGCGAAACGGAGATTCCTCTTTTTTCTTTTCTTGTTCATGTCTGATTAAGCCGAAGGATTCTAGTATTTTTTTGGTTTTTTCTGCTGCAAGGTCTAGTCTTGTTAGGTCGGTTTTTAGGTTTAGAAATTCGGTTAGGGCGGTTAGGGCTTGGCGGGCTGCTTCTGCGTCTGGGTAAGTCCCAGTGGTTTCTACTAGGAGGCTGAAGGCTTTGAGGTTTCTGAGTTTGGCTAGGCCTATTGTGATGCCCGCGATTCCGAAGATTTGTCCTACCATTATTTTTGCTCCTAGGTTTAATGGTGTTTTTAGGGTTTCTGGGTCTGTTGCTGCGCAGTAGATTTGTGGTTTTTTTGTTGTTTGTTCTTTTTTGAACCCGCCTAAAGTTATTATGTAATGGCAGCCTAGCTCTTGGGCTAAGTCTAAAACACGTCCACAAAGCTCATACTGACCAAAAGTCGTCAAAGCCTGAGTGTTACCATACCAAATGATCAAGTCTCTTCCACCATCACGGCTTTTGTGATAGTAAAGCTGATTAATCGGAGAACGAGTGCCACCTTTCTCTGTTGTTACGGCTAAGTCTTGAAAGGATGAAGAAGTGATTTCAGCGAAAAGCTTAGCATCTAACTCATGAATCAAATGTAAAGCAGAAATATTGGCAACAAAACCAATACCAGGCAACCCCTCAATCAAAACAGGATTATCTAGTTTTGGCTTTTCATAAACTTGAACTGCACAGACCACATCTTAGACTTCCTTGGTGATGGATTGATAAATAATTAAAAGAGAAATAGCAATATAAGTATGCTAGGATAGACTTCAATATCGTCTAATGGTTTGAGATTTCCTCATTCGAGTCAATAGCCAAAGTGTAATATTCTGATACTTCCTTGTCAATCTTGGAAAAATATTGCTCAATAAAGTATTGCACAGAGGCTAGTGCAAACTCAGCATCTAGTTTGGAAAATTTGTAACCTTCAATCTCAACAGCATGGGCACCAGGAACATTTCCTATCACTCTAATAGAGTCCAGTACATGAAGTAAATGTATTGGGATGGGAGGAGGCGGTTGTTGTCGTCTGAATTGTTCGATGATAGAATATAACTTCAGTGTTCTCCCCTGACTGTCCACTGGCGCTCTGCCAAGCAATCGAGTAAATGCGAATTTGAGAAGAGCCTCAATGGTGCGACGACACATCACCACGCAGGAACGATAGTTAGCTATTGAAAGAGCTTTCTCAGCTTCTTTTAGAGATACTTGAATAGCAGGAGGAATTTGATGAGAAGGATCCCAGCCCAAGGCACCATGAAGCAAGCCAAGAAACATAGCACGTATGTGAGGATCATCTATCCATTCTTCAGAAACTTGAAGTTCTTCCGAGGAATGAAAAGCAGGAGGGCACTCAAGAAACAGCCCATGCAGATACCTTTGAGCAAAGTCTCGATCGTTAGACAGAATATCAACCTCACCATCCAACGCGATATGAATAGAAAGAAATGAGGCTTCTTCTCTATCATATCGTCTGATTAGGAGATGAGGCTCTAGATTTATGAGCAAAGCAGCCATTGGGTGATTCTTGCTTTTCTCAGGCTTCATCTCTGTATGAAAACGCAATCTATCAGCGTTACTCCAACCTTCCTCAATAATGAACTGTAGATTAACATCAATTGGACTGAAATTTGGTTTCGCTTTCAGTCTATAGACAGGCGGGTTCTTTTCACTTGATAAATACTCTTGGATTGGAATTTTTGTCTGTATCAATCTACATTTCCACCGAAATTTAAATGGTAAGCAAACAACATAAATCTTCCCTAAGGTCGGCAGTCAATTTATGCGGCTCTCCAAGAAGATCTGACATTCTAAAAAGAAGCGAACGAGACGTAAGAGCGGCTTCGCCTACCTTTCCGAAGACACAAGAAGAAACTCTTAATGTGGCCACCAGCTTCCTGATGCTATATCGATATCCACAATCATGGAGACCCAATTATCTCTGCTCAGATCAGATTGTGAATCCTACGACAAGACATCGCATTGTCGTTACAGCAATAAACATTTTTTATACTTGTGTTTGGTTCATCATGTCTAAGGCTTGAAAATGGGTTTCGAGATTAAGGAGAGGGATTTGCTTGGGAGGATTGGTAGGCTTGAGACTAAGAGTGGTGTTGTTGAGACTCCTCTTCTTTTTCCTGTAGTTAATCCTTCTATTCAGCCTATTTCTCCCCGAAAGATTGGTGAGGTTTTTGGTTGTGAAGCTCTAATAACTAACGCTTACATATTGAAGAAACGCTTTCAAAACCAGCCAGCAGAAAGAGGCTTGCACAAGTTTTTGGATTTCAACGGCGTCGTAATGACTGATTCAGGAGCATACCAAATCCTCCGTTACGGCGATATAGAAACAACCCCGAAAGAAATCGTAGAATACCAAGAAAAAATAGACACAGACATAGCCACAATCCTAGACTACCCAACAGGCCTAAAAGTCACAAGAAAACACGCAGAAAAAACAGTAAACACAACAACAAAAAACGCCAAACAACTCTTCAAAACAAAAACCCGAAACGACATCCTCTGGGTAGGCCCAATCCAAGGAGGACGATACTTAGACTTAGTAGCCAAATCAGCCAGACAAATGCGAAAACTACCATTCCAAATCCACGCTTTAGGCAGTCCAACAGAAATCATGCAACAATACAGATTCGACCTACTAACAGACATGATAATCACAGCAAAAATGAACCTACCCATCAACAGGCCACTACATCTTTTCGGAGCAGGACACCCAATAATGTTCAGCCTAGCAGTAGCCCTAGGATGCGACCTCTTCGACTCAGCAGCCTACGCAATATACGCCAGAAACAACCGCTACATGACACCAAACGGCACCCACAGACTGGAAGAACTAGAATACTTCCCATGCCCATGCCCAAAATGCACAAAAACAACACCAAAACAAGTACTAGAACTACCAACAAAACAAAAACAAACATTCCTAGCCGAACACAACCTCTACACGTGCCAAGCAGAAATAAAACAAATAAAACAAGCAATAAAAAACGGCAGACTATGGGAACACCTACAAACAAGAGCACACGCCCATCCAACCCTACTTCAAGCCCTAAAAAAACTAAAAAAATACGAAGACTACATCGAAAAACACAGCCCAACAACAAAAAAAAGCGGCATATTCTTCTACGACCACACAGACCTCGCCAGGCCATATGTCGTCAGACACAGAAAAAAACTCACCAAACAATACTCTCCACCAAAAGAAGCAGAAATCCTCCTACTCATACCCCAAACCAGAACAAAACCACTACACAAATCAAAAGAACTCAAGGAAATCAAAAAACTTGTCCAAGACACATTCAAACAACACCTAAGCAAAATCCACACATGCTTCTACACAGCCCCATTCGGCATAATCCCAATCGAACTCGACGAAGTCTACCCCCTCTCACAACACGAAACAGCCCTACCACTAGACAAAGAAACAATCGAATACGTAACAAAACAAACAGCAAACTACATCAACAACACAAACTACAAAACAATCATACTACTCAACGACCCAGAACACTGGAACAAAAACATCCTAAACACATGCAAAAAAACATGCAAAAACAAAAACATCAAATTCAAACACATCAACATAAAAGAAAAACGAACCAAAACCATGCTAACCAGCTTAAAAAAAATTCTACAAAAAACACTGAGCGAACAACCTTGATTCGAGCTGACTTGCACATTCACACAACTTATTCACCCGACGCATCAATAAACCCAAAAACCATAGTAAACCAGCTCTATGCACACCCATACATCAAAGCCATAGCCATAACAGACCACAACACCACCAAGGGATACCACAAAACACGAAAGCTAGCCTCAGCATACGAAGACATCCTCATCATCCCCGGAATCGAAATAAGCACAACCGAAGGAGACATAATAATCCTAGGCGTTACAGAACCACCACCAAAACCATGGACCCCCGAAAACATAATCAACTACACAAAACAACAAAACGGCACAGCCATCGCCGCACACCCCTACAGAGCATACGGCCTAGGCGACCAAGCAAAAAACTACGATTTCGACGCAATAGAAACCTTAAATGGCATTTCAACACCTCAAACCAACAAAATGGCTCAAAAACTAGCCAAAACCATGAACCTACCAGGTGTTGCCGGCAGCGACGCCCACCGCGTAGATGAAATGTGGGCCGTCTGTACAGAAGTGCAAGCTTCACTGGACATCGATGAAATATTAACAGCCATCAAAAAAGGATTAGTCAAAGTTGCTTCCACAAGAAAGTCAATACACTTTTAAACGACCGGAAAGCATGATTACTGCATTAACGGAAGAAAGCAAATGAGTCAAATACAAATCAAATTTCTAGGCGGAGCCCGCGAAGTCGGTAGAAGCGCAATAGCCGTAAAAACCCAGAAAACGCAAGTTTTACTAGACTACGGTGTCATGCTAAACCACACACCAGGATTCCCAATGCACATACCACCAAAAGACGTCAACGCAATAATCCTAACCCACAGCCACCTCGACCACTCAGGCGCAATCCCTGTCTTTTACATTCGCGGGAATAAGCCGCTTTACACAAACAGACTAAGTGCAGAACTAAACCAACTACTAATCACAGACTTCATCCACCTCTCCAGCTACTACCTACCATTCGAGTATCTCGAACTAAAATCAATGATGAAAAACAGCAAACACCTAGACTACGGCGTCCAAGAAAAAATCGGAGACATCAAATTCCAACTTTTAAACGCTGGACACATCCCTGGAAGCGCACAAATACTAATCGAAGCCGAAGGAAAAAAACTACTCTACACAGGCGACTTCAACACTGAAAACACAAAGCTTCTGGAAGGAGCAAAAATGGAACACAACGACCTAGACGCAGTGATAATCGAAAGCACATACGCAGATGATGAACACACAGAACGCCAAGAACTAGAAAAAAAATTCATAACGGAAACCACCGACATCGTCGAGAAAGGAGGAATCGCCCTCGTTCCAGCATTTGGAGTTGGAAGATCCCAAGAAATAGCATGCGTCCTAGCCGCCCACCACTTTGAGTATCCAGTCACCATTGACGGCATGATCCGCGGAGCAAACACCATAATGATGAACCACGGTCAGTTTTTGCGAGACGCTAAACTACTAAGAGATGCTTTACACTCTGCTCATTGGATTGAAGGCTGGAGAGACCGAAGAAAAGCCGCCAAAAAACCAAGTGTCATAATATCAACAGCAGGCATGCTCAAAGGCGGTCCAGCCATATTCTACATGTCAAAAATCGGAAAAAAAGCCAACAACGCCGTATTTCTAGTCAGTTATCAAATTCCAGGCACACCTGGAAGACAGTTACTTGATAAGGGAATATGCGTTATCGATGGAAAAATGAGAAAGATCAAGGCACGAGTTGGACACTTCGATTTTTCATCCCACTGCGGAGCAAGCGAGCTTAAAGAAGCCGTGAAAAAACTTGGCGGAAACCCAAAAATATTCGTGAATCATGGTGCAGAGAGAAACTGCGAACTTTTTGCAAAATGGATAAAGAAAGAATTGGGATTGAAAGCGAAAGCACCCAAAACAGGAGACACATTCAAAATTTAGCGGTGAAACAAATGAAAATTGGAATCCTACGCATAGGAAAAGTAGATTCCAACGTGATAAGCAGCATCCAAGAAAACCTAAGCATAACTTTTCCCAAATCAAAATGCACACTAATTCCTAAAACACTATCAATACCAGAAGAAGCCTTCAACAACACAAGACAACAATACGGCTCAAACAACATACTAACAAAAATTCGCAACTATGCTGAAAGACAGAAAACCATAGACAAAATCCTAGGAATAACAGATATCGACATCTTTGTGCCAAACCTAAATTTTGTCTTCGGCGCAGCAGAATGCCCCGGAAAAGCAGCCTTAATCTCACTATGGAGACTTAGACCAGAATTCTATAAACAACCATCCACCACTGAACTCTTCAAAACGAGAAGCACAAAAGAAGCCGTGCACGAACTTGGGCACACGTTAGGCTTACGACATTGTTCTAACCCGTTTTGTGTCATGTACTTTTCCAATTCCATATTCGAAACCGACAGAAAACAAAGTTTATTCTGCACCAAATGCCACTCCAATGTGGAAAAAACCATAGATAGTCTAGGTCGATACCCTTGAATGATATGTTCAAAGCCAAGCTGTTTCATCTGACACCAATCTTAGCAAGTCTACTCTTCGGAGTGTTATGCGCAGTTCTCCTTCTGACATCTTCCATAGAAACCTACACAATCACACCTTTTTCCGAAGACACCTTCGGCTCCCTCGGAAACGCCTCTTACTTTGTTATCCTAGTCGGAGTCGGCGCATCATTAATATATTTTCTTTTGAAGCGAAAAAGCCACAAACTGATTACGTTAATCACTGGATTCGCCTTAACAACCGCCGTTTTCATGCTTTCCTCCATCTATTTGTTCGCGGCGTCCTCAAAATTTTCCATCCCACACATTGAACCCCTCATTCTAATATCATCACTCACAATAACAATCCTTGTCGGCTTCGCAATTTTCCGAACTCAAAGCAGACTTTGCAACTTGATAGTTCTTTGTTTAGGAGGAGCTCTGGGCACATTTTTAGCAGCTTCAATTCCCACATTAAGCGCAATCTTGATTCTTTGCTTTCTAGCAGTCTACGACGCGTTTGCTGTATATCATGGACCGGTGGGAAAAATAGCTCTTAACGGACTTGACCAACTTCGCGGTTTAAGCTTTTCCTTCCAGGACATTCAAATGGGACTAGGCGACCTAACCTTCTATTCTTTGCTTTCAGGCCACATGCTACTAAAATTTAGAAGCCCTATCCCATGTGTAGCTTCCATTATCGGCATCTTGTTCGGATGCTTCCTCTCATTCAAAATGTTGGAAAGAAAAGGCATGTTTCCAGGATTGCCCCTTCCCATAGCGTTAGGCTTAATACCCTTGATCATCTCGCTTTATCTGTAATGAAATCAGCGTTTAGAAAATTATAAAAGTAGAATAGAGTTAATTCTAATAATTCTAAACGTAAATAGTGAGAAAAGTTGAAAAGTTATGCTAGAAAGCTGCTGCCCATCTTATTCATTATAACTATTTTGTTAATTACCGTTTGCGTGCATGCCTGTCTTCATCTAAATGGAGATGTTCCCCCGCAATGGAGAAACCAAAAACAGAGCGACTTGGTCATCCCACATGGTGGGTGTATCTCCCTTCAAGCAGAGGGCATGGATACTGTTTCTCTGCGTAAGGCTGTTCTTTCTACAAACGAGACTGGTGTTTGGAGAAACGAGACTGAATATGCATTTTTATGGAGGCAGGATGCTGTTTATGGATTTGATAATTTTGGCACAGCAACCTATGAAGACGGTGTACTCTATGCTCCCTCGAAGGGCAATCATGTATCGGATGGCAAAGTCTATGCAATTAACGCATCAAACGACAACATAATCTGGAATACTACCGTCCGACAATGTGACGCTTCTCCCTGCATAGATGGCGATGTCCTCTACATGGGTGAATGCGACTCGGTGATACAAGGGGAAACCGTCCCCAACCCTAAAGCTTTTGCATTGAATAAAACCAACGGAGAAGAGATATGGCATTACACAGAACCTGATGTCTACGGGTGGGTTGGTTCACCACTTGTTCACGACGACTGTGTCTACTATACAACATTTGGCTCTGGAGTCTATGCCCTAAACAAAACCAATGGAAAACCTATATGGCATCAAGAAATTGGAGACATAGTATGTTCTGTAGCTTATAACGATGGAGCAGTTTTCGTTTCGGTCCATTATCCCCCAAGTCAATACGCCTTTAACGCAACAACTGGAGATGAGATATGGCATGTGAACTATGGAGCGTCATGGGACTCCTCTCCAATAATTTATGACGGAACGGTCATCCAAGTTACAATTAACATAACTACGGGAGTATGGTCAACCTATGTGTTAAATGAAACTAATGGACAACTGATACGCAAATTTGAGCGTAAGGGAAGTCCAAGCACCCCGTTGGTGTATGATGATAAAATATTCATTCCTAGCGACGACTGGAGGATGTGGGCTTTTGACCTATTAACTGGGGAAGAAGTATGGCGCACAGCAGAGCTCCACGATGGAACCCTCCAAAACCACAGCTATTGTAGTCCAGCCGCAGCTGGCGGAGCAATCTATTATCAATCCTTAAACGGAACCTTTTACGTGATAAACGAAACAGACGGCGGCATACTTTGGTCTTATCCATTAGAGGACCTTGGTTTCGGCAGTCCAAGCATTGGCGACGGCTGCGTGTTTATCACGAATGATTTTGCTCTATACGCCTTTAAGATAGGTCTCGACTTCGGAGACTGGCCAATGTTTTGTCAGAACAATCTTCATAGAAGTTTTTTGGATTCCTCAAACAAGTGGATAACGGCGAAGTTTATCTGGTGTAACAAGACGATTACTTCTGCCGCAATAGCGTGGAGGATATACTTCTTTGATAGCGGGGGAAATGTGAATGCGACGGATATAAAGATTTTCTACGTTGAAACACATGATGTAGCAATAGTTGATGTGGTGCCAGAAGAAACGACTATAGAACAGAATCAAACACTGTCGATAAACGTGACGGTGGTTAATGAAGGCGATTATACTGAAACGTTTAATGTAACGCTCTATTATGATTCCACCCAGATAGGTTTCCAGACCTTAACTCTAAATGCCAGTGAATCAACTGTTTTAACTTTTGAATGGAACACCACGGGAGTCCCCTATAACAACTACACACTAAGTGCCCACGCAAGTAAGGTTCCGGTAGAAACAGACACCCAAGACAACACATATAGTGCAGAATATCCTGTGGCAGTGATCCCGGAATTTCCATCAACCACCATCATTATAATAGGATTCATCGTTTTCACGTTAGTTGTTGTAGTGTTAATTAGAAAAGGGAAGACTGAAATGTAAGTTCGTATTCCTTCCTTGAAAACTTATCCACTCACACAGTTTCAGAAGCATTTTTCTTTACGTGATAGAATCCATTGATTTAAACAGTTACAGTCATATCTCGCGGATTTCACATTGCAGTTTCTTGATCAACTCTTCAGCTTTTACCGGTTCAACCTTCAAAGTGTAAAGTCTCCTTGCCGTACGAAGTTTCAATTTCACAACATCTTTTAATCTTTTAACCGCGCAATATTCAGCACGTTCACTGATCTCGACGAATCTATTTTGGTCAAAGATTTCAGCTGGCATACTTTCTCACATACTCGATGCTTTCTCTGGTTACTTCTTGACGTTTTTATTTGTTTTGGTGTTTAAGCTAAAAAGCCAAGATGCGAAAACGCAGTACGTATGAGACAAAAGCAGACGTTTGATGTCTAAAGCCCGTTACTTTCGTGAATACTTTTGTTTGATCTGCTCTGCGATTGATGCTGCTTCGTCAAGAATTTTCTGCACGTCCTCTTCTCGTGCTTTCGTTTGGATGAAGGCTTCAATGAGGGTCTTTGCGATTTCGGGAGGCAGAAGTTCTTTCAAGCTGATATAAACTTCGGGTGGTTCAAGTTTGCTGTGAACAATATAGTGAATTTTACCCTTTATCACCATTCGCTTTATAACTTTCTTCATCTCTTCTGAAGAGTAGTCAAATTTCTTTACACCGTAGTTGATTATGTCGCTTTCTCTTGTGTTTCCATATTCGTACAAGTATGAGATAATCTTCTTTTCCACTTTCATCTGGTTCCCTCAAAGAACCCTTTCTCTTCCTAATCCCTTTATTATGCTTTTAGAAACTTAATTCTTGTGCAGAATCTCTGCAGAAGTTAGCACATTGTAAGGCGCATTCTTCTTATTTTGTATATGATTTAGATTGTAACATGCTTGCACAATCCTTTGTTTGGCAATGCTCTGTTCCAATCCGCGCAGTCGTGCATTTTCTCTGACATGGGGTTCATGGTGGCCCACGCTAAGTTTGTCTAAGAAGTGGGGCCGGCCGGATTTGAACCAGCGACCTTTACCCGGAAACAGTGCTTAGGCACCGTCCCTACGGGTTTCTCTAACCGCTCCAGAACTTCTTCATCCCAACTGGTCAGCAAACCCGTGCTTTTGCTTCTGGAGCCCGTCGTCATTCCTGTCTAGACTACGGCCCCTTTTTTTAGACATTAGATTAACTGTAAAGGATTAAATATATGCGTTATTCTTTCAACGAAAAAGTGGTTTCTGCAAAACTTTCCTTTAGAAACAGTTCAGCTTCGATTTTTTATAGATTTTTATGACCTCTTCTACAACTTTATGTTTCAAAACACCCTAGAGGTGGGTTTTGTATGGAAACTTCATGCGTAAGATTTATAATATGTTAGCGATGATAACTAAATCTTTGTGGGTTTAAAATGGAAATGGAAGAAATAGCACGATGGTCGTACATCGCCTTCGTTGTCATAGCAGTCGTAATGGGACTTGCTGTAGGCTATATGGCCTGGGACGGTCAGGCGATTTCAGAGATCGACGGATATGTAACTCTAATCATGCTAATATTAGGAATCATAATTGGAATCACAAGCATAACAGCCAAGGAGGTCACTCCATTCCTTATAGCAACAATTGCTTTAGTTGTAGCCGGCATTGGGAATGTGTGGTATCCACTGAACATCGATCCGATACAAATACTCTACTACTTTGCCGATACAATAACAAGATACATCGTAGCTTTCGCAGCTCCAGCCGCCGTCATCATTGCAATCAAAGCAGTCCTTGCCATGACGAAAGAGAAATAGAATAATCTCCCCACCCTCCTTTTTTCTAATTCCAGTCGGGTCTAAGACAATTAAGAAAATATTTGAGGAACACCAGCCTTTTCTAGGGCTTCACGGTTACACATAAGGAGTATTGGGGCTTCTTTTGAGAGAAAGATCAAGAAGTTTCTATTGTCAGAAGCGAAAAGTTAATGAGCATAGACATAACGTGTATTTTGGGGTTTGCCGGTCATAGGGTGCGGGACCCACCTGATCTCATTCCGAACTCAGAAGTTAAACTGCGCTCCGTTCCCGGCTGTAGTGTGGTCTTCGGCCACGCGAACCCGGGAAAGCTGGCAGCCCCATCTAAATTTAGTGTTCTAATTTGGAGTGGAATTACCTAAAACTTATAACTAAGCATTGATCACCTTTTCCAAAAGGTGAGTTGTGAACAATTTGGCGACAATGACAGCTTTACAGAGTCAGATCATGCAAGAACCGTTAGGGGAGTATTCGTGGATTCTAAATTTGCTCTTCTATGCCTTTTTCTTTGTTTTCATGTTTTATGGACAAAAAATTAACACATACATCATGCTTAGGGAAGTTGAAGGCTCACTTTTCAAACTGAAATACATTAGGGATGAAGGAAGAAAAATCGTAATAGAAACAATAAAAGAGATTGGAAAGCCCCAAGCAGATCCCACGGCTAAAGTTGACAGGTTTCTAGAGTATTTTATGATATCACCGCAAAGCTTAGACCCTGCGGGAATAGTTGGAAAGCTCGAACACATACTGGACGTTAGGGACACCCGTTTCAAGGATGATGTAAAATTGATGGCGCCAGCAACAGATAAAACTCAAGCGAACAATCTTGAAAATACTCTTGAAGCAGCAATGGCTCTAAACTTCATCTATAAAGTGATAAGACACTTTTATTTGCTGGGCAAGAAAACGTTAAGCCTCTATATTATAATGCAGATACAAATGATATTGCCCCTTGTCATGCGAGAGGCTGAAGCCTACGCCAGCGCATTGAAAGCTTTCGCAGATGGTCAACCAATAGGCGACGGGGCAGGAGCACTCGTAGCAGCAAAGCTAACACATGGATACCCGACGAGAAACATCGCAAAGGACTGTGTTGTTGCAACCGTGCCTATAGAAGGACGAACAGCGTATGTTATTAAAGCTGAAGGACCAGGAGGAAACGTCGGCAAGCCTGGAGACGGGGTGAAAACGATAATGGAGGAAAATGAAGGAAAAATAGCTTCAATTATCATGGTGGATGCAGCCTTGAAGCTTGAAGGTGAAGAGGTTGGCGAAGTTGCTGAGGGAGTAGGCGCAGCCATAGGTGGACCTGGTGTAGATCAGTTCAAAATTGAGGAGTCAATCCTGAAATATCGCGTGCCGATAAATGCTGTGATAATAAAGGAAGACATTGGAGATGCTGTTTCACCAATGCGCAAAGAGATTTTTGATGCCGTCGACAAGGCTATCGAGAGAATAAAGCAAGTTATTTTAGAAAAAACGAAAGAAGGTAACAGAGTGATTATTGTTGGAGTGGGTAACACCATTGGCATCGGGCAATAAGAGAGTGGCAAAATGAGTAAAAAATCATCATCTACGCCCGCCAGAATCTCGTCGTTTGTGTTGCTGGTGATATTCATAACTTTAGCGTTGTCCTTAACAGCCCTTATTCTAGCCATCAGCGCCTTCAACTCCAACGAAATCACCGCATATTACTTGTTACTCATAGGATTTCTGGGCGTAGCCTTATCTACATATGTGCTGTTTCAAACAAGGAAAAGAATAAAACGTTTAAGCATAAAGACTCCGTCCGTAACAACCACAATTGAATGTAGAAAATGCGGTTTCAAGAGCATCCGAGACTTTCAACGTGGAGACTACATTTTTAAAGAGGTTGACCCATGCCAGAAATGCAACGAAAACATGTTGATAACAGCAATCTACAAGGAAGTTGAAGAGAAAAAGAAAAGAACGCGTTTCTAAGTTAAGACTAGGCATCCATCTTCAACTATCAATACAGTGTGTTCAGCCTGAGCCACTGGTTTTCCGCTGGCTTCAATGAATATGGGATAATCCATAAGAGCCTTTGAAGACAAAAGCTCTTGGAAAGCTTCTCTGTAATGTTCCTTCGGAACGACATTTTGCAGCCAACGTTCAGCGAAAGGCAAGGTTCTGAAGTTCTCTTCAATATGTCTTAAAAGCTGTTTTGCATAAGGATTATTTGATGATTTTCGCTTGAGAAATCGGAAGATTGTGACTTCTTCGCCGTTTTTAACTTTGCCTATTGCGTTTGGTAAGGTTACGAATGGTTCGATGGCGTAGACTCCGCCCAGCTTGATTTTTGAAAAAAAGGACATATGCGAAACATTAGGTATGGAAGTGCCAGCGTGAATGACGTATCTTCCAATCTGGTGCCCGGTCAAGTTTGAGATTGGTTTGAAGCCGCGGGATTTTATGGTTTTTTCAATTATTGCGCCAAGTGTTGAAGTTGAAATTCCTGGACGTATGTTATCTATTGCTGTTTTCAGGGCTTGTTCCGCCGTTTTTACAAGGCTTCCATATTCTGGGTTAAAACATATTGTTATTTCGCTGTCTGTTACATAACCATCCACGTGAACGCCTAGGTCCAACTTAACTATGGATTTCTCTGGAATTCTTTTTTTGTCATTGGGCGGAGACGTGTAATGTGCTGCTATTTCGTTTATTGAAACGTTGCATGGAAATGCTGGTTTTCCACCTTTTTTCCGTATGAGGTTCTCAGTTTTTTCGCAGACGTCAATTATGGGCATGCCTTCGCGAACGTAGTTTTTCATTTCTTCACGTGTTTCACGGAGAATTTTCCCAGATAGCTTGAACTTTTGAATAGCGTCTTTGTCAAAACCGTTCATTAACGTCACTTTACTTTATTACGGCTAACAATTTTATTACTTAAAAAGCTTACATTGATATGCATGAGGTGGTTGGTGAAACCTATCAGCTTTAGCTTTATAACAGTCTAGAGTTTGGGCGCGAAAACTTTTGGTTCGAGCGTTGCGAAGTCGTTTCCGCCTAAATGAAAAATCATGCTTGCTTTTTCTAAGTCATATCTATCCGTGAACACTTCTTTATTTGCGTAGGCTTCGATTATTTCGCCAACGAATATTGTGTGGTCTCCAGCCGCGAATTGATTGTGAAGCTTGCACTCTACATGCGCTACGCATTCTTTTATTATTGGTGGTTTCACCTTTCTAGCTGGTAAAGGCGTTAAGCTTGCCTCTTTGAATTTGTCATAGTTTCTGCCACTTCTTCTACCGCAAAACAGTGTTTCTTTTAGTATTTTCATTGTTGGGACGTTAACTACAAACTCTTTTGTTTCTTCAACAAGTGTATGAGAGTGTCTTTTGGGTGCGATGCTTATGGCAACGAGTGGCGGGTTAATTGATGTCGGCATAGCCCACGCCAAAGTAATGATGTTAGGCTTTCCAGTTTTGCCTACACATGAAACAAGCACTGTGTGCATTGGATGAAGAAGCTTGTAAGCTGAAAAAGGACTGACATTAACTTCCTCTTTTTTCGACATTCACAAACCTCCAATTAACGTTTAATATAAAACTTTTCTACGATGTTTCTTGCTTTTTCCCTTTTCTTTTGATGTTCAGCAAGGAATTTGTTAATCTTTTCTGTCAGTTCGGTTTTACATTCACCGCATAATATTTCGCCAGCTTTGCATTTCCTCTTCCTTTCAGCCAGTTTCTTATCATCTTCTTCGAACAAGTAAGCAAAATACTGGAATATTGTGCATATGTTTGCGTCTCCGCCCAATTTTCTTTGTTCAGCAACCGTTGCTCTTCCGCCTGTGAAGGCGTTCCATATCTTTTGCTTCACAACGTGTGGCGGGTCTATAGTGAATATGGAAGTCTCTGGTTCCGAAGCACTCATTTTTCCCCCTCTTCCAAGTCCCGGCAAGAAGCGGCAGTGGATTTGGGCTGGCTTGTAGTAACCCAGCTTCGGAGCTATGTCGCGAGTGATTCTCCAGTATGGATCTTGGTCTATGGCTGCGGGAATCAACACTGGAACGTTTTCGCCTGTTAGTTTAGCGTGTATAAAGCATGGCACTGCTTGGATGGCTGGCCAGAATATCCATCCAATGTTTGTGCTATCTTGGAATCCGAAGGTGGCTCTTGCCGTTGAATAGGTTGTGCGTTTTGCAACCTCCAACGCAATGTCGTAGAGCAGGTCTATGTCTTTGATGTCGAAAATTATGAACGTGTTTTCCGGTTTAAATCCCAAGGCTATCAAGTCTAGAGCATTCTCATAGCCGAAATTCTTAACTTCATCAAGTTTCAGCTTATCTTCAACAACGAATTTTTCGTCGTCTGTCATCTGGAAATAAAGCCTCGTTTCAAACTTGTCTTGCAGATGCTTTGTGAAAATCCATGGCACGAGATGCCCTATGTGAACTGGACCTGAAGGGCCTCTGCCAGTATATAAAACAAATTTTACTCCCTTCTCATAGAGGTCGAGGACAACATTTAAGTCACGGTGCGAAAAAAAGAGCTTTCTTCTTAATTGGAGATGGAGTTCACCTGTGTGCTTCGCTATTCTTTGTAGTAGCTCCTCTGTTAAAGGTTGAGTGCCAAATTCACGTATCAAACGTTCATAATCAACTTCGCCCTTAACCTCCCAAGGAGTTACAACCATCTCGTTTTTCTTTTCATTCACCAAATGGACGCCACCGTCTCATAATAGCTCCTTATACAATTCATGGAAAACATATTAAATGTTGCGTGAACAATAGCCACCAGAGCCTTCACGATGGGGCGTTTGGAATAAGCCATAAATATGGTTACATATCTTTAATTGTCGCTGGTGAAGTGATGCCTCGCCAATTTACATAAAAACGCGGATAAATTCTGAACAAAAACCAGCTAGGAACATGCATACTTTTATTAAAACTGAAATAACAACTACGTTATCAAATTCAGCTTATTCCATTAATGAAGGGAAACGCTATGGTTGAACTAAGAGAAAATGAGTATAAAACATTGCTGACAATAGAAAAGCTTGGCGGAAAGGCGTCAGTAGAACAAATAATGAACGAAAGCGGCTTGCCCGATGCAACGATAATGCGTGCTGCCTTAACATTAGAAGAGAAAAAACTCGTGGAAATTCTTGAAAGGGAACAAACAATCGTATGCTTTAACGATGAGGGAAAACTTCACGCAAAAAGGGGCTTACCCGAAAGACTTCTGATAAAAGCTTTAATAAAGCTGGGTGGAAAATCATCCATTACAAAAATTGTTGAGAAAGCAAAATTAGAGAGACAGTTCGTACCGATAGCTTTGGGATGGCTTAGAAGAAAAAACTGGGCGGCATTCGACACAAATACAAACATGTTGCAACTATTAGAAGAACCTGAAAAGGAAGGAGCTGATGAGAAACTACTGAAACTTTTGAACCAAGAAGGGCAAGTAATTGGTGAAGATTTAAGTCCTGAACTGCAATCTGCCGTTAAAATGTTGAAAAGAAGAAAACTTTTGGAAATTGATGAAAAAACAAAGAGGATAATAGAAATCACAGAGGCTGGCTGGAAAAGGATAAAGAAAGGAATAAGAGTAATCACTGAAGTAACTCAGCTTACACCAGAGCTTATCATAACTGGAAAGTGGCGAAAAGCTGAACTAACAAAATTCGATGTGACAGCACCGGGCCCAGCAGTTTATCCTGCAAAAACGCATCCAGTTCAGCAAATAATCCAAAGGACAAAGGAAATTTTCGCTGAGATGGGGTTCACGGAAATTCGAGGTCCAATAGTTGAAACGGCCTTCTGGAATTTCGATGCTTTATTCCAGCCTCAAGACCATCCGGCAAGGGAAATGCATGACACCTTCTACTTGAAATATCCAAAGACTGGAAAACTGCCCAAAAAATCCATAGTGAACAAGGTTGCAAAAACACACGAGAATGGTTGGAAAACAGGTTCAAGGGGCTGGCAATACTCTTGGAGTCCGGAGGAAGCGAAAAAACTTGTTTTCAGAACACACACAACGGCAACGACAATTCGATATTTGGCTGAACATAAAGAACCACCAGTAAAAGTGTTCTCTGTTGACCGCGTATATCGTAATGAAAAAATGGATTACAAAAGCCTAGCTGAATTCCACCAAATCGAAGGCATAATCATGGATAAAAACGTGACACTACGCGACCTTATAGGAACGTTAAAAGAGTTTTATCTTAGGCTTGGATTGAAAAAAGTGCGGTTCTGGCCAAGCTACTTCCCGTACACGGAACCGTCAGCGCAGTCAACAGTTTACATTCCGGAGTTTAAGAAGTGGTTTGAGCTTTGTGGAATGGGAATATTCCGTCCTGAAGTGTTGGCTCCCTTAGGAATAAAATATCCTGTTTTGGCTTGGGGTGGAGGTTTGGAACGTTTAATAATGCTGAAGCTTGGCTTGGATGACATCCGATTCTTGTATAAGAATGATTTAGGCTGGATTAGGAGGATCCCGACATGCCAGTAATCACTCTGTACAAAGATAGATTCTCAAAGTTTGTTGGACGTTCGCTGACTGTTGAGGATATGGCTAGGTGGCTTCCGTGGATAGGATCTGACATAGAAGAAGTAGGCTCTGATTACGTGAAAATAGAGTTTAATCCAAACCGTGTTGACTTCTCAAGTTATGCTGGCGTAGCAAGAGCCTTTCAAGGATTGATGGGATGGAAAACTGGTTTACCAAAATACGTGGTGCATAAGGGCAATATTGTATTGAAAATTGATGAATCCGTTCAGAAAGTTAGACCATACATGCTGGGCGCTGTCGTTAGAAACATGAAGTTGGACGAGGATGCGGTTAGGGAGATCATGGAGATGCAGGAAGACCTCCACTGGGGTGTCGGTAGAGATCGTGGAAAAGCTTCGATAGGAGTGCACAACCTTGACAATGTTAAGCCTCCGTTTACATATTTGGCTGCTGACCCTGATGAAGTGAAGTTTGTTCCTTTGGCGAAAACAGAAGAAATGACGTTGCGGGAAATTCTTGAAGAGCATGAAAAGGGAGTAGCCTATAAGCATCTGGTTGATTGGTCTCCAAAATATCCTCTTTTGATAGATGTTGAGGGAAAAGTTCTTTCCATGCCGCCGATAATAAATGGTGAACTGACACGGGTGGACGCTGAAACAAGAAACTTTTTCCTTGATGTAACAGGACCAGACCTTAGAGCTGTTAAACAGTCTTTAAATGTTCTCGTCACAGCCCTTGCAGACATGGGTGGAATAATCGAGTCGGTTAAAGTGAAATATCAAGATAAAACGATTGTTTCTCCAGATTTAACTCCGCAAAAGATGAAGTTGCGAAGATCATATGCTAACGAATTGTTGGGGCTCAGGCTTTCGGAAAACAAAATTGTTGAATGCATGAAAAAGTGTAGATTGAATGCTAGAAAAGCCGAAGATGGAACTATTGAGGTTGAAATTCCAGCCTATCGAATTGACATTTTACATGAGGTTGACTTGGTTGAAGAGGTTGCCATTGGTTATGGCTATTACAGGCTTAGACCGACAAAGCCGAAGACTGTGACAACAGGTAGCTTTCACGAGGCTACAAGGCTTGCGAATGTTGTTAGGCAAATAATGATAGGTTTAGGCTTTACAGAAGTCATGAATTTTATACTGACAAACAATGACATTCAATTCAGAAGAATGAGGAGAAAACCAGAAAAAACCGTTAAAATTGCAAATCCAACATCTTCAGAATACAACATAGCCAGAACAAGCCTATTGCCGTCTTTGATGAAGAATTTAATGGATAACAAACACGAAAGCTTCCCTCAAAAAATCTTCGAAGTCTCAGACATCATAAACGTTAATATGAACACTGAATGCCGCTCTGAAAGACATCTCCATGTAGCAGGAGTCTCAGCACATTCAACAGCGAATTTCACGGAAATAAAATCCACAGTGGAAGCATTTTTGACTAATCTAGGTCTATCCAGATGGAAAATAAAACCCACAAGTAATTCGAGCTTCATAGAAGGGAGAGTTGCATGCATACAGTTGGGAAACAAGAACATTGGGTTTTTAGGTGAAATATACCCGGAAGTTCTCAACAACTTCGAATTGGAAAATCCTGTCTGCGGCTTCGAAATAAACCTTGAACATCTAGTGCCGGAGTAAAAATAGGAAAAGTTAATTTTGAACAAAACAGATGTTTAAAGCAGCGATGAAATGAGCACAATCCCACCGGAACTCTCTTCGCGGAGAACCATGCAGACGGACCCAACAGAAAAGGCAAGCATCATGCTTGCTTTGTTATGATGGCGGGTTTACCCAATCATGGGACACGGTGGGCGCGGGCAAAAAATCCCACGCTGAGAGTCCTTAACATAGAGGAGCGTACCGCTCCACAATGAAGTTAAGGGATAGGTTACGTGGGAAACAAAAACGCCCGCGAAAACAACTTTTAAGTTAAGGCGTCTCAGTGCACGAAAATCAAGGCAGGCTGGTTACTCAATCACTTGAAGGAGCCAGCCGAATATTTGACGCTGCGAAGCACAGTAGTAGATTATGGGGGCACGCCTGTTCTGTCAGCAGATAAAATTCACGTAACACTGCCGAATGAGAATGTGGATTTGGATTTTCGTGTCTTAAGTGTTGAATATTATGTTGATGGTAAGATGCAGGCTTTGGAGTTGACTTTGAAGCTTGGGCGTGAAAGGCCTTTGCTTGCTGATTATTTGTATGCTTTGTGGAGTAAGACGGATAGTTTGAGTAGGCATAAGATTGCGAGGTTGGTTTGAGGTTGGCGGGGGGTAAGAGGACGGTTGTTGAGATTCGAGATGATTTGCATAGGGAGATTAGGAAGTTGGCTTTGTTGAACGATCTGCGGATTTATGAGGTGGCTAATGCGATTATTGAGGAGTTTTTGAAGGATGAGGAGAGGGTGAAGGTTTTGATTAGGAGGCTGAAGCTTTAAATTGAAAGCGGAGCTAAGATTTGTGTGGTGTGGGTGTCTGTGAGAAGGCTGAGGCCTGAGGAGAGGGTTAATCTTGCTGTTGGTATGAGTGATGTTTGTGTTCGGGTTTGTGCTGATGGTGTTAGGGATGGGGATCCAAGTGTTAGTGAAGAGGAGCTTGTTGAGCGTGTTAGGGAGAGGTTGTTGTTCTCTAAGCGGTGGAGAAGTGGGGTTTAGGCGCTGGAGAGTTTTGAAGAGTTTGTTAGAAGGCTTGTTGGTGGTTTTAACGCGGTTGGGTTAGAGTATGTGTTTACTGGGGCTTTGGCTGTGAGTTATTATGGTAGGGCTCGTACGACTGTGGATGTTGATGTTGTCGTTGCAGTTGTTGACAAGGGGTGGCGGACTAAGCTTGTTTCGGCTTTAGAGAGGGCTGGGTTGGTGGTTGATGAGGAAAGGGTTGATGCGGCTTTGAGGTCGGGTTATCGGATAGTTACGTTTGAGGATAGTAAGTCGCCTCTTACCGTTGATGTTATACTTTCGGATGTGAAGCTTGTAAGGAGGGCTGGAAGTATTTTGGGTTTGGCGACTTTTTATCAGACGCCTGAGAATTTGATTTTGGCTAAACTGCGGATGATTAGGGCGACTGTTCCGAGGGAGAGGGCTTTGAAGGATAGGGATGATGTGAAGGCGATTCTGAAGTTCACTAAGGTTGACATGGATTTGCTTGAGAGGCGAGCACGGGAGTGTAATACGTTGTCGATACTTGAAGGAATAATCGCTGATAAGCCTAGTTAGAGAGATGGATTGGCTATGAGAACAAGAATGAAGCTGGTTACTTGTGTGTTTTAAGGAGTCGGTATGAGGTTTAAGCCTTTGATTTTTTGGAAGTGTTCGGTGTTTCTTGTGGCTAGACTGTATCCTTTGGTTAGGGTGATTGCGCCTATCATGATGTCTCTTAATCCGATGGGTTGGCCTTGTTTTTCTAGTTCGGTGTATATGCGTCCGGCGTTTTGGGCTGATGTGAGTTCCATTTTTAGGATGATTAATCTTTTGAGCAGTGTTTTGGTTGAGGCTAGGTTTTTTTCGTGTTTTTTGGATTTGTAGGCGCCGTAGAATAGTTCGAAGGCGTTTATGGTGGTTGTGGCGAGTGTGTATCCTTTTGTTTCCATTTTGGTGAGGGAGTTGACAGTTTTTGTTTTGTTTCTGAGGAGGTCTATGAGGATGTCTGTGTCTATTACGATTCGGTTAGTTTCCATCGTTTCCAAGCCTCTTTGAGGGAAGTTTTGATTTCGACGAGTTCTTTGTCTGTGATGTCCCAAGTTCCGGCTAGGTCTGTGATTTTTGTGTTTTTTTCTTTTAGGTTGATTAGATATTTCATGGCTTCGTCTAGGGATACGGGGCGTTTCAGTCGCATTTGAAGTTCTCCTGCGATTTCTGATAGTTTGGCGTACGTTTCTTTGCTGATTTTGATGGTTTTTGTTTCAGTCATGGGGGACACTAAGTAGTAAAAGTGGTATAGTTCTACATTTAAACGTTTTGGAAAGGGTGAATAAGAGTGGGAGGATGGTTGTTGAGGTTCGGGACAACTTGCATAGGGAGCTAGGCTGAGGTTTCTATGATCTGTATACCTTTGACAACAAATCATATATATTGCCAAAAGTATATCGACTTCATGGGATTAGAATTGAAGGTGCCGGAAAGGCTAGTGAGATACGTCACGCAGAGAGAGACGACCTCGATAGAGGATGTCATGCGGGATTTTAATGTTTCGCGGATAACCGCGAAGAACTACTTGAGTCGGCTGGCTAGAATGGAACTTGTTAAAAGAATAGGAAGAGGCTTGTACCAACAAGGGAAGGGACCCACTGCTACCGTTGATCTCTCTCCTGAATTGTCGAAGCTCTCGAAGGTTCTTAGGGAGCATTTTCGAATGGCCGAATTGAAGGTGTGGTCTATTGGCATGCTGGCTGATTACGCTCACTACACCGTAGGTAAGGACTTGGTCTTTGTTGAAACGGATAAGGTGCTCTCTGCAAGCATACGCGATGCTCTCATAGAGAGGGGATATCATGCAGTTTTGCGTCCTGAAAATAGAGATTTTCGAGAATATGCTTACTATGACTGGAAACCAGTATTCATCCTTGAGAGGAGGGAGGAATATGGACTTGTTAGGCTTGGGGACAGTTTCGTTCTTACACCTGAGAGGATATGGTTAGACTTGTACTACTTCATCACCAGAAAGGAATTGAGTTTTCCTCCCAGCGAACTTGGAGTCATGTTTGCAAACATGCTTCGGAGAGATGGAATAAACTTTAACCGACTGTTGAGGTATGCCCAGAGACGGAAGCTTCGAGATGAGATGATAATCTTTCTCTACAGCCTAAAGCAGTCCTCGCTCTTGTCTATACCTAGCGATATTCTCGTGGGAAGAAAAGGGGTCCTGAGAGCTATCAGAGAAATGGTGGACGGGACAAGAGAGTGATTGACAAAACGAAGAGTGTAGGAACTGTAGAGACTTTTGATCCCGAGAAAGTCCATAGCCTATTGTTTGAGGGAACAATCAATAATGTAGCTAATCTGGAAAAAGCGATTTTCTGTTTAGAATACCTTGGGCAGCTTCAAGAAGAAGGGTTGGATTTCATATTCAAGGGAGGATCTGCCGTCCAGATACTGTTAGGTAACAGTTGGACTCGCCTTAGTGTCGATGTTGACATATGCACGAATGCTTCGAAAGAAGAGTTTGAGAGCATCTTAAGAAAGGTGTATGAGAAATTCGACAGTGAAGCGTTTCTGTACAGTCGTAGGGAGCGAGTTATCAGTAGTGATGTGCCCTTCTACCTCTACAGGATTGAGACGCCTGCCATCACTGATAGAAGTCGGATTATTCTGCTTGATGCTATTGGAATAAGACCTAAGATGCCGACGCAGCAGACTCCTCTAAAAGCGTTCTTTTTTGACTCTTCGGTAGAGGTTACAACGCCGACGGTTGGGGCGTTGCTTGGCGATAAGCTTTCTACGGTAGGTCCCATTACGATAGGTCGTCCGCTGAGAGACAGCAGAAACGGTCTGGAATATGTGAAGCATTTCTGCGACATAAATCGTCTTCAGAAGTCTGACTTTTGTTTTGAAGAGTGCGCCGAATCATATCGTGAGTCAGTCGGCATTCAATCCAAAGTCAGAGGTGAACATTTCACGATGGGTGAGTGTTTCAATGATATGTTGTTTACGTGTCAGGTGGCAAGCCTACCGCAACAGGTTGGAGAACAAGTTTCCGATAAGTTGCTACAGGGAGAAACTAAGGAGAGGGCAAAAAATGAGCTTAGGATATTAAGAGATGGTCTCTAGAGGTTTCGACCTTTCCTTGTTTATGGGGCGAACTATGTTTGGGATAAGCTTCGTGTCTCCGTTGCGCGAACAGCGCTTTTGATAAAGATGATTAACGACAATGTAACAGAGGATCAGGCAAAAGCGGTTCTTAACGCCAATATTCCAATTGATAAGGAGGAGATACTGGAGCTTATCAAACGGGTCAAGACAATCCCCGAAGAAAAGCGCTGGTTTATAGTGCCGGATGAGATAGGGAATTTCCCTGAAACCCTCAAAACATGGCACGACTTTTTCTTTCTCAATGAACTTGTTTAGAAAAACATAGAACTTAGAAACTAGTCCTGATGCTTAGTAGGCTCGTTTTGTTTTTGGTTTTTTGGTGGTTTAGGGTGGAGAGTTGTTTGGGGGGTGTCTTGTTTTTCGGTTTGCGGTTGGGTTATGGCTGCTGTTCGCTTGTGTATATATTTGTTCGCTATTAGCGAACGTGGAGCTCTGCGTCTACAATTTGGAGAAATCGGTTGACTCGTTCGTAGGCGTCGGTTCTGGTGTCGGTTCCGATGAAGCGTGAGACGATTGAGGGGCCGATTCTTGTTAGGTTGGAGAAGGAGTTTCTGATTGCTGAGAGGCTTGATCGGATGATTGGATGTTCGATGTTGAAGCCTTTTTCTTTGATTGACTGGGCGAATGCTTCTCCTGCTCTTTGCGGGTTTCCTTTGTAGAAGCCCGTTACGGCGTATATGTCGTAGTAGTCTTTGTCTTTTAATCTGCCCAGCAATGCTTGTCCCTTCATTGAAAGACAACCAACTATATCAGCTACGTTTGCTGGGGTGCTGGCTTCTCCGTTTCTTGGGATGGTTGCTTCAATGTTCTCTTGATAGTTGAAGTCGAATACGATGCTGGAGCCTTCGATTAGGCAGGCTTTCAGGTCTTTTTGGACTTCGATGAGCCGTTCCTTTTCTATGGTCTCAGTGACAGCGTGCGGTTCTGTTAGGAAGTCTAAATGAATTGTGTATTCTCGGTTTGTTTTGGGTGAGGTTAAGGTTCGTTTGAATCTGAAGATGTTAGGTGTCTGTTGGTATCCCAGATTCTTGATTATGTTTTGTATGCTCTGGTATTTCACGATGATTGAGGGGTGGAGTACGAGGTCTATATCTCCAGAACCGCAATGGTTAAAGTGGTTACGGGTTAGGAAGTAGGGTGCCCATCCTCCTGCGAGGACGATGTCTTGTCGGTATCCGCTTAAGGAGAGTAGTAGTTCGACTAGGGCGCCTTTTGAGGTTTCAGTTAGGTCTCTATCATACATGTGGGGCACCTGTTAGGATTTTGCTCCATTTTTTTTCGATGATAGTGTATAGTTGTTGGGCGGCTTCTTCTCCTCTGGCGGGGTAGTTGAAGAGGTCGACGAATAGTTGTATGTTGGACACTACTTTTAGTCCTTGGATTAGTTTTGAGCCGTAGAAGACTCCTTTGTCGTATGGGATTACCATTCTGATGTTGCCAGTTCCTGCTGTTGGTTTGATGTTGAGGTGTTGAGAGAGGTTTTTTGCTTTTTTTCGGTTTTCTATGTATAGATGAATGTTAATGGGTCTTACGTAGGGTGATACGAGCCACGCTCCTGCAAGCGAGGTGAGGGCGTATTTTTCGTTTTTGAGTTTTTCTTTGATTTCGGTTAGGAAAGCGTCGATTTCTTGTTCGAATGTGTAGTAGTCTAGGAATTGGTTGTTGTGGTCGTATTGGTGGAAGGCTGCCCATCGTCTTAGTAAGGTTGAAGGGTTCAGTAAGACTAGTTTGTGTCTTTTGTTTCTTTCGATGTATTTCATTTCTATTAGAGTTGCTAGGACAGCGTGGGTATATCCAACAGAGGTATCGGCTTCTTTGGCGATTTGGCGGATGGTCCACTCTCTGCCTACGTTTACGAGTAGGCATCTGATGACTCTGGATGCTTTGGGTTCGAATATGTTATGTACTAGACGCATAGCATTTTACTGTTCGCTATAATATATAAATGTTCGCTATTAGCGAACAGGTGTCGAAAGATAGGTTTAAGATGTATTGTGGGATTTTGGTTTTGGTTGGGTGGTGGGTCTGGTTTCTTCTTGTGTTTCTCTTTTTAGGGGGTTGGGTTTTGGTTTCTCTTTTTTCTATGCTTTCTGGTTATGGGTTGCCAGAATTTTCTTAGGGTTGATGTCCTTTTTAGTGGTAGGTGTTGTGTTTTTGTGTTGGTTTTTCTGTATATGATGGCTTGTATTTGTATTGGTAATTTCATGCTAGGAAAAGGGACTATAATGAATGGTATATGAAAGTTTCGCGAGTAAACGGTGAAAAGGGAGTATGCCGGGAGAAATCTCCGCTTGGCTGGAGGAATTTTAAAAGTAGAGGAACGGTTGTTGATGTTTATGGAGAATCGGACTTTTCTCGCGCGTTTTACTTTGGCAGTTATCGGTGGTTTCACCGAATGCCGAATCAAGATTAATATAGGATGGGCAATATATTCTGGGTTTTGGTAGAGTAAAGATGGAAAGGAAAGGGAAGATGCCACACAGAAAAGAACGTTTGACTTTTTCGCATTTACAGCGGATTTTGGATTTGCTGACTGCCAAGTCAATAATGACGCCTTGCAACGAATTCTTTTTTTGCCAACCTGACCAGAAAATCTCTGATGCCCGACGCTTGCTCGGAGACAAAAAGTTTAGTGCAGCCCCACTTCATGATGTCGATATTCATCGATACGTAACACTTAAGAAGTTGGAAAAAACCAAAGATGACGCAACCCGTTGCGAAGATGTAGCCGACGAAATTACTGTTCGCGATGTGGCTACCGGAGACACAAACATCAAGAACCTTTTAGAGATTTTCTTTGAGAGAAAAGATCCTGTTCCGCTATTTGTTCTTGAACGTAACTCGATCACAGGTCTGATTACAGGTGCAGATTTGGATAAGATCGCTGTCAAAGTGTTCTTCTTCGTCTTGATATCTGCGTTGGAGTCTTTGTTGCTCGATATCATTGGAGACAACTATAAGAAATACAAAGAATGTCTCACGAATCCAAGAGAAGTAGAAGGAAGATATGGAAGATGTAAGGGGCAACTTGTGGGCCTAGAAGAACATCACTATCTGATGACTAAGGAGATCTTTGAAATTGTCTGGGGCTCTGATATTGGAAAAATAATGAATGTAAAAGATGAGAAGGAACTCAAAGCTTTGAGAAAGTTCAGGAATAGGGTGGCTCATGGAAACTATATTATCGTCAAAGATGACGATGTGAAGGATTTGAAACGAAAGTATGATAGGATTTGTGAGTTTATTCATGTCCTCGAAAGGTACTGAAAAGGCGTTCCATAGGCCTAACTGAAATTCTGGTATGAGCGACACGTTTTTCCTCTTCATCATACAACTTAGTTTCAAGTGTTTACATAAACAGTCAGTTCGCAACGCCATATAGTTTTCTGATTCAGCAGGCACGCTTTAACAGAAAAACGAGATGTGTGGGGGAGAAGTCTCCGCTTGGCTGGGGGATTTGAAGAGTAGAAGGATAGTTGTTGAGGTTTGTGATGACTTGTGTAGGGAGATTAGGATAATTGGCGTTGTTGAACGATCCCGGAGGATATACGAGTTGAAAACGCGCTTAGTTTAGGGTTTGAGAATTTACTAGAAGGCGTCAACTAATTATTTATACGTGGTTATACGCATCATTATGTATGCAAACCAAAACCAAACTTACATTAAGCGTAGACGAAAAAATATTGAGTGAAGCTAAAAAAACAGCTGAGGAAAAACACATTCCACTTTCTCGAGTTGTTGAAAACTTTCTGGAGTTCTTTGCTAATCCCAAGGTTTACTGCTTTAAATGCGGTGAAAAAGTTGATTCAGCAAATTCTGAACTTTGCCCAAAATGTGGATGGCTTGTCTGTCCAAACTGCAAAGCGTGTAGGTGTGGATTAGACGAAGAAACAGCTGTAGCCGTTTTCTACATGAGAAGGGTTTACGAAGATCTGTTGACTGGGAGAGTGAAATAACATGAACCGAAATGGAAACGCAGCATTAAGGGCATCACGAGTAGGAGTATTTGCTGGACTTTATGCTGTGACTAGTCTTGTTCCAATTTCTGTGTTTGTAGGGGCATCATCTATGTTGTCGCTTAATCTAATCATGACTCCTGTCATCGCTGTTCTTCTTATTCCAACGGAAGCAGTTGCAGCAGCGCTAATTGGTGGTTTGCTCGCTTTATGGATTGCTCCTTGGCAAGCGATGTTTGGTCCAACTACAATGTTACTTCCTTTCGCTGGGGCATTTTTCGGAAGCATGGTATTCCATAAACGCAAAATAGGATCTCCATTAGCAGCGATTTTTCTAACATCTGTTGTTATGTTTTATCTAGCCACACGATCCGAATTTCCATATTGGATAACACCCCATATAGTCGCAATCATTTTAGCAGGAGTTTCAACATTATCTACACCTTTGAAAATCCGAATACCTCTAAATGCTTTCGTTGCAACCATGTGCGAACAGGCAGCTATGTTGATTCAAGCAGTTTATGTCTTACAGCTACCATATGTTGTGTTCATGACAGCCTTTCCACTTATGTTGTACGAACGAGTTATTGGGACGCTTGGTGCTACTTGCATAGTGTTTGGGCTCGCACGTTTTGTCCCAGCGTATTTCGAAGTTAAACTTGGTATTTCTGGTGCGGGAAAATGAAAGTTTTGATTGTGACAGCTTGTGGAGCCAGAAAGAACCTCAGGCCTATGCCAGCATACAAATTATATAAATCTGCCCGAATTAAGGCCGTCTACAATAGGCGCTGTGGAAACGATATGAAAATTCTCAGCGCAGAACATGGTTTATTGGATGCTCACAAAACTATAGAACCTTATGGAAGAATATTAGATCAGAAGAGAGCACTGGAGCTAGTTACATCCGTAGCCAGACAAATCGAGGATTATGATTGTGTGGTTTTCTTCAAAGGTGGAGCAAGGAAAGCCTATACGTCTTTGATTAAAGCTGCCTGTGAGAAGGCCGGACAAACTTTGGTAACCTTGGGGTATGCAAATATGGGAGGAATAAACGATTTGCCTAAAGTTATGGAATTCGCGCGACAGAATAAGTGGGAGGAAATTCAGAAGATCGAGCACGCAGAGATCTGTAACTGAAAATTTCAGAGAATTCCCCGACATCGATTGGAGATATCAACGTATGGCTGGCCCTCACTCTGCTGACTGGCTTTCAAGTTGTTTTCCGGGTGCTCCCTTTACAATTTTCTTATGTCTTAGATTCAGGAAAATTCCGTATAAGATCGTAAGAAACAAACTTACTAGATAAATTGCCAGAACCAGTATTTTTTGATTACAATCAGAAATTTGGGCAAATAAAACTATTAGGACAGCGAGAGAGATACTGAAGTAAGCAACAATAAGAACCCACCACGCTTCAAAAACTCTAAAGGAGAAGAAAGGGATCTTTCCTTTATAGCTTTCAGGGACTAGAACACCATAGTCAGATTCATGCAGAAATTCTTTTTCAAGATTTGATATCAGTCCAATGTTTCTTACAAACCATAGATTAGCATTGAGCGAAAGTGCGATGGCTAGAAAGCTGAAGATGCTAAAGACTGAAAGAAAACCAGCTATTCCTATTATCTCTGAAGCAAAAGCTAGCCCAGCGAAGACAGCTGTATAAGCTGCAAACATTTTCCAAGCAGATTCTTCTGCTCTTGTAACATTGTTCCAACAAACTTGGTAAAATTCTAACAAGAATTTCTTTCTATCACTATCTTGAGTCATATACATTTCCTCCTCAGAAAGAACTAATATAGCAGTTCTATACAAATTTATCGTATTGGTATACGGTGAAAGAGGCTTTTTCGATGAAAGTGCTTGAAGAACTGCATTTAAGGCTAACCTTCGGAAAAATGGTCGATTTGAATTATAATGTTCTGGATCAAGTGTGCAAACTGCTGAGCAAAATCAAGGACCAACATAAATATGAACCACTAGACTGGAGGGACGAATGTCACTGGCCAGATGACAGAGAAGATATGTCTACTGTTTCCCAATTTTTCGTTGTTGGCAATGCGATAAATTTCAGATACTGGTGGATTAATGATAGAGGCGTATACAGATACTGTCAGGGCATGAAAGGTAAATCTAGAGAGCGGGGCGCATACTATATGTGGAGGGCTTTAAGGCTTTGTCAAAAGAATGGTGTGGTTCCAATTCTTAATGCGAAGAAACTATCCAAGATCTCACTTAATGAGATGAAACAAATATTCAGAGATGATGAAGATCGCGATGTAATGCCAGCTTTGAAAGAGCGGCAAAAAAATTGGAGGGATCTTGGATATAAACTTCTTGAATACTGGGATGGCCAATTTTATAATTTAGTAAAAGAGACACAAAATTCCTTGTTCGAGTTTGTGAGATATTCAAGACAATTCCGGGCTTTCGATGATCCACTTTGCAAGATGGTGATGGTGAATGCTATAATGCATCAAGGAAGAGGAATTGTGAAATTTGATAGCCCGATTTTCCCGGGAATTGACTACCAACTCCTAAAGCAACAGATGAGAATCGGTATCGTTGTGCCTAAAGGAAAACTGATGAAGAAACTTATTCGCAAAGAAATACTGACTCATGGCGAAACAAGAGAACTAAGGAACGCAGGATTACGTTCATTCTTGCATATCATGGAAAAAACTTCAATACCTGGTGATGTAATTGACAATCTATGGTGGATGAATAAAAGAAAATGTCTAGATTTGCAACCTCTATGTGAAGGATGCTTATTCAGTGATGTCTGCACAAAGAAAACCGAATACGGGATCCCCCTTGAACTCACTAGATATTATTAGCGCTATAAAGGCTTATTAAATTTGTTTCTTTATAATCGCTAGTGTAGAAGGTGTCTCAATTGTCTGAGATTTCAAAGATCATGGGAGCATATAAGGATGCCTTAGACAATTCTCAAAATAGGTATGAGGACCTCTATCACGAACGTGCAAAAAATGCTATCGAGTTTTACAATGATTTCTTTAAAAATCTCGTCAAGCCGTATAAGACATTGGTTAAGGACCCTGCAGGTAGAAGAAAGGCTATGAGACTTATCGAACGATTGTTTGGAACAGATGAAATTAAATTTGCAGCAGTTGATGGAACGCTATATAAAGACATTCTGGAAGATTACATGGTATTTTTTGGTGCTTCATATGCTGTGAGAGGAGATATTAGTTTCCAAGGCGATCCACCCATTATCAAATATCAGAAATGGTCTTCAGAACAAGATGTAAGTATGGTTGCTTACGTACCAATTCCTTTTGCTGAACTAGGCGATATTTTGGAAGAACAATTTACATCGACTCCTGACCAGGAGAAAATTAATCTAACAAACATTCATACGCAAATAATGCAATTGGCTGAAGTTTTCTTACTTTATGATCTAGCAAGCAATGCAACCATTAGACCAAATATTTTGTTATGGGATCAATCCATGAGTGGCGTTATGGCAACTACTGAAGTTGGTAGAGAAAGTGTCGGTCTAATTGGTTATTCATTTATGGGCAAGAAATTGTCGGTACAAGATGTCATTATTGCCTACTCTCACCCACATAATTTGGGAATAGGTGTACCTAGTTGTAAAGATTTTAGGTTTTTTAATTATATTTTAGCACGGTTATCTTCAACTAAAAAAGAGAAAATATCTGATATCGCGCAAGAGATCGGTCTAAGTGAAAGTTATGTCTTAAAAAAAATAGGACCAAGTCTGTTTAAAAAGTTTAACGAAGAGGAAAAACTGGTTTTCTATGATGAAGACACAAAAGAACTCACATTCAACGAAAAATATTCTGAATCTTGGGAATATTCAAAAGGTCTGTTTCGTCATATATGCGAAAAATTATTCAAAGAAAAAGATCCAACTTCGCTAACTTATCAGAAGAGAGACTCTGAAGGAAATCTGAAAACAACTTGGATGTCACCTAACGATCTTAAATTTCTCATCGCGATCGGAACAAGAGCACTCATCGAACTCTGTTGGAAATACAATATTATGCTAATAGGTATCGTTAAAGATTCTATGTCGAGACACTTATCTAGAAATTATTTGGGAGTTATGAGAAAAATTGGAAAATACTCTTTTGGCAACGTTCTTCTACCATGGACTGACAGAACCTTTTTAGAGGCTCTACCATATGGTGATGAGGAACTTGTTGCCCCATGGTCCACAATTGAATTTGATTCGGTTTTCATGACTTTGCGCACAGAAACAGTTGACCAACCAAATGGATCGACCAGTATTAAAATTAGAGGTGTAAAAGGTCGGGTTCTTACTACAGAAAGATTGTTTGCCAGGTCTCTTGCACAATTTTTCTTGTTAAGATCCAAACCAAGTCCATTGATGGGGCATGTCATTTTCATTGATAGACTGGTTATACTTGGATTTGACAACAAGAGATGGGATGAAGTACTAATTGAAAACAATGATATCGGTAAAGTACGTCCATTTATTTTCGAAAATAATGCAAAAGATAATCCCGGTCAAGATATTAGCATGTTTCTACTGCATACTTTGACTAGGAATCTTTATCCCGAAGTAATAGGGTATCCTGATCCCTTACATAAAGCAGATTGGGGTGCTAAGAGTCTACAAAAGAAAGCGAAAAATATGATAAAAAGCAGTAATGTAGCAATCCTGTCTAGACCTCTTCATAAACGGTTAAGGGATCTTCGCAATGGTGTAAGGAGAATATAGGATGTCTGAAATCGAAATATTTCGAGAAAAAGAGATAATAGGACGATTAATGCGGGCTAAACCAGATCCACTTACAGGGTTAAAACTGGATATTTGGTTTGATTACACACGCAAATTAACTAACTCTATCAAAGAAGGAGATCTTGTCGCTATTCCAAATTTTTCCGCTGACGATGTATACAGTGTTTGCCAAATCATTCAAGCTTTACCAGTACATTTCGCTATACCCCAAAATCTTGAAGGATACCCAGGGTTCACAATGGAAGCGGCTAAGAGTGCTTCTCAAGATTGGATAATACAAGAAGAAAAATCCTATGAAGATACAACGAAAATTGCTTGTCAAGCTGTTCCAATTGATTTAGAATTCAAAGATGTCCCCAATTTAACCGACATTGATGATATTCCCCTCCAACAAGAATCCTCGCTGGTCATGCCTGGAAAAGAGGTACGGTTGCTCTCAACACCTATGCTAAACAAAATAATGAACATTTTAATTTCTCCTCAAAGAGACAATTTCAAGGTTGGTACCCTACTTCGAGACAAAGACGTAAATATTTTAGTAGATGTCGAAGATTTTGTAAAAACACATTTTGCCATTTTTGGCTTTACGGGAGTCGGCAAGAGCAACTTAGTAAGCACAATAGTTAGGAAACTTGTCTCCAAAAAAAGCAGTATTGAAATAGTTCTCTTCGATTTAGCAGGGGAATATACCGCATTATTGATAGATCTTCTCTCTCTCACAGATATTAATTCACACCTTGTTTGTCTAGGGAACAGAACATTGCCAGATTCTTTAGTTCGACATATGGGACACACGGAGATAGCACCTCCTTCAAGAGCAACTTTAGAAGCAATTGTTTCTGAACCATCCACACCAGAACCTGAGAATAATCTACCTATTGATCAAATATCTCAGCAATTCTTGAATTCAATACTTCTTCCAAGAACATTAGACACTTCGGATATTAGAGATAAGATGAAACCTTACATAACCGATTTAATACGGAATCATAAGGTTAAAGTCCATAGAGATATCACCAGACTTAGTATTAGATCATTTCTAGACGCAATAGAAGAGAGCATTTACCGTAGTTTGGGAGAAGCAAGGAAAATAGAAATTAGGGAATACATCGAAGAATATCTCAGCAGATTTCTTGATGCTGAATTAACTCCACAAGTTGCAAGAAACGTAGCAGATATAATACACTCACATCCGCATCAACAAGATACAACAAAGGGAAGATTACATATAATAGAGCATCATATGGAAAGGATTGCTAGAGAACCCCAAATCTTAATCGAGCCTGAATATTCAATAACGATTCCAAATATTACATCTGAATTAAATAATCCAGATCGAAGAAGCTTATACATCGTCATATCTCATGATCCCAATTCAGTTCGAAGCTTCTCAAATAGATTAATTCGCAATGCATACGAATCACGTAGATCAACTGGTGATAAAACCCCTCTCGTTTGTTTCATTTTCGACGAAGCTGATGAATTTATCCCAGCAATGCCCACAGGGACGTATCAAGAATCTACAGCTGCAGTTGAGACTTTGGCAAGAAGAGGAAGAAAATACGGTTTAGGAGTAGGGTTGGCAACACAAAGAGTCACTTATCTCAATACGAGCATAATGGCTCAACCACATACATATTTCGTAAGTAGATTACCCCGGAAAACAGATAGAGAACGAGCGGCCGAAGCGTTTTCTATGGATGAAGACCTATTCCAACAAACTTTTCGATTCCGAAAGGGAGATTGGCTGATAATGAGCCATGAGGCGCTGGGGATTCAAGGCAAACCTATACCAATTGCTGTCGAGAATGCTGAAGACAGGATTAGAAACTTCCTAGATAAACCTCATGGTAACTATACTCTAAATGATCTAGATTTGGAGTAATAGGAAGCTGGCAAGCTCTTGATACCTTTTTTTGTCGCGGATCGGCCCGCATCTCTGAGAATACTCCGTGGTTCTAAACTAGAAAAATACAACGTTAAAGTAGGTTTAATGAGCCACACAAACACAAGCAAAAACTTCCAAGAGCTGCTTTCACTTTATCCTTGCGTTAAAGGAAACTATTGCGAAGTAGTGCAAGGAGCTTGCCCCTACGATAAAGAAGTCAATAAATGCCCTAAAGGTTCGATCGTTAAAAGAAATGTAATAAAAATGTGTGATTCAGGCATATTCCAAAAAGAAGGATGCTCCTTTGAATATTCAAAACTCTTCTCCATTTATGAAAATATGAACGCCACATATGGAATAATGATTGACCATCTAAAACAAAAAGACGAAACCATAGAAAGCGCAAAAGAAGCTCTAAAGGAATATGAAAACGGAAATTATTCCTTCCAACTAGTAGGAGTTTCACAGGGCGAAACTGCTGAAGAATACATCGAATGTTATTACCAACTAAAGAAAATGGGGTATTCTAATATCGCAGTTGGGGGTCTTCTTAAGAAAAGACAGAACTCAGGGAGATACGTCAGTGTACGCAGTGAACAACTTTTGAGAGATACACTTTCAAGAATGAAAAGTGAAAATCCAAAAGACTGGTTATTTGCACTCGGTTGTTACCATCCAAAAAGACATGATTTCTTTTCCCAGATAGGTGTTTTTGGCAGCGATTATAAGGGTTGGATTTTCAACTATGACATTGGACGAAGGAAAGGAACCGATCCGCCAAATGAAGGAAAAAAGAAGCTTCACAGAAGAAGGTTTAAGCAAACAAGAGAATACCTCCAAGAAATTTACAAGATAATTCAGGCTACTTCAAGCAACTGTAAATAGTAAATTTATTTTAGTTGATCGAGAGCGCCAAGATTTTTCTTTTTGAATTTCGAAATTTGTGAATTGGTAAATTTCGTGAGCCTTTATATTCATTTTTTCTTGCTTGTTTTTCTTGATTTGACAGAGATGAGATAATTCTTTAGCGCTTCTGGGGTCACATACCAGTCTTTTCCTATTTTTATTGCAGCAAGCTTACCTCGGCGAGCTAAGAGACTAAGGTAATCTTGACTGTATGGAACTAATTCCGCGGCTTCACTGAGTTTAATAAACTGTCTATTCCTATTCGTAGGTTCAATAGCACTGAGATAAAGATCTAATGATTCTTCGGCACACCTAGCTACAAAATTCACAAAAGGCTTCAAATCGTCATTATCTGCTTTTTCAAGAGTACCATAATATCTGCGACGATCATAAGTTCTTATAGTGGTAAACGGGTATCCATGCTTTATCAAAAGCAGATTCATCAACAGTCTGGCAACTCGCCCATTTCCATCATCAAAAGGATGGATGACAACTAGTCTGTAATGGAAAACAGCTGCCAACTCGATTGGTCTTAATTCATTGGGATTTCTCTCTACCCATTCAACGAGTTTCTTCATCAAAGACGGCACCTCAAAAGCAGGAGGCGGAACAAAATCAGAACCCTCAATGAAGACCTGCGAATTTCGGTAATTCCCAGCATTTTCAAGGATACCAGAAAATATCATTTCATGAACTTTCAAAATATCACTCTCTGTAAGAGGACGATCCTTCAAAGCTTCGATGTATTCAATTGCGTGCGGATGATTAATGGCTTCAAGGTGATCACGAACACTCTTGCCACCAATGGTCATTCCCTCTCTGATTACAAGCTGCGTCTCACGATACGTTAACATGTTCCCCTCAATCGCGTTAGAATGATAAGTGTATTCAACTTCCATTTTCAGACGTAACCTTCTCACTATTTCTTCTGACAACGGCTTGTGCTCATCCAACCTCATTTTCTTCGCAATTATTCTCTCGTGTAACTTCTCATCTATAAGATTCATGAGTGCAAATATCTCAGAAACGATAAATAAACGTATCGCTTTACGCAGCTTTCCCAATTCCCGATACAATTGCGCATCGGAGCCAATGCCATTCGGATGCCAATATGCAATCCTTAGGAAATATGCTATCTCTCCAAAACTTTTTGAAAAACAAAAGACAAGACCAGAAAATTACTTGTCTAATCGTTTTTTGGTCTTAACGCGAAACCATTAATTAAGACCTGAAGTCTAATCTTGAATGTTGTGTGTCAGATGGCTAAGGTGGATGTTGTCGGCGTCACCAAACGTCCTAAGGAGCGCATCATGAAGGCTGTGCAGAAAGCTGTAGAGGCTCGGTTAAGGGAGGTTAAGGCTTCCATTAAGAAGATTGGAAAAAGCCTAAAGGATTTTGAAGCTAAACATAAAATGTCTACAGAGATTTTCTACAAGAAGTATTCAAGCGGAGAACTGGAAGAAAACCTAGATTTTATGGAATGGAAGACCTGCAAAAATACGGTCTAATCACTAGAAGCGTACTTTCAACATTTCCCATATCAACCGAATATTCCCTCACTGAAAAGGGAGAAGCCGTTGCGAAACACCTCGAGGCGGTTCGAGAGATTTTGAAGTGGTATGAATGAAAAAAGCAGTAATAATCGTCAAGCTAGCTTTTAACAGAAATGTTTAAGCTCTCAAAAGGAGAATAGTTAGATGGTTAAGCCAACACTGACTGTGTTGGAGGCGTGTCACCGCCTAGCTCTAAGTGAAGGGCGGAAAGAGAACAAGAGGGAGATGAAAATGGTAGCAACTGAAACGCTTGGCAGAATTATTGAGAAGTTTGAAAAAGGCGAGATTTCAGCGGACAAGCCTGAAACCATAAGTGGTTCAGCCAGCAGATGATGAAAGCCATAGAGGAGTTAGAGAAGGAAACGGAAAAACCTGAACATAAAGAGAAACTGGCGAAACTACATGGAGAATTCGAGGTGTTTGCCCACCGTTTTGAAGCGTTAGGAAGGAAAGAAAATGATGAAGAAAGGTTTAACGGTTAAGCCAACGCTAATTGTGTTGGAGGCGTGTTCACCGCCCAGCCCTAAAGGAAGGGTAGAAAGAGAACAAAATTCATAGGACGGAGGTTGAAGTGAAAGCAGCTGAAACACCTACTAGAAAATTCGATTATCGGAAGTGGAAAATTCCTATCATAGCACTATTCATAGCAACAATAACGCTTGTTTCTCTATTCGTTGTCATTCCATATGCATTAGGCGACCGATTTGTTTCCTGTTCATTTGAACTTGAATTTATTAGTGGTCCAGGCCACCCTGGAATGGAGGTAGTGTACCTTAACGGAAGCATCGTGCTAGTAATGTTCGTTTACCCAAAATACAAGATGACCAACAGCTACTTCGCACCAGTTCACATACGCTATAACGGATTCGAGGATGTAATACTCATATATAACCACACGGTGGATGACCCGGCAGACATAGCTGCAAATGAGAACTGGTTGGTGTGGGGGGCTTTCAAAGCAGACAATACGGTTGCTAAGCAATCCTTTGAAAATGAAGCAAGCTATGATTACTATATTGCGCGAAGAAACCTTTCCAACTACACGAAGAAGGTGCCTGTTGATGGACTAGGAAACATCGCCTTCTATGCTCTTTGGGTTGGGGCTGTTTGGATGGGACAAGACATGAGTGGCAATCCGGTGTCCTCGGGAACCTACTACATTTACTGCGTAGAGTATGGAATAGTTTCTAAACCAGTCAACCTCACCGTAACCTCTATTCTATGGACAAAATAAAATTGGAGAAAAGAGAAATGAAGAGAAATAGAATCATTGCCATAATCACCATGGCTCTTCTTACATTGTCTATGATGACTTTTTGGACTCCAAATGCTTCGGCTACTCCGCAACACCGTATTATCTTGCCATTCCACACCAGCTGGGAAAACGAGCAGGCACTTGGAAGAACCGACGCTGTAGACTGGAAGACATCCGACTTCTATAATCCAGAATGTGGATGGCGGAACAACGAAGTCATTCCGCCAGAAGTTTTCGGCTTCGACTTTGGAAGTCGTCAGCTGATGGTCAAAGGCGATTTTGGAAGTTCATACTCCTACTGTTACTTCAACTTGTTCGACACTACGCCCGACAGCGATTTTGGACCGCCTATTAAATTGAGACCGCATACTCTCATAAATATTTGGTATTACCACTACACCCTCGCACACTGCATGATAGACGCGAAGTTATATAACAAGGGAACCGGGCAGGTGTGGACGCTTCGTGATTTTAACTATAATGGACAATACATTGTGGACCAGAATGACGTGCGCATCCATCCAGCCTCTCGATGGAATGATCCAATTGGTTCTTGGCAGTTCGCTTGCTTCGATCTATCCATAATTTACGAGTCAGACCCAGAAAACTGGTATATTACGAAGATATGGATTGGTTTCGATAACGACCCAAGCATTGGTGACGGCGCGACTGGTCTGGCTAAAACATACTTTGACCTGTTACACATTTCGTATGGAAAAGCAGATGTAGATACGTGTACTGAAGGCAACGATAATGCATACACTGGGGGCAGTATTACAGCGTGGTCTCATCATCTTCGTCCCGATGGTTATTACGATTTATGGCTAAAAACCACAATTTCAGGTTTTAACGATGGATACATGACAGATTGGCTGGGTATCGACCGGAACCTCTATCCTCTGAGTTTAAAAGTTTCAGTAAGCAATCCAGATGCACAAGTTCTTAATGATCCGAAACCATCAGGGGTTAACCTCACCGAGCAAGGGGAAAGTCCCGCTGTCGAGTTTCTTGCTGACGTGACAAAAACATTGGTAACATATGCATATTTTCCGTATGATTGGTGGAAAGATGCAAGCGAATTATGCCAAGAATTTCTTGATTTGACTGCGTCTCCAGAACCCGAGCCAACATATCAATGGCCAGAGGTTCAATGGTTGCAACCATTATACTGGGCCCCTCAAAACTATGCTTTAGGCGAGGTTTGCATACTAGTGCCTGGGCTTAGTCCAGGCACACATTCCATATCGGTTACCTTTAGCGTTGACTACTACTGGCCGGATCCAGCACCCTTTTCTGAGCCTTGGACACCAATCTATTATGAGACTGTTTCCGTTGTATTGAATTTTGAGTGGAGCACCGAGCCTGACGAACTTCCAGTATCCTTATCCATCTCTACTGGCACTGGCGGCACTACTAACCCTGCGCCTGGAACCTACACTTATGACTATGGTGAAGTTGTGACTGTTACGGCTTCTGCATATTCAGGTTACACTTTTAGCTATTGGATTCTCGACGGAGCAACAAAGTATGACAACCCGATAACTGTTACCATGAATTCTGACCACACTTTAAAAGCCTACTTCTATTATAGCGGCGGCGGAGGCGGAGGCGGTTGTCCTTACGTCTACGCTTGGAACGGCGAGCGTTACATGATGGATAACAACCTTTTGCCCGCTTCAGAAATCAGTAACGGTGCTGATGTGGAAGATTATTACCGGCTTGAGCAGCTACTCGCTCCGACACATCAAGGTACACGTCGCTCAGCTTATTCCCTGCAAATTCGAGAGTTTGAGAATGAACATGACTACTTTGACCAAGTTAAGCTTTTAGCAGTGGATTATGACTCCGACGTGAACATAGCCGTCACTCCAGACGGGCAAATCCTAACCTACAAGGAACCAGAACCACCAATTTCCTGCGTGGACAACAACGGAGAAAACAGGCTAAGCCAGATTCTACGGGTGGATGGAAACGTTTCAGACCCAACAACCTACTACTACGGTGAAACTGGTGATTATCTAATTCTGAACTTCGGAAAAGTCAACGCGGAAAACGCCAAGCTGATACTGAGAGACGACATGAAAAGCATGATAATCTGCATCCACGTGCAAATCCTAAACGACGATGGCAGCTGGCAAACAGTAGCCGCAGTCACCCCGCGAGACTACTGGTCCACAGAAGCCGTCGACTTATCACAATACATAAACAAAAACGAAGACTTCCTAGTTAGGCTCTATTGGACTTCGCCTCACCGCCTCGACTACGTGGGATTAGACACCAGTCCACAAGAAAAGGTTGAACTCCACCAAGCCCAGCTGATCAGCGCCACGCACTCCGTTGAAGGAAACGTAAAGCCGCTCCTCAAGGAAAACGATGGCAACTACGCCGAACTCACACCAAACCAGCAAATCACCCTCACATTCCTACTTCCAAACAACCAGAATGAGGAAAGAACGTTCATCTTCTACATAGAAGGACACTACGAAATCATCGCATAAACTCTAAACTTCCCCTCTTTTTTCTGTTGTCTGTTCTTGGTGGGCTTCTAAATATCTTGCACTTCAGTTAACAACGTAGTCAATTTCATTTCGCGCATTAGTTAGCTAATCCTTCCACAAGATCAACTTACTTTCCATCACAACAACCAAAACAACAAGCAAAACTAACAGGCTATCAAGAGTTCAGAAATAGTAGTCGCTTTCCTCAGGGCAATGGACGACTACTTCCAAACACGTTCTAACCATCATGTTCACCCTTTTTGTGTCACAACTCACCCTCATCATTAATCCTTCATAATTTGTTGTTGTAGACCCCCTCCCCCTATCAACAACAACACTCACACCAGTCCTTGCACAACTCCACGAGAAGCCTTCCACATGAATTCCAAGAATTCCCCTCTAAAGAATACAATAGGAAAGCATCTTTCGAAGACGAAAACAACGCTGCAACCATAACGCCATAATTCCTGCATTACGTCACGAACCTCATCACAAGTCAGAATCGAGGTATCTCTTGCGATCCCGAATCAAATCGCGCGCAACCCGGAAAAATCACGGCCAAAGAAGCCTCAATGAAGGCTCACCGAGCACGCAAAGAACTCGCCGGCGCCGAAAACCACGAAATAGAAACACCATGTGCAGCAGTCAAACAAATGTCTAGAAAGGAGCTGCTCCGCAACAGAAGATGAAATGTTGTACAGAGACAACCTAACTTTTAAGTCTCACTTTTGCATAGAACCTTAGAGGCTAATAGAACGGCAGGGTAAAGGACTTGGACATAGAAACGAAAATTGATTTGATTTGCAGACCTCCAACAGAAGAAGTTCTGACCATGGAAGGTTTGAGGCAGCTTTTAGAAACAGAAGAACATCCCATAGCCTACAACGGCTGGGAGCCCTCAGGTCTAGTGCATCTGGGAACGGGTGTCATTTGCGCGTACAAAATGAAAGATTTTGTCGAAGCTGGAATACAATTCAAGGCTTATCTTTCCACATGGCATGCTTGGCTAAACAACAAGCTAGGCGGCAACCTAGAACTGATCAGAAAGGCAGCAGATCTCTTCAAGCATTCGTGGATAGCTCTCGGCGTTCCAGAAGACAAAGTTGAGTTTATCTATTCAGACGAGCTTTACAACAACCTAAGCTACTGGACAAAAACAATTATGATTGCAAAAAACCTGACAATAGCTAGAACGAGACGAACCCTTGAAATCGCTGGAAGAAAGGACACAGAAGCGAACTATGTTTCAGACTTTCTTTACACGCCTATGCAGGTAGCAGACATATTCCACATGGAAGTGAAAATTTGTCAGTTAGGCATAGATCAACGTAATGCGAACGTAGTTGCAAGAGAGCTAGGCGAAAGACTAGGATTCTGGAAACCAATATGTGTTCACCACCATCTACTACAAGGTCTGGCGAAACCATCTCTGTGGCCGATTCCTGAAGGAAAAGAAAGAGAAGCATTATCTTCAGCCAAAATGTCAAAGAGCCAACCTGAAACATGCATATTCATTTACGATTCACCTGAAGAAATAAAACAGAAAATCAGAAGAGCCTTCTGTCCAGAAAAAACTGTAGAGTTCAATCCGATTTTGGATATTTGCAAGTACATAATCTTCAGGGAGACCGAGACATTCACGATAGAACGTCCAGCAAAATTCGGCGGCACAGTGGAATTCCAGAGCTACCAAGAACTAGAAAAAGCCTACCGACACGGCAATTTACACCCGCAAGACCTCAAAAATGCTCTAGCACACGAATTGCCTGTAATCCTCGAACCTGCCAGAAGATACTTTGAAAACAATAAAGAGGCAAAGAAATGCCTTAACGCCGTAAGGAATGCCAAAATAACAAGGTAGAAAAATGTCAACACGACTCAAAGAAAAAGAAGAAAAAATCCTACTAACATTGGAACGTTTGGCTCAGAAATCAGCAAAGGAAATCCCAATAATTGTTGAGGGAAAGAATGACGTTGAAGCATTAAGAGCACTAGCTATCGAAGGGAAGATAATAGAGGCGAAAACCGGCGGAAAATCCATGTTGGACGTTATCTCCGAGGTAGAAGAATGCGGGGCACAGGAGGTCATCTTACTGTTGGATTTTGACAGACGTGGAAGGGAGTGGACCAAAAGTTTAAAACAGTATCTGGAAAATACACAGATAAAGGCAAACGTTGTTTTCTGGAAAAAACTCCGAGGCATTGTAGGTCATGAAGTAAAGGATGTTGAAGGTTTGGCAAGTTACATGGAAACCTTAAAGAGAAAGATTGGCGTTTCTGCGTGAAGGTTCCCTATTTCCTTTGCGATAGATTTTAGTTACGTCACGTTCCGTAACATATTCAAAGCCTGCCTTAAGCAGCTCCTCATTACTTGCACTGGAGCCATTTCACCTTCGCCATTAACCTGCTGAACAGTGTCTAAAACGTCAGCGTCAGTAGCTGAAAAGGCACATTATGCACACACGCTAAAATGATAAGATACGATAAGATACTTGATATTCAAATGGTTCAAAGCGTAAGTTTAACTTATATCGTAGAGTCTTTTTGACATGAAAGAAATTTTATCTATGAAATGTCTGCCTGGCTGGATCGGAACAATGAACTTAAAAAGAAAGAAAGGGGAGATGCAACTTCGAAGTTTCGTTACCAGAGTTTTCTCGCTTTCTTATGTTTGAATGCCTTCATCAATGCAATGCCAGTTGCAGTGCTTAACAGCAACAAGGGTGCTACCCACATGTTGAATTCTGGAATCGGGTTCGCTTCTCCAGTGACCGTGCCACTAAGTGTGCCGGATTGTTCCGGTGGAAGCGGATCCAGCTGAAAGTTGATGTTTGGCGTGTCTTGATAAGCAAAGACTTCTACGCCTGCTATATTCTGTGTCTGGAATCCATTTGCCGAGGCTTCAACAGTATAGGTGCCTGCGGGCAAGTCATAGATCTTGTAGTCGCCGTTCTCATCTGTCGCTGCACTACCCAAACCTGTTCCTGAAGCTGACACAGTTGCATATTCAATAGGTCTGTCCTCAGCATCAGTCACTTTACCGCTAATGCTACCAGTAGGCGAAGGACTAAGCGTAATTGTGATATCTATGTTGCTTGTTGTTTCGCCTGCTACCACGGTGACGTCAGCTGGAAGAAATCCATATGCTGTGCCTTTCATTGCTATAACAGTGTAGGTGCCTGTTCCCAAGCCAGAATCTATTGTGTAATTGCCATTCTCGTCCGTCGTTGCCATCCCCATATACTCGGGCGTATCTGAACATGTCGCAATGACCGTGGCGTTTGCTACAGGCACCGCGTTTGAGCCTGTTACTCTGCCAGCGATAATCCCTGAGGGAAACAAAGTAATATCCACATTTTTGTTTTCAATGCCTCGTGTCACACCGATTCCAGTTGTCATGTTGGACACGTATCCTTTAGGAAAGGGAACAGTTACATTGTAAGTTCCTGTTTCGAGATTAGTTGCCATCAAATATGTTCCGTCAGCGTTGGTGGTGGCATAGCTGAAGTATTTTCCGTCTTCAGAGAATGCGATGACAGCCATTCCCTGCAAAGGCATGCCTTCGCTGTTGTGAACCATGCCGGAAATTCCGCCTGAAAGGTTTAAGAAGAAGTCAAGCGGGGTTGTTGACCCTGCCGTTATGGAGATGTCGGAAACGTCTGTATCTATGTAGCCAAATGCAGTAACATGCACGTCATAGGTTCCCGTTTTCAGTCCTTCGTTAATCTCATAATTTCCATCCACGCCAGTAATGGCGTAGCCATATCCCTCTGCGCCGCCAGCCACAACCATGGCGTTGACAATTGAGACACCATTGCTTGCGTAAACCCTGCCATAATAAGCCGTTTGCCCTTTGAAAGACGTTGCTAAACTTAAGAGCGAGAAAGAGGCCACCAGCAATAGCATTAAAGAGGCCAATGCACAAGGGTATTTTACTTTTCCACTCATTTGCTTCATCCCATTTCAAAAGCGATTACAGACTGGTATGTAAAAGCTATATAAATCTTTAAAACGAAACGCTGAAAACAATCGATATACCCCTCGGAAGATCCTATTGAGGTGATTGATAAAGCGTTGATTGGATGCGTAGAGCTTGAATACTCTTCGGCCAAGATATTTTCTCTGGAAGAATTTCTTCTATTATTTTCGCTACTCACAAGGGTACTAGTCCCAAGGACTAGGAGTAAGATTCGGCGGGTTCGCATTCCGCGCGGGGGATGCCCTGAAATCTACTTCGCAAAAAGAGTTCTGTTAGATTTGAGCTTTCAGAAAAAAGGGGAAGATACGGGAGACGTCACCAGCAATCACAACCTTAAAGAGGAGGATTTACAATTCATAAAAGTAATATAGAGCAAATGTTCAAATACAATCTCGTGATTTGAGAGTAAGATTCCCTTATCACGTGATTAAAGTTAACCTAACCTAATAATTGGAGGTGGACGCTTACGGGTTCATCACAAACATTTACCATAAAATATGTTATACACACAAAGTTCGAAATAGACGGTGTAGTTGAAAAACCAGACGTTATAGGAGCCGTTTTCGGGCAAACAGAAGGCCTGTTCAGCCCAGAACTTGAGCTAAGGGAACTTCAGAAATCAGGAAGAATCGGCAGAATAGAAATCCAATTGCAATCTAAACAAGACAAGACTACGGGCACGATAACAATTCCAACAAGCATGGACAGAGTTTCGACGTCCCTAACTGCCGCAAGCATAGAAAGCATAAACAGAGTTGGCCCCTGCGCCTCAAAGATGACCCTTGAAAAAATTGAAGATGTCAGAGAAGAACGCAGAAAGGCAATAATCGGCAGGGCCAAGGAAATTCTCCACAAATGGACTATCGAATCCATGCCATCAGTAGATGAAATCTTCAAAGAAGTGGCAGAAACGCTGAAAGTAGCAAAAGTTGAGAAATATGGACCTGAAAAGCTTTCAGCTGGACCAGAAGTCAGCAGTGCCAAAGATATAATAGTTGTGGAAGGAAGGGCTGACGTAATCAACCTGATGCGATGCGGAATATACAACATCGTAGCTGTAGAAGGAACTAAAATCCCAGAAACAATTAAAGAACTTTCTAAGGAAAAAGAAGCAACAGCCTTCCTCGACGGAGACAGAGGTGGAGACCTAATTCTAAAAGAGCTTCAGCAAGTGGCAAGCATAAAACATGTTGCTAGGGCACCCAGAGGGAAGGAGGTTGAGGATTTAAACTGCAGAGAAATATTTGAAGCCTTGAAAAACAAGACTCGCATTGGAGAGCCATTCAAGCCTAAAAAGGAAAAGCGAAAGATAGAGGTTTCGAAAGAATTTGTCCAAAAAACAAAAGAATTAGAGGGCACTTTAGAGGCTGTTCTCTTGAACGAGAAGATGGAACAAATAGAACGGTTACCAGTAAGTCAACTAGCAGAGAAGCTTCAACAAATAAAGGACGTGAACACAGTTATCTTCGATGGGATTATAACACAAAGAATAGTCGATGTGGCAAATGAGAAAAACATAAAAAACATCATTGCTTCGCGCATATCAGAAGCTGTTAAAACACCGTTAAACGTTCAACTGATGACGTTCTCAGAGATTAAAGGAACCACAGGATAACTACTGAAAACTTTTACAACAAAATACGACAGAAAACATTAATTTCCAAAAAAATCTGTGTCTTCTAGTTTCCTTTTCCTTCACTCCAGATTTTAACAACTGCTCCTCAGTTATGCCGAAACTTTCAAGAACTCTAGCCGCAGCTGGCACAACCTGCTTGCACATGTAATATTCAATGTCTACCTCATCGTAAGAAGCAAAAACGTAAGGTTTAACCCTTTCATAAAGGCGTCCTGACCCAACCACCACCACATAGCCTACTTTATCGCCCACTGTGAGCCTCCAGCCCTTCTCCTTCAACATTTTTGCAGCTTCAACATGAGAAGCTCTCACAGCATACTCATCAACAGGCTTAGTCAACGTTTTCCAAATAACAAGGTCACGATAAGAAAACTGTCTCTGCCAAAGATCATAAACAAATTGTTGCACAAACTTTGCAGCTTTTTCGGGAGATTGCTCCTTCAAGATAATTTCCAGAATTTTTCCTGCACCTTCTTTGTATTGTTGAGAAGTCTAAAATCCTCAATTCCGGGGCATCACTCTTTTCAATTAACTTCGGGATGGATTCAGCTGTGTAGACCTTGTCAACTTGAACACCTAAAGTGTTTGCTTCTTCATTCACTTCTATTTCGTGCCATCCGCACAGAACGACGTTGTTGTCGATTAAGTAACGCATGGAACATCGAACATCGTCTTCGAGACAGTCCTTTACGCCTTCGAAATTTCGAAAAGCCTTCGAGTATTTCGATATAGACTTTGGGTCTTTGCAATAAACCTTCACAGCTTTCACTGGTTTCCCAAAGAATTTGCGTTCATCAACCTCAAGCTTTGTGACGGAGGGATATTGGGCCCTTTCAGCCTCAATTTCTTCAACAACTTTTGTCGCATCTGCCTTATCTTCAACTACAGCATAAAAGTATGCAAGAAAGTTTCTGTCAATAACCAGCATTCTATTTCCAAAAATCATCGGCACCCCATAGCCGAATTTCAGGCGTATCTTCCTTAACTTCGTAACTTACATCTAAGCGCTAAAACTTGATCTTCATAGCCCGCCCCTGTTAAACAATGAACAATGAAGGATAAGCATTCTTTTAACACTTTTTAATAGGGAGAATTTGATATTGAAGGGTTAAGCATTAGAAAAGGGGTTGAGGTTTTGAAGGTTATAGAGATGAATTTGAAGAAAGGTTTTGTGAAGGTTATTCCTGAAACTTTTGACGATTTGTGGCATTTATATAATATCATCTATGAGGATGATGAAGTTTACGCACGCACAACAAGAGAAATGAAACCAGACGAAAGATACGCAAGACCTAGACGCGGCAAGCGAATTCCAGTGTTCTTAGGTGTTAAAGTGGAAAAGATTGGTTGGGACAAGCTTTTAGGCAGACTTAGGGCTCACGGAACCATTTGCAAAGCTCCGGAAACAGTTCCATTAGGTGCCCATCACACCGTTAACATAGCATTAAACAAGCCGCTTACCATTGTGAAGAAAAAGTGGGCTAGGCATAATGTTGAAAGACTGAAGAGAGCAAGCAAAACATCGGAAAAACCCGTAACGATAATTGCCATCGACGACGAAGGTTATGCAATTGCCACAACAAAACAGTATGGTGTTGAAGTAAAAGTAGAAGAGAGAATAAAGCTTCCAGGCAAGCTGGAAGCTGAAAAAAGAAGCGCGGCAGCAAAAGAGTACTTCCGAAAGGCTTCAAACAGTTTACGTCAAGTCTGGACTGCAACACATAGTCCAATAGCAATCATAGGCGTAGGCTTTGTAAAAAAGGATTTTGCAAAATTCTTACAAAATGAGGCAACAGAAATTGCCAAGTCAGTTGTGGATGTAAAAAGCGTTAACAACAGCGGTGTCGCAGGAATATACGAAGCCCTACGCTCGGGCATACTTTTGAAAACCATGAAGCATATGCGAATTGCTGAGGAAACAGAAGTAATAGAAGAGGTTTTAAAGAGGCTTGGAAGAAACGAGTCTAACATAGCTTATGGGTTTGACGATGTGAAAAGGATTGCCCAGCTGGGGGCTATTGACACCATGGTTTTAGCGGATGCCACGCTGCGTAAAGCCTCAGACGAGAAAAGGCTGGTTCTTGAAGATTTGATGAGGGTTGTGGAGCAGAAGGGTGGAAAAATAATGGTTGTAAGCACTGAGCATGAAGCTGGTTCAAAACTTTTGGCGTTAGGCGGTATAGCCGCTCTGTTACGTTTCTCAATCCATGGAGACCTCTATCGGTAACGGCTTAATTATTATGGAAAGTATCGAAACAGTTATCGTCTTGAATGGTAAAGGTAGGTATATGCTTAAAAATCTGGGCAGAACAGAAATGACTGAAACAAAACCTTCAATGCGCATTCAAAACATAGTTGCGTCAGCATCTCTTGACCAAACCGTAAGCTTAAACTTGATAGTTGAGAAGTTTCCACACGTGGAATATCGTCCCAAAGTGTTTCCGGGACTTGTCTTTCGACTGAAAAAGCCGAAAACAGCCACTTTAATATTTGAAACTGGTAAAATGGTGTGTACAGGGGCAAAGTCGGAGAAATCAGCGAGGCGGGCGGTAAACAAAGTGGCTAGGGAACTGAAAAAGCATGGGATAATATCTGTTACAACCAAGCCTGTGGTTCACATTCAAAACATTGTTGCGTCTGGAGAATTAGGTGGAGAAATAGACTTGGAAAGCGTTGTTTACAAACTTAGAAGAGTAATGTATGAGCCTGAGCAATTTCCAGGCGCAGTCTACAGAATGAATGACCCAAAAGTGGTTTTTCTCATATTCTCGGCTGGAAAACTAGTATGTGTAGGCGCAAAAAAAGAGCAAGACGTCTACGATGCAGTGAATAAGCTTCAAAAAATACTTGAGGAAAAAGAAGTGATTTTTTATCCACAAAAGAACTGATGGAAAACTTCAAGATGAACTTTTTAATCGCCTGCGAACCGCTGGATTCTGATCAGCAAGCCTTTTCAAAGCCATCTCAAAAGTTTCATCTGCAGACAATTCTTTTTCTATGAAAACTCCTGTTCTCCCAACCTCATCCCTCCTTAAAAGAGCGTGAACACGGTCCAAAACTGTTTCAACAGAAATCCCTAGCAGTTTGGCAACATGTTCCTCACATCCAACAACAGTGCTTTCCCTATGCCCATGCTTAGTCGGTTCAATCAGCATTAATCTTTTGTCTACTCCGTGAATTCGCAAGCCATTCCGCAAACCTTTGAGTGCTACTTCGCCGCTGAATTTATAGAATTCCCTTTCAACCTTACGCATCTTCATTAACGGAAATGAAACACTTATATTTTCACCTATTTCAATGTACGCTTTCATGGCGTAGGTTGGTGTAGCTTGAACAACCAAACGCCTATTCACTAGTATGCCAGCTTTTTCCAGTGCCGTTTCCACAATGAAAGATGATGGCTGTTGCGGTATGAAAACATCTATGTCACTCTTTTGAGTAACGTCTCCTCTCGCAATGCTACCATGCACAACGGCTTCCAAGTGAAAACACCCTAAAGCTTCCATTATTCGCAAAGCTTCCACTCTAAACCTTTCAAGCAAAGCCCAATGCTCAGCATCGTAAACAACCTCTCTATGTTCCAAACGTCTCCAAGGTTTCTTCGTCATAATCTTACCTCTTTCAAAAGACTATTGTATTCGGTTTAATTTAGTAGTTTCCAGACACAATTTAAGTCAGTGGGAACGTTCAATGGGCACTGTCATCTGCACCGTTTGCAAGCGAAGAGAAGCTTTCTTTTTTAGACCATACTCCGGAGAAAAACTCTGCAAAAAATGTTTCAGCATATCTGTTGAGGACAAAGTCAGGGCGACCATTGCGAAGTATGACATGCTTAACTATAATGATAGGATAACCATCGCAGTTTCAGGCGGTAAAGACAGCTTAAGCTTACTGCATATTTTAGCCAAAATTGAGCGAAACTTTCCAAACGCGTCGCTTGTTGCGGTTTCGGTTGACGAGGGAATCAAGGGGTACCGCGATAAAGCCATAAAAATGGCGGCCGAAAACTGCAAAAAACTCGATGTAGAACACTTTATAGTCTCTTTTAAGGAGCTTTACGGCTATGCACAAGACGAGATTGTTAAGCGTCTGAAACGAAAAGAGAGGAGTGGACTCACACCATGCGCGTACTGTGGTGTTCTACGAAGGAAGGCACTAAACATCGCTACAAGAGAAGTCAAAGCGAATAAGGTTGCAACCGGCCACACATTGGACGATGAAACACAAACAATTCTGTTGAACATTCTTCACGGCGACCCATTAAGAATAGCGAGAGAGAAACCACTCACAGATAAGGTGCATCCGAAGCTTGTGCAGAGAATAAAGCCTTTCTGCGAAATTCCGGAAAGGGAAACAACCCTTTACGCCTATACTAAAAAAATGAGATTTCAAGACATGCCCTGCCCATATGCTTCAGAAGCCATGAGAAACCCCATACGCCTTTTTCTGAACAGAATGGAACACAAACATACTGGAACAAAGTTCACAATTTTCAAGTCAATCGAGAAAATTAGACCAGCAATAGAAAAGATTGTTAAAAAAGAAGAAATAAATGAATGCAGCAAATGTGGAGAACCGACAACTGAAAAAACATGTAAAGCGTGCCAAATGCTGCAACAACTGGGGATGCTCTAGTGGCCGTTTCACGTTCAGACTTGAAGACAATCTTGTCAATCGGCGTATGCCTTTGGTCTAGTTTCACTTAACTTTTTGATAGGATTATGAGTATTGCAACTAGTATCCCAATAGCCAGTGCAAGGATGCTGTATTTCTTACCTTCCCTTTCTGCTTCAGGTAGGAGATGTGTAGCACCGACGTAGAGTAGTGCACCTGCCGAAAACGCAAGCATAGCCCCTAGAACTGATTCTTCTAGATTGCCTATTAGTGGATAGGATAGTAACGTTCCCAACGGCGTTGATATCGCCGCTGCCAAAAACGCATATATCGTGGACTTTTTCTTGTCAAGACCACTTGCTAGCAGAAGCAGAAAAGTGACTACACCTTCAGGGAATTCATGAAGTACCATCCCAAAAGCAGCCAACGTTCCAGTGAACACACTCACGCTAAAAGTCACCGAATAGATGATGCCATCCACAAAGGAGTGAAGACTTATTCCCAACGCGGCTATAGGTCCTAAGCTTCCCTTTACACTACCAACCTTGTCACACACGTAGCCGCTAAGCAGTCGGTTGGTTACATGAAGGAATAAATATCCAGCTAACAGAAAAATAGGCGCTGCGCTCACGTTCATCTTAAAGGATTCAGGGATTATATGCAAAAATGACACGGATATAAGTACTCCAGAAGCGAAACACATGAAATAAGTTACTGACTTCTTACCCCACTCCTCGTATTTTCTTATTGTATAAATCCCTATCGTAGTAGTCAAACAGGCTAGTAGGCTGGCTACAACTGCCCAGAATGGCTCAACCATCCAACTCACCGATTATCTGATTTGACACATATTTTTTCAGGTTACTCCTACATCCTACACTTCGAGTCACTGAAGATTTCCTTGTTACACGGACATATATCGGGATGCCCATAAGTTCGGCAAATAGCATTGATCAAGTCTGCAGAACAATAGTGATCTATTTTGGAAGCTTCTTCGCACGCCTTTTCAGCGTCATATCTCAAAAGTTTCACGAACAAGACTTCCAAGATTCGGTGTTTTCTCAGCAGCTTTTTGGCTTCAACGATTCCCCTTTCAGTAAGTTTAGCTCCGTAATAACGTGTATATTCAACCAGTTTTTTCTCAGCAAGTTTTTGAACAGTTTCCGTAGCAGTTGCTGGGTTAACTTTAAACGATTTCGCCAGAATTGTGGTTGTGGCTCTCTCATCTTCCTCGACGTGCTTTCTGTACATGAATGTTAAGTATTTGCCCTCTTTTGGAGTTAGGCTTATTTTAGCACTCAAAGAGCATCGCCTAAAAAGATAAATTTAGGTATTGCTTAAAAATGTTTGGTAAACCCTAAACTTGAGCAAAAATCTGCAATATGCTTGTTCACAACGGTTAGCTTTGCCGTTTTTCTGCTGCTTTCCTTTTTAAAATCTTTAATATCCTAGATGCCTCGCGTGCGTCATTGGCACTGGCAACATGTTTAGACTTTTCCAAAAGGATTTTGAATCCACAGTATGGGCAGGTTCTCGTTTTCTGTTCGGCTTTAGCTGCTAACAAGCCGCCGCATTTGCTGCAAACAACTATTACGAAGGCGACCAAAGTTTTTCACTTATCCGAAAACCTTTTCCACACTCTAGTAAATAACGCTAGTGCAAGAGGAGAATAAATGAGCAGCGGCGAAAAAGCGAAGAGCAAAACAAGGTTGGATTTAATCGAGTTGGCTAGGCGATACTTTAGGAAGAATGGATACAAAGTTGAAAGTGAAACAACGCTGGAAGGTTACAGAGGATTATCAAGAAAGTTCGATCTGATAATTCAGAAGAGCCGTTTGGTTCAGGGAGTTTGGATTAGGGACTGGAAGAGAACAATAGGTGTCAACGTTGTAATAAATCTTGATAAGGCTTCTGAGGACGTAGGGTTCAAAAATCCTGTATTAATTGGTGGACAGTTCAGCGGCCACGCAAAGTCTTATGCAAACAGACGGAAAATAACATTACTAACAAAACAGCGAATGTCCCTAGGCTTACGATAAAACTGTAACTAAATTCTTAAAAATTCCTCCAGCAAGCCTTCACTTTCCAACTTGCCAAGCCAATCTACAACGCCGACACGGCATTCCTCTGAACCATTCAATACATTCAAAATCTCGTTGACAGTCTTCTCCACACTTTTGCCCGAAACGTCTAACTCACAGACTTTTCCATTTTCATAAACGTTCAAGGCGTCGCATAGGCAGACATCCAAAATTTCAGAAGCCAAATTCTCCCATAGCTTACGTCCGGAAAAACCGCATTGCTCCATAAGCTTTCGCAGTTCAACGGGATCACGCCTCAAAACAAAAACGTGGGTTGTAAGCTTTTTTGGAACAACGCTGACAGCATAATGGCCGTCAACAATGACTTCGCTCTTGTCGCAATCTTCAACGATTTCACGGATTTTGCGTCTCATGTGATTTTCGTCAACGATTATGGAGCCTCTTTCCTCATCTTTGCCTGAAACAAGATTTTCGTGCAGAGCTAGCTCTGTTAAGTTCACGTAAAAAGCGTCAAGTTTAGGAGCAAGCAAGCGGGCAACAGAGGTTTTTCCAACGCAAGGTGTTCCCGTCACTAAGATAACATGTTTAGACATAGCTCAACCATCTAGACCATAGATAAACATGCAACAAAATAAAGCTTCCAAAATTTTTATTGCTGTCCAGCGCATTATTGTATTTGGGCTGGCGAGTTGATGTGCGGCTTTCGAGCCTCTTAATGAAGGCTTGAGGAAACTCCGCCCCACGTGTAGAATTGCAACGTCCGCAAGGACGTAAGGCGAGAGCCTTGGCTCCGGAGCAGAAACGAAACGTCCACCCAGCAAGTGCCAATGAAGCATGCTGAGTTGTTGAGAATGCTGGATGCGAAACGGTGAAACGGCCGTCCTGCAAGTGGAAAGGGCAAACAGACGCTGATGAAGCGCTACCTGAAGCGCGGGTAGCCCGATTAGCTGAATGCCGCATTAAACAGAAGGCGGGTTACAACCAACACGCCAGCCCCAATTTACTGCAACCCGCCCCTATTTCCCATACTAACATGCAGAACACCGCCCCTATTCTCAACATACTCATAAAAATGAAGAACAACGGCAAAAGCAACCACAGCATCAAATTTGTTGACAAATCACTAACATACATCAGCAAACACGCTGACCTAAACCAACCCGAAACAGTAAAACAATTCATAGCAAACAAAACCGTATCCAACGGATACAAAAGAAACCTATGCATAGCCTACAACAAATACTGCAAATACTACAAAATAGAATGGGAAATGCCACTCTACAAAACAGAGGCAAAAAGAAGAAGAATCCCAACAACAGAAAACATCGAAAGGCTAATCGCCAGAGCAAGCCCAATACTGGGAATTAAATTAAGAGTCAGCAAAGAAACTGGATTAAGACCAATCGAACTACACAACCTAAAAGTCAAAGACGTAGACCTAGACCGAAAAGCCATATACCCAACAACAGCCAAAAACGGATCAGCAAGAACACTGAAAATCTCTAATAGCCTACAAGTAACGTTACAGAACCACATCAACAGAAACAAACTGAACCCAAACGATAAACTATTTAGAGGCACAGCAGAGAACTACGGAAAATATTACAGAGCCATGAGAAACAACCTAGCAGAAAAACTGAACAACCAATCGCTAAAAACCGTCAGACTATACGACTTCAGACACTACTACGCTACAAAACTATACGCAAAAACAAGAGACCTCTTATTCGTCAAGCAACAAATGGGACACAAGAAAATAGAAACAACTCTAATCTACACCCAACTACTAAACCTAAACGACGACGAATGGACATGCAAAACAGCCAACAACGTAACACAAGCCACACAACTGATAGAAAACGGATTCGAATACATAACGGAAATAGACGGATTAAAGCTATTCAGAAAACGCAAATAACCCTCTTTTTTCTTCATCAATTCTATTGTTTTCTTAGCGTGCGACCTTACTAATTGAGGATAAAACTTTACCCCAACCAACCAAAACCGACGACGGTTAACTGGTGACGGCTTATGGGCTTCTAATGGACGGTTAAAGCCGTGTACCCGCTATTGCATATACCTAAATTTTCTTCGCGTGCGCCCGACGACGGTGTACATGCTCGATTATTAGGATGAGCATGGCTCCTGTGGCAATGAGAGGGGCACCCACATAGACTAATTCTATGTGTTGAGAAGCTTTCTCCTTAAGCTCTGAAACGGCCACGTGTGCACTTGCATTTGGAGTTTCGACTAGTCGGCTGTCATTCCCCCCAAAATGCCACCAGACTACTCTCAGAGTTGTTGTATTGAAGCCCGCTTGCCAATACCACACATAGGGAGGAGATATGAGTCCGTTTTCTCCTCCACCAACAAGCGTGCCGTTTGACACGGACATACAGTGAATATACGGTGAAGGATAGGTCCAATTCAATGTTTCAACTTCGAAACGATAGCTCTTGTTTCCTTCAAAAGTCCAATAGAACTCCAACGGCTGACCAGCCGAAAAAGACACTGTATCTACCAAACCATAATACTCCGTCTTCAAGGTCATCTGTGAAACCAGCACAAGAATTGCTCCAAGGACTAATATTACAGAACCTACCGCCACCCACTTGACGAGCACGCCCTACCCCAACTGATACACTTAACCTTCTCATATTTTAGTTTGGTTGGTTGGATAAAACTTTACCCCCAAAGTCAACACACTCAGCGCACGCAGAAAAAGAGAATGAACCCGTGAGGCTTTTCGCCTCACCAACATGCCCACGTTCCGCACAATGCCGATACGCAAAACCGCACTACCAAAAACATTCAAACCACCTTAACCCTCTTTTTTCTATATCAGTCAATCACGTTAAACGGTTGCTCACGTCGCTCCGCTCCGCTCGCACCAAAAAAAACAACAAACTCGCGCGCGCTTCTAGCTTCCACGCTGAATTAACCTCTAAGTATTTAAACGGAATTGGTAGAATACTACTTGAAAGTGTCAAAGTTGAGTGAACATAACAAAAAATTGATAAAGCAACTCAAGACTCTAAACAAAAACATTGATCTTCTTACCAAGGTAACCGCGATTAGTGTCGGAAAAGATGCTATTTTCGAAGGAATGGAAGAGAAGAAAGATAAAGTCGAAGCTCTTGAAGGCTTAGACCTTCCCGATAGAATGATAGCTTTACTTATTGGTAGCACACCAGATTCCGTTAAATCACTAAGAAGCAAAAAGAAAACTCGATTGAAAAAGGCTCAGGCTCAGCCTACTAAGGAAGAGGTTAAGCAGAAATGATGAAAAAAGAACAGCCTGACCCGATAATAGATAAACTCAACACATTAATCAAAATCACAATGGCTACCGCTTTCAAGGACAAGACCAAGGAAGAGAGAATACTCATACTTCTTGACTTAGGAATCCAACGGAAGGAAGTAGCAGATATCGTGGGAACAAAAGTCCAATATGTTGACAACATCAAGTATCAAGCAAAGAAAGGACAAAAGAAACGCAAACCTAGAGGCAAGCAGAAAAAGAGGTTGAGCAAGAATGATGAGTGAAGAGCAATTTGAACAATTAACTCAAAAACTGGACACGTTAATCAAGCTTGTTGCGGGTAACTTGTTAAAGGATGCAGAAAGCAAGACACAGAAAGTCGGAATACTGAATAAACTGGGAATAGCGACCAAGGAAATAGCTTCACTTGTAAGAACCACTGAGGGAAGCGTTGAAACCATGAAGAAGCGGGTAAGAAAGAAAGGCAAGGGAAAAGGTGGAAAAAAGCCTGACAAGACGTGATCCATTATTTCATGCAATATGGGAAAAGGCAAAAGAGAAAAATCCAAAGGTAGCGCGCGCGCTTCATCCCGACTTCAAGAGACGTTATCGTAGAATCTTCTCCCTTAAAGAAGTCGGTATTAAAGTTCCTGAATTTCAAGAGAGAATTGAAGCCCAAGAAGAAATCGAAGGTGACGAGAATGAGTAAAGAAGACAGAATGATTGAGTTACTAGAGGAACTTGTGAAGTGGGCTAGAGTGACTAGCTTTCCCAAAGTCAAAGAACTCCTTATTAGAATGTTGGTAAGCCCAGAGGAAAAGGTCGCATATCAGTCAAGTAATGGTGAGAAAACCAGCAGAGAAATTGCGGGAATAGCCAATGTTAGCCAGCCCACAATTTCAAAATGGTGGAAAGCGTGGATAAGAGCTGGGGTTGCTGAATCAGTCTCTGTGCAAAGAGGAGAGAGGGCAAAGCGAATCTTCTCACTTGATGATTTCGGTATCGAAGTTCCTATTATCGAGAATCCAGAAATTGAAGAAGATGGGAAGGGTATAGGCTGATTAATAAGAAAGTTATGCACGAACTCCGCCAAAGGATGAAGTCGCCTACAATCTACGGGAGAATTCATAAAATCCAGAAAGAAAGCCTTGTCACGAAAGAAGAAGCGGCAAATCTTCTAGCTGCCGACTTGGGAATTCCTGTCTACAAGATCCTTTCCACGTCTGAACTGAGTAGACTTAGAGAATTGCAGAAAACAAGAAAAGTCACTCCAAGTCTTCGAAAGGAGACTAAAGAAGAGACCAGCATTAAGACAAGATCGAAAGAGACACCAATAACTCCGAACAAGTTGTATGATCTTTTGAGATTTCATCCAAGAATCGTTGAAGCTAGCAAGTCTCAATTTAAATCTGGGAATTATTCAGATGCGATTTTCAATGCATTTAGATGTATAGAGATACTTGTCAAGCAAAAATCTGGACTAAAAGGAAGAGGTGCCGATCTAATGCACAACGTTTTCAGCGAGAAAAGCCCGATCATCAAACTCAACAAAATGCAGGAAGATTATGATATCGACGAGCAAACTGGATTCAGGTTTATATATGCAGGAGTGATGATGGGAATCAGAAACCCAAAGGCTCACGCAGAGGTTCAGCAAAAAGATCCATACAGAACTCTCGAATATATTTCACTTGCAAGTTTGTTAGCAAAACGATTGGAGGAGGGAGAGAAGGTCGATGAGTGAGGAATTGAAGAAAATAATCCGTCAGAATGAGATCATAATATCTCTGCTTGGAAGAATGGCGTTCAACAAAGAAGAGGTAAGGAAGATAGTTACTTTTAAGAAACGAAATCCAGCCAAATATGTCGAAGGCTACAACGCATGTGATGAAAATCATACTGTGTCCGAGATCGCCAGAATCGTTGGAGTCAGCCAACCTAACATGTCTAATATTCTAACTGAATGGGAATACGTTGGCATAGTCCGAGAAATGGAGAAACGTGGTGGAAAATTCTACAAGAACTTGTTTCTGATTTGAAGGCGAATGTGATGTCCAAAGAATCTCTCGATAGAATTGACGAAATTCTTTCTCATGTAAGGTCTATCGATGCCCAGATGACATGGATAATCAGATCAGAAGCAACAGAACTCAAGGAATTACTCATCAGGTACTTTAGTAGAAGAAAGAGAGCTGCAAAGGTGTATCTCGCAGTAGACGGGAAAAGATCATCAGGTCAAATAGCTGAATATTTGAGTTTACATATCGCAGCTGTCAGTTATGAACTTAGTGAGCTTGTAAGTAGAGGTCTTATCGAACTCAGAAAGTGGGGTGTGTACAAGAAAAGCAAGATAGACAGTATTCTCAGATTGAGTTCTGAATTACGTAAAGATTCTGATCTTGAAAACATCAAATGATGCACTATGAAGTATCTGGATGCCCTTCTTAGGTTTTTCAACAAAAATGACTACACTCACAGAGAAGATGTTGCGATACTTATATCTGAAATCTTTGAAGAAAATCCAGATACTAGTCTCGAAGATTTTAGGAAGAGGATAAAAGGAATCAGAAGAGACTTCTTCCGCATTAACACACTGAACCGAGATAGGTTTGCGGAAACAGTCTACGTACTTCTGAATAGAGTAAGAAAAGAACGCCCAGACAAGTTGAGCAAGTTCAAGCTGGCTAAGAAGTTTATATCCGAACATTTTGAAGTTGGCTTTGACAGTACAGAGTTTGTTGAAGAAAGGAAAGCCATTTTGAAGAAGTTTTCAACAGTAATGAAACCTCACACGGTAGTTATGGAAGCATTCAATCAATTGTTGGATAATATTCACGTTTCCTACAAGATTGACCTTCATGGTGTAAAAGAGTACTCAGGGATCGATATTAGTAAGAGTCTTGAAGATGCAATAATTGGATTTCAGATAAAAAGTCGAAATGACGATATCCGCGAACATATGATCCGTTCTGAATCTTCAAAGGCTCAAGATTGGAAAATGAATGGGTTTGTGTTGATCTATGCTCGTGAAAGAGACAAGAAGGTCGAACCCTCAATTCAGGCAGCATATCATCATTTTAAAATACTCAAAGATTCTGGTAGGATGTACTGTACGATAGTGTATCCAGAACTTCTTGCTGAGTTATTCAGAAAATATTCAGTAACCATATAAAATGTTGTTGTGAATGTAGTTACAGAGAAGAACCTAGTTCAGAGACTAAAGTTGAAGTTTCGATCTTAAGCGCGCGTGCTATACACAAAAAAATCATGACGTTCCGACAAAATGCCCGCTAACTCAAAAAATCGGTACGCAAAGCCGAAAAAACAAAAACACGACGCAAACGACGCAACAGACTCCAGAAATTGGTTTCATTCATACCCCTTTGCAGGGTAGAATCTTGATATCTTCAGACCGCAATTTCTTAAAATTTCCAGAATAGATGAATGGCATGATGTATCTTAGCGACTACGCAAAAACAACAACAAAACGAACTACAATAAGCATAACCAAAAAATGGTCACTAAGGTAAACCAAAATAAAGTAGCGATAATAAAACAAACACGAAAATAGAAACGACGACGACGCTAACAAAAATAAATAAACCTTATCTTCAAACCCCGAAAGAAAGGCAGACACAACAAACCAAAGAAGAACCCGCAATACAAACAGGCTAAACCTTAGAACAATACAGCTAAACAACTTATAATAAATCGAAACCAACAAAACCAAAAACAGAAAACAACACTAAAACGCTTCAAGAATCAGCCAACCATCCTTAAATGTCCAACGCTTCTTACGAAACTCAGACAACTTAACCAACTTCTTCAAAGGAACAGACGCAATATAACACCCTTGTCCTTGTGCTCTCTTACGAATAAACAAACTAATCTTACCCATTCTGATCAACAGCCTATAATAACCTACACCATTATATAAACACATAGTATAAGACATCATAACCCTTATATTCCACAACGCCCCTCTCTCACAAGAGGAAAACCAAAATGGGAAACCAAGCAAAAAATCAACAGCAAGAAACACATGGTAAAGCTACGGAGGACATGAACAACAAAGACAGAACACAAGACAATTCAAAAGAAAATCCATCAAAGAATATTGAATTACTAAGCACTAATAGACGGGTTACAACCAACACGCCAGCCTTTTTAGCAATACGCCTATTTTCTCTTACGGAACACTTGAACACCATCTATCTTGGTGAAGTTTTGGTTTGTGCTGTAAGAATGTGAGATGGAAGGCCTGAGGATTGGCATGAGCTTTATGAAGATGAAGACGGCCCACAGATTAAAAAAGAGGCTGAATGGTTCCTGAAAAAGTTTCCAAATATGTTACCACGACTCACGGAAGATGGAGAAAAGGTCTGGTTGCCTCCTTAAGCGATAAAATGACTTGGAAAAGAGTATGAACCGAAAGATCGAAGCAGTCCAGAAGGCTGGGTAGTCCCCAGATAGGGTCTTCGGCATTTTTGATTTTTATCATTTACCGAAATTGTTGAGAGGTCGGGCGTAGTCGCCTAGCCTTACCCAGCTAAAGAAGACATGTGATGGAGGTTTGATAATTATGTGGAAATTGGCTTAAGTGTTGTTGTTGATAGGGGGAGGGGGTCTACAACAACAAATCATGAAGGTTTAACAATGATGGTGACTTGCGGCACAAAACAGGTCAACAAAATAATTAGAACAGAATTAGTAGTACAGCGCTCTAGGAAAGAGTGACTGCTACTTCTGAACTCTTGTGGGGGTCGTCGGTTTTGCTTGTTGTCATAAAAATCGAGCTGATCTTGTAAGGAGATTAGCTCTTTTGTGTTTGACTCTTTCTTTTATAGCTTCTGCCAAGAATGAACCACCGATGGCTACTGACGCGCCTCCAAGGAAAATCAAAATATCTCTCGCTATCTTGGAGTTAGGGTTTTTGAATGAATGATAAACTTTCTTTGGATATAATTAACGAGGTTGAAATATGCCATGGGGTGTAATGTGTTTTATATATCGGAAACCGATACGAAGGCGGTTACATTCTATTGGATATTTCTTAAATAATAAGGCACACCATGTGAAATGAGGTTAAAAAATGGAGATGCTTGAAAAACTAGGTGAATATGCGTTCCTGGCATGCATCGCGATAGCAATCGTTGCTGGAATAGCGGTTGGTTTTGCAGCTTTTAGTACTGGATGGGTTGCATTGGCTTTGGTGATTCTAGGCGTGATAGTGGGCTTTACTACTGTCACTGAAGAGGAAGTTACGCCGTTTCTGTTGGCGGCGATAGCGTTTACAGTTGCAAGTTCTGGGGGTTGGTTCTTGGTTATCAATGAAGCGGTGGCCACGCTTGGAACAGTGATAAACGCCATTGTTTTCAACATAGCATCATTCGTGGCTCCGGCTGCGATAATACTGGCAACAAAGACGATTTATGAGCTGGCACGGAAGAGATAAGCGTATTCTCTTTTCAATGACTTGAGATTCTGCCTAAAGGCTATAAAGATTCAAATTTGGTGTTCTTTCTAATAGACTAAGATTATGTATAAGATTGAAGAAGCCTTAACATTTATTAAAACCGAGACGATAAAAAAATCAGTTGTCAGTATCGGAGTCGAAGTAAACCATAACCAATAAAAAATCTTGATGAATAAATATTAGAAATCGATTAAAGTGAAAGCAGATATAGATTTAATCCGACCAAGCCCGTACCAGCCGAGATTAATATTCGATCAGGATGATCTAAAGAGGGAGATAGAGAAAGACGGTCTTCTTAACGATCTAGTGGTTCGTAAGCAGGGCGATTTTTATGAGTTAATTGATGGGGAAAGAAGGTGGAGGGCCCTCAAGGAACTTGGATGGGAAAACGTACCTGTCCGAGTGATCGACGCAGACGACGCGAAGGCGAGGTTATTAGTTTACAAGCTGAACAAGATTCGCGAAAACTACACAATTGAAGAGGAAGCACAGTACTTCAAGAAGCTTGCAGATGACGGCATGACGCCGTTGGATATAAGCAAACAGCTGGATGTTGATTTTCACTGGGTCTTAGCAAATCTTAGCGTATTCAAGTTTCCCGATGACGTTCAGAAAGCCGTGTGGGCTAAACAGATCAGCATGTCACATATAAAAGCGCTGGAAAGTGTGATAGATAGAAACATCAAAGAAGCAGTGCTTGCTGTGAATCAAATTCTTGAGAGGAAACTGACCGTATCTGAAACTAGAAAAATAACTCAAAAGCGTGAAAGAGAGCTTAAGGCAAGAGTTGATGAAGCACGCATTAAGGCAGCTGAAAAAGTATTGCCTGCGATAGCACCCAAAGCTCCCAAGCTAGAAACTCCAGAAGATTTCGAGAACGCTGCTGAAGTTCTTAAGGAAAAAGCGAAGAAGATGCGCAAGGGAACCTTAAAGCCTGAAGAGATTAAGAAAATGACAAGACGCCTTGAGGAAAGGAAAGCAGAGAAAAAAACAACAGAAGAGGTCTTCGAAGAAGCATCAATTCAAACTATGATGAAATTGCGAGAGAAAATTGAAACGTTAGAAAAGGAGAAGGAAAGTCTCTTGCAGAAGAAGGGCTTTCTCACAGAAGCATTAAGTTTCAATTGTCCCCACTGTAACAATTCTTGCGTCATCTATCGTGAGGGCGACAGCTACTGGGTAGAGTAGCCTGCTGAGAAGAAGTTTATGGAACTAGTAAGAAATCTGCGGGAGAAAATTGAGAAGTTAGAGAAAGAAAAATTGGGTCTTTTAGCAGAGATAGACAGCCTCAAGGAAAAGGCTGAAGCAAGTGCTCATAAGTTAGAAAATGAAGTAGCCATGCTTAGAAAAGAAGTGAAAGCACTTGAGAGATTTTTAAATGTGAAGGAAAAAGCACGCAATAAAGAGATCTAATAATGTAGCTGCAAATCCGCTGTTTTTCTTGAGCAAACAGCAGTATCTTGCTGTAAAAAGGAATAAAGTTTCGACAGCACATGGAAAGAGTGCCTAGAAGTAATATTCAGAATTCGACTTTCAAATATAGAGAATCCATACTTTGGGTTCATATACGTTAAATACTACGGTTTAACAACGTTTTTGCAAACTAAGGTCGCCGGAGTTACTGTGTAATGAATAAGAAGTGCTGTTGTGTCATTGAAGTGAAAGTTCCTTATCGCTCTGAACGTTGGCAAAACCTAGTAAACAATGAAGTGAGACAAGCAATAGAAAAACTAAGAGCCGCAGTCGAAGAACTGGGAGGCAGGGTTTGTGTCAGATACTGAAACATCAAAAAGTGCTATCAACAGAGTAGTACGTCATGTGTGGGCGTCAAAGTACGTCCGTAGGCAAGATGTTCTGCGCTTTGACTTCCACGATTTGGAAGTGTTTTAGGCTTGGTTTGGTACTGAGTTCGTCACTGAAGGAAATCTTATCGTGAATCATGTCCAGTACAATGTATTTTTTTTCCACTTTCTCCTTCGTCTTGACAAAGTATATGACTGCCTTTCCTAGCGCCAAGGATGCTGGGAGAAAGTAAATGTGCCCATCTTTTATTTCCTTATGGTGAAGCGGTGGAGACCTCATTGACGCGGACAGCATCTTAATAATGTCTTCTAGTTTTTCAAGCTGAACGTATTTTGTTTCATCATTCAACATAGTCACCTCCCAAGTTGATGTTTGTTGTATTGGTGATTTTGTGTTTTGGGCTTGTCCTTGACTTTGAAATGAAGAGCATCATATGTTATATTCACTTCGTTTAGGCATCCTTTTCTCCAGTGTCCTTTGTTTTTCTTACCTTGACTTCCAGAACGCCGTTTCTATACGTGGATTCAACAGAGTTCTTTTTAACAGATGTTGGAAGCTTGACTTCCTTGTAATATTTTTTCTCTGAAGTATCGACGCTTATTATCAAGAGATTGTTTTTTACGTGCAGTTTGATGTCTTTTTCTTCAACGCCAGGCACCTCAGCCATCACTTTTATGTGGTCTTCCTCTTCGAAGACGTCGACGATTGGTTGCTTTTCCTCTATTGAAGCAGTTGGTGGAGGCTTGGGTGTACGTGTAGGTGGGGTTTTACTCTTAGGCTTGCTTATCTTCAGGCGGCTCTTTGGCTTTGTCGTGTAGGATCCTTTTATCGGACGGGAACTTACACGGAAGTCAACTACTCCCCTTTTTCCGAGATTAACTCTTTTTTGGTACGTCTGAGACTTTTCTGCAAGCTTGGATAGATCATTGATTAGTCCTGCTAGTCCTTTGCCTTTGGATTTTCCACTTTGGATTTTGCCTGATGTGCCGAATATGTTGAAACCAACATCAAGCAGTTCTGAAACATCATCGAATACCTTGCCTAGCTCCACTGCTTCGTCAGTTTTTTCTTTTCCTTGAATTTGTGTTCTCATCTCTTCTACCGTTTTCTTCAGTTGTTCAATTTCTTTTCCTTTCTCAACGACCTCTTTCCTGAGTTCCTTTAAGTTTTTTTCTACTTCGTTTTTCTTCTTTTCTGCCATATTGTTTCACCTCCTTTGCTCAATAACTGGTGTGATTTTTTCTAGCTGAGCCAAATACGTTTGTGGATTGGCAAAATACTGGGCTCTAAGCGGTGGGCACTTTTCCAGAACAAGCTTTATGCCTTCAATCCCGTGTTTCTCTAAAACAGCCTTTGCAAGTGGATAGCCCAGGTAATAGGAGACGCCTTTAATTACTTGTGCACTCCTGAGCACATCTTTGACCAGTTTCTCTTCATCTATTGCCTGAACTCTACGTCTTCCATAGCGGGAACGCACTTGATCTCTTTTAACCCTGTCTCCTCTTCTTCGTGCGTTATCTATGTCAAAGAGTAGGTCTATGCATTTTGAGTGCCCTATCTGCAACTCTCTTTCCAAAGATGTTACTAGTGTTTCATAGTCCATGCTACGCAAGGTTTGAAGTGCTATTGCCTCACAGCATCCTTCTTTGAAAATGCTCTTGAAAATAGTGTCTATATAAGTGCTCAAAAGTTCATAGAGTTTCTCTGTATTGTTCGTCTCTTTGGCTTCAATGTATGCTTTTGTTACAGCTTGTACGGGTGCTTCTCGAGGTGGCGAAAGATATGCGGAGAGGAGTTTTTCTGAGAGTTCGTGAGCGCCTACAGGAATTAGCTTTTCTGGGTAATTTTTTGTCATTTTTTCATTCATGTATAAGACTTCGTCTTTTGGGTTGTAAAAGGCGAAGTTTTCGAAGAACCCTGTCACTGGGTTTTGGGAAAGGGTGTCAGAGATTTGTTTCCACTGGGTGTCGCTATATGTCATGCCGTTTTTTCTGAGGTTGTTTCGCATGCGTTGGGTTAGTTTTTTGAGAAGTTCTGGCTGTTTGATTATTTTGATGTCTTTGAAGTATGTGAAATTGATGTTGAATGATTCTACCATTTTTCTGTGGATATTCTCGAGTGTTTCGTTGATCTGTTCTTTGATTGGTTCAATGTCGTTCATAAAACCCGTCTCTTCTATCTATTCTTGATCCTTTCTGTGTTCATTAACCCGCTCGATTGCTTTTCTGAAGTCCTCCATGGTTATCTGAAGTTTAGGAGATTTTCCGCTTTCCTTTTTCTTTGCGTGGGTCCTTATGTACTTTCTAATGGTCAGCATTGTGGCTTCTCTGCAAATTGCTTCTATGTCCGATCCCATGTATCCGTTAGTTTCTGTTGCGAGTTTTTGTAAGGAAACATTTTTGGCGAGTGGGGTTTTCTTGGTGTGGATTTTTAAGATGTCTAATCTTGCCTTTTCATCTGGAGGTGGGACATGTAAGATCTGGTCGAATCTTCCGGCTCTTAACAGGGCTGGATCGATTAAGTCCATTCGGTTTGTTGCGGCTAGAATTACGACTCCGCGGAGTTCTTCGAGGCCGTCCATTTCCGTGAGAATTTGGCTTATGACTCTTTCGGAAACGTGGGAATCTGCGATTCCGCTTCCGCGTCGAGGGGCTAGGGCATCGATCTCATCGAAAAATATGATGCAGGGCGTGGTTTGTTTTGCTCTTTTGAATGTTTTTCTTACTCCCTTCTCTGATTCGCCCACAAACTTGCTCATAAGTTCTGGACCCTTAATGCTGATGAAGTTTACTCCGCTTTCGTTGGCTACTGCTTTGGCTAGGAGGGTTTTGCCTGAACCGGGGGGTCCATGGAGTAGTATGCCCTTTGGAGGCTTTGCTCCGGCTTCTTCGAACAGCTTGGGATATTTCAGTGGCCATTCGATAGCTTCCTTTAGTGCTTGTTTGGCTTCTTCGAGTCCTCCTACGTCGTTCCATTTGACGTTTGGTGTTTGGATGAGTACTTCTCTCATGGCTGAAGGCTCTACGAATCTTAGGGCGTCTAGGAAGTCGTTCATGGTTACGACGAGTTTGTTGAGTACTTCTATTGGGATGTAGTCTGCGTCGAAGTCTATTTCGGGCAGGACTCTTCGCAGTGCTTTCATGGCTGCTTCTTTGCAGAGTTCGGTTATGTCTGCGCCTGTGAATGCGTGGGTTAGGTCGGCGAGTTTTTGTAGGTTTACGTCTTCAGTTAGCGGCATTCCTCTGGTGTGGATTTGAAGAATTTCAAACCTTCCTGCCCTAACTGGTACTCCTATCTCTATTTCTCGGTCGAATCTTCCGGCTCTTCTAATGGCTGGATCGAGGGCGTTGGGTCGGTTTGTGGCTCCGATCACTACTATTTGGCCTCTTGGTTCTAATCCGTCCATTAATGCCAATAGTTGAGAGACAACTCTTTTCTCGACTTCGCCGTGTACTTCCTCCCTTTTCGGAGCTATGGCGTCGATTTCGTCGATGAAGATTATGCAAGGCCTGTTTTGTTCGGCTTCTTTGAAGATTTCACGTACTCTTGCTTCGGACTCACCGTAAAATTTGCCGTGGATCTCCGCTCCGCTTAGGCTTATGAATGTGGCGAAGGTTTCGCTTGCTACGGCTTTAGCTATTAGGGTTTTTCCTGTTCCTGGGGGTCCGTGTAATAATACGCCTTTTGGGGGTTCTATGCCTAGTCTGTCGAATACTTCTGGGTGTCGTAGTGGGAGTTCTATCATTTCTCTTATTCTTTGGATTTGTTCGCCGAGTCCGCCGATGTCTCCGTATGTAACGCCGATTTTTCTTTGGGTTTCTATTGCTTTTTCTTGAATGGTTATTTCTGTTGTGGGGTAGACTATTGTAGCAGTGCTTTTTGGTTCTATTTGGGTTACGACGAAGGAGATGCTTGTTCCTAAGAGGTTCAGCCTAATTTGGTTTCCTTCAATTAGCGGTAAGCCTTCTAGGAGTCTTCTGATGTGTTTTCCGTAAGCGTCTCCGAGCCGTGGCTGGGTTTGCTCTATAGGAGCTAAAACGATTTTTTCGGCTTTTTTGGCTTCGATTTTCTCGATGTGGACGTTGTCGTCTATTCCTGTGAATGCGTTGTTTCTTATTATTCCGTCGATTTGGATGAGGCTTTTCCCTCGGTTTTCTGGGTAAGCTGGCACAACCTTGGCGGCTGCTCTTTTCTTTCCGGTGATCTGGATAACGTCACCAGTTTCTAGGCCTGTTTTTTTCATGTCTTCAGGGTCTATTCTGGCTATTCCTCTTCCGAAGTCTCTGTGCGAGGCTTCCGCGACTCGGAGGGTTAAGACGTTTGGTTTATGTTTGCGTTTTGGCAAGTGTTTCACCTTGATTGGTGTATTTGTAGCCTAGATTCTTGACCTTTGTCACTTTTAGCATGTGTGAATTTGTCGTATGTATTGTTTTTATTTGACAGTCGGATTCGGAATACGCATTTTATCGGTGCCTTTGCTGTGCAGACGAACAGTTTACTTAGCGTTAGGTGTTTTGATGTTGGCACGATAGGTCACTAACTTAAGGTTTATAACAAAAGGTATATAAACCTTTTTGTAGTAACTGTATTTGTGAAGTGCACACGTATGAATTCAACGGAAAAAGTTCTGCAAATAATCGGCAACGAAAACCGAAGAAAGATACTTACGCTTCTCTCCGAGGAGCCTCACTACATCTCTCAAATAGCCAAAAAGCTGGACGTGACGCAACCAGCCATTCTCAAACACCTCAGTCTTCTCCAGAAGGCGGGTCTAATAGAGAGCTTCTGGAGAAAGAACCCGTTAGGTGCAGCTAGAAAATACTACAAGATCTGTGACTCTGTCGGCATCGAAATAGCGATCAATCCGAATGGTTTTAGAGTTGCTAGATGTCCTCAAAGGATGAGTTGTTCCAAGCACATAGAGGCAGAGCGGGCGATTAAACGTTTAACAGAGGAAATTAACAGAGCTGAGGATGTGGATACTAAAGCGGCTAAGGCACGGAAATTAGTGGAGGCGGCGGATTCTCTTCTGACATGTGCGGATTATGAGAAGGGAAATTGGAATTGCGAGAACTGTCATAGAGTTGCGTCGTTGAGGAAGGAGGTTGCTCAAATTGTATTGCATGTGTCTGAAGGGGATGTAGAGTCAGGTCTTCGCAAGTTAACTGAGGCTATAAATCAGCTTGCATCTGGCTTGTTGTCAGGTAGTGGGCGTTAGTCCTGTCTGTGCATGTTGTTGATGTTGCTTAGAAGGGTAGTTTTAGCTAGGTGTTATGGTGTTTAGTTTTTTTAGTTTTACTTGTAGAATGTTGTTTTTGTAGGTTGACTTAATTGTTTCTTTTTTGATTGTTGTTGGAAGCTTGATTTTTTTTAGGTATTTTGGGGTTTTGTTGTCTGTGCTTATGGTGAGTGTGTCTTCATCTGTTTTTATGTTAAGGTCTTTTTCGTCTACGTTGGATAGTTCTGCTAGGACTATTAGGTGGTTTTGTTCTTCGAAGATGTCGAGGAGGGGTTGTCTTTCTCTTGTTAAGCTGGGTATGAGAGGGAATGACGTTACGCGTGGGTGTTTAGTCTTCGATCTACTCGATGCTCTTTTAACGTGAAAAGTGCTCTTTGAGGTGGCTGTTCTGAAGAAGGGTGTTTTCTTTGTTGTGTGTGTTTGTGGAATGCTGGTTTGTTCGAAGTGTATGAAGTGTTTGCATGTTTGGCATCGGTCTGTGCTTATTCTGTCTCTTTTTATGTTTTTGATGAGGGGACAGAAGACCCATTCAGCGCCGTCGATACCTCTGACTAGGAGTTTGTTTTTTCCTTTTCCGATGGCTGCTTGGCAGATCAACCACACTGAACGTACACCTTTTTTGGCACAAATCTGGGTTCGGAATCCGATACGGAGATACTCTTTCAGATCCTTATGTGATTGAGCGCAATATCCTTTTTGGTTTTATGATTTTGTGCCGAGTGAGACGAGGCTAAAAGTGTGTATAGGTTTTGTTTCGGAATTGGGAATATGTTGGGAATTGTTATGTGTTTTGTATATCGGTTTTCGATACGAAGGCTGTTTCATTTGTTTGAATATTTCTTAAATAACAAGATGCCCTAATTGACTCGTTGAAGAATTTATAAGAAAAAATTGTGAGGTGAAAGAAATGGTAACACAAAGTCCAGACGTTTCGAGCTTGGCTGAAGTTATTGACAGAATACTTGACAAGGGAATTTGCGTCGATCTATGGGCTAGAGTTTCTTTGGTTGGCATCGAAATCTTAACCATCGAAGCCAGAGTGGTAGTCGCGTCAGTGGACACATTCCTGCACTACGCTGAAGAGATCACGAAGGTAGAGCAAGCAGCAATCGGAGTGCCCGCTTAAGCAAGCGGATGGTATGCGGCCCTCTAAGGAGATGAATAAGAATGGCTGAAGAAGAAAGACCAGAAGAAGAACCAGAAAAGATAGAAATCGAGGAAGTAGCTGAAGCGAAGCCTGTTCGAGCATCAGTTACGCCAGTGATAAGAAGACGAAAACCGATGCCAGTCAGACCTGCGCGGAGGGTCGCCGAGCCGGTGAAGAAAATGCCAAATCCAAAAACGGTTAAAGGCAAAATAGCAGCAATTCAAAAAGCTGCTGGCATGATCTATTCAGGCGCACGAGCCATACAATCAGACGCTGCAAAACAAATGAAAGAAAACCAGGAGTTCGCCGCCGCTGTGGAGTCAGATGTTAAACGTATCCAGACAGATATTAAAGGCAAAACTGAGGTATTTCGGAAGGCTGTCGCTGATATTCATTCAGGTGTCCGTGCCATACAGGCAGGCATCAACGAGCAGGTAAAAGAAAACCTAGAAGCTGTTGCGGCCATCCAATCAGGTATTAACAAACTACAATCAGACAGCAACGAGCAGATGAGAGAAAACCAAGTATACGTAAGGGATTTCTACGGATGAGCAACCTACATTCGCACATGAGGACAAGCCCATTTTCCTCCAACCCCTATCTTTTTCATAAAACCTTGAATTCAGTCTTACTTGAAAAGGAGGTGAGAAATGTTGCCAACTATGAGGCCGAGAACCAGTCTGCGCTCTCGAGAAAGGGATAAGAAAGTGAAGTGGTTAAGGGAGCTCCGGGAGAAACTACAACACTTTTCTATTGTTCTTCGCCCACAAACGATTCGTATGATGTGGGTAAGAGATGTTGTTGAAAAAGAGGAATAACAATTCAAAAAGAGAAAAAGCTTCTTCATTTCTCTGACATGATTCGAGTTCCACTCTAGTTAACGGACAATCTTGTATTGAACGTGCTTCCAGTGTTGAACGGTTAGGAGAGATTTTTGTGCAGCGGAGTTGATTTTCAGTTTTTGACACAGATTTCGTATCATCTTTTTGAATATGGCTTAAGTAAACAGGTCGCAACATCTCAAGAAAAAGAGAGTGAACTGAAACATGAGATATGTACCTACACACAAAAAGAAAGTGAGAGGCAAACAAATTCATGATACAATAGAAGACAAGCTCTCAAAGCCAGAACAAGAGATAAATGTTGAAGAATTTTCAATCAACCGAGTCGAAGCAGAATTCCTGGTGCCAGCCATTGAGAATTTTGTCGAGACAGAGCAGGTTAAGGGGCTAAAGGACAGAGTCTACCTGTGGATAGAAGCTGGATACCCACCCCACATAGTAGGGCCGACAGGTTGCGGAAAAACAACACTAGCCATGGAAGTAGCAAAGGAGTTGGGAAGACCCACAGTGTGGATAAACGGCGACGAACAGATAACGACCACAGATCTGATCGGAGGATACTCAGAAATGGAAGCTGAAAGCATGAGGGACAGATTCATCCACAACGTCATGCTAGCAAGAGACAGAACAAAATACACATGGGTCGACAACCCACTAACACTTGCTTGCAAATACGGCTACACACTAGTCTACAACGAATTCTCCAGAGCCAAACCAGAAGCAAACAACGTCCTTCTCTCAGTGCTAGAAGAAAACATCCTCGAACTCCCAACAATGTTCGGACAAGAAAGATACATCAAAGTCCACCCAGACTTCCACATAATCTTCACAAGCAACTCCATAGAATACGCAGGCGTACATACGCCTCAAGACGCTCTCCTCGACAGATTAGTAGACATCTACATGGACTACTACGACTTCAATACCGAAGCAAAAATCGTTCAAGCACACACCGGCATGATCCCAAAAGAAGCACAAAAAGCAGTGAAAGCCATCAGAACAATCAGGGAAAAAATGCCCGACCCCCACAAACCCGGAACAAGAGCAGAAATAATGGTTTGCCAAGGCCTCAAAGTAATGGATGGCTACTCAAAGAAAGACCTTGAACAGATATACATGGATGTCCTAGCAACAAAAATAGGCAGCCCAAAAGAACTACTGAAGAACATCCACCTCATAAAAGAAATACTCAACCAAACCTACGGAGATGCCCTCAGTTGAAAACAATCAACGCCACAATTCAAGACGCCAAAATCACCAAAATCTCCGACCTCTGGCGAAAGAAACCAAGAGGACTAAAATTCAACGACACAGACGCCCTAATTATCACCCTAAGAACCCAAGACGGAAAAACAATAAAGGAAACCTTCTACTTCTGCCTCAAACCCGACGGAACCTTCAACATAAACACTGTAAGCCGAGACGGTAGCGGCGCAAGAAGACGAAGACTGGCCAGCTTTCTCAAACACTACAAAATAACTGGTAACGTGGACGAATACAACTTAAGAGAGGGAGTAAACGGGTGGAAGGGCATAGAAGTTTCCATTACAACGGTCGGCGATTCAGGCTTTATTCATGTTCCATAGGAGGGATGGAAAATAGCAACAGAAAAGCCTAAGGTATCAGTAGAAAAGATCACTGACCTGGCACTTGCCATAGCGAAGAAGTACATATCTAAAGACCCAGAGACCGTGATAGGCGTCAAAGAAGAAGAGGGAGAATGGAAAGTTACGGTTGAAACATTAGAGAGAAAGGCGGTGCCAGATACACAAGATCTTCTGGGCAGATACGAGATCAGGCTCAACAGGAACGGCGAATTAATCGGCTGGACGCAGAAGATGATCAGAAAGCGATGCGACAGAATGGTGCCACCAGAAGAAGAGTGGATAGTAACTGGCTGAGGAAAACAGTAATGGTAAAAAGAAATTGGTGGCGCAGAAGTCTGAACAGCCATTCCCGCTTGCTACAGGCAAGGTTTACGCGAGCAATGGAACAAAGGCAGAGAATACAAGAAAACAGGATAAAAGCACAAAAGAAACGAACCATGGAACAACAGCAAAGCGCCTTAGAAAGAGTACGCGAAGCCAGAAAAAGAGGCGAAGCGAAAACTGGTATGGACGTCATGGAGAGAAAAAAGATAGCCAAAGAACTAGCATGGAGAGCAAAATGGAACACAAGAAGAGCGAAATTCAACACACGGGCTAGAAAATACAGTTAACCATTGCAAGAAAGAAGGCCAATAGTCTAGTTGGAAGGCAAAGAAGGAATGAACCCACCCACCTCGCGATCACACCCTAACGCCAATATTAAAGGTCTAAATCACACTCTACACCTCTACACCTCAAAGGTGGATAAGTACGCCATTCAAAAAGCCTTTTTAACTTCTATAAGAAGCGATGAAAATGCAGTTTATGTAACCACGGATAACCCAGAATCCGTGATTCAAAAATTCAACTCAGTAAATAATGAGCTGAAAATCATCAAACCAGAAGAGATCAAAAATCTCAAAAACGAAAAGAACAGCAAACTACGAATCATCATAGACGCTGGATCAATGTCTAATCAACAAAACAGTGAAGTTGAAGAAAGAGAGAACTACATAAACGAACTCAGCAAAAAACACTCCATAAACTGCTTATGCACCTACGACGTTTCCAAACTCAACCCCAACATCATCAAACAACTAACAATCCACCACAACCACCTTCAACTCACAACCACAGACCTAACAGTCCTCTCAGGAGATTCATTTGACAAAACCAAACTATCAGACAACTCCCTCGAAAAAATGGTAAAAGACAACCTAGAAACCATAATCCTCGCCCTCATCCAAAAAAAACCCATGTGCGGAACTGACATCATAAGAACCCTACATCTAGAATTCAACGTACTACTAAGCCCAGGAACAATCTACCCCCTACTCCACTCACTAACTGAAAAAGGACTACTAACATCCGAAAAATACGGCAAAGCAAAAACATACATCCCAGCCGAACAAGCAAAATCGAAAATAAAACACCTAGTTGACGAACACATCCAAGCCCGCAAACTCCTAAACCACTACCTACAACACAAACCAACAATCACAGGAGGTAGCTAAAGTGACCAAAGAAAAATACGTGAAGCTCAGAAAAAAGAGACTAAAAGAACGAGACGAACGACTCAAAAAACAAAGAGAAAGAATCAAAGCACAGAGAGAAAAAGAACGAGCAACCAGACTGAGAAAATGGGCTGAACTAGCAACACGGAAAAGAAAAATCGAACAACAACTAGAAAAAGCAAGACTAGAACAGCTCAGACAAAAGAAAGCAAGATTGGAGGAAGAAAAACGAAAGAAAGCGAAAGACGCAATAAGCAGCGTCAGAGCGGCAGTAGAAGAAGCCGAGAAAAAAACAAAACTCTCTCTCTATGTACCAAAATTAACGAAAGAAATAAGCGAGACGCTCACAGACGCAGAGAAAGGCATTGAATCCGCAGACTACGCGAAAGCAATCAAACTCACATACGAGATCAGAGAACTTGTGGAGAAAGCAAGACTAGAAGCCTCGAGGAAGGCTGAAGAAAAGAGAAGAAGAAGGAAAAAAGAGGCAAAATACCTCTACTGCATAATACCGGACAGCGAAGAAAAAAGTTTTGGAAACATAGGAATCAACAACAAAGAGGTCTACACAATCCCCTACAGAAAAGTTGCAGCAGTAGTCAGCGACTCCCCAATGAAGGACTACGAAACAACCGAAGACAACATAAGAAAACACGAAACAATCCTAAGACAAATAATGAAGGAACACACCATAGTACCAGCAGAATTCAGCACAGTAATAAAACACGAAAGAATCCTCACCCACCTACTCAAAAAAGCCTACGATCCAGCAAGAGAATGTCTAAAACTCGTGGACAACACGGCTGAACTAGGAGTAAAAGCAGTTCTCAACAACGACATAGTGTTTGCCGCTCCAGAAAAGAAGAAAGAATACATCTCAGACATCCTAACATCACTAAACACCACAGCAAAACAAGCAGTCACAGGCGAAATATTCAGCGACAAACTACTCCTAAACGCATCATTCATGGTCAACAAAGAAGACATAAACAAATTCTCAAAAAAAGTCACAAACCTCCAAGAAAAATACCCCATGCTAAAACTTCTATACAGCGGACCATGGGCACCCTACAACTTTGTTCACATAAAAATCGGAACACAAGGCATGGAAATCACAAAAAATAGGTGAAAGAAAAAATGCCCTTTCTCGTAGACGACATCTTCCTCCGAATGCTCGGCATTTCAATACCACCCTTCGACATGATATGGCTAATGGAAACAATCAGAGATTTCGCTGAGGAAACAAGAGACAGAGAATCACATGAAAAAATCAGCAAAAAAATAAAGGAAAACAGACTGCTCTACGAACTGGGCGAAATAACAAAACAAGAATACGGAAAAAGAAGCGAAGAACTAAACCACAAACTACGAATAACCAAACGAATAAACAGAACAAACCTCCACCAGAGAATAAACATACTCGGCTAAACTCAGGAGGAAGAAAACAGTTTGAACCGCAAATACAAGAAATTGAAACAAACGAAACCCACAATTAAACGAAGAAAAAGCAACATACTGAAAAGACCTCAATTCAGCAGAAATCCCATTCCATGGAAGAAGAGAACAAAAAGACTTCATTACACAACTTTACCCGTAGACGTCAATTCAACCCAAAACGTTCTGACAGGAGCAGGCTCAACAACAGTACGGACATTCACCCACACAGGAATCTCAGAGCTGGAAAAAACTGCAGATGCAACGAAAGCCGAAAAAGAAAGTGCAAAACCTCAAGGAGGCCCTCAAGGACGGTAATATTAAGACCGGAAGAGACAGGACTCAAAGAACTACTCGAAAGAATCCTAGACAAAGGAGTGGCAATCAAGACAAACCTCAGAATCGACCTCGCTGGCATCGACCTTCTAAAAGCAAAGGCTCACATCATACTCAGTTCATTCAAAACCGCAGCAGAAACAGGTCTAGACCTTCCTGAAAGAACAAATCTCAACGCACCAGAATGGCAAAGTCTGAAAACAATGGAATCATGTCCAGTCTGCGGCATGAAATCCACACGAGAAGACCTCAAAGAAGGCTGCCCGTGGTGTGGATGGAACTACGGACAAAAGGAGAATTGAAAATGGAAGATTACACGTTCAAACCCGAAAGAACGGAAGACACAGGCCTAGTAGGCGCCATAGACAAAATTCTAGACAAAGGACTAGTAATCAACGCAGACATCACCATCGACGTTTCCGGCGTTGAACTACTCGGAATCAAAATAAGGGCTGCACTAGCTTCCTTCGAGACAGCAGCAAGATACGGCCTAGAATTTCCATCTGGAACCAACATCAACACAGCAGCCTGGAAAGAAACCATGATACAAAAAGAAGAATGCCCACAATGCGGAAAGAAAGTAGACAGGGAAGAGCTACTAAACATTGCATGCCCATGGTGCGGATGGCAGAGCGCAAAGGCAAAGAAAGCGAAGGAAAGAAAGATCAGTGCAAAGGTGGAGGTCCAATAATTGATCGTTCCACAGAAGCCAGGGAAGATGATTTCCCTTATGAAAACAGTAGATGAGAAAAGCAGACAGATCATAACATACCTTTTGAGAGAACGGCATGAAGGAATCAGGAAGCTAGCAGATCTGATTTATGCTTCTTCCGACATGGAAGTGCTGATCAGGATCAGGGAAGTCATAAACCCTAAAGCGCAAAAGGTCTTTGGGAAGCCCATCATTAAATTTGAACGCTCCAAGATTGATCCACTGACCGGAGAAAAAGTCGTCTTCAGTTGGTGGCTAACGGAAGATCTTATAGAACACAAGGACAATGAGAGGCCACTCGACGTCCTCGAAGAGAAGAACGGTCTAAGGGTAATAGTCTGCCTTCCCCCACAAGAGGAGAACATCAATGTTGAGGTAAGGGATGATTTTCTTATAATCTCCGGAAAGAAGTACCACAGAGAGATTCCCCTATTATATCCCGTTGAAAAGATGGTGAAAAAAACCATCAACAACGGCATTTTAGAAGTTAAACTGGACAGAATCGGATGAGGAAACATGCCAATAAACATCGATGAAGACAACTTGAAATCCGGACTCCTTGGTCTAGTCGTGGCTCTAGTTGAAATCATACAGGACGTGCTTGAAAGAGAAGCGATGCGAAGAATGGAATCAGGCAGACTGAAGGATCAAGAAATCGACCGGCTGGGAAAAGGACTGATGGAACTCGATGCAGCACTCGAGCACATAAAGAAGGAAAACCACCTCGAAAAAATCGTCAGATCTGTGCGGACTGACCTTGACAAACTGGTGGAAGAAACCATCGACATTATGGCTAATCCGGAAAGATGGGAACAGGAGATGGAAAAAACTGAGGTCAGACAATAGTCACACAGAAGGAAGATATCTTTACTGCATAGTTAACAGTGGAAAAGAAGCGGATTTTGGGCATATGGGAATCGAAGACAACATTGTCTATACTGTATCCATTAACGACATAGGCGTGGTCGTTCACAGCTGCGAGGCAAAACCCTACAAAACAGAAGACAAGGAAAAAGCGATGGAGTGGATTCTGGCACACCAATACGTGATTGACTTGGCCACCAAAGAATTCGACACAGTAATTCCCCTAACCTTCGACACCATCTTCAAGGGAGACGACGAAACGGTTAAGCAGTGGCTCCGTGAAGAGTACCGCGAACTTAAGACAATGCTAGAAAAGCTTGAAGGAAAAGCAGAATACGGAGTTCAAGTATTCGTCGAGAACGATTTTTTTGAAAACACGCTGGAACAAAACGAAGAGGTCCAGAAATTAAAGAAGAAGATGGAAAACAAGCCTAAAGGAACAGCCTACTTACTTCGTAAAAAATTGGAACGAAAACTAGAGCTTGAAAGAAAGGTGTCAGCAGATAGACACGCCAAGAAACTGTACAATGAGATCAAGAAACTTGTCGTTGATCTGAAGCTTGATTCCACAAAAAAAGAAGTGCCCAAAAAATGGGAAGGTAAGCAGCTAATCTTGAATCTGGCTTGTCTCACACAAAAAGACAAGATGCAAAACCTAGGAAACCTGCTGGAAAAGATCGACAAGAGAGATAGTTTTGCTGTCAGATTTAGTGGACCTTGGCCGCCTTATTCTTTTGTAGGAGAGATCGGAAGATCAAAAGTGAGAAGGTGAAATAGGTGACGGGAAGATACCTGTACGGGATAATAGAAACGGAGAAAATGGAAAGCTTCGGCAACATTGGAGTAGGCAACAGCGAAGTATACACTCTTCAACATGGGGGCATCGGCGCAGTAGTTAGTGACATCCCTGCAAACTACAAGGTTGAAGTAGAAGAAGCCGTGACGCATGAGAAGACCCTGCGAGAAATTATGGAGACTCACACGATCATCCCTATGGGTTTCGGAGTCATAGCAAAGACCGAAACAGAGATAAAAAACATCCTCAAGCAGGGTCGAATGAAGTTCAAGAACAAACTCGAGAAAATAGATAATAGACTGCAGATCAACGTCAAGATTTCATGGAACAAAAACATTCTTGCTGATATCCTAGAAGAAAACGAAGAAATACGAAAATTAGCCGCTGAAGCCAAAAAGAAGACACACACGCGCGACCAGTCACTCAAAATAGAGCTTGGAAGAAAAGTCAAGTCAGCCTTAGACCAAAGAAAAAACAAATACCTGAAGAACATACACAGCGCCCTAGGAAATCTGTCAAGCGGATTCAAAGAAACCAAAATCACAGATCAAAACACAGTAATGAACGCTTCTTTTCTGGTAGAGAAAGAACAAGAACAGAAATTTTACGACAAAACAAATGAACTGGAGAAAGAATACGACAAAAAACTTACGATCCTTGTCGTCGGACCATTGCCACCATACAATTTCACTGAGATTGAGATAAAGAAGATGAATTCTAAGACCATAGAAAACGCGAGAAAAACTCTAGGGTTAGGCCAAGAAATAAGTATATCCGAAATAAACTCTGCATACGATCGGCTGGCACAAAAATGCCATCCAGACCTTCATCCTGATGATTCCTTCGCCGAAGAGAAGTTCAAGAAGATAAAGAGTGCGCATGAGGTATTGATGCAGTACTGCGAGCATTACGTCTTCTCTCTTGGAAAATCAAAAGTCGAGGAAACCCTTGTAATACGAGAAAAGACCGGCTGAGCCTCTGTAAAAGGGAAATCAAAATGGGACGAACAATAGGAATAGATCTTGGAACCACCAACTCCGCCGGCGCTGTGATGAAAGATGGAAAAATAAGGCTTGTTCCAGCATCTGAAGGGCCGACCCCTTACGGAAAGATGTTTCCCTCTATTGTAGCGTTTAAAGACGACGGCGAAATAATCGTTGGTAAGAATGCAAAGACCTACGCTTACGTTCATCCAGACAGGACGATAAGATGGATCAAAAGAAGAATGGGCACAGATTACACCATAGACATAGATGGTCGTAAGTACACTCCCCAAGAAATTTCTGCTCTAATACTGAAGAAGATAAAAAGGGACGCAGAAACCTATCTAAGAGAGAGGATAGACAAAGCAGTGATCTCGGCGCCAGCATATTTCAACAATAACCAGAGAAACGCCACAAAAGAGGCAGGAGAAATAGCTGGACTTGAAGTCTTGAGAATTGTCAGCGAACCAACAGCTGCGTCCCTAGCATACGGCTTAAACAAAATCAGAAAAAACCTAAAGATAGCAGTGCTGGACTTAGGCGCTGGAACCTTCGACGTAACCATCCTACAGATGAACAGCGGCATCTTCAAGGTCATATCCACAAGTGGAGACACCCGTCTAGGCGGCAAAGATATGGACGATATTGTTCTAGATTCTCTCGTCCACGAGATCGAGGAAAGACACGGCATCAACTTAATAGCTGACGAGAAAAATCTGAACAAGCTTCGAGATGCCGGTGAAATAGCGAAGATCCACCTCTCCAAGGAGCGTTCAACCATCATAGACCTGCAGCTAAGTAACAATGGATCCGACATAGACCTGAATATTGTTCTAACCCGAAAAAAACTTGAGGGTCTCATAAAAACCCTTCTCGACGGATTGCAAAGCCCTCTAGAACAAGCCTTGAAAGATTCAAGGACAAACCCTCAAGACATAGACAAACTTGTTTTGGTAGGCGGACCTACTAGAATGCCTATTGTTCGAAACTACTTCCGAGATTTCTTTGGAGTAGACCCCGAAGAAGGTATAGACCCCATGGGAATAGTCGCTGTAGGCGCCTCCATTCAAGCTAGCGTTCTGAAAGGTGAGATAAGGGATATGCTTTTGCTGGATGTTACGCCTCTCTCGTTAGGTGTCGAGACTTCTGGCGGAGTATTCACGAGACTGATCAAGAGAAACACCACCATCCCAACGGAAGAAAGCATGACCTTTGCAACAGAAGAAGAAGACCAGACCTCGATGATGATCCACGTTCTACAAGGAGAAAGGGAGATGGCGGCGAACAACATATCCCTGGGCTTATTCAAGCTAGACGGTATCCCTCCCGCGCCTAGATACGAGGAAGAGGTCGAAGTTACCTTCAAGATCGACGCCGATGGCATACTAGACGTTTCCGCCGGGATTCTAGAAACAGGGAAAAAAGAAGCGCTCAAGATAACGAAGCCAACGGAGCTCTCAGAAGAGGAAATCACAAGAATGATTATCAACGCAACAAAGTTTGACGAAGCGGACGAAAAGAAAAAGGAAATCGTCGAAATTCGCAACCAGGCAGAGGCTGTGATCTATGCAACGGAGAAATCAATGGAAGAGATAGGCAGAAAAATCTCTGAAAGTGAAAAAAGGATACTTGAAGAAACCTCAGAGAAACTAAAGACAGCATTAGATGGCAACAACACCCAGAAAATTAAAGAATGTACAGATAAGCTGTTGGAACTTGTGAAAGGAGTGACTACAAAGATAAAGAAGATAAGTCAAGCGAAGACACTAGTGTCCTCAATGAAGAAGAGGCTAGGGGATGAAGCGTCCAGCGAAGAGAGAATGAAGTTTGAGGAAGCGGTCAAAAGGCTTGAAGAGACCCCACACAAAGATGTGGGAAAAGAGATGAATAAACTCAAGGAACTGATAACCTTGCTAGAGGCCGACCATGGAGAAAGATAGAGTTGGAGCCCACAAGAAACAGCGCACTTGTAGACCTTGTTGACAGAATACTAGTCAAAGGAGTAATACTCCAAGCAGATCTCATCATCTCGGTTTCCGGGATACCCTTAATCGGCGTCAACCTGAAGGCTGCAATCGCCGGCATGAAAACCATGCTAGATTACGGCATGATGGAAGCATGGGACGAAAAAATCAGAACATACGCCCTAGAACACAGCGACGAAGAAGAACTGCCGTTGTATGACAACGAAGAAATCGTCCTCAAGACATTTGGTTCGCACTATTATCACGATACGTCTCTTCCCGGAGTCTGGCGACCAGGATATCTTTACCTCACAAACAAAAGACTCTTCTTGTTCCGGAAAAAACCAGCTAAGATCCTGTTTGAGGTACCCCTAGACAAAATTAAAGGTCTAACTATCCAAAGGAAGAAGTATCTGAAGGAGATAGAGGACACCCTTCTTCTTTTGCTTGAAAATGATAGATCACACAGTGATGTAGAGATGCTTCGCACCGTAGACATAAGAGAGCTGAAAAGAAGGACTGAAGAAGGAATAGAAAAAATCCATAGGATTGTGGAAGCCCTACCTTCCACTCAATAGAACGCTTATTTGGATGCCTACATAACCTAAGAAGCTTCTCCATGAAATTTTATAAAATTCTCCATCTTTCGTATCGCCATTTTATACGCCATGAATACATCTTGGAACTTTTTCTTTCCATTAGCGGTCACTGCGTAAACTATTTTCCCTCCCTGAAAACGTGATCCTATCAATTTATTGTCCTCCAACGAGTGAAGAAGGGGATAGAGGGAACCCGGGCTGAGCAAAACGCCGAATTCCTTGTGAACAGCCGCAATAAGCTTGTAGCCGTACATGGGGTTGCCGTTCAACATCGCCAAGACCACTATGTCTAAAAAAGTCTTAACATGCCTTGCAACAATCCGCTCTTCAAGCAACTCCCATTTCACCAAAAGCAAATCCCACCTCCACAGAAAAGCCGAAACATACCCATGGAATCACTTATTCACCTTTTTGTGTCGATATCTGTTACTATAAAAGAAGTAATTAAGAAATATGATCAACTCAGATTCCAAGTCGAACATCATCAGAATCCTTATAAGAAAACGGCTGAAACCGAAGACATCATTAAATTTAGAGGCAAGCACGGATGAAAACCCGAACGATTTCCGCTAGAAACAAGCGCGTTTTCTGTCGATTCGAAGGTGAATGCGAGTTTAAAAAAATCATCAAGAAAAACAGATCTGAGCCTAGCACTAAATATGCAATCTGCACCTGGAAGGGTCATTGTAACCAACAAAATCGATCACTCGAAGCAAAGCAACTATTACATTCTCCTTTGTGTTGCCCCTAGATAATATCTAAAAAATTACTTTTACGTTCGGAATCCGATTCAACCAAAAACCTTATCCTCTCATAAGTTAAAAATGTCTAGTTCGGGTGTGGATTTGGAAAAAGAAGCCTTGAAGAGTATGCATGAGAGATTGTTAAAAAACTTCATGGACGTGCTGATCATGGCGCGGCTGAGGAACAACGACATGAGCGGTTACGACGTAATCGCATATGTCCATAAAAAATTCAATTTCTTGATCAGTTCGGGCACTGTTTACTCTCTCCTATATTCCATGGAAAGAGACGGACTAATAAAAGGCAAGAGGAACAGCAGAAAAAGGATCTACACGCTAACCGACAAGGGGAAGGAAACCATCAAAGTCATCCAAAACGCAAATGACCCGATTCAAAACTTTATGGCAAAGCTTTTGCAAGCAAAATAAACCACTCTAGACTTCAGTAACAGTGACCTTCTCAACTTTTTTACACCAAGGGATCTTGGGTAAGCCCTTTGAAAGCTCCTCAAATATTTCCTTCTCGATCTCTTTATTTGATTTTTCAACACTTTCCTTAACGAGAAAAATTACAATGATTGCTTTCTTCGGCATTCCACCACCACAACTACTAACATAATGACTTTCTATCTAATTTACCTTATGAAAGATAAACATAGAAGATTCTTCGTCAATTCTCAACTCGGATTCCGACATCTCCCTAATTATTTTAAATATCCGCCCAAGACATAACTCATGATCGTGTGAACGGAAACCTACGTCTAGCGGGGCTGCAGTCTGGTTGACTCTTTTAAAAACAATATTTTGCATAACCATCATTGAAAAAATAGACAGGTGCCCATATGGCTACAGCATCAAAAGTTAACGAAAAAATTATTCAATGCACAGATGAGGGCTTACAAGTATTCGGCGAGAGTGCAAAACACGTTATATACTTTTATCTAGAAAGGGATTTTCAACTAAAGAAAACTGAAATTCCTGAAAACCCAGAAACCTTTTGCAAGGCAATAACCTCACTCTTCGGAGAGGACGGAGCAAACTCGATTGAGAAATCAATACTGCAAAAAATGGAGCAAAGTTTCAAGATAAAACACCGATCCAAATTGACTTTCGTCGAAACCGTTCTAAAACTCAAAGCGAATCAAAATGAAACATCATAACCATTTCTTTGCTGCTTGCTTTTTCCCTTGCGCGTTTTGCGGTGTTAAAAACTGGGCGTTAGCTTAAAATCGAGTTTTCCCTCTTACTTATCGATCATACATAAATTATCAACGTGAATAGCTCCTAAATATCTGGCGCATAAAAGACGGAATTCTTATGATCTCCATTTTGGTTGCGGGTTAAACCGAACCTAGCGCTCCATATCGGAAAAAAGAGGAGTTTGCGGGAGAAATCACCATAGTAGATGAATTACAACCAACACGCCAGCCTTTTTAGACTGTATGCCGACTCCTGGTTTTTCTGTAAAATCAAAAATATTCAAAGTCCTATGGGAAATGAAAAAGAAAGGACTCTCAGAATCGCTTCATCCACCAACAGATACAGCCTGAAATGAAAGTTATGATTTGAATCCAATAATGCTCTTCACAAAACAAATCTACAGAATCAGCACGTGCTTTCTCATTAATACAGTACACAATTATCATTTCTCCCCTTCCACTTTCTGACCGTCCATCTGATAGAAAGTCGGCGTCTTTTCAAGTTCTTTAATGATAGATTTTGGCCGTGACCATTTGTAGCTTGTCGATGGCAAGTATCTTCTCATATAGCGACAGTTCGGATTCACACACCTAGCAAAGATTTCCCAATAATGCTCATGTTCATTTTCTACCTTCCTATAAGTGTAAGAATAAACCATACTTCCACAGATGCATCGTGGAGGTAACGGAATGGCCTGTCTCATTAAGCCACAAAGCTTGTCTAATTTCAATAGAAGGTCTTTCCTTTCCAGTTGTTCCAGTCGTGTTTTCAACATGCCTTTAATACTAGACCAGTGTGCCTCAGGATTTTGTGTTCTCAGTTCAGTCGATAGCCTATGTATTTCGATGATTTCATCGTTTAAGACCCATTCTCGTGGCCTTCCAGGCTTTCTTTTCTGGTTCATTGAGTTGAAATTGTCAGATCTCAGATTTAAGGACTATTCTCTCTCGCGCTTCTAAGAGTTGAGACACGGTTTTCCGCATATTATATATGGGATTTTCAGTGTTTTGAAATGTGCCGGGCATTGATTTGTCTTCACTAACTACACTAAGTTCACTTGTTTGTTGATAATCCATTCAAAGACTTCTTTATAGTTATTAAAGCAAAACATATTACATTCCTAACGAATATCAAGAGTTGGTAGATACTGTTTGGCTGTTCCATACATTGACAAGAAGGTTGCGAAGGAAGAAATTGGAAGGCTTGTTGAGAAACACAACAAAGTTTTGGGAGAAAACAGAGTCAGTAAATACAATGAAGAGATGACTAAGAAGGATTTTATTCTCCCTTTGTTTCGTGCTTTAGGCTGGGATGTTGAAGATTCAAACGAGGTTACAGCGGAAGAAAAAATATCTAAAAAGCGTGTTGATTACGGATTCAGGATTGGTGGGATTCCAAAATTCTTCTTAGAAGCAAAATCGCTAAAGGTGGATTTGGATAACCCCAAATTCTTTGAACAAGCAGTTAGCTACGCTTGGCATAAAGGTTGCACTTGGGCAGTTCTTACGGATTTTGAAGCTGTGAAGATACTTAATGCCGAGTGGAAAGCTGCCAATTACTTACAGAGTCATTTTACAACAATTCGTTCTTATGAATTCTTGAAAAGGTTTGACGAATTATGGCTTTTATCGAAAGATAGTTTTGAACAAGGTTTACTGAACAAAGAAGCTGAAAAATGGGGCAAGAAAACCAAGAAAACCAGTATGACAAAGCTGAAGAGTTAATCACTTTCTATACTTTTGCACCACTTGAACTTAGAAAAAAGGAAGGAGCTAGTTCAAGAAATTCTAAGATTGGCTAATGTGAATGAGGCTATTGGAGAGCCTATAAGTCTAGATTTTGAGAGGCAGTTTAAGCCACCAGAAGGCTACTTGAAGTGGTTAGAGAAAGAAGTGAGCAGACATCCTGTGAAGTATATAAGGGAGCAAGGAAAGGATCATGTTGATAGAAACAGACGACTAGAAGCAAACACTCATGTTGATGCTGTCATTGAAACTGGGAATCTTCTGATTTTCGTTGAAGTGAAGTTCACCTCTGACATAGCTCCTCAAACAACCTTTAATGTAAACAGAAATCAATTGGCAAGAACAATGGATGTAGGCATCTCAGAGGTTGAGGAAAGCAAGAACAAGAAACTTGTTGTATTGTTGTGTTCTCCTTCAGAATTCTATCATAAGAAGAGTAGACTGTACTACTACAAGATCCAAGAATACTCTGATTTTCACAAGATTGAGGAGGATGTTTGTTGGAGAGATCTTGATGAAATCAAGAAACGTGTACTAGCCATAGCTTGGGTTCCTTTAGAAAAGGTAATTGAAATCACTTATCGAAACTTCAGATCCTCTGAGGTAAACGAAGCAAAGGAATTCTTCAAAGAAAGGAATCTAGCTTAAGCAAGCGATTAATAGAATCACAAAATCCCAATGTTGTAAAAGTATGTTAGGATTATAGGTCCTTTAGATTCAACCGAGGTTCTTCCACAAATCATAAAGCTGAAGCAGAAGATATAGCGAATGATTTGATGTGATCAGAAAACTCATCTTGCTTTTTCTAGTTCTACTATTGTTATTTTCAATGTTCACTATACAATCCATAACAACTGTAAGTTCAGTCAATATCCGCAGAATTAAGATTGGAGCATACTACTATGGTTGGTATGGTAAGGGACTTGGTAGTAACCATTGGAATGACACTGATGGTAATGTAGTGATGGATACTCCAGTTAAAGGATTCTACGATTCTCAAGATTTGAGCACTGTAAATTGGCAATTGGAAAAGATGGAGTATGTTGGAATAGATTTTATAATTGTATCTTGGTGGGGTATCAACTCCTACACGGACAACTCTACCAAATATTGTTCTCATTGCTTGATATTAATTATTCAATACAAGCTGTTATTATGGTTGAACCATTTAACCAATCTAGTGGAGATTACAACTTCCAAACGATATACGATTACATTTACAATACATATGTAGATGCGTATCCTCACGTTTACATGAGGCTTTACACTAAACCATTAATATGTTTCTACAATGAAGACGTGAACATAACTAGGAATGGCAATCTAACACTAGACAGTCGTTTCACTGTGAGAATATCAGGTCATCAAAACTACACTAATTGGGTTTATTGGTCTTTTGATGTAGATGAACCTCAGCCTTGGATACCTCGTGACCAGCCTCTCTGCATAGATGGGCAGATAAATGTTTGTCCCAGATACGATGACTATTACCAACGGATGCCATACCATCGTTTTGATATTAATTATTCTGAAGACTTGTACGGCAAGCAGTGGAGTAATGTTATTTCACTGGCTAAACAAGGAAAGGTCAATATTGTCACGATTTCTACTTGGAATGAATATCATGAACGCACTATGATAGAACCAACTATTGACACAACATCTTATAGTAGCGACCCATATTTGCTTTTCAAGAAAACTAAAGAATATATTAACATACTAAAAGGTATCTTTGCCTTTTTTGCAAAAGAAATGCTTGAAACTGTTGGAGATTTAGGCGAGAATCAATGTCGCTACAATGTAAAGGACGATCAGGGATGTAGGTTGGATACCATTAAAATCATTGAGAACCCGCAAGGTGGTTATCTCGGCGTGTATCACTCAAATGT
>CAZRCD010000003.1:0-258349 GCA_964598485.1 uncultured Candidatus Bathyarchaeia archaeon
AAAAGCAGTCTCACCAACGTTCTTCAATACATAATATCGGGACAAGGCAGCGCGCGCTGGACCAGAGGAAAAAGCTTTGACACTTTCGCTCCAACAGGACCGTGCATAACCACTGTAAACCAGTTTAGGGATACTTCTAACTTGTTTATTCGCACATGGGTTAACGACGAACTTCGTCAAAATTCAACAACAAAAAACATGGTTTTCAACGTTTATGAAATAATACATCACTTAAGCCGAGTAATGACTTTAGAACCATGCGATATTATTGCAACTGGCACTCCTGCCGGTGTTGTTTTTGCTTTAAAGCCTCAACCGAAGTTTTTGCAAGCTGGCGATATTATAAGGATAGAGATCGAAAAGATTGGTATTCTAGAAAATATGGTTGTTGAGAAAACCGTTTCTTAAGCAAAAGCTTATTTCGTACCCGCCTCTTCACAAAATAAGTGAAGTTTGAGGACACCCGACTGGATTCACATATCTTATGATAACTCGACTTCTACGGAAACGCTAAATTGGGTTAAAGTTAACGACCTTGAAAACCACATTAAAGTTGCTGTACACTCCAGTGCATATATCGCTTAACATCGTTTTACTAGAAGACTCATATTATGCTTGGAATGGAACATTGGGTTGTGAAACTCAAAAACACACAATACGCTTAGTCTGTGAATATTAAAATTCCATTATGTAGCTCAATAGTTTGTTTTTAACTGCAGAAGCAAAAAGTTGAATAACGACAACTGTTAGAGCGAATAGAAAAACAGCTACTACGTAACTTATAGGTCCTGTTGATGCACTAACTTGAAGTATTAAACCGATAAACCAAGCGAAAAACCATAGTGCTGAAGACCAGATATAGGGTAACATCACTGATGATGCTATAAAAAGTATTGATAATCCAAGGTAATAGTTACTTAGTTTTGGCATGAGTTTTTTTATTATTTGAAAGACCTTCAAGTCGCCGACTCCTAAGCTAGTTCCACCTTGAACAGCCTTAACAAAAGTCTTAGAGTTCTGATATGCCTCGGACGCATCCCCCACCACTACCAGATTCAATCCGATAATTAATACAAAGAGGCTTAGCAAAAGACCGGACTCTAGAATTTTCCATGCAATAAGAGCAAAAACCACGGAAGCAAACCCCACAAGCAGAGGCAACGCTGATAAGAAACTGTGAATAATTTTCCTCTGTTCTGGGTAAGGGTTGAAAACGACGAAGGTTTTATCAAATACGTTAGCTGACAAGTTCTTAGGGAGACTGTTTATTGCACGAGATTTTAAACGTAAAATAATGGATATAGCCAAAGCTAAACAGCACATTGCGAACAGCGTTAAAGACGAGTAAAAAATGCTTCCCTCCATATTCACCATCTTATTCATGAGTAAAAACTTACTAAAAAGCGTGATTATCAAAAACCATGGTGATTGTTAACTTGTGTAGCATTAGTGGTTCACCAAGTATTAGACATGTACCAATAACTATAAAGGCTTTCTCCGCAAATATTATTTTCAAAAGTTTTTAATCATCAATGAAACCTTGCTTATGCCTGCTTCTTTTTCCAGTCTTATCACGTGTTCAGCCTTTTCTGCAAAGGCTTCGCTGTGCGTAACCGCGATTATCTGTTCTATAGCTTTGAAGCGTGATATTGCTTCGGCTAGGCGGTCTATTGAGCCGTCTTCCCTTCCAAGGCTTTCAGTTGGTTCATCAAGCAATAACATGCTTAATCCGTGGCCTGTTCTACACTGCATAATTAATTGACCTAGTCCGAGACGATACGCAAAGGCAAGCAAAGTTCTTTCTCCGCCTGACAGATTTGAAACTTCTCTTTCAGCACCGCTTTCGCTTTTCACACATGGCGTATAAGTCTCGTCGATTAGGACGTTTATTAGAGCGCCCTCTCCGCCTACTAGGTTGTCGAGAACTTGCTGGACGAAGTTTCTTAAGACTTTCACAAATTCGCTTCGCAATTTAGGCTGAATGCTTCTGTAAGCGTTGCGTATGCCACCGATGATCTCGACAACCTTTACTATTTTCTCCATGCGCTCAATCTTTTGTTGAGCCTGGTCAATTCTCTCTTTCATTTCGTCTAAACGACTAAGCAAGTCTTTTTTGCGGTTTTCCCTAGTCCGCAACTCGGACTCTAACAAGTAATATTGTCTGAAAGCCTGTTCTCTTTGAACTCTTGCGGCTTCCAGCTTGGACACGTCGAACTTGGCAATTTCTGTTCGTGCAGCTTGAAGTTGCACGCGTAATTCGTTCTCTAGTCTTTGTTTTTCCTCAAACTCCTTTGTAAGTTCAGCCAATATTTGAGATTCATCGTTTATGCGCGTTTTTAACTCTTCAATTCTTGGAGCAAGCATTTGCAGGTTTGAAAAGGCAGCGTTTGCCCTGTTTTTTATTTGTTTTAGTTCTTCAATGTCGTGTCGAAGCTGACTTATCGTTTTTTGCCTTTCACTGTTTTCTTCTTGAATTCTCTGCATTAGGTTGTTTTTGTATTCCGTTGTTAAGGATTGGAGACAGAGTGGACAGCGGTTTTCAGCGGATAGTGACGAGATTCTTTTGCGGTCTGTTTGTATGCCTCTAAGGGCTGATTCTTCTTCACCTTTTAAGCTAGCGATTTGGTCATCAAACGTTAACATATATTGTCTTAATGCTTCAATCGGCTGATCTGGCGAAATTCCAATTTCCTTAAACTCAGTCTTACAAGATTCCGTCCGCGTTTCCATAGTGTTCAAACGTTGCTTCAAATTCTCAACAATGATTTTTTTCCCTTCAATTTTTTCAGCTAAAGACGCTGAAGCATCCTCCACATTCGTTAGGTTTGCTTGTGTCTGCGCCTCTTTGCGTTTAAGCGCTTCAGTCAGAGTTTTCACCTCTTCCAGCCTTTTAAGTTTCAAATCTGCATCTTCTAAGGATTTTTTGGCTTCTTCCAGCTTTTGTGCCATATCTTGAAGTTCAATTTCTATGAGTGAGAATTCTTCGGCTGCATGGTTATATTCGGTGTTTAGTTTTTCCATTCCAACAACATCTGGGTCTTTTTCGTAGGCTCTTCTTTCTCCCTCGTATTCACGTTGATATCCAGCGAGGTTGCTCCATGCTTTTTCGTAGTCTGATAAGCCGAATAATTCGTCTAAGCGTTTTTGCCTTTCTCTAGGCCTAGCGTCTAGAAGTTCCTTCAAATGTTCTTGTCGAACCCAAACTATTTCACGGAAAAGTTCTTTATCCAAACCTGTTACTGTCTTGAGTTGTTCAGCCACTGCGTCACCTTTCACACTTGCTATTAAGTTTTCATCTTGAAAGAGTTTCAGTTCATCAAAGTCTTGGCTTATGCCCTTGCTACGTCTTTTCAGTCCACGTAATATTTTGTAGCTTTTTCCATTCTGAACGAATTGGAGTGTAGCTTTTCCGTTGTCTGCACCTTCACGGAGCAGGTAATCGTAGCTTCTGCCGAGGGGTTCTCCAAACAACGCAAAGTCTATGGCATATAATGTGCTGGATTTTCCACAGCCTAAACCGCCAACTAGACAGTTGAAGCCTTTTGCGAAGGGTACTGTTGACTTTACGTGAGAGCGGATGTTTTCTAATTGAATAATTTCAATTCTCATCGAAGAAGCTCCTCGAAGGTTTGTTTCACTTTTTCTTCCTCTTTTTTGGTCAGTGGTTCAATAAGGCTGACTGCTACGCGGGCTATTTTTTCGGCTTCATTACGACTGTAGCGTTCAGAAAAAATCTGCATGAAGTATTCGAAAGCCTTCGTTTTTAAATCCTTGAATTCAGCTTCGAATATTGAACGAACAATCTCTTCTGATACTTCAGTTTCACGCAGCAAAACAACAGGGTGCACAAGCAAAGCCTTTTCAGCAGCACTTCTAAGCTGGGCAACATCCACTTCTGCACGAGTCGCCTCAGCAGGCAAAACTCCTCTCAAAACTGGAACTATTATTACACCTTCTTCATCAGCTCCCCTTACAAGCTGAACAGCTAGTTCGGTTATTTTTGAAGGAGTTACACCCGTGAGATCTTGATCCAACACAACAAATTTGCGTGGAGACTCTAACCGCATAAACTGCGGCGAGGCTGTTCCCTTTTCGTCCACTTCAACATAATAGAAGCCCTTATCATTTTTTGCTTCTTCATAATCAACGGTTTCCGTGCTTCCGCTATAAACAAGCATACCTGTCTTAAACCTGTCCTTGTAAGACTTATGCACATGCCCAGCAGCATAATAATCAAAACCTTCTGGTATAAGCTCAGGTGGAGCTTCAGCCTCCATATAAGGGGGGGTCAAACTTGGAATATCTAAAGCCATGTGCAAAACAAAAATGTTAAACAGCTCTGGGTCTGGCGTTGGTTTGTTTTGCTCCATAAAAGCAGGAAGCAACTCTTCAGTTTTCCGTCTAGTTCTAAAATTCGGCACCCCATAAACGTAGCAACAGTCTTCCTTTCTCCAGCAAGCCCCCTCATGTCTTGGCAAATAATAAACCAGCCCAGCACTGTCCAAAGGATTCAAAATAGTTCCAGTAACAACGTTAGGCGCTGAATCATGTGAACCATCAACTGTGAGAACCGAAATTCCAGCCTCGCGAAGACGACTGAAATTTTTAATGGCGTTTTCTAATATGACGTTTGAAGGACGAGCATGATTGAACAAATCTCCGGCAATAATCATAAAATCAGGCTTCAACTCGATGGTTTTATCAACCAGTTCTTGAAAAGCCCTATCAAAGTCTTCACGTCTAGCTTCTAAACCATATTGTGAGTAGCCTAAATGGAAGTCCGCAGCATGAACAAAACTGAAAGCCCTCAAATGTTCCTTTCCTCCCTGTCAAACTGTAAACGCTTAACTTTAGCTTAGCATTGTCAGTTTTAAGTATTTAGCACTGTCCGCATGACGTTGCCCAAAGTGAAAGAGAAACATATAACAACAACTTAACATTCTAGTCATAAAAGGCATGCCGAATGAAATGTCAAAAATGCGGAAAAGACGTTTTCCTACCTTTTAGATGCCCATATTGCGGAGGTTATTTCTGCTCAGAGCATCGCCTGCCGGAAAATCACGATTGCCCAAGAATGGAATTGGCAAGAGCGCCAAAGAAAGAAATGAAACCAATAGTTGTCCAAAAACAAAAACCGTACGAATACACATTAAGCTACTCGCCAAGATTCCAAGCCAAAAAATTCCGGTTCAGCCAAAAAGAACTCAAACACCTAACAGTTGGAGCACTTCTCGTTATGGGAGTGGGCTTATCCTTCATTCCACAGTTTCTAGGCTTATCGGTGCTGACAAGACCGGAAATTCTACTCAGCCTCGCAATAATCTTCACGTTCTCATTCTTCATTCACGAAATCGCTCACAAACTGTCAGCACAACGCTATGGACTCTGGGCTGAATTCCGACTAACCCTCTTCGGAGCGCTCCTAACCCTCCTTTCAATGATCCCCTTCACATTTTTCAAAATAATATCACCCGGCGCCGTAATGATCGCAGGACCAATAACAAAGAAACAGGCTGGAAAGACAGCCCTCGCCGGACCCCTAACAAACATCACGCTTTCAACAATATGTACTTGTACTGCAGTGGCGGCTATAGGTGTATTGGATACGGTCGCGGTAATCGCAGGTTTCGGTGCGTTGATCAACGCCATCATAGCTCTCTTTAATCTTATACCGTTTGGAATACTTGATGGATTCAAGGTTTTTCGATGGAACAAAGTAGTATGGGCTTTAGCCTTCACTGCAAGCCTAATTCTCACAATTGTCTGTTACATCTATATTCTGTAAATCCAAAAATATATTTCACAATTGCTGTTAGAGAAGTTCTATGGTCACGTGCACTTCTTCTGGAACACGAATACGCATTATACGCCTCATAACACGCTCTTCAGAATCAACATCTATGAGACGCTTATGAATACGCAACTCCCATCTATCCCATGTGGCGGTTCCTTCACCACAAGGGGACTTTCGAACAGGAACCCGCAGTCTTTTGGTAGGCAGTGGAACTGGACCCGTCATTTTAACTCCGGTTTTCTCGGCTATGGCTTTCAGTTCTTGGCATACGTCTTCCAACTTTTTGTAGTCTGTACTTGTTAAACGTATCCGTGCTTTTCTACCCATAGCCCTAATCTCAGCTCTTTGCAAACTTTGGTGGTTACCTTACACACCAAAGCACAAATAAAAACTTATCGAAACAAGAGTTATAACAAGTGCCACATGCGTTAAAGGATGAAAATGGAAAAACGAAAGTTCAAAGTAAAGGGAATAATTCTGGATCTAGATGGTACAATATTTGACTCAAGAGAAGCATACGTAGAAGCTGCGAACGCTGCTTTTGCAGCGATAGGACAAGAAAAAGTCGACATCAAAATAGCAACAGAAATCCCAAGGAGACTTGAACAAAACCTTTCAATAAACAACATGATAAAGGGAATTGATATGCAGACGTTCTTAGATCTCTATCTCAAATCATACTATAGTGTAACAGCCATAAAGACAAAACCAATGCCCAACGTTTCAGAAACCCTGAAAAAACTTTCCCAAAAGGCGAAGCTGGCGCTAATAACAATGCGTCATGTTCCGAAAGAAAAAGTCATTAAAGAACTGGAAAAATTCGGCTTGGCAAAATATTTTCAACTTGTAACAACTGCGTTAGACACTTCCCAGCCGAAACCGTCTCCAGAAGCGCTAACAAAGTGTGCAAGGCAGTTAGGCATTCAGACAAGCGAATGTGCTGTTGTAGGTGATTCCGTCGTGGATGTGAGGGCTGGTAGAAACATTGGAGCTAAAACAGTTGCCGTCTTGTCTGGAATATTTACAAGAGAAGAATTAGAAATAGAGAAACCGTATTTGATTTTAAAAAGCGTCAACGAACTTCCAGATTTTCTTGAATAGACTTTAAAATGGGCTTCAGAATATTCTTGAATGTATAATATGGCTAAAAAATATCTAAAAATGTTATAGAAGCAATCATAAATAAAGCTTAATTAAAACCTCAGCCTTAGATTTTAGGTGGAGAAGGCTTCGAGGCTGGAGTAACTGATGAATTTCATCGAAATACTGTTGTCAGAAAAACTGAAGAGCAAAAATCCAATGTTGGATATTTTTGGTTCGGACCGCAAAGTTCTCCAGATAGCATGCCAAGACTTAACAAACTATCTTAAAGTTCACTGGGACCTCGTTGGAAAAGAAGCAAATGAATGTGAACTCGTAGATAAACTAGAAGAATTCCATAGCGAAAACCCAAATGAACTGGAAGAATTTATGAATTTGTGGACTGGAATATGGCTTAAGAAATGGAAAGAACGGGTAAAACTTTTAATAGGCAAAGACAAAGCCAAAAGATGGAACAAAGTTACAAAAATCCTTAACAAAGCACAGCCCCTATGGAAAAAACTTGCAGACCGCACGGAAATGCAAGAAGTAGTCACGTCTACACTTGTTAAGAATGGCGAAATTTGCGGCACATCAATCCTTGCCGAGAACCTTCTAAAAATGGAGATAGGTCGAAACAAGAAGAAATACACTAACGAAAAGGAACAGGTAATGAGCGTTGTCAACAATTCTTTAAGAAAAGCCAGAGAACTAGCTCGAAGCAAAGGGCCACTAATCTTCGTCAAAGTTGATAAGGGCTACTATCAATATTCACAATAAACTGCAAAACTTAACTGGTTCTCTCCCTACGAAGATTTCTAGTTCTCCATGAGGACCTATTAATGGTTGATGTTTTTCCATAACCGCATGCTGCACATCGCCTCTTTGAAACATTGTACGCTCTTTTTCCGCATCTTCTACACCGTATGTGAAGAGTCTTCCCAGCGCGTTTACCAAAAGATGGAGTTCCTTTCCCCAAAGATTTTCACCTTGGTGGAGGTGAAATGAGAACAACATTGTCTCCGCGAACTATTATTAATCCAAGCTTCTTCACATCTTCAACGTTCGTTGTGTCTTCAGTTTCTTCTAAAACCAAGTTCAGATGCTGGTCAAACCCCTTCAGTCTTCCACGCAAACCTTTTCCACCTTTCAATCTCACAATTACCATTTTTCCAAGGTTTTGCTCAAGGATTTCGGTTGTCATTTCGCTCATTTCAGACCCTCGAAGTATATCTGTGTCTTTTTATACTTGAACTTATACGATTTAAACCTATCTGAGAGAAAAATACAATGCAAGAAAAAGTGAAAGATAGTGTGCCGTGTTGTTCTTTATTATGCTTAGAAAAATCTATGTTTCTTTTTTTCTTCTTCTTTGTGTTGTTCTTGCGATTGTGCAGGCTCTTCGCCTTCAACAGGAGCCACGGTTACGATTAAATCTGTTTTCTGTTCTTCTTCCTCCGTGCCTTCAGGTTTTTGTTCCTCAGTTATTTTGAGAGTTTCTGGTTCGTTCAATTCTTTTTCTAGGTCGCTTTTCTTAGATTCCAGATTTTCCACAGTCTCACGTTTTACCTTAATTTTTTCTTCCAGCTTTTGAATTGCCACGTTAACTTCAAGTGTCTTTATGTCTTCTTTCAAAGTTTTCTCTTCTTCCATCATAGACTGCAACTTGCCTTCCAATTCCTCCTTTTTCTTTTGAAGGTCTTCAGTTTCTATCGATAAGGCCAAACTTTTCTCACCAAGTTTTATTTTGGTTGTTATGAAGACAGAATCTGAATCTGTTATACAGAAATATAGACAAGATCAAAAAGCCGCGGGCAAAATATAAAATAGTTCCCTAATTAAAATGCAATGTTAGTGATGTTTGTGAGTGGGAAAGATGTTTTAGAAAAAATGAAACGAGATGAACTAGTGTTATCTATGAGTTTAAGAGTTGGTATGGGAAATCCATCGATCGAAGTTGCGAGCAAACTTGGTTTTGACTATGTGTATTTTGACTTTGAACATGGGGTTCTTGAGGTTGAAACTTTTGCGCAACTGATAAGAGAGACTCGCCTCGCTGGTTTAATTGCTTTATGTCGAGTACCTGAACTTAACGCGGCTTTCGTTAATCGGGTTCTTGATGCTGGGGTCAGCGGAATTGTTTTCCCACATGTAAAGACGAAGCAAGATGCAATGAGGGCTGTGGAGTTAACAAAATACCGCACTCCAGAGACTCCTTTCGGCAAGCGTGGTTTTGAACCCGCTTACGGGCTTCCAAAGCATGATGATGAGAGCTGGACGGAGTATTTCAAGCGGGTGAATGAGGAGACGTTAGTTGGACTGATGATAGAGGACAAAGAAGGCGTTGATAATATTGAGGAAATTCTGTCAGTCGAAGGGATAGATTTTGTCTTTGTAGGCAAGATGGATATGGCGTTCTCTTATGGTGTTCCTTTCACACCGCGGGCTGGGAGGGATGACCCTGTTATTGAGAAAGCTGTTACGAAAATCTGTGTTGAATGCAAGAAGAGAGAAATGCCTGTCAGATTCAGTGTTGGTGTGGCTGCAGAGGATATTGTTGAGAATGTGAAGAGATGGCTTCCGAAAGGAAGATCTCACTTATTCATGGTGAATGATGTAACTCTGCTTATGCAAGGTGCTGAACGTTATGTGGATACATTAAAGAAAGGCTTAAAGAAGCATACAGTGGAATAAACGGCAGAAAGCTTTGCAGTCAAATGACGAGACAAATACTAGTGGTGAGACATTATGTGTTCAAATGATTACCCAAAAGAAAGGGCACGGGAGGATACGCGTAGCGAAGGGATTGCTTCAACCGAAAAGATCTTAGACAGAATCGCAGAAGCTGCTTACGACAACGATAGAACATACGAGGGCTGTACACGTTGTGTGCTTGCCGCACTTCAGGAGCATCTCCATCTTCTACACGATGACAAGGCGTATAGAGCTGTTTTGAAGGCTAGCACAGCTCTTGCTGCGGGAGTTGCTCGTAGAGGGGAGACTTGCGGTGCTTTGGCAGGTGCTGTGATGGCAGTTGGTTTGGTGGCAGGTGCTGAGCGTCTGGATGATGCTGAAGGTTATGTGCGGGCGATGAAAGTTGCGGTAGAAGTGTTTGATAGATTTAAAAATAATTATGGAACAGTGAAGTGTTTTGAGATTCAAGAGAAGCTGTTTGGGAGACACTATGATTTTTTCAATTCTGAAGATGCTGAAGCTTGGTACAAAGATGGTGGCCTCGACAAGTGTCCCAGTGTGTGTGCAGTGGCTGCAAGAATAGGCGCTGAAGTGATACTTGAATTTCGAAAGCGAAAATGAATGAGGAAATTTAGCAGTTTTCCGCACAGTGAATTTTGGACGCCCTATATTTTTTCGGTGTTCATTGGTGTTTGGAGTTGAATAGGGCAAGGAAAAAGGAGGTTGCGAGGATATTTTTACTGGTTTAAGGTTGAAGCTCTATTTGAAGAGGAGGAAGAATTCGGCATGTGCATGCGTGTTTCATCTGGTTGCATGTCAGTGGTTTATTCATATCGAGTCAAGTACAGTGATTTGCTTGCTCCCTTTTTCCTTTCTTCTCGGGAAATACTTTCTAACGAGTTGATGATTCTAAACTCTACATTTTCGTGTGATTTTTTTGCGTTGATTAGGGCGGGTTTAGATAAGGCTTTATTATGAGTGTTTTCGTCTTGGGTTTTCAATTCTTATGCCTCTGCCTGTAGTGTTGATTATTAAATATTTGATTTCAGAAAACAGAATCAATATTTTAAAGTTGAATTTCAAATTCGTAATAGATGTCTGGTCATTCGCAGCCTTTTTTAGTGGTTATCGCGGGTTGCTGACTTCTCTTTTGCAGTGATTATAAGGAGTCCTGAAGCTGTAAACCCTATTAAAGTTCCACAAATGAACGTTGTTTCTAGACGTATATTCCATAGGAACCCGGGCAACCAAGCTCACATGTTAAGTTCTCATGTAAATCTTTTTCACATTTAACAAGTCTTGTTCATTGTGGTCAATTCGTGTGTTCCAGCACCTTCAGAGACGGTTTTGGCTGTGCTTTCGGAGTATACGGTGTCTATTGCGTTTTTCATGTGTGTTAACACTATGTTTGAAGCTTTTTGGATGGCTTGTATGTCAACTTTTGGGTTTTTCTCGTTTGGGTTTGGACAGTTTTTTTGTTTTTGGATGATGAAGGAATGGTGTACAAGCGTGTAGGCTGTTAAGGCGCCTAGAAGATTCATGAATATGTCTGCTACTCCATTCCAGAAGAAGACGTTTATTACTCGTGGAGTGAAATTTTCGACAATCTCTTCTAGTCCTTCCCAAACGAATCCTACAAAGATGCTTGAGTAGCATACGAATGGAAGCTCTGCGTTTGTCTCGAAAAGTGAGATTTGGTGACTGAGTTTTGCCGAGTCGAATATTGTTAAGGCTTTGCTGTATGATATGTAACTTGTGAATGTTCTGTAGGCTTTGACTGCAAACAATCCTATACCGAAACCACTAATATAGTGTTCAACAAAGTCCAAACCTGGAATCACGTGATAAAGTGGTACGAAAGGAGCGGCAAGTATTGCATGTGAAGACAAGGCTAAGCTGACGAGGGCGATGACTTTGGTGTCTGAAAGGGCTTCTCCTATAGTGTCAATTATGCTTCCTAAGAGACCTCTTGAAGTGTCTTTATACTTGTTGATCAGTTCAGATGCGATTCCAAACAGTAAGGAATATAAAAGGTAGGATGTGAAACAGACAGCAACCCAGTAAATGTCTCTTTCCAAAGCACGAGCGACAGCAACCATCAAGATAACCGTCTTAGTTGTGTCTAGTAGTATTGCACTTTTGACATCCTTTGCTTTGCCGTTTTTTATTCGCAGAAAGACTTGACCGCCTGGCAATATTTTTATAAGAACTCTCTTGGAACTGCTGGTTTTTCTGATGTTTGAGGATTGAAGTTTGTTCTTTACCTTGAGGTTTCCCTCAAATATGTAGTCTTTGATGGATGCGTATTCTTTTGTTAGTGTTTCAGTTGCCTCTTCGGGTACGCCCATTTTTGAAAGTTTTTGGCTGAATATTTTGTTTGCTTTGCTAACTGTTTGGTTTATGGGTAACCATGTTGTGATGAATTTGTATATGATTGTTGGGACGAGCACTAGGCTTACAAAAAAGTTGTGAATGCCTACGCGAATGCTTGCTTTGTTCATGTGCCGCATCTCTTTTCCATGGCTAAACTGAAAATTTTTCACCGTTTTTTTTCTCTTATGGTTTGTTGGTTATGTCGTCAGTAGTTGAACTTAAGGGTTTTTATATAAGCGCGCGTGTTTAGATTCTGACATAAATATGCTTCATGAATCCACAATCCATATTCACAAGCGAAACCTTTTATTCCAGCCGAAAACTTAGTTTCGCAAACATCCAAAAGATGATGAATTATGGCTCTACACAAAGGAGATTTCATACTCATAGATCACGTGGCAAAAGTGAAAGAAACAGGCGAAGTCTTCGACACAACCATAGAAGAAACAGCAAAAAAAGAACACCTATACAAAGAAGGCGAAATCTACGAACCAAAACTAGTAGTAATCGGCGAAGGATGGGTTCTCAAAACACTAGACGAGAGCCTAACAACAATAGAAATCACAAAAAAAACACCCATAGAAATACCACCAAAAAAAGCCTTCGGAGAAAGAGACCCAGAAAAAATCAAACGCGTCTCACTAAGAAACCTAACAGCCAAAGGGATAACCCCCAACCTCGGAATGCGAGTCGAATACAACGGAAAAATGGCAACCATACGAACCATAGGCGCCGGACGCGTCCTATTAGACTTCAATCCACCACTAGCAGGAAAAACATTAATCTACGAAGTAACCATTCAGAAAAAACTCACAACAAAAAAACAAAAAATAGCAGCTCTAATCCACCGCAGAATGCCAGCAGTAGAAAAAAACAAATTCAAATTCACAACCAAACAAACAACAGTCAACATAGAAATGTCTGAAGACGCATTCTACATAGAAGGAATCCAAGTAGCAAAAAGAGGCATAGCCCTAGACATCCAAAAATTCTTCCCAAAAACAACAACAGTCACATTCACCGAAACATTCAAAACAGAACCCAAAACACAAACAACGCCCCCAACAACCACCTAACCGACGACACCCAAGGTGACACATAATGAAAATAATATTCCTAGGTCCCCCCGGCGCAGGCAAAGGAACCTACGCTTCGAGACTAACCCCAATCCTCAAACTTCCCCACATATCCAGCGGCGACATGGTCCGAGACGAAATAAAAGCACAAACACAACTCGGCAACCTAATGAAAGAATACAGCGACAAAGGCAAACTAGGCCCAGACGAAATAATGATCAAAATCCTAGCCAAAAGACTAAGAAAACCTGACTGCAAAAAAGGCTGCATCCTTGACGGTTTTCCCAGAACCATAAAACAAGCAAAAGCCCTAGAAAAAATCTCAAAGATCGACCTCGTCATAAACCTAAACGTTCCAGACCAGATCATAATCAAACGCTTATCAAACAGACTCACCTGCAAAAAATGCGGAACCATATACAACAAGTTAACACTGAAACCCAAAAAAGACAACATCTGCGACGAATGCGGCGGCGAGCTTTACCAAAGAGAAGACGACAAACCCGAAGTCATACAAGAACGCCTAAACGTCTACAGAAAGAAAACCGAACCCTTAATAGAATACTACAAGAAAAAACATCTGTTAAAGAACGTTCACTGCAACGACCTAATGACACCGCCTGAAGTAATAGTCGAAAAAATAAAGTTGATAATCAATAATATCAAAAACACAAGCCGTTCCTAAGAATTCGTTCACTCTCATAAATCCTCTTTCAAACAACACGCGTCATTCTCGCCAATCCTTCGTAACCTTCACGGTTCAAATTCAACTTGTTAAGGATCGTGTATCGTTCAGGCCTTATGGAACAAGCCATTTCCAAAGCCTCTATTATGTCGCCTTTTTCCACACCAAGCTCATCCGCATTTGTCGGAGCACCTAACACCTCCAACGTCTCTCTTATACGTTTCCAGTCCGCCTTGTGCAGACAAGCCATCATTATTGTACCCACACCACATTGTTCACCATGCATGGCATGATTAGGTTTGATCATGTCAAGTGCGTGACTGAACAAATGCTCTGAACCACTGCATGGACGGCTGCTTCCAGCAATGCTCATGGCTACTCCGCAGCTTATCAAAGCCTCTAAAAGCACTCGCAAGCCCTCCTCTTTCCTTGATTTTATCAGCTCAGCATTCTGCACTACAAGTTTGGCACTCATCAAAGCCAAGCTTGCAGCATAATCCCCATAATATTCTCCTTTCTCTTCATTAGCTAACCTCCAGTCTCTCACTGACGTAAACTTCGCTATCACGTCCCCACAACCACTTATGACGTGACGCCAAGGCGCCTGCATCATGATTTTTGTGTCCGCTATGATGGCTACTGGTGCTTGAGCCATAACAGAATATGGTTTTTCAAAGCCTTTCACAGAGGATAACGGACTTACAATTCCATCATGGGACGCTGTTGTTGGGACACTGATAAATGGAACTTCTTGGTGTGCTGAGCTTAGCTTTGCAACGTCTATTTTTGTTCCCCCACCAACAGCAAAGACAACTTGAGGCTTCGAAGCCTTTATTTTCTCCTCCACGGCGTGAACATCCTTCATTGTGGCTGATTCAACAATGAATGTGCTAACTTTTACCCCCTCTTCTTCAAGAAGCTCCCTAACCGTTTTCCCAATGATGTCATACGTTTTTGAACCAGCAACTATGAGTGCAGATTCCGTGAACCCAAGTCTTCTGGAAACTTCTGCAACTCGATCAATTATCCCGTTTCCCACAATTACCTCTCTTGGAAGTTGCATGCGATGATATTCTAAAGGCAAACCAATCACTATTCGAACGTATATCTTTCTAATTCTACATAACTCTATACGTTTAAAACTTTAATTCGTTCCTTGGCTAAAGACATCTTTGTCTCGTTACCTTGAAACCGTAATATTAATAAACTCGTGGTTATGATTACATCGTGCTACTTGCTAGCGAATTAATTCCACGTACGCACGTTTAGGTTTTGGAGAAAAAAGAAATGACAAACAATAATGATGCAATCAACCAGTTAGTACTAAAAGGAACCACAACAATAGGCCTCGTATGCAAAAACAGCGTAGTATTAGCCTCAGACACCCGCGTAACCATGGGTTCTTACGTAGCCCACAAACATGGCAAAAAAATATACAAGATAGATGATCACTTAGCCATGACCATTTCAGGAGGCGTTGCTGATGCCCAAAGAACCGTAGACATACTAAAAATAAACGCACAGCTTTACAAACTGAACATGGACAGACCCATCCCTGTAAGCTCCGCAGCAAGACTTATCGCAAACCTTCTGTTCTCATCCAGATATGCACCACTCATCGCACAAGTTCTAATAGGCGGAATGGACGATACCGGACCACACGTGTTTTCAGTAGATCCGTTTGGCAGTTTAACAGAGGAAAAATGTGTCGCCACAGGTTCTGGATCGCCAATAGCTTACGGTATTCTGGAAGACAGGTTCAAAGAAGACATGTCTGCTGAGGAGGTTCTGCCCGTGATTGTTAAGGCTGTTGACTCTGCTATGAAGCGGGATGCTGCAAGCGGAGACAGTTTTAATGTGGCAGTGATAGATGTGAAGGGCTATCGGGAGTTAACTAAGGAGGAAAAGAAGCAGCTTCTAGTGAACTGAGGAAGTTTAAGCAGTGGCGCCAAGCTCTGAAAGAGATAGAATAGAAGTAAGTCAGTACATTTTGGAGCATGTTCCAGAACAGGCTGAAGTGTCGAGAATAGAATATGAGGGCCCAATGCTTGCAGTGTATGCTAAAAAACCGGAAATTCTGGTTGAACAGAGCAGCGTAATCGCAGGCATAGTCGGTGTACTGAGGAAGAGAATAGTTATTCGTTCAGATCCCTCGGTAAGATTGCCAGAGAAAGAAGCAGAAAGAATAGCCAAGGAGATAATCTCGCCTGAAGCAGAAGTAACAGACGTAAATTTCGATCCAAGCCTCGGAGAAATAATAATTGAGGCTAAAAAACCAGGGCTAGTCATCGGAAGAAACGGATCAGTTCTTCAAGAGATTATAAGACAAATTAGATGGCGTCCCCGTGTTCTAAGAAGCCCTCCTCTACGCTCAAAAATTGTTGCTCACATGCGTCATTATCTTCACTCGGAAAGCAAGGAAAGAGAAAGGATACTTCGCACGGTTGGGGAGAGAATTTTCAGACCTAAAACCTATGAAGTTGGAGACCTTCGAATTACAGCGCTTGGAGGGGTTCAACAAGTGGGAAGATCAGCCTTTCTAGTTCAAACAAGAGAAAGCAACGTTTTGTTGGACTGCGGAATTAACCCTGGATCCTCGAAACCCTTTGAACTCTTTCCAAGATTTGACGCCCCCACATTTGAAATCGACTCGTTAGACGCTGTCGTGATAAGTCACGCTCACCTCGACCATTGTGGTTTGGTGCCTTTCCTCTATAAATACGGGTATGATGGCCCTGTCTATTGTTCGGCTCCAACATCGAATTTGATGACGCTGCTTCAGCTTGATTACTTAGATGTGGCAGGCAAGCAGGGGATTATATCGCATTATGACCAGAAAGACGTTCGTGAATGTGTTTTACACACTATTCCTTTACGACACGGCGTCGTCACAGACATAGCTCCAGACGTTCGACTGACTCTGCACAACGCTGGCCACATTTTAGGTTCTTCGGTGACACATCTGCATATTGGTGAGGGCTTGCACAATATTGTTTATACGGGCGATTACAAGTATGCGAGGACCATGCTTTTGGAGGCAGCAACAGCGGAGTTTCCGAGAGTTGAGACGTTAATAACTGAAAGTACATATGGCAGTCCCAACGATTTTATGCCTTCAAGAGTCGAGGCTGAAGGACGTTTAACATCCATCATAAATGAAACTTTAGAGAGGAAAGGAAAGGTCATAATTCCAGTACCGGCTGTAGGCAGAGCTCAGGAAATAATGCTCGTTATTGATGGTTACATGCGACGTGGTTTGATGAAAGAGGCACCGGTGTTTATTGAGGGAATGATTTCAGAGGCAACGGCAATTCACACTGCTTACCCGGAATATTTGGGCAGAGAAGTCCGCAGGAGCATACTTTACGATGGAATAAATCCTTTCAAATCAGATTACTTCACAATCGTGGAGCACCCAAGCATTAGACAAGAAATAATAGATGGCGAACCATGCATCATCATGGCTACGTCCGGAATGCTTGAGGGTGGACCTGTAATAGAGTACTTTAAGAGTCTAGCAGAAGACGACAAAAACAGCATAATCTTTGTAAGCTATCAGATTGAGGGCACTCAAGGAAGAAGAGTGCAGAAGGGTTTGCCCGAGGTTATGACGATAGATAGCGATGGTAAAATGGGAGTTGTAAAAGTAAGATTGCAAGTAGAATCAATTGAAGGTTTTTCTGGGCATTCGGATAGGCATGAGATAATCAATTACATAACTCATCTTAAGCCAAAACCTGAAAGAGTTGTTGTGTGTCATGGTGAGAGAGCGAAATGTCTGAGCATAGCAAACTTCATTCAGAGAAAATGTGGAATCCAAGCATTAGTGCCAGCAATTATGGAAACGTTTAGGCTGCTGTAGGTATAGGCTTATTTGATATTGGAGTCTTTTCCCGCCAAATTCTCACATCTGGAGGGCAGATCACAACTCGTTCCTCACCAAGACGAGCAATATCCCCGTTAATTGATTCAACGAACTCGCATAATTCGTTTATCGCACGCTTTACATCTTCGATGCTCTTGTCTGCGAGAGGAGTTACCCTGAGAATCATAATGTTTCCAGAGTTTACCTCACTCTTAACGACGTCCAAATCCGGCAAGTCGCGGAGGGGCATAGCCTTCAAATAGGTTTTGCCAGAACTACTCTTAGCCTCAACTCTAACCATTTTCTTCTTTCCAGCTTTCTTGGACCTATGGAATATGCCACCCAAAGCTGACAAACTTCTCCTCTCTAACACATTATTTACTTTTAAAGAGTTTAAGCGTTTCCTCAAATCACGCCTCTGAATTCAGAATACAGATTACCTATTAAAGTGTTTTATGAATTCAGAATGAATATTAGCAATGCCTTTTTGATTTTAGAATGGGAATAAGTAATTCGAACATTTGTCTTCGCTTAGAACTGTTGCAGTAATTAGTTGAATTTTTGTCATATATCATTCGGTTTTTCAATAAAATTCCATATTTTGTCGCCGACGAAATGAATGGTTTTTATGATAACACCTTTCGTAACTTTTTTTGCAGCATCTGCACCATAAGCGGCTTCGCCTAATGCAATTGCCTTGCCATGCTTCTCGTCCACGATAAAAACGAGATCACCTTTCTTAAACTCTCCTTCAAAACGAACAATTCCGGGAGCCATCACGCTTGCACCATTACACACGTACGGGACGGCACCCATGTCAACAACAACTTTTGACATTGAAGCAGAAAATTCATTGAAAACTAATGTTGGAACAAAATTTCCCTCAATCCTAAAAAGCAGTGGCTTACCGTTTACAAGAAATATTTCAGCGAAATCCGTTTCAACCAGTTCTAATTCAACCTTGTTTTTGAAAATCTGATTGAAATCAACTTTGAGCTTCTCCGAAGCTTCGCTTAAAATTGACTTTACTTCTCTTGCTTTCAGAAAATGTCTTCGATACTTCCTTGGCATCGTACTTCTCTCTTACACAGTTTTTAAATGGTGCAGGTTCAAGTATAAAACCTCACACTTTTTCACACAACATTCTTAGTGTCTCTCGGGTCTGACAGCTTGTCTACAACAATTGCAGCAACCTCTGTTTTTCTGTCTTTGTTGGTTATTTCGCTTGTCATCATGCAAATCGTTGAAAAAGAAATGTACGAAGTATCAAGAGGAAAAGTTTGCTTCGCCAACTGGTAAGTGAAAGAGCACACTAGACCACACGCAAATGAATCTTAAGTGAGTGGGAAAACCTTTAGGATTTATTTCAGTGTTTTTCCAGTTTCCATATACCATAAATATAGATCTAACTCTGCTAAATTGACATTTGATTTTCCCGCGATTTCCCTGAGCAAGTTTTCAATTTCTAAGTATTTTCTTTTCGTTAGCACCTTTGGCTTTTTAATTATATTGTGCTTTGTCAGGACATCAATTATGTGAAAGTCTATAATGGCAAAACTTATGTAGCCTATATTTCTAAGGAAATGACTTGCCTCTTTGTATCCAATTCCTTTTACGTTCTTAACCAGCCATTCTCTTAATTCATTATCATCGTTAAACATTTTAACAATGTCTTTCAGCGAGTTCTTATGTTTCCTTGCATCCACAATATACCTTGCTCTTGTGTTGGGAAAACGGTGACCAAGTTCCCTCAGCTTTTCTGCTAAGTCAGATTTCGGAAAGCTCAAAAACCCATCTCCTATCTGCCTCTGAATTTTCAGGCTTCTTTCAGCGTTGAAATTCGCAGTTAAAATGCAGAAACAGAGTTCTTCAAAGATTTCATCGCTTGACCCATTGCCAATTTCTTTAAACTCTCTCAAGCGAGAATCCACTAGATTTTTTACTTTGCCATTCTTCAGATTCTTAATAGACTGCAATAACCTTTTCATGCATTAGTCCACCATTACTCGAAAGAAACGACCAAATAAAGATTTCACACAATACGAGTTGCGAGAAACAAACCGATTAAGTCTAAACCATCTCTTACAAAAAATAAAGCAAACAAGATTAATGCAATCCCTAAAGCACGAACAATGTAAAGATAATACTTGCTTCTAATAAAGGACTTGGATTTTTCCACGACCAGAACAATAGCTGTTTTCGACCCAATGAGCAGACTGTAAAATCCCAAAATGAAAAGAATCGTCGCCGAGATGTGCATGTCTAAACTTTCGAAAATCATTGGACCACCAATAGAAAGCCAAAACAAGTAAGGATGAGGATTCAAGAAATTTACAATAACACCACGTTTCAGAGCTTCTTCCTTTGTGAGTTCAACTTCAAACTTGTCTGTTTTCACTCTCAGATTTTTAACACCTAAATAAACCAGATAGCAAGCACCTAAAAGAGAGATTACTCCAATCACAAAATTGTACTCTATCAAACTTGACAAAGTTGATAACATAAACAACACAAATATAATGATTGGCAAATCTGTAATCAGAGGTGAAATCGCCACTTTTACTCCTTCTTTTTTTCCATACTTTAAAGTCTCAGAAAAGACTAAAGCAAGAAGAGGCCCTGGGGCTATTCCAGCAGCAAGACCAAGAATTACTCCAGAAACTAAAAACTCAAGTCCTTCAACCATGCAGACAAGTATTGGAAAGCAGCATATGAAACTTTCCAAGCCAAAATGCCTTAGCACATGCAATTCGTAGCATCTAATTCAACTATTATACTGTTTGTTACCTCAGTTACTTTTCATTTGTTTCCCAAAATTCTTTCGGAGAAAGATTGGCTTTCCTTACTGACGCAATGTTATACGGGCAAACCTTTATGCACGTCGAACAATCTACGCCGTTTTCACACCAATAAAGATAGCATCGTTCAACATTTACATACCACTTCAATGCTCCAGGATTATTAGATCGACATGTCACTTCAAAGCTTGGTTCGTCATCCATCGAAATCGCACCTGCCTCGCAATGTTCAGCACACAGCTTACATTTTTTGCAGAACTCTTTTACACCAAACTCTATGGGTTTGTCGGGTTTCAACGGAAGATCTGTTAAAATCTTGCAAATCCTCACTCTTGGACCATATTCAGGCGTTATCAACAGACCGTTGCGACCGAGTTCTCCAAGTCCAGCGTCAATCCCGAGTGGAATGCTTAAGGCAGTGTCGTTTCCGCATTGTATTGCTTCATATCCAAGATTTCGAACAAATTCGCCCACGCCAGCAAGCATAAACGCCATTTTTGAATAACCTACACCAGTAGCGGCTGCAGCAGGAGCAGCAGGAGAAGTTGCAATTCCATCCGCATCCATTTCAACCGCCATAACAATAGCGTTTTCGAATTTCTCAGGAACATCAACATCTGCATATACCCAGTCTCTGTTAAGCTTGCAGACTCCAACCAGTGACGCACCGAAAAGCCTTGCAGCCCGCTTGATAAAAATGCTTATGCTATAGGGATCATCAACTTCATATTTCGTTTTTGTCCAATCAATTCCAACAGTATCCACTGAAGTCTTATACGGTTTAATTTTTTTCCATGAAAAACCACCTTCGAAAGCATCATGCACTATCCAAGAGGCATAGGCTAAGGCAAAGTCAACTCTTGAATAACCAGATTTTCCCTCTGAAATTGTTCGGAGCACTTTTTCATCGTACATTCGCATGTAGCCTTCCCATGATGAATCCCACATCACCCTGTCAAAAACTGTGTTTTTACTGTCGAAGCGGCGAAGCCTAGATTGATCAATGACGTAAGGGGGATCTTCAATTTTTCTTATCTCAGTTTTTGAAACTTCGCCAGTTCTATGTGAAACCACAGTGCAGCACCTAGAGACATCTATTAGGACAAAAGACAAAAATAAGTCATGCTATAGGTTTATTGATTAATCTTTGTACAGAGATGCGTATGCAAAAACGAGTTAGAGATGCTGTGCGGGGTTGCCCTAGCCTGGTAGGGGGCAGGCCTGCTAAGTCTGTGGTCCTTTGGGCCGCGCGGGTTCAAATCCCGCACCCCGCGCTTTTTGCCTAAAAAAAGCAAAGAAATTGCTTGTTTCCTGTTTTTACGCGCGCAAACCAAGATTATTAACATAGTTCTTAGATTTTGGTGCGGGAGGTTAGGTTCACATGTACGTTTATAATCCACGTTTTTTGCGTAGCATCGAGCGTCTGAAGGTTGGCTGTTTGTAGGGAAAAAGTACTTCTAGACATTTTGCTGGAAGTGGATTTTTTGTCTATGTGGCCAATCTTGTGTTGAACATTGTCTCTAACTTGGTTATGGAAAGGTTTTAGTATTACTTTTTTTCTATGTAGTGTTACCGTATGTTACCGTATTACGGGGAGCGATGAAAACGATAAAGGAAAATCCAAGAGAAGAAATAGAGAAACTCCTCCAAAAAGACGACGTAGAAGCTCTTCTCAGAAAAGCCGCAGAACTTCACGGACACTTCTGCAGTTATCTGACCTACGGGGTCATAGCAGGCTATATCGCGATTAAGGAACTTGGAATAAAAAATACTGGCATGGAGGAAGCGGTGGCAATAGTTGAAACTAATAATTGCTTCAGCGACGGCATTCAAATAATAACTGGCTGCACGTTTGGGAATAATGCACTAATTTATAAGGATGTTGGCAAAACCGCGGTAACCGTGGCTAAAAGAGATGGAACAGCCATAAGAATTGCTCTAGATCCAATTTATGAGAAGTCCATTGAAAAGGAGTATTCTGAAGCTAATGGGCTTTGGGAGAAAATAGTTGTTAAAAGAGAAGAAGCAACAAGACAAGAGCACAACAGAATGATGGAACTTTTCGCGGAAATGGCGTTCAAAGAATTGAAAAAACCCGCCGATAAAATGTTTAGGATTACCAGAATGAAGATTAACACGCCTCAATATGCTCCTATATTCAACTCGGTTATATGTCAAGTTTGCGGGGAGAAAACATACAGGCCCGTCATGCACAACGGAAAACTTGTATGCATGGACTGTGCTGGGGTCAGCTACTACCTTCTAGATGGCAGAGGGGTATTTCGAAGGAAGCCACAGAAAGAAGATGAAATCTTAGGAGAGACTGAAACCGTATGAGAAACCATCATTTCTCAGTAAAAGACATAGCTTTAATGGCTGTTTTCGGATGTGCATCTTCGTTGACAACGTTAACAACAGCTTTTATTCCAGCTCCGCTTCCAGGCTTATACGCCATAATAGCCATTCCAGTAAGCACAATTCTTACTTTAACGGTGGTAGAAATGGTTAGAAAGTTTGGCGCCGCAACTTTCACGCAACTTGTAAGCGGAGCCTTATCCACACTTCTTCCCGGTGGACCGCCAATAGTTTGGATCATAATTCCTGGATGGTTTATTAGCGGCCTGCTCACAGACTCAATCCTGTATTTAGCAGAGAAGAAGCCAAGCGAGTCGAAACTACTCACAACAATCATTGGAGCTGTTTATAACGTTCCAGGAGACATTCTTCTATACTGGAGCTTCGTCACGTTCCTAGGCTGGGCATACTCGCTATTCTTCTTTCTATACGGGTTTATGATAATACACATGATTTTAGGTGGTCTAGCCGGAATGTTCACACCGGACGTGATCAGAAAGATCAAACCTGTATTAAGCTATTAGAAACTTTACTTTTTCTACTATGGTGCAGGCGGTGGGATTTGAACCCACGACCAAGTGAACATATCACCCGGGAACTTCTCTCACTGATTTCCTACATGTATATGTGATAGTTTAAACGAGGGCTTCAATCTAGCACCCCACGCCAACAATACACTGCGAAAACACTCGCATTTCAAGACCTTTCTTGACTATTTCATTATTTGAACATCCTCTAGGCTTCTAATGTTCATTTCTTTGACAACCTTGACAATTCCGAAATCTATCTTCGCCTCTGGCGAAAGAATCATTGCTTGTACAGACCCCAATCCCAATTGTTTAGCGCGAAGAGATCTTGCGTGTCCATCCAAAACGTAAAACCTACCTTGATGTTTAACGCAAGCTATCGGCACCAACAATTCCTTTATCGAATCAATCCGTTCCCTTCTTATTTGAGACTGAGTTGGAACAAGATCTTCTAAACGAACTTGCTCCTTCCTTAGGTAGAAGGAAATATCGTAAAGAGCCTCATAATATTTCAGAGTAGTCAATATTTGTCCCCACGTTTTCATCAGCGGGTCGTCTATGACGCCAACGTCCTTGATTGGAAGATCTTCAAGTGAACGCTTAGCTATAGCCCGATAACTTGGGAAATTTCAGAACATAGGCTTTTACAGTCTTTTTCATCAGTTTCTTTGAAATAAAAGACCGGTGGTGACCATCAAGAACAAAGAAGTCTTCCACACGTTTTACAGCTATTATGGGTACGTCATAATCTTCAGTCAACACCTTCATGAAAACGACTGCAATCTTGTCTTTCTCCAAGAAACTTTCAGTAGGATGAAGCCGATCAATTGGAACGTCCTTTAAATTGACTCCAAGTTTGACTTCGTAAATGATTTCAAGGGTTTTCCTTAAGCTTGCAAGTCGTCTTGGAACGTCTTTCCAACTCGCCAGTTCTATTTTTCTCATGGATTCTTCAGCTTAGTTCTTATTTTATAGTTTATAAATACTCAGAAAGTGGAATGCTCGCTAGAAATTCTCAAGTATGTGCATAAATAATCGTGTCTAGCGTGAGTATTCCTATGAAACATGAGTTGAAGGTCAAAGTCAGCACGTACATGAGTTACCTTCTCAGGCATAATCCTGAAAACTTGAAATGCGCAAACTTTTTGTCGTAGAATGTGGCTCATGTTTATCTTGAAGGTTTACAGGTGATCTACGGAATTGTTGTTGCTTTCGTTCCAATTTACAGGCCAGTGCATAGACCAGTTGTGCTGATATGCCCTAAATGTCAAGCTCCCATTCCAGTGAGTTCAAAGTTCTGCCCAGAATGTGGAGCCGACCTGAGGCCGAAGTAGATTTCTAGCTTTGTAACTTTCTAAGATAGAAAAAAATTGGAAGACTCAGTAGCGATTCCTGCGTAAAGACATTATTTCTTGACAATGACCGATTTTCCATTACTCAAGCAAACGACTTCACTTGGACTTTTCAGAACTACTTTGTTTTTATTTGACACAAAGACCATGTCCATCGCCTTGTAAACCAGTTTCAAACCTTTGTCGACAAGAATGTCCAATTTGCTGGTTTCATTCTGAAAGGCGAAAATGAAGCCATGATCTTCATTTAGAATTCGATGCCCATGCATCCCTTTTTCGAAAAACCGATTGAACAAATCTTCTGCTTTGGCCAAAAATCCATGCTGATTTTCATAGCCCATTTTTGCGAAGTCTTCTTCGCCTGCTTCGGTGAAGCGTTTCTGTATTTCTTCTGTGTCTCCCAGCATCAGAAACAGCTCGTTCAATTCTTTTTCAACAGGCTTGCCAATAGCACCTTCTTCAGTTTCAACTATGCTGTCCAGAAGGAATTTGCCGTTGCCATGGAATACGTAACCTCTCTCTTTGTCATCTAGCTCTATTGGAACAGCCAATGTGTTCTTGCTGATCTCTACGATGCCCTTTTCCATTTGCCACAACGTCACAGCTTCAGATGTTTTTGAAACGGTGTTGCCTATTGATAGTTTTGCCACATCATTCCTGATTCCTTCTTTCAACGAATCTCGTGACTCGCCTCGCCATCTTATATGCAGTTCTGCCTGGCATGGTGATGAGGTAGCGTCCCCTGACTTTTTCTTGAACAACCAGCCCTGCTTCTTCAAGCACTTTAAGATGACTTGAAAGTGTGCTTGTAGTTATCTCTGAAAGCTTCTCTTGCAACTCGTTAATGTATTTTCCACCACTCATGAGTTCATCTAATATTCTCAGTCTATGTTCGTGGCCTAGGGCGCTCATGACTTCAGCTGCTTTGGGAAAACTGAGTTCTACTTCATCCCTTCGTATATGCGGTTCTTTTCTTCTGAGGATTCTGACACCTCTCGGGCCTATGAATATGGATTTTTCAAGTTCACCATGTATGCCTTCAGCGACACCTTCCATCATATCCTCAACGTAGTCATGCACGCGGTCTCCAACGTCGATGTATATGCCGCGCCTTCTTTCTCGTTCTCCGCCCATAACATTTCTAAATTGTTCTTTTAGGTTTGCAATTTCTTCTTTGAGTTTTTTCATTTCTTCACTAAGGTCTTCAGACAATTTGATTCTCACACTCCTTAACTTCACGCTTATCCTTTTTAATTCGATAAAAATCAAATACAAATCGACGTATATAAACATTACCATACATGAACTTTGCATTGGATCTACACTCATGAAACTCACACATTACGCGCCGTATTTCAGAAGTTCATAAAATTTTGACTATATTTATAACTAGAAAACTAGTCACAATTATAAACTGTGCCTTAATGCTAAAAGATTTGGAGAGACATGCTAGAATGGAGAAAACAAAGCCAAAAGAGGTTTCAAAAGAAACTGCTCGACTGTTCCTTATTTTAAGGCAAGGTTTTCTCCAAGAAAAAAGAGGCAGGAACGGAACGTTAGAAGCAATCAAACGGCTTGAATGCGTCCAAATGGACCCAATTAGTGTTGTACATCGCAACCAGCATTTAGTTCTTCATAACAGAATTGTTGATTACAAGCCTTCTTACTTGGATCAGTTGATCTACAAAGACAGACTTCTGTTTGAGTATTGGTGTAACGAAAAATCCATAATCCCCATTGAAGATTTCCCTTACTTCCGCTATCGAATGCAAAACCCATCAAAGTTTCATTCTCCCTTTTACGAACGACTGAAAGCCAAAAGAAAAAGTTTGAAAGATACAATCGCTCACGTTCTATCAGAAATCAGAAGGCACGGACCACTTTCAGCACTAGAATTTAAGCAGAAGGGAAAGATTAAAAGCAAAGTGGCAACGAGTGTTCTGAACTTGCTATGGGACTGTGGTGAACTCATGATTCAGCACGTGGAAGGAAATAGACGATATTACGACCTTACTGAACGATTGCTTCCACCAAATCCAGATGCGAAAACTCCGAGCAGAGGAGAGTATGAGCGATTTATGATTCGAAAATACATGAGAGCCTACGGACTTATTGATACACGCCACTGGAGGTTTGGCTGGCTTCCACTAAAAGCCTCAAAGAAAAAACACAGTCAAAAAAATGACTGAAGACAATGAGTTATGCCCTGTTAAGATTGGAGGCGTCAAGCATGTATACTACGTTTCAGAGGAAAACTCGAGCCTGCTTGAAAATTCTGATACATCTGTAAGTGAAAAGGTTCATTTCGTTGCTCCACTAGACAATCTTTTATGGAATCGCAGAATGATTTCCGAAATCTTCGACTTCAATTATTCTTGGGAAGTGTACAAGCCTCCAGAGAAGAGGATTTATGGTTATTATGTTATGCCAATCCTCTATGGGACACGTTTCATTGGAAGACTCGATCCCAAGCTTGACAGACAAAACAGGAAAATGATTATCAATTCTATAGTTTTGGAAGAGAAAGACTATGACAGAGATAGCTTGGTAGATGAATTTGCAGCAGCCCTTCAAAGATTCCTCAAACTTCATGACGTATCCCAAATCAGTGTAGAGAAAACTTCGCCAAAAGATCTAAAACATACGTTAATGTGTGAGTTAGGTTAACTTTTGCTAAGTCTTGCGGTGACTAGCTTGAAAGTATTGTTTGTGTGTTCAGGAAATGCTTATCGAAGTCCGGTAGCGGAAGCACTATTGAAGAAACTCAGGCCTGACATAACGGTAGATTCTGCGGGAACACACCCGGCAATTCCAATCTCACGAGAAGCAAAGGAATATTTAGCTAGAGAAAACGCGGAACAATACCTCAAGAAAAATCCCGAAGACTTAGAAAGCACGCAACTTGGCGAATACGACCTTATAGTAGTTATGGAACCAAGACATAAAGATGTTGTCTTAACCAAGTGTCCAGAATGTGCAGGCAAAATAGTTGTTTGGAACATTGATGATCCATATTTCCTACCTCACGGATACGCTGGAAAAGTGTTTAGACAGATCAAAGATAAGGTTCATGAATTGGCTGACTCGTTATAAGAACAACAAGAGTTAGTTTCCAGATTCTTATTGCTTTTCTGTATTTTTGATTCACAAAGGTTATTGATCGCCAAAGAAAAGAGTTACTGATAATTCGGATAGAAAAGATGCCGATTCGTTTTCTTTTCATCACAATGGTACTTGCGATTCTCGTTCAACTTGCAGACGCAACTGCCATAAGCTTTACTGTACCAAAAGGTGAAGAGATGACTAAATCCATCAGCCTTGTGGTTGAGGATTGTGTTTTGGTGAAGTTTTCTGTTGTAGGGCAGAGTGAAAGCACTTTAGACTTTTACATTACTGATCCTCATGGAGACGTGAAAGTTGAATTCAGCAGGGTAGGCACTGTCAGTTACCCTTTTGTCTATGATGAAACTGGAGAATACGTTTTACACTTTCCAACACAGACATGTCAGAAGATAAGCTTGTAACATTTGATTACGAGATTCAGCATTATATTTTTGGAATTCCGCAGATGTTGTTCCTAACAATAATTATAGTTTTGATCTCTGTGGCTGCTGCGGCAACGTTTATACTGATGGGAAAACCTCACTAGCAATCAACAGCTAGGAATAGAACGGGTTCTTTTTAACAATCCAGATTTTCAATATCGATTTGGATTACGTATGCTGAAACATATAAACCATTTATACTTATTCAGTAATACATTTTGCCGTGAAATGTCGTGCTTGTCACAAATAAGGATTTGATGTCACCAGCCATGCAGAAGGCTTACGCCGTTGGAGCCTTCAACATCAGCAATCTAGAAAGCTTGCTGGCAGTTGTTGAGGCAGCGGCTGAAGAAAAATCGCCAGTGATCGTTGCTGTTACCCCGAGCTCTATAAAGTACGCTGGTTTGGCTTACATTGGAAAAATGGTTAAGACGGCAGCGGAATCCGCTCCAGTGCCCATGTCTCTACACCTCGACCATGGCAAAGACATGGAAACAGTTACAAAATGCATAGAAGTTGGCTTCACATCCGTTATGATTGACGGTTCCCATTTGAAATTTGAAGAAAACGTTGCATTGACGAAGCGTGTGGTTGATTTGGCACGTCTAAAAGGTGTTTCGGTTGAGGCGGAACTTGGAAAACTTGCTGGTGTAGAAGAATCAACTGTTGAGGAGAAAGAAGCCGTTTTGACTGATCCTGACGCTGCTGAAGAGTTTGTTGAACGTACCGGTGTTGACGCCCTTGCAGTTGCAATAGGCACTTCGCATGGAGCCTACAAATTCAAAGGCGAACCTAAACTTGACTTTGAAAGATTAAAGCTTATCCGTGAAAAGGTTAGCACCCTCCTTGTTTTACATGGTGCTTCCAGTGTTCCATCAAGCATTATTGAAAAAGCCGTTAAATATGGAGCTGAATTAGGCGGAGCAAAAGGCATTCCGGAGGAACATATTCAAAAGGCCATTTCTCTGGGAATAACTAAAATAAACATTGACACGGATTTGAGGCTTGCTTTCACTGCCGCTACACGTGAATTTTTGGTTAAATCGCCTAAGGTATTTGACCCTAGGAAAATTTTGGGTTCAGCCAAAGAAGCCATGAAAGAAGTTGTTAAGGGCAAGATGCGTCTATTTGGAAGCTCTGGAAAAGCACTCTGAAGGTGAAAAGATCAAATGAAAGTTGGAATATTAAGCGGAGGCGGAGATGCTCCGGGAATCAACGCTGTTATCCGGGCAGTTGTTAGAAAAGGCATTCAACACTACGGCTATGAAATTGTTGGTATAAGGGATGGATGGCGCGGCCTTCTTGAAGGCGAATTTATGCCATTAGATTTGAAGGCTGCGTCTGGAATTCTTCCTCGCGGAGGCTCTATTTTAGGCACTTCAAGGACAAATCCCTTCAAGTCTGAAAATGGAGGGGAAAAAATACTGAGAAACGCTGAGAAAGCTGGCATAGAGGCTGTTGTTGTTATTGGTGGGGAAGACACTTTAGGCGTAGCGCACAAGATGAGTGAGCTTGGGCTTAAATGTGTTGGGGTGCCCAAAACAATTGATAATGACTTAGCTGGCACGGACTACACGTTTGGTTTCCACACTGCAGTCGCCATTGCAACAGAAGCCCTTGACAGACTTCACACAACAGCAGAAGCCCACCATAGAGTCATTATACTTGAGGTTATGGGTAGATATGCAGGCTGGATTGCCCTGGAAGCTGGGCTTGCCGGGGGCGCAGACGCCATACTAATCCCGGAAAAACCCTTTGACCTAAATGAAGTCTGCGAGTATATTAAGCGTAGAGAAAAAAGAGGCAGGAACTTCAGTATAATTGTTGTTGCTGAAGGAGCAAAACCAAAAGGTAAAACAGAAATAGTTTATGGCGAAAGCGTAGACGAGTTTGGACACGTTCGCTTCGGCGGCGTAGGTTATTATATTGGAAAGGAAATTGAAAAGCGGATGGGTATCGAAACCCGTGTTGTGGTTCTGGGTCATCTCCAACGGGGTGGTTCTCCAACAGCCTTTGACAGAATATTAGCCACAAGATATGGCGTAGCGGCTATAGACCTAGTTCATGAAGGAACATTTGGATGCATGGTTGCCCTCAAAGGAAACAAAATAGTTCCTGTACTGTTAAAAGAGGTTGCTGGTAAACGAAAGACCGTGGATTTAGAACTTTACGAAATAGCAAGCGTATTCTTCGGCTGAAAAAGCTGATGGAACAATTCAAGTGTAATGTTCTACCCTTTAGAGGGCTCTGTTAACTCTTAGCTCAAGATGACACTGTTCACAATAAAGGGAAATAGGGCGTGTGTTTGTCAAAAAAATCCAACAATCTAAGAAAGCAAGCATTCAATCATTTTGTCGCATGTTAAGCACTCATCAGGAAATGGCATATCTTTCGGACGCTTTTTCAAGTATCCAAAAAAATGCTTACACTTTACATTGTTTTCAGGTTTTACTAATGGTTTCTTGACGTCTTCCCTTGAAATTGTAATTTTCTTGCCTTCCTTGCTAATTCTCGCCACGCAACGAGGACATGCATGATATACCCGCACTCGTCCATTATATGAAACCGTTGCTAGAATTGGTTTCTGAAATGTTCCTCCACACTCATTACATACGAAATCAATGGAGTTTCTCTCAAAGGAATGATCTTCTTTATGCAGGGTAGATAACTCTAAGCTTTTTTGCGTTCTTTCCACCTCTCACTTAGTATACGGTGAATCTTAATATTTAATAAACCTTTTCGAATATGCGTTCAACAGAAAGACGGCTTCTCTAGTTTATGTTGCCAGGGTATTTGCTAGCCTCAGTAGGCTTAGGTCTAGAGGCTTCTCGGTTTCGCATGCCTTCTCAAGTGCTATGCTGGTTACTCTTCCTTTTTGCAAACCAACTATTCTGTTTCCCTGTCCGTTCGATAGCAGTTCGACCGATTTGCTTGCGAACAAGCTGGCTAAAAGCCGACTTCTCGCCGTGGGATTGCCGCCTCTTTGAGCGTAGCCTAGGATGCTGAGTCTAACCTCTGCTCCTGTGTTTTCTTCGATTTCTCTTGCAATTTTGCGGGTGTCTCCGATTCCTTCTGCAGCCACAATTATGCCGGACCTCTTGCCTTTGGCGCTGTTCTGTTTTATGGTTTTGAACACTGTCTCTTTTTTGTATTTGACTTCTGGAACTAAAATTACTTCAGCTCCGACTGCCAGTCCCACCGTTGATGCGAGAAAACCTCTTGTTCGTCCCATAACCTCAACTATGAATACTCTTTCGTGGGAAATTGCTGTGTCTCGGATTTTGTCAATTTCTGTAACTGCAGTGTTTACAGCTGTGTCAAAGCCTATTGCTTCATCTGTTCCAAAAACATCGTTGTCAATTGTTGCGGGAACCCCGATTATTAACGTGTCAGTTTCTTTGCTTAATTCTAAAGCTCCTTTGAAAGAGCCGTTACCGCCAATAACGACAAGTCCACCAACATTGTTTGAAGCAAGAGTTTCTGCAGCTTTCTCAATGCCTTCTCTCTTTCTAAACTGCGGACACCTTGAAGTGTGAAGGATTGTGCCGCCCAATTGTATTATTCCACCAACAGAACGCGGTGTTAAATGACTGAACGTATTTGTTAGCAATCCTTCCCAGCCCCTCTCAAAACCTAAAACTTGAAAATCTTTTGAATAGGCAATGCGGACAACGGCTCGAATAGCAGCGTTCATGCCGGGCGCGTCTCCACCGCTTGTCACAACTCCGATATTCTTCAACGCTAATTCCTCAATTCTAAACTTGATTTCAGAACAAATGATATAGTGGATTAAAGAGATAAATTTGAGCCTTCAGCTTTCAGTAAAGTTTTATAGTTCTGAAAGACATCAAATCTTTTGGCGGTGGGTCTTAGGCGGGGGGCTAGGGGTCCCCTGAACCGTAAACCCTCTACACGACGGGCTGAAAGCTGAGGCTGAGGCGTTTAAGGCTGTTGAGACCCTCATTTCCGAAACAGTGACTATCCGTCCCTTGGGGCTGGCGATCATTGAGCAGCTTCCGTAAGGAAGCCGTCTTCGATGTTCACCAGGCGAATTTGGCCAGGCCCGGGAGGGAGCAACCTAAGTCTGGGCGTTCAGCGCTCAGGGGGGTGCGGGTACGAGCGTAGGGTTTGAGGGTTTTGGCGGATTCTGGACGTCGAACCTCAGTGATCCACCGCTTCTTCTTAATGCGAACTGAAATTCGGAAAACGCTAAATGTTTATACATTGTATTTAGTTTGTTGGATGTTTAGCATGCCATTTAACGAAGTTCGTAAGGATTATTTGCTTGATCGTTGGGTTGTGATTGCAACAGAACGTGGTCGCCGCCCAACAGACTTTGCAAAAAAAGTAAGAGAGAAAGACAAAACAAGTGTTTGCCCTCTCTGTCCGGGCAATGAGCATATGACTCCGCCAGCAGTTCTTGTCTATCTTAAATCAGGAAAAGACATTGGAAAGACTAAGGATAAAGACGGTTTTAGGCATAAGAACTGGCTGATTCGGTGCATTCCAAACCTTTATCCAGCCTTTACCCCACCAAAAGGGAAGATTAGCCGAAGACGAGTTATGAAAAGTAATGATTTGGTTGTGGCTGTTGGTCATCACGAAGTTTTGGTTGAATCTCCAGTTCATGATGAGCATCCTGCAAACGCAAAGATTTCGCAGTTAGTGCATGTTATTAACGGCTACATTGATAGGCTTCGTGCATTCTCTGCAAAGCCTTATGTGAAGTATGTTTCCATCTTCCGCAATCACGGCTTGGAGGCTGGGGCTTCGCTTTCCCACGCTCACAGCCAGATAATTGCAACACCTTTTGTTCCAAGTGTTGTGGAAGAGGAGTTGGAAGCCAGCAGAAAATTCTGGACAAGAAACAGGAGATGTGTCTTCTGCGATATTCTGGAAAAAGAGCTTGATGGACCTCGGCTTATTCTAGAAAACGCGGATTACGTGGTTTTTGCTCCTTGGGCAAGCGTTAATCCATTAGAGTTTTGGATACTGCCCAAAAAACATGAGATCACGCCACTCGAAATGTCAAAGAGCGAAGTGAAAACTTTTGCTAAAACTTTGAAAACATGCCTTAACGGATTGAAGAAGCTGTTGAATGACCCGCCCTACAATTTTGGTTTTCATTTGGCTATAGATAAAGACGCGAGCAAGTATTATCATTGGCATTTGGAGGTTTATCCTAAACTTGCCATTTGGGCTGGGTTCGAGAAAAGCACAGGCATTTACATAAACACTGTTGCCCCGGAAGCAGCAGCGGAAAGTCTCAGAAAAGCGATTTCATCATGAGCCTTGTAAAACCTCTCTTTGGTGTTTTGGTTTGATTTGCATTACTTCTTCAACGTAAGCTCTGAACGGTTCTGCAACGCTCCACGCTTGAGAAACGCATCCTTTAGGCGTGTGTGGCGGTTCACCGTCAAAGATTTCGCTTATTGTTCCAAGTCCAGCCTTAAAACTTTGTTCAGTAAACAATGGTAAAAGAAAATTCTTTAGAGTATATTCACGCCTATACTCAGCGGACCCCTTAGTCTTTAGAAACGCCGTTGTGAAAGGCCCTAATAGCCAAGGCCAAACTGTTCCATTATGGTAGGCGTTGTCTCTGCTTCTTCTGTCTCCAGCATAGACCCCAACGTATTTTGGGTCATTTCTTGCAAGAGTTCTTAAGCCGTAAGGTGTTAAAAGCTCCTGATTCGCAACGTCAACGATTTTTTCGTTTTTGGCATTATCTAGCATGGTGAAGTCTAAAGCAACTGCGATGATTTGATTGGGTCTCAACGAGTCGTCCTTGCCGTGTTCGCTTATAACGTCGAACAAACAGTTCTTTTCTGGATTCCAGAATTTTTCAACAAAACTTTTCCTTGCTTTTTCAGCCATGTCAGCGTATCTTTCAGCTTCATCTTTCTCTTTGAACCTATTTGCCAGAAGCTCCATGATTTTCAACGCGTTATACCATAATGCTTGAACTTCAACTGCCTTTCCAGCTCTCGAAGTTATCGGTTGACCATCTATTGCCGCGTCCATCCATGTCAGTTGGGAACCATGGTAAAGCAATCCGTCGCTGTCCACATGTATGTTGAAAGCTGTTCCTCTTACATAGTTCTCGATTATTGTTTTTAGGGTTCCCCAAAGCTGTTCTTGAACGAATCTGAAATCGCCTGTGTATTTGACATATTGCAGCACTGCATTCACATACCATAGGGTCGCGTCAACAGTGTTATAGGCTGGCTCTCCTGCCCTGTCTGGAAAAAAATTAGGAATCAAACCGTGTTTGCAGTGATTTTTGAATGTTAGAAAAACCTGTCTTGCATTCTCAAATCTTCCAGTTACAAGCATTAATCCGGGCAGAGAAATAAACGTGTCTCTTCCCCAAGTTCCGAACCAGTGGTAACCAGCAATCACAGAATTTTGTTTGGAGTTCATCCCTTTAACTATGAACATGCTTGTGGCTAAAACAATCCGGTTTAGCCAGTCTTTTGCTTGGATGTTCTCGTGTTTTTCATAGAATTTCGTTAGTGAATTTTCGTGACGCTTTGTTTCTCGCTCGTATAAGGCTTCTATGTCATACATGGTGACTGGCATTTCAGCCAAAACTTTTTGTGCATAATCCTCGTTTCTGTCCGCGACTGCAGTTATTGCAAACTTTCCATTTTCTTTTGCTTTTACGTCTATTTTGAAGCATCCGAGTTGATAGCAGTCGTCTAAACAGCTTTCTCCTCGCTTGGCTTCTTCACGGTAGTACATTTTTTCAATCCATTTTCCGGTTGCAAGATAGTGTCCCTTCGTTGTGGTTATCATCAGCATAGAGTGGCGTGCGCCAAAGCGTATATCCACTTCTTTATCTTCTCGTTTTTGAACGAATTGCCAAGGGATTTTCCATCTGTTCGTTACTGAGTGAAAATGTCTCCAATTTATTAGCGGGAAGACCCGAATTTCAACGTTAAAATCGCTTCTGTTCACAACATTGTAAATGGTTACAACGGCATTCTTTTCGTATGGCATAAAGATTGTTTTTTGAACTTCAACACCCTCTACAGCGTAAATGTATTTTGGGAAGGCTGAAACCGAAAATTCTTTTAGGAACATGAATCCTCGAGGGAAAACTCCATTTCGGAACTCGTTGGCACCAAGTGGGTAAATGTTATTCTCTATTTTCACTTCTTCATCCAACTTTGCTAAGCATACTCGTCGGTCTCTAGGCGGATGAAAAGCAGCAACAAGTAATCCATGGTATTTTCTAGTGTTTATGCCCAAAACCGTGGAAGACGCATAACCGCCTAAACCATTCGTTATAATCCACTCTTTCCGGATGGCGTTTTCAAAGTTTGAAAGCGTTTCTTTGCCTAGACTTATGGATGGCAGCCTCATTACGGCATCAACTTCGCAACGTTTCTTTCTCGGGGCACGCCGAAAAAGTTCGCCACGCAATTACATTTGGTCCTAAAGAGTAGAGCATGAGGCTTTTTCAGCTTGTATTCTGTTAAGGTTTCGGCGTAGCCCATGCCTTTGGCGAAGATCATGTCAACAGAATTGTAAAAATCAAGGAATTCTTTGGGGAATTCTTTTAGGGCTAATCCAACTGCATCTGTTCCAGTTGTAATAGTCTTGTCCGCAATCTTGTTTATTCCTGAGGCTTCTGCATCTTCCATGGTGGCATCGTTGATTACGGGTTCGCCTTTAACAGCAACAATCACGGTTAGACCCATGTTTTTCAGTTGTTCAACGAGTAACGTGTCAAAAACAATTTCTCCAGCATTATCCGTCAAGTAAAGGACAGTATGCGCTTTTTTGGCTAGTTCGTAAATTTTGTTAGTATCGTCTATTACGATGTCTTTTCCAGCTTCTCTGAAAAGCTTTCTAAGACTGCTGAACGTGAATTTATGGCCTGGAATACCAAATTCCATGATGTTGCCAACAATGGCACATAGGCATGCCCTTTTGAATCTGTCCTGCTGCGTGTATCCGTCTTCAACAATTTTTCTTGCGTATGGCAGAAGCTTCAAGGCTTTTTCGTTGCTTATCCTCTTAATCCTTTCATATGGGTCGTTGTTGCCTGTAATTCTCTTTATCAGGCGGTCTCTTTTTGTGCCTAATTCCGCTGGTACTGCTGTGGGCTTGAACTCTTTGCTCAGCAACCGTAAAAGTTCGACCATTGTTCTAAAACGTATGGCTGGATTTGTCGTGGCTTCAGTGACTTGTGCTACGGCTCTGCCGACTATGCACCCGGCGCATTCAGCTTCAACCTTCAAAGATCCATTCCCCTAAACACTTGTTGCTTCTGCAAATTCACGTAAAACCGTATACGGGTCTTTCGCCTTCACGATGCCGCTTGCAACCAACACCCCTTGGGTGCCAAGCTTCAACGCAGCCTTAACATCTTCTCCACGGCTTATTCCAGCCCCACAAAGTATTACAACTTTCTCGTTGATTTCCCTAACAAGCCTAATCGTGTCCGTTATGACCTCAGGCTTAGCCTTTGAAACCGGAATCCCTGTGCCTATAAGCTCCGGCGGCTCAATGGCTATAATATCTGGTTTTAAGCATGCAACGGCTGCACTTATATTTGGATTGTTTGCACACACAACGGAAACTAGGTTTTTTTGGCGTGTTATTTTGATTATAGCATCAATATCCGACAGTTTGAGTTGTCTTTCAGAATGGTTGATGAGCGTTCCTATTGCTCCGGTTTCCTTCACGACTTCCACAAGTACATGCCCCGTGTGACTTCCCGGCTGGATTGGGTCTATGTGCTGGGCGAAAACGGGAATTTTCGCGGTCTTTGCGACAGTTGCTATGTCCGCGAATTGTGGAGCTACACCTATTGAAGTCTTTGTTTCAAGGCTTACTTTTTCAGCCTTTTTTGCAAGTTCAACAGCTTTCTCGCCTGTTGCTTCCAAGTAGGTTTTGAAGTTAACAATTATCAATGGCGTCTGAAGTTTTTCCAGCAATGAGATTTTCACCTGTTTAGCGTTAACGTTTATCGCTAATATTGTTTTGGAATAAAACTTTGAAATGCAAATGTTTAAAAATGTTGTTCTAAAGTACGAACACTGCTGCTGCAATAACGGTGGTCCACAAGCCGTTTTTGTCTCCTATTGCAGATTGTGTCATGTTGGTTGTTTTTATCAGTCCTCTGGTTTTGAACAACTGTTTTCTCTCGTCCCAAGTAGTTTCAGGATCAAACTCGAGCCCCATGTTTGTGGCCAGCATTGTTGCAGCTAAATCTTCTGCGTAATCTCCCGCCATCCCCTCTGTTTCTCCGAAAGAGTGATGTTCAGAAAGATAGCCGTAATTGTCTTGATCTAATGGGATTGCTGCGCCTATTGATGCTGCGATCAGTCTATGTGGTTCATTAGTTGAGTTCTTATCCAAAACGGCAAAGGTTATTTCTCCGGGCTTGATCGTTTTTAAGCCTTTTTCTCTTGAAATGAGCTCACAACCCTGCGGTATTATGCTTGAAACGTTTACTATGTTAACGTGTTGTATGCCTGCGTCTCTCAGGGCTAACTCTAAAGATTGCAGACGCTCTTTATGTTTGCCAACACCTTTTGTCAGAAAAAAATACTTTGGAATCATTTCGCAATAAAATAACAACATATGTTTATTAGCCTTTTGTTTTCGGCAAACTCGGTTTTGTTCAGGGTTGTTGAACGTTTCAGAAGTTTACTGTTGCGTTAGGGAAAAAGAATAAGAGGTTGTCGCATAATTTCTTTTGAGGTTTAGCACGTGTCCCCGTACCGAAGCGTATTCAAAGATGAAACAAAGCTTGACATAAACTATGTTCCTTACAGGCTTCCACACAGAGACAGGGAACTGCGTTTGTTAATGGAGTTTTTCAGTTTCTTACTGCGCACTCCGGAGAAGATGACACAGAGAGTCATGATAACTGGAGACGTTGGCACAGGCAAAACAGCGCTTTCTCAACGTTTCGGAGCAGACATTACCCGTGAAGCAAACAAGCGTGGAACAAACCTTCGTTACATTCATGTTAATTGTCGCGAGTATCGTGGAAGCCTTTTCCTCAGTTTACACCATGTGGTTTCCATTTTTCATCCAAACTTTCCAAGACGCGGCTATTCGGCTGAAGAGCTTTTAGGCATTCTGCTGCAAATTCTGGACGAACAAAAAGCATACGTAGTCTTAACTTTAGACGAGTTTGAAAGCCTAGTTGAGAGGGAAGGCTCTGAGGCTGTTTACAAGCTGACTCGCTTGCAAGAAATAAGATTGAACAAACCTCAGAGAATCTCGCTGATATGCATTCTACGAAGCTTAAAAGCGATTGAACAGTTAGATGCAAGCGCAAGAAGCACTTTGCAATCCAACATAATCTATCTTGATAGATACTCCAAGCAACAGCTTACGGACATCCTCAACAACCGTGTCTCACTTGCCTTTAAGCCTTTAACAGTGCCAGAAGACACCGTAAGCCTAACAGCTGAACTTGCCTTTTCCGAAAATGGAAACGCTCGATTCGGGATTGAACTGCTTTGGAGAGCTGGGAAATATGCAGATGCGGAAGATTTGGACACGGTTACGCCAGAGTGTGTCCGAAAGGCCGTTTCAAGCATATATGCTGTTATACGCAAAAGTGACGTGGTATCATTAAGGCTGCATGAAAAACTGTTTTTGCTTGGCATAGCCAGATTTTTTAAGCAAAATGAAACGGCTTACGTTTCTTTAGCAGAGGCTGAACAAGCTTATGCTGTTGTCTGTGAAGAATTTGACGCTCAACCGCACAGCCACACGCAACTGTGGAAGTATTTGCATACACTTTCAGCTCTAGGCGTAGTGAAAACTGAAGTTTCAGCCGCTGGTTCGCGTGGAAGATCAACATGTATCTCTCTGCCTAGAATTCCAGCTTACGAACTAGAGAAAGAATTAAGCAATCTTCTGCAAAAGGAAAGGCTGTGAAAGTCATGGATATAGAGGACTTTTTTTCTTCACGGCTTCGAATGAAAATTCTAAAAATCCTATCGGAAGTTGGTGAACTTAATATTTCAGGGATCGCTCGCAGGCTCGGTGTGAATTATGGAATGACAAACAAGCATTTGAAGGTTTTAGAAAATGAAGGAATTGTCCAGCACAAACGATTTGGAAGAATCCGAATCTACAGGCTTAATAAACACTCACCTAAAACTAAAGCCATACAAAATCTTCTCGAAGTCTGGGAACAACAAAATAGGTGAAAAAAGAGCGATAAAAGCTCATCAATCGGACGGTTTTTCAAATGTTCCTCCACAACCATTTGTGATTGTTATCATGCTTAAGATACCAGTATGGCATAAATCATTTACATCAAGGTCGGCTCCAGACAAGTAAAGGGTGTTCTATTTTCCAAGAAAACACACAAAAACCTAAAATGTTAATACAATTTAGATAATTAACAAAAGAGAGCTATAATGCAATTTGAAAAAGTCGTCAGTGTAAATGTCATGGTGATTTTTTGATCAAGGAAGAATTTAACGAGAAAATAAGTGAATTTGAGGAGATTATTCAGAAAATCGCAAGCGATGTTGCCAGTGGAGCAGTATTCGAAAAACTCCCCCCGTCAGAATTGCTGAACAAGACTGAACACTATGTTAATAGGCTTAGGGCTTTAGCGACAGAAAGCGAAGAAACCATGGTGATTCTGAAACCAGAAAAAGCCTACACGGTTAAGGTTCTATGCAAGAATTTCATCCAAACCCTAACGACTTTCAAGGATATTCTGCTTCAGAACTCCCCAGACCCGCTTGCAAATTCGCGTTTAGCCTTTGAACAACTTAGAAAAGCCATAACAGACGGCTCAGATCTCCTTCTTTTAATGCGGGATGTTAGGGATAACCCTTCACCGCTCATGGATGCATTAATCACTTTAAAGAAGGCTTCCGAAACAAAAGGTCCCGTGATAAGCATACAAGCCTCAGAAGAAACCCAACCCCTCATCAAATACGTTTTGGATCATATCGACGAGCTTAGAGCTGCGTTAATGGGTTTAGAGAAGAAGGTTGGTGAAATGAAGCAAATCATGCGAGAACTTCAGGAAGAAAGCCTAAAAATACTTTCACACAAAACCACCACCGAGCCCAAAAAGAATGAGGGAGAAAATAGAGAACAACAGCTTTCCCTTTCGAACTTCAAAGCAAAAGAAAATGGAAGAAAGCCATAGTTTTCGTCAAATTAAGATTCAGACTTCAATTATTTTCGCTTCACGCCTATCTGTATCAAGCAAAGCAATTGTTGATTTGCCACTTAGATATCCACATACCTCACCTGGGTTCACAATCAACGTTTTGCCTTTTTGATAAACTTCAGCTTTATGGGTATGTCCATGAACGACAACATCGAAGCTTTCGCTGTTAATCAGAGCTTCTAAAAGCTCTCCCTCATCTCCATGCAGTAACGCTATTCTTAAGCCGCCAACAAATATTTCAGCAAAGTTTCGACGCATCTCCAAGCCTTCATATTCATTGAATCTTTTATTTAGGAGTTCATGGTCGCCGTCATTATTGCCGAAAACACCAATCAACTTCGCCTTCAATTCCTTCAGTTTCGGGATCACGAATGGTGCCACGTAGTCTCCGGCGTGGAGCACAAGCCCAACATTCATTTCATTTAACTTTTTTACAGCTTTATCAACTAGCGGCAAGTTATCATGTGTGTCTGCAATCAAGCCTATCAACATTTTATTTCACTCGTTCAGTTACGTCGTCCCATAAGAACTAAAGTCTTTCTACGCTGGTTATAGGAGCAAAATAGAGGATTCTTCTAGAATATTTCAATTCCCGTAATAGTCATGCGGGCGAAACACGGTTTAAAAGGTTTCATACGATTTACATTCTAGAAAAGAGTTCTAAAGGAGGAATATAGAAAAATGAATCCATGGGGTTCGACCCCTTCTCGGAAAAGAAGAGACAAATTGTACATTATATCGGAAATTTTGGAAATAGCGAAGGATGGAGTTTTAAAGACGCAAATTATGTATAGGGCAAACCTAAGTTTCACGCAGCTTAACGATTACCTAGGATTTATGTTGGAAATCCACCTCCTGGAAAAAATCAGGCAAAACGGTAAAGACATTTACAGGTCAACAGAGAAAGGCATAGATTTTCTTGAACGTTACCATCACATAGCTGAACTGCTAAGAAACGAAAATGATAATATCAGAAATAACGTCAAAATTCCACCTCCGCATCTACTTAAAAGAAACTAGACCCGTAGAAGAAATTAACGAACACCTCTAAATCATAGAAAAACAAACAGCTGGATCATCGGTTCGATTTTTGCCCTTCTTCCAGATAGCTTTTAACCCTTTCTTTTAATGCTGGGAATTCATTCAACATAGCCTTTAAGACTTGCCAGCGGATCTCTTCAGTTTTTGAACGGGTGTTCATATTTACCAAGTCCTAAATATTGTGTAGCAATATACAATATAAGCCTTTTTCCAAAACCAGAATATTATGAATCAGATCATCATAAAAAAGGGGAAAAATTATTGCACATTTGTCATTTGTGTTCGGTGTATGGTTCTCTGTTAAGAATACTGCCTTTGTGGGAATACTTGCGTTATTCCAAGCGGGCTTACTTACTATTGGAGAAAAGGGAAGGGCTTGCGAGAATTTAACCGCAGAGGACAGGTTTGTCAATGAAGTTCAGGTTGCAGAAAGGTTCAAAGGTTATTTACTTGGCATTTTGCGTGCTGTTTATTCTGGCCTATGTTTCTTGGGCATATTTCCCTGTTTTCGCTCAGTGGCTTGCAATCAGCATTTTCAAGTATGAGTTCATCAGCAGGCGGGTTGGCTCTGGTATTTGACTGTTCGCTTTTTCTACACTTGGTACACTTTTTTGCTATTGGCGTTGCTGGGGTTTGGGCTGTTGCTGCTACCTTGGCTAAGAAACAGTGGAAAAAGCATAACAAGCAATATTATCCCATGGTCTCTTTTGTAGTTTCAGCCTACAATGAGGAGAGAAATGTTTCCCATTGCATAAATAGTCTCTTCAGATGTGCAGAGAAATATGATGGATTGTGCGAAATCATTATTGTTGATGACGGTAGCAGCGATTTTACCTATGAGATTGCTTGGGCAGCCATAGAACTTAACCGCAGAAGGTACCCGAAGGTTCGCGGAAAAGTTGTTAGGCATTCCACGAATTCAGGCAAGGTTGAAGCTGTTAAAACTGGTTTGAATAAAGCCTTAGGCAGTCTCATTGCGGTTGTTGATGGTGATTCTTGGTGGATGCCTGACACGCTTTTGAAGCTTGTTGATTATATGCTTTTGAACGAGAAGAAGGCTGTTACTGGTTACGTTCATCCGTCAGATGGGAATGCGGAGCTTAATCCTTACGTGGTTTTGCAGCAGCTTGAGTATAGTCAAGGCTTGGGCATATCCCGTTGCGCTCAGTCTTTGGGGAATAATGTTTTGGTTGTTTCTGGAGCTATTGGCTTGTATGATGCTGATGTCTTGCGTGGAATACTAAACGAGAAGAACATTCATTCGGTCACTGAAGATTTGGAGATCACTTTGGAAATGCATGAAAGAGGAGCGGGTGTTGACTACGTCAGTGTTGCTAATGGCTTAACGATTGCTCCGCTTTAGTTTGATGTTTTGTGGAGTCAACGGTTGAGATGGTTTATTGGTTGGCTTCATAACACGTTAAGCATTCACAGGGATTTGCTTCTGAAAAAATCTTGGTTGACTTTGCTTTTCTACACGCCTTTTTATCCTATTTTGAGGCTGATCAACATAGTAGCACGTTTAACTAGTTCCGCGAAATATTTTTGGGTCACCATGGCAACTGGCATAGCGAGACGAAGAGCAGATTTTAAGATTACGTTTTTAATTGTTTGCTGCAAAACTGTTTTTATGTTCGGCTTAGAACTATAGGCTTGAGGTATTAGAATGAGAGTTAAGGCTGTGCTTTTTGATTTGTTTAACACTTTGGTTTTGCTTGAAAGCGATGAGGTTTTTTATACACCTTGCTTGAGGAGAATTCATGAATTTTTGGCTAGAAATGGAATTAACATTCCCTTTGAAGAGTTTAGACGCACTTATTTTGAAGTTAGGAATAGGCTTTACGCTGAAACCGAGAAAAGCCTAGAAGAACCGCATTTCAACGTTCGTGTCTCGCTTGTTCTACAACGGTTTGGTTATGATTTTGACGTTTCGAGTCCCGTTGTCGTCGGAGCTACGTTGGCTTTCACTGACGAATTTATGAAATATGTGCACTTAGACCCTGATACCATTACCGTTTTAAGAGTACTGCACGGAAAATACAAGTTGGGGCTTGTTTCGAATTTTGCCATCCCTGAGTGTGCTTCGAGGTTGCTTGACAAGTTTGGTTTAAACGAGTTTTTTGATGTCGTTCTGGTTTCGGGGGCTATTAATAAGCGTAAGCCTAGTTCTGAGATTTTTGAGAGAGCGTTGAAAGCTTTAGGCGTGAATAGCTCAGAGGCTGTTTTTGTTGGTGACATGTTAGGCTTGGATGTTAAGGGTGCTAAGAACGTTGGCATGAAAGCTATGCTCATTGAGAGGAGACCATCAGAAGAGATCTTGAATGTTAAGCCAGATAGAATTATTAAGAGTCTGAGGGAACTGTTTCTCATGCTTGACAACTGTTGATGAGAAAATAATAACATATGTAACTAATGCTTGCGGAGCCTCACTCGCCATCCTCGCCCGCTTTCTCTTTGCAAGCACTGGCAAACACTACATCGGTTTTGGAAGATCGCCTTTGAGTTGTTTCCAGCTTTCGACGACCTTTGTAGCACCTCGGTCGATGTACTGTTGCGGTGAATATCGTTTTGGACGCAGAAAGCCGATTCTTTCTGGAACGCCAAATTGTCTGTAGACTGTGAAGTAGCCAGGATAGTCATCAACAACCCTAACAACATCATATTGCTTGGATATTGAAGAGAAGAGCCTAGACTTCGCTTCAACCAACGTTGAACCCGAGAGATTCAAACCCCGCGCACGCTCATAGTCTTCAAGGTTAAACATTACCAGTCGAGTGTTGTCTGTTGGAAAGCCGAATTTTCTTAGCTGGTCTAAGGTTAGTTCACGGGTATTTTCAGTTCGTCCAGTGAGATATACTAACTGGCAATGTTTGCTCCATGTTTGTAGGACTTCGGCTGCAAAGGGAATAGGTTCGTCCAGTTCAGCCAGCTCATTTCCAATATTTTCCAAACAAAGTAATATATCCCAGAATCTTTTTCTTAGCTCGTTGGCACGTGCCTTTTGGTCTGACGATGCGAACTTCTTAAATATCTGCCCCAAACCGAGGGTTTCCACCGCCTCCATGGGAACTTCACGACCCAATAGCTCACGCCAAACGCCTTGCATCCTTCGTTCAGTGTTTATCAATGTATCGTCAACATCAACCACAACGCTAATCATTGTTTCACCTCACTCGGCCTTTGACTTGAGCATTCACCCCATGAACTCTTTAATATCTTTTCTCATTATTGAAACGCACGTGCACGAAACCGTCTGTAGCTACAGCAACATTCCCGGTTAACTTCTGACTTTTCGGGCATTACTCTCCTCAGGACACCACTCGCGCACGCTTCGACTGATGAAGAGCACATACTACAGTTTTGTGCGTGTTGTCTTGTCTGGTGTCACATATGTAGCTTCAGAAGGGAATATCTCCAGAAGAGTATAGCTGGGGTCATCTATGCTTTCCCAATGTTTGTTGAAGAAATCGCAATGTCTCGCCAGTTTTGTCTTGACCAGCTTATCTTTAATTATTTTTGCCAGCCCAGTAACTCTTACGCAACAATCTCTATCTCCCTTTTTGAACACAAAGGAAAATTCGACTTTCGGGTTCTTCTGTATTTGTTTAACCTTTTCACTCCACGTGTCCGTTGTTACCCAAAATTTCCCGTCAAAATTAATCAGTGTTACAGGTCTGACTCGGGGTTGATCACCTTCCATGGTCGCCAAGAATACATGTTGAAAATCCTCAAATTGACTCCATACTTCTTCAATATCCTCATTTTCTTCAACCATTGACAACACATCAGCGTCTTTAGTGTTATTTGGCTGATGACTTTTAACTTTTCTTCAATGCTGGATGTACCATTGGAATTATGTCCATGATAGTGCGCGTGCATACCAAGTCAAAGAATGTTTTTATCCGTTTTTAGCGCGTGCGAGAAAGCCACCATGACGTACCATAAAACAAAGGATCCATTATACGTTAAGGAGATGCTTGGCCACAAAAGCCTGAATACCACTCCGCTTCACATCCAGCTTGAAAAGACGCTGTTCAAAGGAAGCTCAGACGAGTTTACAGTCAAGGTTGCTCAAGAGCCTGAAAAGATAAAAGTCTTGCTTCAAGTGTGCTTTGAATATGTATGCGAGAAAGACTGATTGATGTTTTTCAGAAAGCAAAAGTAACCCGTAAAGTGGAAAATTAAACCCCAACGTATATCAAGACTGTTAGTGACGATATCTCCTACAAACCCTTTTTTTCTTTGTTCTATTCGGCGTTAAATAAGGTTTCTATGTTGAAAATCTATAGGGGGGTCTAGTCTTTTTACGGTGCAAAATTTTTTCGCAATCAGACACAAACAAGCCTTCTTCTCTGAGATCAGGCCAGCAGGCGAGATCGGCACCTTTCTTTGGAAAAACATGCCCACAACGAGAACATCAGAAGATAATCTCTGAGAAAACGCCACCAAGACAAAAGACTTACGGAATGGATGTTTTCACTCCGCCTTTCGCTTTAATTGAACTCTCTCCTAAGGTACAATAATGTCGTAGGTTCAACCTATATATAAGGGGGTAGACGCTCAACAGAGAGCAACAGGCTTCAATTACACCTGCAAAAAAAAGACAGACCGTTATCTTTCAGAAAGCACAATTGACAAAACACACGACAACAGAAAATCTTAGATAATAACGTATACTAATAGCGTAAATGCAGATATCTCCCGCAATCCGAAATCTGACTTCTGATTTCTACTTTCTCCAGAAAACAAGTAATCAGTCGTTGCTTATAAAATCATGTAGTCGTATGTTCTACCTCAAGCGCGCCTTTAGATTTTTGTGAATTTAAACTGGTTTTGTTGGTCTCAACGTGGAAAGTTTTCACAGGCTTTTTTGCATAGTTGAAAAATGACATCTTTATCTTCTTTAAGGTCATATTCTACGTTATGTGGATACAGGGCACAATTGCTTCTTAATATCAAACCTTGAGGTGGACAAGGTCTCATTTTTAGTTTATTATATGGAGGACTGTCAAAGAGTGATTTTTCAATATTAGCATATTTGCTTATGGAAGCAACATGTTCATCTTTGACAAAGCACACTACATTCGTAATTCTTTCCTTTCCTGACCTTTTGATTGAAAAGTAACTCTGCGGGCGCTCATTTAATTCAAATGCCCCACAGCCTTGCTTGTTGATTTCATTTACTATCTCTTCTACGAAGTTTTTAATGCTACCTTTACCCTGTGCTCTTTCCATCATCTTCTCCTTTCCATAATCCCCTTTCTGTTGTGTTATTTCCTCTGAGGGATTTTTCCATAATTCCTTCATTTCAAAATAGAGTCTGTTATCATAATACATTTCAGTTTTCTCTACTATTTTCTGGGCAAAATTTTGAATTTCTTCATACAGAACCTTCTCTTTCCATTGCCATCTAGTCCAGCTAAATTTGTCAAGGAGAATTTCTAAGGAATATTTTTCTGTTAAATTCTTCAAAACTTCTCTGTCTATGGGTGCGTGAAAATGACCAAAATAAGGAACCAACCACAAATATTTTTTCTTCCAGTCTTCATCAAAATCAGAATAAAAATAAACAAAATGATATTTCATGAGAATATTTATCAATTTTTGAGCATGTCCAAAGGAAAGTTTAGAAACTCTATCAGTTATTCCCTTAGCAAGTTCATAAAACCATTTGTCGTAATCACTCACAGAGAATGACTTAAGATTTTCTATTGAAAAAAATAAGAGACTTTTGAGGGTTTTCTTCACTTCTTCAGACAAACCGCCCCCTTCGACGGTAAATCTCGCTTTCAGAGTTGAGTAAGCACTGCTAAACCATCTCTCTTCGTCATAATATTTAATATTTTTGACTTTTTCAGTAAATGCCAACGATTCAGTTTTGAAGTTTTCATCTTTTCCCATTTCACCCTCTCCCCTTTATACTATTTAACAAGAAATCTACGCCCACACACCATGTTTTAATGGCGCTTGTGTATTATTAAAAAAACGGAGAGTATAAATGGCTACCTACAAAGAGATTCAAATTTATGTAAAGAACAAGCATGGTTTCACGCCTAAAACCTGCTGGATTGCTAATGTCAAGGAACACTGCGGCTTCCCATGAAGGATACATGGAATAGGTCAGGGCAAAGAACACATCCTTGCCCTTCTGACAAAATAGAATGTATCAAAGACGCATTCAAACATTTCAAAATGATTTAGCGCGCGCTTGACTACTCTTTTAGTGTCAAGTTAAAACCCTCAAAAGTGGTATCATATACTTCAACATCAAACTAACATTTTATGTCAGAAATCGCTCAATTTCTCCATATGTTTGGAGACTATTCCCCACCTTATATAATATTATTAGTTATACGTTAGTTAATTAATAGTAAATTAGTTAGAGTAAAGTATAAAGTAATTAATTAATAATAAATAATAAACATGGAATGAAAAACGGCTTTCTTTATGATTGGATTTAATAGCATGTTTTATTTGTAATTCGCTATTTGTTTTGGTCATGGAGTTTCTTTAACCACCAAAATCGTTGTTTCAGTTTTGGTATAGCCTTTTCTTCTTGTTTTATATTTAGAATTTGAAAGCCCAAGCCGTAACTTCTCCATCCATGACTCTTGAGATATTTAACAAGATTCTGCCTTGGTTTGTAACTGAAAAGAGCCATCTTGAGATTGTATCCTGAGGTTTTAGGTCTGCAAGTTATATTTTCGTCAAGCCACTGTGTTGATAGTAAATTTACTTGCTTCTTGTTTATGTTCTTGCACTCGATGATTCCGTTAAGTGCTTCAATTATGATGTCAGGATTTTTGCCTTGATAATTAGAATAATAAAGTTTGAAAGGATTATGTTCGTGTGGGATGCCCAGATTATTCAGAGTGTTGCTTATTGCCCTCTCCAAAAATATGCCCTTTTCTTCATTCCTATTGAGTTTCTTCCCTTTCCCAAGAAGGTCAAATTCAAGACAAGCCAATTTGCATCCATCATCTTGAAGTCCTTCCTTCTTACAGCATTCGCAACACATATCGCCATAACATGGAGTGACACCTTGGGGAACTATTCTGCTCTTTTCTTCACCACATGTATTGCACTTAAAGGTTACAATCTCCATAGTGTAACTTAATCGAAAATTTGAATATCTACTTTATGAATGCATAATCACACCTCCAAAAATTTCACTCCCAAAAAGGGGGCGGGTTCACGTTCTTTAAAGCACTCTGGTGGATGTTAAATTTTTTTCACACCAAAACAATCGTCAAATACTCCCCCAGCCCCCTGAAAGAATAATTTATTGAAGGATATTTTGAAAAGACGAAATGAAAAAAAACTCAAATCAAAATCGAGCATAAACTTGTTTGTCAGCATGTACTTGCTCTGCTCTGTACTCTTCTTGAAACTACCACCAAATCTCTTGGAAAGACTCCATAAACAGAGGTTAAAACAATCTCAACGTTTGCCTTTGTTCAAAGAGGTCTATGTGCATTCTCAAAATGAGCCTTATGTAACCTTTTGGTTGGGTTTCATCATAGGTAGAATTATGGATTACATTTCAGGCTCTCCACTTTGACACTTTCTGGACATTTGCCTACAAAATGGCAAAAGTTACTCTTAGCAATTTCTCTTATCCCAGACTATCAGAAGTCTAAATTCGGATTTCTCAGAATAGATTCAGGTAACTCCCCCAGCCAAAAAATTCAAAGCAAAAAAGAGAAACAGACAGTCCCCCCATGCGTACAATAACAAGGTATTAGGGAAGTTAGTTATTCTTTTCCAGAAAAAGAGAGAAAGAAGTTTGAGTCATGGAGTAACTTGCTTATTCAGTTTTTCTCTTTTGCCTAAGCCTTTCAAATTCAGCTTCAACGTCTTTTTCTGACATCTTTCCAGTTCCATCGAACACAAACTCTGCGTTTTTTAGCTGTTCTCTTTCCTTCTTGCTCTTTCCTCTAAGCAGAACTTGACGCATGAATTTTCGTTCACTTTCCAGATATTCTTCTGGAGTGCTGAAAGTTTCTGTATATTCTATAACTTCGTTCTTCTCATTAAGTATGCAACGTTTGAGTTGTCTTGGATACATTTTGTCAACTGTTCCTTTGAGTTGTTGGAAGTCTTTCTGCAAAAGGTCTATTCTTGTTTTAAAGGCTATGTTTTCATTTTCGAGTTGCCCAATTGCATTCTCCAAGTTCTTAATTTTGTCTTCTGCTTGTGGTATGATTTTTGGTAACAGCCGCAATGTTTCTGAAATTTTCATGAAATCGGTTTTTAGTTCTGCATCATGAACATATGTATCATCTGACGCTGGAATTGCTTTTCCACACATCAACTTAGCAGACCACGAAGAAATCCCCAGTTCAGCACATGTTCTCGAGAATAATTTGCGTCCTGTATGCCATCTGAAAAGCCCATGATTAAGTATTCCAGCCCTTTTCACCAAGTTTTTGAGGATGTTGTTTATTTGTTTTGTTGATAAGTGTCTTCTACGTTTACTCTGGAAAAGGTAAGGATTCGTCTTGTCAAGTAAAGGAAGATACTTGTTTAAGAGTTGTTTGAATTCTTCGCTTATGAAAGTCCTTGCGATGACTTGTTCTTTCTTGGTGTTGATTTCTATGGGTGTTGGTGTTTCTCCATTTTGGTCAAAGGTTCGCCATTCCAGTAGTGCAACATCGCCAATTCTTAGCCCCAGAAGATAGACTTCTAAAAACACTTGCTCACGTAGATCCGCGGTTTTTGCCATTTCCTGTATTTCGCTTATGGCTGTTCTGTGGTCTCTTGTTGTTGGAACAGTTTTGTAGATTTGCAAAGCCCTTCTGTATTTGACTTCTGTTCCATGAAATTTTAGAAACTGGATAACAGAGTTTACAACGTTTCGGCATGTGTTTTGTCCATGTTTTTCTCTGAGCCAACAATAGAATTGTTCAACTACTTTTCCAGCGTCTGGATTTTTGATTAGGTTTTCGATGGGTTTGTGATAGTATTCATTTTCAAACTTCTTAATTCCGCTTTTGTAGCATTTTCGAGTGTATTTACTGGGTAATCCAGAGAGCCAATCCTCTACCAGTTTCATATCCATATATTTGTCACCTCTCTGGAGAAAGCCGTTATGAAATCAGAATCAAGATTCACAAGCGAGATAACGGAAATTCTATTTCGCTATTCTCCCGCAAACCCCCATTTTTCCATTCCACCCTGAAGAATAGTCAAGTGGCTTTCAACTGGCAAAAAAAGGTGGGTAAAAGCCTGATGATTGAAGGCTTTTCTACTGTGTCGTGTCAACGATTTCAGCTTTAGGAGCGTTTTCCTTAATTGACGCTATTCCGTTCTTGCATCCGTCTTTTGACTCGTAAGCTTCACCAGAGGCTATGATTTCACCGTTAGGAGCTTTCAATCTAAATCTGAACTTTCCAGCAGCATCTTTGTAGATTTCAAATTTTGGCATTTTTTCCGACATAAATATCGCCTCGAGATTGATGCAGATTGCTCTATAAATATCTCCTTTAACATATTCGTGTGCACTATTCTAACATGGGTAATCAATGTTTTCAACATCCTACAATGATTATAAAAGCTTCTTTTAACATTACATATGCCTATTAGTGTCTCCAGAGCCAAAAAATTGAAACAAATAATCTGCGAGAATGGAAAAATTTCTGAACGTGTAAACTAATTAACTGAGAAGTTCAAATAAAAAGGATGAAAGCGTGTGAGATCGAAGTTTCATGGAAATCTATTCATAGAATATAAGCTGTTTTTCCTCTAAAATTCTGTGGATCTTGTGCACTGCATTGTAAACATCTTGTTCTTTTTTGGCTCCTGTGCAAACTAGTTTGCCGCTTGCAAACAACAACAGAACAACCTTAGGTTCATCCATTCTATATATCAATCCCGGAAACTGTTCAGGCTCATACATCGTCTTTCCTAGGGGACGTACCGCTTTTTCTAAGTCTATTATCCCTCCCAAACTTACAGATGCCACAATATTCACGATTTTCAACTCAGGTTTGCCAATGATTATTATTCCACCCTTTTTCAGTTCTTTAACCACCTTCTTAACTGCTCTGTGAGCTTCCTTTTCGGATTTTGCACCTGTACACACCATTTTTCCAGAGTTAAAAATCAAGGTGGCTGTCTTCGGCTTTTTCAGTCTAAACACTAGACCTGGAAACTGTTTGGGACGATACTCTACGCCTGGATAGGCCTTCACAACAGCGTTTAAATCAATTCTCTGGTTCAAGGTTACGGCGGCAACAACATTTTCGATCCTTATTGTGGCTTTAGTTTTCGACATGAAAAATCACTTCTTATAAGCGAAGTCCAAGTACCCATTATTAAGCCTTGGGTTAACAAAGCAGAGAACGTACGCAACAGATCACTAGGTTACAATCTCCTAGACAGCCCCCGCTAACCTTTAATCGAAAAGTGAAAAGAACCCCGAGATCAGAGACTTTGAAAAGGTTCTTCGCGTGTACAAAGGTTAATAAGCGAAGCTGCTATCTCAATGGTTGAGCAGCTAGGCTCCGAAAAAAGGTAGAATGATTACAGACGGTTTTACGTTTCTTAGGAGAATTCTAGCTGGTAAATCAACCGAGTTGACAAAATGTCATACAGATTTGGAAGCCGTAAATCTGGATTCAACGTGAAGAAACCAGTTGAACTTGATAAAGAATATGAAGCCGAAATTGAGGATATAAGCACGAGAGGCGACGGCATCGCAAAAATCGAAGGCTTCATCATATTTGTGCCAAACACTAAAAAAGGAGAGCACGCGAAGTTTAAAATAACAAGAGTTGGAAACAGGTTCGCAATCGGAGAGTTAGTGCAAGCCTGATTCAAATTGTGCCCAAAATTCAAAGCATCGTAGTACTATTAAGACACTCAAAAGATATGAAGAAGGAGGGAGAACAAAATGGCAGAAGAAAAAGAAGAAAAGAAACTAACAGAAGAAACTGTTAAAGAGGAAAAGCCCGGAAAAGCCCCGCGGACTCAGAAAGTCAAAGAGAACATTGTTTTTGTCGGAAGCAAACCACCGATGAGCTATGTTCTAGCGATCATCACAAGCCTATCGGCACCCAACGCTAAAGAAATAACTTTGAAAGCTCGAGGACGAGCAATCTCAACAGCAGTTGACACAGCCGAGATAACTAGAAGACGCTTCATCAAAGACTTGAAAGTAAGCAAAATCGCGATAGGAACAGAGGAAATGCCAGCAAGAGAAGGCGAGAACAGAACGAGAATGGTTTCAACAATAGAAATAACGCTTACAAGAGAGTAGGAAAACATTGCGAAACAAAGCAACAATCGGCGAATACCTCGCTTTTCTTTCAATAAAATATGAGGTTGACCCTGACCAGTTTTTTCATGCTTTAATCTCGGCTTGGGAAAACCGAGAGTCCACATGTGAAGACCTTTTAATCGCATGCCGCAAGAAAATGCGCGACAAAGCTATCTTCTTGGTAACAAGAGGGCACAAGGTCATTGCACAATTTCCCATACCGAATAATTTCCTTCTGAAAGAAACTAATCCGATTGCATATTCACTAAATACTGACTTGATCCGCAGATACTTATTTAAGAAAGCTAATAGAAGGTCGCACTCTCTTCACGTAGCAGACTTAAGAACAGGGATGAAGCAGATCAACTTGAGGGCTAAGGTTCTGGAAATCCCGAAACCCAAATGCGTTTTTACAAGATTTGGTAATTACGCCGCGGTAACCAACGCTTTGATAGCAGATGAAACTGGAAACACTAAACTATGTCTATGGAACGAACAGATAAGCTCCATTTCGGAAGGCGATATCATCCAGATCGAGAACGCACGTACATCCATGTTCAAAGGCGAACAGCAGTTAAGGATAACAAAAAATGGAAAACTTAGTGTAATAGGAAGCACGGAATCCTACCATTGTCACTAAAGTCATGCTAATTCACATGAAACTCACCTTTTGGATAACACACACGCGCTATTTTGGGACAACTCTTTTATTTCTGGTGTCTACCCCGCAAAATATTGATTCCAATACTGCGCTTTCAGAAAAAACTTACGAAAAAGCCAAAATGCTTCGAAGTTGCGTCTTGAGTCCTTCAAAAGCTCAATATTTTCACGAGTAGTGTGTAACCCAGCATCACTGCTACGCCAATAATCCCGTATTTTGTCGCAGTTTTCTGCATGTTAACGACGTTTTTTGCTGATGGATTCTTCAACACAGCAGCATAACGCTTAATGATAGGTACGGAAAGGGGAAAGAGCATGAAAAACAAGAACAGATGTTTATAAGAGAGCAAGCCAAAAGCTGAATAAATGAATGGCGAGAAAAATGATGCTAGAAACATGAATCCAGCAACGACTACACCCTTTTTCTTTCCAACCTTAACAACAAAAGTATGAACCCCCATTTTACGGTCTACTTCATAGTCTCCAACGGCCTGAATGATATGACCACCACAGTGAAACAGAACTAGCGGCATGACACCCAACATGATCAATGAAGTATCGGAGCTTAACTTGCCGGTTAACTCTAACCCCATTAAGAAAGGCATGAAGCCAGCGCCTACACCTGAAACAACGAAGTCTACGACTGGCACGGTTTTCAGTCTGAAAGGAGGAGCAGAATAAGCAGCTCCAAACACTATATAAATGAGAAACAAGGACAGAAGACTCATATCAACCAAAGTTATCAAGACTAAACATAGAAATATTAGCGAAAGTGAGAAAATTAACGCTGTCCGAGGCGCTATTCTCCCAGAAGCAACAGGCATATTGGACTTAAACGGGTTCTCTTGATCTTCTTTTCGATCGAAATATTGATTCAAAATGAAGATGCTGGCCGTGGCAAGTGAGAAAGCAAACAAAACAACAAGGAAGCGTTCAAGAGGGGGTAAACTTAGAAAGATGCTTCCAAAACCGAAACTTAAAATCCATCCAAGCCAACTCCCAACTCTCGCAACCTTAAAGTATTCAACAAGCGCCAAGAACCAGCAGAACTCCTGAAAAGTTTTCACCAACCTTCACAGTCGCACCTTTCACAGTACTCATTGAACAGCATTTTAAATATTTTTTTAGAAACCCCTGATGAACTTTCCAACGCTATCGCTTTTAAATCGATCACTAAATAATATTCAGTGCACGTAGAGTAGACTTAAGAGGAACATGACGAAACGAAACTGGAAGAGGTGAGACGCTCGTTGGCAAGCGGTATCATCTGTGTGAGACATAAATGTGTGGAGTGTTGCTTAGAGACGAGGATGCCTCTTTCCGATCTTGATTTAAATATAATCCTGAAACTCGGCTATGAACTTGAGTGCTTCGCAGTGAAAACAGATGGGGAATGGCGTTTGAAGAACAACTCTGGACGATGTGTTTTTCTCATAGAAGAGAGTTGTGGAATATATCCCCATCGACCTGAAGGATGCAGGCTATACCCGCTAGTTTACGATGAAACCCTAAGAAAAGCGGTGATCGATCCCCTCTGTCCCTACGGTCACCTATTCAGGGTTCAAAAGCACGATGTTAAAAGATTAAAAACCCTAGTGCGCGCGCTTCGACAAACTCACTAGATTAGGGATCTAAAAGAACATTAACTCGCCAAAACTCCGAATTGTGCGCGCGAGCGAGTAAAGGCACTGATTAATAAGAAGAAAGTGGATGCCGTCTTTGGTCGGGGTGCTTTCAAAAGGTTGTGGATGAAAACCATGGAAGTCGTAGAGTTACACAAAGAGCTTCAAGTATAGAGAGAGCGCTTAGGCCCAGATCTTGTCGGCTTCGAATATGTATGCGAGAAAGACAGGCTAATGTTCTTCAGGAAAGTAAAGTAACCTATAACGTGGAAAAGCAAAAGGTAACGTATATTAGAGTGAAAAGAAACACTTATATTGGTTATGACGCCTTCAAATCCATTTTGGCGAATGAAAGCCAACCCCGCAATCAAACAGCGGCGGCTCAACCCCGACTATAAAGGCGTAAAACAGCCCTAGAGAATGAGGACGGTTGACCTCCAATTGCGGGAACAAACATGTGGACCTAAAGCGTAACGGTTTAGGTCTGAATTGGGCTTTGGCAAAAAGTGGTTATTCCCTCCAAATCCAGTCGGTTTTGCGTTGTACAACCAATAGCATCCTAACTCCGGTTGATCCTGCCGGACCCCACTGCTATCGGGATGGGACTAAGACATGCTAGTCGAGCGTCTCCAAGCTATGGAAGAGACGCGGCGCACAGCTCAGTAACACGTGGCTAACCTGCCCTTGGGACAAGGACAACTCCGGGAAACTGGGGCTAATCCATGATAAGTGAGAACTCCTGGAATGGATTCTCGCTGAAAGGACGTTTAGACCATGCTTCTAGGCGTCGCCCAAGGAGGGGGCCGCGACCGATCAGGTTGTTGGTGAGGTAACGGCTCACCAAGCCTTTAACCGGTACGGGCCGTGAGAGCGGAAGCCCGGAGATGGGCACTGAGACAAGGGCCCAGGCCCTACGGGGCGCAGCAGTCGCGAAAACTCCGCAATGCACGAAAGTGTGACGGGGCTACCCCGAGTGCCGTCCGCTGAGGATGGCTTTTCCTCGGTGTAACTAGCCGGGGGAATAAGGAGAGGGCAAGACTGGTGTCAGCCGCCGCGGTAATACCAGCTCTCCGAGTGGTAGGGATGATTATTGGGCTTAAAGCGTCCGTAGCCGGCTTAGCAAGTCTCCTGTTAAATTCAGCGACCTAATCGTTGAGCCGCGGGAGATACTACTAGGCTAGGAGGCGGGAGAGGTCGACGGTACTTCCGGGGTAGGGGTGAAATCCTATAATCCCGGGAGGACCACCAGTGGCGAAGGCTGTCGACTAGAACGCGCTCGACGGTGAGGGACGAAAGCTGGGGGAGCGAACCGGATTAGATACCCGGGTAGTCCCAGCTGTAAACGATGCAGGCTAGGTGTTGGCGCGGCTACGTGCCGCTCCAGTGCCGCAGGGAAGCCGTTAAGCCTGCCGCCTGGGAAGTACGGCCGCAAGGCTGAAACTTAAAGGAATTGGCGGGGGAGCACCACAAGGTGTGAAGCTTGCGGTTTAATTGGAGTCAACGCCGGAAATCTCACCGGGGGCGACAGCAGAATGAAGGTCAGATTGAAGGTCTTACCAGACAAGCTGAGAGGAGGTGCATGGCCGTCGCCAGTTCGTGCCGTGAGGTGTCCTGTTAAGTCAGGCAACGATCGAGACCCGCGTCCCCTGTTGCCACCGGCCTTGAGCCGAGCACACTGGGGAGACTGCCGCCGATAAGGCGGAGGAAGGAGCGGGCCACGGCAGGTCAGTATGCCCCGAATCCCCCGGGCTACACGCGAGCTGCAATGGCAGGTACAGAGGGTACCGACTCTGAAAAGAGAAGGAAATCCCGAAAGCCTGCCGTAGTTGGGATCGAGGGTTGAAACTCACCCTCGTGAACATGGAATACCTAGTAACCGCGTGTCACTACCGCGCGGTGAATACGTCCCTGCTCCTTGCACACACCGCCCGTCGTTCCATCCAAGCGATGCTTGGGTGAGGCGTGGTCCTTTGGGCTGCGTCGAATCCAGGTTTCGCGAGGAGGGAAAAGTCGTAACAAGGTGGCCGTAGGGGAACCTGCGGCCGGATCACCTCCTAAGAAATAGCCTTGCAACGCCGACTGGAGGAGAAAGCCTGAGAGCCAAAGCCCATTACTACCCGATAAATAATCGATGGAAATTCGGAATTTTGCTGTTTTGTGTTATTTATTTATTTGATGTGGAGCAGTAATGGTTTTAAATGTGGGGTAAGTAGGCTGTTTCTGAAGGGGGAGATGTTTGGGTCAGGTTAGGGTTGTCATTTTCATTCAGGTTTTGAATTCTTTTGTTAGTGGGGTTCTTGGTGTCGCCTTGCCGTTGATGATGGAGGAAAGGAATGTTGACATAATTACTATTGGGCTGATCTTTGCGTCGTTGCCAATGATTTTTCAGCTTAGCAGAATTTTGTTTGCTACAGTTTCTGATTTTTGGGGTAAGAAGCGTTTCTTTGTTTTGAATGGGTTTTTTGGCGTCGTTGCAAGTTTGATTTATTATTTGGCTCATACGCCCTTGGAGTTCTTGTTTGGTAAGGTTGTGGAGGGAACTAAGGATGGTTCGTTGTGGGCTGTGAATAGGGCTTTTCTGTTGGAGAAGAGTGAGAGGAAGTGGGCGACTTTGGTTTATTTGAGAACTGCGGCGTATGTTGCTTATGCTGTTGGAAGCTTGCTTGCTGGGTTTTTGATTGTTTGGTTTTTCTTTGAGGGAACGTTAACGTTGTGTGCTGTGGCTGGAGCTTTTGTTGTTCCTACAGCTTTGCTGTTGGTTGGCGACCGAAAGAAGAGGTTCAGTGTGGCAAAGGCTTTGCATCTTCTGGATTTTAGAAAGAAAGGTAAAGTTTTCAAGAGATTCTTGGTTTTGTTTATTGTGATGGGGTTGGCTTTCGGGTTTAGGAGTGGTTTTGTTTTTCCGTTGTTTTTGAGCTCGAATGGATTTGATGCTGAGATTGTTGGCGTGCTTGTTGGTTTGCAGGTTCTGTTGGCTGGTCTGTTCTCGTATCTTTTTGCGAAGAGATTTGAGATGGGGAAGCTTTTACTTGTGAGTGGAGTGTTTTACACTGTTACGATGGTGTTGCTTGGGTTTTCGAGTTCTGTATTTGCAGGTTTCCTTGTGGTTGTTTATGGTGTTGTTGAGGGGTTGCTGAGTATCAGTCAAGAGGGAATACTTTCAAGAGTTACGAGTGAAGGATCTTACGGGACTGATATTGGATTGTTGATGATGGGGCTTCACAGCGGAAACACTTTGAGCTTAGCCCTGTCAGGATTTCTTATACAAATGTGGGGTTTCGTAGCTCCTTTTTTGATGTCAGCCTTGATTTTTGTGGTTTTCTATGTGGGTTCTTACTTCCTTCTGAAAGAGTAGCTTATATTCGTTGAAATAGGCTGAAACGGAATTTTTATTAGCGTTGAGGTTTGTTGTTATTGGCATATTTCTCGATTGTTTGAAGTCTATTACCCGTTTTGGTTGGATTCTTTCTTTATTTTGTTTAGGGGTATGTTGAATAAGGCTGAGATTCACGGTGTTTTAATGAGGAAGAAGCATGGGTTTTTATGAGTGCATGTTCTGTTGTGCGCTGTGCGACTAGACTCCCCTTATATATAGGTCGTATTAAACTCTAATACACTCTCCGTAAAACGCTAATATGCTTATTATAGATAGCATTTGAATGTGTGTCTGCATGTGTCCTCTCGACAAGTGGATAAAGTCATTGCAAAAACAAGACCAGTATTCTGTTGCAGAAACTGCATCTGAACTCTGGGACGTCTTTTCTGAGTTGGAAAGAAAGGGCTATTTGAGACCTACATTGGTAAGCAGACAGAGAAAAGATTTCCCAGAGATACTAAAGACTTCTGACGGACTAACTGAAGCCTTCAATATGCTTTTCGCAATTTCAGGTGTGAAAGGGAAATTTGTAGATGGACGCAACAAAGAATTCGTTCAACATAATCGGGAATATGGATTTGATGAAAAAAGATATATCTCTCTATTGTTATCTGAATCAATATCAGTTTTCTTAAGGAATGTAGAATTATTCAGAAGTTGCTTTCTATTTGTCTTGGAAACAACAAAGAGATCAAGAGGAAAAAAGAAAAGGGATCACAAGCGAAAGTTTTATCATGAAATGGGAATCGGAGAATTGCTAAATCAATTAGTTAGCATTTGTGGAAGCAATGCTAAAAAGATAAAGGATAAGATTGATGTTGAATTGAGGAATGGTTTGACACATGGATTAGTATGGATTGACGGATTGAAAATACATTATTCCAAAGACATCACGTTCACTAAGATTGGAGAGATTAGATTAGATGATTTCTGGATAAAAGCAAGAGACCAAAGCAAGGTAACCCAATGTCTTATTCACTTAGTTATCGCATGGTATAGTGGCGATTGTTGATAGGGGTCTAGATTAGTTCTTTGGTTAGACTTTGGGTCTTCCGTTTTTCTCGTATTTGATTATAAAGTCTACACGTGCCGACTCTTTTCAGATCTTTTCTCAACCTCCACTTTGTGTGTTGCATTCACTCCTACTTTTTCTGTAAATTCTAATGTCCAATCTATTGCTATAGTTCCATCTTTTCTCTGTACAATTTTCCCACTCTTGTCATTTCCTAGTCTTATCTGAGCACCTATATATTGCCGAATTTGTTTCAAAACCTCTGTATTGGCTTCATTTTCCTTACGTTGTTTTCTGTAGAAATACCAATTAGCAACAAAACCCAAAACAAAGCCCAATATCAAGAGGACAATATCAATCATCAAATCCATGATGCAATCACTCCACAATTCCGATTATTTTTTGCTTAGACTTTAAGTTTTTCGCATTTCTTACATTTAAAATGCGCACTGCTTGTTTGGGTTCATAATCAAGGGTGGAGATTTTACGTTTATAGGGTTCATGTGATGGCGTGTCACAGTGAAACTTGGAGGAGTAAGGTTTAAGTGTTTTGAGATAATATTATCTAATTGGTGAAATTCGTGAAGCTTCAAGCAAGCGTTAAACAAGCAAGGAAGAAGCAAGCAGAAGAGACGGATAGGGTTTTGCTTGATTTTTTGTTGAGAAAGCCAGGTGCCTTGTCGTTGTATCAGTTGGCTCAGGAGATCGGTTGGTCTATTGGGCGTGTTCAGAAAAGCGTGGAAAGGTTGACGAAGAAAGGGTTGGTTACGTATAGGCGTGCTTTTCTCGGTGGGAGATCTTTGAAGCTCATTGTTCCAACAAGAATGAGGTCAGATTTGGAGCCTTCAACCGTGCTCAAGAAGCTTTCGAATGTTGAAGTTGCCGTTCCAGCTGACATTGTTGATGGTGAACGTTGGGGTGAAGCTGCTTTTTTGTACGCGTTGGATAGAACGAGCTTCGGTATATCATCACGTGAGGAAAAGAAGTGGCATGAAAGTTCTCTTTTTGAATCTGAAGTTTCTTTGAGAAAGGAAGAAGACGCCTTTATGGTAAAGATGCCTGAAAAGGTGTATCGCTTTTATCGGTTGTATATGAGTGATTATGAGGTTTCAGCTTCACCGAAAGGAAACAAGGTTATCATATCAATTGACGGTTTTCGAACCTCACAATAAATACTCCATGCTGGCTAAGACTTGAGTTAATGATTTATCGTGTAGTAAGTTCGTTATCAGTTGCAGATTTTCCGCTCAAGGTTTTCCGAACAGACCCTCCCAGTAGGTTTCGACATAGAAACTTATGTTGTCTTCAAGCCGTCAAAGGTTCAAGAGTTTACATATATCATTTCGAACCTAAAAGTCAACGAACGAGTATAGCTCCTTTTTTTACTGATTTCTGCAGGAAGCTACGAGAATTTACTTAAACGTGTCTGCCCTCTGAATTGGAAAACTCTGTGCTCCCCATTCCTTCTATGATGAATAGAAAAGATCTCAATCTCAGGGATTTGAGCAGATAATTCCTTTTCGATTTTCTTTACCTCAGCCGATGACTGAAGAATTAGATTGAAGCCTCCTTCTGTTATTTCGGGATAGAACGTACTATGAGGGTTCCCTTCTGGATGCACCTCAGCCATAATTCTTAGTCTGGGTCTTACTGATGCCCCTTCTATGATTTGTGAGCTGGCTATTATAGTTTGATCAGTAATATAGGAAAGGGCTTTCTCAACTTTCTCCAATGTTTCTTCGGGAAATTCTATTTTCTTCTTTTCCATGTGTTTTCGTAAAACGTTTAGAAACATCTGATAAAACAGGTGTTCTTTGGAAACTGTTTCAAAAAAGGACCCATCGACTATGGAGATTTTCACTTTTTCAGTTTCTTTATGTGTCCGTATAAGGTAAAAACATTCTCTTTCATGTTCGAGATAGGATTCACTAGCAGTGAGTTCGCCGTCCTTAATCGTGGCAATTCTTGAAACTAAGTTGTTACCATTGATTATGTCTATTTCTTCTAGGCTTTTACGTTTCGTAGGGATTGTCGAGTTAAAAGAAGCGACATTCCCACCTTTGGAGTCTTTTAGTTCTACTACGCTGCCGCCAACGTATTTTTCCCCACACTTTCTTGCCTTGAATAGAAAGTCTGGAAACTGCTGCGACTCTGAATATAACAAGCTCTTTTCTATTCCTTGAGCCTTAAGTCGATCTACACTCACGCCACGCCAGAAATCAAAACCATATTTCCGTTTAGCATCCCTGCGATTATCCACGTAAGCCAAATTATCTCCGCATTTCCTTATCACAAATTCTTCCAAAGGAGAATGAAGATTAATTGTACCTTTCTTCAAGTTGTTTACTACTTTGATAAAAAGTCGTGTAGCGTCAATTAAAGACGTTTAAAGAAGCCTCCTTTGTTCAGTGACCAAATTGTTCACTGGCCAAATTTCTCTTAAATTTCGTGTAAATCTGTAGTAATCATAGTATTTAGCGATGTCATCGGAAGGCCTTAAAGATTCTAACCGATTCTTAATAATTTCAACATACTTAGGGTCTATTTCTATCCCTATAGAATTCCTCTTCAATTGATGTGCAACTACCAAAGTGGGTCCTGTTCCAGCAAGCGGGTCTAAAACTGTGTCTCCTGGCAAAGTGGACGACAGTACAATTCTCAGAAGCAGTCCTACAGGGCTTTGTTGCTTATGAACTCTATCTCCATTAATGTCTCTTATTGCTTCTTTTCCAGCAAAGTATCCAGAAGTTAATTCCCTGATGTCATCCCATACGTCAGTAAGATAAACTCCGTTCTTCCTCTCATACTTGTGCTCCGGAAGCGGGGGCAAGTCTATGCGCAGCTTGTTAAAGACTCGCGGTTTATCTCCTTTAATGGCATAAGCAATGATTTGGTATTGCTTAGAAAATCTGGAGGAACATGGGACAGCAGATGTTTTCTTCTTCCAAATAATAAGATTTTGAAAACTCCAACGAGTATCTCTGAGCACCTTCAATACTTGCTCAGTATTCTTTTCTCTCTGCATGAAATAAATTGCTCCACCGTCCGTTGTAATGTCATACACTTTGTGTAAAATCTGCTTTAGCCAATTCCAGTATTTCCAAGCGGGCTGATTATCATCAAAGAATCTATAATCTTTTCCTTGCCTGTAAGGTGGATCAAGAAAAGTAAGGTGGACATCACTAACAGATCCATCGTCAAGGTATCTAAGACAGTCTCCTTGAAGCACTTTATAATATACATTTGATTCACTGTCTGGCTCACGGCTAACTGACATGACCTTCTTTTCTTTCATCAGACGAATAAAATCCTTTCGTTCAGTCTCACTCGGTACAACTTGATACCCATTCTCAGTTTTGCTGATCTCTACTCTGGTACCGACAGAGAATCTACCTTTCAAATACGACGACCAAAGCCTTCCATAATTATCAATTCTAGCAGGTTCACCATTCAACTTAGTAAAACAAGGTAAACGAATATCTCCGATCAAATCAAATCTACTTCTGGTCGGAACACTGATAAATCCTCGGAGAACCTCCATCTTACCCAAAATCTTACTTACCATTCGCATCCTCCTCATCAGAACAATGAAATTGTCTAACAAGCCTCAATTTGCCCATACTAACTATATCTCGACCACACTTAAATTTGCATCTTAACCAAAATCAACCCTCTAGAATTCTGCCCTTGCTATACGGGATGAACTCTCTAATCTCCTCAACAGAAACTTTCAAAACCTTTTCCCGCTGTTCTTTAGGTATTTTTCCAGCTAAAGCAGCTAGAACGTGCTTGAACACTTCTTTACCTTTCAAGTCTCCAGGCACAACAACCACATAAGCATTCGTCTTAGCTTCAACCGACTGAACAGGTCCACCTACAAACTCAATTTCCCCATTATCCTCAAAAACCACGCCAACAGCTGTCTCAAGTGGAGTCCCACGCATCCAATTCCGTTTTCCACGAACAACAAAGCCTCCACGAGACACATACTCGCCAGAAGACCCTCCCTTGCTCAGCTGATCTGGCATAACCCAATAAACATCCACACTCGCGAAGCCTTCACGCCAACCTCTGGAAAAAGCAGCAGCAAACTCACCAGCTTCACGCAAAACCTGCTGACTAGGCTCTTTACCCTCAGTCTTAACGACAACGAAGGGTGCACCAACAACATCAGCATGAAAAACCACATCGTCATCCTCAGTGTACTTCTTAACCAAAACCTCATTACTGACAGCGTCCTTACCAGCCACAACCAAAAACCCGTCAGAAGAAACAAACCACCTAAACTTCTCAAACCATTCTTTGCGCTTAATCTTACGCTCAACAATCTCCTCAACCGCTTCGGCTGGCTTAATCTTCCCTAACTCTTCAGCCTGCCCAATCTTTGCTTCAACTTCGTCTAACTTCTTACGCGTTTCTTCCAAAGCAGCCCGTGCACCTTTCATCTTCCGCTTGGCGCGCTTACTCTGCTCATAAAACCTTGCAGCATTTTCAAACAAACTCTTTCGCAAACTCAAACCAAAACACAAATCGTCGACGCAAACATTAACCACCAAACGCTTGTCATCAAAAGACTCAAACACACCAGACATCAAACCAGCCTCCTTCTCAGCCAAAACCCCAGAAACAACCTCACCCCACTCCATTCCACTCGTCTTACCAGCCAAAAACATGTTCAATAACGCTTGAAGTTCACCGCTATGCGCGTAAATCACGTCGCCAATACGCCTATTTTTCTCTGATGTAGCTTCAGCCTCAATCAAAACCTTCTCTTGACCAGCAAAAATCCTCTTGAGCCTTGCTTCCTCATTCCTTAACTCCTCAACATCCCCCGCAGCCGCAACCAACGCTCTCTGGATTGCACCGACCCTAACATAAAACTCATCCAAAGCCTCATTAAAACTGCCATAGGACTGATGCCCAAAACCAGCATAACGCTTAAGCCTAAAAGGGACAACATCAACAAAACTGCCAGTCTCATCCAAGACAACACAGGGCTCCAACTTCCCACCAGTAACTTGAGCGAGCATATCATGCAAATTCTCAAAAACGGCATCAACCACTGCATCAGCTGAAGCATTGGAAGGCGTTTTCTTGTCAACACCAGCCTTCAACAAAACCTCCTCAGCATAAAAACCACCAACACCCAAAAACCTTGCAATAGCCCTAACAACCTCAACATCACCAACATTTCGCAACTCTTGCAACAACTCTTCTTTGCTAACTTTTGACGGATTTTTCCCACTGGGAGGCGGAAAATGAAAAACCTCACCGCGAATAATGTTCCGATCTCGCATACGCTTATAGCTTAAAGCTTGCAAAATCTTGCCATTCTCACCAACCAAAATGATGTTACCGTCTCCGAAAAGCTCCAAAAAAAGCCGCATAACACCAGCCTTGGTCTTAAAAGTAAAAACGACAACACGTTCAAACTCATACTGCTCAACACCAGTCAACCAACCGTTACGCAAATATTTTCTCAAAGCCATGCAGAAGGAAGGAGGAACCTTGGTCTTCTTCACCGTGTAAGAGGTTAAATGTAAACGCCTACCGGCATCCAAAATCAACCAAAAAACAGGCTTATCAGCCTTACGAAGCTTAAAGAGTAAAGTCTTGCTGCTTAGCTGGTAAACGTTGGTGACACGAGAATCCAAAATAGCCTCGCTTAGCTCGCGAACAACAGCATTAACATCAAAACTCGTAAATTGCTTCTTCATTAACTCACCCGCTTTCCAAGAAACTATAACCACCAAAACTATAAATAGGCAGCTTTAAATCTGAAGCTAAAATATTAATTGCAAAGGCTGAAACACCATGAAAACCCTAGAAATCATGTACTGGCTAAGACTCGCCTTAGGCATAACAGCAGCCCTCATATGCACAGGCTACGGCCTAACAACAAACACAATAGTCAAGGAAAATCCCACCTACACCACTTTACTCAACGGCGCGTCCATAGCACTAGTCATTTATTTAATATCCTATTACATCATAAAATCCAAATTCTCACTCAAAGTAGAAAAACCGCAGAAACTCGTATTCACAGGAATGGGCATCTACTTCATCTCATGGATAGCCTTTTGGACCCTACTATACACAATAATCGCTACTACCATAGCTTAAGCTAAGCCTTCACTCTCAAAAAACTCTCTATTTTCGCTTGACTTTTGTCCTTCTCAAAAGGTTTAGGTTTCGCCTTCTCAGATATCTCACTTTTCGCTTCAGAATTATTCACAGCTAATTTGCTGAGGACACGCATAAAGTTAGCCCAAGCAGAAAAAAATCCACGGTCAAAATCCCCGTCAAGCTTGCTTTTCACATGCCCCTGAAACTCTTTTCTATAATTCCGCAAAGCATTCTTATCATCTAAATCCGGCTTTGACAAAAACGCATAATCATCGTTGTTTGATTTGCGCGCAATTAACATTCCAGACAAAGCCCTAAAATAGCCTCTGTTCCACTCGGTCTTGTGCATCTTCTGCTTGATTCTCTCAAGTTCACGCTCTGCCTCAGCAAACCGCCGATTAACCAGAAGTTGAAAGAACCTTGTAACCAAAGCAGACGAGATGGGCATATTTAACGCCTACGGGGTTTCACTTTTTCGTCTTCAGAAACATCTTCTATGCCGCCTTCAGTTACTTTAAATATTTCCTCTCCCTCAGGCAAATAGGAACAGGCAACCAAGCGGGCAATCCGCACGGGACCACGAGAAGCCTTCCTCAAAGAAATTCGCGTATTACTCGTGTGGGCAACAATGTTGCCGCCGATTGGATGAACAGCATTTCCGAAGAACACGTCAGGTTTAGCCATAACCTGATTTGTCACAACAGCCACGGTATTGAAAGCCCTAGCCAAACGAATAAGCTTATGCATGTGCTTGTTCAACCTCTGCTGCCTACGAGCCAACATTTCACGCCCAAGGTACTCACTTCTAAAGTGCGAAGTCAAAGAATCAACAATAATCAACCTAACATTATTCTTCTTAACGATCTCATCAGCATTATCAAGAAGAAACATCTGATGATCAGAAGTGTAAGCCTCAGCGTAAATAATATTCTTAGCCACTTCCTCAGGATCAAGCCCCAAATGCCTAGACATCTGAACAATACGCTCAGTTCTAAAAGTGTTCTCAGTGTCAACGTACAAGACTGCACCATTAAGCCCGCCCCGTTCAGGAGGCAATTGCACATTTACACACAACTGATGGCAAACCTGACTTTTACCACTGCCATACGCACCATAAAACTCAGTTATGGTCTGAGTCTCCAAACCCCCACCAAGAAGCCCATCCAAGGCTTTGCTGCCAGTAGTCAAACGCAAAACGTTCTGACGCATTTTAAGAAGCTCGTCAGCTCGGACAAAAGAAACACTAATTGTAGAACGGGCAACACCAATAATTGCTAAAGCCTTTTTTTCACTGATACCAGCAGACTCCAATTCACGGGCAGCTGCCATAGCCAAAGACTCGACAGTATGAAAACCTAACTCCTTCAGCTTTTGGGCAGTGGCAGGACCAATACCGGGAAGATCTTCCAAAAGCTCATATTTTTTTTCAGTTACAGCTTCCTCTTCTTCAGCCATCTCCTTTTCCTCAACATTCCATAAACAGTTTGAGTTAAGCAGTATTTAAGTTACACGAACAACAACAGCGTCCATTCTCCGGAGAGATAGGTTAAAGTGAACTTTTCTCGATCTTTGGCATGTTGCCAACTTATATCAGCTACAAGAGTTCTTAATGGAACAAAGCGCGCGTTTTCCATCAGCGCCAAACAATTATTGATGACTCCTTTCTAGCAAACCAGCTGAAGGCTATTCTAATGCCTTAACAAAGAAGTCTGCGATCTTTTTGAAGAGGATTTTCTGATTTTTAGTTTTCAATATTCCATGCCCTTCGTCTCTGAAAACTAACAGTTCATATTTAATTCCCGTTCCATCCAGCCTTTTTCTCACCTCTTCCATGTTTCTAGGTGTAACATTGGGGTCACGGGCTCCTTGAACAATCATAATCTTGCCTTTGATTTGTTGGACGAAGTTTATGGGTGACCTTTCATAGTATCGTTCAGGCACTTCTTTCGGGTTTCCTCCCATCATTTCTTCAGAATATGGGCGCAAATCAGGACGGGTTGTTTTGTAGTCTACCACTAAGTCTGTCATTCCACAAATGGGAACTGCGGCAGAAACTAATTCTGACGCTTTAGTAATGGCGTACCAACTTGAGTAGCCGCCGTAACTTGTTCCAGTCACCCCTATTTTTCCCTTCTCCACTATTCGCCGCTCTATCAGAGTTTTGATTCCTGACCATATGTCTTCTTGTTCGTCACTTCCCCAACCGTTAACTCTGATTAAATCCTCAAATTCCACGCCATAACCTGTTGATCCTCGATAATTCGGATCGAGAACGTTGAAACCTTTTGAAGTGTAGTATTCGATTTGAGCGTTTATGCTATCTTCAGAATGACCGGTGGGTCCGCCATGAACGTAAACGATTATTTTTTTACTGGCAGTCTTTGCATGATATAGCCACCCATGAATCATCAAACCATCCTTTGCTTTCCACGAGAAATCTTCTGCAGGAGTAAGATCTTCACGTTTAACGGTTGTTCGTTCCCAAACGTGGGTGAGAAAATGAAAATGAGATGGTACAACATTGTTAAGGTCGAACTTGATGATTTCATGTGGTTGAGTGGATGAATAATACAAGCCCACCCATTCTTCGTCAGTCACTGGACCTATTGGTACGAGTGAACCTTTAGTTTTATTTAGGAATTTTTCTTTCATGGTTGTTAAGTCAATTATGGAAGGTTTCACCGTTGCCTTCTGATACTCCAAAACTACCAAGTGACGACTATTGATGGGACTGTGTATTCGTTCGATGTTGCGGTCTGGGTTATCAATCAGCCACGTGATTTCCTCTGTTTTAATGTCGTAAATGCCTAGCGAATAATATTTTTGAGTTTTGCAGTTCTTTGTCTCCGTTATGAATCCGACACGTTGTCCATCAGGCAACCATAGTGCTTCAACCTTTGCTTTAGGTCCAAAATTGAGTATTTCTCGATCTTCTTCTCCTTCGATGTTTACTAGCCAATATTGTTCTCCTTTGGGGTGAAGTTCCTTTCGATTGTAGAGCACGTGAGTTCCTTGCTTGTTAAGCTGAGGGTAGAGCCATGTCGGTTTATCCGGTTTTGCTATAACTATCTCGTCTCTGTTTTCAAGGTCCTGTCTGTAAACCCATGTTGCTTCGATTTCCTTTTTCTTTTCTAGGTCATAATTGGCAGCATAAACAAGCCACTTCCTGTTTGGATGCAACGCTCCTCCCCGTAAAAAGAAAGGCGGGTCTTCTTCTGTTAAAGGAATCATTTCTTCTGGCTTATCTATTGCTACTTCGAATAATCGTACTCTTTCGTTTCTGTTTTTATCCTCGCCCACAATAACTGACTTGGAGTCCGGAGCAAAATCTACAATGAAGGTTGCCTCTGGTGTTTCCGTTAAGGCAATGGGTCTTCTCGATCCGACGGTTGGGACGAGAAAGACATCGAGATTAGGATGAACATTTTTCCAAGTAAAAGCAACGTACCTTGAGTTCTTTGATATTTTATAATTGTATATCGCTGGAATGGTTAACAAAGCCTCTAGGAAATCGTTTTCTCTTATATCGTCCGCGACCATTTTTACTCCTCCTGCCGTTATACTTTGAACTGTGCTTTACTTGTCTTATTTAAGTTATTAATTTCCTATAACTCGCGGAGATCTCAAACTTGTCAAATTGAAACCAGAGATGCGGTGACATTTCAAGTAGAGGTTACGTAGAGAATTCAAGTCGCTAGCGATATATCAACTCTGTAACGCCGTAACTGTTAAATATATTAGGGACTTCACGAAAAGTATGTTCAAAACTTGGGGAATGCTTTGGCGTCTCAACCAGTCATAACGGTTTCAAGCCTAACCAAATATTATGGAGATTTCAAAGCCCTAGACTCTGTCTCCTTCGCAGTGGAAAAGGGCTGGGTGTACGGCTATCTCGGCCCGAACGGAGCAGGAAAAACCACAACCATAAGAACCATGCTTGGTCTCCTGAAACCAGACCAAGGTGAAGTGCAAATAACTGGCATTAACCCAACTGAAAACCCGGTTCAAGCACTTCAAAGCCTAGGATACGCCCCAGAACTGCCAACTATGCAAGCCTTCTTCACCGGAGAGCAGATGCTAGACTTCATGGGAAAGATGTTTGGGTTGGCTACACAGGTTAGGAAGGAGAAGATTAAACAACTCCTCGACCTCGTTGGCTTAGAAGAATGGGGAGACAAAAAAATTGGAAAGTATAGTAAAGGAATGGTTCAGAGGCTCTCCTTAGCCCTAGCCCTAGTCAACGATCCCATGGTTCTCATTATGGACGAACCTACGATCGGTATGGATCCAGAAGCAACAGCCCACTTCAGAAACTTGTTCACAACCCTCTCAAAACAAGGAAAAACCATCTTCATTTCATCCCACCTTCTAGACGAAGTTCAACGCATCTGTACCCACGTGGGAATGATCAACAGAGGCAGGATGGTCTTCGATGGTCCGATAACACAGGTGCTTGAGACCTTCACTCAACAATGGGTCATAGAAGCAGAACTGAAAAAAGTAACAAAACCAATGATTTCAGCCCTCAAAAAACTAGACTACGTACAAGACGTGAAGTCGGAGGAAAACAAGCTAAGAATAGAGCTGAAGGAGAAAAAAGACCTAAGAGGAGAGATCTCCTCAGAAATCTTTAAGCACAATGGTGTGTTGCTCAGTTTAAACCTTCATCAAATAACGTTAGAAGACGCCTATCTCCGCGCTCTAAAAGGAGGCCAATAACATGAACGCCTTTCAAAGAATTGCGACCATCATAGGCTACGAGTGGAGGAGAGCCATAGCCAAAAAGAAATTCCTTGTTTTGATGATTTTGGCTTTGGCGCTTCAAGTCGGACTGTTTGCTTTGTTTTACTACTTTTTCACTAATCCACCTTCAGGGTTTACCGTCATTGGGCCTTCCCTAGAAGAGGTTAAAGCTATGATGTGGCTTGTTGGCGTGCTAGGCACTCAGAGTCTATTCATTCCTCTTATAGCTATCGTGATTGCTGGAGGTTCCATGTCCGAAGAATACGAGCGAGGAACTGCTGACATACTATTATCGAAGCCCATTACAAAGATTGAGTATATGACAGGAAAGTTCTTGGGTGGCTTGTCACTTCTTGGTTTTGTGATAGCTCTAACCACGACTCTCGGGGCTACATTGGCCTATGGACTCTTCGGTCCTCAGGAGTCTATCCAATTTGCCCCAGTTATCTATTTGGTTCTCCTTTACTCAAACATGCTCTTCTTTTCCATGGCGTTCATGTTCAGTGAAGTCTTCAGGAGAACCACCCTTTCCATACTAGCTGCCGTCGGCATACTTGTGGCCTCCTCATTTATTGGCGGTATTCTTTCCATGATGTACTTCATGACTCAAGAGCAGCTTTACCTAGAAGTTAGTAAGTGGCTTCCGAACTGGAGCGTCTCAAACCTCCCTAGCTTCGTAGCCTCGGAACTCATCACCGCACCGCAGAGCCCCTTCGTATCTATGCCGGGCGGCGACATTCAACTAGCAGCCACCATCATAGCGGTTTACACAATCGCCTCTATCCTAATAGCCGCTCTTAAACTTGTGAGGTCAGATGTCACGAAAAGAACCAGCTAATGATTCAAAATTGTTCAATTGGTATGTCTAAATCTCAGCCTTTCTCAAGAATTCTCTCGCGTTTTTGAGGGCTATTCGATAGAACACAAAGGTTACGAAGAAAGCCATAACCGCGCTGATGGAAACTGCGATAGAGAGCTCTATTTTTGGTAGAGGCACGGGAATGGGTATGTATTCCATTGTAACTGCGTGTAGAAGGAGGGGCGAGAAGATTGCCGACGCTAAGACCAAGCATAAGATCATGTTAATGAGAGACATTAACGGCCTAACCATTCTAGGCCTTGGAACTTCGGTAAAGTCGGCTCCTTTTATTCCTGCTCCGAGGGAAACGGCGCCTAAAGCGAGGATTAGCAGAACGGATTCAATTAACAACGCCACAGTAATGTCTGGCGAAGGACACGTAACTAGAATTCCAACAACACCACACACCAACGTTACTACGCATGAAAAGATGACTATAAAGGCATACTTACACTTGACTAAGCTTCGCGCAGTGATGGGTGAAGAAAAGAAATGCCACACAGCCCCACCTTCCTCACCAATAATCATGGTGCCCAACATTACGGCCATTATGGCTCCAGGCCCAAGAAGTATCCAAGCGAAAAGGAACCGAGAAGGCTCCGTGGCGGTGGATCCACCCAAAAATCCCAACTGCTGCATCAACGGCATAAGAATGAAAACTAGGGGCATTACGAAAATGTACATGAGTTCCCGTCGTCTCGTGAAGGCCTTAATATCTTTCCTTATCACAGCAGCCTCTAACGAAGAAAAACCGAGTTTTCCCAAGAAGCCAACCTTCGGAGCATAAACTCCTCTGGAAATCGTGATTGCTGGCGGTTCATACAATCCAAATCTGGCGTTCAATCTAACCGCCATGTAGAAAAGGATGAGAATAAACAGAAGGGAAGCCAGCGAAAAGATAATGGTTTGCACTAGCAATCCACTCATAAAAGAAACTAAAGTCAACCCTAACCAGAGGTAGGGAATGAACCAAACCGCTTCTTGGCCACCAGCAACCACTTCAATGAGGGTGACGAAGCCAGCGCCAGACGTGAGGGCAAACCAAACCACGTAGAACGCAATCAAGAAAAGTATGGAACCAATGAACCTCACCCAAACAGCAGCCTTTCCAGAAGTCTTGTAAACAGCTCCTGTAAGCCTCACTTGTAAAACTCTGAAAATCTCCGTGGTCGTGCTAGCTAAGAAAGCGCTAGCCAGCAAAGCAAAAATCGTGAAAATGGCAAGAGGCAATTCTCCTAGGAAAATGGAAAAGGCTGCTATGGCTGAGCCAACTAGAATGATGGAAACCAAGGGGACACCAATAAGATGAGCTAGAGCGGAGGCTAGAGTGTGCTCTTCCCATGTGATGGGTAGCCAGTACGGAGGTTGGATTGAAAATCTTACTCCGGCTCGCTGAATTTGTCCCATCATAGTGAAAACCATGCTTGAAATGAGAATTAGGGTGGGGAGGAATGGGAAAAGGGAACGAGCGCCTTGATATAGCAAGTGTTTCAGTTCAGAGTCAGGCATCCCGCTATAGAAGTTTCCAACGGCTAATCCTATCGCTAATCCTAGAACGCAGGCCCCTCCATACAGCAAATACTGAAAAATCCTGCTTTCTCGATACCTTCTCAGCCTTTGACCCCTAATCAATCTTCCAGACTTTAGTTCAATGCCAATAAGCCTAACAATGTTTTTCCAGTTCATTTAAGAAGCGCCTCGACAACATCTTTTATGTCCCCTGTTCCTGTCAGTTTTAGGAAGATTTCTTCTAGATCCGATCCAGGCAGCCTTGCCTTCTGTCTTAGTTCCTCCATGTTACCTAAAGCCAATAACTTTCCTTCGTACATTATGGCTATGCGGTCGCACATGGCCTGTGCTATCTCTAGAATGTGGGTTGACATGATGGTTGTTACGCCTTGGGCTGTTAGCTTGCGTAGGAGATCCTTTACGATTCTAGCCGACTTTGGGTCTAAGCCGCTTAGAGGTTCGTCTAAAATGAGTAGTTTTGGCTTGTGAAGAAAAGCTGAGATAAGGGCAATTTTCTGTTTCATACCTTGTGAGTAGCTGTTTATCATGTCACCCTCTCTTCCCTCCAATTCAAGAGCCGCCAAATGCTCTTCTATTCGCATCTTCTTCTCTGACATGCCCACCGCATAAATATCACCAACAAAGTCAAGGTATTCCAGTCCTGTCAAAAACTCATAAAGACGCGGAGTCTCGGGAACATATCCCACCTGCCTCTTCACCGCCACCGAATCCTCTTGTGCATTTATGCCCAAAACCTTCACAGATCCAGAGTCTGGCTTGACCAATCCTAAAATCATTTTTAGCGTGGTGGATTTACCTGAGGCGTTTGGGCCTAGAAGACCGAAGATTTCTCCGTACTTAACATCTAAGTCTATGTAGTCTACGGCTACTATGTCGGCGTAGCGCTTAGCCACTCTCCTTAACTCTACAGCGTATTCACTGGTTGAAAGCATTGATGATTACCACATACTGGAGAGAATGAAAGAAATTATTTAAGTGTTATACGGCTCACTTAAGTCTCCCGACAGTTAAAAGCGCGCGTAGAGTTTCAAATTTATAGGATTTAGGGTCTCACAAAGAAAAAGACATTTAAGTTCAACATCTCGGCGGGGTCAGATGAAATCTTGGAGAGCTATGTTCCTCTGCTTCGTTCAGTTTTAGGCATAGATTTTACCACAAGCCAGAAATGGTTAAGTTGGATCTACCCCTTTGGTGCACTCATTTGAGAGCTTTTCGATCGTTAAAGTATATTAGCACTTGTTAACTAAAGCATAAATAGTTAACCGTTTTTTCTGGTTTTGTCGTCTTAGCGGTAAAATTTTGTCACTTGTCACCATAGAGTCTTCAATAAGGTTATTTATCGTTAAATATCATATTTTCCTACTGGGATATAAATGTCTAAATTAGAAAAATTGGTTCACAGCTCATATGAGGATTTGTGGGGCATCGATAGCGAAGGAGCCATATATGATGATACCGTCCGCATAACTGGTAAATTGTCACCGAGAATAATTGATGAAAAGACACTATTTACAATTGATGTCCCGGATTTGTTCAATGCCATAAATCATACTAGAACTAAGACTGGTGCAGCGACGTTACTTAGGTCGTGTGTGGAACCTCTCGATTCTTTGGAATTGGTTCTTGAGAAACAGAATTCCATCAAAGAACTAGAAAAAGATAGAAAGATAAAAGAAGCGTTAAATGGCTACCTGAACTCACTTGCTAAAAGAGAACCGTATATACATCGCTACCTTTTTCAATGTTTGTACTGCCAAAGCGAACCATATAACCTTCGATTCGTTGATCAATATAAATTATATCGCGAATCTATGGGATTCTTTAAGAATATGGTTGATGGAGTCAAAGATTTACCCAGATTAGAATCGCCATACATGCGAATCTTAGTTGAAGACATTCGAAGTATCGATGAGAAACGCATATTTGAATTGATAAAGGGGCCAGTATATAAAACTCTGAAAGGTCTAAAAACTAAACAAGAAGTGCAGATATACACACCGAGAATAAAATTCACCCTCCGTTCATTTAAACCGACGTTGGCGATACCGTATGTCGCATTATTTTTGTCGATGTACTTTGAACCGATGCGATTCTTGGCAGTCTTGGCAGCCCTCGCGTACTCCCCAATCATGTACGGTTATCCGGACAGGTTTGATCGTAAGCATTTCATATCCCTGCTTAGAGAGATGTACAAAAAAGACCCCGATATCAGAAGGGGCATCGAGGCTTTAGGCATGATCGACGAGTTATTGTCATTTTATGAGTATTCTAGAGCTATGGAACAATCCATGGTTCTCCCAACCATAACCAATGCCAGCAAGCATTATTTTGTGGCCAAGAACATGAGAAACCCTATTCTTGCAAAAGGAAATCCAGATTATGTCCCAAATGATGTGAACATAAATGGACAGAAATTAACTATAATCACTGGTTCAAATAGCGGTGGAAAAACAACTTATTGCAAGACCATCGCTCAGATGCAACTTTTATCCCAGATTGGATGTTACGTTCCTGCTGAAGAAGCTGAGTTAAGTATTGTAGATAAAATTTTGTATCAGGCACCAATGTCGGATTCCATTATGGATACAGAGGGAAGATTTGGTACCGAATTGGAGAGAACAAAGGATATCTTTTTCAAAGCAACTCCAAAAAGTCTAGTTATATTAGATGAACTTGCCGAGGCAACTACTTACGAAGAAAAGACGGAAATATCCCATGCCATCCTAAATGGTTTCAACAAAATCGGAAGCACCACCATATTAATTACACATAATCATGAACTAGCAAGCAGATTCCTCCAAGAAGGAATATGTCAACATCTGCAAGTCGAATTCAAAAACAAAAAACCAACGTACAAGTTAATCCCAGGAATAGCGAAAGAGAGTCACGCCGAATTGATTGCAGAAAAGGTCGGATTCTCCCCTAAGGATATAGACGCGTACCTAAAAAGAAAAGGCTATCTTAAATAGCTTTCCAGCAATGGATACATTTGATTAGCGCGCCCTCGTCAAAATAGCATCCCTCAACTGCTTAACACATCAGAAGGGTCTTGGTGGGATTTGAACCCTTCATCGAAGGGAGATATCACCCAATCTCCTCTATTTTTTATCTTTTGCAGTTCTGTATGTACAGATCGAATGTGCGCTTTTTGATGAATTGGAAAAAAGGTAAATTAGCGTGCGCTATTTGTGTTGTACTTACGGAAGTTATTTTAGTTACTGTTTATACGTTCGTTTTCATTACACTTTTAGGGAGATAGCCTAAATGCACATTGAGCGGGTGAACGCTGATCTTAAAAGGAAGATAAGCTATTTTGCGTATCTTCCATGCGGGATAGCGCTAATAATTCTTTCATCATTCTTTGTTTACATGATGCTTTATGGTGGTTTCGGGCAACTTGGATTTGGCGACTTTATTGTTTTATCATTTCTATTCTTTTTGTTATACGGTACTGGTTTCTTTATGCTTTATATGTTCTTACAGCATGGCTATCCAACGTCATATGTTCTTAATGATGAAGGAGTCAACATTCTATTCCACCGTAGACGACTAGCGTTTGTTCCTTATTGTATAATTGAAAGAGTAATGCTTGACGAGGAAGGGCCTAGCCTTGGCAGAATAATGATAGGTTTAGGTAGCATAAGTGATATGACTGCTAGAAGATGTAAACAGTATGTTACGGTTGAAACACCTTTTTTCACTTATTATCTATCTCCGTCAAATCCTGAAAAATTCAAGTCTGAGCTAGATCGTTATAGAAAAGGCACAACCACCTTTAAGAAGGAAAATTTGATGAAAGCACGAAGTCAAGTTCAGAGTTCAAGGTTGCTCTCTCTAAAAAAGCTTCTTTTACTGCTATTCGTAAAAATCCCTATTGGACAGTTATGTGTAAGTTTTTTCATTGTCTGGATTCTAATTTCTTCTGGTTATCCACAACTAACGTATCTGTTATGCACATCTTTCCTGATTGGTTCGCATTTCGTGATTTACCTTTTTTCATCATCTATTGCTTCTCAATTATTAGGTTCGCATGTATATAGCAGCAAAAAAATTGAGCCAGTGATCACTTCAATAACCAAGAAAACGGGAGAATCGCTACCAAAAGTAGAAGTTGCTGATCCATTAGTTAAGGGATTAAATGCTTTTGCCGCCGGGCCATCGCCATCAAAGTCTGTAGTGATATTAACAAAGAACATCGAAAAATTGTCTCCGGATGAAATTGAAGCTATCATTTTTCATGAGTTATGTCACATTGAACATTGGCACTCGCTAAAATTGACTATGATCAATGTAGTTTATCTTACGCTCATGTATTTTTTCAGCTTGATCCAAATCAACATCATCAATTTGGTGTGCTTAATTTTCCTCTCGCTTTTCACAATAAGTCTTGTATCCAAAATTTTGGAGAGAGAGGCGGACATATTCTCTGCAAGAATTGTCGGACCAGCCATTCTTTCCTCCGCCTTACTAAAAGTAGGAGAGGATGCTGCTTTCAGAATGCGTATCTTAAGCGTTACTTTGGGAAAACCAAAACCATTGGAAGAAATTAAAGAGGCTGTAGGGGTGAAGCGTCCTAAGAGAATGTTGAAAAGACTCTTCTTATGGATTTTTTCGCTACACCCACCCATATATTACAGGATAAATAAAATAAACAACTACGCTTAACAGTAACAACAAATCATAACAATTTTGTATATCAAGAGTAGTTAATAGCTTATTGGGTAGCCCGGAGTGCCTCGAAATCCTGTTTTCTGTCGCTTCGTCAAACCAGCATCCCTCGACTGCTTAACGCATCAGAAGTTTCTTGGTGGAAGGAAAGGTAGGTTTTTGCCGAGAAATTTATGTCTTCTTAACGAAACCAATTAGTGTGATTATGATGCCAGCTAACGCTATAATCCCGCCTAGAATCTCTATGACTGTCCAGAAACTCATGTAGCCGCGCGTAATGAAGCCTATTAGGCAGTTCCTCTGGGAAGCGTAAAAGCCCAAAACCACGCCAACAATAAAAAGAATGAAACCGACGATAATCAGGCTTTTTCTCATAAGTCATCCCAACAAATTTTGTAATCAACCTTTATTTGCTTTTCATTCATTTATGTACACAACTCTGATTAACTCGCATAGTTGAGTTATTATTCCTTTAGGCTGCATTGATCAACAAAGCTAAAAAAAAATATAAAACAAAAGTTATAAGCACACCGATTCACCATAAACCGCTAAAAAGAGGGAGATCTTTGGAAACATTAAGTATTGTGGAAGATGTCGCCTTCAATCTTATAAAACAAGCAGTAATCTACCTACCCGAAGACGTTAAGCAGGCACTGCGAGAAGCCCACGCTGAGGAAACAAGTGACGCAGGAAGAACACAGTTAAAGGCTATTTTGGACAACATTGAATTTGCCGAGAAATATCAGGCGCCTATATGCCAAGACACGGGCACAATAATATTTTACGTCAAAGCTGGTGCCAAAGCGAAAGACCTTGACAAGATTGAAGCAGCTTTGATAAAAGCTGTGAGAAGAGCCACTGTGGAGGTTCCTATTCGTCCGAATGCTGTTAATCCTTTCACTCAGAAAAACAGTGGAGACAACACGGGAAGGTTGATACCGTGGATAAATTGGGAAATTGTGCCAGGAGATGAAATAGAGATGACAGTGTTACCAAAGGGTGGAGGGGCAGAAAACACGTGTGTTATGGGTATGCTTGTTCCAGGTGAGGGAATAATGGGAGTGAAGAAGTTTGTTGTTGACGCTGTTATGAAGGCTGGAGCGAAACCTTGTCCACCAAACATTCTAGGCGTCGGCATAGGAGGAGGCTCTGACATTGCCATGAAAATTGCGAAAAAAGCTTTGCTGAGACCTTTAAACGTGTCAAATCCCGACCCTGAAATAGCGAAGCTTGAAAAAGAGATTCTAGAGGCCGTGAACATGACAGGGATTGGACCGATGGGACTTGGCGGAAAAATCACAGTTTTAAGCGTAAACATAGACTATGCTTATAGGCATCCAGCGTCCTATCCGGCGGCTGTCGCCTTCAATTGTTGGGCTGCGAGAAGAGCTACCGCAAGAATAAGTGCAGACGGAACGGTTGAATATTTAACTCATAAAGTCAGGTGAGGTGAAATAAAATGGCTGTTTACAAAGTTAAGACCCCAATATCCGAGGAGGAAATACGCAAGCTAAGCGTAAATGACGTTTTATACGTGAGTGGAATGATGTTTACTGCAAGAGATCAAGCTCACAAGAGAGCCTTAGAATATTTCAATCAGGGCAAGCCTTTACCACTAAGCTTAGAAGGACTAGCTGTCTTCCATTGCGGTCCAATTGTGAAGAAAAAAGAAGACAGATGGACTATAGTTGCAGCAGGTCCAACAACAAGCACACGAATGGAAATCTTTGAGGACGAGTTCATAAAAAACTTCAAAGTTAGAGTAGTAATTGGCAAGGGAGGAATGGGAAAAAGAACAACAGAAGCAATGGCAAAGTACGGTGCTGTCTACGGAGCTTTCACTGGTGGAGCCGCAATATTAGCTGCAAAAGCCATAAAAAGCGTGAAGAGCGTTGAATGGCTTGACTTGGGAATGCCTGAAGCCATGTGGATTCTAGACGTTGAAGAATTCGGCCCATTAGCAATTGCCATTGACTCTCATGGAAACAACTTGTTCGAAGACGTCAAGAGGAAGGTTGAAGAAAACAAGCAGAGAATCTATCAGAAACTTGGCTTGTCGCCGTAGTTCAGCCACTGTCTTCTCTCTCAATTTCCGCCGTTTTTGAGGTTTTTCCGCGAGGAAACAGGCAAAACGCGGATTTCTATAGTCGATGGCGTTCATAAAAAAAGGGAGAGGGATTTCGGCTTCGACTTTCGCTAACCGAATTTGAAAACGAAAGTTCTGTTGAGTATCCGTGTAAGTTGGAAATAATGCTGAACAGCCTCTTGTTTCAACGACGTCATTTGTGACTTTTGAGGCTTGTGGAGAGTTACTGTCTTTTTCGCCTCTCCCAGTAAGATAGTGATTGAGGAATTATATAAAAGTTGTGAACACAGAAATTGCATAAATGTTTTTTGGGAATGTGGAAACTTGAAGGGTCTGTTTGCAACCTTTAAGCATTGAAATAGGCGTGAATAATAAAGCTTGATAAATGGACAAAGAGTAAAGCAGAAGTGAACCTGATTTAAAGAGGAAAATGTGTCGTTTAATTGTTATGTTTGATTTTTGATATCTAGTTTAGATTTTGTTTATTGTGTCAGAAGATTTAATATTATATTCCACATTCAATTCAAACGGTGTCAGAATCATGCTCAAAAATTTTAGAGACAAAATAGCCCTTTCCGGAGTAACCGTGTTAATCATAGGTGTAGCCTTGCTGATCTTCACTTTCGTAAGTGCCTATGGATTTCTAACCGAGAGCCTATCGATAATTGCTTCTGAGGACTTGATGCAGACTTTCGGTGCAGCGTTGGCTCCTTTGATTGCAACGTGCATACGCATAATGTATCTCGGAGTTATGGGGTGGATAGGTTCACTCCTAACCATCAGAGGCATAACGATAATCGCCCACGCACCAAAAATGCAAAAGGTTGTTCCACAAAAACGAGTGTTAACCAAACCAGCTCCTCAAAAGGAGAAAGTTAAACGTTCGAAAGAAGAGGTAAAGACGCCAGAACCAGAAATCATAGTCATACCGCCGGAGCAAGCTTCACAGGTGCAACCGCAGCCTTCACGAGAGCAACAGCAAGAAAATAACTCCTCGCAATAACCACCTAACCCTTGAAATGCACACAAACGCCCGGAAAAGGAGAGACTATGAAAATCCCGATTCGTATGATCAGCATAACTACAACATTTTTTTGGATATTCCTAATTGTTTTTTTAGTTTCTGCTGTTTATTCCTTTAGAGATGTTCGATTTGGTTTCGAAGAACCACAAATAGGCTTAACTTCAGACAATAAAATACTCTTTTCCCTGCCGATAACAATTGACAACAAGGGCTACTACAATATAGGCTCCTTCAATGTGACAACAGAAATCTTAGACCATGAAGGCTTCATGATCACACGAGCATCCACGTTTATTCCTGTCATAGAGAAAAGCAGACAAGTAATGGCAACTCACAACGTTACTATAGACGCCAATGATTTGCAAAACAGCCAAGACTACTTATTCAATGACACGGAACTGGAAGTGCGTGAAACTGTTAGCATCAAACTTGCGGAAGTCATTCCAGTTCAAGCGTCAACAAATCTTTCCATGCCTTGGGGTGCACCCCTATACAACTTCACGCTGGGAGAAATTGAATATGCTGGATTCAATGGAACCCACATGACAGCCACTGTTCTGATAAGTTTTGAAAATCACGCCTCATTTGACTTGACTGGCAACATCCAAATTCAGATGTATAACGGCACCGACATCCAAGTGAGTGAAGGACAGACAACGATTGAAACTCCACAGAATACGCCATACTACGGGCGCATGGAGCTTAACGTTCCAATAGTGGGAGCCACTGAAAGCGGATATTTCGAAGTGTATTTCTCATTTCCATCTTTCACTTTAGAAGAACCATTAGTGATTCCTTATGACTGAAGAAAACAAGGACTTGAATAAGCGTCTTCAAAAATTCACTCGTAAAGCGCTAAAAGCAACCATAAAAGGCGTATTTTTCTACGGAATATACTTCGTTCTATCAATGTTTTTGGCTCCAGTTTCAGAGATAGTTCTAGGTTTTCAACAGATGATTGAAGTTTTTGTTATGGTTTACATCTTTCTGATGATTATTGGGGAACTTACTGCGGGAACGATTGTTCATCACTTTTTTAGCGGTGCAAAGGCGTTATTCGTCATTCTTTACTTAATCTTCGCGTTGAACGGTGGGATAGTGGGCATAACTGTCCAAAACGTAAATTTGATTGTTGACCTTCGTTTGTTTCTGGTGGTTGCTATGCTTCTCGGCTTGTTGGGATTCGCAAAATCTGTGCTTCAAGCAATAAACTTTCTGAATGAAAAAGCAGAACATGTACACTTCTGAATTCTTTTCGTATTGACGCTGAAAGTTTGTATCAGCAGGGTTAGGAACGGCTGTTTAGATGCGGTTAAAATTATCCCAGACAAGTTTACTTCTGTTGAGAAACAAATGTTATAATGTAGGTATGGTTTCAGCGATCCCGTTGATTATGAACTGCACTGCTATAGCCAACACAATTATCGACATCAACCTCGTTACAACATGAAGACCTTCTTCACCTAGAAACTTGAATATCCTAGGCGCATACGTCATCCCTAAATAGGACACTAACACACCAGCAAAAATTCCCACAAAGACAAGAGAAGCCTCCAGTAAGCAGCTTGCCTCAGAAACAAGAAGTATCACCGCCATAATTGTTCCAGGCCCAGCTGTGAGAGGAAACGCAAGCGGGACTATGGCGATGTTTTCAAGCTCTTCCCGAGAAAATTCTTTCTTTTTAGGATTAAGCATTGAAAATGCACTTGTCACCAAAAGGATGCCTCCTGCAATCTTGAACGCAGCAACTGTTATGCTAAAGACCAAGAAGAGAAGCTGTCCCGTAAAAACAAAGAACGCCAAAACAACAAACGATATCTTCATAGACTTTGCAATAACCTTGCGACTTTCCTCTAAGTTCATGTCTCTGGTCAGAGCGATGTAAATCGCCACGGTACTTGTAGGGTTCATCACTGCAATGATGGAAGTTATTGCCACGAGTGCAAACTCTACAGGCTCCATTCACTTCATCTCAAAATGCCAAACTATTCGAAAGTTTTCTTGTCACCACATATAATGTTTTGACGTGTTCGTTCTTCGTCTTTATTAGCTTTCCTAACAATTGAGATAAAAAGGGTATTGTCCATAAATGTTGTCAATGGCGCTAGCGTGTTGCCCCAGAATCACTCAATTTTTCTTAGGTACGTCAAATCTTTGAAAACAACCTTAAATCCGACTTTCTTGTACAGTTCGATAGCCTTAGTTGGGTTCGAGTCGTCAACGCCGAGTTCCACATCAGTCATTCCCTTTGACTTCAAGAATTCCATGCCCTGCTGCATGAGTGATGTGCCTATTCCTTTTATACGAAGCGGCTTCAACACGCCTATGGACATTATCCAACCGCGTTTTATACCCTTATGTTTGATGAACTTGCTGTCTATTCCAGCCCACACGTATCCAGCTGGTTCATCATTTAAGTAAGAGAAGAAGACTCCGAGTATGTCGCACCAAGGCTTCTCCTCTATCCAAAACTTTGTTTCCTCAACTGTGTCGGGTCTGAAGTTGAAGTGTTCCTTGAAAGTTTCGTTACTAAGCCAATTGAGCAGTTTTATGTCGTCCATGTTCATCTTCATTTCGCGCATCTTTAGCTTTTTATGTTCTCCCAGGTTGTAGGGGATTCGCTCTAGGCCTCTTCGCATCGTGCTGAAAACTCTGATTAAGTTAAATCCCATACTTTCCAAGAGAGACTTACAGGCAACTTTGTTTTCTCTCGTCCACCCTTGAACGGACTCCATTCCTCTCTCCTTCAGGCTTTCTATTGCTCTCTCCGCCAACCGTCGGCCTATGCCTCTTTTCCTGAACTCTGGAGCTACACCTAACGCTCGTAGAAATCCCAGCTTTTCCTTTCTCTTCCTATCTATGTAAGCGTTAGCCGCGCCCACAGGTTTTCCATCCAATTCTGCGATGAACATTCCGGTAGAGTCGAAATTTGGATTCTTCTTCCAGATTTCCATGTCTTCCATGGTGTCTGGTCTGAAATCCTCATATTCTTTGTACGCTTCATTCTGTATCTTAATCCAAACTTCTTCATCCCCTCCGTCGATAAACTTCCTGATTCTCAACATCTGACAACACCTTCATGAGGCAAACCAGACCTTAACGGAAAATGAGATACTTAACCATTTCTTTGGGCACTCTACAGATATTCTTACCCAAAAAATCAATGTTTTTCTAATTTAATCTCCATCACGTATGCGCCTTCTCCATCAGCATAATAACCCCGAACTGTTCGAGAAACCTCAAATCCCAGCTTTTTGTACAGGTCTACCGCTGCTGTGTTGGTTACCCTAACTTCCAGAAAACAATGTTTCGCCTTATACAATCGCATGCTTTCCATAGCCTTAGCAACCAAAGCTTCTCCTATGCCCTTACGTCTATACTCCGGCAAAACAGCCACAGAAACAATATGACCCTTCTTAATTAATCCACGGAAAACAAAGCTTGATAAACCCGTTTCAATACGACACATTATGTAACCTACAACTCCATTTTCTTCTGCAACAATGAAAGTTTCTGGAAACCTGCGATGCATATCAACAAAAAAATAGTCCGAGTAGTTCTCTGGTAAACAAGTACGATTGATGTATGTAATACGTTCCAAATCGTTCGTGTTGAATTTCCGCAGTCTGAAGCTTTGTTGCAAACGTCATCCCCTTTCCAACTCAATGCTTAACCTGAATTCAAGGCTATGTTAACTCCTTCTAGATTATAATTGTTTTTTGAAAACTTCCAAAGCTTTTCACTCTTCACCTGTTCTGACTTCAGGCAACGTGAAGTTTCCATAAGGCATCGCCCAAACCCTCGCCTTTTTTCCAGCAATGCTAAAAGCCTCATTCAAAGCATCGTTTACCGCTCTAGCCGTTTTCAGTTTGAAAACATTCGAGGCATAATAATCTGGCATCGATGAAACCAAAATTATCTGAACCTTTCGCAAAGCTTTCAACAAATAATAGGCTTTGTGCCCACCTAAAACAAAACGGCGCTTAATTTCCCTTTCAACAGCTTTTAAATCCTTAAACTTAACCATCCAATCATAGAAGACTTGGTTTCCATGCCCTTCAGGGCATTCAGCTACGAGAATTATCACTCCGCCACGCTTAACCACTTCGAGGGCGTTGTCAACACTCTTATAGGCTTGGAAAAGATTCACATCCGCTGGATGCCCACCCGGACTGACTACAACTATGTCTGCTTTGCGGTCTACCTGTACACGGTACATTTCATCAACAAGTTTCACTCCTTCATAGAAAGCTTGTTCCAAATCGCCAGCAAATGCCTTAACGATCTCACCTTCACTGTTAATCACAACGTTTACAATAAAATCAACCTTTGCAAGTTTTGCTGCTTCAACCATGTCCTCATGAACCGGATTTCCTTCAAGAACTCCCGTTTTGGCTTCAGGATGCAAAAGCATGGCATGATTATGCTTTATCGTTGCTTCGCCAGCAACAGCAGGCAAAACGCTTTTTCTCCCTCCGCCATAACCAGCGTAATAGTGAAAACATAGGTCTCCTGTTAAGATTTTAACGTCTGCCTCGGCGAAAACACGATTCAAATAAACTTTTGTTCCATGCTTCCCAGTTTTACCTAAATAAACCAAGTCTTCCGCCCTGCAATCGTGGCTGATAACTTTAACACGGTTAAGAACATCTTCACCCAACAGCCTTACAGCTTCTTCACGAGTAACCGCCCTGTGCGTGCCACACCCAAAAATAACCGCGACGTTTTCTTCTTTAACACCAGCCACATTCAACTCATCAAGTAATGGCGGAACCATAAGATCGCTAGGAGCAGCCCTAGTTGCATCATCAACAACTATTGCCACTTTATGTTCTGGTTTTACAATGTCGCTCAAAGGTTTAGAGCCTGTAGGCTCCCTTAAAGCTCTTTCAATCTCCGCCCTAGCGTCTGATACACTGGGTTTCTCCGCTGGTTCGATTGAACCCAAAAAGTTTCGAGTTGGAATCCTCACGCATATCTCTGATTTCCCATAGGGAAGCCACACATCAACCATGCTTAGCTTCGCTCCGATGGAAGTTAAAGGCTATTACAAGTCTTTTAAGTGTAACGGACCTCCTCATCAAAGGTCTTTTAAGTATTTAACACAATAATATTTTTCCGTGATTCTACATGTCAATCGAAAAGAAAACACCAAGCAAAAACGAAATACTATTTGTGTGGTTTAACCGCTACGCTGGAGTAACCATTAAAACTCCTTCAAAAACGTTAGTTATAGACCCCGTTGACGTTAAACCCCGAAACTTCAAAAACGTTGACGCTGTTTTAATCACACATGAACACTACGATCATTTAGACCAACCACTTGTTTCGCAGATTCACAAGCTCACACAATGTGAAGTTGTGGCTGACCCAACATCCGCAAGAAGACTTCAAAACGTTATTGCTCCAGAAAAATTACGTGCGATTCAGCCAGATTCAGAGGTGAAGTTTGGAGAAGTTTCGGTCAAAGCAGAAAAAAGTAACCACCCAGCAGCCACACCAGTGTCTTTCATAATAAAAAGTGAAGATGGAGTCAAGGTTTACCATACATCGGACAGTTTACCATTTCCAGAAATGGCAGCAATAGGCAAAAGAGAAAAACTCGACGTAATTTTCTGCACTGTCGGAATTGCGCCCGGGACATCGCCGGAAACTGGTGTTGAAATAGCAAGATTAACAAAGCCTAAGGTGGCTGTTCCCTATCACACAGGGTTAACCCAAGACTTGAAGAAATTTGCCGAATTACTCAAAAAGGAAATGCCGAAAGTTACGTGTCTAATCCCTGAAATAGGTAAAATTTATCAAGTCTCTAAGAAGGGGTGAAACATTGCAAGAGAAAAAAAGCAGAGAAACCGTAAAAGTTGAAATCTGCAAAATCCTAAATAAGATAGGCGCCCTAAAGTTCGGAGCGTTCAAACTCACAAGTGGAAAAATAAGCCCATACTACATAGACTTGAGAATAATTCCAAGCTTTCCAGACGCCTTCCAAAAAATCTGCAACCTACAAGCGGCCTTCATTAAAGAAGAAATAGGGCTAAAGAGTTTTGACAGAGTAGCAGGAATTCCTATCGCTGGCATACCATTTGCTTCTTTAATTGCTTACAACTTGAAGAAGCCGTTCCTCTACATTCGCAAAGGCGTGAGACTTCACGGAAGAAAGAGGAGAATAGAAGGAATTCTCACGCCCGGAGATCGTGTCTTGCTAATTGACGACTTAATCACAACTGGTCTATCTCTAACAGAGGCAAAGAAAGCCATAGAGGCTGAGGGAGGAATCACAACAGACGCTGTAGTGCTCCTAGACAGAGAAGAGAAAGGCAAAGAAAAACTTGACAAAAACGGAATAAAACTTCATGCACTGCTTGAGATGAGTGAGATAGCTAATAGACTGTGCGAAATCGGAGCAATAGACGAAGTGCAATTGAAGACCATTTTGAAACAGATAAAAAAAGGATGAAACCAGGCGAAAATTGAAGTTACACGGCTGAAGCCTGTTCGTAGAATATGAGTTCTTTTTCCTCTAGAATGATGTGAAGCTTGGCCACTGCATCGTAAACGTCTTGTTCTCTTTTCGCTCCTGTACAAACTAGTTTACCGCTTGCAAACAATAATATGACAACTTTCGGCTCAGCCATTCTATATATCAACCCTGGAAACTGTTCAGGTTCATACATCGTTTTCCCCAGAGAGTAGGCAGCTTTTTCCAGATCTATCAGCCCGCCCAAACTCGCAGAGGCAACGATGTTCTGGATTTTCATCTCCGGCTTGCTAATGATTATTATTCCGCCCTTTTTCAGTTCTTTAACCACTTTCTTAACTGCCCTACGAGCTTCTTTTTCGGATTTCGCTCCCGTGCAAACCATTTTTCCAGAGTTAAAAATTAAGGTGGCTGTCTTCGGTCTTTTCAACCTGAATACTAGTCCCGGAAACTGTTCTGGACGGTACTCCACACCTGGATAACCCTTCACAACTGCGTTCAAATCGACTCTCTGATGTAAGGTGGCAGAAGCAACAACATTTTCGATATGTATGTATACAGCTTTCGGCATGAACAACAACTTCTTATAAGCTAATGTTTACGTATCCTTTATAAATAACCTTTATAAAGCCTTAGGTTTCACCTATCTTCTCCATTTTTTCTCCACTGTCAACTTCAGCTTTTTCGCTTGAAAACACCGGGATTACAAACTCCACAATCACCAAGATGACTATTAGGATTATTATTATGAATAGTCCAGAGGAATTGTGCAGGAAAAGAGCGACATGTCCAATCCAAGGAATGCGTAAAATAACCTTGCCAACAACGCAGTCCGCCGGAATCCAAGAACCTGTGCCAGGACCATTGCCGTCACCTTCCTGCTTGAAGAAAATTTTATCATCTTCAACTTTTCTGTCTACAGCCCTGTGCACTATCAATGTGTCATCGCCTAATGGTTCATGAAATACAATAATGTCTCCATATGGGTATGGTGCTGCGTAAATGTCTTCGGGGTCTACCCCTTGCACTATTATTAGGTCTCCGACATGTAGTGTTCGGCTAAATGGATGAGACCAACCATCGCAATAGGAACCAGGCAAAGTGCACATGCTACCAGAAGCCACAGCTAACGCTGGGTACTGTGTATTCAACAATAGTTGCGAGCCATACCAGAAGCCAAAAACTACTGCAACAAGTAGAATTACCATTATTGCGGTTTTGACGTACTCGTTTTCCCAAATTTTTGGAATAATGTCCATCGTCAATGTCATGCCTTCTTTTAGATAATGCGCTCTTGTTGACATAGTGTTCTATGTTTTAAAACTTAACGCTTAATTTTTGAAAAATGGGGGAAAGGTGGAGATAATTTTAAGGCTGTATGCCTTCTGAACCTAGTTTGGTTTTGCTTAGGGCGTCTCGGAATTTTCGCCGCTTTTAGGGCATTCGTGCATGCCTAATATTGTTACTGTTATGAGCATTTTTTGTCTGGAAAGGGGGCTATGAGTTCCCACGTCTTGTATGGTTCCTTTGCGGGTGTTCCGCATTCAGGACATGCGTTTTGTGTTTTTGGCATGCGACATGCCAGCGTCAGAGTGTTTTAGGCTTAAATCTTCTTTTTGCTCAGTACTTTTCGGAAAGATTTCTTGCATTTAGGACAGTCGAAAAGTCCGATTTCCAGTTGCATTCTTTTTCCTTGTCTGTCTGGGCGTCCAGCCATTTTCCATGTTTTTCTCGGTTTAGAAACGTCTGTTCCACATTTTGGACAGTTAGCCATTTAATTTTCCTCCAACATTCTCAATAGCCATCGTTTCTGATGATGATGGATAAAAAAGTTTCCATTGTTTTTGAATAGAAAACAATTGTTTGAACATCGCGTTTAGACATATTTCTTACAAAGGGGCATATACTTCACAAAAACTTTTAAACTAAACACTAAAAAACGCACACATCAACAGGATGGAGCGATTTATGAAGCAAGATTTGGCGTTATTCACTGTTGAACATGCTTCCAAACCTTGTGCAGACCGAGTTAACGTGAGGCCTGGGCCTCATTACAATGAGCTCATCATAGTTGTTGATGACAAGATTCAGCGCAAGGTCATTAATCGTAAACGTGGAATGACGCGAGAATGTTAGTTAATCATGCATAGGTTTTTCAGTCAATAACAGACTTTACAAAAACAGGATAAGAGAAGTAGTTGAAATTGCGTTTAAAATGGCAAAAACGTCAAACAAACATGTTCCAACACCAGTTCAGTGTCTATGCTTTTTGTATTGGTGTTTCAATCCAGCATTTTGCGTCGTAGAGCTTTCCTCTCAGCCCTCGATGTCTTCCGCCTTTCCTAATGAGTGAAGGGGACGTTACCTTTCTAGCTTCATAAACCAGCCTTTTCCCTAAAATGCAGTCGCCAGCTTTGTGGACAGCCATTTTACTCGGCCTCTTTCACTTCACCTTCAGCTTTCAGTTGTTTAATCGCTTCGAAGACTGGTTCAAGCTCTAAACCATAATAGTCGGCTATGTCGCTCGGGTACACTAATCCTTGATGCTGGTTTAGGTATTCCTCTATCATTTTCTTGGCTTCTTGAACCGAGGTTTCTTTTATGCTGATAATTTCTGTTTCTCCGAGCTTTTCGAGTTTGTCTTCGATTGCTTTTCAGGTGAAGTCTGAGAAGTTGAGAAACATGCCTGCGTCGATTAATCGTTTTATTTTCACGTAGGTTGACTTGGAGACTTTGCTGGATACTTGGTATGAGAGTTCTTGTGTTGCCAAGTCAATTCCTTCTGTTATAAATATATAGAAATGTGTAACAAATATTAAACATTTCTATTAAACATTTCTATTAAACATTTCTGTCAACATCCGAGCGTGCGAGAACAAAGTGAGGCTTTCCAAAATGCAAAATGCTTTTACTTGTGGTTTCCCGCTTATTCCTTAGCACCGAGGTTCAACAAAGCTTGAAAGATTATCCGGAAAATGCTTTTGACTTACTTGTTAAGCCAGTTCGAAGGTTGATTGAGAAGAGGGGATTCTCAAAACCAACAGAACCTCAAGAAAAGACTATTCCGAAAATTCTTGAAGGAAAAAATGTTCTACTTATTTCACCTACTGCTACTGGTAAGACTGAGGCTGCTATTTTGCCTGTTTTGAGCATGCTTCTTCAAGAGCCGCAAAGGATAATGGGCATAAAAGTCTTGTATATTACGCCTTTGCGGGCTTTGAACCGAGATATGCTCGAGAGACTTGAGTGGTGGTGCAACAATCTAGACATAAAGTTGGCTGTCAGACACGGCGACACCGAAACAAAGGAAAGAACAAGACAATCCAGAAGCCCACCAACTATCTTAATCACAACTCCTGAAACTTTGCAGGCTATATTGCCAGGGTGGATCCTGCGTCAGCATCTAAGACATGTGCGTTGGGTAATAATCGATGAAGTGCACGAGATGGCTGACAGCAAACGCGGAAGCCAGCTATCCCTAGCCTTAGAAAGGCTTAGAATGATAGTCGGTAAAGACTTCCAAACAATAGGCTTATCCGCAACTATTGGTACTCCAGAAAAAGTGGCTCAGTTTCTCGTTGGAAATGGCAGAAGCGTTGAAATCGTCCATGTCCCAGTTGCAAGAATATTACGGTTTAAAATAGTTTTTCCAAAACCCACAGGCGAAGACTACAAGCTCTCTACAAGGCTTTACACGCATCCAGAAGTAGCAGCAAGGTTGAGGATAATTCGCGACTACATAAGCAAACGTAAATCCGTGCTATTATTCACAAACACACGCGCAATATCAGAGGTCTTAGCAAGCAGATTCAAAGTTTGGGACATGAACTTTCCAGTGTCAATACATCATGGTTCTCTTGCTAAGCCGTCTAGAATTGCTGCTGAGAGGGGATTGAAAAACGGTGAATTAAGAGGACTTGTCTGTACAAGCAGTCTCGAGTTAGGCATAGACGTGGGTAGAATAGACATGGTAATACAGTACATGAGTCCAAGACAGGTTACGAGGCTTATACAGCGTGTAGGTAGAAGCGGTCACAGGGTAGGACGCATAGCTGAAGGAATAATTATTACAATGGATTCTGATGACACTCTTGAAGCTTTAGCCATAGCTAAAAAAGCATTAAAAGAAGATTTGGAACCCATTGAAGTTCCCCCTAAGCCTTATGATGCCTTGACGCATCAAATCGCTGGTTTGTTGCTTAGGAGGAGAAGATGGGAATTCGATGAAATCTTGGAAATATTTAGAAAAGCCTATCCATACAAGGATTTGACATTAGAAGACGTTGAAAAGATTCTCAAGTACATGCATCAACGTTTTCCACGCCTAACGTGGGTTTCCTTCGAAGATAAAGTAGCTTTAAAACCGCGGAGAACAAAGGCTCTCTTCGAATACTATTTTGGAAACCTATCCATGATACCTGATCAAAAGCAATACCTTGTGGTTGACGAATCAAGCGACTCAGCCGTAGGGGTGCTGGACGAAGCCTTCATGGCTGAATATGGTAAACCTGGAATAAAATTTATCATCAGAGGAAGCCCATGGCAAATCCTACACGTTTCCGGAGAAAAAGTACACGTAAAACCGGTTGATGATCCTACTGGGGCCATTCCAAGCTGGATAGGCGAGCAAATTCCCGTTCCCTTTGAGATTGCACAAGAAGTAGGCTCTTTTAGGGGCTTTGTTGAAGAACAAATGAAAAACGGACTTTCACCAGAAGAGATCGCTGCCAAGCTGAGTGAGCAGTACCCTTCTGATAAGGAAAATATTTTGCGTGCCATAGCTGAAACGGTTGAGCACGTAAACTCTGGATTTCCAGTTCCTACGGACAAGCGAATAATAGTCGAAGACTGGGAAGAATTCGTTATAATTCACGCTCACTTCGGCTCTCTTACGAACAGAGCTTTAGCGCAATTGATAGGGCAGTTGCTCTCCGAAAAAATCGGGTACAGCATTGTGGTTCAGCATGATCCGTACCGCATCTTCGTGCAAACAATGGGAGCGGCAAACTCAAACCAAATAGTCACATTGTTCAATGAGATGAGAGCCCTGTCTGACAAGGCAATAACAGACAGCATAACAAGAGCAACCGTGAAGACTGGGCTTTTTAAGAGGAGAATGATTCACGTGGCACGGCGTTTTGGAGCCTTGGAGAAATGGGCTGACTTCAGCAGCATAAGCCTGCAAAGGCTGATAAAAAGTTTTGAAGGCACACCGATTTACGAAGAAGCCTTAAAGGAAGTTTTCACAAAGGACTTGAAACTGGAAAAGCTGATTCATGTTTTCGGAAAAATTCGGGATGGCGAGATTCAAGTGCAAAAACTCGAAACTTATGGGAGCGTAAGTCCAGTTGCCCGTGTGGGCATTGAAAGGGTAAGCATGAAAACCGATTTGATTCCTCCTGAAAGAATGAAAGCCGTGCTCATAAAATCAGCGAAAGCAAGATTGCTCAGTGAAACGTGTGTTTTTGTTTGCACAAGCTGTTGGAACTACATTGAAATGGCGTGTGCAAGAGACTTACCAGATAAGCCGAAATGTCCAAGATGCGGTTCCACAACAATAGGTCTTCTTAAAGTTGAAGAGGAGAAGGTTCTTCCAATTGTTGAAAAGAAAGGTGAGAAGTTAACTAAAAGAGAAGAGAGAATACATAGGCGGGCGTTGCAGACAGCGCATTTAATAGCGAGATATGGAAAACCTGCAGTTGTGGCGTTGTGTGCCAGAAGGGTTAAACCGTCGGATGTTATGGTGGTTCTTGAAAAAGAACACGAACTTACAGACAGATTTTACGAGTTGGTTCTTGAAGCTGAACGTAAAGCCTTGAGTAAGAGATTCTGGTAAGGCTGAGACTCACAACAACTTTTAAATCAATGGTCAACGTAGTTTGGATAACGTTCTTATCCGCTTACGGAGAAAGAAAAATTTGGAAATAAGTCGAAAAAAACTAAGAGAAGAGGTTCTCAAAAGAACTGAATACGTTAAAACTTGTGTTCTAGCCAGAGAACTGTGCCTTCTGGTTCGCACGAATAGGGCTGTGTTGGAACCGAAGGATGTACATGACATGTGCCTTCACGTATCCGGTCTCTGCAAAGAACAAGGATGTGAAGAGCCGAGTGAATTGTGCCATAAGGCTGCAGAGGCTGTGTTAACAGACGAGAAGAAATACCTTGAATTGTGTGCTCAGAGCTGTACGAAATGCGGAGAATCTCGAAGACCGAGACCTAAGAAGGCAACTTATGTTGCTTAGAATTAGTGGAAAACTTTTAAAACATCAAAACAATGGTTAAAACAAAATAGTACTTATGTGCGAATGGAGGTTCATGAACTGTTTATAGCGCCTTATGTTCCAAGCCCACCCTCAGTGATTCGTCAGATGCTTGTTTTGGCTGACTTGAAGCCTGGAGACGTTTTCTTTGACTTAGGTGCAGGAGACGGCAGAGCAGTTATAATGGCTGCAAAAGATTTTGGTGCAAGGGCTGTTGGAGTCGAGTTAAGGGAGGATTTAGTGAAGAAAGCGTTAGGCTCTGTCTATGAGCATAATCTTCAGAATAGAGTGACAATAGTGAACAGCGACATGTTCAAGGTGGACTTGTCTTCAGCGGATGTTGTTTTTCTTTATTTGACAACAAGCGCGAATGAGAAAGTTAAGCCTAAACTTGAGGGCGAGCTTAAGAAAGGAGCTCGTGTGGTGTCGCATGATTATGAGATTGTAGGGTGGAAACCCGTTAAGGTTTATAATTTCTGCGAAAACCCAAAACTGGGATATCCATCGCACACTATTTACTTGTACAAGAAGAGTTAAACTTTGTAAATGAAACTCGTGCGTTCTGTTGCTTTCAAGATTTCTTTTTGAGTTTTATGAACAGACCTTGATAGGGCAAGTCGGGCATTTCAAACCGGAAAAGCCGAAACCCTTTTGCTAATAGTTTTTATAAGGAGTGTTTGATTTTGAGAATTTGGGTAAGGATAGGCTGGCGTGGAAAATGTTGTTTGTTCCGTGGAGATACATTGCTGATTGGAAATGCGTTGCTTGTGGTAAGTGTTGTAGGTTTTACAGTGTCGTTTTGAGTTTTCCTGAGTGGCTTAAAATTGTTAAAAATTATGGGATTGATAAAACTGTTTCTGGGTTGAATAAGCTGTTTATAACGAGGAGAAACGACGGCTCATGTGTGTTTTTATGTAAACTCTCAAATACGCATTTCTGCGGATTACAATTTATGAAGCCTAAAGCGTGTAAGCTCTGGCCTTTCAGAGTTCTCAGTAGACCTGAGTATGGATATGTGAATGAGGCTGTTTACTATTATGGAGGGGGTAGATTCTTCATATATGCGGATTCTAATTGTAGCGGTCTCGTTTATGGAGAGCCAACGGAAAAATTCGCCAAGTACACGTTGAATGAGTTTGTAGAAATTGCTCTAGAACGCCGTAAAGATCAATCCAAGACTACTGCGAACATACGATTTCTCCAAACCTATACTGGGTTTAGAATTTGAACATGAAGCCAGTCTCCCATTTGAGACGGTTATCGTACGATGGCTAGTTCTGGTGGCGACTGCGGTGATTTTTGCTTTTGTAACGCTGTTGAAGCTAGGTGGCGAGAAACCTAATCTGCCGTCGCTTTACAAGGCTTGTTCACGGTGAACGTAAAGCTTACACATCCAAAGGAGAAGAGGAGACATTTGCGATTTTTCTGCGCAAGCAAAAAACGATAGACCCCCCTATATTTTTTTGTGTATCACCATTATTTGGAGCTAAACAGATCAGTGTAAATTGGAAAGAAGAGTCTCAAACGAAAAGAGGTTCAAACAAGAATTCCTGCCACTACCAAACATCCCACATCAATACATTCCAGAATGTCATGCAAAAATTCTCAGTTTTTTCAGAGAAATACGAGAAAATATAAAGTTACGATGTGAACTCCCTATGGTCGTTCGCTTCTAAAATCTTAGGTTATGTTCAGTTCAAAAAACCCTCGATTGGTTTCCTAGAACGTCGGCGGCTTAACGATTGGTATCCGTTAGGTTTTTCCTTTCAGCTTTTTTGTCCCGAAGGCTTTGAGATGGGTTCTGTTGCACGGAGGAAGCCGTCGGCTGTTATATCGATTTTTATTCTTCTTCTTTCGAAGTTGCATATTCTGCAGTCTAAGATGCGTGCGATTCTGACGAACTCTCCTCTGTTTGCTTCCGGATTGACTTGCTGGTCTTGCCAGTAGACGCGTTCGTAATCCACTATTATTGCTCCGTCTAGGTTGTGCGCCAAGCCTGTGCCTCCAGCCATCTCATAGCTGTCCCAAGTTTCGGTGCTTCTTTGGTTCACGTACAAGGCGGTTACGCCGTGAACTTGGTTGTATCGGGCTAGTTCCATGACGCGGTGTTTTAATGCTCCACGGTAGGCTTCAAGCACGGTGACAGAGTCGATTATGGTTAGTTTGATTTTTTCTTTTTCGGCAACGTAACGGTAGGTTTCAGTGAAAGTGCTCCAGTCCCGCAGTTCTGGATAAGCGACTGTGTCAAGCACGAAAAGGTTTTCACGAATTTTGTTCCAGTCTAAGCCTATGATGTCTGCCTTCTGTTTTAAGCGAGACTGCAGATCAAAGCGTGGAGTTGCGCTCTTCCAAGTGTCTTCAGCTGTTGCATACAAAACTTTTCTGCCGGAGCCTGCAACTCTAACAGCTATTTCTTCGACAAGTATTGACTTTCCTGCACGAGGTATGCCTGTTATGGCGAATTGTCCGCATATTGGTATGCCGTTTAGGCTTTTTCCTTCTGTCGTCATGAAAAGGTGGTCTATGAAGGTGCCTGTTTGGAGGCTTAGTAAGGGTTTTTTGGCTTCTGGTGCTTCGTCTGGGCTTAAAACAAGAGATCTCAGTTTTTCTTCTTTTCTTTCGACTTTCGTTGTCATTGGTTTTGTTGCCAGTTCCCATTCGTCTGTTGGTTTTTTGGCGGTTTTCATTGCTTCTGCAACGGTTTTCGCCATGGCTTTCATAAGCTTCTCAACTTCCGGGGTTGCGGAAGCTTCTTCTACAGGTGGCGGAGTTTGTGGTGGCGATGGTGTGGGAACGACAGCAGCTTCAGCTATGAGTGTCCACTGTTCTCCTCGCCGTTCAATGACGCCCTTAGTCTTCAAAGACTGTAAAAGTGCATAAGCAGAGTTAGGTCCATATTTGGATATGCCTAAACCTTCTGCGATTTCGTTGAGTGATGCCTTACCGTCGCGGGGTTTGAGGAATTCCAGTATGTCTTTCTCTTCAACCATGGTTTTCCCAAGTCTAAATGGGCTTAGAGAACTATAAAGTTCACGCTTTAGTCACGTAAATAAAAAAGGATTTTAGCGTGGTTTTTTGTGGGATACAGTTTTCTCTTCTTCTAGTTCTTTGACGCGTGTTTCGATGAACTCCGTGACTTTTTCTTGGCTGTATTCTTTGGCTTCTTGTTGTTTTTTCAAATGTTCTCTGATTCTGTTGAGAACCTTGCCCATATCGAATGGTTTGAGTATGTAGGCGTCTGCGCCTTTGTTCACGGCTTCAATGGCGTTTTGTAAGGAGGGATAGCCTGTGATCATTATTTTGACCATTTTTGGCGTGGTTTCTTTGATGGCGCTCAACAGTTTTGTTCCTTCCATGTCTGGAAGTCTGATGTCTATCAAGGCTAGGTTGTAGAATTTGGCGTTGGATTTTTTGATGGCTTCTTTTCCGTTTTCTGCAGTGTCAACAACGTATCCTTCTTCTTCCAATATTGTTTTCAGAACTTTTCTTATGTCTTCGTCGTCGTCGACAACAATGATTCTGGCACGTTCACCCATATTTTTTCACCTCCTTCTATTTTTGGTTTGATGGGAATTGTTACTGTGAATGTTGTCCCCTTGCCAACTATGCTTTCCACAGAAATGTCGCCCCCGTGGGCTTCTACGATGCTTTTGCAGATGGGTAAGCCTAATCCCATTCCTTTTGCTTTTGTTGTGAAGAGCGGTGTCCAGATTTTTTCTAAAATATCCTTTTGCATGCCTCTTCCCGTGTCCGTGAAAGTAATTTCCAGTTTACCGTTGGTTTTCTTGCTTGTTATTGTGAGTTTGCCTCCTTTAGGCATGGCGTCAATTGCGTTTTTGGTGATGTTGACAAGGACTCTGTTCATTTTCTGTGCGTCTATCTTGATTTTTGGTTTGTTATAGGTGGAGTTTAGTATTCGTATGTTTTTTGGAACTTTGACTGAAGTTAATGCGTATTTTGTGATTAATTTTGGTGTAGTTTCTGTCAGCTCTAAATGCATCTCTCTTGAGTATTCTAGAAGGTCGCTTATGATTTTGTCAGAGTATTCTATGTCCTTTTCAATAAGCTCCACCATGTCTTTCGCTGTCTTGTCCATTTTTGAGCTTAGCTTCGTTTTCAAATAGTATGTGGCGCCTGCGATGCCTGTTAATGGATTGCGTAGGTCGTGGCCTACCATAGCTGCTGTTTCTCCGATGGTAGCAAGTCTCTCAGCCTTGAGAAGTTGTTTCTGTGCTTCTTTCAACTGTCTGGTTCTCTGCTCAACTAGTTCTTCTAGATGTTGAGAATACTCCTCCAATTTCTTCTCCATCAGTGTTCGCTCGGTGATATCTTTGTACAATGCCACGTAGCCTATGAGTTGACCTTCGACAGTGATGGGGGCTGTAGATATGGATACTGAAATTAGAGATCCGTCTTTTCTCTTTCTAACGGTATCGTAGTAGACGTATCCTTCCGTGGCTTTTTTGTTCAACATATCTGCTTCTTCCATCTTATCCTTTGGCACTACCATATCATCGATGCTTTTGCCTTTAACTTCATCTAGCGAGTATCTGAACAGCTCGCTGAAACGAGGATTAACATCCAATATATGATAATCAGAATTCACGTAAGCAGCAGCCTCAGGATTACCCGTAAACAACCGTTCAAACTTCTCTTGGCTCTCCCGAATTGCTCTTTCCTTCTTCTTCCGTTCGGTAATGTCCATCATAACTGACTGAATACCTATTATCTTGACTTTCTTTTTCATCAAACTAGTATAAACTTCCCCTACGTGGGGCTCTCCATCCCTGTGGTGATACCTAATCTCAAACGGCTCGGGTACTTTTCCCCGCATAATGGAACTGAACATCTTCAGGTATTTGGGTAGATCTCTTATCTGGAGCCAACCTATGTCTGAAAAGCGTTTGCCAATTATTTCATCTTTAGAATAGCCTGATAATGTCATAAAGGTGTTACACGATGTGATAACCCCTTTCAAATCCATGGTTACTATGGCCATAGGAGCCAACTCGATAATTCCCCTATACTTTTCTTCTGATTCTCTTAACGCCTCTTCCGCCCGCTTGCGTTCTGTGATATCCCTTGCAGTAATTTGGAAGCCAACTGGAACCCTCAACTTCTTTATTATTCTGCTCTCCATGTCTGCCCATATCCATCTTCCGTCTTTACATCTGAACTGAACTTCCACACAGCGTGCGGGTTTACCCATCAATAGGTCTTTCATTCGTTTCGCAAGGAACTTCAGTGTCTCATCAGAAACTAAATTGAGTTTGAACGCGTTTTTGCCAACAATTTCTTCTCGCGAATAGCCAGTGTCTTGCTCGAATCTCTTGTTTACGTAGGTGATTTTACCGTTGAGGTTTACATTGAATATGGCGATTGGAGCTTCTTCCATCAGAGTTCTGTATTTTTCGCCAGATTTTGTCAACATCTTTTCTGCTTTCTTTCTTTCGGTAACGTCTCTCGCAAGAACCATAGCACCAATGACTTTACCATCCATTTTCATAAGAGAGCCAAAACATTCTAGGTGTATCTCTTGACCTTTTTTGTTCTTTATGCATATGTCAAGAGTGACTTTTTTGCCAGCAAGACCCTTTGCAAAAGCACTCAGAAGCCCTGGTATATCTTTAGGAGAAAACACACCCACTTTCGTGAAATGCTTTTCTAACAGTTCCTTTTTTGATCCACCAAACACTTGCACAGCTTTTCCATTTACATCAAGGATTTTTCCAGATCTATCAAGAAATATCATCGCGTCACTAGCGCGCTCGAAGATATCCCTGAATTTCTCTTCTGATTTCCTAAGAGCTTCTTCCATCCGTTTGCGTTCAGTAATGTCTCGTGCAATTCCGAGAGTTCCATTAATTTTTCCTTTGATGATTAACGGCTTTGAAGTAACTTCAACCAGAACTGTTTTCTTGGAGGCTGTTTTGAGTTCTAATTCGAGTCTAATTGTTTTTTCTCTGATTACACTTAGAAAACCTTTAATTGCCTTAGGCAGGCTTTTGGCTGGAATGATCTTTCTGAAGGATTTTCCAATCCATTCTTCTCGCTTGAACCCTGTCAGTTCTTCTGCTTTGCGGTTGATAGCCACAAAATTTCCACGTTTATCAAGAATGTAGATGGCGTCGCTGGCATTTTCAAACAAGCATTCGAATACTTCAGCAAAAGACGTATCTTTGGAAAAAGATTCAATTAACCTTCTAGCATCGCTTCTTCGCATTGAAACAGCTCCTCCACTATCTTCTCAGCTCTTTTCTTCCAAAGAAAACTTCGTTTAGCTGCAGTTACGTATTCAATGAATGTTAGATCTTTAGATTCAGGCCATTTGAAACCTTGCCCAACTTTTTCATGAAGCTGTTTCATAATCAAAATCTCAAGAAAATTGGCTCCTAACCCAAAAATCTTTTCAATTCCATCCGCGAAAGCCTCAATCTTATGTGGAATTTCCTGTTTCTTAACATTAAAGCGTTTGTCCAGATGGAAATAGATTGCTTGTTTAGAAGATTCTCCTAACGAAGACAATCCCTCATCTACGGCTTCGAGCAGAAGCTTATCGAAATCCTGTTTTGGCAATGAACAAATCCTCGCAGCAAGCGGATAATATGAATTTAATAATCCTTCTGCAAGGACCGTATAAATTGGTTATGAACTACTGATCTAGCTGCCTCTGAACAAAAATCCGAATCGAATCATACCTCACGGGCGCTGTTTTGTTCACCAAAGGAAAATTTCAATTGTTCAACAAATTAGGTTATAAGTAGGAAAACGTAAAACTTAAAGTTCTTGTTTAAGCTTGGCTGAGGTTAAGCTATGGTTAAGCCTAAAATCGGTTTGTCCACGCTTTATTGCCTGAGCGAACCCTTCAAAAAAATGACTGAACACATCATCAAAGCAAATACAACCTACATAGAAATTGTTGACGAAGGCTTCCACACACTAAATAGGAAAAGAGTTCAAGTCTTAAACGAGTTAGCTGCTTCTTACGACTTAAAATACACAGTACACGCCCCTTTCGCAGACATAAACATAGCTTCACCTTCAAAACCACTCTTAAATACTATGCTAAAAAGACTAAAAAAATCCATCCTATACGCCAGTGCCTTAAACTGTCAAATATGGGTTTTCCACCCAGGATTAAAAACAGGCATAAGCATGTTCTACCCAGGCAAAGAATGGACTAGAAACCTAAAAACCGCACGTTTACTGTTCAAGTTTGCAAACGCCCATAGCGTAGAAGCTGCTATAGAAAACGTGCCAGAACCTTTCCCATTCATCATGAAGAGCATGGAAGACTTCAAAAGATTTTACAATGAAGTTAATGAAAATATAGGGTTGGTTTTAGACATTGGACATGCAAACATCAACAAACAAACAGAACTTTTCCTAACAACTTTTACAGACAAGATTGTGCATATGCATGCACATGACAATTACGGAAAAAGCGACCAACACCTAGGAATAGGCTACGGAAATGTTAATTGGGAAAAAACTGCGGCTTTGATCAAAAAAATCTCCTATAGAGGTATTGTTGTTGTGGAATCAGTGGAACATGTTGAACAAAGCATATCTAGACTAGAGAAGTTGCTAGGTTAAGCTGTTCTAAGCTGCATACATTGTTAGAAGTCATTTTTCATCCCACATTTCATAAAGGTTTATATGGGTCCAAAAACAATAAAATATGTGGGTAAAGCTTGATGGGAAAGACTAAAATGGACGAGAGAGGCAGAATTTTAATTCCCTCAGAAGAAAGGAAGAAACTCGGTCTTAAAGCTGGAACCGAATTTCAATTAATTGAAAAGAGTGGAGTGTTGCTTCTAAAACCTATTATCCCAAAGCCTGTCAGAGTGCGGTCTAAGAAGAAAAAGTGGGGTACGGAAGCGTTTTTAGACGCTGGAGAGGCAACTTTTGGTGAATAAAGAGAAAAGAGTGCTTGATGTTAACGCGTTGGCAATATTCCTTGTTGAAGATCACCCAGGGAACCATTATGTTTCCCCCGTCATCGAGGAAGGACTAAGAGGAGCATTTATCCCGCTGATCATAGACATTCTTCCAGTTAGGGTATACTGGGTGATGACAAGGAAATGGGGCTGCACAAAAAGGAAAAGCGCAGAAGCAATCAAACATTTCGTAAGAGAATATGACAGACCACAATATTGTTGCCTCAGTAGGCGAACGATAACAGAAACTTTCAAGCTGGCTGAACAAATAAAGCACGACGTGTTCGACTGCGTTTATCTCTCGCTCGCACTCCAAGAAGGCGCAAGTGCAATCATCACCACGGACACAGACTTTGAAAGGCTCTGTAAACGTGTGAACCTCAACTACATAAATCCAGTTCCGATAGACGTATTGAAACGCTTTAGAGAATGGGACCAAAATCTCTGACCAGACCAAAATGCCATGAATAACTCACGGCTTTCAGTTTTCCAGTAACGATACTTCTATTTTGATGAAGTCTTCTGCTACTCGAGTGTTTTTGAAGACCTTCCGTGCTTGCTCCAGCAGTACGCTTGTATCGTCATATCTTGCACTGATATGCGTCAGAACCAGCTGCTTCACTTTCGCTTTTCTTGCGTTTTCAGCCGCTTGGCAGGGTGTTGAATGCCCATCTTCCTCGGCTCTTTCAGCCAATTCATCATCCAACGTAGCATCGTGAATCAGCAAGTCTGCACCAGCCGCAAACTTCACAAATCCTTTGAACGGTCTTGTGTCGCCTGTGTAAACGATTTTTCTTCCGGGTCTTGGCGGTCCAACAACTTGTTCGGGTTTTATAACTCGTCCGTCTGGCAGCTTGACTTTATGTTTATGCTGGAGTTTTGACCATAACGGTCCTTCTGGAACGTCTAAGGCTTCTGCTTTTTCTGGATAGAATTTTCCGGGTCTTGGCTTTTCCTCTAAGGCATATGCTAGGCTTGGGATTGCATGGTTTGCCCAAACAGCTTTTACTGCGTACTCTTCTGTTTCGCAGACAACACCAGCCTCTTCTATCTCGTGAATTTCAACTGGAAAAGTTAAGACAAACTGAACTGTTTCTTTGATTGCTTCAATGAACCGTTTTATTCCTGACGGCCCGTAAACCTCAAGTTTTCTTTCCCTATCCAGCAAAGCCATGGTCTGCAGAAGCCCAGGCAAGCCTAAAACGTGATCGCCGTGCATGTGAGAAACAAAAACTTTCATTTTCTTGTGAAAACCCGTTTTAGCCTTCATCATCTGCCTCTGAACACCTTCGCCGCAGTCAAACATTAACTGCTCGCCTTCACGCTGTATGAGAACGGCTGGCAAACTTCTTTTAGGCGTTGGAACACTTCCAGCCGTTCCTAAGAAAATCACGCGTAAACCCATGTTTTTACACCTTTTCAAACACGACTATCTCTCTTGTTAGGCTTCTATGAACATAAAAGAAATGGGACTCTAAATGCTTATACCCCAGAGTTATGCCTGCGCGGCTGATATTCAATGTTTTTGGTGCAGCCATGCAAATGCGCTGTCCCTTGTCTAACAATTCGTGAACGCTTGCTAAAACTTCCTTAACTATCTGCTTTGTGGTTCGCTTCACAGTGGTTGCAGACCGTCCATAAGGTGGATCAGTCACAACACAGTCAACCTTCATTATCGGTAGGCTTTTTGCATCTGCAACAACAATGCCTTCAGGTTTAATTTTGAAGTAGGCCAAGTTTCGAAACGTTCCCTTCGCCATCCTTCTTTTAATGTCCGAGCCTAGAACTCGGCAACCAATAAGCGAAGCCTCAATTAGCATGCCCCCAGTTCCACAGAACGGGTCAAAAACTAAATCTCCAACCCTAGGCTTAGCTAAGTTAACCATGCACCTTGCAAGTTTCGCTTGCATTGCCGAAGGGTGGAAAAAAGGTTTTTTTGTCGGTCGTCTTTCAAAGAATGGTTTCGGCAAAATGTCAGCAATCTTCACTCCAAAAACGAATTTCCCATCCGTTAGGATTCCAGTGAACGTTTTATCTGGATTTTTCAAATTCACCTTGGCTTTTGTTGCTTTCTTCAGTATGATTTCGCCGAGTTTTCTCTCAAGAGCCATCTCATCGATTTCCAAAGCATGTCTTTTCACTCGTTTTACACGAACCGCGAAGCTTTCACTCTCCCTTAGAACTTTGTTTATTTTTGTGGAACGTAAGGCTGTCACTATCTCGCTTGTTTCTGCTTTACAACTGAACAGTTCCAGTCCACAAATTCTCGTCAAGGCTGCCCTATACTTTACAGCTTCTGCACAACTCGAATCTGTTTCAAGCCTTAATGTTTGGTCCAACTTTTCCAAAACCTTGTATGCATAGCCTTCAGCTTCAAGTATCGCCTTTAACTCTGAAACTGGCAGAGTTTCATGTTCGCCAGAAAGCAGAAAGAAAAGTTTAGCCACTTTTAGGCTCCTTTACGTGGTTAACGCTTTGCTTATTAATGGAGCAATGGAAACTTTGCTCACTGAGCTTGGAACGCTATCTGTGCCTATTATCTCTTCAGCTCCGTTTTCCAGAATCCTCTTTTTTGCGTCGCCCATAAGCAACGGATGCACACAAGCTGCATAAACTTTTTTTGCACCCTGTTCTTTCACTAGTTTCACAGCTTTCGCCATGGTTCCACCGCTGCTTATGATGTCATCAAATATTATCACGCCACGATTTTCAATCCGTAACTCCTTCTCTTCTAAGGTCACGTTTCCCGTTACCACATCCCTTCGTGTGGAAACGTAATCAAATCCACCCTTCAAAACACTGTCAGCTTTCTTTGCCACACTCAAAGCCTTTTTGCCAACAGACAGCGAAACAGGGTTTTCCACCAAGCCCTTTGCTTTAAAATACTCTGCCAAAAGAGGAATAGCGGACAAGTCTTCAACAGGAGTGTTAAAAGTCTTTAACACCTTCGGATTATGAGTGTTTACAGTTATTATTCTGTTTACGCCGCAGTTTTCAAGCAGTTTAACAATGGTTTTTACGCTGAAAGCCTCACCTGCCAAAAATCTTTTGTCTTGACGGCTATAGGCAAAATATGGCACGACTGCTGTTATGCTCCTTGCTTTCATTTCTAGAGCGTTATCAGCCATGAGTAGAAGCTGGATAAGCCTTTGATCTTGGGGTGGACTTGTAGTTTGCACTATTGCAACATCTTCGTCTTGCAGAGAGTCTATATTGAATCGGATGTAGGATTCTCCGTCTGGAAATGTTTTGAAAAACACTGGCACTGCTTCTACGTTTAAGGCTTCAGCTATGCTTTGACCTAGTTTTTTTGATGCTGGTCCGAGTATTATCTTCATTTTCTCGCCGCTTTTAGAATGCGGTTGCCCAGCTTTTTAGAGTTTTCCAGAGGCTTTATGCTGCTCTATTAGTTCTTTTGCTCTGTCCATGCGGATTTTGTGTTCTTCAACCATTTTTTCAGCCACCAAATCTATCAGCTTGCCTGTTGCACCTGCTGCTACTGCGATGTTTCTTGCGTGAAGTGACATGTGTCCGCGTTGTATTCCTTCATGAGCTAACGCACGCAAAGCTCCGAGGTTTTGAGCTAAGCCCACAGCCGCTAGAACTTCAGCAAATTCGTTAGCAGTTTTTACGCCTAGGATTTTTATGGCTATCTTCGCTATTGGATGCGTTCGCACGGCTCCGCCTATTAAGCCTACAGCCATTGGCAGTTCAACTGAGCCGACTAGGTCGCCGTTTTCGTTTTTCTCCCATGTTGACAGCGCTGTGTAATGTCCGTTTCTGGCTGCGTAGGCGTGTGCTCCAGCTTCTATTGCGCGGTGGTCGTTGCACGTTGCGATTATGACGGCTATTATTCCGTTTAAAATTCCCTTGTTATGAGTTGCCGCTCGGTATGGGTCTGCAGCTGCAAATGCGTAAGCGTTCACTATACCGTCCACGACTTCCTCGCCACCAACAGCATCCTTAGGAATTGCACACCATGCCCTTGCCAATCGTTTCGTGGCCAAATTAGAGATTATCCGCAGACAGACTCGGCCGCCAGTTGCACGTTCTATTATTGGAGCAACAGCCTCAGCCATCGTGTTTACGGCATTGGCGCCCATGGCATCCCTGCAGTCCACATGCAACTCAGTGATAAGCATAGGTCCTTGCGTTGTGTTGATTACTCTTGCGTCTACGTCTTTTGCTCCTCCGCCGACGGAAACGAGCACCGGGTCTTGGTCATTCGCCTTCTTCAGAATCTCCTCTTTCGCTTGTATGACACGCAGTCTCGCTGCATAGGGGTCCTTTATGCCTGCCGCTTGTATCTGCCCAATCATTATGGGCGGTGTGCTGCTTGTGTAGAAGCCTCCGCCTTGCCTTGCCATTTTCGCTGCGTAGCTTGCTGCTGCAACTACAGAGGGTTCTTCAATAGCCATGGGAATCAGATAGTCACGCTTGTTTATTAGGAAGTTTACAGCTACGCCCAAAGGTACTGGTATAGCTCCGATAACGTTTTCTATCATACGGTCAGCTAAGTCTAAGGGCAAGGAGCCGGTATTTTGCAGTAAAGCGCATTCTTCATCTGATAAGCCGGCAAATCCCTTGACAAGCTCCAGACGTTCTTTTGGGGTGAGCTTGTAGAAGCCTGAAAACATGGACGATTTACTCATTCGTTTTCACCATATATTCTAACAATTTCTGATAAGGCATAAAACAATGTCTACTTTGTGCTTTTAAGTTTTAGCAGAATCCGCGATGTCATGTGAATTCAAAACGTGATGGTATAAAGACTGTATGTGGAAGTGTTGGGTTTTTGAATTACTAACACATATTTCGAAGGAGGAGGTAGGTTGGAGTCTCTGGCACCTGAATCTTTAGGTAAACGTAGGGCGTGCTCTTCAAATTCCTCTCTAGACTTTGACCTTGGATATAGTAGCCAAACAGAAATGATCAGGGCTGGTGACGCGATTCCTAAAAGGAAATACAATGACGGTCGCGTTTGCAGTGTGTACTGGAAGGTCATGGTTATCGAGGTTGGGGTATCCACACAGTATGTCACCTCTATCAGATAGTACTTCGTCGTTGACGCGGCGTGATGAACGTAGCCAACGTCCACTGGTTTTGTCAAACCGTCAATGAAGGATTCGGTTGTTGAACCTGTATCACTAGTGTAGAGCGTCTCGTACTTCCAAGCCGAATCTGTTGCGTCCCACCACTGAACCCTGACGTCAAACTTTGAGAAGTTCGCGTTATCCACTGCTGATGTTAGCTTAATACTGACCGCACTTACTCTGACCGCGTCTGTTATTATCTTGAACGCAAACGTGTTGGGATTGGCATCGCTCGGTGCACTCGGTTGTTGAGAGCCCGCTGGAGTGCCTGTGCCGGGCAGATATCTCACTTGGTCCACATCAGTGGCGTAAATTGTCCAAGAGGCTCTGGTAGCCCCAATGATGAACTGTTGTGGCGGGGCTAGTGCTATGCAAGCTAGCAAAGCAACCAATATGAGAGCTGCGAGGCAAGGGATGACTTTCTTCCTCGGTATTATCCTCAGTTTTCTAATCAATTTCAAATGGAGGACACCATCCTAGGTGATTTCGAACGTGATAATGAAAAGGTTGTAAGTTGAAGTGTCAGGCACCAAAATCTTAAGATAAATGTAAAGGTATGATGTTCCGCTTGCGTTTGCATAGAGGTTGCTCATGCTTACGTATACTATGTTGTTCGGAGGTGTTCCTAAATCGTATAGTGGGCCTTCTGACTGGGTTATCTCTCCGTTGCTGACGACTATCTGGTCGCTTTGTGTGCCGTCGTAGAAACTTATTGTGGTGCCTGATAGGCGGACGATGTTGGAGCTGTCGTAAACTCTTAGGCTGATGTTCCACTCATCTGTAACCGTATTATTGATTTTGAGGACATAATCATAGGTTTCTGCCCAAACGTGAAGTAGTACGCAATCTATCTGCCAGCTGTCTTGGCTGGTGTCCGAGCTTTCGTTTCCTCCCAAAAATCTCACAGTGAAAGTTGATGATGTTAAATATGACTTAACGGTGATGTTGTTCCAACTGTTCGCATTTAAATCACTTAGAACTAAGTGCCACGATGAACCCGTAACATTCCAGACATGTACCTCGATGTCTTCTGCTCCCCAACTACCGTTTCCAGTCTTAATACATAGTTCCTCGTTTGACCGTGTGTAGTTTGCGTTTGTCCATTGAATCTCCAAATCTAACTCATAGTTGACTGCGCCCCCTGTCTCTTCATTTCCAACTGAAAGAAAACTTGCAAGGTTAGCTACGTTCTGATAAGTTGTGTTGATCCAACTGGTACTTCTTGTGATGTTGGAGATGCGGACTTCGTCTGTTGTACCGTTGAGATAATGAGAGCCAGTGGGTTCATACTTACCAAATGTAACATGCCCATTTGTATTCATTGCTGCTGAGAAATCATCTACAGATACACTCTCACCATTTATATACAATTGATGAAACGGGGCCGAGGTATTATAAACGCCAACAATATGTAGCCATTGCTGCCCAGATAGTACTGGACCCAACTTAACAGAACTTTCCGAATAACTATAGAATTTATCGGCGTCCGCACCAACACCATGTCTCGAGAAACTTATCATATTTGCACCAGTGCCTATCATCAAAATATAATCATAATCACCGTTAGGTTGATTGAAGTTATTAAAATACGTCCATGCTTCAACAGTGAATGGAGAATTTAATGTCCCAATATTCCCGCAATCAACATAATCATCAGTTCCATCAAACTCATCAGCACCATCAATCTTCCCTGTCGCGTCCTGAGTTACTCCACCACTCTGCGTTCCATCATTATTGTTTGACGTAGAATCATAATGTGTTCCAGATGTTTCTTCCAAGTGTTGAACCATCACATAGTTACTGTCCCAAACGCCTTCCGCATTCTCTTGACTTTCACAAGTTGGATGGCCGTAAATCATGCAAATTATCGTATCAGAAGAGCCTGTGAGATTCGCTCTAACCCAAGCCACCAAGTGAACGTGAGTTGAATTATGGTTTTGGCTGAACAGTTCTATTTCATGGTCAAGGTTGTTTCCTGAACTATCTGTAAAATCTATGTCGTCTCCATCACTTTGCACATCGTTATGCAAGTCGGTGTCATAGATGTCTATTAAAAGAGGAAAGTTGTTGAGGTCTCCGTCAACGTAATTGTGGTTTATCGTAATGTTCTTCCGGTAATACATTATGCCAAAGTCACTAGTACCCTCTTCGGTTAAAGTATCATAAACTGAATCACAAGCTTTTTCATTTTCAAAGTTAGAATGTGTTCCTTTGTCAGCCGGGTCACTGTTATCTACATTACATATGTTGTTGTCAACGTAATCGTCTTCGCTTTCAAAAACAAGTAAATCATCTCTTTCACTTTCGTAGGTGGCCTTAATCCAACTGGCGTTTCTTGCAACGTTGGAGATGCGGACTTCGTCGATGATCCCGTTGATATAGTGAGTCGGACCGGGTTTATATAATCCTAAATCTACCTTACCATTTGTGTTAATCGCCCCGGTTGGTTGGTCTACTGTTTGAGAAGCTCCATTTATATACAATCTATGATACGGAGAAGAACTGTCCCACATAGCCACTATATGCAGATACTGTTGACCAGATAGAACAGGACCCATTAATTGTCCGTTTTCTGTCCAACTATAATATTTATTTGCACCAGTAGCGGCATCAGCAGCATTTCTTGAAATACTTATAGAATTAGGTGGTGTGCCTATTATTAAGACATAATCATAATCACCGTTAGGTTGATTGAGGTTATTAAAATACGTCCATGCTTCAACAGTGAATGGTGAATTTAATGTCCCAATGTTCCCGCAATCAACATAATCATTAGTTCCATCAAACTCATCAGCACCGTCTATTTTTCCTGTGCCATCAGTAGTAGAACCAGCAACTCCACCAAAATTCTTAGGAGTTCCATTATTGCCATAGGAAGTAGAATCAATGTGTCCTGCTACATCATTAGCTGGGCTTTCTTCCAAATGCTGAACCATCTTGAAGCTGCTGTCCCAAACGTTCGTAGGACTATTATAAGCGCTTCCATCTTTCGAGGAATCATAGTAAATGTAAATGTCGGTGTCCGTTGTGTTCGATATGCTTGGAACCCTTACCCACATCCATGCCTCTTCGTTTGTTGCGTTCCAATACTCAACTTCAAAGTAAAGCCCTGATTTTCCATCACTTTCTGTAAAGGCAGTAGCATTGTAGTCACTTCCCACCTCATCAAAAACTGACGTTACATCATCATTATTTTCCCCCGAAGAACTACTGAGATGAACAAGAACTGGAAAATCCGTTAACGCTTCATCTATATCCGCGCCGTCAATAGTGATTTTAACTCGTTTATCCCAACCACTAAGCCAATCACTTCTGGACGTTCCAACGCTGACCCTGGCACTCGTGTTGTTTGCATAAATCGTACTTGTGCCAGCTGTGCCAGCTTGTAAGAGGACCTTCGGTGTTTCACATGAAACTGGTGATGCTCGATGGTGATAAAGTTTCCACGCAGTACTTGTAGTATAGATCATCAATACCGCCGACACCGTGTTGGTGGATAGTGCATCTGCCTGCCACTTGATTTCCCATTGTACACGCCACGTTGTACTCGCTGGGATGCTGATCTCTCCGGTAGAAGAGTCCGTTACGCCAACCTCTATCGTTGACCTCTGTTGATGATCCGTGGTGTTGAAGATTTTGACATACATGTAGTCGATACTACTGGTGTCGCCGCTCCACGAGTCGAATTTGACCTCAAATGTACGAGGTGACGTGTGAGGGTTCTGGACTCCTACAGCATCTTCATATATCCTAGTGGCGTTGGGCCAACCCGCCATGCTGCTGAATACCACATAAGTACCATTTGTTCCAATCGACGCACCGGCCACCGCGGAGTCATTTCCGGTTACGAATCGAACTTCTGCAGCTTCTGCATTGATAGGAATTGTCTGCAAGCTCATGTAGTTGTAGGGCGTTCCACTCACACCAGCCACAAGCATGAAAGCTAGAAATGGACAAAACAGCTTGACACCCAAGTCTCTCCCTCTCTTCACAAGGGTAGCAAGTTGATAGACCCCGTGGGTGACTATTGAAAAGTTTAGGAGACAGGCAACTAGAGTGATGGGCAGAGATACCTCTATGCCGAGAAACGTAAAGAGTTCCAGCTGTAGAGCTAACATCTCTGTCAACCGAATTTTCATTAACTGACCGGATAGACTTTCGAAAATCTCTTAAACTAGGTATTTAATGCATATGAATTTAGAATCTGAATAAGAATGATCTTTCAGTAATGATTGATGCAAAAATATGGTTGAAGAAGAAGATTCAAAAAGCTGTGATCTTATAAAAGCTTATCCCATAAACGTCAAACCGAATAGATGTGAATATCGAGGAGACTTCGCTAAAAAATGAAGCTCTTCAACCGCTGTCCATCGCTGCTGTCAAGACGCTACTAAGACCAGATTAGTCTCAGCTGTATGGTGGCCGTATCTGTGGTTAATATTCCATCTTCGCCGTAAGCTTCGATTACTATTATATATGTAGTGCCAGAAGCTCCAGTGAACCCGCTTGAGTCTGCAGGTGTAGAGGTTGAGCCGTATCCAGCCGCAGCGCCAGACTGTCTGTATCCAACTTCATCCACTGCAACGGCGCCATCAGTGCTGCCTATTGATACTGAGCCTCCGTCAACTAATGTAAGGGTGGTGCTGCTGGCTCCAGACGTAAAAATGTAGAATCGTATTCCCCAGATGATGGTAGATGAGTCAATTACAGAGGCGATTTGAAGTTTCATGCCGCTTGCCGCTGAGGCGGTGAGTACTGTAAACTTCAAAGCACTTGTATAGATGGTTGTTGCGTTTGGCTGTAGTTTACTCACTGATATTTCACACCATGTATCGTTTGTACCGATAGTAGCAGAAATGTCGTCTCCCGTTACCCACTGGATTTTGGGCGCTTCAACCGAAACTGACACCTTAGCAGTGTAGTAATAGAATATGGTTGCAGCAACAAGAGTCACCGAAAGCATAAGCATGACTGCTGCTATTTTCGCGCTTAGTAACGCCCGCACTCTGGTCTTTAAAGCTCTTTTCATTTTTTATTTACTCTCCCACTATTGTTTGACGATGAATGCCCATTCGACACTATCTGATATCGTTTGACACCATGTAATATAATGATTATGAAGCGGAAATTCAGATTCCGACTCAGACTACGAATTCTTAAACGTCCAAGATCAACACTAATATAGAAGTATTCTACAGAGGTATTTTATAGAAATATCGTCGGAATAGAACTTTTTTATAGAAAACAACTTCCTACGGGTTTTTATAAGAATTCTACCCTCAATCGTTAGGGATTGGAATGAAGAAGAAGCTTGTTCTTTCTTTACTTAAGGCAATTGGAGGAGCTGCCAGCATAGGAATAGGATTAAAACTAATAACGTTCTTAAATCAAGATATTCGTCTTCCATTCTTCCCTAACATAGTTGATTACATAGCTTTGATAATAGTTGGGATTTATCTGGTCTTGAAAGCACACGTGGAAACCGCATTTTCTTAGACTGAACAGGACTAGGTTTGAACTGGCAAGACATGGTTTCAAATCCAGCCCGGTCCATCAAATCGGATTTGTCGCGCGCACACCAAAAGATGATTTCATAAAACTACCATTCACATTTCTATGCTAACGTTTCGATATAATTGAATCACCACTCATTGGGTAATCTGCATCCCTAATTTGTATATGTAGAATTTATGAACCTAGAATATTACTACTGTTATGCCTTTACTATAACTAACACGTAGAGGTGTAAAAGCAGAATAGAATAGGCACCAAGCACCCTCATTTCATATTCTAATTTTTGAGTAAGGCTTCTTTGAGTGCATCGATATTTAGAAAATGTGGGGTTATCCAAACATCGTCTTTTACCATCGGATTTTCTAGTTGAACTTGTTCAGTTCTTTTTGAATTGTTTGTTGCTATTACTATTTTTTGTCCGAGAGCGTGTTTTATTCCGGTTTCGATTAACTCGTTTATGTCGAGTTTTGATGTGTACCTGATTATTTTTGTTCTTACGTGAGGATGGTTGACTTTGTTGAGTTTCGTTGCCAGCCATAGGAGGTAGTTTCTATTTTCTTGAGGATTATCTGTTATGATTATTATTTCGCAGATGCCTGAATATTGTTCTGAGAATTTAAAGCAACAGTTTATCTGCTCGACTGCTAGGATTTGTTCGTTTTGAACTGGTAAAATGAATGTTATTGTGGGTTGCAGCTGATGTGCCATGTGCATCATATTGTTTTTGTCTTCGCCGTGTAAAAAAGGGTATTCTCTAATTGAATATATATCGTATGCTGTGGTATTTTATAGTTTTATACAAACTGCATAATTGAAGGCGAGAAGCGTGAGTTGCGTAGTTTGAGATTTGTTGATTTAGGCTTTTGTGTAGATTTGGATTTCTTTTCACTTTCTGGATGATGCGTATAGTAGGTAGCTTACATAGGCTATTGTTACGGCTATGACAATTGATGTTATCCATAGTATTTGGTTTGTGTTGAGCCCTATTTGAGCTTCAGCTCCTCCAGTTAGATGCGTTCCTGCTAGGAAAAGGAACATAGCTAAGAAAGGGGTGATTCCAAAGATTGAGCATGTAAACTTGCTTAGGTTTAGTATGCCTGTTTCGGCGAGGGTGAAAATTGCTGTTGTGTAGCTTATCATTATCTGGATTAGGCATAGGATGCCGCCGTTGAAGAAGAAAATTGTTACTTGTTGAAGGCCATAAATGCTTGAAATCACTAGGAAGATCATCCAAAAGGCGTTGAAAGAGGATAAAGTGTGCAATCCATACCATCCTTCTTTTAATGCTTTCGCAATTGTTAGTGCAAAAAATGAGCAGAATGCCAGAAAAGCTAGGAGAGTGAAGGTTGCTGTTGGAAACGAGCTTCCCATTTCTATGGACGGCGTTGTCTGTATTATCCATGATAGTAGACATGCCATAAACCATGCGAGGGTTACACCCCCGACTATTGCTTCAAGTGTCTTAACTTTTTCATTGACGAGGCTAGTTGGTATTCGCTTCATTGTCTTTCCGAGTTTACTTCTGATGTTTAGGTTCTAAAATGTTCTGAATTTGAGATACGTATTCTGTTTCATCAACTTAAAGAAACTGGAAATTACGGTTTCTAACAATTTTTAAGGGATAGGTTTCTCTAAATTTTCATTTCCCAAAGCGTGAGGAAAAGAGTCAGAGAGGCATAGGCAAAAGTAAGTGCTGTGTCAAAATCTTAAGAGTTGAAGAAAGACTTGGCTATCTTGCGTAATCCTAGCGTACCTATCACTTCTATGTTTAGTAGCTTTGCATACTTTCTTGCTTTGGCGTCGTCTATCAGTAGGGTGGCGTTTAACTCTCTGGCAAGGACAATTGCCTCAGCTTCTCCTTTGTCGATAAGCTTCTCCAACAGGGTAGTCATCTCAATGTTTCTGACACTTCTAGCCTCGATCCATTCTAATTTATCAAAGATGAGTTTGTCATGTTCTTTGGCGGTTATCTCTTTGTAAACAGCCTTAGATATGACGATTTTTTCGAAAAGTTTCTTTAGAATTGATAGTTTGTTGATTTTCAGTAGCACTATTAATGGGCTTGCATTTGATATGATCACTTTATTCGCCTTAACTCTTCCTCAAGCTCCTCCTCGGTTATGTTGGTGAACCCTATTTTGTGTTTGCCCAGTTCGTACATGAAGTCTGATAGGGTTAGGCTAGCTAGCTTGGCTGCTTGACCTATTGATATTTTCCTCTCTTTGTAGAGTATCATAGCTAAGTAAAGCTTCAGTTCGTTCTCGCTGATTTCCTCTATTAGGGTCTTGGGAAGCTTGAGTTCCAATCAATTTCACCTATTATCTCCAATGTTGTAGGCCATTTAAATATTTATTTTGATTCTAATGGTTGCTGCTAAAAAGGTTAATCAGCTAATGAGTAGTACATCTCGTGTTGCGTCTTATCCCTTGCCGGAAGATGATTCCGAAGCGTACGCGCACGAATCAATTTTTTCTTTCGAAAAGTTGTTCTAATAGGACTTTTAGAATGTATTTGGAAAAAGCCGCTATTTCGGTTAGAGTTAGCTTTGATTTTCCTTTTTTTCTGTTTTCGAAGGTTATGGGTATTTCGCGTACTTTTGAGTTTTGAAGTTTTGCTTGTCTGATTGTTTCGATTTGGATTTCGTATGTTTCGCTGTGTAGTTTTGGAATTGCTTTTTTGATGTATTCTTTGGAGTAGCATCTGAAGCCGCTTGTGAAGTCGTTTAATGGAAGTTTGATTAGCATGCCTGTTATTTTGTTGGCTACTCTGCTTATCAGTAGTCGGCTGAGTTTCCAGCCTTTAACTTTTCCTTGTTCGCAGTATCTGCTTCCGATGACGAGGTCGTAGCCTTTTTTGGCGAGCTTTAGTAGTTTTGGGATGTCGTTGGGGTTGTGTGAGTAGTCGGCGTCCATGGTGATTATATATTTGGGCGGTTTTGGTAGGGATAGAAGAAAGCGGAAGCCGTCTATTATCGCTGTTCCGAGCCCCATCTTGCGGGGTCTGTTTAATAAGATTATGTTTTTGTGGTTTTCTTTTAGCTTCCTAACGATGTTTTGGGTTCCGTCAGGACTTGAATCGTCTATTATCACTAGTGTGGAATTGAGTTTTAGATTTTTGATGGTGTGGATGATGTCTGCGATGTTTTCGGCTTCACAGTATGTTGGAAGGATTATTGCTACCTGTGGATTGGTTTTCGTTTCTGCTTTATTCACTGTTTTCATCAGGCTTATGTTAATGAATGTTAGATGTGTTTCCTTTTACATATATCAAACTTTCGACGATTTTCGGTGTCGTGTGGATGTTTTTCAAGCTGTCGTCAGATTTTTTACATCAAAAGTATTATAAAATGAGTGGATGATTTATTACTGAATTGTTAAGGTGGCGACGGCTTTGGATGTTACTTTGGTTTGCGATATAATGATGGATTTGGAGGGTTCGATTCGGCCAGCTATGTATTTGGCTGATGAGTTGGTTGCAAAGGGTTATACTGTTTCTATGATGTCACCAATTATGTCGGATGATGTTGAGGAACGTTTGCGTGTAAGCGGAATAATGCCTATAAATTTACGTGCTAAACTTACTGCCAAGAATTCAGGTCTTTCTTTGTTATGGTTCGAAACGTGGGTGCGAGAAGCCTTTTTGAAGTTGAATTCAAGACGTATTGATAACGATTCTTCAGTCATGATTAATTTTTCACAAGTGGTTTCTGTGCCTTCTCTGGCTTGGTATTTGCAGGGGCCTCCTTCTGTTGCCTTAAAAGATATGGAAAAGGAGCTTTCCTCTGGTTTTAGGATTGCTTATAATTTTTTGAAGCCCGTTATCGAGTATGCTGATAGGAGGCTTGTTAGTCGTATGGGTAGAGTTTCAGCGGTGGTTATTGCTAATTCAAAGTTTTGTGCTTCGATGTATTCTAAGTTTGGAGTTAAGGTTTATGACGTGGTTTATCCTCCTATTGACTGCCAAACGTTTCGTCCATCGACATCGAATCCTTCTTCTGATTATGTTTTGACTTATTTTGGGAAGGAGACTAAATTTTCTGTTGTTAAGAGGGTAGCGGATGTGGGTGTTAAGATTAGGGCTTTTGGTTCCAAGACGCCGTTTATTCGGAGAGATCTGATAGAGCATTCTAACGTTGAGTTTTTGGGGAGAGTTACCACGAGTGAGCTTGTGGACGAGTACTCAAATGCTTTGTTTACGTTGTTTCCGTTTACTCATGAGCCTTTTGGTTATGTGCCGCTTGAGAGCATGGCGTGTGGGACACCTGTGCTCACAAATGATATGCAAGGTCCAAGCGAATATGTGATTCACGATGGTACTGGGTGGCTCTTGGATACTGATGAGGAGTTTGTGTACAAGGCGTTGGAACTGTGGAAAGGCGGGTATCCTTCTCACGTAAGATTGAATTGTATAAAAGCAGCATCGAAGTTTGATAAGAAGTTCTACCTTGAAAAGTGGCTAAAACTCTTGTCCTATTTTACAGAGAACAGACCTATTAGCCCAAATTGCCTTCAAAAGCAAGAGTGAGTTAAATTCAAAAAGCTTCTTGCATTACGTATCTGTCTTTGCTGAAGCATTGAGCTAAAATGAGTTTTTTAGACATGTTGGAAATAAGATTGACTCTCAATTGTTAGCATGCAATTAAATAAAATAATTATAGTGTTAAAGCATTAGAAGTGCTGAGGATTTGTAATGAATGTCTGCTTTATAACAGACCCTCTTGTGACGACCATGGGAGCGGTAAGACCTGCTCTTTTGTTAGCTAGAGAGTTTTGTAAAAGTGGGTATGATGTAACACTTATAACCCCACGTTTTGATGGAAAAATTGAAAAAGCATTGCAAACAGAGAACATTCATCTTAAGGCTGTTGGACCAAAATTCTCTTTCATACGTTCGCTTCCAACCTTTGACGCTTGGGCTAGATGTTTAATCAGACATAAGACCATAGATGAAATACGTAACTCGGATGCTATTATCAATACCTCTTCATGTATTATGGCTCGGGCCCATGTTTATTACGCTCAGGGCCTTATGACAAGAACTCTTGATGACATGCTCCTTATGATGCCTCTGCACTATAAGTGTGCTTATCATTTATTGAAATTATCGCTAAGGGTATTAGAGCGAAGCCTAGTAAAAAGAGTTCGAGATTTGTCTAAACTTTTCATAGCCAATTCTACATTTTGTGCGTCGATGTATAAAGAATGGAACATCAAGATTGACGCAATTATAAACCCTCCACTAGATTGCTCACTTTTTAAACCTGTAACGTCCAAGCCGACTGCAGATTATGTATTAACCCATTTTGGGGTTTATGGCAAAGAAGGCAAATTTTCAAGTATAAAAGCAATAGCTGACGCAGGGGTCATTATCAAAGTGTTTGGCAATTTTTCTTCCGTGCCAAAACCCTTGATAAAGCATTTTAACATTGAGTTTTTGGGCAAAGTTTCTGACGAGGAACTAGCGAGTTTATATTCAAACGCGCTCTGCACGTTATTTGCTTTTAACCACGAACCTTTTGGTTATATACCCGTAGAAAGCATGGCATGTGGAACTCCGGTCTTAACGTATGAAAAACAAGGTCCTTCGGAAACAGTGATAAACGGGAAAACTGGTTGGCTTGCGAACACTGATATGGAATTATTTGATCTTGCAGTGAACGTTTGGAAAAAAGGTTATGATCCGAATATAAGGAGTAATTGCAGAGAAAGAGCTTCAATGTTCGATGTTAAGGAAATATCTAGAGAGTGGATCAAAGTCTTAAATGTGAGAAGTCTGTTGAAGGTACCTCCAAAAATTTAGAAAAATGTCAATTTGGAGAAGCTGGGCGCGCGCCTGAAGTTTAGAAATTTTCACGACAGCTGTGTTTTGCATTCTTAGGCATCATTCAAAGGACAGGGCATCTCGTATCGTTTGCTTTCCATGGAATCTTAAGAAACATTTTAATGGAGATTTGAAAATATATGTAGGGTATGCGTGAGAGGTTCGTCGCAATCGGTAATAAAATACTCAGGAATAGATTTGCGTCTAGGCTTTTTTCCTCTGCAAGGCTTACTTGGGAATTGGTTGGGTTGAGCAAGGGTTTATCGATGGAGGCCATTCTCCGTGGTGTTGATAGCGAACAAGAGTTCTGGAAACGAGGCGAAGAGGATGCTTCAAGGTTGCTCAAGTTCGTAAATAGAGAAAGTACAGTATTGGATGTAGGGTGTGGGATAGGTAGAGTTATGAAGTTTATTGCACCTCATTGCAAAGAGATTCGCGGAGTGGATACATCTGCTCTAATCTTAAGAAGGGCAAAGATGGAGTTAAGTGGACTGAAAAATTGTTTTTTTTACCGAGCTGATTTCAAAAAGTTCGATACTTGTCCAGCTGATTCGTTCGATCTTATTTACTCTTTTTATGCGTTGCAACATATGGAGAAGGAGGATGCATACCTCTGCCTTATGCGGATGCGTAATCTTCTTAAGCCAAGGGGTATCGTCTACATCCAATTTCCAGACTTTACTTCCGACCATTACTTTTCTCTATTTGAGGAATACGCATTGAAGGGTAGCAGATATGGGGCGAGGGTGAGGTTCTACACAAAGCCTGAAATAGAAAAGTTGTTCGAAGGTGCTAGACTAAGGCTTTTAGCATACGTAAAAGAGAATGAAAATGTATTCGTTACCGGAATAAAAAGGCAGAATAAAAAGAGAAAAATGAGACCCACCTTTTGAGGACCCCATCGCTTATCATTCCTCCACGATGCTATTGCCTATATTCCACCAATCCGCCTTTCTCAATTCGCGCCCAGTTAGGGAGCTGCATAAAGTCCAACCGATTTTTTAAAAGGCATATACACTTCGTAGTTGAGTTTTGTATTAATTCTTGTTTTTGCGCAGACATAGGTTGTTTGTGCACTTTTATGACCTTTCAAAGCATCAACCCAACCTCTCGACAAGAATGAATGCCAAATGTATATCGTAGTTTGGTGATGGGTTCGCCCCCCTAAACTCAACATTTTCTAAGTAATCTTCAACGGTAAGCTGAATTGTGAACTCACACCAATTCAGAATCTCGTTATTGTTAAGGAAACTTGAAGAGTACACATCATATTCAGTTAGTGCATTTTTTCCACGGTCTGATGTGACGTCTAAGGTTAATATTTTCTCATCTGGCACCTGAGGTAATGGTGAAGTTTTCAAGAAAAATGTGACTTTATAGCTATCTGGAGGAAGAGATATGTAGGGTCCGCACCAGAAGAAATCGCTTGTGACATTGTGTTGATGAACAAGAAAGCCTTTTTTGCTTATGCGCCCATTCACAAGTGGCAAATCTCTGGAGGTAAACGTTTTTAGGCCGAAATCAGCTTTGGCAGTAGATGAGATTCTTTTGACAATGACTCTGTCTATGTAGATGTCTGAGACTCCGCTAGTGAAAGCCCGAAACTCAAGCGCCGTTCTAAGCTTAGTTGAAGTGAAAGAAAGAGTAACATTTGTCCACTCATTCGCCTGTAGTTCGAAGCCGTAGATATCTCTTCTAGACACAACAGATTCACCATAATTCTCTGAGACATCAAGTGTGCCAATGTAGTCATCATTGTTTTCTGTCACCTTAATTTCGAATGTCACATTGAACGTTCCAGATGGCAAACAAACGTATGGACCGTAGATAAATGTGCCACTATTTACGCCTTTCTTTGAGAACGCTACATAACCACTCTTTGATGTTTCATCCTTCACCATTTGTCCAGAGCATATAAAGAAATCCCTGCAGCCAAGAAAAACTTCATAGTCAATATAAGGTACAAAGATTGCGGAATCATTGTAATATTTCTTAAATAAGACCGCTGAACCGCCGAATGCGTAAGCTTTGAAATTTTCATCGTTAGCGATTTCACCGAGTGCAAACAGTGTCCATGTCTCATAAACTTTCAAATCCAGCAATATATAATCACTTCTGTTTATCTGTTGTTTGATGTAATTCATGATGTCACGATTTGCAGATTCGGACTCCACATGTATAGGAGGAATAACATACGCGTTTATTCTATTGGAAAAATGTGGAAATATGTTGTTCTGGGTCAGTATGGAAGCATTGGACGGCACCATTTTTATCATGTCATGTAATATTTTGGTGTGCTCGTCGGAGTATGGTTTGGCGTACCACAAAACAGGCGTTTGTTTTGTGATAACATAAGCTACTGGGCTGATGGGGCTTACAGAAACAATGAGAATCAGTGAAACCACTAGGATGTTCTTGAAGGTAGGCATTAAATCGTTTATATGCCTGTGGAAAGTGTTCGAAGATTTTTTGGAGGATAAATTCTGTGCAGAGAGTGGTTGGTTGCTCAAAGCGTCGAGGGTAGCCAAAAAGATGATAGGCAGTATGTAGAGGGGATAGTGTGCGCCTAGCATGTAGTAGGGACTATAATTTGAAAGAAGCATAGGCGCAAGAAGGACAAGTATAACAATGGAAAGTTTACTTCTGAATGGAAGAAATAGAACCGGGGCAAAGAGGAATATTATGTAGAAAAGTTTAAGGCTGTAATCATATAGGAGGGCCTCAAATATGCGTTGAGGGTTCATTAGAAGATAGATGGGCATTGATAAAATGTCGTCCTTAAATCCTAAAACACGAAAAGTGTCAACAGCTCGGTAGGTATCTAGAAATTCGGGGGTTATTGGATAGAGTCCCCTGATATATCTTGCAATGAAATACCAAATTATGGAAAGAGCCATGGTTGTTAACAATACTGTAGAGAGTGTGCTTGGGCGTGATAGATGCAGGCTTTTGATTGACTTGAGTGCCCACTTCAACCGACTAGCAGTGAGAAGGTGGCATAGTGATATGAAGAAAAGAATAGCTGTCACGTGTTCTTCTATCATTAAGGTGAGTAAAGTGCACGAAAAATATAGTCTCCATCGCTTCTTAATCATGAAATAATATAAAGAAAAAACGAGAATGGGTATAAAGATCTGTTGTTGGAAGTCAAAGCTGTTTGATGACTGAAGGCCTGGATAAAGCAAATATGCTATAACTATAACGAAGCTTGCTTTTTTACTTCCAAATAACTCGGTTGATAAAAAGTAAAGGGGAAGCGCGCCTAATGCTAGTATAAAAGACTTCAGTAGTAGCAATGTCGTTGATGAAGGGGAAATTGCGTAGAAAGGCAAGAGTACAAACAGTAAAGGACTAAATTTCTGGGCAAAGTAGCATCCGCTGGGATTCATGTAAAGCTCAGCCGTGGAGTATAAAAGTTTTCCATTGAATAGTGTCGTATAGAATGATTGATCAGCTATTCCTAGGTCCCAAGCGAAAGACGCGAATCTATAGTGTTTTTGTATGCAAAAATAGGAAAAAATGATGCCATACGATAGAATAGATATCGCTGTCAGAAGATCCCACACGTTCAGCCTTGATAATTTTTTTGCAAAAAACTGTTTCAGCTTTTTGAACCGTGTATCTAACATGTTAGCTCCTATTTTCGCGTGGTTTTTTATTAAACTTTTCGTTATAAATAAGTCAACGTTATCTACCTTTAAGATTATCTAAGAATTCGAAGACTTTGAGCACAACTATTACGCACTATCTGATTTATGTAGCAGAGATGGAATTTTCGATTTTGTTTAGGATAAATATTAGTAATATTGTTAACATTTAGGATGAAGTGGTATGTAATATGAACGTAATTGTCGCTCATATTTCCCTTAATTCGGCTGGTGGTGGGGAGCTTGTTTGTTTATCTTTAATAAGTGTACTTCGTAAAGCGGGTAACAAGGTGACTCTTGTCACGGTTGATAGAACAGATTGGGGTTATCTGAGGAAGATTTTTGGTGAAATTGCGTTTCCAGATCGAGAATTTTATTTACTCTGTAGCATGCCTAAAACTTACTTCATTATGCTACATAGTGTTCTTCTTTTAATATTTTATTTTGCAGAGCTTTTTTTCTTAAGGCTGCTGAGAAAAGGAGATTTGTTAATAAGTACTTGTGGAGAGAAAACTAATTCTATTGCTGACATTGTTTATGTTAATGGTATACCTTTAAGATGTGCATCTTTTCTATTCGACGCTGGCATTAAGTGGAAGTGCTATGGTAGACTATATGATTTACTCTTGAAGGTTGTTGACAGATTTAACAGCAGCCTTGTGATAGCAAATTCAAAGTTTAACAAGTGTATGATTAGAAGATGTATGAATCGAGATGCATGGGTTGTTTATCCGCCAGTTAATATACAAAAGTTCACGCATGTCGGAAGAAACAGGGATCGTGAAAACATTGTAGTTGTAGTTTCTAGATTTTTGCCTGAACAGAATCTTGATTACATTCCTAAGCTTGCAAGATTAGTGCGAAACTCAAATTTTCTGATAATTGGACCTAGTGGGACAACTTCGAAGAGAACACTTGGGAAATTAGGCAAGATGATTGTGGAATTGGCTGTTGAAGATCGAGTGGAAATAGTAACGAACCAGCCTTTCTCTAAATTTTTAGAGGTGTTATCCACAGCGAAAGTTTTTCTTAGGACTATGCCATATGAGCCTTTCGGTATGTCTGTCGTAGAAGCCATGGCCGCTGGTTGTGTCCCAGTTGTTCCTAGGGACGGTGGTCCTTGGTTTGACATACTTAACCAAGAAGAAGGAAAGTACGGGTATTCATACAGGAGTTTAAAGGAGGCAGCTGAAAAGATTAAGTTGCTTATGGAAAATGAAAGTTTGAGGAGTAAGATTTCTGCTAGGGCTCGTAAGCGTGCAATGGTTTTTGACACGTCTCTTTTTGAAAAAAGAATTTTGAGCATAGTAGATAAGGTTTGTTCGAGAAAATTTGGATAACGTTTCAACAGTTAATTTTTGATTGAAGATGAATTCATTCTGATTTCTATTTGGTTTGACGAATATGTTTCATTGAGATGCCACATGTAAAAGTCATGAAGCGCGCGCTAAGCGAACAGTATGATCTTACTTGGGTGCACCGGATACGTAGGTGGATTGCTCATTGTCTTCCGAGTGATTATTGAATGGATTTTTATATAGATGTAGATAGCTTAAAGGCTAGGGGATCAGCATATGCGTTCATTCGTGAGGCAGATTGTCGAGATCGTTTACAGTGTGATATGTTTTATCTTTTACTTTTCGGGGCTTTGCTGGCTCACCTCGTTTCTTAAGAGGCACAAACCTATAATCTTGATGTATCACAGTGTGAATAGCCGAGATTGTCAATACGTGTATCCTGATAACATTGTAAGTGTTGAGAATTTCGAGAGACAGATAGCACATCTCTCTCGCAAGAAGAAGTTGATAAGCCTTTCACAGTTAGTCAAGTATCTGAGGAAGGGTGTTCAACCTCCAGAAAATGCTGTGGTGATAACTTTTGATGATGGATATTACGATTTTTACTCTAATGCCTATCCCGTGCTTAAAAAATATGGTGTGCCTTGCACACTTTTTCTCGTCACAAGTCTTTTATCTTCAGGCGATGCTAAGTGGGACGACAGGTTAACCTACGCAATAAACAGCACGCAGTCAAACGTGGTTACAGTGCGTCTGGATGGTGGAGAAAAGACCTATCATCTTACGTCTCAGAAGAAAAGGTATAATTGCATAGTAGAACTGGTTGGGGCTCTTCAAAAATTGAACAGCGAAGAGAGATCGAAAACGTTATTGATGGTTGAAAGCCAGTTAGATTCATGCGGCGACGTGATTAAGCATGTTATGTTGGGGTGGAATGAAGTTTTGGAGTTGTCTGGGGACGGCTTGGTCGCCTTTGGCTGTCATTCACACAGTCATGTAAATCTCTGCAAAGTTAGCCTCAAGCTGGTTGAGAAGGAAATATCGAAATCTAAAGAGGAGATGGAGCAGATGCTTGACAAGCCGTGCTTACTGTTCTGTTACCCATTCGGGAAAAAAAGTAACTTTAACGAAAACGTGAAGAAACTGCTTAGGTCATACGGTTTTTTAGCGGCTGTTACAACTATTCCCGGCAGTGTTTCAAAGGGTTCCGACCTGTTTGAGTTGAGGCGAATTGCAGCGGTAGATGATTCCTCTTATCGTTTCAAATGTTCACTGATTGGGCTTACGTTACAGCGAGGTTAAAAAAAGGTGAGGATGTTGAACCCGGGAAAAAAGACGGTTGCGGAGTACTTTGATGAGCGATCGCCTTTATACTTTGACGAGAACTACAGGAAAACCGATAAGTATCCAATTCTTTACCTTCGCCACAAATATATATCAGAGATGTCCAGCAACTGTGCAGTGGGAAGAGCGTTAGATGTTGGCTGTGGCTCGGGAGCTATGGTTCTTGAACTATGCAAGAGGGGGTGTGAAGCTGTTGGAGCTGATTTGTCTTCATCCATGGTTAGAAACGTTAGACATGTTTTTGCCGCCTTTAGCGCTTCGAAACCAATTTTGACAGTTGCCGACTTGGAGCATCTGCCTTTCGCTGATCATTGCTTCACCGTAATTGTCTGCGCCGGAGTTATAGAATATTTGGAGCGAGACGTGACAGCACTTGAGGAGATTGCGAGGGTGCTTAAACCTGGCGGGGTGGCATTCATAACTGTGACGAATGCTTTGGCGCCTTTTTGGTTCTTAGAAACTGCCGGAAGATTGCTTGGAGTCTGGAATAGGGTGGTTACGTTGGTGAAGGGTGGCTCAGCCTTTCCAAAGGCGAGAGTTCATGTTCCATCTGCTTTGGCTAGAGTAGCATCAAGGTTTCATCTAGTTGAGGTTGACCGTGCTTATTTTCACTTCTTGCCTTTGCCTTTTCCATTGGAAAAAGCTTTTCCGACCTTATGTCGAAAGGCAGGATTGAAGATGGAGAAGTTTTCAAAGAGGCGACTAGGTTTCCTCGGTAGAGGATGCATCCTAAAAATGGCGAAAAAGCATAAAACCTGATTTTCTAAACTGCCTTCTCTATATGCTTTCACTTTTAGACAATCTTAGAAATGTTAGGCTTTGGCCTTCCAATTTCATGTTATTTACTGTACAATGTCTCCTGGTTTAGATGTGTTATTTCTTGATACAGCGCGTGCTTCAAGATGAAAACACTATTGACTAGGCTAAACTTGCTTGATTTAAACAAAAAAAAGTAGAAAGAAAAAAAAGGTGGTTGATGGTTTTATGGGTCGTGTATTCCGCCTTTGGTTTCGTCTCCGTGAATCCATTCGATTTCGCTTATTGTTCCTAAGCATTCAGGTATACTGAAGGTTGGATGCTCTGGGTCTTCGTAGTCAATTTCGAGTATTATTGATGTCAAGTGTTCTGGAGCATCTTGCAGTTGCACAATACCTGGTAGAATGCCACGTGCAACATCTCCGTGGAACCATTGCGTAGCGTAGTAGGTGTCTCTTCCCCAGTGACCCCACACTAGAAACAGCACTGTGCCGTTTATGTCTAAATATGTTGATATCACCGCATATCCCACGCTTGTGCTTGACTCGTACACGTTCCAAGTGCCGTCCCAGCCTCTGTTCCAGCAGGGTATCCCAGTTATCTTGCCAGAATATGGCGAGTCTACTGCGTAATCTGGCAGGCCGAAGAAAGCATTTGTAAAGTCGTTTCCGTAGTACGCCAACATGTTGGCTAGTGGACCGCCCACGCCTATCATGTTCGAGCTTGAAATCGGCCAGTATGTGCACCAGTCATCTTTCAAGGCTGTTCTATAGTCTTCCACATACAAACCTTCTTTGTTGTAGTAGTAGTCTTGCTTTGTGTCGCCTGTGCCAAACTTCGCCATCACCCAAGGTATCCAATTTGCTATTTCAGGATCAAGCATGTCTTCGCCGCCAATGCCTATTCTTATGTCCTTCTCAGAGTCGAATGCTTCGCTCACTAGTGCTGCACCAACAGAGTCAACTGAAGCTGCGTCACGTCCAACCGTTACCCATTCGTAACGACCACGCGGCTCCGGAATTGTGGAATAAAGTATCTTGTAGTAATGCGTTGAAACCAGTCCTGTTATGTGTCCGTATCCAGCGGCGTCAACCCAGAATGTGTAGTCATCTTCCCATCTGTTAAGCAGCGTATCTGTTGTAAGGTCTATGACTCTTTCAGAGAACACAGCATATTGATCCCAATCTGCGTCAGCAACATCTACAACTGGAATACGAGTTGAAATCCAATGAGTTGTTCCCAAAGGAGGAAATTCAACCCATCTCTCAGTCTCTTTGTGAACAGCGCTTGTCAGATCCCACGGGTTGAAAACTTCGTTCAGTTGATACATTGCCTCTCTGTCAATTACGTTGCTTACGCCTAGTTGTGCATCGTCTGCATCGTGCCAGTCTGTTAGTCCGAGGACCTCGACCCCTCTGAACTGCGATGGATAGTCTTTGCCGAGCATGAAGTCCCATTCTCCTATAACAAATGGAATCTCAGGCTCTATTGGAACTATGTCTGGTTGATTTACGTTGATCAGTGGGATGAACGATTGTGACCATCCGTCCACCGTGTAGTCCGAGAGAGTTGGCCAGAAAGCCTTCCAACCAACATATTCAAGGTCAGAGCTTATTATCTGAGCTACATCGTACAAGTGTGGAACTCCATCATATGCCTCGCCAGGGAAACCATCTAGCGCCGTTTTCGTGACACTGGCGTCTAAGCCCTCTTCAACGTCATATTTCCAGAGTTTGTAGACTACTTCCACCTCGTCAGTGTATGCGACTGAGATGTGCCATGAAATATCTCCTGTATCATAGTTAATGTCATAGTCTTCGCCTTCTTCCTTGAAATCGCCGTTGACGTAAACTCTCACGGAACCCGTAGCTATCGGCGGACCATATGGTTCGCTCCACACGGATACGCCTACTATCGGTCCCACACCCTTGTAGATGTATTCTCTCATTATGCCCGGCGCTAGATGCCAATCAGGCCCATAGCATGTCTCTAGCTCCTGATGGTAGAAGTGTGCGTAGCTGTCCCAGTCTGGGTATGGTCCAAGATCCCATTCTTCCCTGTTACTGAATTGTATGTCAAGCGGGGAGTCAAGCGCCTTCCCAGTTATCACGATTTTTACATCTTTGAGTATTATGACTTCTTTCTTCACCTTGTTGAATATGAATGTCAGCTTTAAGTCAAGAATCTGCCATGTCTCAGCTGGATGATCCACAACGCCGTCCTCATTCCCGTCCTCCCAGTCGTAAAGGTGGGTTACGCTTAAGGCGATGTACTCTCTCGGTCCATTGTAAAGCACTTGCAGAGGCTCTGTCTCAGCGTAACCAGTTGTCTTTCTTCCTCCAAACGGAGAATCTTCAAGTGTCGATGAGTGCCCGTTTAACCAGTCTCCTCCATAAGAGGTCATGTCAGCGAACATTGCCATAGCGAGAACTCTTCTATCTCTGCGGGTTCTATGAGTGTAACGTGCTTCTAGCAACCAGCCGTTAAGCCATAGATTCCTCGATATCCCTTCGTTAGCGAATGGGTCACGTGAAGTTCCATCTGTTTGGTCGTATGTTTCAACAACTTCGTATCCGGGATATTGTAGTCCAACGTCTGGCAAGCCGTCAGTGGCATCTATCATTTCACCGAATTTTGAAATGCCAAAATCCAAGCTATTGTACTCATATGGATAAAGCAAGTAAGTATCGCTTGTGAGAACACCGTTCATAGTGGTGTACCATGGTTCTGGATCTGCTGCAGTTACTGGTTTGTAAAGTGTAGGTCCTAGTAAAGACAGTAAAATTGCTGTAGCTGTGAGTATAGCCATTATATTTTTTTTCATTTTCATTCCTCTTTAACGTCTTTCTATAGTTTGTAACACGTAGGTTTAAAAAGTTTTCCATTCTAGAATTAACATATAGAACAAAAGTTCCCATGAAGTTTTCAGCTGCGTCATCATTCATTTGAAATAATATTGAGAGATAGTGTTCATGAACCGTAATGCATAGTTGATGTTAACCAGAAGAAATACAATGACAATTAAAGCAGCAAAAATCTTTCCAGAAACACCCTTAAATCGCTGCCTAATCCAACAATCAAAAACTACAATGCCAAGAGCCGCCAAAATATGAAAAGGCAGCACATACAAAACTCGGTTCTGAACCACGCTGTTTCCAAAAATGAAAAAAACGGAGGGAGCCATCACCCAACACTTTATGAATAAACAAAAATCTTTACGCCAAACATCACAAACAACGGTCAAAACACCGATCGCCGTCAAAAAAAGCATAACAGGACTCGTGAGAAAACCACATAAGTACTTCTGCAAGAGTGAATTCACTATTGACCAAATAAAAATCAAGGAAAGCCCCGTTTGAGCTACACCCACAACCGTTTTAACAGAAAGACCTTTCATGTTCACAACAAGATCTCTAACAAGGTCTGTAATAACGTTCGAAGCGACAATCGCTGAAACAAGCTTCAATCTAAACAACGATGAAAAACCACGAACATATCTCATAAAAAGCATAAATCCCAAACAACCCAAAACAAACATCATCAAACTCCATGTGTAAACATGCATAAACAAAACAGAAGCCAAGGCACACCCTGCAAGAAAACAAAACACCCAAGATTTCGAACGCAATGCCTTAACCAGAAAACCTGAAAAAAACAAGAAAGCAACCCACGCCATCATGTTAGATATAAAAGCCGCATATACTCCCATAATCATTATTAATGAAAAGGATGAGAAAAACCCACTTATGACGCATACGCTATCTGAAAAGCCAGCTTCACGCATAAAAAAATACGTTGCAAAAACAACCAAAGGCCCAATAACAAGCGGCGAAAACTGTGCAACAACAGTAGAAGGTAACCCAAAAAAAATCGAAAAACAATAAAGAATCGAAACACTTAATGAGCGATCACTCAAATTGAAAAAAGCATAAGATAACGCATATAAAACATCACCCCTTCGCATATCCTCAAGAAAGGCAACATAATGAGAAGTATCGACACCTATGAACTGTTCTCTCCCAAACAAAACAGGATGGTAAGCGTAAAATCCGTAAACAATGCTCAAAAGCAAAGACACAACCAAAAAAAGCATACTCCACGGTCTTCTGGCCAAAACCTTAAACCCAGAAAAACTCAAATTGACACTCAAAGCTTTCTTAAGGTCTAGTTCTTTCCCGGCGAACCGCAGAATCAAAGTTCTAACGTTCTTCAGCCACAACCGAAAAGGAATGAGCAACCAAGCAAAAAGCGTAAAAAGAACAAGGAAAGGCACCAAAAATGCTGGCACATAAAAAAACTGCAGCTCAACAACTGCCATCCGCTGAAAAAAGCCTCCTAACTCATTAACACCTAAAAAGGGGAACTGAAGCCAGAAAAATAAACTGAATATCTCAATGAGCAAGAAAATCATACAAACATATAGGAGTATATTTGCTACTCCCGTTTTCCATTTCCATGACTCTCTCCAGCCCCTACTCAACAAAGGAAATAGAAGTACGAATACGGAAGATACGTAAAAAACAGCTGAATCAACAACTGGTGAAAACACAACAATGTGGATTATGTCGTAGGAAAAAACTTCAGGAAACACACGATATTTCAAAGAAAAAGCGTTAACCGCAAAAGTAAAGCTGAAGAATAAAAAATTGGCAGCAGACAAAAAGAACAACTGACGCAAGAAAACGTTGCAAAGAGTATGTGTAAGACCTTGACCCAAAAATCTTTTAACATTCAGCATCTGATGCTTCATCCTCGTCTTCAACAATAATCTGCACCTCCAAGTTCTCCAAAATCAAGCTGACAAGTTTTAAGAAACCACTCGCTAAAACCATGTACGCACCTATGTAAAAGGACCAATGGAGCTGAAAGAAAACAATCACCGAGGCAAAAGATAAACCAGTTGAAATCAATAAGATAACGCTAGAAAAAACACGATTCCTATGATACATTAATAGAATTAAACCAGCTAATCCTAAAATCGCCGCCAGCCTAGTTGACAAACTAATAACCAGAACCGCAAAACTTTCACCAATGAACTGCACACGCCACCCTAACGGCAGGGGAACCGAAAACGGCAGAAACCAGTGTTGACCAGCAACCCTGCTCCAAGGGAAAAAAGTTGACAAGACGTCTAAGATACATCCCGTAACGAACAAGCAAAGCGCTCGCCCGGAGAATTCAAAAATCTTAGCTGGTAGCTTCTGAGAAGACTGTGAATCATTTGTAGCTTTCGGTGTGTTCATTGCACTCACCACAATGACGGCTTGCCTATTAGTTTAATTTGCTTAAAATATTTGTTCAGCACACGTTCCAAAAACTCCCACAAAAGAAATGATGTTTAGAAGTTCAACAATCTCTGATTTCAGATTGGAAGTTGGCAGTGCGCACTAAAATGCTGGGAGAAATCTTAAGCAAACCTGTTAGCAAAAAGCCTTGAAAATACTGCACTATTTAACCTATTGCAACTAATCCTTCCAACACTTCGTCTTCTTCTACATCTACTTCTTTAGACAACCAAGTTCTAAGTAAGGCAGTGCCGCTTGGTACTTCACCACTGTAAGTGTACACCTTACCGTCTTTAACAGCGTCCACTTGAAACGTTTTCTCCTCTTCCTGACAAAGAAACGAAATCGTATCCGCGTTCAAAACATGACGCCTAAAATCTTCCCAGTTTTTGCAACGTATAATCAGAGGCGGCCCACGTACGCTGACTACCGAGCTGGTCGCACGTAGACCTGAAAGAGAATTAACTGTATTAGAAATCTCCCTTTGAAAAGCTGAAAGATGCACCTTAACATCCTTCAATTTTTCAGTTTCTTCCACGCTTAAACCTTGACTTTCACCAATTCCCCGAAGTTGACCGATTAAACGCTTAAAATTCGCTTTGAATTTTTCCAAACTCTTTAAAACAGAATCCAAAGCTTCACTTGAACTGTCACCCGTCATTTTACACACCTAAACCTAAATTTCTAGGTGTTGGTAGTGGTAAATAAATCTAATGAATCAAGAATATAGAATAGAAACACAATGGAGTATACGGATTCACACTCATTTTCGTTTTCCGAATCTTGTTTTAACTTTACATCAATCAATTCCAGAAATCCTATTAAATTTTCTAATATCCCTTTTTTCCTGTTTAAACCCAATTTTTGCCTCATAACCAGTCTATTAGAATGTTTAAAAACAAAAACAGGTAGGCAACTATTTCTTTGGAAGCGCCACGGCAGAAATTCCAAAACGCTTACGAATTTCCCTAGCTAATGTTCTGGCATGGCCAATGCGGAAATTATCTGTGATCACAAGTTTAGGTTTAGAAAGCCTAACATACTCAATTAAACCGTCAAAGTCCGAATGGTCGCTGAAAGCCACAACAACAATTTTCATAATAGCCGCAGCCTACCTATCAACACACGTACATAGAAAAGGTTCTAGGAGCTAAAAAATGAACTCTCAAAGTTTTTGACTGAAGGTTAAATAGTGTCGGGTTTGATGCGTGTAAAGCCTGGCACTTTGTCGTATGCTTTGTCAAATGAGATGATTATTCTGTCCTGGTTTAGTGCATTGGTGGCGTAGTGTGAGTCGAAGAATGTTAAGTTGGGAAAATTCACGTTCTTAGTAATTTTTGGAAATCTTTGAAGGAGAGCCTTTTTAATCTAAGTTTATCGTAGATCTCATCGTTTGAGACTATTGACAACTTATTGTTTAGTGCTACGGATGCGTGTAATCCGTCAAATAATGTTAAAGAATAATGTTGCATCAATAGATGCTCACATAAGATTAAGTCGTTGGAAGAAAGTTCTATTTCTTTGAGGTTTGATGATATGGTCTTTGCTTTTATGAACGTGAGTGCGTTGAGCCTTTCCGCAGCATCTTTTTTGTGGTTAGCCATAACTTCGCGAACTTCGATAAATGCTGAAATTGGGTAGTAAAGAGAAAAAGTTTTTGTTGCTGCTGTATACGCTTTTAAGATGTTTGATACAACATCATAGTGTTTGTCTCTTGGCTGAAAACCGAAAAGAAACTCCGTCTCAACCATGAAGTCTCTTTCCAAGAGAAGTTGTCTCCTTTAAAAGTTGTTCTTCAGCAAGCTTTCGTTCTTCTCTGCTGTACGTTATATCACCTAAAAGTTCAGCTAAGGCTTCGTCAATTTTTTCCGGAATAGGAATTAGGATAACGTAAGGGAACCTAGCTAACAAATAGACCTTCTGTCCAACTCTTACAGCAATTTTTTTCCGTACATCCCGAGTGATCGTTACACGATATTTTGGACCTACCTCCACAATGGACATATTATTTTCCCCTCACTTCCTATGTAAGTTAGTGTGTTAAATTAGATATAAGTGTTACTAAAAAACAAAAGGTGCCACTAAAACTAAAGTAGCTCATTTTTCCTGAATGATGCCTCAAACGTACTAGACGGGGTGAACTACCCCTCGCTTTCGCAAGGGGGCTTCCCGCCGATAAGTTAAAAAACGGAAAAAAGAAAAAGAGGGGTTGGCGACTTTTATACATGCGCCCAGGTAACATTATTCCTCTTCCAAAGCGCGTGAGCTGTCCAAAATGGGACTGCACATCTTATAAAAACTACTTCTTCGGAACCGCCAAGGCAGGAATCCCAAAACGCTTGCGAATTTCCTTTGCCAATGTTCCAGCGTGGCTAACGCGGAAATTATCTGTAATCACAAGTTTCGGCTTTGAACGCCTAACATACTCAATCAACCCATCAAAGTCTGAATGATCGCTTAAAGCTACCACATACTCCTTATCGGCAACCTCACGGCAGGGGGAATCAAACTCCCAACCACTCACATAAACGCGAAAACAACCCCGACCAACTTTCCTTCTCGACCCCATATGATAAAAAGCTATACAAGGTGCGTTTCCTTCCAGCAGATTCTTTGCTTCCTTCTCCACAGACAGCATTAAGCGTCCCAGACGCATGCCATGCCTTTCACAAACCTTAGAAACATGAAAAACCCTTTCAGGCACAACAAACGGAACCTTCACTCCAGCATCATGCAAGATTTGCATAACTTCCTGAAGTTTACCATGATAACCAAAAACGTAAACCGTGCCCTGCTTCAATCCTCCCTCCACCAAGGAAACAAGCAAATTTCTCACATCTCCCCCAAAAGAACGCTTACAAGAAGGGCTTCCGTAAGTGGCTTCCATAACAAGAACATCAGCATCCAAAACAGGAGTCTCATCAATCCTGAAATCTCCAGTAAAAACAATCCTCGTTCCCTCAGCATCCTCAACAAGCACTTGAGCCGCACCCAAAATATGGTCAGCTCTAAAAAATGTTATCCGCTCCTCCCCATACTGAAGAGTTTTACCATAATCAAGCGTCTCCACATAACCGCTCATTAGAAAAAGTGGACCGCGCAAAACGTCAATCAAATCCTTCGTTGCTTTAGTCATCAAAACTTTTTCACATGTTCTTAAGCTCTTCCGCAAACCCGTCATGTGATCGGCATGAGCATGAGTAACAACCCTTAACGGCATAGACTCATCAAAAGCATCACAAGCCACGTATTTGCCCAGTAGAACCGCGCCCTTAGCAGTTACATCAGCCTTCATGAAAAAGTTGACACCTGTTACAAGGCAAAATCACTGATCAACGTTGCAATGAACTTTGTGCCTTTAATATAACTTTCAATTCTCAAGTTTTCATTCGGAGCATGAGTATTAGCCTCTGGATGACTGCAACCAGCTGAAACAACTGGATAACCCAGAAAATTTCGGAACAGATGCATGGGACCAGAACCTGCACTAGTGGGATAAATCACAGCCTTCTCACCATAGACTTTCTCAGCGGTTCTTGCAACCAACTCCACAAACGGGTCATCAATCGGTGTTCTCGTCGGCTCAGTAAAACCATGCTTAATTACTTCTAAATCTTCAAACCCATGCTCTTTTAAATGTCTAACGAGTTTTTGGAAGATTTCAGTGGGATCTTGGTTTGGAACCAATCTGAAGTCAAGTTTTACACTTGCTTCATGTGGCAAAACCGTTTTAGACCCTTTGCCCGTATAGCCCGATATAAAACCATTAATAGTGCATGTGGGCTGATACAACAATGCTTTGAGGGCTTTCAATCCAGACTTGTTCTGCAAAAACTCCTTCAAACCAAGCTCTTTCTTAAACTCTTCCTCTTCAAAAGGAATATTTTTCAAACATTCAACCTCTTCAGAAGAAGGCGGCAGAACATTATCGTAAAAGCCGTTGATTAAAATGTTTTCTTCCTTGTCCTTTAAAAGATTTAATGCCCAAACGAGACGCCAAGCCGCGTTCGGGATTAAAGGCGCATTTGCAGAGTGAACATCTCTGGATGCACAGCTCGCTTTCAGTTCCACCGATAAGACTCCTTTTAATCCCAGATACAGATTTGGTCTACCACGCCTATCTGTTCCACCAAACTCCCAAATGGCTGCATCGGCAGAAAAAAGATCTCTATACTTCTTTATTACAGGTTCAAGATTTGGACTTCCAATTTCTTCTTCCCCTTCAACAAAAAACTTTATGTTAACTGGCACATCACCCGTGACTTCTAACAATGTTTGAACAGCTTTTAACCTTGAGACAAAGTTACCTTTGTTGTCCGATGCTCCTCTCCCATAAACTTTTCCATCAATTATTTTGCCACTAAACGGTTCGCACATCCATTTTTCAAGAGGTTCGGGTGGCTGTACATCGTAATGGTCGTAAAATAGAATAGTCTTACCAGATTTTTCCGACTTGATTTCTCCATAAACAACAGGATGCCCCCGTTCTCCCCGAATAATTCGTGCTGAAACCCCTGTTTCCTGCATCATTTTCTCAACAAGTATTGCACATTCTTCTATTCCTTCACCTTTTGCCGAAACACTAGGCTGTTTAACAAGCTTAACAAGGTCTTCAACAAAACTATCAGCATGAGCATCAATATATTTGTAGACTTCTTCTAAACTCATTTCCATCCGTCCTACACTGTTTTTGAGGTAAGCCAACTAATAAGTTCTCGTGGATTCTCACAGTCTATTCGAACCTTTATTGGACCCAAAGGAGACTCCGCCACCTCTTGAGAAAAGGATACGTGACCCGCATAAGCAACCTGCTTATTCAAACAGAAACTAATGACATCTCCCTTCAATCCTCCAAAAAGAGCCTTTCTGGCAGCGCTACGGATACGTTCCCTACGAAGTAAATTGTAAAATTTGGCAAGCACCTCTAACCCTTTGACTTCAGCAACCATAAGGTTTCCTTTACGTAGAGGTTTTATTTGCGCGGTTATGCTACCGAAGATGTTTTCAACAGCACTCTTAACTTTGTCTTCGGATTCTGTTGGGTTAACCTCAACTTCTACGTAAACATTTACCTCATCCATTTCTCTCAACCCTTCTCAAAATTTCCCTAATCTTCTCTTTCAGAGCCTCCAATTCTTCTTCATTCACTATTATGTATTCAGCCATAGCTATAACGTTGCCCAATCCTACGCTTAACTCCCTCATATCCCTTTCACGGAAGATTCCCCAATTTTCTGGGTCATCGCTCCTCCTGCGACGGTAAAGCCGTCTAAATCTTGTCTCTGGAGACGAGTGAACAGCTATGAGGCTGAATTTTGGAAAATGTCTTGTGAATTCTTCTACCTCGTCTAGGCTCCTTATTCCATCTATTATGACTCTGTCTCGGATTGCTTGTTTTATTTTTGGCATGCATCTTTTTGCTATGACGGCTGGTCCTTCTTTCTGTCGTAATTCAAGCATTATTTTTCCAATATTTTCCGAACTAGGCTTCAAGCCTCTTCTCCTTGCTTCCTCTCTCACTACATCACCCATAATAATGAGGCAGTAACCTCTTTCTTCTGCAACTCTAACAACTACAGATTTTCCCGATCCAGGCATTCCAGCCAAACCTACAACGAGTTTATCGTCCATACTTACCCGCCCTTGCTAAGTTTTTAATGCGACACAATATGATAATTGCGCTAAAACTTTTAACCCTATTTTCCAGCTTTCAACCCGTATTTTGTAGTCATTTTCTTAACAAAATCTTTTATGTGCTCTTCTTTGCCGTAAACAAGCAGGCAGCCGTCATTTTGCATGTCACATGAAAGATTTAATTTGTCAGCTAACGTCTTTAATCCTTCAATGGGTAACTCGGCAGAAAGTTTAACACGAATCCATTTCTGTTCCCGTGGAAGCCCAGAAATAAATCGTGTTTCCCTTTTCTCTTCTTCAATAGTTTCTATACTTGCCTCATCCAACCGTTTAATCCATTCTTCCACATACGCTGTTCCAAATCTTTTCCGCCCTTCAGAAACAAAGTAAGACTCAACACCACGAAGATGTTCCTCAACCTTTTGACCAGTTTCTAAATGACTCGGGTCGACTCTTAAAACATTAATCAAAGTTTTTGCATGTCTCAAATTGCTTATTACGTCTGCTGGAACGGTTATCCCTTTATTTCGAAAATCAGTAATCATTCCTTCCAAAACTTTCCAAGCAGCCAAATAACCCATCTAATGACTCACCATTCTACAATAGTTAAGCAGTCAGCAGGTTCTGTTAACTCTTCGGGGCTTAAAGAGTTTTTGCGGAGTTCTGTTAACTAGCGGGGCTTTTTAGTCAAGGTAATAAAATAGATGGTCAAGCACCTTTCTACAGTGACCAAAGGACAAATCACAAAGTTCCTTGTCGTTTTGAAAACTCTCATAAGTTAGTTTTTGATTTTTAGCACTGAGCTTGACAGTTCCTCTGATTTGACTACCTACATCCAAACTAGCTTCAAGGAGAACTGCTGAGTATGAAGTTTTTATTGGTAACTTAAGACACGTATAGCTAAGTTCATTTCCTACCCAAAGGTTCTCTCCTTTACTGAAAAATACAAATATTAGAAGATGTGCCCAGTGGTTCATGAACCAACGGCTTTTTTTGGTAAAATGTACATCATCATCTTTATCAAACCTTTTGGTATTAGGAAAGTCTTTTACTAATCTTGCCGACTCAAACTTTCGCCTGATAAGACAATCTCGAAGACGCTCTAGTCTCTTTAATGCATTCTTTGGTCTATAGGCTCCAAGTATGAGAATTTTTAACTTTGCTTTCCTTTCTTGGAGTCTATTAAGCGACATAGATTCTTTTCTCCGATTCTAGCTCGGACGCTATAATAGAAGATTGTTCTCATACTCTTTATATAGGATCAGTAAGTCTTAACTATAACTAGGTATAAATGAATTTATACCAATCTTTGAGGTGAGATCTGTGGAAAAATACCAGAAATACGCAGAAAACATTCCCGAAGAAGTTAGAATAACCATAGCATCTCTAGATAATCAGATCAGACAAGCGATCCTAGTACTATCGAGTCGCAACGTCGAGCTATCCTTCACAGATATTCAAAAAGAATTGAAGCTTGATAAGATTAAACTAAATTTCCATTTGAAAAATCTCTTTTCGTCCGCCTTGATCGACCATTACTACAGACATCAAGTTGGAAATCAGAAGTACTCATACTATTCTATCAGTCAACTTGGAAGACGTGTTCTAGCCTACTTAATTCAAGCTTTTATACCACCCTCTCCTATTGCAAAAGACATAGTGCAGCCAGAACGTTATCTGAAATATTCTTTAGATCATCATTTGCGCAATATTCCTCACGAAAGCTTCTACTCTCTGCAAGAAGAAAAAAAGGAATGTTTGGTAGCTACTAGTCCTTCGCTTTCAGAGGTAGAACTATTCCACCTCGAGGCATCTACAAGCAGTCTAGGTAAATACGTAAAGACCGCAGAGCAGGAGATTTAGGCTATGACAATCGCACGAAGCGAATTGAAGTTTGTTGATTTCAAAGTTATAGAAGAGCCTTGGAACGAATACAAACTTGAAGACGGTTCAACCCTGAGAGTTAAAATAGTTCTTAAACAACTGATAAAAGAGACAGAAGACTCGTTTACAATCGGAACGAGCAATGTAATTGCCGTCATACCAAATCCAGATTTTGTTGGGTTGCCTTCACCTCCGTTGAAAAAAGATGAAAGCCTAGAATCTTATATAGAAGCAGACGATTTGCAAATTAACTCTCAAACAGAGCTTTGGAACGAATACGAACTTGCCTCTGAACGAATGAGATTGAAGATAAGAGGAGTCGTTGTCTCGGTAGCCCGCACTAAAAGACATGACGAAAAAGGTATTCCAATCTATGTTGCCAATGTCCAAATGTTGATAAAACCTAAAAAGCGAAGGAAATAACTACACGACCCATTTTTTTTATGTACATATCACTTATTGTTGGTTTCGTGTAGCGTTCTTTGTGAGACTTTGCCATTTGTTTTGTTCCAGTTTTGAAGTTCTTGCTTTCTGTGCGGGTGTTTTTCCATTCAAGGAATTTTTCTGCGTATACTGCTATTGGACTATAATGCTTCTCGCACGGGAATTCTCAGCATTCACCACAAAATTTATCCCTTTATTCTCCACGCATTTATAGTATGGGTATTTACCTTCTTCAATGGAACATCCATTACACTTCTTTAGAACGTAAAGTCTACAAGCACTGCAATAAATTCCACACCTACCAATAAGGTCTCTTCTAAACTCCAATTTCAACCTTCAAATACCCACTTAATCTTCCATTTTAAAAGACTTTTAGCAAGAGTTTAGAGAGAAAAAGGAGAAAACGAAAGACTAGTAGGAAACTTGAGGGCTCAAAGCTTTATTAATGATTTTTCGTAATCAGCAACAACATGCTTTTTGCCTTTTTGAACTACTTTATGTCCTTCTTTTTCCAAAAGTTTCTTCTGCCTTTCAACTCCACCGGGATATTTCGGGTTTATCACTCCACCAGTCTTCAATGTCCGCCAGTACGGAGTAATATCTTTTTTTCCTTCTTGTCTCTGCTCTTCAGCAGCGTTAGCTGCAATCCAAGCAAAAATGCCAGTGGTTAAAGGACAACCAATCGTTGCCTTATGTTTTTTCGCTAGGGCTGCGCGAATTTCATTAATGGTGATAAGTTTTCCCTCAAACGCTTTTCTCATCATTCCATTGACTTCCATTGGCGCTGGAATAACCACAGTGCCTGTACCCCACCTTTTGCTCATTTTGTCAGTAATCTTCTCTACTTTTGGTAGACCCTTACTGTCGGCTAGTTTCTCAACCCAACTTTTCTTTTTTGTTACCATATCTTTAACGCTTCCCTTTCTATAATTTACGGATGATACTTTAGTATTATGTCATTACAAATTTTATACTGAAGACGCTTGGCATTTTCCTCTACGTTCGCTACATATCGATAGGTTGCTCGTTTTATTGGTAAGATGTCTTTGGGTGCATTCTCTTAGAGGCTAGGAAAAGGTTTTTAGTATTGTCGGAGACGTCTCCCGCACTTCCCCTTTTTTCTTCTCAAGCCTATGCAAAAGCACATCAAAACTTTTGTTATTCTCACTTCTTTCAATTCATTAACAGCAAAAACATTCTTGTTTTGACCTTTCTAATGGCCGATTTGTGTTCAAGAAAAGCTTCAACTGAAGTTGTGTTTATCTATTTGATAGTTGTTTTAATCCATTTTTGTATTTGTTTCGCGTTGAGATTTGGATTGTAAAGTTGTATGAATTCACGGTATTTTGGTAGTTCCGTTATGGTCGTTAGCGTGAACGCAAGTTTGAATCTTTTGACTAAGCCATAAAAAGTATCTATGTCAAAAGTTTCTTTAATGACGTATTTGCCTGGGTTTGGGTCCAGTAGGGCAATTATGTCTGCTCTGTCTTTTGTTATTTTTCCGAAGTCTTTCCGCTTTTGTTGGCTCAATTGTTGTTCCTTTGGTTTTTAGATCGTAGGCTCTGTCTCTTGCAGCCTTTATTTTGTATAGGAGCAGGAGAGGTTTGGGTGGGATGTAGGATATGGCGTCTTCTTCTAGTGTGACTTTTCTTTGATTTTGGCCCTCAGCGGTTAGTGAATATGGTAATTGCTTGTTTGAGTCTTCGTGGAAGCTGCCGGGTTTGGGGTCTTCGAATGTGCATGCGTCGATTTCCATGTAACCTATGATTTTGCCGTTTTGGGTTACTGGTTTTCTGGATGTAACTTCTAGTCCCAGCGGGTCTTTTGGTATGAACTCGTATTCGTGTGTTCTTTCGTATCGTTCAATTATGTCTATGAAGCGTCCTTGGTGGCTGGGGCCTACTATGTCGATGTCTATTGAGCCGAAGTAGGAGTTGTAGAAGTAAACTGCCCATCCGCCTATTATGGTGGGTATTGGTCCAAAAAGGGAGAACCATTTCAAAAGGGATATGAGTTCATTGTAGGAGTCTTCTATTAGAATTTCAAGTTGTTTTCTGTTGTTCATTTCTTGTCATCTCGTAAAGTTTTGTGGCTGCGTCTCTGCCTGCGGAGCCTAGACAGAAGAGATCTATAACTACTTGTATTGGGTCGACTACGTTGAAATTGCTTATGTTTCTTGTGTTTTTTAGGATGTCTGAATAATCCGGGCTGAGTATTTCTATGGTGATAGGGCCGCGTCCTTTGGGGAGTAGTTGGCTTAATTGTTTTGGGTTATTTGTGTATGTATGGATTGTTGGAAAAGTTATGTAGTAGGCTAGGTAGCGGCTTAAACCTGAAAATGCTGTTAAGGCGTAGTCCAGCTGGGCTTTTAGGCAATTTTCTCTCAGATTTTTTTCAGCATTTGCTAATTCTGTAAGTTCAAGTCGAACGGTTGCTTTAAGAAGTCGTTGAAGAGGGCGTTGCCAAGATAGGAGGTCAAGAAGCGCGTATGGGTCTTCAAGTTCGATTCTTCGCCATTTCCCCTTTTTTGTTATGCCTGCTTCGTAAAGGGAGTTGACTACCGTGTTTATCCAGCCGATTGATATTCCGAGGTCTCGGTGGATTTGACGCTGATAAGTAACAGGTTTTTCCAGCAAATATTTAGCTATACGGAAAGCTTGAGGAGACGACAGTTTTACAGACAATTTCATCTCACAAGCATATTCGTAGTGTTGGATTATTTAAATGTTCGGTAAATAACGAACAGTTCGGTAAATAACGAACTCTTCAAGATGTAGAAAGGGAATAAGTAACATGTGGCTGAAAGTGTTTAGCTGAACCAGAGTATCGCGGAATCTCAATTCCATTTTGGCCTAGGTCTTTTATAAGCGCCTTGCGAGTTCAGTCGCAAGCTGTTTATAAAGGGTTTGCGACTAGAACCAGAGTTTCATTACATGAAAATGATAGGTAGCGAACTTTCTTAACGCTCTTTTATAGTTGTTAAGCAGTTGACCAAAAGTTGGCATGTTGCATTTAAAACTTTGAAGTTTTTCGGTTGTCTGGTTGGCTTTTGTTGTTGTGGTTATCCCTAGGTAATCAACAATAATTTTTTCCATTCATAGGACTGGTATCATTGGTCTTCTGCTTCTATGCCTCTAGCGCGTGAAGGCTGGGATCTGGCTAAAGACTGTCTAATGACCGATTTGTGTTGAAGAAAAAGCTTTGATTAAGGGGGCTTCCAAAAGTTCGGTAAACAAGTTAACGTTCGTTGTTCATCAAACATTTTTCCTATTAAGCAGAGAATTAAACGAGTGTCTTTGCGAAAAGCTTTTATCTTGTCAATGCGCTGACAAGATTGGATGATAAACTTGTCAATCTCAAGTCTAGTTGAGGATAATTGGTGGTGGAGACCTGATTTTCTGAGCTTTTTACAGGGTCTAATGGAAACTGCAGAAGAGGAGTTGAAGCTGCCTTTAGACGAGATGGAACGTCATTTTAGGGTTCCTTTGACTGAGGAAATGGGGGAACGAGACCATGAGCTTGGGCGACTCAGAAAACCAGGTGCAGTCTTGAGGATTGAAGAGATATGGATGCCACGGCTTCTTTTTCTTTTGAGAAAGAATATTCTTTTTGATGTTGCCGAGGATTATGTTCTTATAAGTTTAAGGGGACCGAGGCGTGTTGGGAAAACTACCTTAGTGAAGCTCTTGCTTAGGGAACTTTTTTTGCATAGTCTTTCTCATTCGGATAGGGTCAGTCCGTTGAAGGTGGCTTACATACGTTGTGATAGGCCTGGATTGGGTGGCGTTGAGGGTTTAGCTAGTATAATTCGGGATTTTCTTGCGAGAAGGGCGGATTATCCCGGTGATGCCTATGTTTTTCTTGATGAAGTGAGTAGTCTGCGAAACTGGCAGGTTGCTGTGAAGGATCTCTGTGATGCGGGTCTTTTGTCTAAAAATAAGGTTAAGTTGTTGATTACTGGAAGTCACAGTTTAGATGTTAAAAGGGGTGCTGAGGTTCTTGGGTTAAGAAAAGGAGTGATGTTAGAAGGTGGTAACGATAAACTGCTTTTTCCAATGAAGTTTTCTGAATATGCATATTATAAGGAACAGTTGGCTGGTAAGCATGCACTTAGAGATTTCTTTACCAGTGAGAGATTCCTAGAAGTTCAGAAAAGACTTGATGCTTTTATGGAACTTACGAAGCTTGGGGGTAAGATGCCATCGACTTTAGAGATGGGTGAAACCTATCTGAATGAGCTTTATGCGTACTTTGAAGATTACCTTTTGACAGGTGGTTTCCCACTTGCAATTCGGCAACATCTTACTCTGGGAAGAATAAATCCGAGCGTTTACATGGAGTTTGTAGATCTCGCAGTCAAAGATGCAACAAAGTGGCGGTTAAATGAAGACACACTTTATAATGTTCTTTGGGAATTGTTAGAGGCTCCAAGAGGACCATTTGAAACCGTTCCAATAAAAGAAACCAGTGCTAACAGTTTAGCTGGCAAGCTTGGAATCTCACATAACACGGTTAAACAATATTTGGACTATCTTGTGGATGCCTTTGTTCTGCTTGAAGTGTCGAAGCTGAAAGAGTTAAGCAGGCGTAGGGCTCCGGCGAAAAGTCCTAAGAAATTTTACTTTTGGGATCCATTAATGTTCTATGCCTTCAAGGCTATAAGTGCGGGGAGTAGGGAGCCCTATTCTATGGTTTTGAACATGCTAGGCAAGTGGAAAAGTGTTATAACGGAAATGGTTGTTGCTAGTAATGTTGCGCACATGATACTTTCTTTAGAAGTCATTCAGGATATGAGATTACTGAAGAGGAAAATGTTTTATTACAAGCCGCAACCCGGCAAGGAAATAGACTTTTTAGTAGACATCAAAGGAAAACTCGTCCCAATAGAAGTTTATTCTGGTCAGAAAATCAATAGTGATCACATGAAAAAGCTAGTCAGGCTAAGTAAGCAGTTAAGGGTTAGAGGAATATTGGTTTATACGGGTAAGCAAACTCTTATAAGTGAAGATTTTGCAGCAATTCCAGCTCCTCTTTTCCTACTTATGGCATAAGTTTGCTACCAGCTAAAAACCATAGATGACAACTTTAAAACTCTTCCATAGTTATTAAGCAGTTACCCGAAAGTTGGCATGTTACATTAAAGACTTTAAAAGCATTTTTCGGTTGTCTGGTTGTCTTTTGTTGTTGTTATTTCAGAGGTGTCGACAACGACTTTTCGTTTTATGGGAAATGGTTTTACGGCTCTTCTTCTGCTTCTGTGTCTTCTAGGTCTATTTCAGCTATCCAAAGTTCCGTGCAGTTGGAGCATAGCCCAGTGGCTCGGCATTCTTTGCAGAGAGGTGCTCCGTACATACCACAATACGCTATTTCCTCTTCTGGAATTTCTTTTCTGCAGTTTACACAAAGCCAAGAGCCTACCCTTACACGTTAAACGGTTTATTCTCTGCATCTTCGGATACTTGCTATAAATGAGCTGATGATCTTCGAGCCTTGGCAGAAGCCGGCTTAGATGCTGCTCGGTTAATCCTACACGTTCAGCCAACTCTCCACAGCTCAGTTCATCATCTAACAAAGCGATTAAGATTTCCTCGGAGGTGGAAACAAAAAGGTTCTCTACACCAGACTTTCTTTTCCTCATCAATACTCGACTATTACATGGTAAAAACAACATTTAAGAAGTATTGAACATTAAAGTTAAAAAGAAAAGGAGAAATCGAGCGGTTAGGCGTTTAAAGGCTTATTTCCGAGGCTTCTTAGGTTTCTCCGGCTTTGGCGGTTTTTTAGGCTGAGCGCGCGTTCACTCAGAAGTTTTGGAAAAGAACTCCGCACAAGCACATTAGGAAGGAAAAGTTTCCAATTAAATGGAAGGAGGATCTTGCCTGTGAGTGCGATAAGCGAATTACCTGACGAAAGTTGGTCTGAAGAAACATTATTCTTTCATAGTCTGGGTTTGAATCTTTCTGTGCACTTTTCCTGTTATTAGGCTTATGCTTCTGGCTGTATTCTAGGGAGGTTATATTGCGCATTCATGATACAGCACGCTTTAATCATTCATAAAATATTCTAAGCCCAACTGATTTAAGTACCACAACATTCTTCTTTCGAGACTCAAAACAGGCGATCCTTCCATAAGATCAGCTTAATTTACATTGCGACAAGCAAAACTAACGAACTGCCAAGAATTCAGTAGTCACTTTTCCTAGGGCGCTGTACTACTTCCAATTCTATTCTAATTACCTTGTTGACCTATTTTTGAGTGGCAAGTCACCATCATTGCCAAACCTTCATAATTTGTTGTTGTAGACCCCCTCCCCCTATCAACAACAACAATTAAGCCAATTTCCACATAATTATTAGAGAACCTCCAGCACACGTCTTCATTAGCTAGGCTCTTTCATGACTTTCTGATGCGAAACATGCCATGAACTGATGCTACATCAAATATTCCCATTTCTCGAGCATAGCGTTTTTAAAAAATATCGAGGGGCAAGTCGTATTCGTTGAAATTTCATGCAATACCCGTAGACTCCAACTATCGTGCCAAAGACAACTACTTGAACCAATCACAAGTTTTTCCATGAGACACCAGCATACTATCATTCGCAAAAAACTTGAGAAGAGCGTCACAGGCGAACACAGTGACGGACGCAAGATCTTCCGTAAAGGAAAGCAGCGACTTGAACTAAAAGCTAGAACAAATAGGAAAAGGTTTTTAGTTCAGTTGTTATATGACAGTCTGCAAGCGAGTTTAAGATACATTGAGGTAGATATTTAATGTCTGTATTTGCAGCACCAGGAGCGTACGACCGTGCAATAACCGTTTTCTCACCGGACGGTCGGCTTTTTCAAGTTGAATACGCAATGGAATTGGTTAACCGTGGAGCAACAATTTTGGGGATACAATGCCGTGAAGGAGTAGTTTTAGGGGCAGAGGAGACAGTTGATCCCCTTGAAGAAGCGGAATCTTCTTGGAAAATTTTCAAACTTGACAACCACATAGGAGCAGCCATAGTAGGCTTAAGCTCAGACGCAAGAGTCCTAATAGACAATGCACGGATATACGCCCAAAGCAACAAGTTAACATACGATGAGCCAATAGACGTAGAAGTAGTAACGAAAAGAGTATGCGACATAAAACAACTTTACACACAACATGCTGGCGTGAGACCCTTCGGAGTTTCAATGATCTTCGCTGGAGTAGACAAAACTGGAAACCACGTGTTTGGCACACATCCAAGTGGAACATATCGAGGCTACAAAGCTAGAGCAGAAGGCGCCGGAAAAGAAACAGTAATCAAAATATTGACAGAGGAATACCGTGAAGAAATGCGCCTTGAAGATACCACAAAGCTCACAGTGAAATGCCTCGTAAAAGCCCTAGAAACTAGACAGTTGCCGCCCAGAATAAAGATAGCAGTTATTCCTTCAGCAACCAAAAAAATGGAAATGCTAAGCAACGACAAAATTGGAGAATACCTGAAGGAATTAGGTTCAGGCAAGTGAAATGGGGATGGGTGAAAAATACACAATTGCCCGTTTCACAAAAGATAATGGGCACTTCGAGGTTCTCGTAAAACCCGAAAAAGCATTACAATATCGCATGGGAAAAATACCAGCAATAACAGAAGCCCTGGCTACTGAAACCATATTCTTAGACGCAAACAAAGGCACCAAGGCCTCAGAAGAAGCCCTGCGCAAAGCCTTCGGAACAACAGAACCACTAAAGGTTGCAGAAACAATCCTGAAAAAGGGAACAATACAACTCACAACCGAACAACGCAGAAAAATGATTGACAACAAAAGAAAACAGATAATAGCTTTCATATCAAGACAATGCGTCGACCCGAGAACAAACCTTCCACACCCACCATTACGCGTAGAACAAGCCATGGAACAAATCCACTACTCAATAGACACCTTTAAACCAGTAGAAGAACAAGCAAAGGAAATAATCAAACTTTTACGAAGTGTTCTACCATTAAAAATGGAGCAGGTGTCAGTTGGAGTTCGCATACCACCAGAATATGCAGCCAAAGCCTACGGAACAATCAAGGGATTTGGAACAATAAAACGTGAAGAATGGCGCGGAGACGGTTCATGGCACGGAGTCTTAGAGATGTCAGCAGGCTTATACGGTCCATTCCTAGAAAAAATCGGAGAAATAACTAAGGGAAGAGCAGAAGCGAAAATGCTCTCCTAATGGTTTATTACGAATGTATGGATGTGTAAATTATGCCAACCTTTTTTGAAAGAAAACAGCTTGTAGCACCTGGAGATTTGCTTGCAGAAGGAACATACGTTGCAGGCGAAAACACATACAAGGAAAACAACAAAATTTATGCATCAAGACTGGGGCTTGTGCAATACGAAGACAAAAATGTAAACGTTGTTGCTCTCAAAGCCTTTTACATCCCAAAACTAGGCGACACCGTCATAGGAACCATCGTGGAAGTTGGTTTCAGCGGATGGACACTAGACATAAGCTCGCCATATTTGGCTATTTTAAGGGCTTCAGAGGTCTTAAGCAGGCCTTTCAGACCGCAGGAAAACGAGTTGTCCAAAGTTCTTGATGTAGGCGACTTAGTAATCGCAAAAATAATAGCCTACGACAGAGCGCACGACCCACGACTAACAGTAGGTGAACCTGGACTTGGGAAAATAACCCGCGGACAAATTGTAAAAATGACTCCGACAAAGATCCCCCGCGTGATCGGTAGAAAAGGCTCAATGGTGTCCATGATAAAACAGGAAACAGGCTGCCACATCATTCTTGGACAGAATGGAGTTATATTAATTACTGGTAAAAACCTGGAAGATGAACAGTTGGCAATAATGGCTCTTCGTAAAATTGAGTGTGAATCTCACACATCTGGTTTAACGGACCGCATAGCCCAGATGATTAAGAAAGAAAAAGCAAAACAAAAGGAGGAATTAAACAGTGAGTCAAAAACCTGAAAAACTAATTGATAAAAAAGGTTTAAGATTAGACGGAAGAAAACCAGAAGAATTAAGATCAATAAAAATCGAAGTAGGTATCTTACCGAATGCTGACGGTTCAGCATACATCCAGCAGGGGAAAAACAAAATTTTGGCTGGTGTATATGGTCCAAGAGAGTTGCATCCTAAACATTTGGCACTTCCAGATCGAACAGTTCTGAGATGCCGCTATCATATGGCACCTTTCTCTGTTCAGGAACGCAAGTCGCCAGCGCCGTCAAGAAGAGACATAGAACTTTCAAAAGTCATTCGAGAAGCTCTTGAACCCTCGATTTTCCTCGAATACTATCCGCGGACGGGCATAGACATTTTCGTTGAGATTTTGCAGGCTGATGGAGGAACAAGATGTGCAAGCATTACAGCAGCATCGTTAGCCTTAGCGGATGCTGGCATTCCAATGCGAGATCTGGTCGTTGCTTGCGCAGCTGGAAAAGCTGACGACACCATAGTGCTGGATCTAATGGACACTGAAGACAAAAAAGGAGGCGCTGATGTACCTGTGGCTTTAATGCCGAACCTTAACGCAATAACATTGCTACAGATGGATGGAATTCTGACGTTTGAAGAGTTCGAAAAAGCGGTAAATCTAGCCCTTAAAGGATGCAGAAAAATCTACACAATGCAAAAGGAAGCGTTAAAAGCCAAATATGAAAGTGTTAAGGAGGTTGAAGAATAATGTCGTCTATAATTGTTCGTGTAAAGCAAAAGCAGATTTTAGATCTAATCGCGAACGGAAAAAGACTGGATGGTAGAGGTCTAAAAGATTATCGTGAAATAAAAGTTGAACAAGGACTAATTGAACGGGCTGAAGGTTCAGCAAGGGTTCTCCTCGGAAAGACGGAAATCATAGCTGGAACAAAAATTGAAATCGGCAAACCATTTTCAGACACACCTAATGAAGGCGTTCTAACCGTAAACGCTGAGCTTGTACCGTTAGCGTCACCAACCTTTGAGCCGGGACCACCGAAAGAAGACTCGATAGAACTTGCCAGAGTTGTTGACAGAGGAATAAGAGAATCAAAGGCAATTGACTTCAAAAAGTTATGCATAAAACCTGGTAAGAAAGTGTTTGTGGTTTTTGTGGATGTTTACGTGCTTAACCATGATGGAAACCTAATTGATGCCTCCGCATTAGCTGCTCTCGCCGCATTGCTTAACACGAAGATGCTTAACTACGAGATAGAAGAAGATGAAGTGAAGATAAAACCGGGTTACACTCCGCTCCCAGTTGGCAAACATCCGATTGCCATCACTTTTGCGAAGATAAATGACAAGCTCATTGTTGATCCATGGCTTGAGGAAGAGCAGACAATGGATGCTAGGCTGACCATGACAATTGATGATGACGAAAATGTATGCGCAATCCAGAAGGGAGGCAGCGGATACTTTACACCGAAACAAGTATTAGAAGCCGCTAAAACGGCTATAGAGAAGGCTGAGGAAATTCGAAAGAAACTAAACTGGTGAAACACCCGTGGGAAAGAGAACAAAAAAAGTGGGACCGACACGCGGGCTAGGCGCCCGATACGGAGCCACGGTCAGAAAACGCTACATCAAAGTAGTTAAGGGAATGAAGAAGCCCCATAAATGTCCGCAGTGTGGACTTCAACGAGTGAAGAGGATAAGTGTTGGCGTTTGGAAATGTCGGAAATGCGGGTTCACGTTTACTGGTGGAGCCTACACTCCAATCACTAAGCTTGGAGTAGTAGCAAAGCGTGTAGCTAAGGGAACAGTTGCAGAAGAGACAGCAGCAACCGAGTAAAAACCAAGCGACAGCTTTTTTCTAGCTCCGTTAGTGATTTAGACATTGGTCAAGAAAACGTTTATTTTATTGACTACTTCGCGGAGACCAGCAAAGAACACGAGAACATTTTGCAAAGACCTTTCAAACACTTTTCCAAACGTTGTGCGGACAAATCGCGGCAAAATGAGCCTTGGCGGAGTGGCTGAGAAAGCATTAGAGCTTGACGCAGAGAAGGTAATTATTATTGGTAAATGGAGAGGAGACTCGGGAAAAATACAGTTATTCAGAACAAGTGCGAAGGGGTTGGATGTTATTCCACCATTAATTTACGTAAAAGGCGCAAAGTTGCGTAGAGACTTCGAAGAAAACTCGCCCAGAAGAAAGAGAATAAGGTCCGTTGCAATCGCAGCTTCAAAGACCCCTTCATTAGAGGTTAAGAGACTTGAAAATGTTTTATCAGAATTCTTTAACATTCCAATTCTTTCCGTTAAGGAAATTCATGATAGAAAATTTGAGGCTGCAATGCAGATTTCGGCAGATCCGCCAAACCGCATGATTATCACGTTTAAGCTTATTCCAGATCTTGTTGAGATTGGTCCACAGATTAGAGTATCGCATTTGGTTTGGGAGCTAAACAGATGAAAGCTAATACTGTTTTGCGTTTGAAATTTCCTTCACAGAGGCACTTGGAAATCATTTTTAAGGCGTTACTACCAGAGGTTAGAAAGCCTCCGACGATGCGTTCACGAGCATCTTTGGAGAAAGATGACACTTTTTTGATTTTGAAGATTGAAGCTAAGGATACGGTTGCTTTGCGTGCAGCAGTAAACGCTTATTTGAGATGGATAAATTCGATGACGAATGTCATAGAAGTTTTGCAGAATATTTCTTAGCGTGCTAAAGCTCTCTAGATTTTATCCTTTTCTCGTACAAAATATATCGAGCCAACTCGGCATCTAGTTTGTTGATGCCGCCGAATCCTCCTCCACTATTTTTTGACCAGATACTGATTTTCCGATAGGAATTGATGTTTTAGAGAATGTTTAATTAATGGCTTTGATGTATTGCTGTGCAGACGGAAGGTAACACAAAGTGAGTGAAGAAATTTCGAAGCTTCCACCTCAAATTCAAGAACGTTTACTAAGACTTCAGCAGCTGCAACAAACACTCCAAACAATCTTAGCACAAAAACAGCAAGTAGAACTCGAACTAACAGAAATCGAACAAGCTCTAAGCGAGTTACAAAAAACAGCAGACGACACAACCATATACAAAGCAATAGGCTCGCTTTTAGTAAAAGCCGAAAAACCAAAAGTAACCGCCGATCTAACCGAAAGGAAAGAATTGCTTAACGTGCGAGTTCAAGTTCTCGGAAAGCAAGAAGAACGCTTACGAGGACAACTGAAGGATTTGCAGACTAGACTTCAAAAAGAATTAAGCTCCATTTCTCCCTCGTAGCCTTCAAAAACGTTTCTGGTGGAAAACCGTGGAAATAGGGATACCAGAGCTCAAAAGCGAACAAATTGAAGAACTCTGCTCAATTGTGGAAAAAACCGCCAGACAATACCTAATATCAAAGGTTTCTCAAAAAAGAATAGAAGCCCTAAACATAAGTGTAGAAACTGAAGGAACAAAACCTGTAAGGCTCACGGTTGACATTGACGTTTCGCTATCACCAATAATGAAAAAATTTAACGTGCAAAAACTTGTTGACGAAGCAATAAAAGAAGCCTTCACTTCAGCTGAAAATTACTTAAGGGAACTGAAATGTCATTCGAAGAAATAACTAAAATTCTACATGAATCAGATGCTAAAGTTGCTGTTTTATTATGTCACCACAACGCTGACCCAGACGCTATCTGTTCAGCCTACGCCTTCAAAAGCCTACTAAAACATTTTAACCCGAATCTTGAAGTTGAGATTGGAGCAACTCACGGAATAAGCCGACTTTCAAAACATCTACTCAAACATTTACCTATAAAAGTGGAAACACAACCTAGCGTGGAAAATTCTGACGTCATAATCCTATTGGACACCAACACAATCCAACAACTAAATAATCTAGCTGAAAAAGTGAAAACCTCAAAAGCGCCAATCATAGTTATTGACCATCATGCACCCCACCCAGAAACACAACAGCTGGCAAAACTATACATAACAAATGAAGAAGTCTCCTCAACATGCGAAATCGTCTACGACTTCTATAAGCAGACTGACGTTAAACCAGGCGAAAACGAGGCGAAAGCACTGTTTTTAGGTATAGCCTTTGACACACGCCACTTCATCATAGCCAACTCATCTACACTGAAAAAAATCGCAGGACTAGTTGACGCTGGAGTAAATGCTCAAGAGACTATGTCTCTGCTCTCACTCCCTATGGAATTTTCAGAACGTGTCGCAAGACTAAAAGCCTCCAGAAGAATCAAACTCGCTAGAATCAACGAATGGATTATTGCGTTTTCACACGTCAGCGCCTACCAAGCCTCAGCCGCAAGGGCAATAATCGAATTAGGCGCTCATGTCGCAGTTGTGGCTGGACAGAAAAATGAAACCCTAGAAATCAGTTTGCGTGCAGCCCGCGAATTTTACAAAAAAACAGGCATCCACCTTGGCAAGGATGTAGCTAGACCGCTAGGCGAACATCTGCATGGCATGGGTGGTGGACATTCCACAGCCGCCGGAGTGAACGGAGCAGGAGACATTCAAACCGTGTTTAAGCGTTGTTTACGGCTTTTAAAGGAAAAGTTAACTAAAAATCAAGTAGCTACTCTTAAATGAGAAATGAACCCGCTTACAAATAGGCAGGCACCAACAGCATGTCAATAATAGAAACAGAAAACCTCACATACACTTATCCCAGTGGAACAAAACCATCAATTAGAGACGTTTCCATAAAAATTGACAAAGGAGAATTCGTCCTAATCACAGGCCCAAGCGGATGCGGAAAAACAACACTCTGCCGATGCTTCAACGGATTAATCCCACACTTCTACCAAGGTGAACTAAAAGGCGAAATAACGGTCGCAGGACTTAGAATTTCCGAACAACCAATCTACGAAATGGCAAAACATGTAGGACTTGTTTTCCAAAATCCGGAAAACCAGCTTTTCGCGCTGTCCGTAGAAAAGGACGTAGCCTTCGGACTTGAAAACCTCGGAGTCCCAAGAGAAGAAATGCGAAAGAGAGTGGACTGGGCACTCAACCTCACAGGAATATGTGACCTAAGGGAAAGGGCACCCCACGAACTTTCAGGCGGACAACAACAACGTGTAGCAATTGCATCTGTTTTAGCCATGCAACCAGAAATAATAGTTCTAGACGAGCCAACATCCTTCCTCGACCCGTTGGGTGCAAAGAAAATATTCGAAGTCATTTACGATTTAAACAGAAAGCTCGGAATCACCGTAGTGCTTGTTGAGCACAGACTTGACTTAACTGCAAGATACGCAAATCACATTGCCATAATGGACGATGGAAAGATCGTTCTCGACGGAGAACCCCGAAAAATTTTAGGCTCTGAACAAGCCCGCCTAATCGGAGTGGGAATTCCAAAGCCAACACGCCTATACCAGATACTCCGGAAAGACGGAGTAAACCTCAGCAACACGGTCCCGTTGTCTTCAGATGAGATGGCAGCCATACTAAGGGAGGCGCTCAAAAGCCAATGATTGAAGCTGAAAACGTTTACTTCACGTATCCAAACGGTGTAGAAGCATTAAAAGGCGTATCCTTAACAATCAAAAACGGTGAGTTTGTAGCCATAATGGGAGAAAATGGCGCTGGAAAAACAACTCTAGTCAAACACTTCAACGGACTGCTAAAGCCAACCAAAGGAACCGTGCATATTGACGGGGTGAACACAACAAAAGTTAGCGTCGCAACCCTAGCCAGAAACGTTGGATTCGTGTTCCAAAACCCGGATCGCCAACTTTTCAGCGAAACAGTTGAGGAAGAAATAGCTTTTGCACTAAAGAACTTCGGGTTTAAAGAAAAAATAATAAAAAGGCGAGTGACGTGGGCTCTAAACCTTTTAGGCTTAACACAATATAGAAAAACCTCGCCCTTCATGCTGAGCGGCGGAGAAAGGAAACGTGTAGCCTTAGCTTCAATTTTAGCTTGGAACCCAAAAATATTGATGTTAGATGAACCAACCATAGGGCAAGACTACCGACAAAAAGAAAATCTTCTTCAGTTCATCCTACAAATGAAAGCTCAAAGAAAAACCGTAATCATCGTTACGCACGATGTGGAGTTCGTGGCTGAATGCAGCCCAAGAGTTTTGTTAATGCGAGAGGGAAGAATAGTAGCTGATGGTGAAGCACGAAAAGTGCTTACAAACCCTGAAATCTTAACCCAAGCGTCAATCGTACCACCACAAATAACTCAAATTTTCCTACAACTATCCGATTTTCAACTGCCAAAAGAAGTCATCGACGTTTACAAGGCACGGGAAAAACTGCTCAATCTCTTGGAAGCGAGAGCAAAATGAGCGTTTTTGACGGACTCAAGTTTCGAAGGGTCTACTCGCCCATTCACAACCTAGACCCAAGAATAAAATTTGTCTATGTTTGTGCAATTTTTGTGGCTGCAATAATCTTCTGGGAACTACTGCCCTTAGCAATACTGTTCTTGATACAAGTTCCATTCGTCATTTTGGCTGGTGTCCAACGTGAATGGGTTCGTTCCATGCGGGGAGCAGCATTCTTAGCAATAGTAATTTTCTTAACGAATTTTGTCTTTTCGTTTATTGGCGCTGGTTACACAAATCCAGTCTATTATCTGGAATATGCCTTTGCCATGACTTTACGCTTCATAGTCCTTATTGAATCCTTCTCCATTTTCTTCCTAACCACATCACCAGACCATCTAGGCTTAGCTCTAGAACAAACACGTATTCCTTATGAGTTCTGTTTCGCCTTCACAACCGCAGTACGATTTGTCCCTGTTCTAGCCGAAGAAGCCCAAACAATTATGGATGCCCAGAAAGCGAGAGGTTTAGAGCTTGAACGTGGAAACTTTTTGAAAAGAATTAGAAATTACATTCCAATTCTCATACCCCTAATTGTGAGTGCAATTCGCAGAAGCCTAGAATTAGCTGAAGCCATGGAATCCCGTGCATGGGGAGCAACAAAGAAACGTACAAACCTGTACGTGCTTAAAATGCACAGAGGCGACTTCGTTTTAATAGTCATCACTGTTTTAATCTTAGCAGTCGCAATCTACATCCATCTATCCTTTAGAATTCCATCTCTGAATGAGCTGTTAGGAGGACTTTTTAAACCGCAAGATTTTTAATATACGCGTTTGTGTATGGGCTTTTCGGAGCTTGAAAAGGGGAGAGCAAAAATGGGTTGGCCTGAAGAAGAGGATTATCTGGCTAGACAGCCTGCGGGCGAACGTGAACCCTTAACCCATCTTGGAAGCATTTTTGAGAACAATTGCTTGGTGTTTTTGAATGGTTTAATTGTTGAGTTGATGCATCGGTTAGGCTGGACCGAGGAGGATTTAAAGAGGAGACTTGCAACAATAGAGTAAGAATATAACTGGAGCGTGCAACATATTCGCGCAAAGTGGAAAAAGAAGAAACAAAGGAAACTTAAAAGAAAAAGAAAGAAAAGACGGGAAAGATACAAATAAGTACAAAATTTCAGAAAAGGATTTACACTCAAGACAAATATAAAATAGTTGACGTTTCATTCTTGAATGAGGTGTGAGTGAAATCAAAAGCAACATCAGCCATATAGGATACGTCAACAGCATTAGAGACAATATTTTCAACATCAGGAAGGCAAAACTGCTACCGCTATATGAAGACCTAAAATCAGCAAACTGTGTAGTCTGCGGAGGATCCGGCAGATCACTGTACTCCTTGAATGCTGCAATGAGCCAGATCGCAATGAGCCAAATAGGCTGGAGGAACAAGGTTGTGTTGACTCCGGACGACCCGGGCTTTCCTGGAAAAAACATGTATGATGCGGCAGCCGAGCTTGAAAGACGATACAAAAAAACCCTGCTGTTGATTAACTCTGGTAGCGGCTTCTCTGATGATCCGCTAGGGATGGCGCAAGATTTAGCAAAATACGTTGAAGACAAGAAAACGTCAAGGTTTTCTATGGGACTTATAACTTCTAACTTAAACTCGCCACTAGCCAAGATAGTGCGCGAACAAGGTCATGTGGTTAAGTTAAAAGGGCGAGGAAGATCGAAACCCTCTTTTGAATATAGCAAGATAGGCATTATGGGTGACATCTTCGAGCTAGGGAGCTTGTTTCTTCTGTCCATGATGACTGAAGCGATCTTCCGAAACCTAGATGTAGATGGGATGCTTCAGCTTTGCGAAGAAGAATTCGCCAAGATAGGGTCAATGATTGATTCGAATGTGCAGTCAGAAACTTACACACACATCATTGACATATTGGAAAGAAGGACCAGTGTGTTTCTAGGCGGAAAAGGCACAGCAAATGAAATTGTAAAGATGAGTGGTGTAAGACTGTTTCACATCAAGGGTTTCATGGGAGATAATGTCTATATAGCTAGAGGAGTGAACACTCCGCATCCAAGGGCCGGGGATCTTGAGATTTTGGTGTCATTTTCCGGAGAAACCAAGCCTGTCATCATTTGGCGTGACATCTTTAAGAAATTGAATGGAATTGTGTTGGGAATCACGGGAGCAAAGAAGTCAACTCTGGCCGAAAAGTCAGACTTCCGAATAGTTCTAGAAGAAGAAGTTAAGCCAGGTCAACCTAGAAGATTTTATATGAGAGCAGCATACGTTTTAAGTCCTCTGCCAGTTAAATTGACTGAAAGACTGGGTGAAAGAGGTCTGAAGCTGCCAGAATACTTAATCAGTTGGTATCACTCGGTTACACAATAAAACTAGAGCATGAGTTTTCTAAGCAGTTCTTTGTGTGTAAAGCTGGCTGTTTTTGTGATGGTTAAGGTTAAGCATGCTAAATATTAAACATGCATATAACTTATTAAGACTCACGATAGAGTATATCAAGGCTTCACAGCATACTCTAGGTAAAAGACAACCACACAGAAACGGTGAAAACAAGTGCCCAAAACTCCCAAAACAGTGCAAAAACCAGAATTTGGCATACTAATAAAAGAGGAAGGTAAAAAACCAGCTGTTTTCAGAGAAGTCTACCCCATACGAGAACCCTATGTATATGCGGCAATAGTCAAAGATCCGAAAACACAAAAAATAATGTACGAAATCATAGAGCCGACACTGCAAGAAGATGAGAAGGAACGGCTAAAGGAAATAAAGACGTTTTTAATTGACGAGCTGAATGTAAGCCTGAAAGAAATAGAAACCAAGGAGAAAGCAGAAAACTATCTGAAAGAAAAAACAAAGGAAACAATTAGAAAATACCGTATAAAAGTTCCACCAGAGGCAATTGATAAATTCATATACTACATAATACGCGATTTCATAGGCTATGGAAAAATAGACCCGTTAATGAAGGATCATCTAATAGAGGATGTGTCGGCAGACGGCGTAAACATACCGCTTTATGTTTGGCACAGAATGTACGAGTCGCTACCAACAAACATAGTATTTGAAGATGAGGCTGAACTAAACTCCTTCGTTATTCGAATGGCATATCTAGCAGGAAAAAACATCTCCATAGCATCCCCAATTTTAGACGCATCGCTCCCTGATGGAAGTCGTATACAACTGACCTACGGAAGTGAAGTCACCAGAAGAGGATCAACATTCACAATTCGACGCTTCAAAGTTGACCCATTAACAATTTCAGATTTAATAGCATTCAATACCCTATCCTCAGAAATGGCAGCCTACTTGTGGTACCTCATAGAAAACAGAGCCTCAGTAATTGTGGCTGGCGGCGTTGCAGCTGGAAAAACAACCATGCTGAACTGTTTATCCATGTTCATAAAGCCTGAAATGAAAATAGTGAGCGTAGAAGACACGCATGAGCTTAACCTTCCACATGAGAACTGGATACCTTCAGTCGTTAGATTAGGCTTTGGACACGAAGACAAAAAGGGCGGAAGCATAACCCTGTTCGACTTGTTGAAGGCTGCTGTTAGACAAAGACCAGACTACATTATTGTGGGCGAAGTCCGAGGAGAAGAAGCGTACACGCTGTTTCAGGCAATGGCAACAGGTCATCTTGGAATGAGTACTCTTCATGCGGAATCTGTGGAAGCTGTAATAAACCGTTTGGAGTCTGAACCGATGAATATTCCAAAACCACTCATAGCAATGATAGACGTTGTAATGGTTATAGCAAGAATAGAAAAGGAGGGAAAACCAGCGAGAAGAGCAACTACAACAACGGAAGTTTTGGAGCTTGACCCGAAAACGAAGAGCATTCCAACTGAAGAGGTTTTCAGCTGGAATCCAAGAGACGATAAATTTGTCTTTTCTGGCTACAGCAGCCTTCTAGAGAGACAAATGAAAAAGTTGGGTGTTACTAAAGGAAAAGTCAAACGTGAGTTAAATCGCAGAAAGATTGTTTTGGAATGGATGGTTCACGAGGGCATCCGTGGCCATACTGACGTTGCAAACGTGATACGAGAATATTATGCTAACCCGAAACGGGTTTACCAGAAAGCCAGAGTGGGACTAAAATGAAGAATAGAAAAATTCGACAAAGAGTAAAGAGATTTTTCAACAGCATCAAAAAAAGACTTAAACCAGAAGCATCACGAGAAACATTTAAATTTGCACTGAAAAAGCCGCATTCCCTAGCTTACCAACTTATCGGAGAAAAAACTGACCGCGTTCTGCCACTTTTTGAGGACTTGGGCTTAAATCTGCAGAAGGCGGGGTTAAAGGTTAATTTTAAGGCTTACCTTAGCCTAACATTGTTTGCCACAATTTTCATGTCAGTCACTGCATTAATTTCTATTCCATGCTTGCTTGCTTTCGCTTTCAACATACCGTTTTTTCCAGCCGTTTTATTTGGTGTTGGCGGAGGCCTCTTCGCAGTTGCGTTTTCCATAATTGGATTTTATTTCTACCCAATTTACCGCGCCGACAAGCTCAAAAGGGAGGTAGAGGATGAGTTGCCTTTTACAACTGGTTACATGGCCATTCTTGCGAGCGCTGGTGTTTCTCCAGAAAAGATTTTCTATTCAATTTCAAATCTCAGCGTGCCATTGACCGTTTCTGAAGAAGCTAAAAATATTGTCAGAGATGTGAATCTCTTCGGTTTGGACATAATATCTGCTTTGGAAGAGACTTCGAAACGAACTCCTTCTGAAAGATTTCGTGAAATGCTGGAGGGCTTTATCTCAACAATACATTCAGGCGGAAATCTGGCGGCTTATCTACGCGAAAAGTCTAGGCAGTACATGAACCTAAAGAGAATAAGCCTACGCAAATTTTCTGACACATTGTCTGTTTTGTCAGAGTTCTACGTGTCTCTGCTCATCACAGGGCCTTTGCTTATGGTCATCATGCTTGCGGTTATGGCTATGCTTGGTGGGGGAAACCTAGGCGGGCTGGGTCCAGACCTTCTACTTAACATGCTCACTTATCTTGGAATTCCGCTGGGCTCTGTAATATTTCTGATAATTTTGGATGCTGTTTCGCCTAAATGGTAATGAAAAATGTCGAAAATAGAGAAGCACATGAAAAAAATTGCGTGGATTGGCTCGGTTTCCTTAGCCTTAGTTATAATCTTATTTGGCTATTTCACTTTTTGGGGAAGCCCAACATTCGACGAGTTCGTTCTCTTCGCTGTCATAGTTGCCATTTTCCCTCCAACAATCCTAAACTACGTGGATTATAGATGGAGAAAAGCAGTAAACGAGCACTTGCCAGATCTTTTTAGAAGTATAGTTCAAGCCCAAGAGACTGGTATGACTCTTCCCCAAGCTTTGGAGGAAGCCTCTAAAAGAGATTACGGCCCGCTTACGGCTGAATTGAGAAAAATGGCTTCGCAGATTTCTTGGGGAATGACTTTTGAAGAAGCGCTGCTAGCTTTGGAAAGACGCGTTAACACGGTACTAATGCAGAGAACCGTACCGATGATAATTGAGGCAAGCCGTTCAGGAGGGCATGTGGAGAGGGTCTTTGACCCAATGGGCAAGTTTATACAGACAACGCTTCTGCTTGATAAGGAACGGCGAAATCAGACAAGACCATACATTGCAATAATTTACGTGGCATTCTTCGTGTTCTTGTTCACAATCATACTGCTTTTCAAGTCGTTCTTCGCCAGCATAGAAGGCTTGCCAATACTTGGGTCAGCGGTGATGGCGCCTGAAGGAATGCAGCGAATGTTTTTTCACATGACAGCGATTCAAGCCTTCTTTGGAGGAGTTGTTGCGGGAAAAATGGGGGAAGGAACAATAAACGCTGGATTGAAACACAGCTTGACCCTCATGCTTTGCGGATACATAGCGTTAAAGCTTTTCTTGTGAGGTAGAGAAAATGACGAGAAAGCTCAAGAGATTTTTTTGGGATAAGCGGGCTATAACTCCTGTGTTAAGCAATCTTTTGCTTACTGTTGTGGCTGTGGCTGCAATGTCAATTGCTACAACCGCTACTTATGTGATTACAACTAATCTGAAGGAAACCATGAGCGAACGCATCATCATAGAAGATTTATGGTTTAACAATTCACACATCAGCTTTTATCTTCGTAATGTCGGAAAGGTTGCTGTTCACGTTTCAGCCGTCTATGTCAACCACACCTCTCAGTCTTTCACTTCACCTTTCAGTTTAGAACTAAATGAGCATGACTGGCTTAACATTTCATACAGTTGGTCTTCAGGCAATCTATACTACGTAGATGTTGTAACAACTAGGGGGACTCATGTTGGAGGCTATTATAAAGCGCCTTAAACGCGATAGGCGTGGAGTAAGCAATGTAATAGTCGTCATGCTAAGCCTACCTCTAGTAGTAGTGATAGTTGCGAATGTAGTGCTTTGGAGTTATGAGATGAACCAGTTTGATTGGGATAAAATGCAAGAGGATATAGGCATAGCAAACGTTGAACACGTCAATCGCTCTTCTTGGTTTGCGACTCAAAGTGAATACACAGTGAACACAGGCAGCCACACAAGTGGCACATTTAAAGACACGCAAGCCATTGATGACCAATATGAAAGCTTCGTAGAGGGCTCGAATTGGTGGAATGTAGACTACAGTTATCGTGGACAGATAACGATCACAAACAACATGGCATACACGCTCAGTTCCGGCTATTCCACTCTTTTGACAATGGATACCGCCGCCCTAGTCTCCTCGGGCAAAATGCTTTCGAACGGGAACGACTTGAGAATTGTTTTTTGGAATGAGTCTTCTTGGGTTGAAATAGATCGCCATGTTATAGATATGAATACTAGCTCGACGCAGGTCTGGTTCAAAACCCAACCTGATGTCCCTGCTTATGGAAGCGACAACAACTACTATGTCTACTATGATAATCTAGGCGCTGTAAGCCCACCAGCGAACAAAAGCAATGTATATTTGTGGTTTGATGATTTCAACAGAGTAGACAATCTAGACATTACCACAGAAGCCTCTTACAGTGCAAAGACTGGAGGTGGTACTTGGTCAATTGAAACTAGCAAATTAAAGAATGTTGGCGCGGCTGGAGACCCGAACAAATTAATCATCACTGCACTAGGCAATGTTGACACTGATATTGATATGCTCGTGAAAATAAACGTAACTTCTTTTGTGGGTGGTGATCTAAGCAGAATGGGGCTATCCTGCTGCATGGACACTGATCCTTCCAGAGGTAGCGGCTACTGTGGGTTGTTCCACGACGATAGAGATAGCTTAGAGCTTTTGAATGATCTACGTTCTTGGGGTACAAGAGGAACTTACAGCTGGTCATTAAGCACTTGGTATTACATGAGGTTCAGGGTAATTGATCCCGTTAACAAACTTGGGAAGGTTAAGGTCTGGCAAGTTGGAACAACTGAGCCCAATACATGGACAGTTGATGGTAATTTCGGTGGTGGGACTGCTAGAAGCTACGGTGAAGTTGGGTTTGGGGGGTCGAGAACAAGTGACACAACCTACTTTGATGATATCCTTATTCGTTACATCACTGACCCAGAGCCTTCAGCTTCTCTCGGCACGGAGCAGAGCCAAAGCGATAACAGGCTTGGCATTGATGGCACTTTTGTCATAGACATCTCCACCTATCCTCTAACTTACATTCAGACTGGTGAAATACAAATAAGGTACAGATCTAGCGACACCGGTGAGAGGTGGTATCTGAAAGCTTATAACTGGTCATCATCAACCTACAGCGACAGCGGCTTCAACTCCACTGCAGGTCACACGCCCACAAAAGAGTGGGATTACTACGCCGTAAACTTCACTGACAGATGGAGCAGTTATTTGCATGACGATGGCACAGTACATATAAAGATTATTGATGAAGGAGCAGACAGTAATCAAACAATTATTGACATTGACTTTTTAGCTGTTAGGGTCGTAATCAATGGGATGAAGTTTACTTTTCAGAATAAAGGGTCTTCAACTTCTCATTTGGTTTCCTTATGGGTAAACAATTCGACAGATCACCGAAGATACGACGTAAACATATTCATCAATTCTGCAGACACAGAATCGAATATTCGCAGCGACATAAGTTTACCAAACAAACCATACACGGTTAAGGTGGTCACGGAAAGAGGAAACACAGCGGTGTTTGCGAGCCATTAAACTGAATATTTGCTCATAGATAGATTTCATATGTTACTCTTTCTCAAGCAATTTATCTTCCAACGCTTTTATTGCATCTTTCTGGTTTTCCGCCTCTACAACTTTGATATTATACAACCCTGCCATCTTCTTCCCATTCTCACTCATTTCCGGAATCGCAATCAAGTAGGCACTGTCTGGAGAAACATCAAATATCTTAGCAAATAACGCTATTACTGGCTGCTCCGGCACAGCATCTTCTGTTAAGATTGCCAAATCAACCACTGTTACTTTTCTTTTAACATCTCCCTTATAGGCTACTATGTCAAACATGTGGTTTGCACCAGACTTGCCCTTCAGAAAGGCACGAATTTCAACCTCAAATCCATTTTCTCGCAGAAACTCACTTATGGGCTCGATTATAACCCAGCCCACTGCAGCTTCTTCTCTAATTTCTTCTTTCAAGCTGTAGTCGTAAACGTCTTTGATCATGGCATCTTCGAAAGTTGAATTTGCATGGCAGTCTCTACAGAAATGTGCGGTAACGGGGATGTCAAAGTTTTTGTTGCAATTTTTGCAAGTGCACCATGTTCCAGCCTGTCTATAGTCAACATCAAGTTTTTTCAATTCTTCACGACACTTTGGACAAACAAACTTGTTTCCCTTAAGAAAGCTCTCCTCTATATCCATATACCCGCATTTGACGTGTTCAATTAAGGAGCTTTTCTGGATGTTAAATGACTTGCAGTATGGACAACAATAATGAACAGAAATATTTGCGGAACCACATTTGGGACAGTAAATAATCTTATCGTAAAGCCTTCGCTCCAATATTCCAGCTTCACAAAGCCTATTCAAAAAATCTTCTACATTCGCGGCGTCGCCAACAATTGCCTCAACAACTGGATACCGATAACCAAGTTTAGGATCATAAACCGGTTTAAGTTCACTTATTTCACCGCTTAGAAATTTGCCTAGAAAAGCTTGCGTATTACGATCCTTGTAAAGCTCTGCCCGTTTTGTTTTACTTGTCTTCTGCATCGTTTTCCCAGATTAGATTTTGTCTATAAACAAAAGTGTATGTTTCAAAAATATAATATTAATTGTTTTTCAGTCAACAGCAATCTCTTAACACCAACAGTTCTAGAAAAGCTTTTAAAATTCCCGTAGGTGTTTGATCTAGAGAAAGTGACACAAGATGAGCTCGCAATCGAAGCACGTACTGAGCTGCCCGAAGTGTGGTTTTACCTTTGACATAACGTATGGCAGAGCCTTGGCTTGTTCCGGCTGTCCATCCTCTGTGCAATGTAAATTTGTCAAGTGTCCAAAGTGTGGACATGAATTCCCCTTGCCGCAACACTGAAAAATTCACCTTGATGTTCTTGATGTGTTTCAAAACGTCCATAGAGCAACCTCTTTGAAAAACAAAATTTTCCATAGTTTTGCACAGCCCTACTGGAAACTGAACAAACGTATTTGCCCGTTAGAATAAAGAGTTTAAGGCTTAACACTTCAGAATTAAAATCAATATGCAGTATCCACAGTCACATTTTTTAATGGGAACTCTCATATTCCCTGCACAACACAAACTCATAAAAACATAACAGTGAACGGTGAATTAGTTGTCAACAAAAAAGCCTCCGAAACGTTTAATCTTCCAATGGACGACACTTAAAGGTCTAACGGCAATACTCCTATTCCTAATAGTAGCCACATTAATCGAATACATTGTTGTCCTCTACGCCATAAACCTCGGCGTCAAAGATGAAACATTGCAACAGTGGAGCCCTCAATTTCCAGGCACTGATTGGACTACAACAATAACAATTAGCCCACTATTTCACTTGGTTCCAATCGCAGTAATAATTGCACTTGTATCCAGTTGGACGTATCTAACGAGGCATGTTGCCGTAAAACCACCCGAAAAATGGAAAGGAAAGGTCAGGTCTGTTTCCAAACATAGGAAAGAACGAGGGTTTAAAGAGGTGAAAAAACTGACAAAAAAAATAAGAGACTTCTTTGGAAATCTAAAGTCCGCGTTGTTAAGGATTAGAGGCGTTGCGTATATCTGGCAGAAAATACATTTTGCAAGAGCAACAATAAAAAGCGCCTTGACAGTGCTGTTAGTTTTCGGTGCATTGATTCTCCTCGTGTCTGTCTTGACATACCCGCAACTAATCTATTGGACAGTGTCAAACGCCTACCGAAACGATTCTTGGTTACTTGGCTTTGTGACATGGATAAGCAATTCTGGGAAAGGCATTACTGAGGCTTTGGCGCCTATTGGTTGGATTTGCTCAGCCGCAAACAACGCTTTGCTGTCTATTGCACCGGCATTCAGAGATTTCGTCCTAAGCCTTGGAGGTCTGATAAAGCCGTTGGTTGAGTTAGATGGCGCTGGGAAATATCTAGTTTTTCAGAACGTTGCCGCTTGGGTTTCTGCGTTGGCAGCTCTTCTTTACGGAGGACGTAAACGAAAAATTTATCGCCATAAGAAAGGCAGAAGGCGTTAAGAGGCTTCTGCAATGGCTGACCGCCCGAGATTTGGTCCAGCTGGAGTTCCTCTATCATTTAAGGTTATAAAGGCAACCTTAGCTGATGTTCCCCGACTTTTGAAAGAGGAAGAGCTTGACGCTTTTGAGTATCAAGCCGTCCGTTGGGGCGCAAAACCACAGATTAGAAGAGAGAAAGCCGAAGAGCTTGGCTTAAAAGCTGAGGGCCATGATGTTTGGCTGAGCCTCCACGGTTCTTATTTCATAAATTTTTGTGGAAAAAGAGAAATTATTGAAGCCAGTAAAAACCGCTTAATTGCTTGCGCAACAGCGGCGGAATGGATGAAAGCTCACGTAGTGGTTTTCCATCCAGGGTTTTATGGTAAAAAACAGCCAAAAGAAGCTTTCAAAGATTGCTTAGAAGCTATAAAGGAAGTTGTTGAAACCATGAAAACTCTGGGAATTAGAAATGTTAAACTTGGTCCGGAAACCATGGGAAAGATTTCCCAGTTTGGAAGTTTAGACGAAATTCTAGGCTTATGCGAACAGGTTGAACAAACGCAGCCTGTAATTGATTGGGCGCATTTACATGCTAGATGTAAGGGATGCTTCAAAAAAGTTGAGGATTTCCGCAAAGTTGTGGAAGAAATTGAGAGACGATTGGGGACAGATGCTGTTAAAAATATGCACTGCCACTTTACAAAGGTTGAGTTCACGGATAAGGGTGAAAGACGCCATCACACAATGGACAAGGCAGAATATGGTCCAGACTTCACGATGCTTGCGAAGGTTATAGCGGAGTTTAAGCTGAGACCGGTGATAATAAGCGAGAGTCCAGTTCCAGATGTAGATGCAATAAAAATGCGGGAAATTCTCCAAAAAGAACTTGAAAGCTAAAACTTTTCTTTTATGCTAGTCTAGCTTTCTAAGGTCTTTCTCTTTGCTGCAGTGTAAGCCGTGAAAACCCACGTGAAGAGAAGATAGGCAATCATGCCTACGTCAAGAAGCACATCCTTCTCGAAGGCGAAGTAAAGCGTGTATGCTGAAAAGGTTGTGGCTATAAATAAGAGGGCTACGACAACCCAGAGCGTCCAAGCTCTGCTTCTAAGCAATCCGTAGGCGGTTATTAGGCTTAAGATGCCAATTATGCCTATGTGAACGAGGCTGAAATCAACTATTGCCAATACAGCAAAACAAATTATTCCAACAACTGCGTAGAAGACGAAAGCTGCGAACATACCAACGTTTTCGATTTTAAGTTTTGACTTAAGCGACATCCACAAACCGCCTTTTAACCTAAATGCATTAACAACAACGTTAATAAATTTAATGTTCAAAAGACTTCTCTCCAGACTTTATTTTTCGGAATTTTAATATTTCAACTACGCGTATAATAGTATAACGGTGAATCATTATGCCTTTCACTCCCTTCCACCTTGGTCCAGCCCTTCTTTTCGGCTTAGCTTTCTCTTCGACTTTTGATCTATTAACTCTCTTGATAGCAAGCGTTATTCCAGACGTAGAACCCTTTTTCATTCTTCTGTTCGATCTCTCTTGGCCTTCTCATGGCTTTTTCCATTCCTATATCGGCTCATCCATACTTGCTGTTTTGGTAGCCGTTGTTGTTTATCTGCTTAGGGACTCGTTAACCAATGTTATGCTGAAGTTTCAAGTGTCACAGAAATCCTCTTTTAAAAAGATTCTATTCACATCTTTTGTTGGTGCTTATTTCCATATGTTTCTGGATTCGCTTCTTTACCACCGAATGAATCCTCTCTATCCCTTACAGGGCAACGCGTTTGTTGATATAATGCCTACTTACATTGTATATGTGGCCGTCTATGGATTTTGCAGCGTATCATTCATTTTGGGCATCATCTTATACCTTTACAAGATCAGAAAGGGAACCACTGTTTTGGGCTAATCATTCAAAGCAAACGAAAAAGTTTAGAACCAGCTGGCAAGATAAGCAAACTAGAAACAGAAGGAGTAACAAAATGAGTTATCATGAACTTTTTGTGTCCCAATCAAACGTTTTCAGTGGTCTCCAAACATCCTTCGAAAAGGCGGATTACATAATTTTAGGCGTTCCCTTCGATGCTACAAGCACTTACAGAACTGGAGCGCGATTTGGACCGAACGCCATTCGACAAGCTTCCTTGAACATTGAAACCTACAGTTTCCGCACAAGTATAGGCACAAAAGATCTGCAACTTCATGACTTGGGCGATCTACACATTTCCACCAACACAAAGAAAACCTTAGAGAGGCTAGAGCTTGTCATCAAAGACATTTTGGAAGCGGGAAAAACACCAGTAACCATAGGCGGAGAACACACAATCACATTAGGCATATCAAAAGCCTTAGGAGAAAAAGCCTCAAAAACAGCAATAGTCAGTTTTGACGCACATCTCGACCTACGCAACGAGTTTTTGGGACTGAAACTCTCTCATACAACCTTCATGCGGAGAATAAACCAAGAAGTAAAGCCAGCAAAAATAATTGAAGTCGGCACCAGAGCGGTCTGCAAAGAAGGGCTGAACTATGCAAAAAAGGCTGGGATAAAGTTTTTTACGGCACAGCAGATCAGAAACCAGGGAATTAAACAAATTGTAAAGCAGTTGGAAGAGGAACTTGCAAATTATGAGAACCTATACCTGTCTATTGACATGGATGTTCTCGACCCAGCTTATGCTCCAGCAGTGCAGAACCCAGAACCAGAAGGCCTTGAAACACATACCTTACTGAATATTTTGCGCCATATATGTGATAACCGCGTAACAGGCTTTGACGTTACTGAAATCACCCCAAACTTCGACCAAGGACTTTCAGCAATCCAAGCTGCAAAGATAATCCTGGAAACTTTATGCTTCATAGAGAAATCGAGAAAGACGTAATATCAAGCAAGAAATTGCAAATACAGTGGATAATAAAGTGAAGGCGAAAACATGACGGTTGAAGAGTATTATGACAAAAGATCATCAAGTTACGATTCAACATTTGACATGTTATACTTCAAACTTTTTGACGTTATTACTTGGAAATACATTGAACCATATGTTCCTGTTGACCCTGACGCTTTGGTTCTGGATGCTGGTGGAGGAACTGGTCGCTGGGCAATCAGGATGGCGCAAAAAGGCTGTAAAGTGATTTTAATGGATGTTTCAGAAAAGATGTTGAAAATTGCCGCCGAAAAAGTGAAAGAGGAAGGACTCCAGCATAAAATCACCACAGAAAAAGGCGACATTACAAAAACAGGTTATGCAGACGAAATGTTTGACATGATTCTTTGCGAGCACACTCTTTTCCTTTTCAAAGAACCTGACATCCTTATAAGAGAATTGAAGCGAGTTCTCAAGAGTAAAGCTCGATTAATTATTTCTGCACACAATCGCTATGTTCAATCGTTAGCTTCTTTGCCTGAGAAACCAAGCCCAGACAAAGTAAATAACGCATTGAACATTCTGCTTCGCAAAAAATACAATACCATGACCAAACGTGGCAAACTTAAAATTCACACATGGACTCCAAACGAGTTTTGAACATTGCTGGAAAGAAATGGTTTTCGCGTGGAAAAGATTATTGGTAAAGGGGTTACTATGCCCTTGCGGATCTCAAAGGAACTGTTTGTAAAAAAGGAGTATTCAGAAGATTTATTTAACAAGATACTTCAATTCGAGCTTGCTTTATGTGAGAAAAATGATGCATTAGCATTAGCTGGACACCTACAAGCAATAGCGTATAAACCATAATTGAAAGCAAGCTTGCCAGAAGTATGGCAACTGTCGGATCGGGAAAAGGGAATTATTGATACTTTGATAAATAGCAAAACGAGGACATCGTCAAGATATAAATTGAATTGTTTGAAGCCAACGGTGCAAGCGTAACCCCCAAGTCAGCACTATTCCCAGAAAAACCTTTTCGTATTTGGTTTGGGGATTTTAGGTAAACTTTTAATCCTCTTTTTCTGGATTTTCACATCGTCCATTTCCCAGAGGCGTTCAAACATTCAGCTTATTTATAGGCTTCTGGTTGTATATGTCAAAAAAGCAGCTTTAATCATGGGGAGTCGTTGTGAAAGATCACCCAATTTACAGAAAGGTGGAGCAGTGGGAGATTTATGATCGAATGGCAGGAAGCAGCATCTACGCAGATGTTGACAAAAAGTTTCTTCCTAGTGAAAGATACGACTGGACCCTTGTCACCGAGATCGAGCTGTTTAGAAATGCAGTTAAAGGGTGTGAGAAGGTTTTGGACATTGGTTGTGGCACAGGTCACCCATCATTGTATATTGCAGAGGATGTTGGGTCAATTATTGGAATTGATAAGTCAGAAAGGATGATTGAAATAGCGAAAAATAGGTTAAGGAAAAGTGGGGGAAATAACGTAGTTTTTGAGGTTGGAGATGCGGAGAGTCTGAAGTTTTCTGACAGAAGTTTCGATGCCATTATTTTATGTGGTTCATTGGCAACCTTCTCAGATAAGAAAAAATCTCTACAAGAGATTAAAAGAGTGTTAAAGGATAATGGAAAGGTCGCTGGTATAGAGGCTAACTGGCAATACCAACTGATCCACGAAAGGCGTTTTCACGGAGAAGGCAATTTCAGATTCACAGAAAAAGGTTTGATAAGATATCGTTACGTGAGGCGCCCGCTACATCCTCACAAGGAAATAGATTATCGCTGCTTCATTGATCAAAACAGTGTTCTCGGAAAAAAGCTACTGTCTGACCAGCATTTTCTCAAACACAAAACATTGAAAACAGAGATGAGCATGGAAGAAGTAGAACCTCATTGAACTGAGATCGAATACGACGAACAAGAGAAACTTGACCCAGAAACCATTACTCGTCTCTTTGCAGAAAACGATTTCAAAGACATAGTTGTCAGCGGATACGGGGTAATGTATGACCTATTAAACAGCGCAGGCTTGGTCAACAAAATGGCACCTTACATGAAAGAATTGAGCAAAGCCGAAGCAGCCATTTCGAGATTTCTTCACCCATTGAAAACAGAAATGCTATTCCTAACCTGTAAGGTCTAACTCAACTGTTATTCTATGAAAAGCCATACAGTTGTAATCTTTCCAAAAAACATCAGCTTCTAGTCTATAAAGTGCCATTTCTTTAACAGTTTTGCAATAAAGAAACCATTGCAGTTGTGTATGTGTGGATAAAGCCTTTGACATTCTTCCAGTCCTCTCAACCCTGGTAAGCCTATTTTCGGCGTTGTTTCAACCAGCGAAAATTCTGGATGCCAATTTAGGAATCTTTCAATAAGCATCTCATTTTCTTCAACGGTTATGCTACATGTGGAGTAGACCAAGGCTCCGCTACATTTCACTTTCCCAGCGCAGTTGTTTATCATCTTCCATTGAATCTCAGCCATCTTATCAACAGAACGTCGCGTAAGTCTCCACTTTGCTGAAGGAAGCTTTCTGAAAGCCCCAGTGCTCGTGCACGGCGGGTCTAAAATCACAATGTCTGCTTTCACTTCTAACGGCAAAGGATTACATGCATCAGCAATGATTGGCACGGCGATTTTCACATCCATACGAGCGACGTCATTTTTCCAGACAGCCATCCTACGTCTTGAATAATCTATAGAGTAGATAACCCCGCGATTTTGCATTAGCTGAGCCAGATACGTGGTTTTGGCTCCTGGTGCAGCACAAACGTCTAGGAGAGTCATTTCAGGTTTTGGGTTTGCGGCTTCAGATGCGAAACAGCTTGCCTTGTCTTGAATGTAGAATGAGCCTTCTCGGAAGCTTTTTGTTTTGGTTAATGGTTGTGTTGTATCAACAATGGTGTATGTGTGTTTTAGCTGTTTAACTCTCTCAACTTTTATTCCATCTTCGAAAAGTCTTTCCACAATTTCGTTTTCTTCCGCCTTAAGCGTGTTCAGTCTTATGTATGTTGGTTGTGTTTGCATGTTTGCTTCTAACATGGCTAGGGTTTCTTTTCTGCCAAAGATTTTGAGGCCGTATCTCACGAACCATGTTGAATGAAAGGTTCGGAGTCCGATTCTCTCTTCATCGCTTACGTCTTTAAGGATTGAGGCTGGCTTTTGCGTTAGTAACAAGCCTAGCACACGTTCAACTTTTTGAAGAGTTTTCCATCCGAGAATGGAGCGGGCTAGCTTAGCTATGTTTTTGGCTTCCTTGATGTCGATTTTAGACCAGTTTTTGGTTATTCTTGTTTGGTAAACGTAAAGTCGTAAAAATGCTTGAACACCGAGATTAAATTCGCTTATTGTGTTGGGCTTTAAGGCGTTGTTGATGAATTTGTCTATGAAGTTTCGTCTTCTGACAGTTTCGATCACAAGTCTGTGGGCGAGTCTAATAGCGTTGGAATCGCTTATGCTCAATTGTTTGATGGTTTTTGCTAAGGCTAAGCGTTCGCTTAGCTTTTGCATTTCCATCCAGCTTAGGGTTTCAATTGCAAGCATCCAAGCTTCTTTGAGCAAATCTGTTTCACTCGCCTGAACAAGTGTTTTGGAATAGTAATGGTTAGATAAGAATTAAAGGGTATTTCTCTTTATTTCGTCTCGCATATCGAAAGCTTGTTTTCTGGAACAAGGAATAAATAGGATAATGTGCTATTAACAGAGTCGTGGTTTGAAATGTGGTATTTAGAAACACAACCCTAAGAGACTTTTAAAACGAAAAGAACACGTTAGAAACCCCGAGAATTTGTTTCGTTTAGAAAAAGAGAATAAAAAGAGAGAACTGTCTAACGCTGATCATAGAGTCCTCGGTCAACAATTGGATTTATTCTCCATAAGCGAGGAAGTAGTCATAGGCTTAGTTCTTTGGCATCCAAAAGGCACGATAGTTCGCAAAATAATCAGAGACTTCTGGGAAAAGGAGCATTTGAAAAATGGATATCAACTTGTTTGCACTCCGCACATAGCTCGTGGTGAACTCTGGAGAATCTCGGGACACTTGGACTATTACCGAGAGAACATGTACATTTTTGAAAAAGACGAGCAACTTTACGTGGTAAAACCAATAAACTGTCCCTTCCACATCCAGATCTACAAGTCTAAACCGAGAAGCTACAAAGACCTTCCAATAAGATATGTAGAATGGGGAACCGTCTACAGATATGAACGATCAGGCACCTTACATGGTCTACTGCGGGTGAGAGATTTCACTCAAGACGATGCTCACATATTCTGCACTAGAGAGCAAACAGAAGAAGAAATACCTAAAATTCTAGGCTTAACTGAGCACATCCTGAAGAGATTTGGTTTCCATAAATACCGTGTATATCTTTCAACCAGAAAACCAAAACAACCTGAAAAATACATGGGTTCAGAACAAGAATGGAGATTAGCTCAAAAAGCCCTAGCCGAAGCTCTCAGAAAGAAGGGAATTCCATATCGGGAAATGCCAGGAGAAGCCGTGTTTTACGGACCGAAAATTGACATTTACATAGTTGATGCTTCAGGCAGGGAATGGCAATGCTCCACTATCCAGTTTGACTTCAACCTACCTAAACGCTTCAACATAACATATACTGGAAAAGATGGAGAACCGCACGAAGTTGTGATGATTCACAGAGCTCTTCTCGGCACTATTGAACGATTCTTCGCCATACTATTGGAACATTACAAGGGGAATCTCCCTGTTTGGCTTGCCCCGATACAGGTGAAAGTGTTACCTATCAGCAACAATTATGTACAGTACGCTAGAGAAGTTCGCAGAAAATTATCAGCTTATGGAATAAGAACGGAAGTTGACGATAGCGACTCCACAATCAGTTACAAAATTAGAGAAGCTGAAATTCAGAAAATCCCATACATGGCAATATGTGGTGAACGTGAAGCGAAATCAAAGGAAATAGCGGTCAGAAAGCATGGAGTGGGAGATAAAGGCCTATCAACAATTGGAGAACTCATCAAGACCATCAAAATAGATGCAACCAATAAAGTTAGTGTGCAACGAGAGAGCTGACTTCGCATACCAACAAAGATTTTAGTCTATCCTGTTCATAAAGTAACTTAGGTTAAGGACTAAAATGGCGCAAAAGCATTTAACTGAATTCTCTCATTCAAAGGCTAAGCCTTCAGAAGAAACCAAAGTGGAAGCCCCATCCTTCACGCAAGCCGTAGCAAAGGAAAAACGTGTTTTTCCGCCAGTTGCTCCTGAAAACTTGCCGTCTTCATACTTTGTTTCAGCCACATATGATGGAAAAACTAGAAGAGCATTGATCAAACTTTATGAACCGAATTCAGGTCAAATTTATTTCTGGTATGACAACACTGGACACATGCCATACTGCTTAACCAATCTTTCACCGTACGAGCTTGAAAAAATCAACCGTTTGATTCAGCATTCAGGCTTTGACCACTTTGAGATAGTTGAGAAATTTGACCCGTTACTTGATGGAAAGGTGAAAGTAACAAAAGTCATAGCGAAAGACCCACTGGCCATTGGCGGCCGTCCAGCAGGATGCATAAGGGACATAATTCCAGAAGACTTTCCGAAAGTGTCAGGAACACCAATATCTCCAGAGGAAATCAAAGTCTGGGAAGCCAAGATAAAGTATTACCAATCCTACATTTATGATAGAACCCTTTGGCCTGGAATGATCTACGAAGTTAAAAACGGAAATCTTGTCCCAAAGTCCTTGAAAGAAGCTGAAGAAATGACTAGGCGCATACGTGAAATTTTCAAAGAAGCCACGTCCGAAGAGCAGCAATACATCGAGCAGTGGGCTAGGCTTTTAGAGTATCCAGCACCAAAATTCCGCCGCGTGGCGCTAGACATAGAGGTTCACTCAGCAATCCCAACAAGGATGCCTGATCCACGCGAAGCCGCTTACCCAGTCGTGTGCGTATCGCTCTATGGCTCTGATGGACAGAAGAGAGTTTTACTATTAAAGAGACAGAATGTTCGAGAAGGAACTGAGCATCTTCCAGCCGATGTAAACATTGAGTATTTTGGTTCTGAAGAGAAGCTAATAAGAGCGGTTTTTGATGCTTTATGGAATTACCCCTTCGTCCTCACATTTAACGGTGACGATTTTGACCTGCGTTATTTAACTCACAGGGCAGAAAACTTTGGTTTTAGACGAAATGAAATTCCAATAGAGGTTGGTAGACGCGTTTGTTCACTAAAGTATGGCGTGCACATTGACTTGTACAAGTTTTTCTTCAATCGCTCCATACAAATATACGCCTTCAGCAACCGCTATCGAGACGTCAAGCTTGACGATGTTGGTAAAGCTCTAATTGAAACAGAAAAAATCAAGCTGGACAAGAGTATAGGCGCGTTGACTTACACAGAGCTTGCCAAATACTGTCTCAGAGATGGTGAAATCACTTTTAAGCTCACAAGTTTCGAAGACGATTTAGTTATGAAGCTTATTCTAGTTCTAGCCAGGATCAGTAGCATGCCCATGGAAGACGTGAGCCGCCAAGGTGTATCCCGATGGATAAGGAACTTCATGCACCGCGAACACCGCAGAAGAAACATGCTTATTCCAAACGCAGCAGACATCCTAGCCACAAAAGGTAAGACAGCAACAAAGGCCATCATAAAAGGCAAGAAATACAAAGGCGCAATTGTTGTTGAACCCGTTCCAGGCGTCCACTTCAATGTTGCAGTTATGGACTTTCCAAGCCTATATCCATCCATAACAAAAGTTTGGAACCTCGGCTACCAATCCATATGTTGTCGACATCCAGAATGCCGTAACAACCTTATCCCTGACACGCCTCATTGGGTTTGCACGAAAAAACGAGCACTAGAAAGCCTGCTAATCGGTTCACTTAGAGACTTGCGAGTACGATGGTACAAACCAAAATCAAAAGACGCAACTTTACGAGCAGAATTGAGAAGCTGGTACAAAATCATTCAAGGCGCACTTAAAGTTATCTTAAACGCTAGCTATGGGGTGTTCGGTGCAGAATCCTTCGACCTTTACTGTCCGCCAGTGGCGGAAGCAACGGCAGCTATTGGTAGACACTCGATAACCCAAATAATTGACAAAGCAAGAGACCTCAACATCCAAGTACTCTATGGCGATACTGACAGTGTTTTCTTAAAGAACCCATCAAAAGAACAAATTGAAGAACTTGCCCAGTGGACTGGGCATGAATTAAAAATGAGCTTGGATGTTGACAAGGTTTACAGATATGCAGTTTTTAGTTCGCGAAAAAAGAATTACTTGGGGGTTTTGGAGGATGGAAGCGTTGACGTTAAAGGATTAACGGGCAAGAAAAGGCACATACCATTGTTCATCAAAAGAGCCTTCAATGAAATGAAAGAACGCTTGGCACAAGTCAAGTCACCAGCAGATTTCGAAGAGGCCAAAAAGGACATATGTGAAATCGTTCGCAACCGCCATACACGGTTGAAGAGAAGAGAATGGGAAAACCTAAACGAATTAGCATTCAACGTGGTTTTAGGAGAAGCACCGGAACGCTACACAAAAACAACGCCCCAACACGTTAAAGCGGCAAGGATTCTCCAAAAAAGAGGAGTGGAAGTGAAAGCCGGCGACCTAATAAGCTTCGTGAAGGTCGTTAAAGAACCACACGTCAAACCAGTCGAGTTGGCAACAAAAAACGAGATTGACGTTGACAAGTACGTAGCTTACCTCCGTTCGACATTTGACCAAGTACTAGACGCATTAGGTTTAGACTTCGACGAAATCATAGGGCTGACGAAATTGGAAAGATTCATGTGAGCACGCGCGAGTGATTTTAGAGGCCCAAATGCTATCTCTTCAAATCCCACATAGAAAGCGTTGGACAAAAAGCATCTAATGGTGACACCACCATGATAGAGCAACGTGAGAGTTTGGTCTGGTGGTGAGTTCATCTGGCCTCGTTATCTCATTCATCGTATCCTGTTGGATCGTATATTCCAGCTTCCTTGAATGCTTTTTTGCGATTTGTGCAAGATTCACATTTTCCACAATGTTCTGATCCGCTAAGATAGCACGACCATGTGAGCTGGAATGGTACACCAAGCTCAGTTCCGAGTTTGATTATTTCAGATTTTGCGATGTCGCTGAAAGGCGCTTCGACGGTTATGTCTTTGCTGGTTCCTAGTCTCGCGGCTTTCTCAAAGGTTTTATAGAATTCTCTTCGACAGTCTGGATAGAACGGTTCATCAGAACCTTGAGCACCATAGAGTACTTTTGTCGCGTCAATCGAAACAGCGTATGCCACTGCAACAGATAGGAAGATGGCGTTTCTAAATGGAACTATGATAGGCTGGCTAAAATTTGGAGTCATCTCGATGTTTTCATCACAAAGTGAAGTCACTCCAGCGAATATCTCTTTCAAAGAAGAAAGGTCGATTATCTTTAGTGACATCCCCAGCTTTTGTGCAATTAGGTTTGCGTGCTCAACTTCTTTTGCCCCAATTTGGCCGTATTTGTAGCTCAATCCCCGCAAGTTATACCCTTGTTTTTTCGCCCAATAGGCTACAGTTGACGAGTCAAGTCCTCCACTAAGTAGGACTATACACTTCCCTATCTGTCCCATTTCACCTACCACCATTTCACCCTTGTCTCAATCATCTTGAACATGCCAGCCCCAATAATGCACACTATTTGTTCACTGATGAACAAGCATGGCAGAGTTACAAGTATCGACAGGTTGTACAATTGAAAAAGCATCCAGCTTACACTCGCAGGTATTATCACTGCAATGACTGCTCCATTAATAAAATAGTTACCGTTGAATTTCATGGCTACGACGTATCCAAGTATTCCGCTAACGAAACTCATTGCCGGCATGAACAACAGCTCATATATTCCGACGAACGGGCTGAAAAGATTACCGATGACCACTCCAAGAGCGTATCCTATAGCCAAGATCCATTTTCTCGCGATAGCCGGTCTGAGTACGCCTGCAACTCTAAACTGGAATGCATAGAATGATATCGGAGCAAAAACGTACACCAAAGCTGCATAGAGTGCCGCAAAGATAACTACTAATGACAGATCTCTGCTTTCTACTTTCATACTTTCACCTCCTACTCCGGGGTTTATATGGCGGAACGGGTGGAGGCCCACTCACCCGCCAACAAAATGTATCACACGAATTTCAGATTATAAATGTTGCTATGGAAACCTCAACCTTCCGTATCTGCCAAACCTTCAGTTCTTCTTTCAACGCGTTCTTCTGCTCTCGGTTCCACATTAACATCTCTTGTGGGTGTTTCAGGCCCTTCTGTTGTTGCTCCCCCGCTTTCTATGCTTGGTGGCTCTTCAGTTCTTCCTTCAACATGTTCTTCTGCTATTACTCCGCCGACTCTTGATTCTACATCAACATCTTCTGTGGCCATTCCTTCCGTTTAAGAATGGGGGAATAAATTATGCGGAGGTGAAGGAGCCTTCAAGATAGTTGACAACAGATACATGGCTGCAAACGCGTTTTGATAAACCTTCTGGAAAACGTACGGCACCTTTATTTCAGGGTCAACCTCTAACATCTTGCTTATTTCTTCATCCTTACCGGTTAAGGTCGCAGTGCCTTCAACCTCGAACTTCACAACACTCAGTTTAGTTGTTAGAAATAGACTAAAATTCACAATAACCATTTGACTTCTGCGTTCTTTCTCCTCTAGCCTTCCCTTTACATCGAAATTAATAGCTCCAGTACCGCCTTTGGCGTCCAGTCTGACACCTGCTATGTCAGTGATGTCTACCGAAACCGAAGCGTTTGGGATATTCAATGTTGGGCAAATGACTGATTCCCCACAGTAACTAATCGTGCATGGAAACTAGTTCTCCAGCAACCTCCGTATTAAGCCTTGCCTTTCATCCAATTTTTGCCTTTTTGTGTGTAACACAATGATACTTACACAATCACGTAAAAAAACGTTACAACAATAACCATTGAAAAGTCAAAGCAGCAGAAGTTGAAGCTGCGACCAAAAGCGAAATTATTGCAACTACTTGGCGTTCACTTAAAGGACGACGATAAGTAATAAGCGTAACCAGACTTCTTCTATGATCTGAAACCAGTTTTTCTCCATCAAAGGAAACACTCGCCCTCGTTTTAAAAAAGAAATAACTCAACAAAATCAGTGCAGAATTAAAAATGTATGGTAAAAGTGAAATTAGCAAACTAGATTTCAAATCTGAAATAATTGCAAACGCAGCTAACGTCATTCCAATAGCAAAAGATCCAGTATTGCCAACAAAGATTTTACCTTGGAAATTAAAAAAAGCCAGCAAAAGCCACGTAATTAATGGAACATATAATAGAATGACATTTGATCCTGAGATAACCATCAGCCCCACTATGATTATCGCTGGACAGATTGTTTCTAAACCGTTCAATCCCCCAAGCTGATTCACAGTGTTAGTAGTTATGGTCACAATCAACGGAATAATTATGAAATAGTAGTAATTGCCAAAATCGATGGCTCCGAAAATGGGTGTTGTTATAGATGTACGCAGTCCAAGCCTGTAGGCTAACGAAATAAGCGGTATTGCAGCTATTAAAGGAAAAAAAGCCTTATAACGCCACCTCAAATCCATCCAATCATCAAGCAAACCCATGAAACCCCCAAATAATATGCAGACAGCTAAGGTTAAGGCTGGAGAAACATTGTTAGAAACATCAATTCCTGACGGGTTATACCAATGTAATAGGAAGAGATAAGTTGCGCTAACTAGAACGTAGATTACACCTAAACCATTCGGAACTAAAGGTTTATTTGGCTTATGACTGTCAGGAGCTTTTGGAAACAACCTACCTCTCCTTCATCAACTTGGATAATCGATTTTGTAAAGGCACACGAGCGGAACAATACCGCCATAATTGTCTCCCGCATCTAATCCCGCGAAATATGCCTCCTTGAAATATTTAGGCTTAATATCTTCAGCACTTAGACCATTCCTAGCCCATTCTGCTTCTTCCGGATCAACTACTCCATTATTCCAGCACCAGCTGTATTTTCCCCAAGCCATCAACTTGTAAATAGTTGAATTCATTCCCAGAAGGTTCCAATCCCATGCACCCCTAGTGGAATTATACTCCCCGAACGCATCTTCATCAGTCCATGAATATTGCTCATCAACAAAGCCGTCAGCTATGAATCGGTCCTGTGCTTGTCCTGAAATGCGTGCCATCCACATCCATTTTCCTTCATCACCGTAGCCAACCCAACTGGCATAGTACTGCTCACCAGACTGCCCTAAACCAAGAGTTGTGAACACAAGAATGTATTTTGCGTCATATAGCTTTAACATCTTCAATGCTTGTGTTTCGTTAGCCATAAAAATGAAACCAATGTTTTGTATCTGTGTCGTATTTATTGTGGCATTGTCAGCCAGTGTTGTCACATTACCCAGAATTGTTAACCAATACCCGTAGTCCCACCAGCTACAAACAACAGTAGTTCCTTCGAGATTGCTTTGGGCCCAGTTCAACATGTCTAGCCATTCATGTACAGGCTCGGCAGGCACGATGGGAAGACTACCAGCAGAGATAGTGACCGGAGTCCAAGCTTGCCTATACACTTTGGGCATTGGAAAAGCAAAACTTGTCATAAGAATGAGGAAAATTAGAAAGATGGCAGCACCGCTAAATTCCTTCCCGACAGGTTGCAAAACATACTTCTTTTTCACACTGATTTTTGGCGATTCCTTTAATAAAGTGTTGAATGGTTTCAATATCCGTGTTATTCCAACGGCCGCCAAGAGACCAAATGCAGGAGCCAAAACTACAAGTAAACGCACCATGGAACAAGCAAAGTATAGAGATGTTAAACCAAAAATTAAGAGAAACAAGTTTTTATCGTTAAGATCTCTCAACATAAAGAAAAAGCCAGCTAGGAAGAAGATTATCATTATTCCAAGATCATAGTACACGGATCCCCACGCCGAAATTCTATGCTCAGCCACAGACTCTATAAGCGGAAACGCTGCTCGGAACAGGGGATTTATAACCGAAGTAAACTTTCCAGCTATACCCCACATGTAGCCAAACTGCCAAAGAACGGAAAAACCACCAACTAATATGGCGAGCAAAATGATAATGAACACCGTTCTCCACTTTGTTGAGGTCAAGGCACGAAAAGCTTCACAAAAACACAGCAGTATAAATACACCAGCAACTGGAAAAACGACGCCTGTAGTCAGATAAGTTGTTGCAAGCCTTGGGATGCTTATTGCGATGAACAAACCAAATCCAAAAGTTAAGCTGTAGGATAGCAGAAGACGTTGCGTATATCTCTTGAGCAGTACCGACAGAAAAGCAAAAAGCACTGTGATGCCGATTGCATAATATGCGGCACCCCACCCTGAGCAGAAGTATCCCAAGACTATACCTGATGCAAGAGCATATTTCATACTTGAACCCAACGACCTATCCCTTTCTATTGCTCTTAAAAACAGAAACATAAACAGTAGAAGAGCAAATATTCCTATTGTTTCGTCGTCAAAGAACCCTACTTGAGTTCGTTGAATGTAGGAAGGACTCAAAGCCAGAAAAAGAGCAGCAAGTAGCCCTACAGGTTTTCCTCCTATATCCTTACCCAGAAAATAAATCATTAAGCTGGCAAGCATACCCATCATGGCTGGAAAAATTGCACAGAAATTCATTAAATTAATATTTACACCTAACGATGAGATTATGCTATACAAAAATGCCGCTGTTAATGGTAACCCTGGATATGATATCCTCAAAATGTCTATTCCTTTCGGATACCAGCTTCGACTGTCAATCCAGTCCAGATCAGACCATGTCCAAAATGCAAATCCATTGTTCAATATACGCTTTGTGAATCGGTATTGATGGTACGGGTCGAATTCAGACAGGTGTAGTTGTGTTGAGCTTGCTTCTGGGTCGATCTCCCATCGTAAGGGAAATAGCCGTATTGTGAAAGCTATGAGGAGTATGAGTACCAGAGCTGAAAAAGTTAGCAGGGAGCCGTGGCTCACTTTAATGCGGAGCTTTCCCAGACTCTTTAGACTGTTGACAACGCGTTCCTTCGAAAGGACGTTTCTGGCCCTCATTTGATCATCTCTTTAACACAGATTATTGAGGTGTTTTATTTCTCTTATGGTTGATTGGCGGTTTTTCATGTTATAGTTTTCCTCTTATAACCGTATTTTTCAGCGTCATAAAATGGAAATGACACGATCTTGCCTTTTGCTAATCTGCCGCGTATTTTAACCTTTACGAAGTTTCCTTTCTGAGCTTGAGTTGCCTGAACATAAGCCATTCCTATGCCATATTTAAGTAATGGTGAAAATGTTCCACTTGTCACGTATCCTGTTTTTTCGTTTTTGTCGTCATAAACTTCGAATCCTTGTCGAGGTACGCCCCGCTCTGTCATCTGTATTCCAACGCGTTTATGTTTAATTCCCTCTTTTTTCTGTTTCAGCAGTGCATCCTTCCCTATGAAACTTTCTTTCTGGAATTTCACAACGAAGTTTAACCTTGCTTCCAGAGGAGTTGTGTTTTCGTCAATGTCATTTCCATAAAGGCACATTCCCGCTTCAAGCCTTAAGGTATCTCTTGCCCCCAAGCCGCAGGGTTCTATTGGAAAAAATTTACCAGCCTCAAGAATGGCGTTCCATAACTTCACCGCGTTGTCAGGTTTCGTTGATGAGGCGTTCCATACGAAGACTTCAAAGCCATCTTCACCAGTATATCCAGTTCTAGAGATGACAACTTCCACGTCCGTTAAACGTGAATTTCGGCACTTGAACCTTTCAATTTTGCTTAAATCTGCTGTAGAAATTTTTTGAAGAGTCTTTTCAGCGTTTGGACCCTGAACTGCGAACATTGCTACATTATCCGAAACATCTTCGATTTTTACATCAAAGCCTTCAGCGTTTTTAATTATCCAATTGTAATCTTTTTCTCTGTTACCCGCGTTAAAGACCACCAGAAACTTTTCTGTCTCTAACCGGTATACAACGAAATCGTCTATTATACCCCCATTTACATTGCACATAACTGAGTATTGAGCACCATTAGGCGGCACCACAGAAATATCGTTTGTTATTACGTAATTAAGGAGGTTTTCGGAGTCTTCACCAGTGATTAGAACACGACCCATATGCGAGATGTCGAAGATGCCAACGCTGTTTCTGACCACCAAATGCTCCGAGATTATTCCCTTATACCATAAGGGCATTTCAAAACCAGCAAAAACAGTTGTTTTCGCTGTTTTCTTGTGCACTCGATAAAGTTGGATTCTACGTGTTTTCTCTGTCAAATTTCTCTTCCTCAGATTATTTTGCGGGTTTTACTTCAACATCTAATGGTACGAGTGCAAGTTTTTTGCCACATTTAGGGCATTTCCCATTGTATTGATGTAGAATTTCGTCTGGCGGCTTAAGGTCAGCCTCGTCATATAATACGTAGCCACATTTTTGACATATAACACGTTGGGGCACGGCGTTACACTCCATTTAACAGTGAATGAAGTAAACGATCATGACGTATTTATTGGTTGCTAATATAGGAAGTCGCCTTTCGCCTTCACAGAAACTTTTAATTTTACCTATAGAATTTAATTCTGAGAAGTCGTTCCTTAATATGTCTATAGAATGTGTGCTGAGATGGAAAAGTATACTCTGATTATTACGGAGAAGCCAGATGCTGCACAAAGGATAGCTTCAGCTCTCAATGAGAAGGGAAAAGTGGAAAAAAAGGAAGACAATGGAGTACCGTATTATGTGGCTAAAAGAGATAAAGAAATAGTTGTTGTTCCAGCTTTGGGACATTTATATACGATTGCTGAAGAAAGAAAGGGAAGAGATTATTATCCAGTTTTCAATTTCAGATGGGTGCCAAGATATGCTGCTGAAAGAGGAGCAAAACAAATCCGAACATGGATTGAAACTATCTCAAAACTTGCAAATGACGCTGACACGTTTGTTGATGCATGTGATTATGACATTGAAGGAAGCGTAATCGGATATTGCATACTGAAATATGCATGCGGTAACAAAGAAAACATCTCTAAACGTATGAAATATTCCACCCTTACTAAGGAGGAACTGGAGAAATCGTACGCTGAATTGCGTCCACACTTGGATTTTGCACTCATAGAGGCTGGAGGCACAAGACACGAAGTTGATTGGCTTTATGGTGTGAACCTTTCACGAGCCTTAACGATATCGGCAAGGAATTGGAGTGGAAAATATGCTACTCTAAGCACGGGAAGAGTGCAAGGTCCAACTCTAAAGTTTCTTGTTTCAAGGGAGAAATCCATCAGAAGTTTTGTACCCACACCTTACTGGGAAATAAGAGCAGAGGTCGAAATAAACGGATCAGTTTTTGAAGCAGAATACGAGAAACAGAAAATCGAAATCAAGACCGAAGTAGACACTGTTTTAAATGCATGTAAAGGAAAGAATGGGCAAGTTGAAAAAATCGATGTTAAACGATTCAAGCAGAACCCACCTGTGCCCTTTGATTTGGGCGCTCTGCAAAGTGAAGCCTATGGCTTATTTGGTTATACGCCGAGACGTACATCGTTTATCGCTCAACGTCTTTATCTAGACGCCTTGATCTCCTATCCAAGAACAAGCAGTCAAAAACTCCCACCAGAAATAAACTATAAGGCGATACTAAAGAAACTGAGTGGAGTCCCAAAATATAAAAAACTCGCAAAAGAGCTTCTCCGAAAACCAGAATTAAAACCCAGAGAAGGAAAAAAGAAAGATCCAGCACACCCTGCCATCTACCCGACTGGAAAACTGCCTGAAAGAGATTTAGATGATTCGGAAAAGAAAGTTCTCGATCTTGTTGTAAGAAGATTTATGGCTGTTTTCAGCGAACCAGCGACAATACAGACCATGAAAGTCTGCATCAACGTTAATGAGCACCACTTCTACTTGAGGGGAAGACAAACATTAAAGGAAGGTTGGTTACGCTTCTATAAACCATACTTGATATCAGAAGAAGTTCTTTTACCCCCGATAGAAGAAGGCCAAACAATCAAAGTTAAAAAAGTGATTTCAGAGGATAAATTCACTAAGCCCCCGCCGCGATATAATCCTGGCAGTCTGCTCAAAAAAATGGAAGAAACTGAAATTGGGACGAAAGCCACAAGAGCGAATATTATGCAGACACTTTACGATAGGAAGTATGTTCGAGAAGAAAGAATGGTGGTGACAAATTTAGGCTTTGAAGTTCTCGAAGTTCTTGAAAAATATTGTCCACCAGTTGTTTCAATAAAATTGACAAGTGAACTTGAGGAACGGATGGATAAGATACAAGCCAAAAGAGAAAAAAGGGAAAACGTGTTAGTGGACACCGTTGAAATCCTTAAGCCAGTAGTACAGGAGTTAAAAGAGAAAGAGAAAATAATTGGCAAACAGTTGAGCAACGCTATAAAAAGGGCTAGGCTAGAAGAGAGGATAATTGGCACATGCCCAGTTTGTGGCACAGGCAAGCTCATCATACTCTACTCAAGGAAAACTGGTAAACGTTTCATTGGCTGTACAAACTATTTCAAAGGGAAATGTGAGACGTCATTTCCACTCCCACAAAAAGGGTCGGTTAGACCGCTTGGAAAGAACTGTCGTGGATGCGGTTGGCCCACAGTTCAGGTTCGGATAAAAGGAAAACGCCCATGGACGCTGTGTTTCAATCCGGATTGCCCATTAAAAAAAGAGAGGAGGAAAAGAATTGAAATGCGTAATATGCGGTAGAGAGACTGACGAAGAAAGTTACTGTGAACTACATGCGAAGGCTTATGAAAGCATTAATAAAAAATATGATGAATGGAAAAAGGCATTAGAAATCTCTTGGAAAGAGTATTTAAGTGAGATTGTTAAGAATCCACTAACAGGAGAATGGGCTAAGGAAGTGGCGGAGCATTTAATTAAAAGTGGTGAAAAATAAAGTGTCACGCAAGGTTAAGAGAAGAATATCATCATTGTCCTATTCCATAAACAGATTCTATAGAAAAATTTCAACAACAAAGCCGTCCACCATGGTTCTTTCAGCAATAGTCATAGCTGCAGCCATATTTCTCTTCGGAGGAGGCCTCTACGATGTAATAAATAGGCCACTTCCATCAGCTTATGTGAGCTCGCGCTTCATTTTTCTTTACCCGCAACTATCGGAACAATTTATAACCGACAGTATTATCGCTATGACTCTCTATTCGCTGGGCATCATCGGAGCAATAGCCATATATCAAAGTACAAAATATGCTTACAAGCCAAGACAAGCCTACCTGACGTTTCTGATAGGTGTAGTCTTTCTGATTATGGCATACATATTCCTTGAAACCACAATACAGATAAAAATGGGCGGGTGAAAGCTTCACCAAGGATTGCTTTTTAGACCCAGTCTATATGCTACAAAATTCGTTAACAAGTGTATGGGGGGAGTTACAATTAAAACAGCGGCTAGAAGCTCCCAAGACAGTGTGGGTAAACAAATGGGGAGAGAGAACAGAATTGCCCCTATTACAAAATTGACTTGATCAACAACAGGCAACAAGTCACCAGGAGATAGCCCAAGCCTTCTCTTTGTGAAGGCTGCGGTTAAGTCTCCGAATAAAGCTCCTAAAGATAGTAATAAGCCAAATGTGATGTGATAATTGAAAAATACACTTTCTACAAAGCCAACAGCTGTTCCAATAGCCAGTCCAGAAAAGAAGCCTCGAAAAGTTTTGTTTTTCCCAAAAATCGGCTTTCCATCGCAAAATTTTTTCCCGAAGTCCAGAGGAAGACCGCCGCCAGTGATTACTGGTACAGCGTTGGCACAGTACGCCGGAAATATGAATATTAATGCTTCAATGACTAGTCGTGTTAGTTCCATTTTACACAACCATTAGTGAATTAAACACTCATGTATTCCTGTCTCGTCTATTTTTAAGTGGCAAGTTGCTGGCAACGTTTTTTTGGGGTTTTTTTCCAAGATCGCTCTCATTATTTGCGGATTCTCAGTAGGTTTCATAGCGATGATAATGTCTGCCCAGAATCTTAAAACTCTAGTAGCTACGGGTTCTATGCTTACGAGGGCTTCGTTGAAGACGCTTCGCACTTGACTTGTTGTTAAGACTACGATTTTGTGGGTTTTGGCAATTTGTGCTAAACACGCCATTTGTCTGTTCAGTTCTCGGTTTAGGTTGAATGTTTTTTCAGGATACTCTGCAATTTCAGCGCGATAAAGAGATGTGAGAGTGTCAATGACTACGAATCCGAAGTTTTTAGTTATGTAATCTGTCAGTCGGTCTATAACTATTGTTTGTTCACTAAAATTGTTTGGTTTCATTAAAATTATCAACTCTGAAATATTTTGGAATTCTTTTAAGGCGATTTGGGAAAGCCTTTGCGCCGAAAATGTGCCGTCACAATCCACAAACAATGTTTTGTATTTTTGCCTTGCACAGTTGAGTGCGCATTGCATAGCCAAGGTCGTTTTCCCAGTTTCCGCTTCGCCATAAACTAAGCTGACTTTTCGGTTTGGAATACCACCTTCCAGAATTTCATCAATCGTTTTGCAGCCTGTTCGAATATTGTGTAGCACACCTATCCACATCAACGAATATAAACAGCGAAACTAATATTTTGTTTTATGCTACAAAGATAATACAGATAGGAAAGCAATATGAAAGCGAAGATAGCCGTGGTAACAGTTTCAGGAAAAGCCTACTACTTAATAGTTAGTGAGTTGAAAAAGAAGAATGTGCCGTTTTTCAGTTTGACCCCAAATGAACGCATCCCCATACAGGTTAAGGTTGTTATAACCACAGAAAAGGAACGCCCCCTCATAAAACATGAGAAAATTCTAACCCTAAAAAAAGAAATGGCGCCTGAATTGCTAATAAATCAGGCAATGCAAATTGCCCAAGGAAAAGAACGTTATGAAAAAATAGTTATCGGCGTAGATCCCGGCGAAGTGTTCGGATTAGCAGTTCTAGCAGATGGTAACGTTGTTGAAACAGGAAATTGTTTCAGCGTTGAAGAAACACTAGATAAGATACAAAGTATTCTTAAAAACTTCAAAAGCGATCCCGTAACATCTATTTTGGTGAAAATCGGCGACGGAGTCCCTGAATATAGAGATAAAATTCTGCGGGCTTTAGATGAAATACTGCCTTCAAACGTAGTGTTGGAGAGCGTGAGAGAGGCAGGAACCAATCGCTACATAAGTGAGAGTAAGCATAGAAGAGGATTAAGAGATATTGTTTCAGCCATGAAAATCGCTGGAAGAAACGGTCATACATTTAGACGGAGGAAAAACAATGAATCGAACAATTGAAAGCGGGAAAACACTACTGGTTGACGGCCCAGCTTCTGCTTCAGTGGTTTCAGGTAAGGTAGAAGTATTTGGTGCCAGATTGAGAAACATGAGGAAGATCGTGATAAGAGAAGGAAAAAGGTTGCCTTTTGCTGTTAAGGAAAAAGCCACGTTTGACATTTCAGTGGGAGAAAGCACAAACGTCGAGGAGGTAGATGGAGACACCATTCCATCCTCATGGTTCCAGGCATTCGAAGAGTTATTAAACTCTCAAGTTAAGCCCTTCACTGCAATGGTGATTGGCGCTGTTGATTCTGGAAAGACAAGCTTCTGTACGTTCCTGATTAACAAATTGCTTAATGAAGGACAGAAAGTAGCAATTCTAGATGGAGATTTAGGTCAGTCGGATATTGGCCCGCCTTGCAGTGTTTCTTATGCTTTTGTAACTAAACCATTAACGGACTTGTTTGCCTTACGTGCAAAAAATGCTTTTTTTGTTGGTTTCACCTCGCCAAGCAGAGCCATTAACAAGGTGGTAGAAGGCCTAGCCTCATCAAAACAGAAGATTTTAAGCAATAATCCAGATTTTGTCATTGTAAATACTGACGGTTGGGTTGAAGGAGAAGACGCCGTTAAGTACAAGCTTCAACTCGCCGAGAAGCTCAACCCCAACATCATTTTATGTATGCAACAAAAAGATGAATTGGCATCTCTTTTAGAAGCCCTTCAAAAGTTCAGAAAAGTAAGTGTATATTCACCCTCAGCCATAAGGCAAAGGAGTACAGAAAAACGCAGAAGTTTGCGGGAGCTTGGATATGTGAAATATTTGAGAAACGCCAAGGTTAAGACTATTCCTCTAAGTTGGTTGAAAATCGAAGAAGATGAGTTAATTGGCCTAGGGAGGAACTATGGAAACACGGCACAGGCAGGAAAAATCTATGGTCTTCTGGGAATGAAACCGTTGCATCTTGCAGAATTGTGCGACAAAATTTGCATAGTTATTGGCAAAAGACGTTGGATAGATTCGGAAAACATCAAGAATGTGGAAGAAATCACAAAGAAGAAGGTTGTAGTGGTTCACACGGGTGAGGAAAAGGGCTTGCTTATGGCTTTATACGATGATGAACGGAATTTCCTCGGAATAGGTTCTCTGCGAGAAATTGATTACAGAAGGAACGTCATGAAAATCTATACACCTGTCTCCGAAAAAATTTCGATAGTCACTGTAGGAAGAGTTAAACTGGATGAGAACTTGAAGGAAACTCCGATTTTCGCAGAAGAAAACCAATCAGACTTTGAAACGTTTGAAAACCTCTTTTGAGGAATCCATCTTGGAAAACATACTCTGACCTAATGAGAGAATCGCTGTAGATTTTCTATGCTCCAGTCATTTATTATCCTAAACATGCCTTGATCGACAAAGCACGTTCACTGGGCATTGTTTACATGAGGGATTTCTAGCCTTGCAATATGTTCTACCTAGCGAAATCAGTAAAATATGAATCGATAAGTAGTCTTTTGGATCATAGAGTTTCTGAAGTGATTTGCGAACGGCTTCATAACCTCCGTTCTTTGGCGCTAGACCTAACCGTTTTGATACACGATTAACATGAGTGTCAACAGGGATTGTTGGTTTTTCTGCACAGAAGAGTAAAACAACGTCGGCTGTTTTTGGTCCAACCCCTGGAAGTTGCAGAAGGGCTTTTCTTGCTTCTTCGAAGGACAGTGACAGTACTTGTGTTAAGTCTCCCTGAAAGTTTTTTATGATGATTCTTGAAACTTGTTTTATTGTTTTGGCTTTGTTTCTGTACAAGCCAGCCACTTTCAAGCATTCTTCAATTTTGCTTTTTTCAGCGTTCGCTAATGCTTCGGGTGTTATTTGGAATTGATTCGAAAGGTTTTCGAAGGCTTTGGCTGTGTTTTTGTCTGCGGTGTTTTGTGAAATTATCGTTACGATTAATGTTTTGAAGGGGTCTCTATCGGAGGTTGTCCATTTTGGCGAAGCGAAAGTTTTTTGGAGTGTTCGGAGAATCTTTTCTGCTCGATTTTTCGACATTTATTGTAGCACCCTTGAAAACAATAAATAGTGAGTGCATGAAGCTAATAAATAAGGTGAGGATTCGTTATGGAACGTGCTACAGTTGTTAAAGATGAAATAGTTGAGCAGAATGTGCATTTTCTGGCGGTGTATTTGGAAACGAAAAATTCATGTTTTGTTCTTTTAAGTGAAAACGAAGATAAGCTTGGAACACTGGCAATAGCTGTGCCCAAACCTCAAGATTTGCTTGGACCACCTTCCTCATCCGTTCTTTTAGGCGATAGGAACATCATTTCAGCCCGCATGTTTGCTGAGCATTTGGCTTCCAGAAAGAAAAAGATAGCGTTGGTCTCCGTGTATTTGAAAACCATTGATGAGATGCAGGGTCAATCAATTTTCCTGAAGTTGCTTGAAAAAGTTGTCGGCACCCAGCCAGAGAAAGAGGGAGCCACGGCATGAGCCTAAGAAGTTACCTCAAACAAATGGAAAAGAAAGGGGAAATTTTACACGTAAAAGATAGCCTCCACCCGTTTCGAAGTTCCATTCATCATGAAGAAATGCGACAATAAAGGACTGATTCTTTTATTTGAAGAAACAAATTATAGGACGAAAGTCGTTGCCACCGTTTGCGCAACTCGAAAAAGAATCTGTGAAGCACAACATAAACCAGAATGAACTTTACAGTAGGTTGGTTGAAGCTTGGCGTTCGCCACAAAAAACGAGGTTTCTTGAAGATGGTGTAGTGAAGGAAATTACAGAAAAGCCCGACTTGTCTAAAATTCCCATTCTAACACATTTTGAGAAGGATGCTGGACCGCACATTACGTCGGTAGTCATTCATGCAAAAAACGTTGACGCTACTCGCCCGTTATCGAAGCCTAAGGAAAAGTTTGAACGTGAAAAAATTCATGTGAGCAAGCATGTTGAAGGTTGGTTCGTAAGCTGCTGGGTCAGTGAACGTCAAAATTTTTTGCACACCAATTTATATATTGGACTCGGAAAAATAAAGTCGGTGAATTTGTTGTCTGGTGAGAAGAAGGAAACTCCCTTGTCTTTGAGGGTTGAGGACGTAATGGTGAAGGAAGTAATAACCATAGATGAGAAAGCAACAGTTAAAGAAGCAGCAGAAGTGATGAACAAGTTTGAGATAGGATGTTTAATCGCTGTCAGGGACGGGAAGGCTATGGGTATAATAACCGAGAGGGATTTGCTGAAGAGGGTTGTTGCAGATTCTAAGGATGCGACTAAGACTGGCGTGAAGGATGTTATGAGCAGCCCGTTGGTTGTTGTTGAGCCTAACATGGATTTGGAAGAGGCGGTTAAATTGATGTTTCAGATGAAGATTAAGAAGTTGCCCGTGGTTGATGGAAAACGTCTAGTCGGGTTAATCTCCTTAACGGACATAGCTCGTTTTCAACCTCAGGTGATAAAGATACTGAAACAGCTTGCCATCAAACAGGCTGCACCGAAAAGCATGAAAAAAGTCATAGATTATTATGTTGTCTGACAACCCCAGCGGGTAGTTTTCTCTCGTTTTTAATTCAAAGAAGTTTAAATGTGTGGAATAGATTCTAAAAGCTAGGTAAACGATGAAGAAAACGTTAGTGTTGAAAGTTGATTCGCAAAAGCCACAGATGGAAAAGATTTGTGTAGCAGCTGACTTTATCAAAAAAGGAGGTTTGGTTGCTTTTCCGACAGAAACGGTTTATGGCTTGGGTGCTGACGCTTTGAATTCGGAAGCGGTTAGGGCTCTTTTTGAGGCGAAAAAGCGTCCTCTTGATAATCCGCCAATAGTGCACGTAGGAGATGTGAAAGACGTTTATAGATTAGCCAGAGAAGTTCCTTTGGAAGCTGAGAAACTTATGAAAAGTTTTTGGCCTGGTCCGTTAACGTTGATTTTTAAGCGTTCGAAAATTGTGTCGAACGTGACTGTGGCTGGTTTGGATACTGTTGCTGTTAGGATGCCTAGGCATAGTGTTGCTTTGGCTTTGATTAGGGAAAGTGGTTGTTGCATTTCTGCTCCTAGTGCGAATCTTGCTGGGAAGCCTAGCCCAACCATGGCGAAACATGTTTTGGATGATTTGGATGGGAGGATAGATGCTGTTTTGGATGCTGGACCGACGAATATTGGGGTGGAGTCCACTGTTTTGGATATGACTGTTGACCCGCCTCAGATTCTTCGTCCAGGGGGGACGCCGTATGAGGTGTTGAAGAGAATGCTTACGAGGGTGGAGCTTCATCCTGTTGCGGTTGCTGAGATGGAGTTGTCTGTTGAGAAAGCGCGTTCTCCTGGGATGAAGCATAGGCATTATGCTCCTGATGCGGATGTGATTGTAGTTGAGGGAGAATTGTCATCCGTTGTCGCTAAGGTGAAACAGTTGGTTGAGTTTTACATGGGCAAAGGCACTAAGGTTGGTGTTCTTGCTACTGATGAGACTGCAGGCTATTATAGGGCTGATGTTGTAAAATCTCTGGGAAGCAGAAGTGACTTGAGGGTTATTGCGAAGAATTTATTTAGATTTTTGAGGGAGTTTGATTTGGAAGGTGTCGATGTTATAATTGCTGAGGGCATACCCACTCAAGGGCTTGGCTTGGCTGTTATGAATAGGTTACGTAAGGCTTCTGGATACAAGATTGTTAAGGCAAGCAGTCGTTAGAATCCTTATACATTTGTTGACGCTATTTTTGGGCGGATAAATTTGGCGCATTTGGGACATTTTCGTCTGGAGAGTGTTCGCACGCGAGGATAGCCCATGGATTTTAGATGTGTTTTAGACATAGATTCACGCCATTGGTGTTTACAGTAGGGGCATTCAAACATCACTGCTGCTTCTTCAGTCACGCTGACTTTTTCTCTTCTGGCTATCAAGATTGCAGAGCCAATAATGACAAACGCGATGCCGAAAACGGTGTAGTGTATGGGTTTTAATCCGATTCCTAAAGTTAGGTCCGTGTATTCTGTCCAAAGACTGGCTTTCAAAGCTGACAGTACATTTGAGGATGCGAATACTTCTTCAGCCCACAATTTCCAAACTGTGATGAGTAACATTATTATTCCTATGATGCAGAGTAATAAACCCAAGGCATGACCTGTTTTTTTCTTTATGATGGTCATTGTCATGTAACATACACCAAGCATTCATCAGTTAGAGAATTTTGTTTATTTAATTTGTGCATTCTCAAAGTGAGGATTTGCCTATCGTATTGAAGAGTATAGACCCCCTTATGTATAGAGCACAATGGGGAAAACGTGTTTTGTTGTTGGTAAGGTTTGGGTTGTTCGATTGTGAGTTGTGGTATAAGTCGTTAAGGTGTATCGGCGCGTCATTCTTGTTCTGGCTTGTCATAGTTTTAATAGTTGGTTTGGTGATTAGTAGAAGTTAATGAAGGTTTAGAAAGATGGCTGAGCAGAAGGATTGTCCAAACATTCAAATAAATCTGCAGGATTGCCCGTGTACTTATGTTAGTTGTGACTTGCGTGGGAAATGTTGCGAATGCATTCGCTCTCATAGGAAAAGAGGCGAACTGCCGGGATGCCTGTTCCCGCCAGAAGTGGAAAAAACATATGACAGAACAAACAAAAAATTTGTGGAAACTTACACCAAGTGAGTCCCCTATTTTTCAGCTGAAGGGTGGTAAGAACTGGAAAAAGAATCTTATAAGTACTGTTTGCTTGGTATTCGGACAAATTAAACAATATCTTCAAGTTCGAAAGCCATAAACTCATCTGCGTCTGGATAGAGCTTTCTAGCTGCTTTAACGGCTTCAAACACGGTCGAGGCTTCAGGAAATATTCGCTTATAATCTACCTTAAGAAATATTCTAGCAAGTGTCCCTCTATGAATCTTTGTGATTTTCTTTCTGAAAATACCTCTTCCACACTGAATAGTAGCTACGTCTCCGGCCTTGCTGTTTTTCCATTGATGCTTAACCGCTCTCAATTCCACATCTCTTTTGCCAAATCTGTACAGGTCGAAGGCTTCACTCTTCACCATAAATAAAGGCATAACACCACAGTTTTTATTATTACATCCATTCTTTGAAAGTTTTGCGTATGCATAAAATATCTTAGAGATTATGAGTATGTAGGATTCAATCGAAGATTTTCCACAAATCATAATCAAAGCACGCAAAAACTACAACATATGCTGCCTACACTTAATGAAAACGCTACCGTAACATCGGCATTTTTATTTTTTTTTCTTTTGCTATTTTTTGTGCTTTTTCATATCCTGCATCTGCGTGTCTCACTATTGCCGTCCCCGGATCTGTTGTTAACACAGTTACTAAGCGTTTTTCCGCTTCTTTTGTGCCATCAGCCACCAAACACATGCCAGCATGAATACTATAGCCTATACCCACGCCTCCGCCGTGATGAACAGAAACCCAAGTAGCCCCACCAACAGCATTCAACAAAGCATTAAGAATAGGCCAATCCGCAATTGCGTCGCTTCCATCTTTCATGCCCTCAGTTTCGCGGTTAGGAGAAGCAACACTCCCACCATCCAAATGATCACGCCCAATCCAAACAGGCCCACTAAGCCTCCCATCCGCAACCATATCATTAATCAACTTACCAAAACGCGCCCTCTCGCCGAAGCCAAGCCAACAAACCCTTGCCGGCAAACCCTGAAACTTCACCTGTTCCTTGGCTTTCCGTATCCAACGGCACAACCCCTTATCATAAGCAAACTCTTTCAAGATAACATCGTCAAGCGTGTAAATGTCCTCTCGACTACCGACAAGCGAAGCCCAACGGAAAGGCCCACGACCTTCGAAAAACATGGGTCTAATATAACGGGGAACAAACCCTGGATAGGCAAAAGCTTCTTTGAATCCAGCATCATAGGCTTGTTGACGGAGGTTGTTGCCGTACTCAAAGGTTATGGCGCCTTTCCTCATCATTCCGACCATGGCTTCCACGTGAACACGCATGCTATCGCTCGCACGACGAATATACTCTTTCGGATCATTCTTTCTAAGCTCGTCTGCTTCTTCCTTTGACAAACCAGCGGGGTAATAACCATTCAACGGATCATGTGCAGCAGTTTGGTCAGTCAAAACGTCCGGAATCACGTTTCGCCGTAAAAGTTCGGGATGCACCTCAGCAGCGTTACCTAACAAACCAACACTTTTGGGAACACCTTCCCGTTTAGCATTCAAAACCAACTTCACAGCTTCATCAAAATCGTCGGTCCACATTTCTAAATATCCATGTTCTATGCGGCGTTCAATCATATGCCTGTCAATTTCAACAACCAAGGCAACACCGTCGTTCATCGTAACGGCCAAAGGCTGAGCACCGCCCATTTCGCCTAAACCAGCGGTTAAAACAAGCCTTCCCCGCAAACTTCCTCCGAAATGCTCTTTCGCAACAGCAGCAAGCGTTTCATAAGTGCCCTGCAATATGCCCTGCGTGCCAATATACGCCCAAGAACCAGCAGTCATCTGTCCAAACATGATTAAGCCTTTTTGCTCTAACTCGTAAAAGTAATCCCAAGTAGCCCATTTCGGAACAAGCATACTGTTAACAATTAAGGCTCTTGGAGCCCACTCATGTGTCTTAAAAACAGCAACAGGCTTGCCGCTCTGAATGAGCATGGTTTCGTCAGGCTCGAGCTCCGTTAAAGTCTCAACAATTCGCTCAAAACACTCCCAGCTCCGCGCAGCCCTTCCAGTCCCACCGTAAACAATAAGCTTTTCTGGGTCTTTAGCCACTTCAGGGTCAACAACGTTAAAAAGCATACGTAAAATGCCTTCAATCTGCCAGTTCTTACAATGCAGCTCAGGACCAGTCAAGCATTTAACAGGCTTCTCAACCTTAAACAAAGCAGTTTCACCACAAACCAGAATAGTGTAAATGCATTATAATTCTTTGCTAAAACAACTTAACAGTTTTGATTGTACTGGCTTCTTTGTCAACAACCAATCGTCCACTTTTTACAACATTGTCAACTAAATTCACGCCGAAGCGGTAACCAAGAAATTTGTGATTAGGCACATCCAAAACGATAGCATCAGCCTTTTTACCAACCTCTAAACTGCCAACCTCATCCGCCCTGCCTATGGCGTGAGCAGCATTAATTGTAGCTGCTGTTATGACTTCAGCAGGCGTCAACTTCATAAAATGACAAGCAAGAGCCATAACCAACTGTTGACTCTCAACCCAGCAGCTTGGATTAAAATCAGTTCCCAAAGCCACAGGAACATCAGAACCAATCATTTTTCTGGCATCCGCGTATCGCCCAGTCATCAAACTGAAGGCTGCTGCAGGAAGCAAAACAGCAATCACGCCTTTTTTAGCCATAGCCTTAATGCCCGCGTCAGAAGAGAAAAGTAAATGCTCAGCAGAAACAGCCCCTACACCAGCCGCCAGTTCAGCTCCACCTAACATACTCATTTCATCAGCATGAACCTTAAGTTTCAAGCCCTGATTCTTAGCAGCAACCAAAACACGTCTAGACTGCTCCAAACTAAAAATGCCTCTCTCACAGAAAACATCACAAAAACTGGCAAGCCCCTTCGCAGCCACCTGCGGAATCATGTCCCCAACAACCAAGTTGACGTATCCCTGCGGATTGTTTCTATATTCAGGCGGAACAGCATGGGCACCTAAAAAAGTTGGAACAACATCAACAGCGTGCAGTTGATTCAAACGCTTAATAACCCCTAAAAGTTTTAGCTCGTCCTTCACAGTCAAACCATAACCGCTTTTGGCTTCAACAGTCGTCGTACCATGCTCCAACATAACGTCCAAAGTTTTAAAACCACAATCCACAAGCCTATCAACACCAGCCCTACGGGTCTCCCTAACAGTCTTCAGAATCCCTCCACCAGCATCAAGAATCTCCATGTAAGAGGCACCTTCAACCCTCATCTGAAACTCATCTTCACGTGACCCAGCAAAAACAAGATGAGTATGGGGATCAACCAAGCCAGGCATGACGATTTTTCCATTAGCGCTTATCACGTTTTCAGCTCTAAACTCCTGTCTGATGTCAGACGTTTTCCCAACAGCAACTATTCTGCCATCCTTAACTGCCAAACCGCCCTTACGTATTATCCCGAGACTTTGCATTTGCCGGCCAGTGAGCGCTCCTTCACTGCCACCTTTTAGGGTTATAAGCTCATTAGCATTGATGATAAGCAGATCTACCTTTTCCTTCTTAACCCGCCGTTTCCTTTTCTTTCCAGTAGCAACCATGTCTAGGCCACTTCGAATTTTTCGCCTTCCCGCAATATTATTGCCTTGACGTTTGATTCAGCTTCCACCTTCTTTTTGAACTCTTCTGGATCAGTGTTCCAACGGTGCATGGGTATCACAACTTTAGGGTTAATTGCTATGGCAGCTTCAGCAGCCTCAGGGTTGTCCATAGTGTACGTGCCTCCGCTCGGAAGCAAAGCCACATCCACGGGTCCAAGCTGTCGCATTTCAGGAATATAATCCGTGTCTCCAGCATGATAGATTGTCTTGCCCTCAGCCGTTATCAAGTAGCCAACCCCATAGCCCTTAGGATGGTAAGGATTGCCAGGAGACCTAAAACGCTTATAATTGTAGGCTTCGACAGCCCTGACTCGTATGTTATCGACTGTTGTCTCTTCTCCAGGTCTAAGTGTTTTAACGTTTCCACCAATTTTTGAAACACAATCTTCAGGAGCAATTATCAAGGTGTCCGGCTTACGAACCTTTTTGATCTTAGACGGGTCACAGTGGTCAGTATGTGAATGCGTCACCAGTATCAAGTCTGCCTTTTCAGAGGCTTCGCCATATTTCTCTAGGTCAACGTAGATGATTTTTCCTTCAGTTTTAATTTGGAAGGCGGCATGAGCTAGCCATTTTATTGAAACAGTCATTCCAAACCACCTTTCTCTATATTCAATTGGTGTACTTGTCTTAAAAGATTCGCTATTACTGCATTCTGCAATCAACGAAACTCTTAAAACAAAACATACAATTCTACACTGGGAATTTGATTGAACCAAAATGTCATATGGAATGTTAGAATCATCGAACTCGTCAAGCAGAAACTGACTTTTTCGAAGCTGGAGTTCATGTACATTACTGAAGAGCATTATGCTGTAGCTGTTTTTCGCAAAAAAGACGGATGGGAAATCAAGTTGGTTCTGGAAGCGTTGCCGAAGCCGATAGAGAAACGGTTTGAAGGTGGGCTTTTCCAAGATTTTGTTGATGAACCGCGTGTTTTTGCCGCTGAATTGGAAGACAAACAAGTGGGAGTGATGGAACTGGGCTTTCAAGAGTGGAACAACAGAATGCGCATCTGGGAGCTTTTGGTCAAAGAAGGTTTTCGTCGCAAAGGAATAGGCACGCTTCTTGTGGATTACGCTGTGAGACTTTCAAAAAGGAGAGGGGCAAGAATGTTAGTCGTGGAAACGCAGAGTTGTAATGTTCCAGCAGTCAACTTCTATCTGAAACATGGATTTGAAATAGTTGGTTTTGATGTTGCTGCTTACTCTAACGAAGACATAGAAAGAAGAGAAGTTCGCCTAGAATTCGGACTGAAACTCAAAATTAACTAGCTACTCATTGGAAATTTTCACGATATAATCAAAATATTTGTCGTAGGGATTTTCTAGCTTCATCATTTGTTTTATAGTTAGATTTTCAAAATATCTTCTAAAAGGTCTCATTGAATTTCCATGAGCAGAGATTACAACGTTTACTCTTTCCTTTTTAATGAGGATAATTAAATCGTTTATAAAAGATAGAACCCTTTTTTCGACCATTTTTATTGATTCTCCTCCAGGAGGAGGGACATTGTAGGACCTATGCCAAATATCGAACTGCCTTTTGCCATATTTTTGGATTACAGTTTTGTGAAACTTCCTCTGAAGATTTCCATAAGATCTTTCTATCATTCTATCATTAACGATAACTTTCTTGCATTCAGGATGATATTTTAGAACTGTTTTCAGAGTATCCGATGAACGAGAAAGGCTTGTTTTAAATGCTATTTGAAAAGTCTTTTTCCTTAATTTCTCAGCTATCACATTTGATTGTTTAATTCCTTTAGATGTTAATCTCGAATTTACCCATCCAGTAAATCTTTTGCTTTTATTATAATAGGTTTCACCATGTCTGAAGATGTAAATATGGAATTCCATTAGGCATTCACGCTTATATACCACCAATAATCTCTTGCGAAGTTAAGCTGTTCTTTATTCAAATATGTAAATGGTCTCCTTCTCCTAACTCTACGAATTGCAACATCTGCTTCCATACCAGCATATTTAATGAGATAGCATATAGATATCAAGGGTGCTCTCCCTCTTCCAACTCTGCAATGAGCAAAAACCTTTCTATCATCCAGACAATACTGATTGATACGATCTACTATAAGATCCACTAACCCTAAGTCTGGAGATTTTTCTTCAGGTAAACTAGTTAAGTCTACAACTGTGAATTCTTTAGGTACTTCTGTGTTGCCTCCAATTGCTAAACTTCTGGTGACAAAATCTATATCTGGTTTTCTGAGCAATCTCCTTAATCTGTTTCCTACGTATCCAAACACTAGATCCCAGATGTCGAATCTTTCCATAGACGATGCAACTCATGTAATTGAAAGGGAAATTTAGATACAAATATCTGCATTCTAACTATTACTTTCGCCTCTGCCTTTTTCTATGGCGTGTTGCACAGCTATTTCTAACACGCGATCTTCAGTCAAGTTGTCAATTTTTAGGTAGTATGCAGCTACGTCAATCAACGCCTTTAACGGAGCCATACCGCAGAATTCTGAGCCGATTATTGGCACGTTGTAGCGGGCAGCCTCCACCTTGAGCATTTCAAAGACACGGTAAAGCGGAGTCTTCTCAAAATTGCTTATGCTCATACCAATCTGCGTAACGTTTTTCTCTGGAATAAAGGCAGCCATAGCCTTAACATTTGAAAAACCACCCTTCTTTGAGTGCAAAGCCTTAGCAATCTTTTTTGCAACCTTCAAATCAGCCGTACCCAAATTAACATTAAAGCCAGCCATAATCTTACGAGCACCAGTTATCGTTGCACCAGCCGTAGGATGAGGCTTAGCTGGACCAAAATCTGGTTTACGCTCAGGCTTAACAATCATCTCAGCCAATTCTTCATACTCGCCTTTACGTATCCAGTCCAAATCTCTACGCTCAGGTTTTGTTGCTGCTTCACCATAAAGATAAACTGGCACACTGCATTTCTCAGCTAGGGTTTCTCCAAACTTCTTTGCAAGTTCAATGCAGTCATCTATTGCAACATTTTTTATTGGTATGAAGGGAACAACGTCAACAGCGCCTACGCGTGGATGCTGACCCTTATGTTTTCGCATGTCAATAAGTTCTACAGCTTTAAACGCAGAGTTCAACACAGCCTCAAGCACCGATTTTTTATTGCCGACAAAAGAAACAACAAGCCTATTGTAATAGTCGTCAAAAGTGTAGTCAAGCAGAAAAGCGTTTTCGGTTCTCTTGATCTTGTCAAGGATTAACTCAACAACTTTCTGGTCTGATGTGCTAAAGTTAGGTATGCATTCTATTATCACTTTCAATCTCGGCCCTCCCTAGATGTCTCTTTGGGCGTTTATTTAAAATAAATGTGTCGCAGATGAGTTTATCAAATCTGAAGAAGCAGCGACATATTGTTGGGGTAGAATTCAAGAATCATCAAGAACTCTAAGGGTGGCGTAGTTCGATCAATTCTTTGCGAAAGACTGAAGAAAACGGAAAAGGCAACATTTTCAGCGTGCGCGGCATAATGGGGTTCGGGTCTCATCTCACTAGCAACTATGTATATATTGTTCAAAGCGACGAGAAGCCTCCACCGCACAAGTCCCCTTTTTTCCATTTCCCAACAGTCTTGTGGCAAACATCTTATAACCAGCAGGGCAGCCGTGGCAAGAGTTAAATTATTTTGCACTTCTATGAAATTCAACGAGACTGTTCTGGTGAGGGAAGTTGAGTTCAGAAACCCAGTTTGAAATTCCGACATGGGATCAAATATATGAAATGCTTTTGAATTTGGCTGAAAGAATCAGGAAAAACGGGTTTAAACCAGACTTGATTGTGGGTGTTTCCCGGGGAGGATGGCCGCCGGCTAGAGTTTTATCAGACTTCTTGGATAACCCTAACCTTGCGAATGTTAAAGCAGAATTTTATTTGGGAGTTGCAGAAACAAAAATGGAGCCAATTCTGACGCAACCAGTTTCTGTGGCTGTGGCAGGTAAAAAAGTGCTTATCGTAGATGAAGTTGCTGACACTGGAAAAAGCTTGGAACTTGTGAAGAAACACATTGTTAAACAGGGTGGTTGTGAGGTTAAAATAGCTACAGTTTACTACAAACCTTGGAGTGTTGTCATCCCAGATTACTATGGAAAGGAGACAAACCGTTGGATAGTTTTTCCATGGGAAATAAAGGAAACAATCAGAAAAATCGTTAAGAAATGTAGGGAGAAAGGGAAATCTGTAGAAGAGGGAGTTGCAAAGCTTGTAAAGGCCGGAGTGTCTGCTGAACTTGCTAGAAGGTTCTTGAAGGAAATTGTTGAGGAAGAGAATTGCTGAAACAGATTGAAGAATTCGGAAAGCATGTTACGATAGCTGGCTTTAGAAACGTCAAAATTAAGGACATCGAAGAATTTTTTAAGATGACACGAAAAGAAAAGCCTTCAAACGTGGAAATTCAATTCTTTGACGCGAAATTTGTGGCTACATGGCAACACTTATACTTTGCAGCTTTGAATGCATTAACAGCCTTCAAGAACAGAGAAAACATTTCAGAAAGTTTGGCGATGGAATCGTTGCTTTACGCTTCTGCACAACATCAAATCCGAAAGGCAATGAAGCTTCTCGGAATTAAACCTAGTTCGTCCGAAATTGCGGTGCTAATAATCGGAGAAAAACGAGAATCAGTGAGGTCAGCTTTGTCTTTGGTTTCAAAACATGTTAAAGCCGAACGTGATGACACAATTCTAGGATTATCAGAAGAAAAGGCAGTAGACATCCAGAAGATTTTTGTGATTTCAGATGTGGAACTGGAAACCGTTATGAAGAAAGGTGGTTTAGAGAAAGCCTTAACAGATCTTGTTATCGAGCGAATAGCGCTACTGGCAACTCAACATTAGCGTGGCCTACAAAACCTTTTCCTTCATAACAGATATGATGTCGTCAGGTTTTATCACAGATATTCCGGTTAATCCGCCAACAACCTCAATCAACAAGATTTTGTCAGGCTTACTAAGATCAACCTTCCTTTCAATGTTCGCTGCAACTTGCTCGATGATATTTCGACTCGGCATTGCTGTGAAGCGTTTCTCAACTGTGACACGAAAGGTTTCGTTTCCACCTATTTTCGAGCTTAGTTCTGTGGCTACATGTTGAATTTCGTCCAAGTCTGTGTGAACAACCTTTTCAATTGGAATTATTCTAAGTGTATAACGAAATTCGTAGGGGCGTTCATGTAGAATGCTGCGAAGCTTTTCTATAACCTCGAAAGATTTGAAGGCTGTCTTTGCAGCAATCAAACCAGAAATACCGGTCTTTTCAACATTTGGGGCTGAATCACCTATCTCACCAAGTAGATACGACAATTCGGAGCAGGCATCACGCTCGTTTCCACGGGAAGTAGTGGCTAGAAGATTAAAATCTCTGAGCATGATTTCACCTTGATCATCTTTTAGTAGATTTAGTATAAACCAGTTTTTGGTCAGTGCAGGTTAGTGGCTTTTTCATAGCTTATGGCTCTTACCGTCGCCTCACATCATCCCACATCTAATATTCGATTACGAGGATTTATTCATTTTGATGATTTCTAGGCAGTAGGCTTAAATTTTAGCTGTATGAGTTTTATTATTCTCGTTAACAAGAGGAAACAAGGTTGAGTGAAGTGCGAAAACCCGTAATTGTCGTTCACGGTGGGGCTGGAGCTTGGAATCCTGAACGCAGCCAACCTGGTTTAGAAGGTGTAAAAAAGGCTGCAAAAACTGGTTTCGAAATCTTAAAGCATGGTGGAAGTGCAGTTGACAGCGTCATGGAGGCTGTTGCCGTCATGGAAGATGCAGGTGCGTTTAACGCAGGTTACGGTTCAAGCTTGAACATAGACAAACGTGTCGAGATGGAAGCATCAATTATGGATGGAAAGACACTGCAGGCTGGAGCCGTTGGGCTTCTAGAGGATATTAAAAATCCCGTTCGTTTAGCAAAGATTGTCATGGAGAAGACGGATCACGTTTTTGTGGTAGGCGAAGGAGCAGAAAAACTGGCTGAAATGTTTAATCTTGAGAGAAGAGAGCCTACTACTGAGCTTAGGCTGAAATATTATGAAAACCAGAGAAAAGCCTTACTGGAAGGAAGAAGTCGCTTGCCAAGACTGGCTAATCTTGTTAAAAACCATCCTGAATTGTTCACGCTAGAAACTGTTGGGGCAGTCGCCCTAGACAAAAAGAGAAACGTTGCAGCATCAACCTCCACTGGAGGCTTTCCCTTGAAGCTTCCTGGAAGAATCGGAGATTCACCATTAATTGGATGCGGAAATTACGCGGACAATCAAGCTGGAGCTTGTTCAGCCACTGGTGTTGGTGAAATAGCGATAAGGCTTGTTTTATCGAAAACTGTTTGCGATTTTATGGAAAGTGGAAAAACAGCGCAGGAGGCTGTTGAATTTGCGATAAAACTTGTTAATCGCAGGATACCTGACACGTATAATTCTATGGGGTTAATCGCTGTTGATGCATACGGAAGAATTGGAGCAGCGCACAATTCACGAAACCTCTGCTGGACTTACATTACACCTGAAACAGAAGAGCCTATAGCTCATTTAACGGCGAAAATCATTGAATAGGTTGTGGAAAAGCATGATTGGGGAAAAGAAAGATTCGAAAGAAAAGGAATGGTGAAATCCTATAGTAAACGCAAGCATTTTTGTTTTAATCTAAAAGTTCTTAGCGTCTTTTTATGTTGATTTTTGAGGCTTATATTTATAAACTTACAAGTTATGACCATTTCGTTGCTGGATTAGCCATGACTAGGGTAGCGGTGTTAGACGCTGACAAGTGCAAACCGAAACGTTGCAATAGACTTTGCTATCGCTTTTGCCCAATGGTACGAAGCCACAAAGAAGCAATAAAATTTGAACACGGCAAAGCAGTTATCATAGAAAACCTCTGTTCAGGATGTGGAATCTGCATAAAAAAGTGTCCCTTCAAAGCCATTTCAATAGTTAACCTTCCAGACGAGTTAGAAACCGAATGCAGCCACCGTTTCGGACAAAACGCCTTCAAACTTTACAGACTTCCAGTGCCTTCGCCCGGCGTCGTTTTAGGTTTACTTGGACAAAACGGAATAGGTAAATCAACAACACTCAAAATACTTTCCGGCGAGGTCAAGTTAAACCTTGGAAACTATGAAAATCCATCTGACTGGGACGAGATAATCCGGCATTTCAGAGGCTCAACACTTCAAGATTACTTCCAAAAGATGAGTGAAGGCGAACTTAAGGTTTCCCACAAACCCCAGTATGTTGATAAAATTCCGAAAGCCATCTCCGGAAAAGTTGGAGAACTCCTAGAAAAAGTTGATGAACGAGGAAACCTTGATGAAATTGCGGGTCAACTTGAACTTAAACAGGTTTGGAACCGCCCCCTTGAGGTTTTGAGTGGAGGAGAACTGCAACGTGTGGCAGTGGCGGCAACCATATGCCGCGAAGCCGACGTGTACCTTCTCGATGAACCTTCGAGCTTTCTAGATGTAAAACAGAGACTTGAGGTTGCCAGAACCATAAGAAGCCTAAAAAAAGATGGGAAAACGGTGATTGTAGCTGAGCACGACTTGGCTATAATAGATTACTTGTCGGATCAAATATGCATCTTTTATGGAGAACCAGGGGTTTACGGCATTGTATCTCATGTCCACGGCGTTAGAACAGGCATAAACATTTACTTGCAAGGTTATATTCGAGACGAGAACGTTAGATTTAGAAAAGAAGCCATAATGTTCCATGAAAAGCCGCCCACAGTAAGTTTTGTGGTTGGCGAAACATTGCTGAAATGGACGCAAACGAAGAAAACATTCAAAGGGTTTAAACTTGTTGCGCGTTCTGGGGAGATAAAAAGGGGAGAGATCATTGGAATTCTGGGGCCTAATGGCATAGGTAAAACAACTTTTGTGAAGATTTTGGCTGGAATTGAAAAGGCTGATGATGAAAAAAAGTTTGGCGAGTTGGAAGTAAGCTATAAACCGCAATACATTTCAGCGGAATATGAGGGAACAGTCCAAGAACTCTTAAAGAGCATCGCCAAAGAAAATTTCATTTCAAGCTGGTACAAGACCGAAGTCCTCAAACCTTTAGGCATAAACACACTTTTGGATAGAAAAATAGCGGAACTGAGCGGGGGAGAACTTCAAAAAGTTACGATCGCAGCATGCCTATCGCGAAAGGCTGAACTTTATCTGCTTGATGAACCAAGCGCTTACTTAGATGTGGAAGAAAGATTGAACATGGCGCGAGCTATTCGCAGAGTTGTTGAAACACATAACGTTACAGCCTTTGTCGTTGAACACGATGTCGTTACACAAGATTTCATAGCTGATCGCTTGATGGTTTTCACTGGAAAACCTGGAGTTGAGGGGGTAGCGAAACCCCTAACTAGCCTAAGGGACGGAATGAACATATTTCTGAAAGAAATGGAAGTTACTTTCCGAAGAGACCCGACTACGAAGAGACCTAGGGTTAATAAGGAAGGTTCGAAGCTTGATAAGTTTCAAAAAGAGATTGGAGAACACTATTACGTACGTTCATTAAAGAGCTAGCACGTAATGAAAAGTTCGGTTAGAGGGAAGTAGAGATGAGCGAAGTAGGGAAAACGGAGAAAAAACTTTTGGATGCCGCTCTGAAGGCTATGGATAACGCTCACGTGCTTTGGGGTTGTAAGGTAGGATCCGCTGTTCTTGCAGAAGACGGCGAAATCTATGGCGGCTGCAATGTTGAAAGTTGGGTTTCTGGACTTGGCATTTGCGCTGAAAGATGCGCAATCAACCACGCTGTTTTGCATGGCAGCCGAAAAATCAATGAAGTAGCCATAGTCGTGAATGCAGGCAGTCAGTGTGAGCCTAGACCGTGCGGAGCGTGCCTGCAGTACATTTATGATTTTGCGAAAAACCCCAAAATTGAAATTGTTATGGCAAAAGCGGAAAATGGCAGAATTTTGTTTAAAACGGTTAAAGTAAAGACTCTCAGAGAGTTGCTGCCCTATCCTTTTAGGAAATGAACAGAATTCACTGAAAAAGTGTAGTTAAATTAATGAGTAACCAGAGCATATCGTAAAAGTGATTTGTGAGAGAGGGTGTGGTGGAGGCTTAAGTGGCTAGGACAACCTTTGAGGAGATAAGTGCTGCTGACTTCTTCTATCGAAACCGTGACATAGCTGGATTTACAAACCCCACCCGAGCTATTTTCGCAGCTGTAAGAGAACTTGTAGAAAACTCTTTGGATGCCGCTGAAAGCCTTAAAGTCCCACCTGACATCTACGTGAGACTTTCATATGCAAACGAAACGGACAAAGAAACAAATGTTTTCAGGTTAAGGATTAAAGACAATGGTATGGGGGTTCCGCCAAGACATATACCATCAGCCTTTGGACAGGTGCTTTACGGCTCAAAATACAAGCCGAAACAGCAGAGAGGAACCTTTGGCTTAGGCGGAAAAATGGCAATTCTATACGGACAAATCACAACACATCAGCCCGCCAGCATAATTTCAAGCACGGGCATGTCCAAAATCTACTCATACAAGCTCAGGATCGACATCCGGAGAAATAGACCACTCATACTTGATAGAAAAGTTCTCATAAACAAAGAAAGATGGCGCGGAACAATAGTCGAGTTCAGCCTTGAAGGCGATTATAAGAGAGCTATGCCTAAGATTCTGGAATACTTCAAGCAAACAGCCATGGTGAATCCATATGCAAATCTGACATTTGTCGACCCTAAAGGTAGGTTATACAAGTTTACGAGAGTCACTGAGGAAATGCCTGACCCGCCGAAGGAAACTTTGCCTCACCCGTATGGTGTTGATGTGGAACTTCTCCAACGCCTCATACATGTGACGACTTTTCGGAACATGTCTGACTTTCTGAAAAATCATTTCCACAGGATCGGCGAAATAACTGCACGAAAATTTTTGGAATTCAGCAACATAAGCCCATCTAAAAATCCTAAGAGGCTTTCCCACGAAGAAGTTGTTCGGTTGATGCGCATGCTGAAAGAGTTTAGGGAGTTCTTACCTCCGAATGCAAGTTGTTTATCTCCTTTGGGTGAGAAGCTGTTAAAGGCAGGTATCTCGAAAGAGCTAAAGCCTGAGTTCATCGCTGTTCATCAGCGTAGACCGTCAACCTACGCTGGCCACCCCTTCATCGTTGAAGTGGCAATTGCTTATGGTGGAGAAATCCCAAGGAAAGGAAGCTTCCTAATTTATCGTTTCGCTAACAGAATCCCATTACTTTATGATGAAGCAAGCGATGTCTCAACGACAGTGATGAATTCCATGAATTGGCGAAGATACAAAGTTACACCCGACATGCCTATCGCTATAGCAACGCATATTTGCAGCACCAAGATTCCATACAAAACTGTTGGAAAGGAATTCATCGCCGACAGACCAGAGGTTAGAAGAGAAATAGCCAACGGATTGCGGGAGGTCGCACGCCGACTTCAACGCTTTCTAACGAGGAGGGAACATGTAAGCAGAGATCGGAAAAGGCTTGACATTTTCAGCAAGTACTTGCCAAAAATAGCCGAGTTTTCAACTCAGCTTGCTGGTAAGGAAAAAAATCCAGATATAAAAAAACTCTTGAGGAGTGTAAAGAAGTTTGGAACGTAGGGAACATAAAAGTATCATGATAGAAAGGAAAAAAGAAGTCATAGCAAGTTTGGAGAATTTGGGACTCAAAATTTATGAACAGATCGATGATGGATATTTCCCTTCAGTAGAGATGCCGAGTCGCTCAACAGAAAACATCCGTTATGACCCCCAAGTAAGGCAGTACATTTTGGGAGACAGAAAAGTTCGAAGGCACACCCGTAATATACGTCACATAAGACCTTTCACACAGCTTGTTTGGACGGCGTTATTTTCCCGCGAACTCACTTCTCACCGTAAAACATCAACCCTGAGAGATGTTTACTATTCTGCACAAGCATACGAAATGAAATTCACGGACCAGCAAGAATCAAACAACATCATAACGGATTTAGAAACAGTTTTAGGGTTATCTAGAGAAGACTTCAACATCTTTCCAGAAGAACGTTCAGCAGTGTTCGGCGACCTAACAATAGAATACACAGTGCCCGGATACGAAGGAAAAACGTTGAATCTAACCTCTCACCCGGACGGCGTTATGATTGGGCCCGCTCTAACCTCATCAGAGTTTGTGAGCACAACAGCGGACAAGGTCATAGCCATAGAGAAGGGCGGTTTGTTCACACGGTTTGTAGAGGAGAACGTGCACAAGAAGTTTAATTCCCTACTTGTTTTAACGGCTGGACAAGCCCCAAGAGCAACACGACATTTTATTAGAAGGCTCAGCAGAGAACTGGACATACCAGTCTACATCTTTACGGACGGCGACCCTTGGGGAATGCACATAGCTATGGTCATAATTTCGGGTTCTGCGAACGCTGCACACCTAAGGGAATTAACCACACCCGATGCTAAATGGAGCGGAGTGTGGGCAACAGACATCGTCAATTATAAACTGCCGACTGACCCATTGGACGAAGTAGACATAAAAAGGCTTTATGAGTTGCAGAGAGATCCACGCTATAAGGATCCGCTGTGGCAGAGAGAAATCAAGACATTCTTAAAAATAAGGAAGAAGGCGGAGCAAGAAGCCTTCAGCAGATACGGCTTAACATATATCGTGGATGAATACTTGCCTACTAAGCTTGAAGAAACCAAGTGAACATGAGGAAATTTAAAATAACTGTACGTCGTTCTTAAGTAAAAGCACACAAAAAAGGAAGAGTCAGATATGAGTGAGGAAGGCGGTTTCGGATTGGTTGTGGCCGAAAAATTCTTTGGCTTAATACTCATTGTTATCGGCGCCTTAACCACGTATTACACTTTCACAAGCACTCAAGCACTACGCGATTACACGGCATTTTTTGGGTTCCTAAGCGTCATAGTTTTAGCGCTAGGAGTAATCTTGATCATTGCGAAGGTTGAATAGCATTTTATTTTTTTAAGAACCAGCGGTTGTGCCTAGAACAAACATTTCTATTCATGTTAAGGCTATCATAGCTACGAAAATGGCTATGGCTCTACTTTCTCTTGCTTTGTACAGTTCTCGTGGACCTATGTAGAATTGCATTGCAAGGGAGTAAAACGCCGCAAATAGAGAGATGTAAGGTAGAAAACCTCTAAGCAGACATGGTCCAATGCCGTAACATGCAGCTTTCCAAGCGTTTAAGATGGAGCCTTGTCCGCCTACAAGTTTGTAAAGCAAATGCAACAGCAGGGTTACTCTCTTCTTTCAACGACCACCGTACAATTGGTAGCCAAAGCAGCTATCACGCCTAAAGCCGCAAGCCAAGGAGCAAGCACAACACCGATAACTCCTACAGTCACGGGTATTTCAAGCAAAACCTTTCCTTTTTCATCCTTAACAATTATTCTAGTCACGTTTCCTTCATGAAGCAACTCTTTAACTTTTTCAATAAGATTGTCAGCGGATACAGAGAATTCCTCTTCAACGACTTTGGTGACTAGAGTGCCACAAGCATAACAGAACTTATCGTCTTCTTTCAACATTACGCCACATTTCGGGCAATGAGGCAAACCATTTTTCACCGTCTGGAAAAGAGTCTTAATGCCAGTTAAAAACATTATGAAGAAAAGGACTGAGCGCTTATTAGGTAATAGTTTATTAATTTTGAAACGCATCATTGAACGACTGACTTATTTAGTCCGTCAAAGGAGATGCAGAAGATGCCTACTCGTCAACCAATTGTGTGCGTGCTTGGTCACGTTGATACTGGTAAGACCTTGCTTTTGGATAAAATACGCAAAACAAGCGTTCAAGCTCGAGAGGCTGGAGGGATTACACAGCACATCGGTGCAAGTTTTTTCCCTGTTGACACACTTAAGCAACTAGTCGGTCCTCTGCTTTCAATGGTTAAGGGTGAAATTGAAATTCCAGGATTGCTTGTTGTTGACACACCGGGACATGAGGCTTTCACGAACTTGCGTAAGAGAGGCGGCGGCGTAGCAGACATAGCAATACTTGTTATTGATGTTTTACGGGGCTTTGAAGCTCAAACTCACGAAAGTATAGAGATTTTAAAGACCCGTAAAACGCCTTTTTTGGTAGCTGCTAACAAGATAGACCGAATACCAGGATGGAATTCTTATCCTGACACACCGTTTTTGAAGACTTACAAAATGCAAGGTCGCTACGTTAAGGAAGATTTGGATAATAGAATCTACGATATTATAGGTACTTTTTCCCGTTTAGGGTTTAGGGCGGACCGTTTCGATCAAATGAAGGACTTCACAAAGACTATAGCAATTGTACCTACAAGTGCGAAAACTGGCGAGGGCATAACTGAACTTCTCATGGTTCTTGTGGGTTTGACCCAACAGTATTTGAAGAAGCGTTTACAGACCACAGAGGGACCAGCCAAAGGCACGGTTCTAGAAGTTAAAGAAGAGCCTGGTTTGGGTTTAACGATCAACACTATAATTTACGATGGAGTTTTGCAGAAAGAAGACTTGATCGTTGTTGGCGGTAAGGAAAAGCCCGTTGTTACGCGGATACGGGCGATTTTGGTTCCTAAGGCTTTGGATGAGATTAGGGATCCTAGGGACAGGTTTTCTTCTGTTGATTCTGTTTCCGCTGCGGCTGGAATCAAGATTGCGGCTCCTGATTTGGAAGGAGTCTTGGCTGGAGCACCATTGTATTCTGTGCCTCATGGTGAAGATCTGGAAAAATATGCCAAGCTTGTTTCTGAGGAGATTGAGAGAATTAGGATTACGACGGATGTTGACGGAGTTGTTTTGAAGGCTGACACTTTAGGCTCATTAGAGGCTATTGCTGAAAGCCTGAAACGAAACGATGTACCAGTCAGATTGGCGGACGTTGGTGACGTTTCAAAAAGAGATGTTGTTGAAGCAGGTGTTGTCAAGGAACACGAGCCTTTTTATGGTGTGGTGTTAGCCTTTAACATTAAGGTTTTGCCAGATGCTGAAGAAGAAGCGGAAATTAAGGGCGTTCAGATTTTCCGTGAAAACATAGTCTACCGCCTAATGGACGATTATCTGTTGTGGCTTAAGACCAAACGGGAGGCAGAGTTTGAGCAAGTGTTCGAAAAGCTGGTTATGCCCGGGAAAATCCGAATTTTGGAAGGTTATGTTTTTCGAAGGGCGAAACCAGCAATAGTGGGCGTGGAAATCTTAGCTGGGAGGATAAAGTCGAAATACACGCTTGTGAGGGCTGAAAACGGTGAGGAAATGGGTGTGATACAACAGATCCAAGAGAAGGGAAAAGCCCTATCAGAGGCTCGGCAAGGAATGCAGGTGGCTGTATCAATAGACAAGCCGATGGTTGGGAGACACATATTCGAAAAAGATGTGTTGTATGTGAAGGTACCGGAACGACATGCAAAGGTGTTGCTGACAACGTTTATGGATAGGTTGACAATTGAAGAGCAAGAAGCACTAAACGAATACGTAAAACTGATGAGAAAGAAAATACCGTTCTGGGCAGCATGAAAATTTAGGTGAAAAATCAAAATTCTAGTGTGTACTATTTTTTCTAGCGTCTCGTTTTCTTCTTTATCTTTTCAAACTTCCGTTTCTTTTCTTTCATCCTACGGAAGTCAGCATATACTGGTCTGGGGATGTCTGTTCTTGGAAAGTATATGTCCGTTTTTCCCTCTGGTGGCACGATTGGATATCGTGCTTTCTTTTTCAGATATAGTCTAACGTAAAAGTAGTAGACGGTTAAGGCTATGGCGCCTGAACTGACTGTACACCGCCAGATAGATCGTATGAGAACCCCAATTACAAGCCATACTATTTCAACACCGAAAACAATAGATATTCCAATCAGTGTGGCTAGCTTTTTTCCTGTGCCCAACACACGACCCCAGATAATCTTTGCAAAAAGCACCTATTACATCTTACGGTAATACTCGTCTGTAGCACTGTTGAAAACCGGAAATAAATAGTGTAATTTTAAGAATGTGTGTGTTACAACGGAAGTCTTGTTCCAGTTCCCGTTTTCGTTGCTTTTTCGTAAATGAGCATGGCGGTTGCCATGTCTTCTATGGCTAGACCCAGGTTCATGGACATGATGCGTTCTTCAGGGTTCTCACGTCCTGGTTTTTTTCCGTTCACAATTTCGCCTAGATCTGCATATGCTTGTGGTATGTTGGAGAAGTATCCTATTTTTTTGTAGTAGGCTAGTTGGGTTTGGTCGTCGGTGCAGAACTTGTTCATGGAATGCATGGCTTCTGGTTTCCAGTATGAGTCAAAGTCTAGGGCGCAGACGAAGCCGCCGTTCTTAAACCATGATGCTTCAATTACGGGGTGTGGATGTTTCAGTATTGGGCCAGCGGTTACGATTATGTCGCAGTTTTCAACAGCCTCTCTAGGCGAGGCAACAGGAACAACTTTCAGTCCATGTTTAGCTGTCATCTCTTCTACGTAACGCTCAAGGTTTCTTTCGCTGATGTCGTAGGCTTTCACTTCTTCCAAGTTTTTGCACATGACTATCAGGGCTTCGAGGTTGCTTCTGCCTTGAACACCGCATCTGAGAATGCCTAAGACTTTTGAGTCTTGTCTAGCTAGGTGTTTAGCTGCAATGGCGGTTGCCGCTCCTGTTCGTTTGGCTGTTATCCAAGTGCAATCCATAACGCTTATGGGAAAGCCAGTTTCAGGGTCGTTCAAGATAAGTAGTCCTGATATGTATGGTAAGCCATGTTTGGGGTTTTCTGGGAATCCGCTCACCCATTTTATGCCTGCTGACTTCATTTTGGGTATGTATGCTGGCATGGCGTGGATGAAGGCGTCTTTTTGAGGGTGGATGCCGGGTTTGGGTGGGACTTCAGTTCGTCCTTCTGCTTTTTCAAGGAAGGCTTTTTCGACTACTCGGATGACTTCGGTTATGGGGATGTTTAGATTTTCTATGTCGTGCCGAGAAAGGTATAGAACTTCTCTTAAAGAACTCATTACAGACACCTGATCCCTTTATCGAGTGGAGCTACCACTTTTCGATTCTCCACATTAATACACCATCAATATTCATTTTCCTTTTTGATAAAAGGTCAGTGTTTTCTTTGGTTGACAGAAAGAGCGGACAATGTTTTAAATGTTTTATTGACCTATCTGACTTTTTGATCTCCATATTGCGTGGATGCCGCAGTATTCCCTTGCCTCCATCTTCTCCGCTGCGGTCTTAAACCTTGCTTTCAGCTTGTCTGTTTAGCCAAACGAGCAGCACTATTGCTGCTGCCGATATCACTGCCGAAATTATGAAGCCGTATTCCAGTCCATACTGGATGATCGCGCCCGCAGTAATTAAAGGCGCTATTCCCTGTCCAATGTCTATCCCCATCATGTAAAGCGAGTTAGCAAGTACATTTCTAGAAGGCTGAATGTGCTCTGCAATGAGCATGGAGCCTACAGGGAAGAGTACTCCTTGGATTGCGCCAATCAAAGCGAAAATTACTGCAAAAACTAAATTATTTACAAAAATGGCTAAGGCAAAAGAAAACAATGCTGCAAAAATTGTGGCAAATATCACAAGCATTGGTTTGCTTACTCTGTGGACAATTCTCCCTATGGAAAGACGTGTAACAGTGGTGGCGATGTAGTACAAGAGGAAAAGCACAGAAACAAGTTCGTCGCTGAACTTAAGCTTGTCTTTTGCGTAAAGCGGGGCATAGGCTAATATCACTCCAAAAAGAACGAAAAAGGTGAAATTTCCAATAAAAGCTATGCCAAACATCCTATTACGCGTAATAGCTGAAATCTTACTCTTTAGGGCTTCTCTGCTCACAGCCGTACCGATAATCTGCCAATTTTTCTCAATTGAAGAAACCTTTTTGTTAAGAAGAAAAGCTGCAAAAGTTCCAATGGAACCCATCAAGCAAGCAAAATAGAAAGTGTTTTGAACGCCAAACAACGGAATAGAAAATGTAGTGATGGCTGGTCCAGCCAATAAGCCGAGACTTAAGGAAGCAGTATAGGTGCCGACACCTTTGTCTCTTTCGATACTTGAGATTGTCAAAGCAGCCAAAATTAAAGATGCTGTTCCGATAAAAGCGTACGCAAAACCATGCGTAGCACGCAAAACAATTAGTATACCGATGCTGTCTGTTAAAGGGTAAAGCGCTGGACAGATGGAGAAAACTGCAAAAGCAACCAGCAAAAAAGTTATTGTCTTTTTCCCGCCTGCAAACACACCTAAAGAAAACTTCGCCAGAGCAGACGCAATGAAAAATATAGCTGTTACTAAACCAACCATCTCAATAGACGCGTCTAAATCTTTCACATAAATCGATAGTATAGGCGCAATAACTGAAGAAGAGGCTATGTAGCTGAACCCCATCAAACACATGATTGAATGCGGCGTTACTTGCGGTCTTTTCAATAGATATCACGTGCTGTCTCAAGTTTAGCCGGTTAGGCGGGAATATCTGAATAGAAAATCCCACCATTTCTCGTCCTTAACTTTCTCACCTTCACAGACAAGCTCATGTACACGCTTCATTATTGCATGATGTTTTTTTTCGTCGCTAATTATGTCTTGAAGAATAAACCTTACGCGTTTATCCTCAGTCTTATCAACAATCCTCTCGAAGCCCTCAAGCATTTCACGTTCAACTTCAACATGCTTCTCAATAGCTTTACGGAATTCTTCGCCTTCTTTAAACTGTTCTTTTGAAGAAGTTTCGAGCAACTTTAAGATAGCTCGTAACATATGCTCATGTTTCGTCGAGTCTAAAGCAAGTTGATAAAGCAGAAGCCTAATAACCGTGTTATTTGTCTTTCCTATTGAATCATGCAAAAGCCTCACAGCTTCCCTTTCATTTTCAACCCGTTCTTCAATCATCGTCTTAAACTCTTGTTTGTCCATCGACAACCCAATCCCCAAATTGTTTTAAACTCGACTTTATTTAAACATTTCAAGGATTCTCTCATCAAGCAGCTTTTCACATTTCTGTGCCTGAAACTGCATTTTACGCAAGTTTTAAATTTCGATTAACGATATGTGGATTGGTGGTTTGATTTGACTGAAACTGTTATGGTGCAAAAGAGAGAAAGTAAAACTTTAATGGATTTGTGTTTTGATGTTAAAGGTCAAACGGCAATCGTAACTGGCGCTTCTAGCGGTTTAGGTGTAACGTTTGCTGAATCACTAGCTGAAATTGGAATAAACGTTGTAATTGCCGCAAGAAGATACGAAAAACTTGTCAAAGTAGCTGAAGAATTATCCAACAAATACAATGTGAGAGTGATTCCTGTCAAAACAGACGTAAGTCAAGAGGAACAAGTAATCAGTATGGTGAAGACTGCTATAGAAAATTTTGGATCACTGGAAATTCTGGTCAACAACGCTGGAATTGCAAGTTTAAGTCCATCCGTTGACATGAGCCTCAAAGAATGGAAAAAAGTGATAGACGTTAACTTGACCGGGGTCTTTTTATGCGCCAGAACTGCTGCACGAGAAATGATTAAGAGGAAATATGGAAAAATAGTAAACATTGCTTCCATTTATGGAGCCGTAGGAGACATATTTCCAACCGCGCCTTATTATGCCTCTAAAGGAGCAGTCATAAACCTGACAAGAGCCTTAGCGATAGAATGGGCACGTTACAAAATAAACGTGAATGCTATTGCGCCTGGATTTTTCCCAAGCGAAATGACAACACCACTTTTCCAAGATGAAAAAACGTTGAAATACATCCTTTCCAGAACTGCGTTAGGAAGAACAGGAGAACCATTAGACCTGAAAGCAGCGCTTATATACCTAGCATCTCCAGCCTCTGATTACTTGACTGGACAGACAATATTCGTTGACGGTGGATGGACAGCGCTTTAAAACTTTAACCTTTTTCTTTTTTTAAAAAGCGTTTTCTCAGGCGAAAAAAAGGTGATGTTAAAGATTTTACTTTGCATGTCTGATTTTACTTTGTTTTCCATAATCCGTGGATGTTGCAGTATTCTCTGGCCTCTATTTCCTCTGCTGTGGTTTCAAACTCTGCTTCTGGTTTTTCTCCTGGTTCTAAGAATTTTCTGCAGGTTCCATCGTGGGTAATTATTTCTATCCATTCGATATAGTGTTTTGGTTCCATGGGGTGCGGGATGCTGCCAACCTTGACTTTCACTTTGTTTCCGACTTTTTCTATTACTGGAACATGTTTTTCTAAGCCTACATCTGCGGCTTTTTCTTTGAGTAGTTCCATTGGCTGACCGCAACAGACGAGCTGTCCTACTCCAGCATGCAAGACCTCAACAATGTTACCGCAAATATTACATCTGTAAATTTGTTTAAGTTCGGTCATCAGATCATCTCCTCAACTTCTTCTTTGCCCTTTTCCAACTCTTCAGCTTGTTCCCTATCTTCTTTCAGCAATAAAGTTTGAAACTCTCCTGCATGCGTTTTCTCTTCTTTAGCCACATCGAGTAGAACCTTTTTGATGTTTTTGTTGTCCGTCGCTGCTGCTAGTTGTTCATAGAGACTTATTGCATCTAGTTCAGCTATCATCGCCAACCTTAATATTTCACGATCAAGATGTTTATTTTCAACTTTCTCTAATTTTATAGGTATTTCAGATAACACTTTCTTAAACCACATCCTTTGCATCAATATGTATAACTATCTACTATTTTTCTATTTTGCGGTTAAACGGTTTTCTTCTTCATTCTTCTTGTCGCAGATGCTACTTTTTTGATACTCTTCTATTGCTTTCATCACTAATTGGCTGTACATACATGATGGAGCCCCACGGAACACGCAAGCCACAAAACAAGCTTCCATAACTTGGTCCTTTGTAGCTCCAGCGTCAAGCGCGGCGTTTGTGTGAACTGCTATACACCACTTACACTGCGTAGCAACTGCCAAAGCAACGGAGACCAATTCCTTAGTCTTTGTGTCAAGTGCACCTTTTTCTTCAACTCTTCTCATCCAGACTGCAAAAGGTCCGTAGACTCTGGTGTACTCTTTTCCCATCCTTTGAATCCAATCGCTTACCTCTTTTGCAATTTCTTGCATACTCATACCTACCACCTCTCTATGTATACCATCATAAATCAATCAAGATTATTTTCTTTATCGATTTTAACCAAATTCCAAATCGACTTCTTCACTTCGCGCTTACGAAAGTGATTCTGGCTTAGCTACTCTCTTGGTTGAGAGTTATATTCTTCCAGCATTTTCTATTGTCGGTTCGATTCCTGCTTCGCCTGGTTTCCATCCTGCTGGCGTGACTTTTCCAGTATCTCTCACAAATTTGAATGCTTGGAGCTGTCTGAAGGTTTCTGCAAGGTTTCGCCCAACCGTGGCGTTTAACACTTCATAGCCCCTTACTATTCTGTCTGGATCAACGATGAATCTTCCTCTCGTTTCGACTCCTTCTTCGTCAACTACTCCGTATTTTCTACCTATCTCGAAAGTCGGGTCAGCCACCATCGGGAATGGTGGAAACTGCTTGCCTATAGCCTTTAAAGCAGATGTTATTGCCGGGCTTGTCTCTGCCCAAACTTTATGAGAGTGAACAGAATCTGCACTTATAGCGATGCCCACGCCGCCAAACTGTAGCAGTTTTTCATAGTTCCTTATCATGCCAGCAACTTCCGTTGCACACACGTAAGTAAAGTCTCCGGGGTAGAAGCATACTAAAACCCATTTCCCTTTGTAATCCGAAAGCTTGACCTTTACTACTTTGCCGTTAAAATACGCTGTTCCTTCGAAATCAGGTGCAGGCCTATCTACAATTATCATTCTTATCCACCCATGTAGTTCTTTGTTTTTTGCTTATAAATATTTTCAAACAGTTTTAGGTGCATGCTCTAGCAGATAGATTATCCACCTGGGGCTCCGTGGAATGGAACGTTTTTCCAAAGAACGTCCCACCAATCTTCATCTGTTATAGTTTCTCCTCGAATAAGAATGTCTAATACTTCCTTTAGAAGTTGGTGATGTCTTTTCTCATCCATCAATATTGCGCCTAAGAGAAGCTTAACCTTCTTGTTTTCAAGGCTGGGCATTGCCTTGCTGATTTTTTCAATTAATTCTGCTTCTAAGCGTATATGCTTTTCCACGAGCTCTCTTTGTTTGTCAAGATGTTTCTGTGAGAGGGCAGGCTGGACACGGGTCAACAAGTCAACAGCTGAGGCATACATTTCCGCATGTTTCACAGAATCCAAAGATATTCCCTTTAGAACACCCCTCACAGCTGGATTGCCAATCTCGCTTAAGGAACTATTCAGCGACTCAACAATCTGGTTTTCGACTTTAATCTGACCCTTCAGAAACTCCATCAACTCATCCTTCGAACCCAAAGCATGCTCCTCCTTTTCGCAAACACATCTCTAGATTCAAGCCATAAGTCTTTCGGCAATTGACTTTCCAAGTTGTCTGCATTTTTCAAGTCCAGTTTGATCAGGTGCATATTTGATTAGAAGTGGAGATTCGATTATGTCCATCCCAAACTTGTGTTTCATAATCTCAAGAACCAGCCGAGGTGCTTCGCCACTCCATCCATAAGATCCAAACACGGCTCCAATCTTATTCTTCAAGCTGATGTTTTTAACTGCAGCCTCCTCGAAAAGCCTCTTAATGTCAATAGTCATGTCATGATGATACGTTGGGACTCCGATTACGACAGCATCAAAGTTGGCCAGCTCTTCAGGCGTCGCGTAAAACTTTAGTTGCACAACAACTCCATGAACACCTCTAGCTCCCTCTGTAACCGCTTCAGCCATCTTCTGGGTGTTGCCAGTTCGACTATAATAGAGAACAAGGATTTTCCCCATACGAAACCTCCATATAAACTATCTTACGCCTGTGTCTCGGTGGATGCTACTGGGGGCGTAAATACGCGCATTACAAGTTCTTTGTCGATCATGAACAAGCCATTACCTTCTTTCCCAACAAGCTTCAGTTTTGCGATGATATTATTGTCGTTGGCTTCTTCTTCGATCTGTTCGGTGACAAACCATTGAAGAAAGATGTTTGTAGCATGGTCATTCTCTTTAATGGCAAGGTTAACCAGATCGTTGATACACTTTGTAACGAACTTCTCGTGCTCCAGAGTCTTCTCAAACATCTCCAAAGGCGAACCAAATTCTGTCGGCGGCTGTTCAACAGCCAAAAGCTTCACGTGCCCACCCTGATCGTTGATGTAATCGTAGATTTTCATGGCATGCACCATCTCTTCCTGATACTGAACCATAAACCAATTAGCAAACCCTTTAAGTTCTTTAGAGGTGCTGTAAGCAGACATAGACAAATACAGGTATGCTGAATAAATCTCTCTGTTGACCTGTTTATTCAGAGCCTCCACCATCTTCTCACTTAGCACACTATCACCTCCTTTCAATCCCTTATATCGTGTTCTTCATGCTTATTTGAAATTTCATCAGCCAGCCTTTCCAATGCCCTGAGATCTTCTTCCTTTGGAAATCCCTTTATGATAACAGGTTCAAGCAACTCAACCTTTAGGTTAGACAGCATCCCAGCGATTTGTTCCACCATCCTGCTGCCCCAGCCATAAGACCCGATTATTGATGCAAACTTCAGTTTCGGTCTCAAGGCATTTACGAGACAAACCGCATAAACAACATTTGGATGCGGTCCAACCAAGACCGTGGGCGAGCCTACTACGATTGTTGCGGCGTCCACTAGTGACATCGCCAATTTTCCAATGTCCGTTTTAGCTAGATTGAATTGTTTAACGGTTATGCCTCTTTCAACCAGAGCATCAACAAAATATTCTACCATCTTCTTGGTGCTGCCGTGCATTGAGATGTAGGGCAATACAACGATGTTTTTGGGCGGAGAGTAAACCCAGTCTCTGTATGCTTCGAGTATGAACTCTGGTTTGTCGTAGATGGGACCGTGGCTTGGAGCTATCATATCTATTTGTAAATCTTTTATTTTTTCTAAATTCTTCTGGATGACTGGTTTAAAAGGCATCATGATTTCAGCATAATACCGTTTAGCTGCTTCGTAAACTGTCGCTTCGTCGGTTACATAGAGATCAGATGCTGCAAAATGAGAACCGAACAAATCGCAGGTGAAGAGTATTTTATCTTCTCTTAAGTATGTAAGCATGGTCTCTGGCCAATGAACCCATGGAGCATAGACAAACTCTAAAGTTTTGTTTCCCAATGACACCGTTTCTCTATCTTCTACTGTCATAATCTTGTTTTCAGGAATTAGAAGCAAGTCCATGAGCAGATTTTTACATTTAGGAGTTGCAACAACCGTCGCATTTGGATATGACTTCAATATTTGGGGCAATGTTCCTGAATGGTCTTGTTCTGCATGATTTGCAATAATATAATCGATGTTTTTGACATCTAGCTGATGTAGGTTGTTTATCAATTCATTTGCCATAGTTGGATCAACAGTGTCTATCAGAGCCGTTTTTTCGCTACCTTTGACCAGATAAGCATTGTAGCTTGTTCCGTCGGGAAGGGGAATGAGTTCATCGAAAAGTCGTCTATCCCAATCAACCGCGCCAACACTGTAAACATCTGCTTTTAATTTTCTGGGTTTCATTTTATTCTACCTTTTCAAACTGATCTTTTGTCACTCCGCAAATCGGGCAGACCCAGTCATCCGGCAGTTCTTCAAACGAAGTTCCCGGTTCTATTCCAGACTCTGGATCCCCCTTTTCCGGGTCGTATATATACCCGCAAACAACACATCTGTATTTGGTCATTTGATCACCTTCCTTATTTTTTCTCCTTTTATATAAGTTGGAGCCGCCTTAGGAGTCACACCTCTCTTTATTAAATGATAATAAGCATAGGTCATAGGTTCCTCGTTGGTGAGAATTTCGGCATCAACCACTCTACCGATAAAAATGGTGTGTGTACCTGCATCAACTTCTTTAATCACTTCAGCCTCTAAACACGCAACTGTATAATCCAAAACTATCCGTGCGCCAGTCTTGCCAACTTTATAATTTATCCCTTCAAACTTGTCTGTGTTCGTTCCAGATTTAAAACCGAAATGACCTATAAACTTTAACGGTGCATTCTTTGAAAGAACGGAAACGGTAAATACATTGCTTTCTCGGATAAACTTATGCGTAAGATTCTGCTTGTTGATACTTATCGCTATTGTTGCTGGTTCAGATGTTACTTGGAACACTGTGTTAGCAATCTGCCCGTTAAAATCGTCACTTTTTCTGGAAGTTACAACGTACAAGCCATAACTTATTTTATGTAACGCTTTACGATTCACTTTTCCACACCTTTCATTCATATCTTAGGAGCAAAAAACTTTTATGTCGGAGCTTCTTATATATTTTTCGTCAGAAATTCGACGACAAGAGGATAAACAAGTGCGAAAATAGGAAAATGATAACCATGGTTGAAGTTGACGCATTAGACTTGAAGATTCTGAAAATGCTTCAAGAAGAAGGGAGAATTCCATTCACAGAAATGGCGGGAAAGCTAAGGTTAAGCGAATCAACAATTAGAAAAAGGGTTCAATCGCTCCAAAAGAAGGAAGTAATAAAGAAGTTCACAGTCGAAATCGACCCATCTAAAATAGGAATTCGTACTATCGCGATAGTTGGATTTGACGTAGATCCAACGGAGCTTTTGGAGGCAGCTCAAAGGCTCTGTGAAATAAGAGAAGTTCGCTCAGTCGCAACATCAACAGGCGACCACATGATAATGACAGAGATATGGACGAAGGACGGAAGAGAACTCACAAAGCTGATTTCCGAAAAAATCGGAAAAATTGAGGGTGTCAAAAAAATCTGCCCAGCAATAATTCTGGAAAAGCTAAAAAGCTGAGTCTAACACGAAATTTATGGTTTCCATCTTTTTAGCAGCATTGAGTTCCCAACAACTGTTATGTCACTGAGTATCATCGTTGCCGCAGCGATTTCAGGTCTAACCAAAATGCTGAAAGATGGATACAGAATGCCTGCGGCTAAAGGAATTGTCAACATGTTATAGAAGAACGCCCAAAACAGGTTTTGCTTTATTTTCCGCAACGTTTTCTTGCTTAGCTTAATGCTTACTGCTACGTCTCGCGGATCATCTTTGACTAAAACTATGTCTCCAGCTTCCATAGCGATGTCTGTTCCACCGCCAATGGCAATTCCCACATTTGCTTGGGTGATTGCTGGTGCGTCATTTATTCCATCCCCTACCATGGCAACGAATCTTCCTTCATTTTGCAGCTTCATTATTTGCTCAACTTTTTCAGCTGGAAGAACCTCGGCTAAGACTTCATTGATGCCCAGCTGCTTTGCGATGGCTTCAGCTGTCCTTCTTGTGTCACCCGTAAGCATGATGACTTTTAGTCCCATCTTCTGAAGTGTTTCCACAGCGACTTTAGCGTGTTCTTTAATGGTGTCAGAAACAGCCAACAGTCCAACTGCTTTTCCGTCAGTGGCCACGATTAGTACGGTTTTGCCTTCTTTTTCCAGCCTTTCAATGTGGTCCTCTAACTTCTCTACTGCTACCTTATGCTTTCTCATTAATGCACGGTTTCCAAGCAAAATCTTCTTTCGTTCGAATTCCACTGCCACACCAAGTCCAGGCAAGGCTTCAAAAGTATCTGGTTCAGGGACTTCAATTCCTTCACTTTCAGCTTTTTTGACAATTGCTTCGCCAGCTGGATGCTCAGATCTTTTCTCTGCAACAGCAGCGATTTTCAAAACATGTTGCTTGTCTTCAGCGACTATGTCTGTGACTTCCAACTCGCCTCTAGTCAATGTGCCAGTCTTGTCGAAAACAACAGTGTCAATTTCTTTAACAACCTCCAGCACTGCACTGTTCTTAATTAGAACACCGTTTTCTGCTCCCTTGCCAACGCCGATCATGATTGCAGCTGGTGTTGCTATGCCTAAAGCACATGGACAAGCTATTACTAAAACAGAAACGAGAGTAGTCAAGGCTAGTATTTCGTTCTGAAAGAAGGAAAACCAAACTGCAAATGCCCCAACAGCAATTACTATAACTATAGGAACGAAGAAGTTGACAACTTTGTCTGCAAGCCTTTGGATCGGCGCCTTACTTGCCTGCACTTCACGGGTCAACCTCACAATCTGAGCCAGAGTTGTTTCCTTTCCAACTTTCACTGCCCTAAACTTCAAAGTGCCGGCTTCGTTAACTGTTGCGCTAAAAACGGTGTCTCCAACGTTCTTCTCAACTGGAACAGATTCGCCAGTTATCATTGATTCATCTATGAACGAATGCCCGTTGATCACAACACCATCAACAGGAATTTTTTCTCCAGGTCTAACAATCACAACGTCGCCGACCTGAACTTTCTCAACTGGAACCTCTATTTCCTCTTCATCCCGCACCACAATGGCGGTTTTCGGTTGAAGTTCCATGAGTTTCTTAATTGTCTCTCCTGTTTTTTCGACAGCCATCTCCTCTAATAGCATGCCAAGAGTTATGGTAGTGATCACAATCGCTGAGGCTTCGTAGAAAACCATCGGGTTATTAAAGACTGTTGAAGATAATGAATAGAAATAAGCGGCTGAAGCGCTTAAGGCAACGAGCACATTCATGTCCGCAAACCTGTTTCTGAGTGAATTGTATGCGCCTTTGTAGAAGTGCCAACCTACGATAAACTGGACAGGAGTTGTCAGAACCAACAACAGAAGATTTTTTTCAGGAAAATCCAGAAAGTATGTAATGACAACGATTGGAATTGTTAGGGCAAGCCCGAAAAAGAAAAGCATCAACTTTTTCCTCATTGCTTTTCTACCCTTCTCAGCAGACATGCCTTCTGCTTGTTCCACAGCTTCGTATCCAGTCCTCTTAATAGTCGCCTTTATTTTCTCAATGTTTGTCTTGTCCGAATTGAATCTTACAATGGCTTCTTTGGACGCCAAATTCACTTTGGCTTCTATGATTCCGTCAAGTTTTGACAAGTTATTTTCAATTCGTTGTACGCACGCGGGACAGTGCATCCCAAGGACTTGAAGGATAACTTCTTGCTCTTTCATTCACCAGACCTTCCAACCGTTATTAATCGGCAGATTCCACATTTTTCAATGTCTATTGTTGGATCAAATGCTTTATGCAATTTACACATTAAGCCCTTTTCTCTAATTGTGCTACAGATTTCGCAAAACATAGAGATGAAGTCTTTAGGCGGCAGGTTTCCTTTGGCTAACGATGCTGCCAAGTTCTCTACCAGATTTGTAACATCTCTTTCATTCTGTAAGTCAATTGCTTTTCCACGCTTCTTTCTGAAGTAGAGACTTATGGCGGGTTGACTGACTCCGAGAAGCTTGGCTGTTTCCACTTGTTTTAGTTTATGTTTTGTCATGAGTTCTTCAGCTATCATGGCTCGAACTGCGGGTAATACGCATTTTACTGCAACTTCGCAAGGAACCAACATTACGATACACTTCAGTTATAGTTTGTAGAAACGCATAAATAAAAGTTATTACAATTGTAATATCAACACAAAGATTGAGTGATGGAATTGGCTGAGGATAATAAGAGAATATTGCAGTTTGAGACTGGTTCTCTTTCGAAAGAGGAAGCTGAGGCTGTCTTAGATTCGCTTCCAGTTGACATATCATTTATCGACAAAGAAGACCGTGTAAAATACTTTAACAGGGCTGAGGGAAGAATTTTTGTTCGGACAAAGGCTGTCATTGGAAGAAAAGTGCAACTATGTCATCCGCAGAAAAGCGTTCACGTAGTGAATAAGATTCTTGAAGCTTTCAAAACAGGCGAGAAAGATGTGGCTGAATTTTGGATTGATTTGAATGATCGTCTGATTCTCATCAGATATTTTGCAGTAAGAGACAAGAATGGGAAATATTTAGGAACTGTAGAAGTGACGCAAGACGTAACTGACATCAAAAAGATTGAAGGACAAAAAAGACTCCTAGACTGGAAAACCTAGGCTCCATTTCCGGAGAAAGTAACCATTTAACATATAGCAAGATTCAGTCGTCTATTTGCTTGGATAATCAAGTCCTCAAGACAGCATTGACGTTATTTGTCACGCGAGTAGATGAAAGTTCCCTATTCTTGTGTTTTTTAAGTGTTTTTCTGCTACTCTTTGGCACTCCATGGCTTGTTTTTTGCTTGTTGTTGGCAAGTCGTTCATGACATAGCATGGATAAAAGGCTAGTAGCGTGTACGGAATATTAGGGTCTATTTCACTTATGAATTTGGCAATGTTCTCAACTTCTTCCGCATTTATATAGCCTGGAATAAGCAATGTGCTGGCGGAAAGCACTGGCAGTTCCGGTCGCTGTTTATAGACTTTTTCTCCTAGCATCTTGAAGTTCTCCAGCGTAGGCTTGTTTGAAACTCCACACAATGCAATGTTCAATTCTTCACTCCAAGTCTTCAAGTCGGATTTTATGTTGCCACCACTTTCCAAAGCATATTCTGCAGCCTTCACAGCCAGTTTCGGACTTATGTAACCGTTGGTTTCCCAGCAAACTCGAAGGATACGCTTTTCAGCTTTGGCTTTCTCTAGTGCTATGCGGCTTACCTCAAGACTGTGCGGCATTTGTGGTGAAGGGTCTCCCCCGAAATAACATATGCAAGAAACATGTTTATCGACTTTTTCTGCTAAAGCCTCAGCACTCATGCAAGGCTTATGTTTAACAGCTGAGTTGCGGTAATGCCAATTCTGACAGTAAAGGCAATCGTAACTGCAAGCTCCATAAAAAACCGCTAGATTAGCATAGCCATATTCTGCTTCTGGTTTATAGGCATATTTTGGATAGCCCTTTCCAGTGCATCCAGGACAAAACCACCAACCAACGCAGTTAGTAGGCAAACTATCATAATACCATTCTAAAACGCCTTTCTCAGCGGTACCGCCGAAACGAACCAAACGTCCATCAACATTCCAAACAAGCCCACAAAAACCACTCTTGCCAATACCAATCACGCAATTGTTAGCACAGACCCCGCAAGACAAACCACCAGCATCTCTAGGCGGAACTGAAGGCAAACCAAAACGAGCACGGCTCTTTGCATGTACACGACCAGTGATCTCCAAAGCTTGCTCAGGCTTCTCCCTTATGCACTTTGAACAAACACCTAGACTAGCTGAAATGGTCGGGGTTTTTTCGCCGCAAACCAAACATTTCCCCATGAACGAACTCCATAAAAACTTAACAAGATCTATGAATATAACTCTTGTACGGGAGCTGTCATGAATGAAGAGCGGGTATATGTCGCGTCTTGTGGTGTATGTTGTAGCGTCTGCGGACTTCATTTAAAGGGAATTTGTCTTCCATGCGGTTCAAGACTGAAAAAGGATGAGGATGTTGTTAAGAGAAGATGGAAGAGCAGGTGAAGAATCTAGGGCATGTTTGTTCAATTCTTCAATGTGTAGTTAAAAAGGGAATAGGCTACTGCATGAGGGACTGTCCAGAATTTCCGTGTAAACTCTACGAAGAACACTTCGTTCCATACTCAGAAAGCTTCCTTCAAATGTACAAAGCCAGAAATAAATAGCCCCTCCTCTAACAACAGACACAAAAACCACAAATTCAACATATAATAGAATAAAGTTAGCCACCGCCAACAGGCGGCAATATAGCTAAAACATCACCGTCTATCAGCCTCGTTTCCAATCCACCTAGTACAGTTATGCTTCTACCGTTCACAAGCAACAGCAAATAGCTTTGAGTTTCGCCGGTTTTCCCATCAAAAACATATTCTACGAAATCTTGTCCATAAATCTTAGATAAACGCCTTAACACTTTTTCAACAGTGGCTTCCTCTCTATCTTCAAATTCTACGCATTCCACTTTTTTTCCAAGCAACGCCCGCAACGAACCAAAGAAACGCACAGAAACATTCAACAGCCAAACCTCTCCAACAATTCAGCCTCCAGTATCAGCATACCCAACCAAAACTTCACAGCCCGAATATAAGGACTCATCCTTTATACTCAGAAGCACCCTACCACCGCAAATAAAAAGGAACGTGTCCAACAGTCTTTCATCCACCTCTCCATGACGCCTCAACTTCTCCCTAAAAATGCTCAAAACATCTTCATACTTGGCCTCACCAGAAACATGAATGGTTTCCACTTTTCCAGATGACCCGAAATATTCGGCTATTCCACGACCTAAATACCTTACCTTGACTTCCATTATGATAATCCACACGATGCCTTAGCTTCATGTACAAGCTTAGTTTCAACTGTTATAAAAATTGTGAAAAAGCAAGCTTGGATCAATGTCAATAAACGTGAAGGTGTAAACGCACAAGACTGGTTGAGCTGCTTTTCATTTCACCAATAATTCTGATAAGAGGCATTAATAATGATGAATTGCAAGATTCACCGTTCGCAATGGTGGATGACTTGCAGGGTCACGCAGTCTAATAGGCTTAAACCCACGACTGTTTTTGCTTTCTTTTGACTCGTCACTAATCTAATACTGGAGCGCCTCTACTCTAACTATTTCCGGTATCTTTTTCTTGAGGTGCTGCTCCACTCCCATTTTGATAGTTATTGTTGCCATTGGGCATCCGGCACATGCTCCCTTTAACCTCACCTTAACAATACCATTGTCCACTCCCAAGAGTTCCACGTCTCCGCCGTCAGCCTGTAACCGTGGCCTAATTTCTTCAAGGGCTTTTGCGACTTGTTCTCTAATCGTTTGGTTCATTGTGTTCACAACACTGTAGTTTGGAATACTGTCTAATAAGTGGCATGCTTGAAATCCACTACGTTTAAATCTCAACCCAACTAGTTTCTTCTCATGAAACACGCAAATAGAATAATTGATGGAGCCTTTTCATATTTTAGGATTGGTTACAATTGCGCTGAGAGTGTACTTTTGGCAATAGCTAAAGATGCTTTAGAGATAGAAAGTGATCTTATACCAAAAATCGCCACTGGTTTTGGTGGCGGTATCTCAAGACGCGGATACGTTTGTGGAGCAGTGAGCGGTGCTGTCATGGGCTTTGGTTTGAAGTGTGGTAGGAATAGCCCAGAAGAACTGCAAGCTAAAACGTGTAATCGAGTAGTAGAATTCTACAAGCAGTTTCAAGAAAAATTTGGAAGTATTGTTTGTAAAGAGTTGTGTGGATGTGATCTTTCCACTATTAGAGGGAATACGAAAATTTAGAAAAGGAAATGTACATGAACAAAGATGTCGTTACTTTGTTAGTTGTGCGATAGAAATTTTCATGAGTTTAACTGATGAAAACTGAATTCAAAGAGCACACTTTAGCCTGCCCAATATTTACATACGTTTAAGGTATGTCAACTTAATTTCAGCAAAATGCATATATCATTTCGGTCATTAAGGGGACGTGAAAACAAAGTGTTGCAAGATGACTGAAAATCCATCAGAGGAAAGCTATCGTTTGGAAGGAATTGCCTTCGGACTTGCAGATGGCTTGATCATGTGTTTAGGTTTGATTATTGGGGTTGCTGAGGCTACTTCTGATACTCGGCTGGTGATAATTACTGGAGTAATTGGAGGCTTTGCTAACGCATTTGGAAATTCCATCGGGTTCTTCATGTCCCAATCAGCAGAAAGGGCATTGCAAATTCAAACAACAGAACATGGTTCAACGACAAGAATACATTCGAAAAGGGAGATATTTACAAACAGCCTTTTCTCATTCGCCTCAACAATCGTCGCTACACTAGTTTTGCTGTCCCCATTCACATGTTTCTGCATGAGCGACGCCGCAATACTCACGTTTATAATCGGAACCACAATGGCATTCATCCTAGGAAGCTACGTAGGCAAAATAAGCCGTGAAAACCCCTACAAAACAGGATTAAAATACGCCCTACTCGCCGTTCTAGGAGCCCTAATCTCTCACGGTATAGCAGACTGCATCCAACTCTTAATCTAAAGTACGAAGCTAAACATTCGTGCGCTCTTTCATGACTAAGCGGTTTTTCTTATATGCATCCTCAATCCGAACTATTGATTCATAACTTTTTTTATGCTCACAACAGAATGACAACAGCAAAAGTCAGTATAAGGATGGAGATAGAAATGCACAAAAAAGACTTCTGACAATGTTGTTGTCGCTCTTTCTAATGATCATTCCTTTTGTTGCATACGCTACAACAATCACCTCATGTACATTCGATAAAGACACATACCATCAAGGTCAAACAGGTTACATCACAGTCACCATGTACAACGATGAAGACAGCAAAATAAAAGTCACTGAACTGACCGCGACCATAGACTATTACTACACTGACGGAAACATCTACTTACAAACATTCTATACCAATGTGACCTTGCCTGTCGAAATTCAACAAGGACAATCAAACACATGGTACATCCCGTTCAGCCTACCAACCAACATTGCTTCGGGTTACACTAGCGTTCATGTAAAAGCCAAAACCCAATTATGGAACAATCACTCTGAAACATGGTTCACATCAGATCATCCAACTTACCAACCGACACTCTACATAGAATCACCCTACAAACAACAACTAGAAGAACAACAAATAATCAACAACACCACCACAACCATCGTATACCTCTTTGCAGCCACCACCATACTCTTTGCATCAATGACCGGATTCCTCGTAGTCCTCAACAGAAGAGCCAGAGTCATCAACCAACCTGTAACCTAATTGTCCAAAACAGAGCGAAAAAAATTAGATGCCACGTCAGTGCAAATTACATCTGCCTTCTTGCGCAACAGAGGGAAGTGGCTAAAAAGAAAACGGAGTTTCTTACTCCCCTTTTTTCCGTTGCAAGTTTTCATTAGATAAATGCGCTGCAGGAAAACTTCTCTGGCTGCGTATAAAAAAGGGGTTGAAACTGTTTTGTAGAAACTTATCAGTTACCTAGGTTGCATGTTCTTTCTTCATTTTGGTTTTTGTATTGGTGTCTGTATTGCTCCAAGCTCATTGTGCAGTTACAGATTCTGTTAGTGGCACATTCACCGTTTCTTTGTCTGGTGCGGTGTTGTTCCTGTGTGCCATCGCAAGTGCAGTTGCAGTCGCGATCTCTTGTTCTCAATCTGTCTTGGCCTTGCGTTTGAAGTAAATCGCTATTGCGAGTTCCGTTGACATAGGCTTGTATGGGTGCAGATAGGAAAGCGATGGCAACGATGCCTACAATTAATCCTATCCCTACAATCATTTTTCCATTCATTATTTTGTCACCTCCATACTTTTGCTTGCAAGAATACCATGGTTACCGTGTGGTTTAGATGTTAGGTGTAACAAAACGTTTCAAAAATTGAAACAGCTTATAAAGGGTGTATCACCTTTAGATTTTTGTGAGTGAAACATGCGTTCCAGAACTTTGATTTTCATTCTGGTCATTTCGCTTATTGTTAGTGTTCTTGGCTTGTTCTTTTTTGTATTTCAAGGTGGTTTCGGAGGAAGAGGTCATAGAATGGACGCAGAGGTCCCACAGTCTTCCTGGCTTGTTTTGTTTGTTGTTCCACTTATTATTGCTGTGAGCGTGTTTGGATATGCTCTCGTTTTTCCAGACCTCAGCGAAGATAAGCTTAAGGGAAAGCCAGCTTCTGTGCCAACGGTTGAGAAGGGTGAGTCTGCCCTTGATGCAGTTTTGCGAGTTTTGAATGAGGATGAGAGAAAGGTGATAGCCACTTTGGTTGCTGAGGGTGGAACTATGTTACAGAAGGATATTCGCTGGAAGACTGGTTTGTCACGAGTGAAGACGCATCGAATACTTCTCAGGTTAGCCAAAAGGGGAATCGTTTCAGCCGAGAAATATTATAACACGAATAGAATTACATTGGCGGACTGGCTTACAAAAGAAAAGAAGCAGTGATACAACATAGACAAAGACTAAATCGAATGTAACTGAAAAGCTTCCGAATGAGAAATCAAAACTGTTAATCAACTGATTATAAAGAACCAACAACAAAGACAGATGAGATTAGGAAGCATTAGAAGTTGTTAAATGTTGTCCTAATTCAGCAGTCCCAGCTTGTTCATTCCTTCAAGGATTTCCGAATCGGCAATAGCATAGTAAACCCATTTTCCTTCTTTCTTTCGCTTGATAACGCCTTCTCTTTCGAGTATTCCCAGATGGTGAGAGGCTGTCGGCTGTGTTAGGTTCAGAGCAACCATTATTTCACAAACGCACATCTCACGTAACATTAAGAGCTTTAACACTCTAATTCTGCTTTCGTCTGCTAATGATTTAAAGAATCTGCTTTCCTTTTTAGCCAAAGCCTTATTCGCCATTTTATCAGCGAGTTCTCTTAGCTCCTCAGCATAATCAGACGCATCTTCAGCGGGACAGATAGATGACTTAACTAATCTCGCCAATCTTTTATCCACGCGAGTTTTGGACATATCTCTTTTCACCATAGTTTGTATCGATAAATGTAAACGTGTATTTTGGAGAATAAAACATTATATTTAAATATATCGATATATACACTGCTCAAGAAGCGTAGAGTGAATGTCCAGTTCTAAAAGAAAGAAGGATCCTCTCGGAATTTTCGAGAAGTATCTTACTTTATGGATTGCAATTTGTATAATTTTGGGACTGTTGTTAGGGCGTTTTCTTCCGGTTTTCGGGCAATATCTAGACTCGATGAAGTTCGGTCAGCTATCCATCCCAATAGGCGTTTGCCTTTTCTTCATGATGTATCCCACAGTTGTTCAAATAAGGTTTGGAGACGTCGTTAAAGCCACGAAGAATCCGAAACCATTACTTCTTACCATAATCGCGAATTGGGTCATCAACCCGCCCCTAGCAACATTCTTGGCAAACACTCTTCTACCAGGAAACCCCGAATTCATTGCAGGAATAATTCTACTTGGAATTTCACCATGCACGGCAATGGTCATGTGGTGGATTATGCTTGCTCGTGGAGACTTGGGGCAAGGACTCGTTAACACAGCGGTCAATGCCCTTTTGATGGTATTTCTGTATGCTCCATTAGCAGCTTTCTATCTGGGTGTGAGCGCGATTCCAGTGCCGTGGGATTTAATTGCTCTCAGCGTCCTCTTCTTCATAGTAATCCCAGTCGTAAGCGCATCGATTTCTCGTTGGGTAGTCATCAACCGCAAGGGTCAAGAATGGTTTGACGACAAGTATGTGCCTCTTTGGGGAAAAATATCGATTGTCGCCTTGTTAACTACATTGATAGTTATGTTCTCGTTGCAAGGAGAAATTATCATCAATCAACCCTTGACTGTGGCTTTGATTGCCGTTCCCTTACTGCTTGGTTATGCAATAATGGTTTCGTTGACCTATGGAGTTTCATGGCTTGCCAATTGGAGCTATGAATCGTCAATATGCAATACACTCATTGGCTCCAGCAGTCACTTTGAAGTTGCAATAGCAGTCGCAACAACCATTTTTGGCATAGGCTCTGGAGCCGCCCTAGCTACCGTCATCGGTCCCTTGATGGAGGTCCCCCTCATGCTCTCTCTCACCAAGTTTGGCTTATGGACAAGCAAATACTTTCCAAGAAATAAGATGAAAGGACAGATCAAAGAGGTTATTGTAGCCCACGCTTGAAGCCATTCAGAAGAACTTCTCCATATGACTCTATGCTTAACCAAACAGAACGCCTTTATAGTAAATAGTACTGGGACATCCAAGGCATCGGTCAGACTTGTAATAGGAACATGAGTCACATCGTCCACCACATGGAGAGATCTCAGTTTTTTTCCTTATCATCTTCAGCGGCGAAATAAAATCTCTTGCAGAGGAAAAGACAACACTAAACTCCACATCAGAGACGTTTGGGTTCGATCTTATATGGCAATCCATGCATGCATCAAGAGATGCTAAATCTTCGCTTACCAAAAATAGGCATAGATTCCGTTTCCCAGATGTTATGAACCCGTTTAAGAATAAGGGACATTTTTCAAAAAGTTTAAGAATCTTTCCACTGTTTTTCGTCGAAATATCAATCTTTACGAAACCTAACTTAGTTTTCTTCAGGTTCACTCCAATCTGATATGCTATTATTCCTCTATTCTTCAATTTCCGTAACCTTGCAGCAACTGCAGGTTGGGAGATTTTCAGAAAACGCGCAATTTCACTCTGGGATAATTCGGAGTTCTCCACAAGCAAAGATAAGATTCTTTTATCTACATTATCCATCTTCAACATGGTCTCACACGGTATAGGATTCTTTATTGACAAATATAAATATTAGCTTTGGTGTTTATAATTATAACCCTCATGATGGAAATGTCTTGTATTGTAAAACAAATATGTTTATATCCGCAAAATCCACTATTCTGAATAGGAGGCGAATGGTATTGTCATGTGGATGTGGAGGGAAGAAGAAAACACCGAAACCGGATGATCCCTGTCTATGCGGTAGCGGGAAAAAGTACAAAGATTGTTGTGGGAAATAATCACGAAGAACCTCACATAGTTCTCCCTCACTTGTTGTCTTGATAAGGAGATATACATAGTGAGAGCGATTGCGAGATGTTTAAATCAAAGAAAAAAGACGAGTGCTGTGGTCAAACCTTCAACACAAAGAAAAACATCACAAAATAGGTTGTTGCCAATAGCTTGACCAAACGAACCTCAAACCACTTTTATCTCTTTTTTACTGTAATTCTGACTTTGTTTTTGTCTCTACCTTGTATAGCTCTAGCTAACAGTTACACTGACATTACGGTATCCGAAGCAAAGACTATGATTGAATCCAATCCTTCGTTAGTGATCTTGGATGTCAGAAATCAGAGCGAATACAACTCTGGGCACATTAGAAATGCAAAGCTAATTCCAGTCTATGAATTGGAATCTAGACTAGATGAATTAGACATAGATGACGACACTTTGGTCTATTGTAGGTCAGGAGGAAGAAGCAGCACAGCAAGTCAGATTCTTTCGAACAATGGCTTCTTGTATGTTTACAATATGCTTGGAGGAATAACAACCTGGATGGATAAAGGGTACTCGGTATATGTCAAATACCCTTCAATTCAAGGAGCCATAAACAATGCAAGTGAAGGAGAGACGATTTTTACTTCTTCAGGAATATACCGCGAATATGTTGTTGTAAACAAAACAGTAAATCTAGTGGGAGAAAATCTTGAAACTGCCCTCATTTACGGTAATGGAACACAGCCCATTATTAACATACTTAATCAAAACGTAAACGTCACACGTTTCAACATCCAAAATGGAACTGAAGGCATCTATTTAACAGACGATGCTGATTTTTGTACCGTAACAGAATGTAGGATAGCCAACAACACCTTTGGGATTTTTGTAAAATCTAATTACAATTCGTTAAACAGGAATGTAATCGTTAACAACACGGAATCAGGAATTAGGATTTATGCGTCTTGCGGTTGTTCGTCTGTGCAAGGAAGCGTTGTTACAAGGAATACATTGTTCAGCAACATGTACGGCATTCAGTTAACTCATTCTGCGGAAGGCCAAGTTTATCACAACAACTTCATAAACAATACATACCAAGTTGTTGGCGATTCAGGCAACGTTTGGGATAATGGTTACCCCTCTGGAGGAAATTACTGGAGCGACTATAACGGCGCTGACTTTTATAATGGACCTGAGCAAAACGAAACTGGTGGTGACGGAATTGGAGATGTGCCACAAGATATTTGCTTTGGTATTGCAGAAGACAATTTTCCACTTGTGGCTCCCATTAATGTTTTTGATGCTGGTGCTTGGAATGGGGGATCATACAATGTTGATGTTATTAGCAATTCATCTGTTTCAGACTTTTACTTTAATCCTAATAAAGGAGCCTTCTTGAGGTTTAATGTAACTGGTCATGATGGAACTACTGGCTTTAGCAGAGTAACAATTCCTAAAGACCTCTTATGGGTTGAAGATGGATGGACAGTTTATGTAGGAGATGACCAGGTGATTCCGACAGTAGCCTCAGATGATAAATACGCGTATCTTTTCTTCACTTATAATCATAGCACAAAAACCATTGAGATCTATGGGACTCACGCCATACCAGAGTTTCCATCACTAATCATTCTGCCGTTATTCATGAAGGTGACATTATTAGCAGTCATAGTCTACAAAAAGAAAAATAGTGTGAAGTAGAAAACTAGCACACTTTCAAGTGAAAACTATTATGTGTGCTAAGGTAAACTTAGCTTACGGAAGGATGTTTAATGAGCTTATCATCATCAGAGCTGGAGCGGTATGAGAGACAGATGCTGATTTCTGGTTGGGGAATAAAGGGACAGAAAAAACTGAAAGCCGCAAAAGTCGCTGTAGCGGGCATGGGCGGACTGGGATGCCCAGCATCAATCTACCTCACGGCTGTTGGCGTGGGAAAAGTGATTCTCGTAGATAAAGAAAAATTCGAGCTGAACAATTTAAACCGACAGATTCTCGGTTCGCAAAAAGACATTGGAAAGGCTAAAGCGGAAGTAGCTAAAGAAAAGCTTGAAGCATTAAATTCCGAAGTAGAAGTGAAGGCGGTTGTTGCAGAAATCACCAAACAAAACGTGCAAAATGTGATAGGAAATGTTGACGTAGTTCTCGATGGACAAGACAATTGGAAAACAAGGTTCATAATAAACGAGTACTGCGTAACGCACAACATACCGTTCATTCACGCCGGCGTCTCTGCACTGCACGGACAAATGACTACAATAGTGCCGGGTGAAGGACCTTGCTTGCGGTGTATATTTCCGAAAGACCCTCCAGAAGTTGAAAAGATTCCGGTGTTAGGTGCCACCCCAGCGTTGTTTGCTTCATTACAGGTTATGGAGACAGTTAAACTTATTACGAGGATGGGTAAGCCGCTTGTTGGAAGAATGGTGTTTGCAGATGGAGAAGAAATGGTGTTCGAAACCGTTGAGGTTAAGAGAAACGTTGAATGTCCTGTCTGCGGCAATCTGCAGAAAGAAAAGTAGAGTCATCTGCTTGTCATAGAAAAACCGCATCCAAGAGAGACAAAATTTATATCTTAGTGCCTTTTTGGTTATTGAGAATTAGTATTATAGTTTAATGGAGAAGGTTGTATGGCTTACTTAACAACAACGAAAAGTGGACAACCAGTCTTAATCCTTAAAGAAGGTACAACAAGAAGCCGAGGAAGGGAAGCTCAAAGAAACAACATTATGGCAGCCCGAATAATAGGCGAAGTTTTAAAAAGCACGCTTGGCCCCCGCGGCATGGACAAAATGCTCATAGACAGCTTAGGAGACATAACAATAACCAACGACGGAGCAGCAATTCTAGACGAAATGGAAGTGGAACATCCAGCAGGCAAAATGATGGTTGAAGTTGCAAAAACACAAGACGACATGGTTGGTGACGGAACAACAACAGCCGTAATCTTAGCAGGTGAACTGCTAAAAAAGGCTGAAGAACTTCTAGACCAGAACATCCACCCAACAGTGATAGTGAGCGGCTACAGAAAGGCAGTACAAAAAGCAATAGAAACCATAAACAACATTGCAACCCTAGTAAACATTGAAGACCGCGAAACATTGAGGAAAGTTGCGTTAACGTCTATGTCAAGCAAGGCTGTAGGTCCAGCAAAAGAACACTTCGCGGAGATAGCAATAGACGCTGTAAAGCAAATCGTTGAGAAACGCGGAGAAAGAAACGTAGCAGACATAGACAACATACAAATCGTAAAGAAGGAAGGAAAAAGCCTGTTCGAATCCCAACTCATCAGAGGTTTAATAATAGACAAAGAAGCTGTCCACTCAGGTATGCCCAAAAAAATTGAAAACGCAAAAATAGCCTTACTAGACTGCCCATTAGAGATTCAAAAAACAGAAACCAGCGCCGAAATAAGAATACGAGACCCAACACAAATGAAAGCCTTCCTAGATCAGGAAACCCGAATGCTAAAAGAAATGGTTGAAAAAATCAAGGCTGTAGGAGCCAGAGTTCTCTTCTGCCAGAAAGGCATAGACGACATGGCGCAGCACTTCTTAGCAAAACACGAGATACTTGCAGCAAGAAGAGTGAAACAATCAGACATGGAAAAACTTTCAAGGGCAACAGGAGCCAGAATAGTTACAGACCTAGATGACTTGAAACTTGAAGACTTGGGCATGGCAGGCATAGTTGAAGAACGCAAAATAGGCGAAGACAAAATGATTTTCGTTGAGAAATGCAAAGACCCCCGCTCAGTCGCCGTTCTCATCCGCGCTGGACTAGAAAGAATGGTTGACGAAGCAGAAAGAGCCATGAACGACGCCTTATCAGTCGTTTCAGACGTAATAGAAAACAACAAAATAGTTCCAGGCGGCGGAGCAGTAGAAGTTGAAATAGCCAAAGAACTGCGAAAACACGCCACAACAGTCGGAGGAAGAGAACAACTTGCAATAGAAGCATTTGCCGACGCCTTTGAAATCGTACCGAAAACCCTAGCTGAAAACGCTGGACTGGAAGCAATAGACATAATCGCAGAACTCAGAGCTGCTCATGAAAAAACAGACGGCCAACCCATGGGCATAAACGTCTTAAAAGGCAAAGTCGAAAACATGCGAGAGAACGGTGTAATTGAACCACTAGTGGTCAAAGAACAGGCAGCGAAATCAGCCACTGAATCAGCATCAATGATACTACGTATAGATGATGTAATAGCATCAACAAAACCGAAAGCACCAGCGGGACCACCAGGCGGACCCGGAAGCGAAGAATACTAAAACACACCCCTATTTTTTCTATTTATCGTTATTTTTATACACCAAAAATTTAAACTACCAAACACAATTTTTACCCGGTGGCTCCGGTAGTATAGTCCGGTCAAGTATAGCGGCCTCTCGACACAAAACAGTGAAAGAAAGCCGCCGACCCGGGTTCGAATCCCGGCCGGAGCACCACAAATTTCGGGCTTGTTTACGGCTTATTTTTATTAGAAAAGCCTGATTTGAGCAATTCTGAAAGCATGGTCAAAATCGGAGCACGAATTTACCGGTAAAAATATCCAACTGATAGCCCGGTTTGGGTTCAAATATCGGCTTGCTTAGGCGTAGATTTTATAATCGGCAAATTAGTTTAAAGTGGGGATAAAGCGTGAAGAAAGACATTGTCAACTGGAACGAAGAGTCTTTAAAAAATGTCTTTCAACAACAACCAGAGCAGGAACAAAAGCCACCTACAAAACGGCATACCGGGCCTATTACCAGTACACTGGTATGACTAGCACGGCGCTTACAGACGAAGCCATTGAAGACGTCAAGAGGGACCCTCGTGACCGCAAGGACATAGTGAAAGCACGCTTGATAGGCTTCCATTCTTGACTGCTCAATGATTATGCGGTTTACAGCAGGGGAAGCGAAAAGAAGACGCCTCACCAAATGGTTGAAAAGGGTTTGCGGGAGAAAACAGCCTATTCCTTTGTTGGTGCGATACGTAGCTTCTACGCAACCTATGACGTCACCATAAAATTCAAGTGAAGAGAGAAGATTCGCCGGCCCAGAGTCTACAACGAACGGTTAGAGTTGACAACCCTAGACATTAGAAAGCTGGTGAATCACGCAGGGAGTCCAAGGGACCGCGCCGTTATATTGATTTTGTTTCAAGGCGGCCTAGACGCTTCGACACTCTGCTCTCTCACATACGAAAAAGTTGTTAGAGGCCCAGAATCTAATGAATATCCTCTCAAACTTGACTTTTCATAAAGTCAGAACCATCCTCTCTTCTAACACAAATCTCCAACATCAAAAGTGACACATCAACCATCCAGAGTTCAATCGAGGACCACTATACAAATACAAATTAAATAATCAAAGCTGAGAGGATGTTTCCAAATCTCTCCACATTCTCTTTATTTTTTCCCCAGTCTACTAATGTAGATGCCCATCTTGATCGGGAACTAACCTCTATTACCGATAAGTTTGGGCTAAGAGAACTACAAGTTATATGAATGCGATCACCCCACGATTTCAATGACATTGAAACATCAGCTTTGACAATACCATCCCTTTTATTTACTTCTGTAATACTCCATGCTAAAGCGCTTAATGTTTTGAAAATAAGTTCAAACGTTCTGTCATAGTTGAGTTGTATTTCAATTCGCTTTGAAGCCTTTTTTCCCACAGCCCATGAGAAGCTTTTTCCCTTTGAATAAGCGTATATACCAGCGATTAGAAACATCACGCCTATAATAGTGAGGACAAGAATGATAATTAAAATCAGAATAAGCAAGGTGATGAATACAATGGGACCAAAGAGCGCAAAACTCACTATTCATCCCTCGATATTATTCATTTTGATAGAATATATATATTTCTCACGAGTTTTGGAATCTCAAAGTGTCTCCTATTTCCTTAATGAGTACATTACTGATTTCCGCCCTAACTAGGATTTCATGGTAGCCCGGGAGAGATTCGAACTCTCGCCAAGCATACCTCAAGCATATTTTTACTAGTGAAATCGTGTGCTGATCCCGGACGGAGCACCATTGAACCCTAGTCAGGGCACTGTTTGAATCAATAATAAACAAGGTCGTGAACATACATCTACGTGGAAGTCTAAGAGAATGCAGATGGGTTCTCAACAGCTCGAATTTCGGCTTCTACGAGGCTCTGGACTTAATCAGAGATCGATGGGAATATTCGGGATTGCTTACAGTGGAACCTGAAGGTAAGAGAGATAAGTCGCTTTTCAGTAGTTTTGTGAAGGCCATGCGGTCGTTAAGAACTTAATTGCGCGCAAATTCTGTGGGCATTTACTTCTTTTCTTGGAGAACTTGGGATTCCAATCACGCACGCAAATCGGCTATAAAAATATTTTTCGACAATCTAACATTATCCAGTGTCGATGAAGTGTCAAAACTTCCCTCTCGTCATACTGTGAGCTGTTGAATCTTCCACCGCCCCATAATAAAAGGGTAGATCCGACAATTTTCTCCCTGCGTCAGAAGACCCTTACTGTCTACCGCAGTTGTGGTGGTGCGCAAACGTACGAAAAAAACACCACAAATCCAAGCCACCTCAGTTTCATTACAACAGTAATTAATGTTAGACCATTCAGAAAGAATGTGTAAACTCCTTTGCACGCTTTCCATGGCTTTCCATTTGAATTTCCGGACGAAGCTAAAAACAAGGATTTAAACCAAGATCTAGGCCGGAGCACCATACATTTCAAGTTGCCGTTGGTTTGGTTAGTGATGTAAGAAGCCGAAGCTCAACGTAGTTTTTCCAAAGCCTTGTCCACATCTTCCAGTCCAAGTTTTTTGAGAGCCTCAGATTTTGGGATGCCATTTTCGTCCCAGCCAACCGCCTCATAATACTCCTTCTTATCTTGCTCAAACATGGTTTTATCAACAGTTTTTCCCTTGTAAGGTCCAGAAGGCAACGGTTCATAGAATCTAGCTGGATTTTCATCATGGATTTTCGGTTTCCATTTAAGATCTGGCCCGCCTAATAGAAGCATGGCTCTTTGCAGTTGCAATATTCTTAATGCTTTTGTGTTAACCCATTCTTCTTGTGCTAGTTCTAAGCCTGTTACTGCCTTGTAAAATTCGAATTTAAGCTCGCGTGGTATTCCGAAAATGTTGAAGTAACAGTACACTGCTGAATCGTGAAAGATCATAATCAACTCACTTCTCGAATCGTCCAGTGGTAGACAGGCGACAGACGTGTGGTCTCCACCTTGAACCGAGCACGCATAAGAAATGATCTCGGGATAGTCTTTTCCGCTACGAATTCCATGAGCGCCAAGACTTATGCCCTTACACTGCACAGCATACTGCAACACATCCACCTTCTTCATCTCCCCAATCTTTAAAGCCGCGCGATACGTTCCCTCTGCAAGCAAGTCACCTATCCCTTCTCTAAAAGCAATCTTTCTAGCTAAAGATGCAAAAGCTTCAGCGTCGCCCCATTTAGGCTCTAAACCGTCCAAATCCTCTTTTGTCAATATTCCTCTCTGAAACAGTTCACCAACGAAACCAAGCAGATTTCCAGTTTGTATGCCGCATAAACCCAAATCGTCAATGAGTGACGACAAAAACACGTTCTCTTCTGGAGTGAATATCCCGAAGTTTGTGCCCAAATACGCTTGTAATTCGTAGTCTGGGTTATCTGTGATTGCTCCTTTGAATCGTCCAGTCTTAACCATTGCGATTTTTAAGCATGTGGTTGGGCAGCCGAAGTCGCCCCAGTAAGGTTTTATCCAAACTCTGTTCTCGAATTTGTCAACGCCAAAGCTTTTCTCATCATGCCACTCTTCCTGCCAGTTCCGTATTGGTTCAGAACTTGTTGTTGCACCTACTTCGTAGCCAGCAGATCCTGTTCCCCATCGCCTCCACAACTCATTTTCATAAACATCTTTGCATATCGCTTGCGTTAGCTGCTTCACTTTTTCCATGCCAGCAACTTCCGGCAGTGGTCCAGTGCCTTTGACAGCTATTGCTTTAAGCTTTTTGGAACCCATAACCGCACCGTAACCGCCATAACCAGCAGCATGAGTCCACTTGGCTCCAACAATTGCTGTTCGCACTTTGTTTTCTCCTGCAGGACCAATATACAAAATTGACGGTTCTTTCCATTCGCCATAATGCGGAAAACGCTTCTTCAAAATCCCCCTACATTCTTTCGTGAGCAGTCTAACTGTTTGCTTTGCATCTTTGCCCCAAACGTGGCTGGCGTCCCTAATCTCAACGTCAGAATCTTTAATGAACAAATAGACGGGTTTTTCCGCCTCACCTGATATTATGATACCGTCGTAACCAGCGCATTTCAATTCAACACCGAATTCACCCGCAACCGTGGAACCCACAACCCCATTGCTTTGCGGAGACTTCCCAGACACGCATATTCTTCCGCCGGGGAAAAAACCTGTCAACGGCCCGGTTAAGAATAGAAGTATGTTTTCTAGTCCAAGCGGGTCCACTGTTTCCCATTTGCTTCCTAATCTATCCCAAAGAATTTTTGCTGCTAAACCTCTGCCACCAACGTAATCTCTCAAAACCTCATCATCAAACTTTATCTCTTTAATGCTCTCCGTTGAAAGATCAACTTCCAGAAACTTTCCAGCGTAGCCAAAAATCATAGAAATTCCTCTCCTAATTCCCCATACATTTTAACAGCCAAGTCCCGTGTTATCTCTTCCGGTGTACGTGCATAAAGCTTGTAGGCATAATTTTTCTTCGAAACAGTTTTTAACACGTTCCATTTGCCTTCTTGGCAGACTTTCACGCATTGAGGATCGCCGCCACATAAATCACAAATCAATATGTGCTTTTCCGTTGGATGCATGTGTGGAACTCTCCCAGGACAAGCGTCGATGCATTGTCCGCAGCCAGTGCATTTTTCTTCATCCACTAAAACAGCACCTGTTTTCGAGTCTATTGACAAAGCCTTCACTGCGCAAGCTTCAACACACGGGTAATCTTCACACTGTGCGCAGAAGTGGGGAAATTCTAGTCCTGGGACCAGCATGAAAACTCTTATTCTTGAAGTTTCTGGCCATATACGGTTTTCGTGGAAAAGTGAGCATGCTATTTCGCATTTTCTGCATCCGCTGCATTTTGAAAAGTCTCTCGCTATCCATATTGGTTCTTTTTTCGTTGTCAATTTTAATCCTTCTCGTGGAAACTTGAAGTTTTCTGTTAATCATGCTTCGATTTAAATGTGATGTTTGCGATGGCAATCTCTTTAAAGTCTGACTTCTAAATCAGTGAGAAAGGAGAAAAGCTTTCACGTTGCAGTTTGCGGATATTATTCAGCAATTGATTGAGTGGATGAAGGCTCTTGCTGTTCAATACGAGTATTTCGGGATTTTCTTAATCGGCTTAATTGGTGCGTCGTCAATTTTTTTTCCAATTCCATACACGGTTGTTATTTTCGCTCTTGGAGGGGTTTTTGAGCCTGTATGGATTGCTGTTGCAGCAGGAATAGGGTCGGCTGTCGGCGAGTTTTCAGGCTATTTACTTGGTTTCGGCGGTAGAAGAGTCATCGGTGAGAAGTATAAGAAGAAAATGGAGTTTCTTATGAAGCTTTTTGACAGGTTCGGACCAATTGTAATTTTCGTTTTTGCCTTGACGCCTTTGCCTGATGATCTGCTGTTTATTCCTTTAGGCGTTATACGCTACAGTCTTGTTCGAGCGCTTATTCCCGCTTTAGTAGGGAAGATCTGCATGAACTTCATTGTGGCTTATAGTGGTCGCTTTTCGGTAGAAATTATTAGAGACATTTTTGGTGTGGAGAGTGACTGGATATCTGGATTGATTGGTATGGTTCTTGCATTAGTTTTGTTGATAATAGTTTTTGTTGTTATGTTTAAGGTTGATTGGGAGAAGCGTTTTGAGAAGTATATAGCTAAAGAAGAGGATAGTGACGAAAAACTTGAGAGTTATAGCTGACCTACACATTCACAGCTGTTACAGCCGTGCCACAAGCAAGAGAATGCACATACAAGAAATCGCTCGTTTCGCCAAAATCAAAGGACTAAACATCATAGGCACCGGAGACTTCACACATCCAAAATGGCTCAAGGAAATTCAAGAAACCCTAGTTGAAGAACCCGGTACCGGCTTGTTTAAAGTAGCCAAGACCCCAGAGACCCAAGTGTACTTCATGATAACCACAGAAGTAAGCACAATATTCACCTTCGAAAACGAAGTCAAGAAGATCCATCACGTTATTTTAACACCTAACATAGAAACCGCTGTTCAGATTGACAATAGACTGGCAAAATACGGCAACCTAGAAGTGGATGGCAGACCAACATTAAACATGGATGCACCACATCTAGTTGAAGAGGTTATGGAAGTTTCAACCGAAAACATGATTTTTCCAGCTCATGTATGGACACCGTGGTTCAGCCTCTTCGGCGCATTCAGCGGCTTTGACAGCGTTGAAGAATGCTATCAAGACATGACAAAACACATTCACGCTTTGGAAACGGGACTTTCCTCAGACCCTAAGATGAATTGGCGTTTAAGTGAACTTGACAAATTTACATTGGTTTCAAATAGTGACAGCCACAGTTTTTGGCCTTGGCGTATTGGAAGGGAAGCCAACGTTTTTGAACTGAAAAGGCCAAGTTACCGCGAAGCTTTAGATGCCGTTCGCCTTAAGGATGGGGAACGGTTCAAGTTTACAATTGAAACAGACCCAGCGTATGGAAAGTATCATTGGACTGGCCATAGAAACTGTAATGTTGCACTTTCTCCGCAGGAAGCAATAAAATTTGGAAACATCTGCCCTGTCTGCCGCAGAAAACTCACAAAGGGCGTCGAGCAAAGGGTTGAAGAATTAGCTGATCGTCCAGCAGGGTTTAAACCTGAAAACGCCATAGGTTTCACGCGTTTGCTGCCGCTCTCCGAAGTCATTGCATCTGTTTTAGGTGCTAGTTCTCCATTCACCCAAAAAGTGTGGCGTATTTATAACGAGCTTGTTGAAAAATTCGGCAATGAATATGCCGTAGTGATGGACGCTTCAAAGGATGCGTTAAGCAAAGTTGTAGATGAGAAAATCGCCGAAGCGATCGTTAGAGTGAGAGAAGGAAGAGCAAAAGTTATACCTGGATACGATGGCGTTTACGGGAAACTCATTATTTTTGAAGAGAACTTCGATGATGAACCTGCTCCCGAAAGAGTCCAACAGTTAAACATTACAGACTTTATGCGATAATGGATTTTCATGTTTCTTAATGTGTGTATGTGTTTAACAGTTCTACAAGAATACTTATTAAGTCGTAATACGCACGATAATGTGCTGGGACAACTATGAAAAGCATAAATGAGCAAGTAAGTAGCGAGGGGGAAGATAAAATCTCGAAAATCGTGGATCGTGTTCTAAAGGGAGTTTTCGGAGAGGAAGCGACACGGCTGATATATAGATATTTGGAAAGTAATTATTCAGTGAAGCGGTGTGAGATAGCTGAGAAAAATGATGTGTTTGCGAAGGGTCTTGAAGAGTTTTTAAGTTCAGGGGCACATGTTGTTGAGCGAAAGATTTTGGAGGACATGTACTCCAGTTATGGTTTGCTTCGCAGACTTGAATTGGAGAGAATGCAAGAAGAGCAAGATTTTGTGGGTCAAATAAGATTGCTTAGGCAGAAAGCATAGAGCATTCAATTTCCATATTTAATTAAGACAGCCCATTTTGTCAATTCGTTTTCAGTTTAATCCGAGTTCATATGGGAAAAGAAAGCATAACAATTTTATAAAGCCGTTTCGAATAGATTTCCTTCAAAAACTTGTGTGTTGGAAGAGGAGAAATCTTGAAAGACGTTTTGCGTAAGACCATAGATGTTGCAGTTCAAAAGTTTGGAGCTGAGTATGCTGAAGTACGTGCACAGAAACTTTTCAAAACTATGCTTACACTTAAGGAAGAACGGGTTGAAGCGGCGAAGCAGGGGATTGAAAATGGGGCTGCTTTGCGCGTGCTTGTGAACGGAGCATGGGGTTTTGCATCGGTTGGAACATTGAATGCTGAAACTTTAGCAAACGCTGTTTCAGATGCCTGTAAAATGGCGAAGGCCGCAAGTTTAAGACTGAAAAAGCCGATAAAGCTTGCTGAAGCTAAGGCAGTAGAAGACAAAGTGTTGATGACGCCTAGAAAAGATCCATCAAAAATCTCTATAGAAGACAAGATAAACACAGCCCTAACCATGAGCAACACTATTCTAGGCTATGACAACCGCATTAAAAGTTGCACAATAGACTATCTAGACTTAACTGGAACGACCTATTTCATGAACAACGAGGATACTTACATCGAACAAGGTAAGCTCTACATCTGGTCTAGATTACTCGCCACAGCAGTGGAAGCCAGTACGTTCACTTTCAGTCGCGAAGAAATAGGGTCAACAGCTGGCTACGAAATATTTGACATCGAAACCCCAGAAATTGTGGGCGAAAGAGTTGCAAAACGTGCAGTTAAACAGTTAAAGGCAAAACCCCAAAAGGGCGGAACATTCCCCGCAGTCTTGGGACCAAACGTGGTCGGGGTTTTCGTTCATGAAGCCTTCGGACATTTGGCTGAAGCAGACTTAACACTATCAGGTTCAGTGTTACTCGATAAGCTTGGGAAGAAAATAGCTTCTGATGTTGTAACCTTTTATGATGATGGTTTAGTGGAAGGTGCTTTTGGTTCGTTTGAATATGATGATGAAGGTGTCCCAACGCAGAAAACGCTTCTAGTAAAAAATGGCGTTGTAGTTGGACTTATGCATAATCGTGAAACCGCTCAGAAGTTTAGTGCAAAACTTACAGGTAACGCAAGGGCTGAAGATTTCCGTTTTGAACCCATAATCCGAATGCGTAACACGTTCATGGAACCTAAAGATTATTCATTCGAGGAATTAGTAGAAGACGTGAAATTCGGTTATTACATCAAAAATTTTAGGGGAGGTCAAGCAAACTTAGACGGCACCTTTCAAGTAGGTATTCAAGAAGCCTACGAAATAGTTAACGGCGAGGTAGGTGCACCCATACGTAATGCTTCTATAAGTGGTAACACGCTTGAGACTTTACTTAAGGTGGATGCTGTTGGAAAAGACTTTGAATTGTGGCCTGGAAGATGTGGAAAGGGTCAAACAGCCTTCATATGTGACGGCGGTCCACACATTAGAGTGAAGGAGGTTCTGGTTGGTGGTAGCGCTTAAACAAGAGGAAATGCAAAGATTAGCTGAAAAAGCTGTAAGTCTTGCTGAGAGGAAAGGTGTTGATGAAGCTGAAGCATTTGTGTATCAAGGCTTAACTACTAGTGTTAACATTGAACGGGGACAGATCAACAGAAGTTCTCGAATAATTGACAGGGGATTAGGAGTTAGAGCCATAGTTAACAAGGCGACAGGTTTTTCCTACACAAACGTTTTAGAAAGTGAAGCCGTCATCGAAGAAACAGTTATCAAGGCTTTAAGTTCTGCTAAAGCAAGTAAAGCTGACAAAGACTGGCATGGTCTTCCAACCAAAAAAGCTTTTTCATCCGTGGAAGGTACTTATGACAATAAAATTGTTGAGCTTAATTCTGAGGACTTGGTGAATATAGCTTCTACTATGTTAGATGCGGCTGAGAAAACGGATAGGCGTGTCTTTCCAATAGAAGGAGAAGCAGCAGCATCATATTTGTGTAAGGCTGTCGCTAACTCAAACGGCGTTGAGGGTTTTGATCATGGAACAATCATTGAATGCAGTTTGGCTACAATAGCTAAAGGAGAAGGTGAAGTAACACCAGCGTGTTTTGAATTTAACATCGAAAGAAAGTACGACATGAACCCGGAGTGGGTTGGAAAGGAAGCTGCAAGACTCGCTGTTTCTGCACTAAAAGCTAAAAGGACAGAAACAAAAAGCATCGATGTGATATTTACCCAATTTGCCCTGCAACAGTTGCTTCAGTACACTTTGATTAATGCTGTTAAGGCGGATTACGTGCAGAGAAATCAATCAGCTTTTAAGGGTAAGATAGGAGAAAAGGTGGCTTCCGACATTGTAACGGTTTACGATGACGGTTTGTTTAATGGTGGTCTCCGCACATGGAAATTCGACGGCGAAGGAACTCCTCAACAAAAAACACCAATTATAGAGAAGGGTATCCTACGCAACTACATCTATGATAATTATACGGCTAAGAAAGAGCGGAAGGAAAGTACAGGAAACGCTTCCAGAGCTGGATATTTGTCCACGCCAAACGTTGAAGCCACGAACTTCCGTATAATGTCCGGAAACAAATCAAAAGAAGATCTCATCGATGGGTTAAAGGAAGGTCTTCTAGTGTATTTTTTGCAGGGTGCTCACAGCAGCAATCCAGCCAGTGGAGAATTCTCTGTCGTCGCAACTCCGGCTTGGAAAATCGAAAACGGTGAAATTGTTTATGCTACAAAGGGAGCGATGTTGGCTGGTAACATTTTTCAGGTGTTAACGAATGTTTTTGGGTTGGCTAATAACGAGAGGAAGATTGGACAGTTGGTTGCTCCTTGGTTTCTTGTGGAAAACGTTAAAGTGGTGGGAAAATAAAATAACTCGAACAGTCATTAACAGTTTGAAAGAGGCTAGAGATTGAAAAGCGAGATCAAGCAGAAACTGCTTAAGTTTGACACGTTTCGGAGAATAGTTCAGTTTTTGTCCTTCATATTTTTCAGCGCGATAGTCTTCAATCTAGGTTCGTTGCCTCTTCTGCTTCCTGTTCTTTGGACGTGGGGGATTGAGCCGAATACGGTGGGAGATGCCTTCACCGCTTTACAATTCATGCTTTATAATGTTGTTTTTCCGTGGCTTGCGATAGCTTCATTTCTGATCGTTGGAATATTGCTTGGTAAATCCTTTTGCGGCTGGGTCTGTCCCTTTGGCTTTGTTCAAGATTTAATAGGCTTCGCTAAGCGTAAAAAGATGGAAATCTCGCCTAGAACGCATGAAAGCATGATTTATATAAAATATGCTGTTTTGGGTATTACTTTGTTTGTTAGTGTGACTTTTTCGGTCTCAAAACTTATCGGAAGCAGCCATGGCTACGAGATTGCTTTAGGCATCTTTGCAAAGGCTCCTTTCACTACTTTAAGCCCTGCTGAAACGTTGTTTGGGACTTTGCCAAAAATGATTCTAGATCTCCGTAATACAGTATTAGAAGTTCCCTTTTTGGAAGTGTTGTCTGGAATCTCAAATGTGCCATTGCTCTTTTGGTTTCAACTAGCCATTATGATCAGTGTCCTCGTCTTTTCGGCTTACGTTCCAAGAGGCTGGTGTAAGTACTTCTGTCCCCACGCAGCGATCATGGCAATAATGAACAAGTTCAGTTTTCTCGGTTTGCATAGGGACCTTGTTAAATGTGTTAAGGGCGAATGTCGTCTCTGTGTTGAAGCTTGTCCAATGAATGTTCGCATTTTAGATTTGCCATGGGAGAAATTCAGCGACCCGGAATGCATTTACTGTATGAAATGCGTTGATGCTTGTCCAGATAAAGCCATCAAGCTAAAATATCCGTAGTTACCCCAAAGCGTTCTGGCCATAATTCCTGCTTTTAAGTGAAATATTTCCTAATAGACATATCTTTTCGGCTTTTCTAAAAGTTTTGGTGGGGTTCATTTCTGTTATGTAATCGGAGGCCCTGCTATGATATCTTTTGATTCTTCTTCTATGGTAGTGACTGCTTTTAATGACTTAGATGTGGCTGAACTGTTGCTCTCTGTTGAGCCTCTACCCCCCTTATATAGGTTGAAATATGTCTTGAAGCATGTTTCGAGATTTGGAGTCTGAGAAAAATGAAGGTGTGACAAAGACTTAAAGACGTGACTTATGGTGAAAATACTTCGGAAAAAAGGATGAATGGACGAAAAACTGGATATCATGAATGAAATGGTATGGTGCTCAAATGCATGACGTTTCAACGGAAAAACCGAAAAAAAAACGAGTTCTCGGGAGATATCTCCAGCTTTTTAGCTTAAGTCTTTAAGCCCAGAAACTTTTGGAATATTCTTTTAAAACGGCTTGGTAAACATCCTTTGTTTGTTGGCTTATTTTGTCCCAGTCATATTTTTCAAGCACTGTTTTGTACGCATTTGTTCTAATCCAATTCGCATATTTTTCGTCAAGCAACACCTTTGTTATTCCCCATGCAAGAGAATCCGGATTTTCCGGATAAACCTTAACGCCATTCACATCATGTTCCACTATTTCTGCCAAGCCTCCTGTATCGGAGACTACAACTGGACTTTTTGCAGCCATTGCTTCGAGGGCAACTATACCGAAGGGTTCAAAGAGCGATGGCACGACTGAAACGTCTGCACATCTCTGCAAGTTCTTCAAGGTTTTATCATCCACGAATCCTGTGAACATAACTTTATGTGCTAAGCCCATGCTCTTAACAAGGTTTGAAAGTGGTTCTTTCATGTAACCGTTGCCAACTACAACAAATTTGGCATCGACTTTTCCCAGAATCTTTGGAACAGCATTGACAAACACGTGGATACCTTTTTCGTAAACCAATCTTCCAACATACAATACAAGCTTCTCTTCTGGCAAAGCGAATTTTCTTCTAAACTGCCTTAAATCAGCGTTTTCGTTTCTGGTGTATTCTTGAATGTTCACGCCGTTCGGAACCATGACCAGTTTATCTTCCGGAAGCCCGAAAGCCCACTGAACATGCGAAACCATATAGTTACTGCAACATATCACCTTCCACGCTTCATACGTAAGCCAAGCCTCGGTTTCATGAATCATCCTTTCATAATCAAAATGAAGCCCATTTCTACGCCCAATCTCAGTTGAATGAACTGTTGCCAAAAGTGGTTTCCTGAAAACGTGTTTTAGACCTATTCCCGCGTTTGCAACTAGCCAATCGTGAGCATGGAAGATGTCAACTTTTACGCCTAGACGGTTGACGAGGGCAGCGGCTTCCTTCTGCATATTTACATTCATCAGGTAAACCCAAGTCGCAAAGTTTGGAGATGGATTCTTGTAAGAATCTATTCGGAAGACTTCGACACCATCAACAACTTCATGTTGTGGTGCTCCGGGAAAATCGCAGGTAACCACGTAAACTTTCACACCGTTTTTTGCCAAGCTTTTTGATAAGTGATAAACATGTGGGGATATTCCACCTATGATTCTCGGCGGAAACTCCCATGTAAGCATCATAACAGTTAATTCTCGAGTCACTTAGGCAGTGCCTCCTGCAACGTTTTTGTAGGTTTCCAAAATGTCCTTCATCCATGTTCTAGATTTTGGCGCAATCACCTTTATCTTGTCTGATGGAACCTTGTATATTCTAACTACTTCATCCCGCATCCATTCAGACTTCACAACTACTTTCTTTGCCTCAAACAAACCCAGCCACTCTATGCTTTTGATAGACATATTGAAGGGGTAGTTTGTACCATGGGAGCGGTGTTCTTCTAGGCTCTCAACAGAATAAACAAAGGGCACGTTAAACGCTTTTTTCAGAGTAACCGCAGCTTGTATGAAATGCCAGTCGTGCGCATCTATCAGGTTTATTTGTTTATTCGCTTTGTAATAGATGTTAGCCGCTGCTCTTTCAACCTCTTGGTTTAGGGTTAAAACCCACGTCAGGACACCGATGTGCGTACGAACAGGATTCTTGACTCTATAGGTTTTGACGCCTTCCGGTTCTTTGTATTCTCCTGTTAAGAAATCATGATATGTAACCACATGAGTTTCCACATCTTTTTTGACAAGCTGCACTGCAAGTTCTTTCACATAGTTTGCAAGTTGCCCAACTATCCTCGGCGGGAATTCCCAAGACAAAATAATGACGCGCATCGTTTTCCCACTACGTGAAGAGTGCACAGACCTTTATTATTCCCCTTCCCGTCAAATAATAACGTTTTTTCCCCTCGTTATCAGTGAAACTTTCCACGTGACCTTCTAGACCATAATTGTCAAGGATCCGTTCCACCTCGGTTAAGTCAAGCTGCATAACCCGTGCGAGTTCTTCGCTTCTTCTTGCTAGGTCTGGAGCCGTTGCACATAGATTATGTAGTGTTTGCAAGATTTTTTCTGAGATTGGCAATTCCTCTCTCAATATTTCCACCTTAGCGCGTCTATACAGATTTTCTTATAAAGACAACACAGAGCATTTAAAAGTATCCATGAAATTTTAGGGTTGCATTAACTGTTTTCTATTGTAAGAAATCTCTAGCAAATTTCTAACGGATGACACTAACCACAGAAGCCAAGGAGTTTCTGACGGTAATAGACTTGTGTTGTCTGCTTTCTAATGTTGTCCACCATAATGGGTGATTCTGCACTATTTAGGCTACTTACAGTGTCGAAAAGTGAGTTTTGAGAAAGCCTATTCAATTGAAGCTTCTTCCATTTCTTCTACATGCCTGATGTCGGTAAAAAACCATGATAGTGTTAATACTAATACTCCTAATCCACTGCATCCTAGAAAAAGATTAGCTGTTCTTGTAAATTCCACTATTACTCCCGAAAGAATCATGCCGACGGGTGTTGCAGCGGAAGCCAGCGCCATAGTAACTGAATTTACTCTACCCTGCATTTTCATAGGAACAACGGTTTGAATTATTGTCTGAATTGACACATTGGCTATTGGAACACAAAAAGCCATGACTAATCCACCTATCGCCATAAACCAAAATATGCCTGTAGGAGTAAGAGCTACAAGAGCGTATCCTAAGAAAATGATATATATAGAAGACATTATTGCAACCATTTTCTTTTTGAACCCCTTTATCACTGACATCAATAATCCCCCAGCCAGAATCCCTCCTTGGAAAAACGCCATGACAATTGCCAAATCTGGAGCTTCTCCAAAATGATCAAACTTTACATAATAAGGAAGCAGAGTAGATAAGGGCGTGAGCAAAAAATTCAACACAGTTGCCAATATTAGTAAGGGTAGAAAACCTCTTCCATTCTTGATAAATGCCAGACCTTCCACTAAATCCTTTTTAAAAGAGGATTTATCTTGTTTCTTTCTTACGGAAGGTATTGTAATCAGCAAGAGAGGTATCACTGCTACCATAAAAGTGATAGCATCAATCCACAGAATTTGATGAATTTTCCAGAACGTCAACAAGAGAGCTGCAACAACTGGTCCGATTAAAGTGACGGCACCAGTAAAAAGATAATTCAAGCCATTTATACGGCTTAGTTTAGCTTTAGGAACCATCAATGGAACAATAGCTGATACTGCAGGACTATGAAAGGCTTGAAAAATACCTCGAACAGTAAGCAACACCAAAACCTGCCAAATCAAAACACTACTCAACCAAAACAAGAAGATGAGCACTAAAGTAGCTAGAGCCTGTAAAAAATCTGCAATACCAATTAATGCCTTACGGTTCCATCTGTCCACAAGCACACCAGCAAAAGGAGTCAAAACTACCATAGGTACAAGACCCAAAAAAGCAGCAATTGATAAGTACAAAGCACTTCCCGTTTCCAAGGTTATCCACCAAATTATTACAAACTGCGCGATAGATGACCCTAGCAACGAAACTAGTTGTCCCGACCAGAAGAACAGATAACTTCTAAACGTTACTTGGCCAGCTTGAATTTCCATACACCTCCACTTTCCTATTCTTCGTCAAGAGTTCTAGGACTGCACACTTTAGTTTAATATTCTGGAAAAAAGTGCTCAGTTTGATGACCACAGTTAGCAGGCCACTCTAAAAGTATTTGGTTGCTTGCATTTGTTGGCTTAATTCTTTGAATCTTTCGTTGGCGACTTTAGCTATCAATTTTCTCAGCTTCTCTTCTTTCACATTTGAAAGTCTCACTTTCTTCAATTCTTTCGCAAATGTGTCGTCAAGGAGTGAAACTTTTGCCCATTTTTCGAAGTCTCTGCGGCGATTGTGAAATTCTACGGATTTTATGCCAACCTCTTGGAGGGCTTTTACAAATCCTTTCAGGCTCCACGCCTTTGTTCCCGTATAATATTTTTCTCCTATACCTGTGTAGAATAGGAACGGTTCGTTTGCAGCAATTGCTGCTAGTCTTATTCTGTTTTCAAAGTCCAATATTGCTGATTCGGCTGTGACATGCGCATCTATCGGTGTTCTGAAATGACTGAAATAGGAATGAACTTCGCCTGGTCCACCGCCCGCCGTGAACATGTAATAAAGATGGTCGCTTGTTTGGAAGTATCTCCACATCCTCAAAAACTCTTCATCCTCTGTTTCTTTCACAAGAGGTTCAAGCCTTCTCACAGACGTATAATAAGCCCACTGCATCGTATTTCCAAGCCAGCAACTCGCATCCCTTTCCAAATCAGCCCAAGAAACAGTTCCACCAAGCTCGGGCACATCAATCTCTCCAACTGAAGCGTACTTTTCTATAACCTCTGAAGGCGTAGCCATGTGGAGATGCCACAATCTCAAAATATCCCCTGGCAAATGCTTTAGAAACTCATGTATGCCAGTTTCAGGCCAGTGATGTTCGCCGAAAGTTTCGTAGTCCGGGAAGATGCTAATACATTGGCCTCGTGTTGCTGCCAGCCAACTCGAATATTTGTCTGCCGTCAACGGCCACTCACTCCACCATCTTGCTGAAAATCTGAACCCTATGTCATCTGTCAACTTGTAATTCCGCAGCAATATCTTGATTTTCTTACAGCCCTTCGGTGTGTAAAAGTAGTTCGGTGATTTTCCATGAAGTATTCTTTCTACTCCTTCTGTGAAGATTCCTTTATAGCCCATTTTTTCGACGGTTTTCGCTATGGCATTGTTGTAGAGCAACTCAGTGTTTTCGAAAACTTTAGGCGTGTAACCCAGTAGATCCTTCATTGCTTGATTGTGCATTTCCACTTGTTCGATGAACTCTGTTCTTTCAGGGTAGAGGCTTGCCAGCGAATGATAATAGGTTTGGCTTAGAAATTCCACACAGCCAGTTTCAGCAAGTTGTTTGAAGGATTCCAAAAGATCCTTGTTAAACATTTCACACTGTTCTAGGAAAACTCCGGAAACGCTGAACGAAACTTTAACCTTTTTTCTCTCTTTCTTGTGTTTATCGATTAGGTCCTGCAGTATCTGGTTCGATGGAAAATAACATTTTTTGCATGCTCTCTCAAAAACTTCTCTGTTCACCACATGATCGAAATAGTAGTTGAAGAGTTCCTTCTTTTTCACGCGTTTTAAAAATTTGTTTTCCCAGAAGAAATTTCGTCCTATCCTATATGGTTGGTGAACCTCAAATACAAACACGATGTCCGTCAATATATTAGCCTCTGATTATGTCTTTATCAGTTTGACATTTATTTCTGATTTGCTATTCCAGAATGCAACGACGCAAAATTTATGTCAGATTTGATACTGAATTTACAATTTATTTATCCTCTACGCCCACTTCTCTCTTAACAAGAAAGGTGAAAAGTGTGCCAATCAAAAAATTAAGCGGTTGAGAATAGAAACTGCGAAATATCGCATATAGCGCCAGATTCTACACAGGCCACAATTCAATCATCCAGTAGAGCGGCCAGCTTCAATGCTAACGTGCTACATCAACTATGTGTGGGTCTGCGTAGTAAATGTTGTAGGATGCTAAAGTTGCAGCTAAAGAGAAAATGAGACATACAAGAATAGCAATCAGCAAGAATCTCTGGACTTTCAACTCCTTGCAGTCTCCAGAACAGATTAGTCGTTTGAGTCGTTTATAATGCTACGTTTTAGAACAGATTGCGTGTGCGTAATGTCATTTAGAGGACGAAAATGTGAGGGCATTCGCAAAAGCATGAGGTTCTATACTTAACTTGTAACCGTTTAGACCTAGCTTAGAGAGAAGCACCAATCAATTTCGGTGTGCACTAGAGGTTAGTTGTCGGTTTTGTTGTTTTCTTCGCTTTTGCCTTTGTTTCTGATGGATGCTTCTCAGATGTCGTTTCGTTCTTGTAGTTTTGACATTGTGTTTTGCATTCAAAACGGTATATCCGCGTTTGGAGTAGCCAAGAAACGTTTGATCGCGGAATCTGTAAGGGTAACAAAAAATAACGGCGTTATTCTCTTTTCCAGTTATTCTCCGAAAATATGGGAAGCCCGTCTGGAATGGTTTAGAAAGCAATCGCAGTTCGATCTTATAGGGGAGATAGATGAGGAGAAGACTTGTGATGGGACGATTGTGTGTAAGGATGGTTTTAGAGCCGCTACCGTCAGTAGTGACCAGTTTGTCGAGTTGTTCGGTGAGTTCGGGTTGAATGCTTCTGTCATTGAAGTGGACGAATCCAGCATTTTCTGTAAGGTCATCAGAAAAAAGTAGTTTATCGCTGTGGAATTATTGTGGGACAAAGCGATTTAGGTGAGAATCTTGCGTGTGTTTTTCCAAGGAGTTCATGTTTGTTGCAAGGCTACGCGTGTTATTTCTTTGAGCGTTTCTCCTTGCGTTTTTTTCTTTTCTCTGCTCTTTCCTTTTTGGTCGTAGGCTTCTTTTTTGAGCTTTTTCCCATACCCAATTCAATCACTGCATTAAAGTGGTTGAAGGAGCGGATGAAGTTTTCGGTTCGAACGAACCAACAAGACGCATCTGTTTATCCGATGCACTTCCTAGCTGATTTGTCTCCCGAAGAGCTATCCTGCAAGGCTTGTTGAAACTCTGACGTTCTGAGAAGCTATAGCTCCCTATAATATAGGTGCGTGTGCAAATTGCGGCTTAGTCTTTTGGTGTCTCAGAAAAAAGGGAGTTGCGGAATATCTCCATTTCAACTTGTGATGCGATTCGTGACGTAATACAAGGATTTGCGGCATTATGGTTGCAGCGTTGTTTTCGTCTTCGAAAGATCCTTTCTTACTGTCTTCTTTAAAGGGGAATTTCTTGAAACTCCTGTGGAAAGCTTCTCGTGGAGTTGTGCATGAACTGGTGTGAGTGTTGTTGTTGATAGGGGGAGGGGGTCTACAACAACAAATTATGAAGGATTAATGATGAGGGTGAGTTGTGACACAAAAAGGGTGAACATGATGGTTAGAACGTGTTTGGAAGTAGTCGTCCATTGCCCTGAGGGAAGCGACTACCTGACTGTTGATGGTCTGTTAGTTTTGCTTGTTGTGATGGAAAGTAAGTTGATCTTGTGGAAGGATTAGCTAACTAATGCGCGAAATGGAATTGACTACATTGTTAACTGAAGTGCAAGATATTTAGAAGTTTACCAAGAACAGGCAACAGAAAAATGGGGGTTTGCGGGAGATATCTCCAACTGGCGTTGGTTCAAATCTTGCCCCTTGGCACTTTTCTCAAAGTGCTGTCCATCCACCATCAACGAATAGTGTTTGTCCAGTAACATAATTAGAAGCTGGAGAGGCTAAGTAGATGAGTGCTGCCTTCAGGTCTAATGGTTCTCCTGTCCTTCCCAGCGCGGTTCTCGAAATAATGTAGTTCAAAGCCTTTTCATCTTGGAAGATTGATCCCGTCATCTCGCTTGGGAAGAAGCCAGGTGCGATGGCGTTCACGTTTATCTTGTAAGATGCCCATTCCACGGCAAGAGCTCTCGTCAGGTTTATGACGGCTCCCTTAGATGCGTAATAGGGCGCTGCGTGGAATATATCACCTACAGCCCCGTAAATGGAAGCAATGTTCACGATTTTTCCATATTTTCTATTTATCATTTCACGTGCGGCGGTTCTCGCGCATAAGAAAACTCCTGTCAAGTTGATGTCTATGACCTTTTTCCACTCATTCAAGCTTATGTCGATAGATGGACTTATAGTAGCTATACCAGCGTTGTTAACCAGAATTTCCAAGGATCCGAAATTCGTTATAGCGGCTTTCACCATGTTGATCACTTGATCCTCTCGGCTTACGTCTGCCCTGACAGGAATTACCTTAATATTGTATTTGTCTGACAGGTCTTCAGCTACCTTGGCAAGCTTTTCATATCTTCTAGCGGCAATCACTAGATTCACACCGATTTCGGCTAGAGACTCAGCAAATGCGACACCTAAGCCGCTAGATGCTCCTGTTACTATTGCTGTTTGGCCTTTAATATCAAAACATAGGTCCATTACGGTTTGATTTTTTTTCTTGTGCACCATTACAGTTTCAGTCAAATAGATCACTAATTCCAAGTACTTCTCAACACAATTTAACATTTCTGCAGATTCGCAGATTCCGGATAAAAGAGACATTTAGGATTCCAAGCAACTTCAGCCAAAACTTGTGCGCACCTGATATGAAGAAAAAGGGGGAAAATCGTGGAAGATATCACCACACATTTTCCCTTTTTGGGTGCGCAATTAACAAATATTGCGTTATCGGCTTTAAAGCTAAAGCAGCCACTTTAACTCATCTCTCTACTATGTGAGAGTCTCGTTTTGTCTTATCCGTTGCACTTGTTAGCCAACAGAGTTTCCCATCAGAGATAGTTGAGTCCAAAGAGTAGCCTTAGTACAAGTGCATCCTTCATGGCGAAAAACTAAATAGACCTTCTTTTAATATTTACAGCAGGTGATATTATGGCTAGGGTAGCGCGAGAGATGGTGGAGAAGGCTGGCATCAATGTTGATCAGCTCGTGGAGTTGTTAGTCAAGAATGCTGCAGCTGAGCTTACAACTTACTACTACTATACTATCCTTCGATGTAATCTAATAGGACTAGAAGGAGAAGGGATCAAGGAGATCGCTGAAACCGCTCGCATTGAAGACCGTAACCACTTTGAGGCTCTTGTTCCACGCATATACGAGTTAGGAGGCAAGCTTCCAGATGACATGAAGGCTTTTCACGATATTTCAGCTTGTCCCCCAGCTAGATTGCCGAAAGACCCGACTGACACTATTGCAATATCGAAGGTGTTGGTGGAGGCAGAGAGATGTGCAGTACGAGGATATACTCACATCTGCAATATGACCGCTGGCAAAGACCATCGAACGTACGACTTATCTCAGGCAATCCTTAACGAGGAAATTGAGCATGAGTCTTGGTTCTCCGAATTCCTAGGTGAGGGGCCATCTGGCCACTTCATGCGAAGAGGCGAGACTTCGCCTTTCGTCTCCAAGTTCCTCAGGTAAGCCTTTTTCACCCTTCCTCCCTTTTTAGGGCCATCAGATATTGTAAAGGTTTGTGAGTTGCGCATGATTGAGGAAACGATTCTGCTTGGTTCTGTGGCCAGTCTAGCTGCGGGTTTAGCAACTGGGGCTGGGGCTTTGCCAGTATTGTTTACTACGAAGGTCTCAGATAGATTGCTGGATGTCATGCTCGGGTTTTCGGCTGGTGTTATGCTGGCAGCTACTTCATTTAGTTTGATAGTGCCAGCCATTGATATGAGTGGCCCTTGGGTTGCTGTTTTCGGGCTTGTCTTGGGAGCTTTTGTCCTACATTTGATTGACCGCTTCATTCCCCACTTCCACCCAGCGTTAGGTGTAGAAGGCCCGCCTTCGAAATTATCAAAAGTTTGGCTGTTTGTCATCGCCATTACTATCCACAACTTTCCTGAAGGGTTGGCTGTGGGAGTCAGCTTCGGCACTGGAAACGTGGCAGCGGGAGTTGTGGTTGCTATGGCTATCGGGCTTCAGAACATGCCTGAAGGCCTTGCAGTTGCGTTACCTCTGTTGAGGGAGGGGTACAGCAGACGCAAGTCTCTGTGGTATGGAACATTAACAGGTTTAATTGAACCTGTTGGAGGGTTGCTAGGTGTTGCACTGGTATCCGTTTTCCATCCAATTCTGCCTTGGGCACTTGCCTTTGCTGCAGGCGCCATGCTCTTTGTCGTGAGCGATGAGATGATACCGGAAAGCCATAGGAAAGGTTTTGAGAGGGAGGCAACTTTTGGGTTGATAATTGGATTTGTGATCATGATGTTGCTAGACAGTTTATTTACTTGAAGCAACTTCTTCTCTTGCCTTGCTTGGAAGGAGCACAGATGAAGGAGTTCACTAGAGAAGAACTTGCACGATATAATGGGAAAAATGGAAAACCGGCCTTTATAGCTTACAAAGGAAAAGTGTACGACGTATCAAACAGTTTCCTCTGGAAAGATGGAACACACCAAGTTCTCCACAGCGCTGGCGTGGATTTGACAGATGCCCTCGAACAAGCCCCACATAGCGAAGATGTTCTCAAGAAATTCCCAGTGGTTGGAATCCTACATAATGCAAGTATCTCACGCAAAAGGGTCAATATCCAAAGAGATCAAAGCCCTTCCGAAAGTTGACTATAATAAACTGAAAAGAAGGAAAGGTCATTCTTCCGAAAAAGAAAATCGCATCTCCAACAGTAAGAAACCACAAGTCAAGAAAAACAGTGCGGGGTTGCCCTAGCCTCGGCAAAAATGGAGATATCTCCATTTGTCGCTGGTTCAAACCCGGCCCTCGGCACCACAGATGGATCCTAGATAGATGCAAAAGCACATCGTACAGGAAAATAAAAAAGAGAAAGTTGGAAGTCGCTTACTCCGTTCATTCGCCCTTCTCAAACAACAAGTAATGATTGACGTTGTATGCCATTGGTCCTGCACCCATGCCAGCTGTTTGATAGGTATGGATACGCCAACCGTTCATTTCGTATTCTTCGATTGTTTTACCAATATCCTTATGATGCTTGATTTCTACACATTTCCATTCTTTCAATTTGACCTCACCTTAGTAGCACCTTAGAAAGCCAACCCATAAAAAAGTCTCTATTACCGTTAAAAAAGAGGATGATGCGGGAGACATCTCCACTTTGGTGGGGGGGTTCAAATCTCACCCAACCAACCAACGGAGACGTTTAATGGACAACGGGGATATGGTTAACCATTTTATTTCCTTCTAGTGGACGGTTAAAAATTGTATACCCAATTTAGGATACATTATGGATATTAATGGAATAGGAAGGTAGGTAATATCAGAAACGACTATAGATGGATGTTATCGAAATCAAGTAAACAGTGTAATAGTATGAGGGGTCAGAAATAAACAAAAAGTTACCCCTCATAATACTTGATGAAAACTACGAGGGGTCAGAAATAATCAAGAACTTACCCCTCAACAATAAACTGAGCGCGCGCTAGGGTGTTTAGAAATTCTTGGTTCGATGTGGGTTGTGTGGTTTTTCCT